>NZ_SSOM01000074.1:0-142110 GCF_029871235.1 Pseudomonas sp. BN411
GCCCTCGGCGTGCTGGCCCAGCAGGCCGCCGCCGGCGGTTTCATCGAAGACAGCAAGGCCAGCCTGACCCTGCGCAACTTCTACATCAACTCGGACAACCGCGAAGGCACCGCCGCGCCGTCCAAGCAGGAAGAGTGGGGCCAGGGCTTCCTGTTCAACTACGCCTCCGGCTACACCGAAGGCACCGTCGGCGTGGGCGTCGATGCCCTCGGCCTGTTGGGCGTGAAGCTGGATTCCGGCAAGGGCCGCCACTACAACCCGACCAGCGCCAACTACGGCGGCACCGTGTTCCCCACCGACAACGACGGCCGCGCCAAGGACGATTTCGGCAGCCTGGGCGTGACCGGCAAGGTGCGCTTCTCCAAGACCGAAGCGCGCCTCGGCACCCTGCTGCCGAAGCTGCCGGTGGTGACCTACAACGACGGCCGCCTGCTGCCGCAGACCTTCGAGGGCGGCCAGGTGACCTCCAGCGAGATCGCCGGCCTGACCCTGATCGGCGGCCAGCTGGAACACGCCAAGGGGCGTAACTCCAGCGACGCCCGCGGCCTGTCGATCGCCGGCGCCAACAACGCCCGCACCGGCCAGTTCGTCAACAAGTTCTACTTCGCCGGTGGCGACTACAAGGTCAGCGACAACCTGGTCGCGCAGTACTACTACGGCAACCTGGAAGACTTCTATCAGCAGCACTTCGTCGGCCTGACCCACAACTGGGCGCTGCCGGTGGGCGCGCTGAAGTCCGACCTGCGCTACTTCTACAGCGATTCCGACGGCAAGAACGCCAGCGCCGCCGGCCGCCGCGAAGGCTTCCGCAGTGCGGGCAACTGGGCGACCAACGACCCGGACCGCTACGAGGTGGACAACCGCACCTGGAGCGCCCTGTTCACCTACACCCTCGGCGGCCACGCGGCCAGCCTGGGCTACCAGCAGGTGTCCGGCGACAGCGCCTTCCCCTTCCTCAACCAGGGCGACGGCGCCACCGCCTACCTGATCACCGACCGCCAGATCGGCAAGTTCCTCAGCGCCGGCGAGCGCACCTGGGTGGCCGAATACGCCTACGACTTCGCCAAGCTCGGCGTGCCGGGGCTGAAGGCGGTGGGCACCTACCTGAAGGGCAGCAACATCGAGACCCAGGGCAGCGACCAGGGCGAGTGGGAGCGCGACTTCCGTCTCGACTACGTGCTGCAGGACGGCCCGCTGAAGGGTCTCGGCCTGTCCTGGCGGAATGCCGCCCTGCGCAGCGACGCCGCCCGCGACCAGGACGAGAACCGCCTGATCCTCAGCTACACCCTGACGCTGCTGTAAGGACGGTGGTGGGCTGAAGCCCACCCTACGATCGCTCCACAGCTTGCGTAGGTTGGTGTAGAGCGCAGCGAAACCCAACGTTGCGGCGCCTGTGACCGGCCGCGTTGGGCCTCGCAGGCTCGGACCAACCTACGGGGCCGCTGCGCCGCCCTTGGCGAATGAATTCGCCCCCACAGGGAAGTGCCAGGGAGAGGGGCTTTTGTAGGTTGGGCAGAGCGCAGCGAAGCCCAACGAGGTGGGTCGCGACTCCGCGTGTTGGGCTTCGCATAGCTCAGCCGCAACCTACGGTTCTATCGGGTATGAACTAGCCGGGAGCCTCATTCCAGAGGCCTTCCCGGCTTTTTTACGACTGCAAATCAATAGTTCATAAAGTAATAAATAAATTGTTATTTATTCTTTTTAATTTTCAATGCAACTGCCCATAGTGAGCCCCACGGAACGACATCCAGATACAGGAGCAACACCATGAGCATCCGCCTCGGCGACATCGCCCCCGACTTCGAACAGGACTCCAGCGAAGGCCGCATCCGTTTCCACGAGTGGCTGGGCAGCAGCTGGGGCGTGCTGTTCTCGCACCCGGCAGACTTCACCCCGGTGTGCACCACCGAGCTCGGGTTCACCGCCAAGCTGAAGGATCAGTTCGCCGCTCGCGGCGTGAAGGTGATCGCGCTGTCCGTGGACCCGGTGGATTCCCATCACCGCTGGATCGATGACATCAACGACACCCAGGGCACCCTGGTGAACTTCCCGATCATCGCTGACGCCGACCGCCAGGTGTCCGACCTGTACGACCTGATCCACCCGAACGCCAACGACACGCTCACCGTGCGTTCGCTGTTCATCATCGACCCGAACAAGAAGGTGCGCCTGATCATCACCTACCCGGCCAGCACCGGGCGCAACTTCAACGAAATCCTGCGGGTGATCGATTCCCTGCAGCTGACCGACAACCACAAGGTTGCCACCCCCGCCAACTGGCAGGACGGCGACGACGTGGTGATCGTCCCCTCGCTCAAGGATGAAGACGAGATTCGCCAGCGCTTCCCGCGTGGCTACAAGGCGGTCCGGCCGTACCTGCGCCTGACCCCGCAACCCAACCGCTGATTCATCCGGCGCCTCGCGCGCACTGAACGACCCCCGCCTTACTCACCCGCCAACGGGAAGCAGGCAACGACACCACAAGCAAAGTCATGAGGAGAGCGCCATGCGCACCATCACTTTGCGTCGGAGCCTGGCTGCCCTGTTCGCGGCTGCCCTGGCTTTCGGCGCCATCACGCAAGCACAGGCCGAAACCCTGCGGATCGGCTACCAGAAGTACGGCACCCTGGTGCTGCTCAAGGCCAAGGGCACGCTGGAGAAGCGCCTGGCTGACCAGGGCATCGAAGTGAAGTGGACCGAGTTCCCCGGTGGCCCGCAGCTGCTGGAAGGCTTGAACGTCGGCTCCATCGATTTCGGCGTGACCGGCGAAACCCCGCCAGTGTTCGCCCAGGCCGCTGGCGCGGACCTGCTCTACGTGGCCTATGAGCCGCCGGCCCCGCAGAGCGAAGCGATCCTGGTGCAAAAGGGTTCGCCCATCCAGTCGGTGAAGGAACTGGCCGGCAAGAAGGTCGCCCTGAACAAGGGCTCCAACGTCCACTACCTGCTGGTGCGCGCCCTGGAAGAGGCCGGCCTGAAGTACAGCGACATCCAGCCCGTCTACCTGCCTCCGGCTGACGCTCGTGCCGCCTTCGAGCGCGGCAGCGTGGATGCCTGGGTGATCTGGGACCCCTTCCAGGCCGCCGCCGAGAAGCAACTGGAAGCCCGCACCCTGCGCAATGGCGAAGGGCTTGTGGATAACCACCAGTTCTACCTGGCGACCCGCACCTACGCCCAGAAGCACCCGCAGGTGGTCAGCACCCTGATCGAGGAAGTGCGCGCCGTGGGCGAGGACTCCAAGGCCGATCCGGACAAGGTCACCGAACAGGTCGCGCCGCTGCTGGGCCTGTCCAAGGAGATCACTTCCATCGCGGTGAAACGCCAAGGCTACGGCGCTCAGCCGCTCAGCCCCGAGGTGGTGGCCGCGCAGCAGAAGATCGCCGACACCTTCACCGGCCTGAAGCTGATTCCGAAAAAACTCAGCATCGCCGATGTGATCTGGACGCCGCCGGCCAAGGTCGCGCAGCAGTAATTCCGAAGCACTGGGTGAGATCGAGCCCAGCCGGCGCTCCCTCACCCCCGGCCCCGCTCCGCGCCCCGGCCTGAACGCGTAGCGTTCAGGCGCTCATCGTCACTGGAAGCGGTGCTTCCAAAGCGTTCCTCTTCGCCCCAAAGGGAGAGGGGAGTAGAAATTTGAAAGGAGACCACTCCATGAGCTTGAACATCTTCTGGTTCCTGCCAACCCACGGCGACGGCCACTACCTCGGCACATCCGAAGGCGCCCGTGCCGTCGACCACGGCTACCTGCAACAGATCGCGCAGGCGGCCGACCGCCTCGGTTTCGGCGGCGTACTGATCCCTACCGGGCGTTCCTGCGAGGACTCCTGGCTGGTGGCGGCTTCGCTGATTCCCGTGACCCAGCGCCTGAAATTCCTCGTTGCCCTGCGCCCCGGAATCATTTCGCCGACCGTGGCCGCGCGCCAGGCAGCGACCCTGGATCGACTGTCCGGTGGCCGCGCGCTGTTCAACCTGGTCACCGGCGGCGACCCGGACGAACTGGCCGCCGATGGCCTGCACCTGAACCATGAAGAACGTTACGAAGCATCAAGGGAGTTCACCCGCATCTGGCGCCGCGTACTGGAGGGCGAAACCGTCGACTACGACGGCAAGCACATCCAGGTGAAGGGCGCCAAATTGTTCTACCCGCCGCTGCAGCAGCCGCGTCCGCCGCTGTACTTCGGTGGTTCCTCCGAAGCGGCCCAGGACCTCGCGGCCGAACAGGTGGAGCTGTACCTGACCTGGGGCGAGCCGCCGGCGGCGGTGAAGGAGAAGATCGAGCAGGTGCGCGCCAAGGCCGCCAAACAAGGTCGCACGGTGCGCTTCGGTATCCGCCTGCACGTGATCGTGCGCGAGACCAACGAAGCCGCCTGGGCCGCCGCCGACCGCCTGATCGAGAATCTGGACGATGCCACCATCGCCAAGGCGCAGGCTGCCTTCGCCCGTTTCGATTCGGTGGGCCAGCAGCGCATGGCCGCACTGCACAACGGTCGCCGCGACAAGCTGGAAGTCAGCCCCAACCTCTGGGCCGGCGTCGGCCTGGTGCGCGGTGGTGCCGGTACGGCGCTGGTGGGCGATGGCCCGACCGTGGCCGAGCGGGTGAAGGAATACGCCGACCTCGGCATCGACACCTTCATCTTCTCCGGCTATCCGCACCTGGAAGAGTCCTATCGCGTCGCCGAACTGCTGTTCCCCCATCTCGATGTGGCCCGTCCGCGCACCAATGACGGCCTGGGCTTCGTCAGCCCGTTCGGCGAGATGGTCGCCAACGAAGCGCTGCCCGAAGCCAAGCTGGCGTCGCAGAGCTGAGGGCGCGGGGATGAAATTCGAATCCTTACTCCTGCGCCTGGCGCCCTGGGCGCTGCCCGTGGTGCTGTTGGCGATCTGGCAGGTCGCGGTGGAAACCGGCCTGCTCTCCACCCGCATCCTGCCCGCGCCGAGTGCGGTGCTGGCGGCGGGCTGGGACCTGCTGTCCAGTGGCGAGATCTGGACTCACCTGGCCATCAGCGGCTGGCGTGCAGGCATCGGCTTCACCATCGGTGGCGGCCTTGGCCTGCTGCTGGGCTTCATCACCGGCCTGTCGAAGTGGGGCGAGCGCCTGCTGGACAGCTCGGTGCAGATGATCCGCAACGTGCCGCACCTGGCGCTTATTCCGCTGGTGATCCTGTGGTTCGGCATCGATGAGTCGGCGAAGATTTTCCTGGTCGCCCTCGGCACTCTGTTCCCCATCTACCTCAACACCTACCACGGCATCCGCAACGTCGACCCGGCGCTGGTGGAAATGGCGCGCAGCTATGGTCTGTCCGGCTTTGCCCTGTTCCGCCAGGTGATCCTGCCCGGCGCGCTGCCTTCGATCCTGGTGGGCGTGCGCTTCGCCCTCGGCTTCATGTGGCTGACGCTGATCGTCGCCGAGACCATTTCCGCCAGCTCCGGCATTGGCTACCTGGCGATGAACGCCCGTGAATTCCTGCAGACCGATGTGGTGGTGCTGGCGATCCTGCTCTACGCGGTGCTCGGCAAGCTGGCTGACGTCGCCGCCCGTGGGCTGGAACGCGTCTGGCTGCGCTGGCATCCGGCCTACCAGGCCAAGGGAGGTGCCGCATGACCGCTCTGCATGCGCCTCAACGCCTCAAGCGCGGCATTCCGCTGGCGCTGCGTGGCATCGGCAAGGCCTTCGGCGAGCGCGAAGTGCTCAAGGGCATCGACCTGCTGATTCCGGCCGGTCAGTTCGTCGCCGTGGTCGGTCGCAGTGGCTGCGGCAAGAGCACCCTGCTGCGGCTGTTGGCCGGGCTGGATCAGCCTTCCCGTGGCGAACTGCTGGCCGGTTCGGCGCCGCTGGAAGACGCTCGCGAGGACACTCGCCTGATGTTCCAGGATTCGCGCTTGTTGCCCTGGAAGCGGGTGATCGACAACGTCGGTCTCGGCCTCTCCGGCAACTGGCGTCCGCGTGCCCTGGAAGCCCTCGAAGCGGTTGGCTTGGCCGACCGTGCACAGGAGTGGCCGGCAGCGCTTTCCGGCGGACAGAAGCAGCGTGTAGCCCTGGCCCGCGCGCTGATCCACCAGCCGCGCCTGCTGCTGCTGGACGAGCCGCTGGGCGCGCTGGATGCGCTGACCCGCATCGAAATGCAGCAACTAATCGAGCGTCTCTGGCAACAACACGGTTTCACCGTTCTGCTGGTGACCCACGATGTGAACGAGGCGGTGGCCGTTGCCGACCGGGTGATCCTGATCGAGGACGGCGCCATCGGCCTCGATCTCACCGTTGAACTGCATCGCCCCCGTGCCCGCGGTTCGGCGCGCCTGGCCGCGCTGGAAGCCGACGTGCTGGACCGGGTGCTGGCGCTGCCGCCGGCCCCACCGGAACCCGAACCTGTTTCCCCTCTGCCCACGCAATTGCGTTGGGCGCTTTGACCCAAACCCCAATCTCCCGAGCAAAGGAATCAACGCCATGACTATCAAAGCCATCAACGTCCGCAACCAGTTCAAGGGCACCATCAAGGAAATCATCGAAGGCCCGGTGCTTTCCGAGATTGACGTGCAGACCGCCGCCGGCATCGTCACCTCCGTGATCACCACCCGCTCCGTGCGCGAGCTGGAGCTGGGTATCGGTTCGGAAGTGATCGCCTTCGTGAAATCCACCGAGGTGTCGATCGCGAAGCTGTGATGGGCGAGTGTGGGGGCAAATCGATGTTGTAGGGGCGAATTCATTCGCCAAGCAGGCCGAAGGTCTGCCCTGCAAAGCCACCAGGGGGGCAGCTGCGCTGCCCTTGGCGAATGAATTCGCCCCTACAGGACTTTTCGCCCCCACAAGAGCAAGGTCCCCTGCAGTTTCGTGCCGCTCCAAAAACAAACCCCCGCAAGTGCGGGGGATTGTTCATTCCAGCTTCACTCAGCGCTTCTGCGGCGCCGGCTGCTGCTGGGTGATGCAGTGGATGTTGCCGCCGCCGAGCAGAATCTCGCGGCCCGGCACCATCACCACTTCGTGCTGCGGGAAGGCGCGCTTGAGGATGGCTTCGGCCGTGGCGTCCTTCGCGTCGTCGAACTTGGGCGCGACGATGCCGCCGTTGACGATCAGGAAGTTCACGTAGGAGCCGGCCAGGCGGATGGACGGATCGCGATCCTGGGTGCCTTCCACCAGGTCCACGCCGGCGCACTCTTCCTCGGTGGCGTAGATCGGGCCGGGAATCGGCATCTTGTGCACCACCAGCTGGCGGCCCTTGGCGTCGCGGGCGCTTTCCAGCACCTTCATCGCCGCCTGGCAGCGCGGGAAGTTCGGGTCCTGCGGGTCATCGGTCCAGGCCAGCAGCACTTCGCCCGGGCGCACGTAGCAGCAGAAGTTATCCACATGGCCGTCGGTTTCGTCGTTGTACAGGCCGTCCGGCAGCCAGATCACGGTTTCCACCGCCAGTTGCTCGCGCAGCACCGCCTCGATCTCTTCGCGGGAGAGGTGCGGGTTGCGGTTGCGGTTCAGCAGGCATTCCTCGGTGGTGATCAGGGTGCCTTCGCCATCCACGTGGATGGAGCCGCCCTCCAGCACGAAGCCTTCGGTGCGGTAGCGCTTGCAGCCTTCGATTTCGAGCACTTTGCGCGCCACCTGGTCGTCGCGGTTCCAGGGGAAGTAGAGGCCGCCGTCGAAGCCGCCCCAGGCGTTGAAGGTCCAGTCCACGCCGCGCACTTCGCCCTGGTCGTTGACCACGAAGGTCGGGCCGGTGTCACGCACCCAGGCGTCGTCGTTGGAGATTTCCACCACGCGGATGTTCGGCTCGTCGAGGCGCGCGCGGGCGTTTTCGTACTGCCCGGCGGAGACGCAGACGGTCACCGGCTCGAAGCGGGCGATGGCCTTGGCCACAGCGGCGAAGGCCGCTTGCGCGGGTTTGCCGCCCAGGCGCCAGTTGTCGGGGCGCTCGGGCCAGACCATCCAGGTGCGGGTATGGGGTTCCCATTCAGCCGGCATGCGGAAGCCGTCGTCGCGGGGGAGGCTGTTCAGAGTGTTCATCGATCCACCATCGGTATGGAATGGGGCAGGGGCCAGCCTGATGGCGAACAGTGCATCGCCATCAGGCTGGCCCCTGTTTTAACTGTCAGGACTCGAGGGAGCCGTCCAGGGTCTTGATCGGGGAGTATAGGTTCGGGCGACGGTCGCGGAACACACCCCAGGCACTGCGCACGTGCTCGAGTTTGTCCAGGTCGAAGCTGTGCACCAGGATGCCTTCCTCGGTCTCGTTCAGTTCCTCGACTTTCTTGCCGAACTGGTCGGCGATGAAGGAGGAGCCGTAGAAGGTGATGTCGTAGCCGTCCTGCTCTTCCTTGCCGATGCGGTTGGACGCTACCAGCGGCATCAGGTTGGCGCCGGCGTGGCCTTGCTGCACGCGCTGCCAGTGGTCACGGGAAGTAATGTTGGCGTCGTGCGGCTCGCTGCCGATGGCAGTCGGGTAGAAGAGAATCTCGGCACCCAGCAGCGCCATGCTGCGCGCGGCTTCCGGGAACCACTGGTCCCAGCAGATACCCACGCCGATCTTGGCGTAGCGGGTGTTCCACACCTTGAAGCCGGTGTCGCCCGGGTTGAAGTAGTACTTCTCGTGGTAGCCGGGGCCGTCCGGGATGTGGCTCTTGCGGTAGACGCCCAGGTTGGAGCCGTCGGCATCGATGATGGCGATGCTGTTGAAACGCGCGCGGCCGGCCTGCTCGAAGTAGCTGATGGGCAGCACGACCTGGAGTTCCTTCGCGACGTTCTGGAAATGCGCGATGGCTTCGTTGGTCTCGGTCGGAGTGGCCAGCTGCAGGTAGTCCGGGTTCGGCTTCTGGCAGAAGTAGGGAGTCTCGAAGAGCTCCTGGATCAGGATGATCTGCGCGCCCTTGGCGGCAGCCTGGCGGACCAGCTTCTCGGCGTTGGCGATATTCGCGCCGCGATTCCAGGAACAGGCCATCTGGGTGGCGGCGACAGTAACGATGCGGGACATGGGGACACCTCGTCGGAACGTTTTTGAACCCATTACCGGATATCTATCGGTAATTGGGGCTTTTCCGTGCCGGCGGGGTGTGGGCCGCCGTGCGGATGGCGACTTTATAGTCGATAAAAATCTGCTTTGGAAGCGTGATTTTTCTATCGAGACGCGTTTTCTGATTTATTTGCCGATAAATATCGGGATTTGTCGGCTCAGATTTCCCGAGCCGTGGCCCGTTTTGGCAGGAAGGGTGGCAGGTAGAGGCCGAGGTAGGCATCGAACACCCGCATGCCTTCCTCGGCCAGGCGCGGAGTGATTTCGCCGTGCAGCTGCACGGAGCGAGCGTAGACGCGGTCGCCCAGTTCCATGGCCAGGGCGAAGACGTCGACATCCTCAGGCAGTGCCGGCAGCTCGAAGTGGCGTTCGAACAGGGCGAGCATCAGCCGGCCCAGCTCGATGTCGTGCTGGCGGTCGGCCTGGGTGACTTCGGTGAGGCCGTGTTGGGCGAGGATCAACTGGCGCGCGGCGGTGTCGGCTGCGTAGATCGACAGCATGCGCTCTTCCACCAGGCGCGAGAGGTCCTGCCAGTGGCGCAGGCTGTCGTGCTCGATGGGCTGCTGGAGGCAGGCGCGGAAGGCCGCGTGGACGTCGGCGGTGAGGGCTTCGAGTATCGCCGGCACGCTGGAGAAGAAGTGATAGACGGAAGAGGGCGGCATCTCCGCACGCTCGGCGACGCTGTAGATCGACAGGTTGGCCACGCCCTGCTCTGCCAGGAGGGCGCGGGCGGCGTCGAGAATCCCGGCGATGCGCAGCTGACTGCTGGCGCGCGGTTTGCGGGCGGTGGCGGTGCGCGACATGGGAGGCTCCTTTCCGAAGAGCCGCTATTGGACGCCAGGCGATGGTTCAGGGGCAAGAGAGCGTATGAATGGCCCCCTCTCCCGCTTGCGGAGAGGGGAATGAATTCGCTGCCCGTAGGAGCTGGCTTGCCGGCGAATGGCTCCTTTTCGCTAGCAAGCTAGCTCCTACAAGACGATGACCCTACTGGCCTTCGCGGAAGGCGGCCCATACCTCATCGCGGGTCGCGCTGAGCTTCTCCGGCACAGGCTCGACTGGGAACAGGCGCCGCTTGGTTTCCTTGTCCGGGTAGAGGCCGGGCTGGTCGCGCAGGCCTGCATCCAGATACTGACGGGCGTCGGCATTGCCGCTGGGGTAGAGGGTCGCGCTGGTGACCTTCGCCGCTACTTGCGGACGCAGCATGAAGTCGATGAACTGGTGTGCCAGGTCGGCCCGTTTGGCGCTGGTGGGAATCGACAGGTTGTCGATGAACACCACCGAGCCTTCGTTCGGGACCATGAAACTCACCGGCTGACCGGCCGCAGCGGCGTTCAGGGCATCGCCGACCCAGGCCATGGCGACGCACAGTTTGCCGGCGTTGAGATCGGCTATGTAGCGCTCGCTGTCGACATAGCGCAGGTTCGGGCGCAGGGCGGCGAGGGTTTCGGCGCTGCGCTTGAGCCGGCTCGGCGCGCTGCGGGAGAGGTTGCGGCCCTGGTAGTTGAGCAGCACGGCGAGGGTTTCGTCGGGGGCGTCCAGCAGGCTGATGCCGCACTGGCCGAGACGCGCGCTCTGGTCGGCCTCGAACAGCAGGCTCCAGCTGTGGGGCAGGGGCCCGCCGAAGGCCATTTCCGCCTGGGGTGTGTTCACCGCCAGGCCGACGGCGCCCCAGAGGTAGGGCACGGCGTGCTGGTTGTTCGGGTCCATGGCGGCCAGCTTGCTCAGCAGCTGCTTGTCCAGGTGTTGGCGATTGGGCAGGAGGGAGAAGTCCAGCGGCTGCAGGCGGCCTTCCTTGATCAGGCGCGGCAGGTCGTTATGGGAAGGCACGGCGACATCGATGGGCTCGCCGCCGGCCAGCGCCTTGTCCAGCTCTTCGGCGCTGCTGAAGGTGCGGTAATCGACCTTGATGCCGGTTTCCTTCTGGAATTCCTCCAGCACCTCCGGGGCGATGTAATCGTTCCAGTTGTAGACGCGGATCAGGTCTTCGGCCTGGGCCAGTGCGGGGAGCAATGCGAGCAACAGCGGGGCGAGCAAGCGGGGCATGACGTCCTCCCTGATAGAGCATGCGGGTTCTGGTTTTCTTGGCGTTCGGGTGCTGCAAGGCGCCGCCAGCCGGAGTCGCCCGCTGCGCCGGGGTGTTGCAAGGGTACAGATGCGACAACGCCGGCCCGGGGGCCGGCGTTCTGGACTCGCTTACACGGTATGCAGGTACCAGTTGTACTCGAGGTCGGAGATGGAGTGTTCGAACTCCTCCAGCTCGCTTTCCTTACAGGCAACAAAGATGTCGATGTAATCCGGGCTGATGTACTTGGCCAGGACTTCGCTGTCGTCCAGCTCGCGCAGGGCATCGCGCAGGTTGTTCGGCAGGCTTTGCTCCAGCTGTTCGTAGGAGTTGCCTTCGATAGGCGTGCTCGGCTCGATCTTGTTGGTCAGGCCGTGGTGGATACCCGCCAGGATGGCCGACATCATCAGATAAGGGTTGGCGTCGGCGCCGGCCACGCGGTGCTCGATGCGCACGGCATCCGCGCTGCCAGTGGGCACGCGAACGGCCACGGTGCGGTTGTCCAGGCCCCAGCTCGGCGCGTTCGGCACGTAGAACTGCGCGCCGAAACGGCGGTAGGAGTTCACGTTCGGGCACAGGAAGCCCATGGACGCGGGCATGGTCTCGAGCACACCGCCGACTGCGTGACGCAAAGCGGCGTTCTGCTCGGGATCATCGGAAGCGAAGATGTTCTTGCCGGTCTTCTTGTCGATCAGCGAGATGTGCACGTGCAGGCCGTTGCCCGCCTGGCCCGGGTAGGGCTTGGCCATGAAGGTGGTGTCCATTTCATGGTCGTAGGCGATGTTCTTGATCAGACGCTTGAGCAGTACCGCGTAGTCGCACGCCTTCAGGGCGTCTTCGACGTGGTGCATGTTGACTTCGAACTGGGCCGGGGCGCTTTCCTTGACGATGGCGTCGGCCGGGATGCCCTGGACCTTGGCGCCTTCGAGGATGTCCTGCAGGCAGTCGGCGTATTCGTCCAGATCGTCGATCAGGTACACCTGGGTGGACTGCGGGCGCTTGCCGGAAATGGGCGAACGCGGCGGCTGCGGACGGCCGTTTATGTTCTCCTGGTCGATCAGGTAGAACTCCAGCTCGAACGCGGCGCAGATGGTCAGGCCGAGATCATCGAATTTTTCCACCACACGACGCAGGACCTCGCGCGGGTCGGCGAAGAAGGGTTCGCCGTCGCCTTCGACCTCATGCATGGTCATCAGCAGCTGCGCGGTCGGGCGCTTTTGCCAGGGTTCGTCGCTGAGGGTGCTGGGAATGGGATAGCAGATGCGGTCTGCGTCGCCGATGTCCAGGCCGAGGCCGGTGCTTTCGACGGTGGAACCGTTGATATCGAGAGCGAAGATCGAAGCGGGGAGGTTGATGCCTTTCTCGTAGACTTTGGTCAGGCTGGCGCGCTCGATTCGCTTGCCTCGCACCACTCCATTCATATCTGCAATCAACAGGTCGACGAACTGGACCTCAGGATGTTCCTTAAGGAATTCGTTCGCTTCTTGAAGCTGAACGGCACGCGGGGGTACCGACATGATGCAACACCTTTTTTGTTAAAAATATCAATCACGCTCTATCTAAGGTGTGAGTCAATCCGAATCACCCCTTGATGTCAAGCGAGCCCTATTTTGCCCCAAAAACGGGCTCGATGGCCAGTTTTTGGGCGTTTCGGGGCGCCCGAACCTCTCTCCGAACCTTGTCAGGCGTGGTGCTCAGCGGGGCGTGTTCAATTTTTTACAGCCCTATTGTGTAAAAAAATGAACAACGCTAAGCTCGGTCGAAACCCATAACAGACAAATAAAACGGGTGTCTCATGTCTCGCCTGCCGTTGATAGGCGTATCCGCTTGCACCAGAGAGATCGGTCCTCAGACTTATCATATAGCTGGTGACAAGTATCTGCGTGCGGTAGCGGTCGGAGCCGGTGGAATTCCGCTGGTGATTCCAGCCCTCGCTGAACTGATGGACCAGGCGACTCTGCTGTCCGGCCTGGACGGTCTACTCCTTACCGGCTCCCCTTCCAATGTGGAGCCCCATCAATATGAAGGCACCGCATCCGAGCCCGGCACCCGTCACGATCCCGCCCGGGATCGCACCACTCTGCCCCTTGTCCGCGCCGCCATTGAAGCCGGTGTCCCTGTTCTGGGCATTTGCCGGGGCTTCCAGGAAATGAACGTCGCCCTCGGGGGCACTCTGCACCAGCGCGTGCATGAAGTAGAAGGATTCATGGACCACCGCGAGCCGGCCAATGAGCCGCGCGAGGTGCAATACGCTCCCCGTCATGCATTGAAGGTGCAGCCGGGCGGCGTACTCGACGGCATCGGCTTGCCGTCCGAGATTCAAGTCAACTCCATTCATGGCCAGGGCGTTGAACGTCTGGCGCCGGGCCTGCGTGTAGAGGCTCTGGCGCCTGATGGGTTGGTCGAGGCCTTTTCGGTCGAAGGCGCCAGGAGCTTTGCCTTGGGGGTGCAATGGCATCCCGAGTGGCAAGTGCAGACCAACCCGAACTATCTCGCCATCTTCCAGGCCTTTGGTGAGGCTTGCAGGGAGAAGGCGGGGAAACGCTGAGCGGGAGAACTCTTCAGGAAACCGGCGAAGTTGCCGTGTCGCGTAGTTGGGACTGTACTGATCGCGCGGCCGGTGCCTCGATGGGTGCGTCCGGCACGAAACTGCAGAAGCCTCTTAGCGAAGCTCTCAACCCTGAGGTCTTTATGACTACCAAGCTCGACCAGCTGACAGGCTGGCTGAAAGAACGCAAAATCACCGAAGTTGAATGCATGATCAGCGATCTTACCGGCATTGCTCGCGGTAAGATTTCGCCGACCAACAAGTTCCTGGACGAGAAGGGCATGCGCCTCCCCGAGAGCGTGCTGCTGCAAACCGTAACCGGCGACTATGTTGAGGACGACATCTATTACGAGCTGCTCGACCCGGCGGACATCGACATGTTCTGCCGCCCGGACCAGAACGCCGTGTACCTGGTGCCCTGGGCCATCGAGCCCACCGCCATGGTGATCCACGACACCTTCGACAAGCAGGGCAACCCCATCGAGCTGTCGCCCCGCAACCTCCTGAAGAAGGTGCTCAAGCTGTACGCAGATAAAGGCTGGAAACCCATCGTCGCCCCGGAGATGGAGTTCTACCTGACCAAGCGTTGCGACGACCCGGACTTCCCTCTGCAGGCCCCGCTGGGCCGCTCGGGCCGCCCGGAAACCGGTCGCCAGTCCTTCTCCATCGATGCGGCGAACGAATTCGACCCGCTGTTCGAGGATATGTACGACTGGTGCGAGATGCAGGACCTGGACCTCGACACCCTGATCCACGAGGAAGGTCCGGCGCAGATGGAAATCAACTTCCGTCACGGCGACGCCCTGGAGCTGGCGGACCAGATCCTGGTGTTCAAGCGCACCATGCGCGAGGCAGCGCTCAAGCACAACGTGGCGGCGACCTTCATGGCCAAGCCGATCACCGACGAGCCGGGCAGCGCCATGCACCTGCACCAGAGCGTGATCGACATCAATACCGGGAAGAACATCTTCTCCAACGATGACGGTTCCATGAGCGAGCTGTTCCTGCACCACATCGGCGGCCTGCAGAAGTACATCCCCGAAGTGCTGCCACTGTTCGCACCCAACGTGAACTCCTTCCGCCGCTTCCTGCCGGACACCTCCGCGCCGGTGAACGTCGAGTGGGGCGAGGAGAACCGCACCGTGGGCCTGCGCGTACCGGATGCCGGTCCGCAGAACCGCCGTGTGGAGAACCGTCTGGCTGGCGCCGACGCCAACCCTTACCTGGCCATCGCCGCGAGCCTGCTGTGCGGCTACATCGGCATGGTGGAAGGCGTGAAACCGAGCGCGCCGGTCAAGGGCCGTGGCTACGAGCGCCGCAACCTGCGCCTGCCGCTGACCATCGAGGCAGCGCTGGAGCGGATGGAAGCCTGCCGCGACATCGAGAAATACCTGGGCGACAAGTTCGTGACGGCCTACGTGGCGGTCAAGCGCGCCGAGCACGAGAACTTCAAGCGGGTGATCAGTTCCTGGGAGCGTGAGTTCCTGCTGCTCTCCGTCTAATCCGGAACGGAGGCCGGCCGCCTCGGCCGGCCCTCCAGATACGTGTTTACTGAGGTAATGAAATGAATAGCCAAGTGACCAACCCCAAGACCCTTGAATGGCAAGCGCTCGGTCGTGACCACCATCTGCCGCCGTTCACCGACTACAAGGCGCTGAACGCCAAGGGTGCGCGGATCATCACCAAGGCCGAAGGCGTGTACATCTGGGATAGCGAAGGCAACAAGATCCTCGATGGCATGGCCGGCCTGTGGTGCGTCAACGTCGGCTACGGCCGCGAGGAGCTGGTCCAGGCGGCGACCCGGCAGATGCGTGAACTGCCCTTCTACAACCTGTTCTTCCAGACCGCGCATCCGCCGGCGGTGGAACTCTCCAAGGCAATTGCCGAGATCGCACCGGAAGGCATGAACCACGTGTTCTTCACCGGTTCGGGCTCGGAAGCCAACGACACCGTGCTGCGCATGGTCCGCCACTACTGGGCGATCAAAGGCCAGCCGCAGAAGAAAGTCATCATCGGCCGCTGGAACGGCTACCACGGCTCGACCGTGGCCGGTGTCAGTCTCGGCGGCATGAAGGCCCTGCATGAGCAGGGTGACCTGCCGATTCCCGGCATCGAACACATTGCCCAGCCCTACTGGTTCGGCGAGGGCGGCGACATGGCTCCGGCCGAGTTCGGCGTCTGGGCGGCCGAGCAGCTGGAGAAGAAGATTCTCGAAGTGGGCGAGGACAAGGTTGCTGCCTTCATCGCCGAGCCCATCCAGGGTGCGGGTGGCGTGATCGTTCCGCCGGAAACCTACTGGCCGAAGATCCGCGAAGTCCTCGCCAAGTACGACATCCTGTTCATCGCCGACGAAGTGATCTGCGGCTTCGGCCGTACCGGCGAATGGTTCGGTAGCCAGTACTACGGCAACGCCCCGGACCTGATGCCGATCGCCAAGGGCCTGACCTCCGGTTACATCCCCATGGGCGGCGTGATTGTCCGCGACGAGATCGTCCATACCCTGAATGAGGGTGGGGAGTTCTACCACGGCTTCACCTACTCTGGTCATCCGGTAGCGGCAGCGGTGGCGTTGGAGAACATCCGCATCCTGCGCGAAGAGAAGATCGTCGAGAAAGTGAAGGCTGAAACGGCACCGTATTTGCAGCAGCGCTGGCAGGAGCTGGCCGACCACCCGTTGGTTGGCGAGGCGCGCGGTGTCGGCATGGTGGCGGCGCTGGAACTGGTCAAGAACAAGCAGACCCGTGAGCGTTTCGCCGGTGGTGTAGGGATGCTGTGCCGCGAGCACTGCTTCCGTAACGGCCTGATCATGCGCGCGGTGGGTGACACCATGATCATCTCGCCGCCGCTGGTGATCAGCAAAGACGAAGTCGACGAACTGGTGACCAAGGCACGCAAGTGCCTGGACCTCACCCTGGCTGAAGTAAAAGGCTAAGAAAAAGAGGGCTTGATGGTGGCATTTGGAGATGCCGCCTGTTGTAAGCAAGCCCTCTAACTTGCCAGACTTCGCCGGTGCGTTGGCCAGGCTCACCGAGTGGTGGCGTATTCGGTACGACGCCACTCGGACACTTCAACAATAATGGAGCTACCCGCATGATCAAAACCTTCGGCAAGACCCTGCTCGCCATGACCCTGGCGGGTGCCGTGGCCGGCATGGCCCAGGCTGACGACAAAGTACTGCACGTTTACAACTGGTCGGACTACATCGCGCCGGATACGGTCGAGAAGTTCACCAAGGAAACCGGCATCAAGGTCGTCTACGACGTCTTCGACTCCAACGAAACCCTCGAAGCCAAGCTCCTGGCCGGCAAGTCCGGTTACGACATCGTTGTGCCGTCCAACAACTTCCTGGCCAAGCAGATCAAGGCCAAGGTCTATCAGCCGCTGGACAAGTCCAAGCTGCCGAACTGGAAGAACCTGGACACCAACCTGCTGAAGACCGTCGAAGTTTCCGATCCGGGCAACCAGTACGCCTTCCCCTACATGTGGGGCTCCATCGGCATCGGCTACAACCCGGACAAGGTCAAGGCCGTCCTGGGCGACAACGCTCCGGTGGATTCCTGGGACCTGCTGTTCAAGCCGGAGAACATCGAGAAGCTGAAGTCCTGCGGCGTTTCCTTCCTCGACTCGCCGACCGAGATCCTGCCGATCGCCCTGAAGTACCTGGGCCACGATCCGCTGAGCCAGGATCCCAAACAGCTGAAGGAAGCCGAGGCGCTGTTCCTCAAGATCCGTCCGCACATCACCTACTTCCACTCCTCCAAGTACATCTCGGACCTCGCCAACGGCAACCTCTGCGTGGCGGTGGGCTACTCGGGTGACGTGTACCAGGCCAAGTCCCGCGCCGAAGAGGCCAAGGGTGGTGTGAAGGTCGCTTACAACATTCCGAAGGAAGGCGCTGGCACCTTCTTCGACATGGTCGCGATCCCGGCCGATGCCGCCAACCCGGATGCAGCCTATGCCTTCATGAACTTCCTGATGAAGCCGGAAATCATGGCGGAGATCACCAACGAAGTGCAGTTCCCCAACGGCAACGCCGCTGCCACTGCGCTGGTTGACGAGGCGATCCGCAAGGACCCGGGCATCTACCCGACGGCGGACACCATGGCCAAGCTCTATGCCTTCCCGGACCTGCCGGCCAAGGTACAGCGCGCCATGACCCGTACCTGGACCACCATCAAGTCGGGCAAGTAAGCACGGCTCCCGTGCCCGGCGGGGAGATCCCCGCCGGTGCCCGGACCACCCCGCGCGATACCACGAGTTGACTGGCCCTGGTTGCTGGAATGACCCGGGCTTCTTCCGGCACCGCCGGATAACAGAAGAGGACGAACCTGTGCACTTCCCCATCCGCAAGATGATGATCACTGCAGCAGCAACCCTGACCCTGGTTTCCCAGGCCCAGGCTGATCAGACGGTGCATATCTATAACTGGTCGGACTACATCGGCGAGACCACCCTGGCGGATTTCCAGAAGGAAACCGGCATCAAGCCGGTGTACGACGTCTTCGACTCCAACGAAACCCTGGAAGGCAAGTTGCTGGCGGGCCGTACCGGTTACGACGTGGTCGTGCCGTCCAACCACTTCCTCGGCAAACAGATCAAGGCGGGCGCGTTCCAGAAACTCGACCGCAGCCAGCTGCCCAACTGGCAGAACCTGGACCCCAACCTGCTCAAGCAGCTCCAGCGCAACGACCCGGGCAATGAGTACGCCGTTCCCTACCTCTGGGGCACCAACGGCATCGGTTACAACGTGGAGAAGGTCAAGGCTGTGCTCGGCGTCGACCATATCGACTCCTGGTCGGCCATCTTCGAACCCGAGAACATCAAGAAGCTCAGCCAGTGCGGCGTGGCTTTCCTCGACTCGGCGGATGAAATGATTCCCGCCGTGCTCAATTACATGGGCCTGGACCCCAACAGCACCAACCCGGACGACTACAAGAAGGCCGAGGAGAAGCTGATGGCGGTACGCCCCTACGTCACCTATTTCCACTCTTCCAAGTACATCGGCGACCTGGCCAATGGCGACATCTGCGTCGCCGCCGGTTTCTCCGGTGACATCTTCCAGGCCGCCGCGCGTGCCGAGGAAGCCGGCAAGGGTGTCGAGATCGCCTACGCAATCCCGAAAGAGGGCGGCAACCTCTGGTTCGACATGCTGGCCGTTCCGGCCGACGCGGCGAATGCCAAGCAAGCCCATGCCTTCATCAACTATCTGCTCAAGCCCGAGGTGATCGCCAAGGTCAGCGATTACGTCGGCTACGCCAACCCCAACCTGAAGGCTGGGGAGCTCATGAATCAGGAAGTACGCACCGATGAGTCCGTCTACCCGCCACAAGCGGTGCTGGACAAGCTGTATGTGTCGGCGGAATTGCCGCCGAAAGTCCAGCGGCTGATGACCCGCAGCTGGACCAAGGTCAAGTCGGGCAAGTAATGCAAAGCCGGTGGCCCGTGGTGTGGCGGAGCCGCCGGTAACGTCCCGGCCGAGCCAGGCAGGATGCCTGTCTCGTGCCCCTGCTGTATAAACGCGCCCGGCCGCGGTGGTCGGGTAGAAAATTCTGGGAGTGTGGTAATGGCAATAGCCTCCGGTGCCTACAAGAAAGCCCTTGAGGGCAGCCAGCAACCCAAAGAGGTGCTGGTAAAGATCGACCGGGTGACCAAGAAGTTCGACGAGACGGTGGCGGTGGACGATGTTTCGCTGACCATCAACAAGGGTGAGATCTTCGCCCTGCTCGGCGGCTCCGGTTCGGGTAAATCAACTCTCCTGCGCATGCTCGCCGGCTTCGAACGGCCGACCGAAGGGCGCATCATGCTCGACGGCGTGGACATTACCGACATGCCACCCTACGAGCGCCCGATCAACATGATGTTCCAGTCCTATGCGCTCTTCCCGCATATGACTGTTGCGCAGAACATCGCCTTCGGACTTAAACAGGACAGGCTTCCGGCTGCCGAGATCGATGCGCGCGTCAACGAGATGCTCAAGCTCGTGCAGATGACCCAGTACGCCAAGCGCAAGCCGCACCAGCTGTCCGGCGGCCAGCGCCAGCGCGTGGCCCTGGCCCGCTCGCTGGCCAAGCGTCCGAAGCTGCTGCTGCTCGACGAACCCATGGGCGCCCTGGACAAGAAGCTGCGCTCGCAGATGCAACTGGAACTGGTGGAGATCATCGAGCGCGTGGGCGTGACCTGCGTGATGGTGACCCACGACCAGGAAGAGGCCATGACCATGGCCCAGCGCATCGCCATCATGCACCTGGGCTGCATCGAACAGATCGGTAGCCCTGTGGACATCTACGAGACCCCCATCAGCCGCCTGGTGTGCGAGTTCATCGGCAACGTCAACATCTTCGACGGCGAAGTGGTGGAAGACTACGAGGCCCATGCGCTGATCGCCTGCCCGCAACTGGAGCGCCCGATCTACGTCGGCCACGGCGTGACCACCTCCCTGCAGGACAAGCGCATCACCTACGCCCTGCGTCCGGAGAAGCTGCTGGTGACCACCGAGCAGCCCACCTGCGAGTACAACTGGTCGCGCGGTCGGATCCACGACATCGCCTACCTGGGCGGTCACTCGGTGTTCTACGTCAAGCTGCCAAACGGCTCCATCGTCCAGTCCTTCGTCGCCAACGCCGAGCGCCGTGGCACGCGTCCGACCTGGGATGACGAAGTGTTCGTCTGGTGGGAAGACGACAGCGGCGTGGTACTGCGGTCATGAGAATTCCCAAACTGAGTAACCTGCTGCCGACCGGCCGGCATCTCGTCATCGGGATACCGTTCTTCTGGCTGTTCCTGTTCTTCATGCTGCCCTTCGCCATCGTGCTGAAGATCAGCTTTGCCGAAGCCGACGTGGCGATCCCGCCGTACACGGAGATATACACCTGGGCGGACAACCAGCTGCAACTCATCCTCAACCTGGGTAACTACCTGATACTCAACGAGGACGACCTGTACCTGGCGGCCTATCTGGGCTCGCTGAAGATCGCCTTCTTCAGCACCCTGATGTGCCTGCTGATCGGTTATCCGATGGCCTACGCCATCGCCCGTGCCAGCAAGGAAGCGCAGACCGTGCTGCTGCTGCTGATCATGATGCCGACCTGGACGGCGATCCTGATCCGCGTCTATGCCTGGATGGGCATCCTCAGCAACAACGGCCTGCTCAACAGTGCGCTGATGGGCATGGGGCTGATCGACGAGCCGCTGCAGATCCTCAACACCAACCTGGCGGTCTACATCGGCGTTGTCTATTCGTACCTGCCGTTCATGATCCTGCCGCTCTACGCCAACCTGGTGAAGCATGACCCGAGTCTGCTGGAGGCTGCGTCGGACCTCGGTTCGAGCACCTTCAACAGCTTCTGGAAAATCACCGTGCCGCTGTCGAAGAACGGCATCATCGCCGGCTCCATGCTGGTGTTCATCCCGGTTGTGGGCGAGTTCGTGATCCCTGAACTGCTCGGCGGCCCGGAGACCCTGATGATCGGCAAGGTGCTGTGGCAGGAGTTCTTCAACAACCGCGACTGGCCGGTGGCATCCGCCCTGGCGGTGGTGATGCTGGCGATCCTGATCGTCCCAATCATCCTGTTCAACCGTAACCAGGCCAAAGAACTGGAGGGCAAGGTATGAAGCGCTTCAGTTTCTCCACCGTGATGCTGTGGGTAGGTCTGCTGTTCATCTACCTGCCGATGATCATCCTGGTCATTTACTCCTTCAACGCCTCCAAGCTGGTGACCGTCTGGGGCGGCTGGTCGGTGAAGTGGTACGTGGGCCTCCTGGACAACACCCAACTGATGAACTCGGTGGGCCGTTCCCTGGAGATCGCCCTTTACACCGCGATCGCTGCCGTTGCCCTGGGTACGCTGGCCGCCTTCGTGCTGACCCGCATCCCGCGCTTCCGTGGCCGCACCATGTTCGGTGGCATGGTCACCGCGCCGCTGGTTATGCCGGAGGTGATCACCGGTCTGTCGCTGCTGCTGCTCTTCGTGGCCATGGCGCAACTGATCGGCTGGCCCCAGGAGCGTGGCATCGTCACCATCTGGATCGCCCACACCACCTTCTGCTCGGCCTATGTGGCCATCGTAGTGTCGGCGCGCCTGCGTGAACTGGACCTGTCCATCGAAGAAGCGGCCATGGACCTGGGCGCGCGTCCGTGGAAGGTGTTCATCCTGATCACCATCCCGATGATCGCGCCGTCCCTGGCGGCAGGCGGCATGATGTCCTTCGCCCTGTCCCTGGACGACCTGGTGCTGGCGAGCTTCGTGTCCGGTCCCGGTTCCACTACCCTGCCGATGGAAGTCTTCTCCGCCGTGCGTCTGGGCGTGAAGCCGGAGATCAACGCCGTGGCCAGCCTGATCCTGCTGACCGTCTCGCTGTTCACCTTCTTCGCCTGGTTCTTCTCTCGCCAGGCCGAGGAGCGCCGCAAGCGGGCCATCCAGCAGGCGATGGAAACCATGGCCGAGGAAGCCGCTTCCTCCAGCTGGAAGCCGGCCTCCACCCAGGCTGCCTGATCCAGCGCTGCAAAAGACAAAGGCCACCGTCGGGTGGCCTTTGTCGTCTCTGCGAAGCGTTTATTCAGTAGGAGCGGGTGTGGGCGAAGGAATTCGCCCACCCTGGACAATCAGTCCTTCAGCTCCATGCGCACATCCCCCAGCTTGGCGCCATAGGGGCCGTAGCTGCGCTCCACCAGCTCGCGGCTGCCGTCAGCGCGGACGACCAGCGCCGAGCTGGCGCGGGTGCCGTAGGTGCGGGTGGCGATGAACACGCTGGAGAGCATGCG
Organism: Pseudomonas sp. BN411; assembly: GCF_029871235.1. Lineage (GTDB taxonomy): Bacteria > Pseudomonadota > Gammaproteobacteria > Pseudomonadales > Pseudomonadaceae > Metapseudomonas. The sequence goes on from NZ_SSOM01000074.1 coordinate 22,365, forward strand.
CTCGGTGTTCAGCCCCACGCCGGTGTCCGGGAGGATGTGGTCCGGCGCAACCTCCGGGTCATGCAGCAGATTGAGCAGGGCGTCGGTGGACGCCGGTTCCAGGCATTCGGCGATGGCTGCCTTGCCGCGCTCGACCTTGGGCCAGGGTGTATCCAGGTCGGCGTTGGACACGCCATAGATACCCGGCTGAAGGTTGATCGGTCCGCCAGTGCGGGGGTTGAGGAACCACAGTTCGCGGTCGTCGCCCACCACCAGGTTGAAGCCCGAATAATCACCGGCCCGGCGCAGCGCATCTTCGAGGAACTCGCCCGGCCCCATGGTTCCACGCAGGAACTGCACGCAGAGCTCGCCACGGGTGCGGCCGACCGGGGGCGTTCGGGGGTCTCGGATATTGGTGAGGGCGGCGAATCGGCCCTTGGGCCCGGCGCCGAGCCAGGTACCTCCGGCTTCCAGATCGCGTCCGGCAATTACGCCGGGTGCGTCTTCCCATTTCGCCATGGGGAGGGTGGGACGTGCGTAGAATTCATCGCGGTTAGCAGCGAGCACCAGCGGGACTTCGTGTCCGGGGCGCCATGCGAATACGATCAGGCACATGGAGTCGTCTCCTTGTTATGAGCCGGAGTGTAGCAGTCGGTAGGAAAACTACATCAGCGGCAAAAGTTTTCTTCCGGGTTATCGGCTGCGTCCGTCAGGACTCCACATCCCTCGGGTGGAGCGTGAATCGGCCTTCCGTTAACATGCCGCTTTGTTTTCGGGGGTGTCCATGGAATTCGTGCTCTACCTGGTGCTCGGCGCCTGCGCGGGAGTGCTGGCCGGGCTGTTTGGCGTCGGCGGCGGCATGATCATCGTGCCGGTGCTGGTGTTCAGCTTCACCGCCCAGGGGTTCGATCCAGGCATCCTCACTCACCTGGCAGTGGGAACTTCCCTGGCCACCATCATCTTCACCTCGATCAATTCGGTGCGCGAGCATCATCGCAAAGGTGCGGTGCGCTGGCCCGTCTTCGTCTGGATGGCCGTCGGTATCCTCATCGGCGCCGGCTTCGGTTCCATGACGGCTGCGGCCATTCAGGGGCCGATGCTGCAGAAGATCATCGGCGTATTCGCCATACTGGTAGCGATACAGATGGGCCTGGACCTGAAGCCCAAGGCCAGTCGCGAGGTTCCGGGCAAGCCCGGGCTGACCCTGGCGGGCGGGGTGATCGGCTGGGCCTCGGCCATCTTCGGCATCGGTGGCGGTTCGCTGACCGTGCCTTTCCTGACCTGGCGCAGCGTCCCCATCCAGCAGGCCGTCGCCACGTCGGCCGCCTGCGGGCTGCCGATCGCCGCGGCCAGTGCGCTGTCCTTCATGGCGCTGGGCTGGAACAACCCCGGCCTGCCGCCCTACAGCATCGGGTTCATCTACCTTCCGGCGCTGGTCGGCATTGCCGCCACCAGCATGTTGTTCGCCCGTTTCGGTGCGCGCCTGGCCCATCGGTTGTCGCCGCGCCTGCTGAAGCGCCTGTTCGCCCTGCTGCTGTTGTCAGTGGGCCTGAACTTCCTGATCTAAGGAGCTGTAATGCTGGCTTATCCCCAGATCGACCCGGTAGCCCTGGCTATCGGTCCTCTCAAGATCCACTGGTACGGCCTGATGTACCTCATCGGCATCGGTGGCGCCTGGTGGCTGGCTTCGCGCCGGCTGAACGCCTTCGACCCGACCTGGACCAAGGAAAAACTCTCCGACCTGGTGTTCTGGGTCGCCCTCGGCGTCATCGCCGGCGGTCGTCTTGGTTACGTCTTGTTCTACGATCTGTCGGCGTACATCGCCAATCCGCTGCTGATCTTCGAAGTCTGGAAGGGCGGCATGTCCTTCCACGGCGGCCTGATCGGCGTGATGCTGGCCACCCTCTGGTTCGGCAAGCGCAACAACAAGAGCTTCTTCCAACTGATGGACTTCATCGCCCCCCTGGTGCCGATTGGCCTGGGCGCCGGCCGCATCGGCAATTTCATCAACGCCGAGCTCTGGGGCAAGGCCACCGACCTGCCCTGGGCGATGATCTTCCCCACCGATCCGGCCCAGCTGCCGCGTCACCCGTCGCAGCTTTACCAGTTCGCCCTGGAAGGCGTGGCACTGTTCGCCATCCTCTGGTTCTACTCGCGCAAACCGCGCCCGACCATGGCCGTTTCCGGCATGTTCGCGCTGTTTTACGGCATCTTCCGCTTCACGGTGGAGTTCGTCCGAGTCCCTGACGCCCAGCTCGGTTACCTGGCCTTCGGCTGGCTGACCATGGGTCAGATTCTCTGCCTGCCGATGATCATCGGCGGCATCTTCCTGATCATATGGGCCCACCGCCGCCAGTCCGCCCAAGGAGTCGCCTGATGAAACAGTATCTCGACCTGATGCGCCGCGTGCGCGAGACCGGCACCTTCAAGAGCGACCGCACCGGTACCGGCACCTACAGCGTATTCGGCCACCAGATGCGCTTCGACCTGGCCGACGGCTTCCCCATGGTGACCACCAAGAAGTGCCACCTGAAATCCATCGTCCATGAGCTGCTGTGGTTCCTCCAGGGCGACACCAACATCAAGTACCTGAAGGACAACGGCGTCTCCATCTGGGACGAATGGGCTGACGAAGAGGGCAACCTCGGGCCGGTCTACGGCTACCAGTGGCGCTCCTGGCCGGCGCCCAATGGCGAGTCCATCGACCAGATCACCAAGGTCGTGGAGATGATCAAGAAGAACCCGGACTCGCGCCGGCTGATCGTCTCCGCCTGGAACCCGGCCCTGGTGGACGAGATGGCCCTGCCGCCGTGCCACGCGCTGTTCCAGTTCTATGTGGCGGACGGCAAGCTGAGCTGCCAGCTGTACCAGCGTTCGGCCGACATCTTCCTCGGCGTGCCCTTCAACATCGCCAGCTACGCCCTGCTGACCCTGATGGTCGCCCAGGTCTGCGACCTGGAGCCCGGCGAGTTCATCTGGACCGGCGGCGATTGCCACCTTTACGCCAACCATATCGAGCAGACCGACCTGCAGCTTACCCGCGAGCCGCTGCCGCTGCCGACCATGAAGCTCAACCCGCAAGTGAAGGACCTGTTCGCCTTCACGTTCGAAGACTTCGAGCTGGTGGGCTACCAGTCGCACCCGCACATCAAGGCCCCGGTCGCCGTCTGACCTGCCGCGCCGGGGCGCCTCCAGCCCCGGCCATTCCCTGACAGGAGTCACCATGAAAGCCCCGCTTGCAGCCCTGCTCACGGGGCTTTTCGGCCTCTGGCCGTCCTTCGCCGCCTGGGCCGAGCCCGCCCAGGGCAGTTTCGTCGCCAGCCAGCGTTGCGAGGCTTTCCAGTCCATTCGCAAGCAGAGCAATCCCGACGGACTCGAAGTCCAGCCGGGGCAGCGCTACGAAGTGGTGGAGGTGAACAAGCGCGACTACGACTGGCTGCGCGTCCGCATGCCCAGCAGCGCGACGCCGCTGCGTTGGGTATCCGCCGGATGCGGGACGGTCGAGGGATTGGCGTTCAATACTGCAAAGTCAGCCCAGCCTGCGGACACTGGCGATATCTGCAGCCAACCGGACCAGCACGACGGCTACGTGCTGGCCGCCACCTGGCAGCCGGGCTTTTGCGAACACGCCTCATATAAAGGCGCGAAGCCCGAATGCGAGGGCCTGGAGTCGGGCGAGCTTCAGATTTCCCACCTGACGCTGCATGGCCTCTGGCCGAATCGCCAGTCCTGCGGCAAGAGCTACGGGCATTGCGATGGACCGGGACTGAAGCTCAGTGCCGAAACCCTGGCCTATGTCCGTCCGTGGATGCCGAACTTCCGCTACGGCACCAGCTTCGGCCGTTACCAGTGGGACAAGCACGGCGTCTGCCAGACTCAGATGGACGACGATGCCTACTTCCGCCGCGCGGTGGATCTGGTGCGGCAGTTGGACGAGTCGAAGGCCGGGCAGTACATCGTGGCCAATATCGGCGGCGCCATTTCCAGGCGGGCGTTCTACCAGAAGGTGGAAGAGGATTTCGGCAGTCGTGATGCGCAGAACAACTTCCTGCTGATTTGTAGCGGCAAGTACCTGCAGGAAATCCGCGTCTCGCTGCCCCGCGAACTGAAGCAGGCCGACAACCTGGTGGGCGTGGTCGATGGCCAGTTCGCCGCCAGCCACGCACGGGATCGCAGCGAGTGCGCCGCTGATCGCATCCTGATCGAAGCCGGCGGCCGCTGATCCAGGGCCCCGAGCTGCGTCGGGAACACTCCGGCGGCAGCCCGATTGGTGCAGGTCGCTGGTTAGTTCAGGGTGGCGGCCAGTTCGTCGAGGTCGTCGGCCGCTCGACTGAGATAGAACTCGGCGCCTCCGTGGGTGCGGCCGCCGCCTTGTTGTAGCTGGGCGCGTACGAAGCGGTAGTTGGTCCGGGCCTTGCCCAGCACCTCGGCGTGTTCCGGATGGCCCGTGAGCAACTGGTCGAAGCGCTGTTCGATGTCGGCATCCAGGCCGGCCGCCTGTGCTTCGGGCAGGGCGAAATCCAGCTTGTTGGGCAAGGGATAGGCGCGGAGCTGATAGTCCAGCAGCACGCTGGCCAGCGCCTGGCTCTGGGCGTTGAACGGCGCTCCAGGATCGGCGGCCGGGTCCTGCTTCGTGCTTGCGGAGAGCGTTTGGGCGGCTTGCTCCAGGCTCCGCTCCTGCTCCAGCAACTGGCCTACGAGTTCCGGGAAGCGGGACGCCTGATCGCGTGGCAGGCCGTCGAGTGCATTGAACAGCTTTTCCATGGCCCGCGCTGGACGCTGCAGCGATTCCGGATTGCCGAGCTGGACGATGATCCGGTTCAGAGTGTTGAGGTGGTAGAAGGTCGCCTTCAGGGCGCGGGGGTCGGGCTCGCGCTCCTCTGGATTGAAGTAGACCATGGCACTGGCGCAGAGCAGGCGGCTATGGCTGCTCAGCTCCCCCAGGTGCCGGGCATCCTGCTCACTACCCCAGGCCAACGGGCTCAGCAGGCAGAACAGCATCAACAACTTGCGCATCATCCATCTCTCCCGGTTCTTGTTTTTGTGTCGGGCGCGCTGGGGCGGGAATCTGGCCCCTTGCCGGCGCCGTGCATTCAGACGGTCGGCCCTGTTGGAGCGGCGGGCCAATCCTACGGGAGCGGACGGTTTTCGGTAAGTCCTTGCGCCTGTATGTCGTCAGGGCATCAGGCCAGTGGCCAGGGTCGCTACCTGCCCCTGGCGTTCGGCCTGTTCCAGTTCCGCATCGGGATTCAGCGACGACCATTCCGGGTGGGCTCTGGCCTTGGCCAGTACGGCAGGCAACTTGCCCTCTCGCCACTGCTTCTCTTCCGGCGTATCGATGCGTACCGCCTCGAAGGCGGCGTGGCCGCGAGCGTCCAGCGCCTGCAGCAATTGGCGCTGACGCAGGGCCAGCAGGCGCAGGATGGCATCGTCCACGGTCAGCTCGCGCTGCCCCTTGATCTTGCCCAGCAGACGCTCGCCGTAGTGGCCGAAGGTCTGCCAGGCGCCACCGGCGATGGCGCCAAGGGCCGCTGCGGCACCGAGGGTGACGCCGCCCACCAGCAGGTCGACGCCAGCGCCGGCCGCCGCGCCCGCCGCCATGCCGCCACCCAGGCGTACGCCCAGTTGCTTGAGGGTTTCCGGATTGAACAGGTCATCGCCCCAGCGCCCGCCCAGCAGCGGCAGGTCGCTGGCAGAAGCATCCGCCTGGCCGAAGGCGTAGAGCCGCAGCAGGGCTTCCACGCAGCGCTGCTCGCGCTGGCGCACCTGCTGGCGCAGGGTCTCGGTGGCAGCCAGCACGGCGGCCTCTTGGGCGGGTACGCTGCGCCGGCAGGCGGCCACGTCCAGCAGCAGTTCGGCAATCAGGCGGCTCCCGGCGTCCAGACGCAGGCGCCTTTGCGCCTGATGATCGTCCACCAACCGCTGCAACTGCGGACGGGCGCGCTCCAGCAGCAGTGCCAGGCTGTCGTAGAGGCGCTGCTCGCCGTCCAGCGGTGGCGCCACGCTGTCGAAGCGCACCAGTGCATGTAGGCCCAGGCGGGCCAGTGCCTCGCGCCAATCGGCCTCACGGTGGTTTTCGCTGGCGACGAAGTTCAGCACCGGCAGTAGGGGCCGGCCACACATGGCCAACACCGCCAGCTCGTCGCGGTACTTGGCCAGGACCGGTTCGCGGGCATCGATCACGTAGAGCCCGGCATCGGAGGCCAGCAACTGGCGCAATACCTTGGCCTCCTGCTCGAAGCGCTGGCGCGCCTCGCTGCCGTCGAGAAAACGGGCCAGGCGCGCGGGGCCGTCGAGGCGTTCGCCGGGGCGGTCCAGTCGCTCCAGGTGATCTAGCAATGCGATGGCGTCTTCCAGGCCGGGCGTGTCGTAGAGCTCCAGCAGCGGCTGGCCGTCCACCGACAGCCGCGCGCCTTCCACATGGCGGGTGGTGCTGGGGCGGTGGGATACCTCGCCGAAGGCACGGTCGCGCAGCAGGGTGCGTAGCAGGGAGGTCTTGCCGACGTTGGTATGGCCGACCACGGCCAGCTTCAACGGCTTAGTCATGGCCGGTCTCCAACCAGGTCATGGGAGCGCCCTGGGCGTGGGGCAGGGCCAGGCGGTCGAGGGCCTGATGCCAGTCTTCCAGGCGTTGGCTATCGAGGGATTCGCCGGAGGGCGGGGGCAGCAGCCAGACGCGGGTTCTGGCGGCGCTGCGGGCCAGCTCTCCGATCAGCGCCAGGGTTCCGCGGTCCGGCGAGCGGCGAGGGTCGCAGGCTACCGCCAGGCGCTCCGGGGGAAAGCGGCTGAGTTGATCCAGCAGGCGCTGGCGCTGCTCGCGGCTGTCGAGCACGCCGGCATCGCCGACGCCCTTGGGCAGCGCGGGCGGCCAGGGGCGGCGGTCGTCCAGTTCAATGGCCACCAGCAGGGCGCCCTGGCTGGCGCCGTCCAGGTTGCCGGATTGAGGTTCGACCAGTTCGGCCGGGGCGGCGTCGCAGACACCCAGGCGTTCGCTCGCTGGTTGCAGGCGTTCGCGCAGCAAGCCGTAGCCGGGCAGGCCGAGGTCCAGCCGAAGGCGCGCGCGGCCTTGTGACCAGCGCCAGAAGCAGAACAGCCCCAGCAACAGTCGCGGTAGCAGACCGTAGGTGAAGGTGACCCCGAGCAGCCAGCCGGACCACGCCTGGCGCGCGCCTTCTTCTGCCAGCACGTTGCTGCTGGCGCGGATGGTCTCGGCATCCGGCAGGCTGAAGCCAAGCACGCTGGGCAGGGCGCCCAGGGCCCGGATGAGGACGACGAAGGTTTCGCTGCCGAGGATGGTGGTTTCCCAGACGAAGCCGTAGCGGCGGGTGGCGAGCAACAGCAGGAGGATCACCAGCGCGCTACCCAGGGTCAGCAGCCAAGCGCCATGGACCAGTGCGCCCAGGCCCCAGCGGGTCAGGCCCTGGCGTTGGAGCAGCAGGAGCAGGGCGGGTGCCAGGTGCGCGGCCTGGGCATCGCGGGCCAGTTTGCCGCTGAGCCACAGCCAGATCCGCCCGAGCACGCTGGCGCTACTGCCGAGGCAGAACGTCAGGGCCCAGCCCAGCAACATCAACAGGTGCAGCCCGAGCAGGCTGCCCAGGGCCCAGATCAGGTTGACCGGGCGCTCGCCGTTACCCAGCGCCGCAATGGCGAGCCCGGAGCCACTGACCAGTGCCAGCACCATCAGCAGCAGGCCGGCGAGCCGCGCGCCCTGGCGCCAGTGCTGCAGGGCCTGCAGCTGTCCGTCGCGCTGGGCCAGCCAGAGGGCACGAGCCTGGATGCGCTGCGCCAGGTCGCCGCCGGCGGCATTGGCGCGGCGGTTGGCTTCGGCGTCGTCGAGGGGGCCGGCGTGTTCTTCGCGCAGGCGGATGGCCTCGGTCAGCCACAGCTGGTCGAGGGAGGAAAGGGGAGGGAGGGCGGCTGGATTGGGTTCGCTCACGAAGGGCTTCTTGGCCAAGGGTGAGCTCTGAGAATAACCGCTCGAGGCGGGACCATCATCAAAAGAGAAGGCCGGCGCTGGGCGCCGGCCTTCATCTGTCAGTGGCTGTGGGAGCTGGCCGCCACCTTCACCCGGGGTGTTGATGGCGCGTCGTGGTGGTCGTCATGTTCGGACACCACTTTCACTTCGTTGCCGTCGCAGTCGTACAGCTTGCCGTCGCGGAAATAGTCGCCCTCGTTCAGGGCGGCGATGTCCTGGTAGCGCAGGGTGCGCTCGCTGGCGGCGACGAACACCGACTGCTGGTCCGAGTTGCCGGCCTTCAGGTGGTTGAAGATCAGGTTCAGCAGGATGGCCATGATCGCCGCCGAGCTGATGCCGGAGTGGAAGATGGTTTCGAACCAGGCGGGGAAGTGGTGGTAGAAGGTCGGCGCCGCGATCGGGATCATGCCGAAGCCGATGGAGGTGGCGACGATGATCAGGTTCATGTTGTTGCGGTAGTCGACTTGCGCCAGGGTGCGGATGCCGGAGGCGGCCACGGTGCCGAACAGCACCACGCCGGCGCCACCCAGTACCGAGGTGGGGACCGCGGCGATCAGGCGACCCATCACCGGCAGCAGGCCGAGGGTCACCAGGATCAGGCCGGCGGTGGCCACCACATAGCGGCTCTTCACGCCGGTCACGGCCACCAGGCCGACGTTCTGGGCGAAGGCGCTCTGGGTGAAGGAACCGAACAGCGGAGCCACGGAGCTGGAAATCATGTCGGCACGCAGACCGTTGCCGAGGCGCTTGGAGTCCACCTTGGTGCCGATGATTTCACCGACGGCGAGGATGTCCGCCGAGGTTTCCACCAGGGTCACGATGATCACGATCAGCATCGACAGGATCGCCGCGATGTGGAATTCCGGCATGCCGAAATGCAGCGGAGTGGGCAGGGCCACCAGCGGGCCTTCGAGCACCTTGGAGAAGTCCGCCATGCCGAAGAACACCGCAGCCACGGTGCCGATCACCATCGCCAGGAGGATCGACAGGCGCGAGATGCTGGCGCTGCCCAGCTTGCTCAGCAGCAGCACGGTGCCGAGGGTGAAGGCGGCCAGGCTGACGTTGGCCACGCTGCCGAACTCCGGCGACTGGCTGTTGCCGCCCATCGCCCAGCGTGCCGCAACGGGCATCAGGGTGAGGCCGATGGTGGTGATCACGATGCCGGTCACGAGCGGCGGGAAGAACTTGGTGATCCGCGAGAATATCGGGGTGATCAGCAGGCCGATCAGTGAGGCGGCGATTACCGCGCCGAGTACGGCTGGAATGCCGCCGGCGCCGTTACTGCCGATGATGGCGATCATGGTTGCCACGCCGGCGAAGGACACGCCTTGCACCAGGGGCAGCTGACAGCCGAAGAAGGGGAGACCGATGGTTTGCAGCAGGGTGGCCAGGCCACCGGCGAACAGTGAGGCTGCGATCAACAGGCCGATGTCTGCGGGCGATAGCCCGGCAGCCTGGCCGATGATCAGGGGTACCGCGACAATTCCGCCATACATGGTCAGCACATGCTGCAGACCGTAGGCGAGGTTGGCTCCAATGCCGAGGTTTTCGTCTTCCGGGCGTTGCACCGGAGACGGACTTGCGGTTGGGACTGTCATGGTGGGCTCTCGGTTTTGTTATTGTGCCGGCAACTGTAGACAATAATTCGGTCCATTGACTAGTGCTTTGTATACAATTTTTGCGATGCGCTATTTCGCCTATTCATCGCCTATTTCTCGCTTAATTTCCGATAAATTCTCCGAAAATCGAAGATACGTCACTTGACCATGTGGTCAGAAAAATGATTGACGACGAATGGCATGTATCCATCTGGCCATGGTTTCGAGGGTATGCATAGGCCATGCCGAAACCGTTGTGAGCCTGGTGCCAATCCTCCGTTGGCTTTCTCTCGTGGGCGGCAGCCGGTATTCTCGCCGCCATGAAAAAGACCCTGCCCCTCTGCCTGATCGCCGCTCTCGCACAGAACCGCGTGATCGGTCGCGACAACCAACTGCCCTGGCACCTGCCGACGGATCTCAAGCACTTCAAGGCCATGACCCTCGGCAAGCCGATCATCATGGGCCGCAAGACCTGGGACTCCCTGGGTCGTCCGCTGCCGGGCCGGCTCAATCTGGTGGTCAGTCGCCAGGAGGGGTTGGTGCTGGAAGGCGCGGAAGTCTTCCCCAGCCTGGAAGCCGCCATCGAGCGCGCCGATGCCTGGGCGCGCGAAGAAGAAGCCGAGGAGCTGATGCTGATCGGCGGCGCCCAGCTCTATGCCCAGGGCCTTGCCCAGGCCGACCGTCTCTACCTGACCCGCGTGGAGCTGGCTCCGGAAGGCGATGCGTTCTTCCCTGAAGTGTCGCAGCAGGATTGGCGTCTGGCCTCCAGCATCGAGCACGAGGCGACGACGGACACGCCGGCCTACGCCTTCGAGGTGTGGGAAAAGCGCTGAGGAAGTCCCAGACCAATCCAGATTGGTAGGTTGTGGCTTCGCGACGCGAAGCCACAACCTACAGTGGCGACTGGTCCGTCAGATCTGTAGCTCTCGCAACTCCGCCCGCACTTCACCTTTCTCTATCAGCAGAAACCCCACCGACACCGGCAGCTTGAAGCGCCGCGGTCCGGCACTGCCCGGGTTCACGTGCACCAGGCCGGCGCGCTCGGTAACCAGCGGCTTGTGGGAATGCCCCGTGACCACGACGCTGAATCCGCGCGCCTTCAAATCAGCAGGGATGTCCGCCTGGTCGTGCACCAGGTAGATCCCGGTCTCTCCCAGCCAGAGTTCTTCGACCTCGCGTACCGCGTCGGCCCAGGTGTCCACGTCGTTATTGCCGCGCACAGCCGTCAGCGGCGCCAGTTGGCGCAGGGCGTCGAGGATTTCGGGTTTGCCGATGTCGCCGGCATGGAGGATGCGGTCGCAGCCTTGTAGCGCCGCGAGGGCCTGGGGCCGGAGAAGGCCGTGGGTGTCTGAGATCAGGCCGATACGGAGGGAGGTCATGGCTGGGCCCCATCGTGTGATGGGACCCATTCTGCCACTTAGCGGGATTCCGGCAGGAACCAGTTGAGCAGCAGGGCGCAGAGGCCGCCGGTGGCGACGCCGGATTCGAGGATGTTGCGCAGGGCGGCCGGCATGTGGGCGAGGAATTCCGGCACCTGCGATACGCCCAGGCCCAGGGCCAGCGATACGGCGATGATCAGCAGCGCGCGGCGGTCAAGGGTGGTGCCGGCGAGGATATTGATGCCCGAGGCTGCGACTGCGCCGAACATCACCATGGCGGCTCCGCCCAGCACCGGTTCGGGAATGGCCTGCAGCACGCCGGCTACCGCCGGGAACAGGCCCAGCAGCACCAGCATCAGGGCGATCCACAGGCCGATGTGGCGGCTGGCGATGCCGGTCAGCTGGATCACGCCGTTGTTCTGCGCGAAGACCGAACTTGGGAAGGTGTTGAACAGGCCGGCCAACAAGGAGTTGGCGCCATTCACGAGTACGCCGCCCTTGATGCGTTGCATCCACAGCGGGCCTTCCACCGGCTGGCGCGAGACCTTGCTGGTGGCGGTGACGTCGCCGATGGCTTCGAGCGAAGTGACCAGGTAGATCACCAGCATCGGCACGAACAGCGACCAGGAGAAGCCCAGACCGAAGTGCAGCGGAACCGGCACCTGCACCAGTGGCGCGTCGTGCAGGCCGCTGAAGTCGAGCCGGCCGAGCCACGCGGCCAGGGCGTAGCCTGCGAGCAGTGCGATGACGATGGCGCAGCTGCGCATCCACACCAGCGGGATGCGGTTGAGCAGCAGGATCACACCCAGCACGGTGCCGGACAGCAGCAGGTTCTCACCGTTGGCGAAGGTTCCGTTGGCCATGGCGCCGAAGCCGCCACCCATGCTGATCAGGCCGACCTTGATCAGGGTCAGGCCGATCATCAGCACCACGATGCCGGTCACCAGCGGATTGATCAGCCGTTTGACGAAGGGCAGCACGCGGGAGATGCCCATCTCGACAAAAGCGCCGGCCATCACCACGCCGAAGATGGCCGCCATCACCGCTTCCACCGGCGTGCCCTGCTTGACCATCAGCGCGCCGCCGGCGATCAGCGGGCCGACGAAGTTGAAGCTGGTGCCCTGCACGATCAGCAGCCCGGCGCCGAACGGCCCGAAGCGCTTGCATTGCACGTAGGTGGCGATGCCGGAGACCACCAGGGACATGGAGACGATCAGGTTGGTATCCCGGGCCGACACGCCCAGCGCCTGGCAGATCAGCAGGCCGGGGGTGACGATGGGGACGATGATGGCCAGCAGGTGCTGTAGCGCAGCCAGCAGGGCGGCCAGCGGGCGCGGCTTGTCTTCCAGGCCGTAGAGCAGCTCGTTTCGAGCCTCGGGGACAGGGGGCTTTTCCAGTGAAGTCATGGCGATCGACCGCAAAAAGCGGCGATTCTACCTGAATGGTCAGGTTTGATGGCGGGGCTGAACTCTGTAGGGGCGAATTCATTCGCAAAGGGCGGCGCAGCTGCCCCAATGGGACGACAGGCGGGCCTTTGGTCCGCCCAGCGATTGAAATCGCCCCCACAAGAAGCAAAAAAGCCCGGCACTTGCCGGGCTTTAGTGTTGCCGGAGCTTACAGGTGGTCCAGCATCGCCTTGTTGCGCACCGCGCCCTTGTCGGCGCTGGTGGCGAGCAGGGCGTAGGCCTTGAGCGCGGTGGTCACCTTGCGCGCGCGCGGCGCGGCCGGTTTCCAGCCCTTCTTGTCCTGCACATGGCGGCGGTGGGACAGCTCTTCATCGCTGACCAGAAGCTGGATGGTGCGGTTGTGGATGTCGATGTGGATCCGGTCGCCGTCCTCCACCAGGCCGATGGCGCCACCAGCAGCGGCTTCCGGCGAGGCGTGGCCGATGGACAGGCCCGAGGTGCCGCCGGAGAAGCGGCCGTCGGTGAGCAGGGCGCACTGCTTGCCCAGGCCCTTGGACTTCAGGTAGCTGGTCGGGTACAGCATTTCCTGCATGCCCGGGCCGCCTTTCGGGCCTTCGTAGCGGATGATCACGATGTCGCCGGCCTTCACTTCGTCGGCGAGGATGCCTTTCACGGCGCTGTCCTGGCTTTCGAAGATCTTCGCGGTGCCTTCGAACACGTGGATGGACTCATCCACGCCCGCGGTCTTCACCACGCAGCCATCGAGGGCGATGTTGCCGTAAAGCACGGCCAGGCCACCTTCCTGCGAGTAGGCGTGCTCGACACTGCGGATGCAGCCTTCGGCGCGGTCGTCGTCGAGGGTGTCCCAGCGCGTGGATTGGCTGAACGCAACCTGGGTGGGGATGCCGGCCGGGCCCGCCTTGAAGAAGGTGTGGACGGCTTCGTCATTGGTCTGGGTGATGTCCCACTGGGCGATGGCGTCCGCCATGCTCGGGCTGTGCACGGTGGGCACGTCGGTGTGCAGCAGGCCACCACGGGCCAGTTCGCCGAGGATGCTGAAGATGCCGCCGGCGCGGTGCACGTCTTCCATGTGGTACTTCTGGATGTTCGGCGCCACCTTGCACAGCTGCGGCACTTTGCGCGACAGGCGATCGATGTCGCGCAGGTCGAAGTCGATCTCCGCCTCCTGGGCGGCGGCCAGCAGGTGCAGGATGGTGTTGGTGGAGCCGCCCATGGCGATGTCCAGGGTCATGGCGTTCTCGAAGGCCTTGAAGCTGGCGACGTTGCGCGGCAGCACGGACTCGTCGCCTTCGCCGTAGTAGCGCTGGCACAGCTCGACGGCTAGGCGGCCGGCGCGCAGGAACAGCTGCTCGCGGTCGCTGTGGGTGGCCAGGGTGGAGCCGTTGCCCGGCAGCGCCAGGCCGAGGGCTTCGGTCAGGCAGTTCATCGAGTTGGCGGTGAACATGCCGGAGCAGGAACCGCAGGTTGGGCAGGCGCTGCGCTCGTACTCGGCGACTTTTTCGTCGGAGCAGGAGTCGTCGGCGGCAACCACCATGGCGTCGACCAGGTCCAGGCCGTGGTTCGCCAGCTTGGTCTTGCCGGCTTCCATCGGGCCACCGGAGACGAAGACCACCGGGATGTTCAGCCGCAGGGCGGCCATCAGCATGCCGGGGGTGATCTTGTCGCAGTTGGAGATGCAGACGATGGCGTCGGCGCAGTGGGCGTTGACCATGTATTCCACGGAGTCGGCGATGATCTCGCGGCTCGGCAGGGAATAGAGCATGCCGTCGTGGCCCATGGCGATGCCGTCGTCCACGGCGATGGTGTTGAATTCCTTGGCCACGCCGCCGTGCTTCTCGATCTCGCGGGCGACCAACTGGCCCAGGTCCTTCAGGTGCACGTGGCCGGGCACGAACTGGGTGAAGGAGTTGGCGATGGCGATGATCGGCTTCTTGAAGTCCTCGTCCTTCATCCCGGTGGCGCGCCACAGGGCACGGGCGCCGGCCATGTTGCGACCGTGGGTGGAGGTTTTCGAGCGGTAATCGGGCATGACGGTTTCCTGCGGCTAATCAGGTATCGATAAGAGTCTCATCGTGAGCGCGCAACATACCGGATGCAAACAGCAGATGGCTGTTCGGTCGGTGGTGGCCGGAAGGCGGGGCGGGGTCACCGCTCGCTCGGCCGGGGCTCACTGGCCCGCCGGAGGATGGTTGGCGAGGAATCGCCCGATTCTACGCCGGGCCTGGCCGGCAGGGAAAGGCTGGCGGTCGGGCCGGCGCTGGGGCCGGCCCGGATGTCGCAGTACGGGGTGCGCGCTTAGCTGTTGGGCAGCAGGCGGCAGGTCAGGCTCTTGATGTAGCGGGTTTCGCTGATGGCCGGGTGCACCGGGTGGTCCGGGCCCTGGCCGCCGCGCTCCAGCAGGATGATGTTGCGGTCCAGGTGGCGGGCGCTATTGAGCAGGATGTTCTGCAGGTCGTCCTCCGGGAGGTGCATGGAGCAGGAGGCGCTGACCAGGATGCCGTCCTTGTTCAAGAGGCGCATGGCCTGCTCGTTCAGGCGGCGGTAGGCGGCTTCGCCGTTCTTCAGGTCCTTCTTGCGCTTGATGAAGGCCGGCGGGTCGGCGACCACCACGTCGAAGCGTTCTTCAGCGGCTTTCAGCTCTTTCAGGGCTTCGAAGACATCGCCTTCCACACAGGTGACCTGCTCGGCCACGCCGTTAAGGGTGGCGTTGCGCTCCACGCCGTCCAGGGCGAAGCCGGAGGCGTCGACGCAGAACACTTCACTGGCACCGAAGGCCGCGGCCTGCACACCCCAGCCACCGATGTAGCTGAACAGGTCGAGCACGCGCTTGCCCTTCACGTAGGGCGCCAGGCGCGCGCGGTTCATGCGGTGGTCGTAGAACCAGCCGGTCTTCTGGCCTTCCATGACCGGAGCTTCGAACTTCACGCCGTTCTCTTCCAGGGCGACCCATTCCGGCACCACGCCGAATGCGGTGTCCACGTAGCGCTCCAGGCCTTCGGCATCACGGGCGCTGGAGTCGTTCTTCCAGAGCACGCCACGGGGTTTGAGCACTTGCACCAGGGCGTCGAGAACGGCGTCCTTGTTGCGTTCCATGGCAGCGGAGGCCAGTTGCACCACCAGGTGGTCGCCGAAGCGGTCCACCACCAGGCCCGGCAGCAGGTCGGAGTCGCCGTAGACCAGGCGGTAGAAGGGCTTGTCGAACAGACGCTCGCGCAGGCTCAGGGCGACGTTGATGCGGTGCACCAGCAGGGATTTATCCAGGGTGTGCTTGATGTCACGGGACACCAGGCGCGCGCAGATCAGGTTGTTCGGGGAGAGGGCGACCACGCCCAACGGCTTGCCGCCGGCGGCTTCGAGAATGGCCTGGTCACCGGGCTGGAAGAGGTTCAGCGGGGTGGCGACCACGTCCACTTCGTTGCTGTAGACCCACAGGTGGCCGGCGCGCAGGCGTCGATCGGCATTGGCTTTGAGGCGCAGGCTGGGCAGGGACATGTGTCGCTCTCCGGAAAAAAGGCGGGGATTATACCCCAGGCAATACCTGCTCCGGAGGCCACCCGGCGGCGCTGGCGGCCACTTGGTACGACAGTCGGAAAATGGCCGGAAATCCCGAGCAACGGGTTGATGCAACCGGGTAGACTGTCGATTCGGTCAAACTTCCCACTCGTCCCCCATGGCTCAAGAACTTTCCGCAGATCAGATCCGTCAGGTCCTGCAGGGCATCAGTGTGCCGCCGCAGCCGCAGATCATGGTCGACCTGCAAATGGAGCAGGTCATGCCCAGCCCCGACCTGAAGTCCATCGCCCGCCTGATCAGCCAGGACCCGGGCCTGTCCGGTGCGTTGCTGAAGATCGTCAATTCGCCGTTCTTCGGCCTGACCAACCGCATCGCCTCGATCCAGCAGGCGGTGAACCTGCTGGGCTGCAACACGGTGATCAACCTGATCAACGCGCAGTCGATCAAGGGTGAGATGAGCGACGAGACCATCGTCACCCTGAACCGCTTCTGGGACACCGCCCAGGACGTGGCCATGACCTGCCTGACCCTGGCCAAGCGCATCGGCTACCAGTCCGCCGACGAGGCCTACGCCCTTGGCCTGTTCCACAATTGCGGCATCCCGTTGATGCTCAAGCGCTTCCCCGACTACATGACGGTGCTGGAAGAGGCCTACGCCAGCGCCGGCCCGGAACGCCGCGTGGTGGACACCGAGAACCGCCTGCTGAACACCAACCATGCGGTGGTCGGCTACTTCACCGCGCGCTCCTGGCGCCTGCCGGAGCATCTCTGCGAGGCCATCGCCAACCACCACAACGCCTCGTCCATCTTCAGTGACGACTCCGGCCGTGATGCCCAGCTCAAGACGCTGTTGGCGATACTCAAGATGGCCGAGCACATCTGCGCTTCGCACCTGGTGCTGGGCAACCAGGCCGAGGACTACGAGTGGATGAGCATCCGTGGTCAGGTACTGGACTACGTGGGGCTCTCGGAGTACGACTTCGAGAACCTCAAGGAAAGCATTCGCGAACTTGGCGCGAGCTGAGTACCGAGAAACCGATGCCTGAATTACCTGAAGTCGAAACCACCCGCCGCGGCATCGCGCCCTTCCTCGAAGGCCAGCGCGTCAGCCGGGTGATCGTGCGTGAACGCCGCCTGCGCTGGCCGATTCCCGAGGACCTGGACGTGCGCCTGTCCGGCCAGCGCATCCTGCACGTGGAACGCCGCGCCAAGTACCTGTTGCTGCAGGCCGAGGCCGGCACGCTGATCAGCCACCTCGGCATGTCTGGCAGCCTGCGCCTGGTGGAGGCGGGGCTGGCCGTGGCCAAGCACGAGCATGTGGATATCGAGCTGGAATCGGGGATGGCCCTGCGCTACACCGATCCGCGCCGTTTCGGCGCCCTGCTGTGGAGCGATGATCCGCTGAACCACGAGCTGCTGCGTCACCTGGGGCCCGAGCCGCTGACCGACCTGTTCGACGGCGAGCGCCTGTTCCAGCTCTCCCGCAGCCGCAGCATGGCGGTGAAGCCCTTCATCATGGACAACGCCGTGGTGGTGGGCGTCGGCAACATCTACGCCAGCGAAGCGCTGTTCGCCGCTGGCATCGACCCGCGCCGCGAGGCCGGCTCCATTTCCCGTGCGCGCTACCTGAAGCTGGCCGAGGAGATCAAACGCATCCTCGCCCAGGCCATCGAATGCGGCGGCACCACCCTGCGCGACTTCGTCGGTGGTGACGGCAAGCCCGGTTACTTCCAGCAGGAACTCTGGGTCTACGGCCGCGCTGGCGCGTTCTGCAAGCAGTGCGGTTCGACCCTGCGGGAAATCCGTCTCGGCCAACGCGCCAGCGTCTATTGTCCGCGCTGCCAACGCTGATCCTTCGCCGGGTCGCCAGACTCGGCGCCGAGCATCCCTAGAACAAGAAAGAAGTCTGTCCTATGTACGGTAACTACCTGCCCCCCAATCCATTTGCCGAGGCGATCGGCCACGGCATGCTGCGCCTGATGGGCTGGCGTATCGAGGGACGCATGCCGCCCCTCGACAAGTTTGTGGTGATTGGCGCCCATCACACCTCCAACTGGGACTTCGTGATCTTCCTCGCGGTGAAGTTCGTCCTGCGCCTGAATGGCCACTGGTTCGCCAAGCACACGCTGTTCCGCCGGCCCTTCGGCCGTCTGTTGAAGCGCTGGGGCGGGGTGCCGATCTACCGCCACCTCAAGTTGAACATGGTGGAGCAGGCAGTGGAGCAATTCCGCCAGAGCCGCGAGTTCATGCTGATCATCTCGCCCGAAGGCACCCGCAAGCGGGTGGAGCGCTGGAAGATGGGCTTCTACCACATCGCCCGTGGCGCCGACGTGCCAGTGGTCCCAGCGGCCCTGGATTACGTCAACCGCCGGGTGGTGATCGGCCAGCCGTTCTACACCACTGGCGACGAGCAGGCCGACCTGCAGCAGCTGCTGGCCTTCTACCGGCCCTACGTACCGAAAAAACCCGACTACGCTTTCAATGGCGATTGAAGGCCGTCACGCTGCCGATGTGCCATGCGCTGTTATAGTTTTTCGTACACCACTATCTGAAGGATCGCCCGTATGAACCTGCTCCGCACAACCGCTGCTGTCCTGGCGCTGACCACTGGCCTGCTGGCGCTGCCGGCTAATGCGGAAGTGGTACAGGAAAATGTCAGCGGCGACCCGATGTATACCGCCAACGCCCCCAGCGGCTACAGCATGGCCGGCGACATCCTGATCGCCCGCCCGCTGCTGATCGGCGCCACGGTGATCGGCGCAGGCTTGTTCATCGTCAGCCTGCCGTTCTCCGCTCTGGGCGGTAATGTCGAGGATGCCGCCAATGCGCTGGTTGTGGAGCCGGGCAGGGAAGCCTTCGTGCGCTGCCTGGGCTGCACCATGAGCGGTTACAGGCAAGACTGATCCCTTCCTGCGGCTCCATCGCGACGGCCCCTTATCGGGGCCGTCGGCGTTTCCGGGGCGCGCGCGGGTTGCCCTCCGGCCATCGCATCGGTTAATAGCTGGGGCCTTGTCTGGTGAAGGAATACCGCCCGTGAAGCACTACTCCCGCATTGTTCTGCTGATCCTGGCCACCGTCGGACTGGCCTTGAGCTTCTGGTTCAGTTCCGGTTGGCTCGAACTGTGCGCGGGGCTCGCGCTGTTCCTGTTCGGCATGCAGTGCCTGGAGGAAGGACTCCGCCAGCTCGCCGGCGGCAAGCTGGAGCAGTTGCTGGCGCGCAGCACGGCCACCTCCTTCAAGGGGCTGATGTTCGGCATCGGCGGCACCTTGCTGCTGCAGTCCAGCACGCTGGTTTCCCTGCTCACCATCGCCTTTATCAGTGCTGGGCTGATCCAGCTGGCCGGCGGCATCGCCATCCTCTTCGGCGCCAACCTGGGCGCCACCAGCGGCATCTGGCTGCTGGCGCTGGCCGGGCAGAATCTCAGCCTCAGCCCGCTGGCCCTGCCGCTGCTGGTGTTCGGCGTGCTCGGTGGCTTCCTGGGTGAGAAGAGCAAGGCCGCCGGGCGCATCGTCCTCGGCATCGCCTTCATCTTCCTGGGTATCGATCAGATCAAGGACGGCTTCGCCAGTTTTGGCGACGGCCTCGACCTCACCGCGTACCAGGCTGACGGGCTGATGGGCAGTCTGCTGTTCGCGCTGATTGGCCTGCTGGTCACGGTGGTGCTGCAGTCCAGCCACGCCACCCTGATGCTGACCCTGGCGGCGCTGGCCGGCGGGCAGCTGGACCTGGCCCAGGGCTTCGCCATCGCCATTGGTTCCAATGTCGGCAGCAGCGTAACCACCGCCTTCGTCGGTTCCCTCGGCGGTAACCGTAGCGGTCAGCGCCTGGCCCTGGCCCACGTGCTGTTCAACGTGGTCACCTGCACCCTGGCCTTCATCCTGCTGGAGCCGCTGAGCTGGCTGGTCGATCGCCTGGCCACCCTCACCGGCCTGGGCGAGAACGAACTGATCCAGCTGGCCATGTTCCACAGCCTGATCAACGCCATGGGCGTGCTGCTGTTCTGGCCGCTGCAGGAGCGCCTTGCCCAGTGGCTGGTGCGCTGGCTGCCGGAGCGCGAAGAGCCCCAGGTACTGATCACCGAGCTGGCCGCCGGACAGGAAGAACCCCAGCGCACCCAGGCGCGCTACCTCAGCGAGCGCGCCCTGGATTCGGCGGACGCCGCGGCCAGCGCCGTGGTGCGCGAGCTGCATCACCTTGGCCGGCTGAGTATGGAGGTGATCTGCCATGCGCTCTACCTGCCGGTGGACCAGTTGGCCAGCGCCCAGGGTGACGAGCGACTGCTGCACGCACGGCCGGAGCGCTATCACCTGGATGCCGAAGCGCTCTACCAGCGGCATATCAAGGGGGTGTACGGCGATCTGCTGAGCTTCATGGGGCGGCTCGACCTGCCGCTGGACGAGGCGCACCAGCAGTTCTGGGTCAGTTGCCAACTGGCCGCGCTGCAACTGGTGGATGCGGTGAAGGATGCCAAGCACCTGCAGAAGAACCTCGGGCGCTACCTGGCCGAAGAGCCGTCACCCATCCGCGAGGCCTACGTGGACCTGCGCCGTCATCTGCTGGCGATGCTCCACGAACTGCGTGAGCTGGGCCGCTCCGAACTCCCGGAAGAGGCCTGGAACGAGCGCCTGCGCTGGCTGGACGAGAAGGCGGCGGCCTTCGACGGCACCTTCCGCACCCGCCTGTTCAATTCTGTACGCAGCACTGAACTGGATGGCCTGCAGACCAGCTCGCTGATGAACGACCTGGGCTACGCCAGCCGGATCTTCCAGAGCCTGCGCAACGTGCTGATGCTGGGTGAGGGGGAGTTGCTGTTCCGCGAGTTGCGGCGGCTGGAGCAGGACGAAGAGTCGCTGATCGTGCTGGAAGGCGAGCGGTTGTAGGGCGCGCTGCGCGATGTCTGGAGGCGGATCACTGTAGGCTGGTGCGGGCGGCGTTCCGTCAGAGCGCAGCGAAGCTCAACGTTGCCAGGGTTCGGCATTGCGTGTTGGGCCTCGCAGGCTCGGACCAACCTACCGCAACTTCTCGATTTCGAGGATTTCGGATAGGCCTAGACCGCGCGGGTCGCTGGCGGCTTCGAGGCTGCCCTTGGCCTTGTTCCAGAACAGCACCTGCTGGTTGCCGTAATTGCGTGACAGTGGCTTGAGGCTGTAGCCGCGCGCCTGCAGCTCCGCGCTTTCGCTGCTGCTGAATGCGCCCGGCTCGTGCTCGATCTGGTCTGGCAGGAACTGGTGGTGGTAGCGCGCCACGGCAGGCCAGCGGCTCACCGGCTGACCATCCAGGTACTCCAGCACCGAGAGCAGCACCATGCTGGGAATCCGGCTGCCGCCCGGAGTGCCGAAGGCGGTGAATTCCTGCTCGCTCTCGATGAAGGTAGGGCTCATCGACGACAGCGGGCGCTTGCCCGAGCCCACCGCGTTGGCCTGGCTGGCGGCGAGGCCGTAGGCATTCGCGCCTTCAGGGTTGGCGGCGAAGTCGTCCATCTCGTCGTTCAGCAGGACGCCGGTGCCGGGCACGGTGAAGGCGGCGCCGAAGGGCAGGTTGATGGACAGGGTGGCCGCCACGGCGTTGCCGTCCTTGTCGATCACTACGAAATGGGTGGTGTGTTCGCCTTCGTGCAGGGGCGGCGACGGCGGCAGGCTGCTGCTCGGCGTGGCGCGACGGCCGTCGATGCCGGAGGCAAGTTTCTTCAGGTAGTCGGCGTCGAGCAGTTTGGCCTGGGGATTTGCGACGAAATCCGGATCGCCCAGCAGGCCACGGTCGCGATAGGCGCGGCGCAGCACTTCCACCACGTAGTGGGTGCGCTGCACGCGGTCGGCCTTGCGCCAAGGCAGCTCCTGCAGCATCGCCAGGCTCTGGGCCAGGGCAATGCCGCCGGCCGAGGGCGGCGGGGCGCCGATCAGCTCGCGGCCATCGGCGAGGGGGAAACGGATCGGCTGGCGTTCCACGGTCTTGTAGTCGGCCAGGTCGCGCAGGCTCCAGATGCCACCGGCGGCATTGACGCCCTCAACCAGTTTTTCCGCAGTGGGGCCGCTGTAGAAACCGGACTTGCCGTAGCGGGCCATGCGTTCCAGGGTGTTGGCCAGCTCCGGCTGGCGCAGCAGGCTGAACTCTTCCGGCACCTCGCCCTTGTGGTCGAGGAAGAGGCGGGCGGTCTCGCGGTCGTCGCGCATCGACGACAGGCGCCAGGAGGCGCGCTCACGGTAGATGCGATCCACCGAAATACCGTCGCGGGCCAGGCGGATCGCCGGGGTCAGGCTGTCGGCCAGCGGCAGTCGGCCATAGCGGCTGGCGAGATCCGCCAGTGCTGCCGGCAGGCCGGGGATGGCGGCGGCCAGGGGGCCTTCCAGGGAAAGGGCCGGGTCGGCCTTGCCGTCGCGCACATAGAGACGCGCATGGGCGGCCAGCGGCGCACGTTCACGGGCGTCGAGGAAGCGGTAGACAGGCTTCTCGCCAGCCTGGCGGAGCAGGAAGAAGCCGCCGCCGCCCAGGCCGGACCCATAAGGCTCGGCAACGGCAAGGGCGGCGCTGATGGCCACGGCGGCGTCGAAGGCGTTACCGCCCTGGGCCAGGGTTTCCAGGCCGGCCACGGTGGCCGATGGGTGGGGCGTGGCGACTGCTGCGCGGCCCGGCTGGGCAGCCTGCACGGCGCCCGCGAGCAGAAGCAGCGTGGCGAGCAGCGCGCCGCGGTAGGCGCCGCGTACCGGGCGGCCCACGGGTCAGGCCTTGCCGGTGAGCTTCAGGTACTTCTGCATCAGCTCATCCTTGCTTTCGACATGGGTTTCGTCGAGGGGAATGCAATCGACGGGGCAGACCTGCTGGCACTGGGGCTCGTCGTAGTGGCCAACGCATTCCGTGCACAGGTTGGGATCGATCACGTAGATTTCCTCGCCCTGGGAAATCGCGCCGTTGGGGCACTCGGGTTCGCAGACGTCGCAGTTGATGCAGTCGTCGGTGATCTTGAGGGACATGGGAACAACTCCTGCCGTCGCCAGACAGCGGCGGCCTTGAACAGAAATTAGCGGAATTGTGCCGGAATGCCGCGATCGACGCACGCGTCGATCGCGGAGGGGCTGTCGTTAGCGCTTGAAGCGTTCAGCTAGTGCGGCAGCCACAGCGGGATGCACGAACTTGCTGATGTCGCCGCCCAGGGCCGCTATTTCGCGTACCAGGGTCGAGGAGATGAAGGAGTACTTCTCCGACGGGGTGAGGAACATGCTCTCCACGTCCGGCGCCAGTTGGCGGTTCATGTTGGCCAGCTGGAATTCATACTCGAAGTCCGACACGGCGCGCAGGCCGCGAAGGAACACATTGGCATTCTGTTCCTTGACGAAGTGCGCCAGCAGGGTGGAGAAGCCCACCACCTCGACGTTCGGCAGGTGTTTGGTGACTTCTCGCGCCAGCTCCACACGCTGCTCCAGGCTGAACAGCGGATTCTTCTTCGGGCTCGCGGCAACGGCGATGATCACGGTATCGAACAGGCGCGAAGCGCGTTCGATCAGATCGCCGTGACCCTTGGTGATGGGGTCGAAAGTGCCCGGATACAACACTCGGTTCATCGCGACGTCCTGGCAGGGGACCGAAAGGGAATCGGATGGTAGCGCAGCGAATCCCTGCGGCCAAGAAGTGCGCTCATCCTGCCGACGCCGGTCGGCGCAGCAGCCAGAGCACGACGGCCAGCGCCAGGCAGGCCAGCGCCACCCAGTCGGCGATTACCACCTTGCGCAGCGCGGCGTTGTAGCCGGGCGTGATCCAGGCCAGCAGCAGGAAGGACAGCACGCTCACCAGTCCGCCCAGCATGGCCGCAGGTTGCAGGGCCGGACGAAAGGCGGCCCAGACCAGCAGCGCGCCGAGCAGGCCGAAGAGCACCGCGCGATGGCGCATCAGGAGCAGCAGGTTGGGTTCGCTGAACGACAGGCCGTAGAGCGTCGCCAGCCGTTCAGCGCCGAGCAGGCCGCTGACCGGCAGCAAGTGAATGATGCCGGCGACGATCAGCAGCGCGGAGATGAGCTTGTCCATGGACCTCCTCCTTGACGCGCGCCGCTCGTCACGCCTTGCCCAGTCGCTCGGCGAGGCCCGTGGCCAGCTTGGCCGTGAGGCCGTAGACCGAGAGCTGCGGGTTGGCGCCGATGCTGGTGGGGAACAGCGAACCGTCGTGAATGGAGAGGTTAGCCAACTGGTGGTGGCGGCCAAGGCTGTCGGTCACCGCCAGTTTCGGGTCCTCGCCCATGGCGCAGCCGCCCATCACGTGGGCACTGCCCAGGCGGGCGCGGTAGAGCTCCATCGGCAGGCCGTCGATCAGCTTGCGGGCTTCATCCAGGGTCTTCACGTAGTCGGCGTCGCTGTGCATCGGCAGCACGGCGCGGGCGCCGGCGGCGAACTGGATCTCGGCCATGACGTGGTAGGCCCGGCGGATGCCGTCCCAGGTGTAGTCGGTCATGTGGTAGTCGAGCACCGGACTGCCGTCGCCGCGCAGCTCCACGGTGCCTTCGGCGCTGTCCGGATGGAAGCCGTCGCGCATCAGCGCCAGCATCACGTTGGTGTGCGGCAGCTGTTCCATGCGCAGGGCGTTGTCGACACCGAAGCGGCCCAGCAGCGTGGAGGTGAGCGAGGGTTGCAGCGGCGGAACTTCCAGCTTGTAGGACATGCGCCCGGTGGCGCCGTCGTCCCACTGGAAATGGTCGGAATAGATCGACTGCGGCGCGCCGTAGAAGGGGTTGATCAGGCGGTCGAACTGTGCGGCGGAGAAGTTCACTACGTGCAGGAAGGTGCGCTTGCCGGCGCGGCTGTGCGGGTCCGGTGCGTCGGAACGCATCAGCAGGGCAGGGGTGTTGATACCGCCGCCGGACAGCACGTAGTGGCGCGCCTTGACGGTGATCTTGCGGCCGTTGGGCGCCACGCAGCGCTCGTCCAGGCCGAGGCATTCGAGGCCGCTGACCTTGTCGCCCTCGAACAGCAGCTTGTCCGCGCGGGCGAGGTAAAGCAGCTCGCCGCCCTTTTCCAGGGTGGCGGGAATGGTGGTGACCAGCATCGACTGCTTGGCGTTGGTCGGGCAGCCCATGCCGCAGTAACCCAGGTTCCAGCAGCCACGCACGTTGCGCGGGATGACCTTCCAGTGCAGCCCGAGTTTTTCGCAGCCAAGGCGGATCACATCGTTGTTGGGGTTCGGCGGAATCGCCCAGGGGGCAACGCCCAGGCGTTGCTCCATCTTCTCGAACCAGGGGGCCATCTCGGCGACCGACAAGCCCTTCACGCCGTGCTCGCGGGCCCAGTGTTCAAGCGTGGGGTCCGGGGTGCGGAAGCTGGAGGTCCAGTTCACCAGGGTGGTTCCTCCGACCGCGCGGCCCTGGAGGATGGTGATGGCGCCGTCCTTGGTCATGCGGCCGATGCCTTCCTGGTACAGGCTCGGGTAGGCCTCGGCCTCCTGCATCTTGAAGTCGGAGCTGGTCTTCAGCGGGCCTTCCTCGATCAGCAGCACCTTGAAGCCCGCCGCACTGAGGATTTCCGCCGTGGTGCCGCCGCCGGCGCCACTGCCGACGATGGCGACGTCGGCTTCCAGGGTCAGGTCCTTTTCAAGGCGCGAGCCGTTGTGGGTTTTCCAGCCGCGGGCCAGGCCTTCGGCGAACAGATCGGGTACAGGCATTTCAGGGTCTCGGGCGAATTCTTGTCGTTATTCGATGAAGCACACGGGCGCCGTCAAACGGTGGGTGGGCCGGGGTAGCCGCAATGTGCCCAGGATTCCGGGCGGCCATACCAGGCCATCATCACCAGTTGCAGCAGGGAGGCGTGGCCCATCTTCAAGAGGCCGATGGAGCTGTGTTCCCAGCGCGAGAGGAATTCGCGGATGTCCTGGGCGCCGGCCTTGTCCCAGCTGCCCCAGATGCCGGTCAGCGGCCCACGGGTGATCGGCAGGGCGAGCACGTCGAACAGCTGCAGGGTCAACTTGAGCATTTCCGGCGACAGGCGATGCAGGGCGTAGTCCAGGCTCTGCAGGGTGCCGTCCACGGCTGCGGCCATCTTCCCGGCGGCTACGGCGCCTTCCAGCATCACGGGCACCAAGGCCCGGAGGAAGGGCATGTCGGACTGGCGCAACACCGCGAAGCCGCTAGCTGGAACGCTGGCCGAGCAGCCGGTGAGGCTGGCGGTCACGCCGGCAGTGGCGAGGAAGGCCGAGCCGAACAGGCCGACCTTGAGCAGATTGCGCCGGGAGAGTCCCGGCACGTCGAGGGTGGTTTCGCTCATTCTTGTTATCTGCCTGCGAAGGCCCGGTTCAGCGGACGAAGAGTTTGAAAATCAGTTTCTGGATGGCCTTGCCATAGGGCGGGTAGATCAGTTTCGCGGCATTGAAGCGCTGCTTGATGAACACGCCCTTGGCCTTGCTGAAGGTTAGGAAGCCTTCGTGGCCGTGGTAATGGCCCATGCCGGATGGGCCGATACCGCCGAAGGGCATGTCGTCCTGGGCCACGTGCAGCAGGGTGTCGTTCAGGCATACGCCGCCGGAATGGGTTTCGTTGAGGACGCGTTGCTGCTCGCCCCGGCCGTAGCCGAAATAGTAGAGCGCCAGCGGACGTGGGCGGTCGTTGATGTAGCTGAAGGCATCGTCGATGTTGCGATAGGGAACCACCGGCAGCAGGGGGCCGAAGATTTCGTCCTGCATCAGTTTCATGTCATCGGTGGCATTCAGCACCAGGGTGTGCGGCAGGCGGCGGCCCTGGGCTTCGGGGAACAGCGGCACCAGGCGTGCGCCCTTGGCTTCGGCGTCGGCCAGGTAGCCTTTCAGGCGGCCCAGCTGGCGCTCGTTGATGATGGCGGTGTAGTCGGGGTTGTCGGTCAGCTGCGGGTAGAAACCCTTCACGGCCTGGCGATACGCTTCGACGAATCCGTCGACACGGTCTTCCGGCACCAGGACGTAGTCCGGAGCCACGCAGGTCTGGCCGGCGTTCATGGTCTTGCCGAAGGCGATGCGCTCGGCAGCGTCGGCCAGGGGCACGTCGGCGGAAACGATGGCCGGCGACTTACCGCCCAGTTCCAGGGTCACCGGGGTCAGGTTCTCGGCGGCGGCGCGCATCACGTGCTTGCCGATGCTGGTGGCACCGGTGAACAGCAGGTGGTCGAAGGGCAGGCGGGAGAAGGCCACGCCCACCTCGGCTTCGCCCAGGGCTACGGCCACCAGGTCTTCGGGGAAGATCCGCGCCAGCAGGTCTTTCACCAGTTGCGAGGTGGCCGGGGTGGACTCGCTCATCTTGATCATCACCCGGTTGCCCGCGGCCAGGGCGCCCACCAGCGGGCCGATGGCCAGGAACAGCGGGTAGTTCCACGGCACGATCACACCGACCACGCCCAGCGGCTGGTACACCACCTTGGCCGAGGCCGGCTGGAAGGCCAGGCCGACGCGGCGGCGGGACGGCTTCATCCATTTCTTCAGGCGCTTGGCGGAATAGTGGATGCCGTGGAGGCTGGGCATGATCTCGGCGAGTCGGGTCTCGTCGGCAGAGCGATTGCTGAAGTCCTGGGAGATGGCCGCGATCAGCGCCTCCTGCTCAGTGAACAGCAGCTCGCGGAGGGACTTCAGCCACTGGATGCGCTGCTCGGCGCTGGGCATGGGGTTGGCGCGAAAGGCCTCGCGCTGGCGCTGGAAGAGGGTTTCCAGCTGGCTGATCTGCTGCTGGCTCTGTTGCAGGTAGGCGATGTCGGCGACCATGGCGCGGTTCCTCGGCGGCTCCGGGAGCGTCGTTCGAATCCGCCGAGCGGACGCGACGTGGCTCTGTTGTTTTGGTGTCGCTGGTTTTTTAGAGCAATTGCTCTAATCTGTCAAATAGCTTGCTCGCCGGCTCGTTCGGCGGCAGCCCAACGAAATGCTGGACGGGGCGGCTGCCGGTAACACCGGGTGTTTCCCGAACGCCGCGCGGTGTACCTTTACCGCTCGCCGCGCCTACCGATTGCAGGAACCACCGCCCGATGGCACCAAGACCCAAGACCCGCGACCGCATCGTTCTGGAGAGCCTCGCGCTGTTCAACATCCAGGGCGAGCGCAATGTCACCACCAACCACATCGCCGCGCACCTGGGCATGTCGCCGGGCAATCTGTACTACCACTTCCGCAACAAGCAGGAAATCATCGCCGAGCTGTTCGGCCTCTACGAGGTGCGGGTGGACAGCTTCCTGCGCCTGCCGGAGGGGCGCGAGGTGACGGTGGAGGACAAGACCTTCTATCTGGAGTCCCTGCTGGCGGCCATGTGGGACTTCCGCTTCCTGCATCGTGACCTGGAGCACCTGCTGGAATCCGATGTGGAGCTCGCCGCGCGCTACCGGCTCTTCGCCCAGCGCTGCCTGGACCACGCCCAGGCCATTTATCGCGGCTTCGTCAGCGCCGGCATCCTGCTGATGAGCCCTGCCCAGGTCGAAGCCCTGACCCTCAACAGCTGGATCATCGTCACCTCCTGGGTGCGCTTCCTCTGCACCACCCGAGGCGATGCCGCCGACCTCAGCCAGGAACTGCTGCGCCGAGGCATCTACCAGGTGCTGGCGCTGGAAGGTGGTTACCTCGCGCCCGAAGCACAGCCAGCGGTCAAGGCGCTGTACGAGAAGCTCTACGTGCCGCTGGAGCAGGTGGTACCGAGCTGATCGAGGAAACATTGACGCGTGTTAAGGCGAAGCGGCGCGTCTATAGTGAGAAGATTGAGCCAAGGAATGCTTGAGTTTTATCCATGTCCAGAACCACACCCAGGATTGCGTTACTTGGCGCTGGTCCGTATCGATTCCCCGGCATTGAGCTGGAACGCTACAACGATCTTGCGAGCCTGCAGGCCGATTCCGAAGCCGATGTGCTGTTGGTCGACCTGCCGGGCGCACAGGCGGGCCCGGTCTTACGGAGTCTGCGCCTCGATCCCCGCTATCGCTTCAGTCTGATCTACTGCTGCCAGGACCAGGATCCCTGGTGCATTGCCCTGGGCGACGGCCCGCCGCCGGCCGACCCTGGTGCGATCACGCCCCTCTGGCGCCTGTGGCGCGAGCGCTTTGGCCTTTTCAATCGCGGAGCCGCCCCGGAACGCTTCGAGGAACGGGTGATGGCGTGGCTCTGGCTGCGCTCACGTGGTGAAGTCCTTGCAGTGCGTGATGCCGGCGTACCCCAGCACTACCGCTATCCGCTGCTGGAAGCCCTCGGCAACGAAGAGACCATCAATCAATTCTCCTGGCTACAGCTGATGAGCCAGCAGGGCTGGCTGGAAGAGGGTGAACTGCAGGACCGGCTGCGCTTGTGCACCAGCTGTGGTTCGGGCCGCCTCAATTACGTGGATGTCTGCCCCGAGTGCCAGGCCCTGGACATCGGTCGCCAGCCTTCGCTGCATTGCTTCACCTGCGGGCACGTCGGCCCCCAGGAACACTTCCTCAAGGAAGGCGTACTGCTCTGCCCGAACTGCCTGACCCGTCTTCGCCATATTGGCAGCGACTACGACCGCCCGCTGGAGAACTACCGCTGCCGCAGCTGCCAGGCCTTTTTCGTCGATGCCGCCGTGGATGCGCGCTGCCTGGACTGCGGCCAATCCCACGCGCCCGACAAACTGCGCGTGCGCGAAATACGCCACTTCCGCCTGGCCGAGGCCGGGCGCTTGAGGTGCCGGGAAGGCTTCGGCGCCGGGGTGACGAACATCGAGCGCTTCGGCAGCCTCAACTTGTTGCCACGCCAGGCCTTCCTCGATCTGCTGAACTGGCAGCTGCAACTGACGCGACGGCACCGGGACCCGGCCTTCTCTCTACTCGGTCTGCGTTTCGTCAACCTGTTGGAAACCCTCTCCCAACTCGGTGAGATGCGCGGCCACGCGCTGGTGGACGGGCTGGTGGAGCGCCTGCAGGAAGCCGTGCGGGAAACCGATCGTTGTTGCCGGCTGAGCGAGGAGGTGCTCTGGCTGCTGATGCCGCACACGGATGTCACCGGCATGGAGGTGGTGCGCAAGCGTCTGGTCAAGGGCGCGGAACGCCTGACCGCCGGACAGGTGACGCCCATCGAGGTGCGGTTGGCCGTCTTCACGGCTCCCGATGATCAGCAGGACCAGGAAGACGCGGCGCTGCTGCTGGCGCGTCTGGGCGGACAGTTGGGCTGAGCATGGAAGCTTTTGTCGAGCAGTGGCTGCTGCTCCTCGGCGAGTTCGCCAGGAGCGATGGCATTCTGCAGGGTGCCTTCATGTTGCTGCCGGCCTTCCTGCTGCTGGAGCTGCCGCTCAACCTGCTGGTGCTGATCGGCGTCCTGCGCTGGTTCGTCCGCAAGCCGTTCGAGTTGCCCCAGCAGAGCACCTATCGGCCGCGCGTGTCCTGCATCATCACTTGCTACAGCGAGGGTCGGGACGTCCAGACGACCCTGCGCAGCCTGTGCGAGCAGACCTACCCCGGCTACATCGAGATGATTCCGGTGGTGGACGGAGCGGCCGTGAACCAGCCCACCATGCAGGCCGTGCGGGACTTTCGCGTCGATCCGCGGCTCTATCCGCGACGCCTGTTGCGACCCATCGCCAAGTGGCAGCGCGGTGGCCGGGTCTCCTCCCTGAACGCGGGCCTGGCGCACTGCACCGGCGAAGTGGTGATGGCCCTGGATGGCGACACCTCCTTCGACAACGACATGGTCAGCCAGATGGTCCGTCATTTCGCCGACCCGGACGTCCCGGCCGTGGCAGGAAGCCTGCGCGTGCGCAACGCCCGGGCTTCGCTCACCACCGCCATGCAGGCGCTGGAGTATCAGCTGTCGATCCACATGGCCAAGATCGGCCTCAGCGAATGGAACCTGGTGAATAACGTATCCGGCGCGTTCGGCGCGTTTCGCCGCAGTTTCCTCGACAAGATCGGCGGCTGGGACACCCATACCGCGGAAGACCTCGACATTACCCTGCGGATCAAGAACTACTTCGGCCGCAGGCCCCTGCGCATTCCTTTCGAGCCAGGCGCCATCGGCCATACCGACGCGCCCGTGACCTTCCTGCAGTTCCTCAAGCAGCGCCTGCGCTGGGACGGTGACCTGTACTTCCTCTACATCCGCAAGCACCGCCACAGCTTCAATCCGCGACTGCTGGGCTGGCCGAACTTCCTGATGACCCTGATCACCGGCTTTTTCTTCCAGCTGGTACTGCCTTTCATCATCGCCGGCTACTGCCTGGCCGGGCCCCTGGTGCTGCCCTGGCCGCGCTTCCTGGCCCTGGCCGCCCTCATTTACCTGGTCTATCTGGGCATGACGCTGTTGCTCTATGTGGCCATGCTGGCCCTGGTGTCCGAGCGGCCGCGCATGGACCTGCGATTGTTCCCTGTGGTCTTCGTCTTCCCGCTGTTCATGCTGGTCATGCGCATGTGGAGCGCGGTGGCCATGCTCAACGAGGCCCTGCGTCGCGGCCATGAGGAGACCAGCATGGCGCCCTGGTGGGTGCTGCGCAGGGCCAAGAGGTTCTGAGTTCATGATTCGTCCATTACTTTTCTGCGCACTGCTGCTGGCCGCCGGCATGGTCCGGGCCGACGTGCTGTCGTTGGCCCAGGTGCTGGACCGCGCCGAAGACGGGGCCGCGCTGCAGGCCAAGGCGGCCGAGCTGCGGGCGCTGGATGCACTCAAGGAACAGCGCGAAGCCGAGGCGGGCTGGCAGTGGTTCGGCTCCGGCAGTACCGGGCACTACCACGAACTGGTGACCGAAGACCTGCGTGACGACTATTACGGGCGTGACCTGGCCCTCGGCCTGCGCCACCCGCTGCTCGGCAGCCTGCGTCGACAAGTGCAGGCCGTATCGGCGGTGGAGCTTGAGCAGCAGCGGCAGCAGGCGCAGCGCCTGTTGCGCCTGGCGGAGCAACGGCTGGCCTTACGCAGTGCCTACGCCAACTGGTGGCGCGCCGAGCAGGAAGAGCGCTGGTGCAAGGGGCTGCTGCCCGCATCCCAGACGGCTCGCGAACGCCTGGCCCGGCGTCAACAGGGCGGCTGGCTGCTGCCTTCGCAGGCGCGGTTGCTGGACGGCCAATGGCAGGGTCTCCAGCAGCGTTGCCGGCAGAGCGCGCTCCTGGTGGAGGACACCCGCGCCAGCCTGGCCGGGTTGGCGGGTATGGAGATTGGCCCTGGTCAGCAGGCCGAAGCGGAATCGCTGTCAACGCAAGTGCTGCCGTTGTCCAATTGGCGTCAGGCCCTGGAGGGTCACCCGCGCCTGCAAGAGAGACAGGACGAACTGCGCCACGCCGAGCGCAATCGGCAATCGCCCTGGTACGAGAGCGTCGACTCAAGCTTCAGCGTTGCGCAGAGCTACGAGTCACGCAGCGGTGCCAGCAAGAGCGGCGACGGGCTGGTGGCTGCCCTCAGTCTGTCCGCGCCCTTCGACCTGATGAACTACGGCCGGGCGCGCAATCGAGAAGGTGAGGCGCGCCATCAAGCCGCCCTGGCGCAGCTGGAGGCCGAGCGCCAGCAACTGCTCCAGTCCCTTGGGCAAACCCTGCAGGCACAACGCCAGGCAGCGCTGGACCTGGATCGAGAGCGCGAGCAGCTAGCCGTTTCAGACCAGGCCCTGCGGGAGCAGCGGCTGCGCGTCGAGAGCTCGGTTTCCGAGAGCCCGGCCGAGGAGCTGGCTGTGGAGCTGGAGCGCTACAACAGCGGATTGCGCCTGATTGCCGCCTGGCACGCTGCCTGGCTGCGTGAAGCGGCCCTGCGTCTATTCGTCGACGATGACCAGGCCCTGGCCGGCCTGCTGGGGCCGCAGCGTCTCGACTGGCCGGCCCTGGGCGTGGTTGGGGCGGCGCCGAAGGGCGTCGGCTCGACGGGCTGGAGCCAGGGCGTTTACCTGTGGAAAAGCGGGGCATTGCTGAATCCCGCGACTCGTCACGCGGAACTGCGCGAACTGCGCCGCGCCGGCATGACGCGGCTGTACCTGGGGCTCGATGGTGGGCAGGTGGCCGACATCCCGGCCCTGCGCAAGCAACTGCAGGACACCCTTGATGGCGCCCACGCCCAAGGCTTGCAGGTGGCCTTGCTGCTGGGGGATCCGGCCTGGCTGGAACCCGCTGGGCGCCAGGGTTTGCTGGATCTGCTCGGCAAGCTCAAGGGGCTGCCGTTCGATGCCTTGCACCTGGATCTTGAGGTGGAGCAACTCGGCTGGCCGGTGCCCGACCGCCGCTTGCAGGACTGGCTGGACACCCTGGGCGCCGTGTCCGCGGTCGTGTCCTGGCCGCTGGAGCTGTCCAGTCATCCCCGCTGGTTCGCCGAGCCAGTTGCCGGTGCGACCTGCGTGCCCTGTGCCCTGCCGAAGCGCGGCGTGCGGCAGGTCGACCTGATGATCTACACGCGCAATCCCGCCCGAAGCGCCGAAGTGGCGGAATCCATCGCCCGGCGCTGGCCGGCGCTGCGCTTCCGTCTGGCCCAGAGTGTCGAGCCCCAGCTACCGGCTGAGGAATCCTGGGCCGGGGCATCGCGCACGCAGTTGCGGGAACAGCTCGAGCGTTGGCGCACGCGCCTGCAGCCCGCCGGTATCACCGGCGTCGACTGGCAGGATTGGACCCATTTTCCCCGTTGAGTCAGGCCATGAAGATTCGATTCTCCAGCCCCAAGGAACAGCAGCCCACCCAGGATCAGGGGCTCAAGGTGCTCTACGCGCCCGGTAAGCGCCTGGCCTTCAAGCTGCGCTGGTACCTGATCCTGCTCGCGGTCACCAGTCCGCTGTTGTTCCTGGTCGGGCGCGAATTCCTCGGCCTCTGGCTGATCGAGGCGCCGGTGCAGCTGCATCTGCCGTCCACCGAGCTGCGGGCGCGGGAGGCTGGACAGGTGGAGCGCGTGCTGGCCAGGCCTGGCGACCGGGTCGAGGCCGGCCAGTTGCTGGTGAAGATGGATAACCCCGAGTGGCGTGCTCGCCTTGCCCTGCTCGGAGACCCCGCCGCCCAGGCGCGGCGGCCTGCCGGGAATCGGCCCTTGCCGGAGCAGGAGCGTCAGGCCCTGGAACGCCTGCTGGCCAGCGCGGAGAGCCGCCTGGGACGCTTGCGCGGGCTGCTCGCCGCTGGTGCTGCGACCCGCGGTGAGGTGCAGCAGGCCCAGGACGAGCGGGACAGGCGCCAGCGTGACCTGGTGCAATTCGAGCGGCGAGAGTCGCAACCGGTGGACGACACTCTGGAGCGTCAACGCCGACTGGAAAGCGATTGGCTGCAAGCACGTTTGCATGGGCTGGAGCTGAAGGCCGGCGAGTCCGGGGTGATCAGCGAGGTGCTGGTGGATGAGGGCGAAAACGTCGGCCCCGGGACGCCGCTGATGCGCCTGCAGCGTCTGGGCGACGCCGAACTGTGGGTCTATCTCGACCCGCGGGACGCCGCCTATGCCTCTCCAGGCCAGCCCTTCCGGCTGCGCCTACCGGACGGCACCTGGCTGCCTGCCGAGGTGGTGCGCATGGTGGAGGACGCCGCGCCTGTGCCGGTGGAGCTGCGCGAGGCATTCAGTGCCCCGAGCCGCAACCTGCGCTTGCTGGCGCGGGTAAAAGGTGAGTGGCCAGCGTTCTGGCGTGTGGACCGCCTGGGTCTGAAGGCGCGCTTCCCCCATCGCTGGCGCTGGCTCGATAGTTGGGCCAGCGATAGCTGAGCCCCAGCGTTCAGCGCACTGGCGTCTGACTCGTTAGCCAGTCCGGAATCCGCCGTTCCAGGTAATAGGCGGGTTTGCGCGGTGATCCTTCGACAAAGCCCACATGACCGCCTCGGGGGTGCAGTTCCATGCGCGTGGTAGCCGAGAGCTCGTGGGCTTCCGGCAGGCTGTGGCGGAACACGAATGGGTCGTCGGCCGACTGGATCAGCAGGGTAGGGATGCGGATGCCGCCCAGGTAGTAGCGGCTGGAGGCACGGCGGTAGTAGTCGTGGGCGTCGTCGAATCCGTGCAATGGCGCGGTGATGCGGCCGTCGAAGTCCCAGAAGGTATGCATGCCTTCCAGCGAACCGAGGCGTTCCAGGGTGGAGAGGTGCTCCGTCTGCCCGTGGTGAGCGAACAGGCGCTGCTTTTGCTTCACGTAGGCCACCATTTCGCGCATGAAGTGCGCCTGGTAGACCTTGGAGAAGCCGAGGGCGATGCGGTCGGCGCACTGGTCCAGGCGATAGGGCACCGAGACCGCCACGGCGCCTTGCAGGCCGCAGTCTTCGCTAGTTTCTCCCAGGTGCTTGAGCAGCACATTGCCGCCCAGCGAGTAGCCCACTGCGTAGAGCGGTGCCAGCGGGCGGCTGGCGCGCAGGTGGCGGATGGTGGCTGCAAGGTCTTCGCTGACGCCCGAGTGGTAGCCCCGCGGCAGCAAATTGGGTTCGCCCGAGCAGCCGCGCCAGTTGATGGCCACGCTGGCCCAGCCGCGAGTGGCCAGTTCCTGCTGCAGACCGAGGACATAGAGCGAGGTGGAAGAACCGGTCAGGCCGTGCAGAACCAGCGTCAGGGGTGCGTCGGCCTCGTGTGGGCCATGCCAGTCCAGGTCGAGGAAATCGCCGTCCTCCAGCCATAGCCGCTCACGCTGCCGATGGAGTGGCGGCGGCGTGCGGCAGAAGGGCGACCAGAGGGTCTGCAGGTGCGGGCCGGGCAACCACCAGGCCGGCTGGAAGCTGGTGCGGGTGGTTACCGGCGAGTGGAACGAGTTCATCGGCGTGGCCGTCGGTCAGGCTGCGGGAGTGTCCCCGGCGGCACGCTGCCACAGGGCGTAGTACACCTGCCCGGCTTTCTTCTCGCGGTGC
This sequence comes from Pseudomonas sp. BN411, assembly GCF_029871235.1. GTDB lineage: Bacteria > Pseudomonadota > Gammaproteobacteria > Pseudomonadales > Pseudomonadaceae > Metapseudomonas. The sequence goes on from NZ_SSOM01000074.1 coordinate 57,926, forward strand.
AGGCGCCAGTTACCCGGTAGACCGAGCGTGGAGGGAGCGTTCTCGCTTTCGGTATAGACCCAGGCGCGGGGGGCGAGCCAGCCGCGATTCTCCAGGAGGTCGCAAACGGGCTGCAGCAGGCCCTGGTTGAAGGGCGGATCGAGGAATACGACGTCGAAAGCGCTCGGGGCCTGGGTGTCCAAGTAGCGCAGGGCGTCGCTTTGCAGCAGTTGGCCCCTGCCGCAGCGCAACGTATCCAGATGGCCGCGCAAGGCGGCGACCGAGTCGGGGTTCAGGTCCAGCGCCAGCGCCTCGGCGGCACCACGGGACAGCGCTTCCAGATAGAGGGCACCGCTACCGGCGAAGGGGTCCAGGACCCGCGCGCCTTCCATATAGGGTGCAAGCCAGTTGAACAGCGTTTCACGCACGCGGTCCGGCGTGGGGCGCAGGCCGGGACCGTCGGGGAAGGCGAAGCGCCGCGAGCGCCATTCGCCCCCGATGATGCGTAGCTGGCCCTGGCCACCGTGATTCGGCCTGGCGGGTTTTGCGTTTGGCTTGCGCATTAGTGCTCCGGTACGCCGCTGGGCATTTCGGCGGGTTTGTCGGTGGGAGGCGGCAGCTCCTTCTGGGTGACCGTCGGGCCGGCGGTGACGATGACGAACTGGTCGGGGGACAGGTGTTTGGCCATGGCGGCTTTCACCTGGGCCACATCCAGCGCCTGGACCTTGGCCATGAAGTCTTCCAGGTAGGTCAGCGGCAGGTCGTAGAAACCGATGGCGCCCAGTTGGCCGACGATGTCGGCGTTGCTTGCGGTGGACAGCGGGAAGCTGCCGGCCAGCTCACGCTTGGCATCGTCCAGCTCCTTCTGGGTGGGGCCTTCGGCCAGGTACTGACGGACGATGTCCTGAATCAGCTTGAGCGTGCCCTGGCTCATCTCCGCGCGGGTCTGCAGACCGATCATGAACGGGCCGCGCACCTGCATGGCGGTGAAGCCCGAGCTGACGCCATAGGTCAGGCCGCGCTTCTCGCGTACTTCTTCCATCAGCCGGGTGCCAAAGCCGCCACCGCCGAGAATCTGGTTGCCCAGATAGAGCGCGGCGTAGTCCGGGTCATTCCGGTCGATGCCGAGCTGGGCCAGCATCAGGTGGGTCTGCTTGGACGGGAACTCGATATGGTTGAGGCCGGGTTTCGGTGCTTGCGGTTCAGGCAGTTTGGCCAGCGCCGGCCCCTTGGGCAGGGCTTTGGAAACCTGGTTGGCGATGGCTTCGGCGTCGGCACGGGACAGGTCGCCGACCAGGGCGATCACCACGTTGCCGGCGGCGTAGGCCTTCTGGTGGAAGGCACGCATCTGGGCGACGGTGATACCGGGGACGGATTTCTCGTCGCCTTCACTCGGGTGGGCATAGGGGTGCTGGCCGTAGAGCTTGTCGAAGAGTTCCAGGCCAGCGAGTTTGCCGGGGTTCTGCTTCTGGTACTCGAAACCGGCGAGCATCTGGTTCTTGATCCGCGCCAGGGAGTCTTCGGGGAAGGTCGGCGCACCGATCACCTGGGTGAACAGGTCCAGGGCCGGCTGGCGCTGCTCAGGGGCGGTGAGGCTGCGCAGGCTGGCCACGGCCATGTCACGGTAGGCGCCGTTGCCGAAATCCGCGCCCAGACCCTCGAAGCCTTCGGCGATGGCGGTGACGTCCTTGCCGGCCACACCCTCGTTGAGCATGGCGTTGGTCATGGTCGCCAGGCCGGGGATATCGCCGTCCTGGCTGCTGCCGGCGGCGAAGGTCAGGCGCAGGTCGAACATCGGCAGCTCGGGAGCGGCGACGAACAGTACCTTGGCGCCTTCGGCGGTTTTCCAGCTCTGGATGTCCAGCGTGCGACGGCTGGGTGCCTTGCCGCCCAGTTCCGCCAGGGATTGCAGTCCCTGGGCCGGCGCGGGGGTGGCGGTTTCAGCGGTGGCAGTGGTCGCCGGGCGATTGACGATGAAGGCCAGCACGCCGAGCAGGGTGATCAGGGCCAGGCCGAGCAGGCCATAACGCAGGCCGTTGCGCTCACTCATTGCGGGCCTCCTCGGGCAGGATGTGGGCGACGCTCAGGCGGTCGCGGGTGAAGAAGGTCTTGGCGGCGGCCTGGATGTCGGCAGGCGTCACGGCTTCGAGGGCCGCGAGGTCCTGGTCCATCAATTTCCAGGACAGGCCGACGGTTTCCAGCTGGCCGATGGTGGTGGCCTGGCTGGTGATGGAGTCGCGCTGATAGACGAGGTCGGCAATGGCTTGGGCGCGTACGCGCTTGAGCTCATCGGCGCTCGGTGGGGTGTTCTTCAGGTCTTCCAGCTGGCGCCAGATGCCGGCCTCGGTCTGCTCCAGGGTCTTGCCTTTCTGCACGTTGGGCGTGGCGCTGATGACAAACAGGCTGTCGCCACGGGGGAAGCCGTCGTACCAGGCGGAGGCGCCGCTGACGAGCTCCTCGCCGCGTTCCAGCCGGCTGGACAGGCGAGCGCTGTAGCCGCCGTCGAGCAGGGTGGAAATCAGGCGCAGTGCGTGGACCTGGCGCGCGTCCTTGGCGGTGGCCAGCCCCGGTACGTTGAAGCCCATCAGCAGGCTCGGCAGCTGAGTGCGCACGTGCAGGGTGAGGCGACGCTCGCCGGGGGTGGCCAGCTCGAGGGGCTTCTTCGCAGGCGGCACTTCACGCTTCGGAATGGCAGCGAAATAGCGCTCGGCCAGACCCTTGACCTCGTCCGGGGTGACGTCGCCCACCACCACCAGGGTGGCGTTGTTCGGCACATACCAGGATTCGTACCAGTGGCGCAGCTCCTCGACCTTCATGCGGTTGAGGTCGGCCATCCAGCCGATGGTGGGGATGTGATAGCCGCTGGCCGGATAAGCCATCGCCTTGAAGCGCTCGAACGCCTTGGCGGTGGGCTTGTCGTCGGTACGTAGGCGGCGCTCCTCCTTGATCACCTCTATCTCGCGGGAGAACTCTTCCGGCGGCAGCTTGAGGCTGGCGAGGCGGTCGGCTTCCAGTTCGAAGGCCACGCCCAGGCGGTCGCGGGCCAGCACCTGGTAATAGGCGGTGTAGTCGTCGCTGGTGAAGGCGTTCTCTTCGGCGCCGAGCTCCCGCAGGATGCGCGAGGCTTCGCCGGGGCCGAGCTTGCGGCTGCCCTTGAACATCATGTGTTCGAGGGCGTGGGAGAGACCGGTCTGGCCGGAGGTCTCGTAGCTCGAGCCGACCTTGTACCAGAGCTGAGAGACCACCACGGGCGCGCGGTGGTCCTCACGGACCACGACCTTCAGGCCGTTGTCCAGGGTGAACTCGTGGGTGGGTTGGTTGTCTGCAGCGAGGGCCAGAGTGGGCAGACAGAGAGCGCAAAACAGCAAGCCGGCGGCTTGTCGGGCAGTGGCTTTCATCAATGTTCTTGACCTGTCGGACGGCCCCGGCGGTCGTACCGCCTGCGGGCGAAGAGGTGCTAGGATACCCCATCCTGTGCGACACGTATGATCGTGTCGTGCTTGGTCGGAGAGCTTTCTCCCTGACACCAAGTCCTTTGATATCAAGGGGCTAGAGTCTAAATAAAGCACTTGTGCCTGGTTTGACCAGCTCAAATCGACCCGCTTGCGGGGGTGTGGTAAATCCCCGTTCCCGGGGAAGCTACGCCTCGAATACGACCTCTAATGGTTGAAATTCGTTCGGTTAGGCGCATCATAAAGGCAATTCCTGTCGTGGGAATTGTTTCAAGTTATTTCATGCCCCAAGGGTGTTAAACGGCCCTTAGGGGCTGCTCCCACCTATAAAGGCCTCTGGATTAACGTGACCGTCGCTATCGTCGTGAGACGTTAGAGGCACCAAGTCCAAGCACGGAGCGTGAGCTCCGGACCGCATTGCTCAACTCCGCTGGCCCAGGGAGTACCGAGCCTGATGTGTACCCATCAGTTCACTGGATCGGCATGCGCCGGGGGCCAACCTCGGGGTGTGAAGCCCGATCGACAATGTCTCTCCCTTTCGAGGGAACCGCACCCCGGTAACGGGAAGCGCAATGATTGCTGAATTACCCGGCTTTCTAGAGGCTAGTGACCAAACCCGCATGGCTAACACATGTGAATCGTCGACAGAACCTTCGTCAGTATCCTTGGGCCAACGGTAATTAGGCCCCGGCCAAAACGGCATCGTAGTCGGTCAGCGCAGTAGGACGATGCGCTGCGGTACCACCGGACTATCGGAGGAAAGACGGAGCCTAAACGGGGAATTGATGCGATCCGGGGAACGTGGCAATCCCGACCACTCGCCTAACCAGCAACAACGGCGGCAGGCTGCCCGCAAGGGAAGCTGATGGGTGTGGGGAATAGGAGGGTGCAAGAAGCGAATGGTCGCCCGTAATGGGGGACATATCGGCTGAAACATCGCCGGCAGGGGCAACCCTGGCTGACGTGCACCTGGTCTACAGGTGCGATATCAACCGCTGATTCCAGCGTAACAACGACCCTAGGGGCGAACCGTCCCCTAGGGGGCAGTCCGTCCTGAAGGTCTCATTACCAACAGGAGGACAGTATGAAAACGACGCCAGCAACACCGGCGAAGTCTGCGTCCTTCGACGGGGGAGAGGAATGGCACAGTCTCGACTGGGCCGAAATCCAAATCTCCGTTCGGAAAACGCAGCTGAAGATCGCGCAGGCAACTGGGGCGGGTAACTGGCGCAGGGTTAAACGCCTGCAACGGTTACTGACCCACTCGTTTCATGGCCGCTGTTTAGCCGTGCGACGAGTCACGGAGAACCGGGGTCGCAAGACTCCGGGCGTAGATGGAGCAACATGGGCAACGCCCAGCGCCAAGCTACGGGCTGTGATAAGTCTGTCCAAGAAAAGGGGATACAGGGCCCAACCGCTCCGGCGGGTGTGGATTCCCAAACCCGGCAAGGCGGAAAAGCGACCGCTAGGCATCCCGACCATGTTGGATCGTGCCATGCAAGCGCTGTATCTACTTGCCCTAGAACCCGTCGTCGAAAGCACCAGCGACCCGAGGAGTTATGGCTTCAGGCCAGATCGGGCAACTACCGACGCAATGGTGGAACTCTTCCATCTGTTGTCCACGCCGGTCGCTCCGACCTGGGTGATGGAAGGGGACATCAAAGGGTTCTTCGACAACATCAACCACGACTGGCTCATCAAAAACGTCCCCATGGACAAGATGATGCTCAGGAAATGGTTGAGGGCCGGGGTGGTTGACCGGAGACAATTCGCAGCCACGGAAGCCGGGACGCCACAAGGTGGGATCATCTCCCCCTGTCTGGCGAACGTCACTCTGAACGGCCTGGAAATCCAGCTGAAACGCCACTTGGCACGGAAGCTTGGGGTCAAAAAGGCCGAGAAGACGAAGGTTCAGGTAGTGAGGTATGCGGACGACTTTGTCATCGCAGCTGACTCGAAAGAGCTACTGCAGGACGAGGTTCGGCCTTGGGTAGAACAATTCCTAGCTGTTCGAGGGGTTGAGCTTTCCAGGGAGAAAACGCACATCACGCACATCCTGGACGGATTCGACTTCCTAGGGTGGAACTTCAGGAAATACGTGCCGAAATCGCCCAGACGGAAGACCAAGCTGCTTATCAAGCCCTCTAGGAAGAACGTCTCGGCGTTTTACCGAAAAGTGAGCGAGATAGTAAGAAACAGCGGGGCACTGACGCAGGACGCCTTAATCGGCCAACTGAACCCGGTACTGAAAGGGTGGTCGCAATACCACTCCCAGGTAGTGGCGAAACGTACCTTCAACACGCTAGACCACATGATCCACTGGCGAGTCTGGAGGTGGGCGAAGCGCAGGCACCCTAATAAGTCCGCCAAATGGATTAGGAAGAAGTACTTCCACTACATAGGCGGTCGAAGATGGGTGTTCGCGCATCCCTATAAAAGTGACAAAGGAAAATCCGGCTGCCGGCGGTTGTTTTTGCTGGCAAAGGTGGAAATCAAAAGGGGAAAACGTCTACCGCTGGCTTACCAGCCTTACGACGCGAAACAGGAGCTGAAATGGGAGGATCTGAGAGTCCAACGGATGCAGCACAAGCTGCAGTACCGGGGGCAAATCCTCAGGCTCTTCCGGAGACAGCGTGGGGTTTGCGCCCTATGCGGTCATGCGGTTAGCAAGGAAACCGGCTGGCACGACCACCACGTCATCCGACGAGTGGACGGCGGCTCGGACAGACTGAGCAACCGCGTACTCCTACACCCCAACTGTCACTCGCTGATCCACAGTCGGCGACAAGAGGTAACTCTGCTCTACAGCGGCTTATAGTGGTAAAGTCGCGCGCAACACTCCGTGCGTCACCGGTCGAGCTTCTTGACTTCATGTAGGCTTGAGCCGTGTGCGGCGAAAGTCGCACGCACGGTTCTTAGGGGGCTCCGGACCAGATAATGGTCCGGGGCTACCCGACTTCCCGGGGCGGCGAAGCTGGCCGGCATAGAGCCAGCACGGCCGCTCCCTTGAGATGCATTCGACTCATGTTTGGTTCCAACGACGACAAGAAGGCTCCGGCCCAGGCCGGGGAAAAGAAATCCTTGTTCGGCTGGCTGCGCAAGAAGCCCCAGGAAGCCACTCCCGCCGCTCCGGCGGAGACGGTGGCCCCTGTCGAGGCTGATGCCCCGGCCGCACCTGCGCCCGCTCCCGAATCCGTTCCGGCTGCCCAGCCTGTAGCCGCGCCAGTGGTCGAGCAGGCCCCGGTGCCCGAGATTGCTCCTGCGCCAGTCGAAACGCCTGTTCCCGCTCCTGTTCCTGCTCCGGTTGTGGCAGAGGCCCCGGCACCCGCACCAGTCATTGCCGAGGCGCCGGTAGTCGCCGAGCCTGTTGCACCTGCACCTGCACCTGCACCTGCACCTGCACCTGCACCTGCACCTGCACCTGCACCTGTCGCCGAGCAGCCTGCTCCGGTGGCCGCCCCCGTTCCTGTTGCCGCACCTGTCGCCGAACCCGTATCCGAGCCCACACCGGCCCCCGTCGCCCAGCCGGAACCAGCCAAGGCCGGTTTCTTTGCTCGCCTCAAGCAGGGCCTGTCCAAGACCAGTGCCAGTCTCGGCGAGGGAATGGCCAGCCTGTTCCTCGGGCGCAAGGCCATCGACGACGACCTGCTGGATGAAATCGAAACCCGCCTGCTGACCGCCGATGTCGGCGTGGAAGCCACCAGCGCCATCGTCCAGAGCCTGACCCAGAAGGTCGCACGCAAACAGCTCGCCGACGCCGATGCCCTGTACAAGGCACTGCAGGACGAACTGGCCGCGCTGCTGCGTCCGGTCGAGCAGCCGCTGAAGATCGACAACGGCCACGCGCCCTACGTGATCCTCGTGGTCGGCGTGAACGGCGTCGGCAAGACCACCACCATCGGCAAGCTGGCCAAGAAGCTGCAGCTCGATGGCAAGAAGGTCATGCTCGCTGCCGGCGACACCTTCCGTGCAGCCGCCGTGGAGCAGCTGCAGATCTGGGGCGAGCGCAACAACATCGCCGTGATCGCGCAGCACACCGGCGCCGACTCCGCTTCCGTGATCTTCGATGCCGTGCAGGCCGCCAAGGCCCGTGGCGTCGACGTGCTGATCGCCGACACCGCCGGCCGACTGCACACCAAGGACAACCTTATGGAGGAGCTGAAGAAGGTTCGCCGCGTGATCGGCAAACTGGACGAGACCGCTCCCCACGAAGTGCTGCTGGTGCTGGATGCCGGCACCGGTCAGAACGCCATCAACCAGGCCAAGCAGTTCCACCAGGCGGTCAACCTGTCCGGCCTGGCGCTGACCAAACTGGACGGCACCGCCAAGGGCGGGGTGATCTTCGCCCTGGCCAAGCAGTTCAGCCTGCCGATCCGCTACATAGGTGTGGGTGAAGGCATCGACGATTTGCGTACCTTCGAAGCCGACGCCTTCGTGAAGGCCCTCTTCGCTGAGCGGGAGTCCGCATGATTCGATTCGAGCAGGTCGGCAAGCGCTATCCAAACGGCCATGTCGGCCTGCACGAACTGAGCTTCCGCGTACGCCGCGGCGAGTTCCTCTTCGTCACCGGCCACTCCGGTGCCGGCAAGAGCACCCTGTTGCGCCTGCTGCTGGCGATGGAGCGTCCTACCACCGGCAAGCTGCTACTGGCCGGGCAGGACCTCTCGACGATCACCAATTCGCAGATCCCTTTCCTGCGTCGCCAGATCGGCGTGGTGTTCCAGAATCACCAGCTGCTGTTCGACCGCAGCGTGTTCGACAACGTCGCCTTGCCGCTGCAGATCCATGGCCTGTCCAAGGCGGAGATCGCCAAGCGCGTGAGCGTGGCGCTGGAGCGGGTTTCCCTGGCGGACAAGGCCGAGCTCTACCCGGCCGACCTGTCCACCGGCCAACAGCAGCGCGTCGGCATCGCCCGCGCCGTGGTTCATCGCCCGGCCCTGCTGCTGGCGGACGAACCCACCGGTAACCTGGACCCGCGCCTGGCCGCCGAGATCATGGGCGTATTCGAGGACATCAATCGCTTGGGCACCACAGTGCTGATCGCCAGCCACGACCTGGCGCTGATCGCGCGCATGCGCCATCGCCTGCTCACCCTGCAACGCGGTCGCTTGATCGGTGATGGGGAGGCTGTCTGATGAGCGCCAAACAGATGCCGCCGCCGAAGCCCGCCGAGCGTGTGGGGGCTTCGCCCCGCCACGTCGAGTCGCCGGAGAAGGGTGACGACGGCCCGGATTTCCGCACCCTGCTGCACGCCTGGCTGGAAAGCCATCGCGCCAGTCTGGTGGACAGCCTGCGCCGCCTGGGCCGCCAGCCCGTTGGCAGCTTCTTCACCTGCCTGGTGATGGCCATCGCCCTCAGCCTGCCCATGGGCCTGTCCCTGCTGCTCAGCAACGTCGAGCGTCTGGGCGGTTCCTGGCAGCGCGCGGCACAGATTTCCCTGTTCATGAAGATGGACGCCAGCGAATCCCAGGGGCAGAAACTGCGCGACGAGATCGCCGGCATGCCCGACGTCGCCGAGGCAGAGTGGATCAGCCGCGAGCAGGCCCTGGCCGAACTGCAACAGCAGTCAGGCCTTGGGGAAGCGCTCAAGGAACTGCCCCAGAACCCGCTGCCGGGCGTGGTCCTGGTAACGCCCAAGGAAGTCGACAAGGCGGGACTGGAAGCGCTGCGCCAGCGTCTCTCCGAAATGCCGGGTATCGAGCAGGCGCAACTGGACCTGGTCTGGGTCGAGCGACTGTCGGCCATCCTCAAGCTGGGCGAGCGTTTCGTCTTCGGCCTGGCGGTTCTGCTGATCCTGGCGCTGCTGCTGGTGATCGGTAATACCATTCGTCTGCATATCGAGAACCGTCGCACCGAGATCGAAGTAATCAAGCTGGTGGGCGGGACCGATAGCTACGTGCGCCGTCCTTTCCTTTATATGGGCGCACTCTATGGCACCGGCGCCGGCCTGCTGGCCTGGCTGGTGCTGGCCTACGGCCTGGACTGGCTGAACGACGCCGTGGTGCGTCTGGCCGGCCTCTACGGCAGTGATTTCGCCCTGGCGGGCGTGCCATTAGCCGATGGTCTATCCCTGCTTCTGGGCGCCGTCCTGCTGGGCTACATTGGCGCCTGGCTGGCCGTCGCCCGTCATCTCAGTGAGCTGGCGCCGCGTTAGAATCCATCGTTTTTCGCGGGTGCTGCGAGGGGTGTAAGGAAACTTTTACACCCCCTTGCAGTCATATAGGCCAGTGCTACACTGCGCGAGCTTTAGTGAATCGGAGGATTCGCATGACCACTTCCCTGCAACCTGTATATGCCCTTGCCCCCGGTGCGAACCTGGAGGCATACGTGCATGCGGTCAACGGCATCCCGCTGCTGACTGTCGAGCAGGAGCGCGAACTGGCCGAACGCCTCTTCTACGAACAAGATCTGGAAGCGGCACGGCAAATGGTGTTGGCGCACCTGCGCTTCGTCGTGCACATCGCCAAGAGTTACTCCGGCTACGGTCTGGCCCAGGCCGACTTGATCCAGGAAGGCAACGTCGGCCTGATGAAGGCCGTCAAGCGCTTCAACCCTGAGATGGGTGTGCGCCTGGTGTCCTTCGCTGTGCATTGGATCAAGGCCGAGATCCATGAATTCATCCTGCGCAACTGGCGAATCGTCAAGGTCGCCACCACCAAGGCGCAGCGCAAGCTGTTCTTCAACCTGCGCAGCCAGAAGAAGCGTCTGACCTGGCTGAACAACGACGAAGTGCATGCAGTGGCCAACACCCTCGGTGTTGAACCCCACGAAGTGCGCGAGATGGAAAGCCGGCTGACTGGCCACGACATGGCGTTCGATCCGGCGGCGGATGCCGACGACGATACGGCCTTCCAGGCTCCGGCACATTATCTGGAAGACCACCGCTACGACCCGGCGCGTCAGCTCGAGGAGGCGGACTGGAGCGACAGCTCCACCGCCAATCTGCACGAAGCGCTGGGCGGCCTGGATGACCGCAGTCGCGACATTCTCTACCAGCGCTGGCTGGCCGAGGAGAAGGCGACGCTGCACGACCTGGCGGCCAAGTACAACGTCTCCGCCGAGCGTATTCGCCAGCTGGAGAAGAACGCCATGAACAAGCTCAAGGGCTTCATTCAGGCGTGATGCTGAAACCCGGAAAAGCCGCACTTTGGTGCGGCTTTTTTCTGTCTGGAGAAAACCGCCATGCCCATGCCGTCCCTGCGTACCAGCCACTGGCTGCTGTTCGCCTCGGTCGCCGTGCTGTTCTTTTCCCTGGCGCTGTGGATGAGCAAGCAGTCCGATCGCGCGGAGCCGCTGCCCTGGCTGGTGGATTGGCAGGAGTCGGTGATCGTGCCCATGGCCGACGGTGACCTGCCCCTGGAGAAATTGGCCGAGTTGGCGCCCGGTGAGCTCTGGTTGCAGCCGCGTGCGGAAGGACCGCGCCTGATTTATCGCTCGGAACAGGAGCGGGACGAAGGTACCTGGCGCCTGGAGGCCGAGCTGGAGCTAAGCGATGGCGAGCGTGACAGCCTGTCCAAGGCCTTGGGCAAGGGCACCGACGAGCAGCCGCTGAGTGGCGAGATGCTCGATCAATTGTCAGGGCATCGGGTGGCGGTGCTGAACATGGTGCCCATGGGAGAAGTGTCGGCCGCACGCCTGGCTACGAGCATCGGGCCGCCTCGTCTGCGTCTGCGTACCGGTGAGGGCGAGGCGTGGATCTACCCCCAGCAGGGGCTGAGCGCGCACCTGTTGGAAGGCAAGATACAGCTCCTGCACCTGGTGCCCCGCGAGGCAATGAAGCACTGAACGGTGGAGGGCAGGGCCGCGGCCCTGTAGGAGCGAGCTTGCTCGCGAAGTGGGGCGGCACGTTTCTTCGCCAGCAAGCTGGCTCCTACGGTCAGAGCTGTTGCAGGTAGCTGCTGCCGCCGAGCTGGCTCATTTGCCGGCGAATCCAGCCGGCGCGAGTCGCGACGTAACCACTGGGACGCGAAGGGCTCCATTTGCGCGGGTTGGGCAGCACCGCCGCCAGCAGGGCCGCCTGCTGACGTGACAGTCGCGCGGCCGGCACGCCGAAGTGTTGGCGCGCTGCTGCGTCGGCGCCAAACACGCCATTACCCCACTCGACGCTGTTCAGGTAGACCTCAAGGATGCGGTGCTTGGGCCAGAACAGCTCGATCAGGCCGGTGAACCAGACTTCCAGCCCCTTGCGGACCCAGTTGCGGCCGGACCAGAGGAACAGATTCTTCGCTACCTGCTGGCTCAGGGTGCTGGCGCCACGGATCGAGCCGCCGCGCTCGTTGTGTGCTATGGCCTTGCGGATCGCGGGGATGTCAAAGCCCCAGTGTTCGGCAAACTTCTGGTCTTCGGCGGCGATCACCGCGATCTTCAGGTCATCCGGCAGCTCATCCCAGGACACCCAGTCGCGCTTGATGTCGATGGGCTTGCCGTCGATCCATGACTCGATCTTGCGTTCCACCATGACCATCGAGCCCGGCGTCGGCACCCAGCGGAACAGAATCACCAGCAATACGGACGCCGCCGCGAACCAGAGCAGCAGTTTGAACAGGCGGCGGCGAATGGTGCGGAACATGCTGGGTTGGCCCGGGGAAATTTGCGCGCCATTATAGCGGCCGTCCGTCTTCTGTCTGGAGTCCCCATGGCGCGCCTTTTCCTGTTGTTGTCCGCATTCGCCGGTTTCACCGGGGTGGCCCTTGGCGCCTTTGCCGCCCACGGCCTGAAGAGCAAGCTGTCGCCCGAGTACCTGGCCGTGTTCCAGACCGGCACGCACTACCAGCTCATCCATGCCCTGGCCCTGTTCGGCGTGGCTCTGTTGGCGCTCCACATTCCCGGGAGGCTGGTGAACCTGGCGGGCGGCTTCTTCGTCCTCGGTATCCTGCTGTTCTCCGGGAGTCTCTACCTGCTGACCCTCAGCGGCATCGGCAAGCTCGGCATCATCACTCCCTTCGGCGGCCTGGCGTTCCTCGCCGGCTGGCTGTGCCTGGGACTGGCCGCCTGGAATACCGTTCCGCGCTAACTTGACCGTGGCGTCAAATTGCGGGACGAATGGCGCCCTTTTGCCTTGGTGCCGCGAGGCTATCGGGCTAGAATGCCGTCCCCTTTTCCAGTTGTGACTGATCCGTCATGCGCATTCAGTTGAACGGCGAATCCTTAGAGCTTCCCGATGGCCACACCGTCGCGGACCTCCTTTCCCGCCTGGACCTGGCCGGCCGCCGCGTCGCGGTCGAGCTCAATCTCGATATCGTGCCGCGCAGCCAGCACGCCGCCACCGCCCTGCGCGAAGGCGACCGCGTCGAGGTGGTCCACGCCATAGGCGGCGGCTAGTAGCGCGGGTTTCGAACCTGCCCAGTCGCCCCATCCGCAGCACCTGTTCCGCGTATCAAGCAATTTCCTCTGCCCGCCAGGAGTCCAGCATGAGCCAAACGCCGATCGACAAGCCCTTCACCCTCGCGGGCCGCACCTATCAGTCGCGTCTGTTGGTGGGCACTGGCAAGTACAAGGACCTCGAAGAAACCCGCGTGGCTATCGAGGCTTCCGGCGCCGAGATCGTCACCGTCGCAGTGCGCCGCACCAACATCGGCCAGAACCCGGGTGAGCCGAACCTGCTGGACGTGATCTCCCCGGACAAGTACACCATCCTGCCGAACACCGCCGGCTGCTATAACGCCGAAGAGGCCGTGCGCACCTGCCGCCTCGCCCGCGAGCTGCTGGATGGTCACAACCTGGTCAAGCTGGAAGTGCTGGCGGACCAGAAGACCCTCTTCCCCAACGTCGTCGAAACCATCAAGGCCGCCGAGCAACTGGTCAAGGACGGCTTCGACGTGATGGTCTACACCAGCGACGACCCCATCATCGCCCGCCAACTGGCAGAAATCGGCTGCATCGCCGTGATGCCCCTGGCTGGCCTGATCGGCTCGGGCATGGGCATCTGCAACCCCTGGAACCTGCGCATCATCCTCGAAGAAGCCAAGGTTCCGGTGCTGGTGGATGCCGGTGTGGGCACCGCCTCCGACGCCACCATCGCCATGGAGCTAGGCTGCGAGGCCGTGTTGATGAACACCGCCATCGCCCACGCGCAGAACCCGGTAATGATGGCCGAGGCCATGAAACACGCCATCGTCGCCGGCCGCCTCGCCTACCTGGCCGGGCGTATGCCGCGCAAGCTCTACGCCAGCGCATCCTCGCCGCTGGATGGTCTGATCCGCTGAGAACGATCACGATCGAAAAGATCGTGAATGGGTTCTGTAAGTTTTTACCAACAGGTTTTTGCAACATGATTGAAGAACAGGGCTCGCCGGCTGAAGCCGACGAAACGCGCCACCATCGCACCATCAAGAGTTTCGTGATGCGTGCCGGGCGCATGACCGAAGGCCAGCAGCGCGGCCTCGACCAGGGCTGGCCGAAGTTTGGCCTGGAGCTGGCCGACGGCCCGCAGGACTTCGATGCCCTGTTCGGTCGCAGTGCGCCGCGTACCTTCGAGATCGGCTTCGGTATGGGCCACGCCACCCTGGAGATGGCCGCGGCCGCGCCGGAGCAGGACTTCATCGGTGTCGAAGTGCACCGTCCCGGCGTTGGTGCCCTGCTCAATGGCGCCATGACCCAGGGCCTTTCCAACATCCGCGTGTACAGCTGCGATGCTCTGGAAGTGCTGCGCGACTGCGTCGCCGATGGCAGCCTGGACCGCGTCCTGCTGTTTTTCCCCGATCCCTGGCACAAGTCCCGCCACCACAAGCGGCGCATCGTCCAGCCGGCCTTCGCCGAGCTGGTGCGGCAGAAGCTCCAGGTCGGTGGTGTGCTGCACATGGCCACGGACTGGGAGCACTACGCCGAGCACATGCTGGAAGTGATGAATGTCGCGCCGGGCTACCGCAACCTGGCCGAAGACGGTCGCTACGTGCCGCGCCCGGAAGAGCGTCCGATAACCAAGTTCGAGCGTCGCGGCGAACGCCTCGGCCACGGCGTCTGGGACCTCAAGTTCCAGCGCATCGATTGACCGTGCGCCGCCCAGCGGCGCACCGGTACACCTGACTAGACCGGGACCACCCGGCACCTCACCTGATCCGACGATAGCAACGCCTGTGCACTGAGCGGGCGGCATAAGAATAAGAGCGACGTGGCTGCCACTGCGTCGTGAGGAGAAGGCTGTGTTGTTGAGAACATTCGGATATCTGCTCCTGGCCGGCTGCGCCCTGCAAGCCCAGGCCAAGGTCGACGCTACCCAGGCCGCCCGTCTCGGGCAGGACCTCACCCCCATGGGGGGCGAACGCGCCGGCAATGCCGCCGGCACCATCCCTGTCTGGGATGGTGGCCTCGCCACCCCGCCTGCCGGCTACGAGCCGGGCATGCATCACCCTGATCCCTACGCCGGCGAAGCCCCGCGCTTCGTCATCGATGGCAAGAACCTCGGCCAGTACGAGCAGTTGCTGACGCCGGGGCACAAGGCCCTGCTGCAGGAGCACCCGGAGTACAAGCTACGGGTCTTCCCGACCCACCGCAGTGCTGCCGCACCGCAGCGCATCTACGATGCCACCCGCTTCAATGCCGAAAACGGCTCGCTGATCGCCGGCGGCAACGGTGTGGAAGGCGTGGCCGCGGGCGTGCCATTCCCGATCCCGGCCAACGGGCTGGAAGCCATCTGGAACCACATCCTGCGCTATCGCGGCGAGCAGGTTCACTTCACCACCAACCAGGCGGCGGTCCTCGCCAACGGCAGCTACAACCTGCTGAAACTGGAGCGGGACATCTACTTCGTCTACGGTCGCGACGGCATGACGCCGGGCAACCTGGAGAACACCCTGTTCTTCTACAAGTACCGCGTCGTTGCGCCGGCCAAGCTGTCCGGTTCGGCCCTGGTGGTGCAGGAAACCCTCGACCAGGTGCTGTCGATCCGCAAGGCCTGGCGTTTCAACCGTGGCGAGCGTCGCGTCCGCCGCCTGCCGATGCTGGCCTACGACACCCTGCAGCCCGATACCAACGGCCTGGCCACCGCCGACGTGGTGGACTCCTACAACGGTGCGCCGGACCGCTACGAGTGGCAGTTGCTGGGCAAGCAGGAAATGCTGGTGCCCTACAACAGCTATGGGGTGCACCAGGAGGGCATTCCCTACCAGCAGATCCTCAAGACCAGCTACGTGAACCCCGACCTGCTGCGCTACGAGCAGCATCGCGTCTGGGTGGTGGAAGCGACCTTGCGCAAGGGTTTCAGCCATCCCTACGCCAAGCGTCGCTTCTATCTGGATGAGGACAGCTGGCAGATCCTCGCCGTCGATCTCTATGACAAGGACGGTGGCCTGATCGGAATGCAGGAAAGCCATCCGATCAGCTACTACGATGTCCCCATGTTCGGCAGTACGCTGGAAACCATCTACGATTTCGTGGGTGATCGTTACTTCGTCGACGGGCTCGATAACAACGAACCCATGTATGACTTCAAGGCCGTGCTCAGCCCGAGGGACTTCACGCCCCAGGCGCTGCGACGCGAAGGCAACTGATTCCGGCCTGCCTGGCCATCCCAGCCGCCCCTCGGGGCGGCTTTTTAATGGGCGTCTTCCAGGCGCAACAGCCCTGAGCGATTTCAATCGCGAATGAATTCGCTCACACAAGGGGTAGTTCGTAGGGTGGATGACGTTTTTTTCATCCACCAGTGGGCCCCCGACGAACGCCGATGGTGGAAATGAAGAGCGATTTCCACCCTACGGGGCCGCTGCGCGACCCTTGGCGAATGAATTCGCCCCTACAGAGCGAGGCACGGACTCGACCGGTGTGTAGGGTGGATGTCGCCTTTCACATCCACCAGCGGAGTCTTTCCAGACCCCGAGCGGCGAAGCGTGCTCGACCCATCCGTAAGGCGCCGCTAATTGATCAGCTCCGCCCCAGTCAACGTCGCATCCGGCAGGGCCGGGGGTGCGGGGCTGATCTGCATGTACTTGATGCTTTCCCGTGGAATCAGCAGCAGGTCGCCATCCACCTCGATGCTGAGAAAAGGGGACTCCAGTTGGCGGCGCAACCCCCTGGCCACTTCGACCGGGTCGGCGGTTTGCTGGGGAAAACGCAGGGCCAGGCGCTGGCCGTCCTGGAAGTGCAGGTAGAGGTGCTTGATCGGTTTCATGGGCGTGCTCCCGGCGGTGGCGGCCGGGAGCCGCCGATCCTAGTTGCGATCGGCGATCACACCGATCACGAAGAAGACTAGTAGCAGGACGGGCGCCAAGGTGTAGTTGTTGAAGTAGCCCAGTCCTTTGGCCAGCCAGGGCGTCAGGTAGATCATCGCCAGGCCGTAGCCCACCGCGCAGAGCAGCACGAAGAGCAGGGTGCGGAAGAGGAAGTTGAGGCTGCCGATGCGCTGCTGCACCCAGGCGTTCAGGGCGGGGCCGAACAGCACCAGGACGGTGGCCATGATGGCCAGGGCGATGTCATGCAGGTGGCCGCGGCTCCAGCGCGAGAGGGTGGCGATCAGGTCCAGTACGACTTCCATCCAGAGAATCCTTGGCGAAATGGTTCGGGGGCAGACGATTCCAAATCCGTGGTGCGCCCGTCAAGGCAGGAAGTGCTGCAGCAGGTCGTTGAGGAACAACTGACCTTCGGGGGTGGCCACTAGCCGCTCCGGGTCTTTCAGCAACAGGCCACGGGCCTCGGCTTCGGTGCGCGCCGCTGCCAGGTCGGCCAGCGGCATGCCGGTGCGCTGAGTGAACAACGCTGCGGGCACGCCGTCCGTGAGGCGCAGCACGTTCATGAGGAATTCGAAGGGCAGCTCGTTCTGGTCGAGGTGGCGCTCGCCGGCCAGGAAGCGTTTAGCCGGGTCCAGGTAGTCCTTCGGCAGGCGGGTCTTCCAGCTGCGGATGATGCGGCCCTCCGGGCTGCTCAGCTTGGCGTGGGCGCCAGCGCCGATGCCGAGGAAGTCGCCGAAGGTCCAGTAGTTGAGGTTGTGCCGCGCGCGCAGGCCGTCTCGGGCGTAGGCGGACACTTCGTACTGCGCGTAGCCCTGTTCGGCCAGCAGGGCCTGGCCGGCTTCCTGGATGTCCCAGAGGATGTCGTCTTCGGGCAGTTCCGGTGGCTGGTTCCAGAACACCGTGTTCGGCTCCATGGTCAGCTGGTACCAGGAGAGGTGCGTCGGCCCCTGGGCGATGGCGGTTTGCAGGTCTTCCAGGGCGTCTTCGAGGGACTGGTCCGGCAGGCCGTGCATCAGGTCCAGGTTGAAGTTGTCGAAGCCGGCCTTGCGCGCCATGTCGGCGGCACGCACCGCTTCGTCACCGTCGTGGATGCGCCCTAGGGCCTTGAGCTTGGCCTCCTGGAAGCTCTGCACGCCGATGGACAGGCGATTGATGCCGAGCTGGCGGTAGGCGGCGAACTTGGCCTGCTCGAAAGTGCCGGGGTTGGCTTCGAGGGTGATCTCGATATCGCGGGCGAAGGGTATCCGTTGCTCCACGCCATCCAGCAACCGGCCGATGGCGTTGGCGCTGAACAGGCTGGGGGTGCCGCCGCCGAAGAAGATCGACGTCAGCTCACGGCCATGGACATGGCCGAGGTCCTGCTCGAGATCATCCAGCAGCGCGTCGATATAGGCTTCTTCAGGCAGCTCCGAGCCGGCAGCGTGGGAGTTGAAGTCGCAGTAGGGGCACTTGCGCACGCACCAGGGAATATGGACGTAGAGTGCCAGGGGCGGAAGCTGGAAGCCTGCGGCCCCGGCCTCCGGGTGCGTGCCTGGGACTTTCATATCCCCAGCCGCTGCTTGAGCAGGGCCATGGCGCGGGCGCGGTGGCTGAGCTGGTTCTTGTCGGTGGGGGAGAGCTCCGCAGCGGAGCTGTTGCATTCCTCGACCCAGAACAGCGGGTCGTAGCCGAAGCCGTGCTCGCCACGGGCTTCGAACAGGATGCGGCCGCGCCAGCTGCCTTCGCAGAGAATAGGCAGCGGATCGTCGGCATGCCGCATCAGCGCCAGGCTGCAGATGAACTGCGCGCCACGCTCGGCCTCGGGAACGTCGCGCAGGACGTCCAGCAGCTTGGCATTGTTCGCCGCATCGCCCTTGCCGTCGGCGTAGCGCGCCGAATAGATGCCAGGGGCGCCGCCGAGGAAGTCCACCGCCAGGCCGGAGTCGTCGGCCAGCGCCGGCAGGCCGGACAGGCGGGCCGCGTTGCGGGCCTTGAGGATGGCGTTCTCGACGAAGGTCAGGCCGGTTTCTTCAGGCTCGATGTCGCTGAACTCGGCGATGGAGCGCACTTTCACGCTGTCACCGAGCATGGCCTGGAGTTCCTTGAGTTTGCCGGCGTTATGGCTGGCCAGCACCAGTTCTTTGAAGGGCATCATTCGTCGGGGAAGAATTCCTGGTCGAAGCTGAAGCTGTGGGGCGCTTCATCTCCGCGTTGCACGTTGAGGGTGAAATTGAGCATTTCACGCTCGTTGAAGGGGAACTGCGCCAGGTAGTAGATGGCCTCGCCTTCACTGATCTGCTTGAACTGCAGCGGCGTGACCTGGCCGAGCAGGTTCTTCACCTGGCCGCTGACCTGGGCGGTACTGGCCTTGCCGGCCTTGAGCACGGCGACGTTGACCACGCCTTGCGTCTTGCTGCGGGTCAGGCCGACGGCGGCGGCGATGTCCGGCTGCAGGAAACTGGAGTTGAACGCGTTGTAGTGCACGTCCAGGTCGCCGAAGGTCTGCTTGCGCTCGGCAGCTGCCGGCAGCGCCAGGCAAAGGGCGAAAAGGAACAGGGCTAGACGACGCATGGTGTGCCTCCTTCTATTCAGATCGCGATGCGGTGGTCCGCAAGGCTCGGACCGCTGACGCGATAGATGCCGATCTCACCCAACAGATTAGGCCAAACCCGGCTGGGCAGGTTGTGCCGATGCTCATGGTCCACCGCCAGGCGGTCGAGCACTTTCACCTGCATTTCGTGGCACAGCGCCTCGAAATCCTTGAAGGTGCAGAAGTGGATGTTCGGCGTGTTGTACCAGGTGTAGGGCAGGAACTCCGACACCGGCATGCGTCCGTAGCGCGCCAGGTACCAGCGGCAACGCCAGTGGCCGAAGTTGGGGAAGGTGATGATGCATTCGCGGCCGACCCGCAGCATTTCCTGGAGGATGCGATCGGGGTAGTGAACCGCCTGCAGCGCCTGGGTCATCACCACCACGTCGAAGCTGTTGCTGGCGAAGTTGCCCAGGCCCTTGTCCAGGTCCTGCTCGATCACGTTCACGCCACGGTCGATGCAGTGGGCGATGTTCTCGGGGTCGAATTCCAGGCCATAACCGGTGACTTGCTTGTTGTCGCGCAGCCAGGCCAGCAGTTCGCCACGGCCGCAGCCGAGGTCGAGTACACGGCTGCCGGCGGGAATCCAGTCCTGGATGATGTCTAGGTCGGCACGCATGGGTTACACCGCAATCCTGTTCATGTAGCTGCTGAAGGCCTGGAGGTAGCGCGGGATCGGCATGAGGAAGGCATCGTGGCCCTGGGGCGCATCGATCTCCAGGTAGCTGACGTTCTTGCGCGCGGCGGTCAGGGCGTCGACGATTTCCCGCGAGCGGGCCGGGGAGAAGCGCCAGTCGGTGGTGAAGGACATCACGCAGAAGTCCGCCTTGGCCACCGACAAGGTCCGGGCCAGGTCGCCGTCATGGGCGGCCGCCGGGTCGAAGTAGTCCAGCGCCTTGGTCATCAGCAGGTAGGTGTTGGCGTCGAAGCGCCCGGAGAACTCCTCGCCCTGGTAGCGCAGGTAGCTTTCCACCTGGAATTCCACGCTGTGGAAGTCGTAGTTGAGCTTCTCGCTCTTCAGCCCGCGGCCGAATTTCTCGCCCATGGCGTCGTCCGACAGGTAGGTGATGTGCCCCACCATGCGCGCCAGCATCAGGCCGCGCTTGGGGATCACGCCCTGGTCCTGGAAGTGGCCGCCGTGGAAATCCGGGTCGGTGAGAATGGCCTGGCGAGCCACCTCGTTGAAGGCGATGTTCTGTGCCGAGAGCTTGGGTGCCGAAGCGATGGCCAGGCAGTGACGCACGCGGTCGGGGTAGCTGATGGTCCATTGCATGGCCTGCATGCCGCCGAGGCTGCCACCGATCACGGCGGCCCACTGCTGGATGCCGAGGACATCCGCCAGGCGCGCCTGGCTGTTGACCCAGTCTTCCACCGTCATCACCGGGAAGTCGGCACCGAATGGCGTGCCGGTGGCCGGGTTGATGCTGGAAGGGCCGGTCGAACCGTTGCAGCCACCGAGGTTGTTCAGGCTGACGACGAAGAACTTCAGGGTGTCGATGGGCTTGCCCGGGCCGATGCAGCTGTCCCACCAGCCCGGCTTGCGGTCGTCCATGCTGTGATAGCCGGCGGCGTGGTGGTGGCCGGACAGCGCATGGCAGATCAGCACCGCGTTGCTGCGGTCTGCATTCAGTTCGCCGTAGGTTTCATAGACCAGCTCGTAGTCGGTCAGGCTGCGGCCACAGGCCAGTGCCAGCGGCTCGCTGAAGCGCTGTACCCGGGGGCTGACCAGGCCGACGGAATCGGCGGGAATGGCGGTGGGCATCGCGACCCTGCTCTCAATCTGGGAAGGGCGCCAGTCTAAAGAGCGCCGCCCCCAGCGGCAAGCGCGGGGGGCGGCGGCTAAGACGTTGAATAATCAGGTGCTGCGGGCGTTCAGGCGGGCTAGCCACCGCGCTGCTTGCGCGATGCCACCGGCAGGTTGACGACCTTGTTCATGCGCTGCATGGGCGAAGGGCGGCGGAAGGTGCGCAGCATCTCGTTGGCTTCGGCGATCTGCTGCTCCAGTTCCTCGGTGTAGCGCTGCAATTGCTGGCCGCGCTGGCGGGTGAGCTGGGTTTCCTGGGCCAGGGCCTTCAGCCGCAGCATGTGGGTTTCCAGCAGCTGCTTGTGCTCCAGGGTGTGCTGCATCAGCGGCATCAGGGCATCGCCGGCCCATTGCGCGACTTCCAGGCGCAGGCGTTGGTGCATGCCGATGACTTCCTGCACCAGGGTGTCGAAGAAGCGTTTGCCGAGCTGGCGCTGCTCGGTCAGCAGGGTCTTGGGATGCAGGCGGAACTGGTCGGCCTTGGCGCGCAGCTGGCGGAGCTCGCGGAGATAGCGCTGCACATTGAACTGCGGCGCATCGACCCCATTCAGCGGGTTCTCCTCGTTGTGCCGACGGTAGATGGCCGCGACCATCTTGTTGGCCATTTCGGCCTCGTGTTCCAGGCTGTGCAGGTCGTGCTGTACCGAATGGAAGAAATGCACGATGCCCTGGTTGATGCCGACCGTGGTCCAACTGGCAGTGAGTTCGCGGCGCAGGCGTGCCAAGTGTTCGTCCAGGCGCTCGGTGCGCGCGGCATTGCGCAGGACGTCGCCCTGGCGCTTGAGCAGGCGCTGATTGGTTTTCAGGCCGAGCAGGCGGCGATGGTGCTGGGCGTGGTCTTCCTTGGTCCGCGCGGTCAGCTCGAAGAGCATCTGGCCGTTGTCCTGCTGGTGGCTGTCGAGCATCGACTGCTGCTCGCGGACCTTGTCCAGGCGAAGGTTGAGCACGTGCAGGCTGTTCTGCAGCAGCGTCATCATCTGATGCGCCACGTGGTCTTCGATCAGGCGTTCCTTCTGCGTGACGATGCGCTCGCAGAGCAATTCTTCCAGCGCGCCGATCTGGCTGCGGGCAAGCAGTTCGTCGTCCTTGCGCACCTTGGCCAGCAGTGCCTGCTTGGCCGAAAGCGGCAGCACTTCGTCACTGCGGATGCCGAGCTGGCGGGCGGTGGTTTCCTGGATGCGGCGAATGGCGTTCTGCACGAAATTCTCGCCGGCCAGGTCATCCCACAGCACGTCGACCTTGTTCAGCACGGCGAACAGGTGGGCCTGGGTGTCTTCGTCAAGCTGGCGGATGTGCTGCTGCCAGACGCTCATATCGCTGGCGGTGACGCCGCTATCGGCCGAGAGCAGGAAGACAATGGCCTGGGCGGCCGGCAGCATCGACAGGGTGAGCTCGGGCTCGCTGCCGAGGGCGTTCAGGCCGGGGGTGTCGAGGATGCGCAGGCCCTGACGCAGCAGCGGGTGGTCGAAGTTGACCATGGCATGGCGCCAGGCCGGCACCAGGACCTCGCCGGGACGGCCGGTGGAGTCGAGCATGTCCGGGTGGAATCCGAGTTGGATAGCCTGCTCCACTGGCATCGGCTTGGTCCGCGCCACCTGGGTGAAGGCCTGGATCATGTTGTCCGGGTCGCTCGGGTCCAGTGGGATGTTCACCCAATGCCGCGGCGCGCGCTTGAACTGGGCCACGCTGGCCTCCGCCATGCGCGATTCGATGGGCAGCAGGCGGATGTAGGAACGCTCGGAGCGCGGGTCGTAGAACAGCTCGGTGGGGCACATGGTGGTGCGCCCGGCCTGAGACGGCAGCATGCGCTGGCCGAATTCGGAGAAGAACAGGCAGTTGATCAGCTCGGTCTTGCCGCGGGAGAACTCGCCGACGAAGGCCAGGGTGATGTGATCAGTGCGGAGCAGGCGCTGGGCCCGTTCCAGCTTGGCGGAGAGCGCATCAGAGTTGAGCCGGTTGTGTTCCAGCCAGCTTCTATAGCGGGTGATCTCCCGCAGTAGCTCTCGCTTCCAGGCTACGTAGGCGTCGACTTGCTGACTGAGACGCTCCATGCTCATTCAGGCTCTCCTCGGGATCACGCTTCCTGCGTACGGGGAACAGACGATTTTCGAATCGAAATGCCGACGCGGGCAGTCATACCGCGACATCCGAAAGCTTGCTCCGGGGCGGGGTTAAGGCAGAGTGCCAGCCAGTCATTGCTGGGCATTATGCGCCTTGAGGGATGGGCGTCAATTGGCCGGCTCGCCACGCCCGCCTTAAGGTCGGTCAGGACTGCCGAGCGGTCAGGCCCGGCAGGTCGGGGAGGGTACGCGGACGCTGGATTCGCACCCGCTTCTGGCGGTTCAGTTCGCCGCTTTCCAGGCTCACCTGGCTCTTGGCGACCCCGAAGGCCTCCGCCAGGAAAGCCATCAGGTGGGCATTCGCCTTGCCTTCCACCGGCGGCGCGGTGAGGCGGATCTTCAGCCTTTCGCCGTGCAGCCCGGCGAACTCGTCACGGCTCGCCTTGGGCTGCAGATGGCAGTCGAGGATCAGGTCCTCGCCTGCCCAGCGGTACCAGCTCATCAGAGGAACGGGCTGAGGATCTGCGGCATGCCAGTCATGGCGGCCAGGTTGCCGATCACCAGCATATCCAGCAGTTTCAGTGCAATGAAGGCGAAGATCGGCGAAATATCCAGACCGCCAAGGTTCGGCAGCAGCTTGCGAAACGGCATCAGCAGCGGCTCGCAGATCTGGTTCACCAGCTGTGCGCCGGGGTTGTAGCTGCCCGGGGCGACCCAGGAGAGGATCACGCTGATGATCAGGGCGAAGAAGAACACCTTCAGGAACAGCGAGGTGACGCCGATGATCGACCAGATCAGCAGTTGCAGCAGATAGCCGCCGACGCCGTAGCCCATCAGGGTCAGGGTGACGATCATCAGCAGCAGCTGGACGAGGATGGCCAGGACCAGGGAAGCGAGGTCCAGGCCGCCGAAGCCGGGGATGATCTTGCGCAGCGGATTGAGCAGCGGCTTGGTGGCACGCACCACGAACTGGCTCAGCGGGTTGTAGAAGTCGGCGCGCACCAGTTGCAGGATGAAGCGCAGCAGGACGATCAGCAGGTAGAGACTGCCGAGGGTCTGGATCACATAGATGGCTGCGGTGTTGAGTCCGGTCATCGAAAGCTCCTTATTGGCCCAGTTGTTCGGCCAGCTCGGCCGAACGCCGGTCGGCGGCGTTCAGGGCCTGTTGCACCAGGGCTTCGAAGCCGCCGGCCTGGAAAGTTTTGATCGCCGCTTCGGTGGTGCCGTTGGGCGAGGTGACGCGGCGGCGCAGCTCGGCGGCGTCGACGTCGCTGGAAACCGCCATGCGCGCGGCGCCCAGGGCGGTCTGCAGGGTCAGTTGTTCGGCGGTGGCGCGCGGTAGGCCGAGTTTCTCGCCGGCGGCGGTCATGGCCTCCATCAGCAGGAAGAAATAGGCCGGGCCGCTGCCGGATACGGCGGTCACGGCGTCGATCAGTCGTTCCTCCTCCAGCCAGAGGGCGATACCGACGGCGGCCAGCAGATGCTCGGCCTGCTTGCGCTGGGCGGCGCTGACTTCGGTGTTGGCGTACAGGCCGCTCGCGCCCAGGCCCACAAGCGCCGGGGTGTTGGGCATGCAGCGCACGATCGGGCGCGGGCCGAGCCAGGCAGCCAGGCTGGCGCAGGTGATGCCGGCGGCAATGGAAACCACCAGTTGGCCATCCTTCAGGCTGGGAGCCAGGGCCTGGCAGACCGCCTTCATCACTTGCGGCTTGGTCGCCAGGACCACTACGTCGGCGCCTTGCACGGCGTCGGCGTTGCTTTCCACCACTTCGATACCGTGCTCGGCGCTGATCTTCGCGCGCTGCTCGGCGCCGGGATCGCTGGCACGGATGTGGTCGGCGGCGACGCCCTGGGCGCGCAGGCCGCCGATCAGGCTGGCGGCCATGTTGCCGGCGCCAATGAATGCAATGCGGGGAGTGCTCATGAATGCTTCCTTAATTAGTGCGAGGGCTGGCCGTAGTCGCGGGCGCCGAATAGCGCAGTGCCAATGCGCACCCAGGTGGCGCCTTCGGCGATGGCCGCTTCCAGGTCATGGCTCATGCCCATGGACAGAGTGTCCAACGAGGGGTTCAGCGCCTCCTGCAACTGGCGCAGGCGGGCGAAGGCGGCATGCTGCTCCGCCGGGTCTTCGGTGGGTTCGGGAATCGCCATCAGGCCGCGCAGGCGCAGGTTCGGCAGATCGGCCACGGCAGCGGCCAGGGCCGGCAGATCATCGGGGGTGCAGCCGGACTTGCTGTCTTCACCGCTGACGTTCACCTGCAGGCAGATGTTCAGCGGTGGCAGGTGCGCGGGGCGTTGGGCTGAAAGGCGCTCGGCGATTTTCAGGCGGTCCACCGAGTGCACCCAGTGGAAATGTTCGGCAATGGATTTGGTCTTGTTCGACTGGATCGGACCGATGAAATGCCAGGTCAGCGCCAGATCAGTGAGCTCGACCTGCTTGGCCAGTGCTTCCTGCAGGTAGTTCTCGCCGAAATCGACGATTCCTGCGGCGAACGCATCGCGGATCGCGACTGCGGGTTTGGTCTTGCTCACGGCCAGCAGGCCGATACTGGAAAATTCTCGCCCTGAGGCTTGCGCCGCCTCACGGATACGCGCGCGAACCTTTGCAATATTGTCTGCTATCGTGGACATTACCTGCGCTCTACAGCCCGGCCTGAGTGGGGTCTGCGGCATTCTAACTGCCGCTGAAAAATGTAGCGAGCGACGGCCGGGCAGGTCGGTATCGACGGCCTTAGGCACGGCGCGGTGATCATTCAGCAGTCTGCAAACCGTTTGCTTCGAATTGGGGAGCCCCATGGATATTACTGAGCTGCTTGCCTTCAGCGCCAAGCAGGGCGCTTCGGACCTGCATCTCTCGGCCGGCCTGCCACCTATGATTCGCGTCGATGGCGACGTGCGCCGGATCAACCTGCCGGCCCTGGACCACAAGCAGGTCCACGCGCTGATCTACGACATCATGAACGACAAGCAACGCAAGGATTTCGAGGAATTCCTCGAGACCGACTTCTCCTTCGAAGTCCCTGGCGTCGCGCGTTTTCGGGTCAACGCCTTCAACCAGAACCGCGGCGCCGGCGCCGTGTTCCGTACCATTCCCTCCAAGGTCCTGAGCATGGAAGACCTGGGAATGGGCGAAATCTTCAAGAAGATTTCCGACGTTCCGCGCGGCCTGGTGCTGGTCACCGGCCCCACCGGTTCGGGCAAGTCCACCACCCTGGCGGCCATGCTCGACTACCTGAACAGCACCAAGTACCACCACATCCTCACCGTGGAAGACCCGATCGAATTCGTCCACGAGTCGAAGAAGTGCCTGATCAACCAGCGGGAAGTGCACCGCGACACCCTCGGCTTCAACGAAGCCCTGCGTTCGGCGCTGCGTGAAGACCCGGACATCATCCTGGTGGGTGAGATGCGCGACCTGGAAACCATCCGTCTGGCGCTGACCGCCGCGGAAACCGGTCACCTGGTATTCGGCACCCTGCACACCACCTCCGCGGCCAAGACCATCGACCGCGTGGTCGACGTGTTCCCCGCCGAGGAAAAGTCCATGGTTCGCTCCATGCTCTCCGAATCTCTCCAGTCGGTGATCTCCCAGACCCTGCTGAAGAAGATCGGCGGCGGCCGGGTGGCGGCCCACGAGATCATGATCGGCACCCCGGCCATCCGTAACCTGATCCGCGAAGACAAGGTGGCGCAGATGTACTCCGCCATCCAGACCGGCGGCTCGCTCGGCATGCAGACCCTCGACATGTGCCTCAAGGGCCTGGTCGCCAAGGGCCTGGTGAGCCGCGAGAGCGCGCGGGAAAAGGCCAAGAGCCCGGAAAACTTCTGACCCGCCTGACCGGCGCCGGCATCGAACAGCGAGAACGCCATGGAATTCGAGAAACTGATGCGCCTGATGGTGGAAAAAGGCGGTTCCGACCTCTTCATCACGGCGGGTGTGCCGCCGTCGATGAAGGTCAACGGCAAGATCATGCCGGTGACCAAGAACCCCATGTCGCCGGAAATGACGCGGGAAACCGTGCTGGGCGTGATGAACGAGCAGCAGCGCCGCGACTTCGCCGAGCACCACGAATGCAACTTCGCCATCAGCGCGCGGGGCATCGGGCGTTTCCGCGTCAGCGCCTTCTACCAGCGCAACCTGGTGGGCATGGTGCTGCGCCGCATCGAGACCACCATCCCCACCATCGATGAGCTGAAACTGCCGGAAATCCTCAAGAAACTGTCGCTGACCAAGCGCGGCCTGGTGCTCTTCGTTGGCGCCACCGGTACCGGTAAGTCCACCTCGCTGGCAGCGATGATCGGCCACCGCAACAAGAACAGCAGCGGCCACATCATCTCCATCGAAGACCCGATCGAATTCATCCACCAGCACCAGAGCTGCATCGTCACCCAGCGTGAAGTGGGCATCGACACCGAGTCCTTCGAAGTGGCCCTGAAGAACACCCTGCGCCAGGCGCCGGACGTGATCCTGATCGGCGAGGTGCGGACCCGCGAGACCATGGACCACGCCGTCGCCTTCGCCGAAACCGGCCACCTGTGCCTGGCCACCCTGCACGCCAACAACGCCAACCAGGCGCTGGACCGCATCATCAACTTCTTCCCCGCCGACCGGCAGCAGCAGGTGTGGATGGACCTGTCGCTGAACCTCAAGGCCATCGTTGCTCAGCAACTGGTGCCGACCCCGGACGGCAAGGGCCGCCGCGCGGTGATCGAAGTACTGATCAACACCCCGCTGGCTGCCGACCTGATCCGCAAGGGCGAAGTACACGAACTCAAGGCCCTGATGAAGCGCTCTTCCGAGCACGGCATGCAGACCTTCGACCAGGCGCTCTACAACCTCTATTCCCAGGGCGAGATCACCTACGAAGACGCCCTGCTCTACGCCGACTCGGCCAACGACCTGCGCCTGATGATCAAGCTCGGCTCGGAAACCGATGGCGAGCACCTGCAGCACATGAGCGACGGCCTGTCGCTGCAGGTGTCCGAGGAAGACCCGGGGCGTCGCTTCCGCTAAGCTTTCGCTCAATGAAGAAGCCCGCTTCGGCGGGCTTCTTCATGCCCGCGTTTCACACATCTCTGCAGGAGGCAGCATGAACACCCGTCAGGACACCCACAGCAAGGTCATCGGCTACCTGCTCTGGATTTTCGGATTCCTCGGTTCCCACCGCTTCTACTATGGCAAGCCGGTGACCGGCACCATCTGGTTCTTCACCCTGGGTCTGTTCTTCATCGGCTGGATTATCGACCTGTTCCTGATCCCCGCCATGGACCGCGAGGCTGCCGTGCGTTTCAACTCTGGCCAGTACGACTACAACGTCGCCTGGATCCTGCTGACCTTCCTCGGCGTGTTCGGCGTGCACCGCATGTACCAGGGCAAGTGGATCAGCGGCATCCTCTACCTGCTCACCGGCGGCTTCTTCCTGATCGGCGTGCTCTACGACTTCTGGACCCTGAATACCCAGGTGTCGGTGCTCAACGCCCGTTGAACCTGCGTTTTTCCTTGTGGGGGCGAATTCATTCGCTAACCGGACCGCCAGGTCCGGCCTACAAGCCTTGCCGGGGACGCTGCGCGTCCCTTCGCGAATGAATTCGCCCCCACAGAATCACTTCCCCTCGGCCTGACCCCTTCGTCGGAACCCGTGGCGGCACCCCGCCTCGCGGCCTATGTTCCAGCGTGGGGCGCCTGTTTCGCCCCCTGCCTGGTCGCGCAAGGAGGTGACGCCATGAACAGTGCCAAAGATGTTCGTCCCGCAGTCCTCGACCTGATCGGCAATACCCCGCTGGTGCGGGTCACCCGCTTCGATACCGGCCCCTGCACCCTGTTCTTGAAACTCGAATCCCAGAACCCCGGTGGCTCGATCAAGGACCGCATCGGCGTTGCCATGATCAACAGCGCCGAACGTGATGGCCGGCTCAAGCCTGGCGGCACCATTGTCGAGGCGACCGCCGGCAACACCGGCCTGGGCCTGGCCCTGGTGGGCCGCGCCAAGGGCTACCGGGTGGTGCTGGTGGTGCCGGACAAGATGTCCACCGAGAAGGTGCTGCACCTGAAGGCCATGGGTGCCGAGGTGCACATCACCCGCTCCGATGTCGGCAAGGGGCACCCCGATTACTACCAGGACCTGGCCGGCCGCCTGGCGGCGCAGATTCCCGGCGCCTTCTTCGCCGACCAGTTCAACAACCCGGCCAACCCCCTGGCCCACGAAAGCACCACCGGCCCGGAGATCTGGCAGCAGACCGGGCAGAACGTGGACGCCATCGTCGTCGGCGTCGGCTCCGCCGGCACCCTCACCGGCCTGACCCGTTACTTCCGTCGGGTGCAACCCGATCTGGAAATGGTCCTGGCCGACCCGGTGGGTTCGGTGATGGCCGAGTACGTGCGCAGCGGCACCCTGGGCACCGTCGGCTCCTGGGCGGTGGAGGGCATCGGTGAAGACTTCATCCCCGGCATCGCCGACCTCTCCAGCGTGCGCCATGCCTATTCCATCAGCGACGAGGAGAGCTTCGCCCATGCCCGCGAGCTGTTGCGCGCCGAGGGCATCCCCGGCGGCTCCTCCACGGGTACCTTGCTGGCGGCGGCGCTTCGCTACTGCCGCGAGCAGAAGACGGCGAAGCGCGTGGTCAGCTTCGTCTGCGATACCGGCACCCGCTACCTGTCGAAGGTCTACAACGACCAGTGGATGACCGACCAGGGCCTGCTGGCGCGCAAGCGCTACGGCAACCTGCGCGACATCATCGCACGGCGCTACGAGGACGGTCGGGTGATCAGCGTGGGGCCGGACGACACCCTGCTCACGGCCTTCCAGCGCATGCGCCTGGCGGATGTTTCGCAACTGCCGGTGCTGCGGGACGGGCAATTGGTGGGCGTGGTGGACGAATCGGACATCCTGCTCGGCGTGCACGCCGACGCCACGCACTTCCGCCAGCCGGTGGCGGGCGTCATGACCACGCGCCTGGAGACCCTGGCACCGGACGCCAGCCTGGCCGAACTGCAGGAAGAACTTGACCGTGGCCTGGTCGCCATCATCTCCGACACTTCCGGATTCCATGGCCTCATTACCCGCTCCGACCTGCTCAATCACCTGCGGAGGACCCTTGCATGAGCCAGCAGGACGACACCGATCCACGTGCCTTCGCCACCCGCGTCATCCACGCCGGCCAAGCCCCGGACCCTTCCACCGGGGCCATCATGCCGCCGATCTACGCCAACTCCACCTATGCCCAGGAAAGCCCCGGCGTGCATAAGGGGCTGGATTACGGCCGTTCCCACAACCCTACACGCTGGGCGCTGGAACGCTGCGTCGCGGACCTGGAAGGCGGCGCTCAGGCCTTCGCCTTCGCGTCCGGGCTGGCGGCCATTTCCACGGTGCTGGAACTGCTCGACAGCGGGTCTCACATCGTTGCGAGCAATGACCTCTACGGCGGCACTTTCCGCCTGTTCGAACGGGTGCGGCGGGTCAGCGCCGGGCACAGGTTCAGCTTCGTCGACTTCAGCGATATCGGCGCGATTCGGGCGGCGATCCAGGACGACACCCGCATGCTCTGGGTGGAGACCCCGAGTAACCCGCTGCTGCGTCTGGCCGACCTGGAAGCCATCGTGGAGCTGTGCCAGGGGAGGGGCATCATCCTGGTGGCGGACAACACCTTCGCCAGCCCCTGGGTGCAGCGGCCTCTGGAGCTGGGCTTCGACCTGGTGGTGCACTCCACCACCAAGTACCTCAATGGCCACTCCGATGTAATCGGCGGCATCGCCATCGTTTCCGCCGACAGCCGCTGCGACCCGCTACGCGAACGCTTGGGCTTCCTGCAGAACGCCGTGGGCGCCATCGCCGGTCCGTTCGACGCCTTTCTCACCTTGCGCGGGGTGAAGACCCTGGCGCTGCGCATGGAACGCCACTGCCACAACGCCCTGGAGCTGGCCTTCTGGCTGGAGCAGCAGCCGCAGGTGGCGCGGGTCTACTACCCCGGCCTGCAGTCCCATCCGCAGCACGCGTTGGCGCGGCGGCAGATGCACAGTTACGGCGGCATGATCTCCCTCGACCTGCGGGCCGACCTGGCGGGCACCCGGCGATTCCTTGAGGCGGTGCGCATCTTCACCCTGGCCGAGAGCCTGGGAGGCGTGGAAAGCCTGATCGAGCACCCGGCGATCATGACCCACGCCAGCATCCCGGCGGAGATCCGCGCGGAGCTGGGCATCGGCGATTCGCTGGTGCGGTTGTCGGTGGGGGTGGAGGACGTGGACGACCTGCGCGCGGATCTGGCGCAGGCGCTGGGGAGGGTTTGAGGGCGTCAGCGCTCAGTCCGGGCATCGTCGTGAGGTGGGGTTTCCCCCTCACCCCAGCCCCCTCCCTCAGGGAGAGGGGGCATTCCGCGCAGGGCAGCTGGTCTTGAGTCACCCCTCTCCCTTCATGGAGAGGGGCCGGGGGAGAGGGCGTCAGTTGCCCGGTTTCAACACCAACGTCTCTTGGCTATTCGCCTTCACCTCATCCTCGGCAAAGTGCATCGGCACGTATTCACCGCGTATGTAGGCCTCGGCCTGGTCCTTGTAGTGGCGGTCGAAGGGCACGCCGCTCTGGCCTACCGGGTTGATGCCGAGGGCGTGTTCCGCGTCGGCCATGTCCACCAGTCGGCGTGTCGAGGGGCCGTGGAACACTTCCCAGGGTGCCGGGCCGACGCGGTGGGACAGGTTGTTGGGCACTTCGTGGCCACCTGGTGCGGCGAAGGGACCGACGTTGAACAGCAGATTCAGCGGCTTCTGCTGGCCCAGCGGATGACTGTGGGTCAGGGTATGGCCATTGCCCCACTGCCACTTCGAGCTGTCGTCGCCGAAGGTCTTCTTCAGGTGCGCCAGGCTGGCCTGCCAGGCCGCCTTGACCACCTCTGCGCGGCCTTCCTTCTGCGGCGTCTGGCGTACATCCCACCAGGGCGAGGCCGGGTCATTGGTCAGGCGCGGCAGGGCGGAGTCGAGGATGCGCGTTTGCAGCAGGCTGTCGAAGAAGGCATCGCCCAGCTCGTCGCGCATCATCGCGTTGGCCAGTTCGAAGGTGAGCTGGTTGAACAGCGTGGCCGCGGTGGAGTCCAGCGGATGGTCGCCAGTCCAGCCGGCCAGTTGCTCCACCAGGGCTCGCTCGGCGTCGTTGGCCGCCGCCGAGCGCAGGTCACCGAGGATCGGCGCGAGCAGGCGAGGGCCATAGCCGGTGGTGGTATCCAGCTGCAGCGCCTGGCTGTTCTGCACATCCCATTTCACGCCAGGCTGGGCCAGCAACTGGTTCAGGCGCACGCCGCGGTCCGGCAGGTTGTAGTAGCCCGGAATGGCGACGCCCGTGGGTGACAGCGGCTGGTAGTTGGCCGAGACGATGAAACCGCGCTCGGGGTTTTCCTCGTGGGGGTTGGCGCTGAAGGGCAGGTAACCGGGCTTGTCGGCTTCGCTGGTGCTGCCGTCGAGGATGAAATATGGATTCACGCCGTCCGGGCGTTGCGGCAGTTTCGCCGACGCCCACCAGCCGATGTCACCGCTGGCGCTGGCCCAGATGACGTTGAGGCCGGGCGAGTGGATCTTCTCGGCGGCGGCGCGGGCCTTGTCCAGGCTGTCGGCGCGGTTGAGCTGGTAGAAGGCGTCGAGGATCGGGTTCTCGGTTTCCAGGAAGGCCCACCACATGGCGATCGGCGTCTTGCCGGCCGCCGCGCCGAGCGCGTCGTTGATGATCGGACCGTGGGGCGAGCGGCGCAGGGTCAGTTTCACTGGCTCGCCGTCCTTGACCTGGATGGTTTCCTCGCGGCTTTCCAGGTTCACCCATTGGCCCTGGTACCAGACCTGGTTCGGATTGTCCGGGTTGCTCTTCTCGGCGATCAGGTCGAGATCGTCGTTCTGGAACATGGTCAGGCTCCAGGCGAACTGGCGGTTGTGCCCGAGGGAGGCAACCGGGTTCAGGGCCTGGTGGTGGCCGTAGAGTTCGAAGCCCGGGTAGCTCAGCTGCGCCTCGTACCACACCGCCGGCACGGCGAAGCGGATATGCGGGTCGCCGGCCAGCAACGGCTTGCCGCTGGCGGTGCGGCTGCCGGACACGGCCCAGGCGTTGCTGCCCTCGAATTGCGGCAGGCCGGCTTCGACCAGGGCTTGCTGGCTGAGATGCGCGAGGCTGTTGAGGTCCTGCCAATCGCCCTTGGCCAGCGGCTGGCCGATCACACCTTCGGGGTGCCAGTCGAGGTCAAAGGCCTTCAGGTAATCGGCGCCCAGTTCGACGCGCACGTAGGTGATGGCCGGTTCGGTGCGGAATGCGGCGGCGAAGCTGTAGGCCATGTAGCCGGCGACGGAGAGGGTGTCGGCGACTGTGAAGGGGCGTTTCTCGATGCCCAGCAGGTCGAACTCCACCGGCGCCGGGCGGCTGTCCTGGTACTGGTTGATGCCGTCGAGGTAGGCCTGCAGGGCTTTGGTCGCCGGGCTGTCCTGGTCCATCTTGCGGGCGTATTCGTCGGCGTGGGCGCGAATCCCCAGGGTGCGGAACAGGCGGTCGGTGTCCACCAGGCGGGCGCCGAGGACTTCGGCCAGTTCGCCACGGGCCAGGCGGCGCAGCATTTCCATCTGGAACAGGCGGTCCTGGGCATGGACGAAGCCCAGGGCGCGGTACAGGTCGGTTTCGTTGGCGGCCTGGATGTGCGGCACGCCGCGCTCGTCGTAGTCGACGGTCACTGGGGCCTGGAGATGGGCCAGGGAAAGCTCGCCGTCGCGCACGGGCTTCTTGCTCTCGCTGTACCAGGTGGCGCCGCCGGCGGCCGCGGCGATGACGACGGCCAGGACAGTCAGGGTGCGTTTCATGCACGAAATTCCTTGTTGTTATGGTCGCGGCATTCTCCCCAAGCGGAACCTGGCGGGCATTGACCAAAGGCGTGCGAGCTGAAAGTCTTCGGTCAATTTCGAGGAGCCGCCATGTCCACCGTTGACCCCGATGCCTCCAGCTTCGCCCCGCTGACTCATTCGGCCACCCTGCGTCGCCTGCTCTATGAAGCGCTGGCCGAGCTGGGTCTCAATCCGGGGCGGGTCTACCTGGGCGTGAACCAGCACCGTCGCCCGGGGCCGCCTCCGGTGGACGGACGCCTGCGGCACGACGATGCGCCACAGTTCTGGCTGGCCGCCGACTCACTGGTTGGCGACCCCGATATCGGACTGCATCTGGGCGAGGTCATGAAGCCGCGCTTGCTCGATGTGGTGGGCTACCTGCTGCTGGCCAGCCGTGATCTGGACGAGGCGTTGGTAAGCTTCCTGCGCTTCCAGCACATCCTCTCCGGCGGCTTTGTTGCCCAGCTACGGACCGAAGGCGCGCAGGCCCGGCTGGTGATCGACCTCAACTACCTGGGGTTCTCGTCCCTGCGCCAGCAGATGGAGTGCCTGGCGCTGCTGTTCGTCAAACTGCTGGGCTTCATCACCGATGGCGAATTCCGCCTGGAGGGCGTGCAGTTCCGTCATTCCCGGCCGGCGCGGGTCAGTGAGCATCAGCGGCTGTTCGGCCTGTTGCCGGAGTTCGGCTGCGAGCACGACGCGCTGTTGTTCCCGGCGTCCCTGCTGAAACGCCCCTCGCGTACCGCCAATCCCGAGCTGCACCAGTTGCTCTGGCGCCACGCCGAGGTGCAACTGGAGGCGCTGGCGGGCAATGACCTGCTCAACCGCCTGCGCTACCTGCTGGGGGTTCGCCTCGGCCAGGCGGACTGCTCGCTGGAAGCCTGCGCGGCGGAGCTGGGCCTTGGCGCGGGCGGCTTGCAGCGCGCCCTGGCGGAGCAGGGCAGCAACCTGCGCAGGGTGCGTGAGTCGGTGCAGCAGCAGCGTGCGGTGGAGTTGCTGCGGGAGGGCATGGCGATGCGCGAGGTGGCGCGAACCTGCGGATTCTCCGAACTGTCGCCGTTCTACCGGGCCTTTCGCCGGTGGTACGGCATGCCGCCGGAGGCCTATCGGGCGCGCCTGAACGCTGTCTAGGACGGCTCGCGCCAGGCGCAGAAGCAGCCAGCTGCCAGGGTGCTGCTGGCGCGCACCGGGCGGTTGTCGATCAGGGCTTCGAGGATGGGTTCGATGAAGCTGTTGGCCGAATTGCACACCGCGCCCTCGCTATAAGGGCCGAAGTAGGCCAGGCGGCCGTCGCGGTCCCAGATGCCCACCGCGGGCACCGCCGGCAACTGATCGGCTCCCGGCACCTCGGCCAGTGGCTGCAGGGCTTCCAGGCCTGGCGGCAATTGACCCTTGCTTCCCGGCTTTTGCAAGGCGTGGAAGGTCACGCCCTGGGGCGCGAAGCGCTGGATCAGTTCGGCCAGGTGCTGCTGGTTGCCGGCGTTGCAGGGGCACGCCGGGTCCCAGAAATGCACCAGGCGGATCGGCCCCGGCCCGGCGAGTTCGGCCGGCAGGCGCAACTGTTCGCCGGAGAACACCGTTGCCTGGGTGTTGAAGGGCCGGACGTAGCGCGACTCGTACCAGCGCAGGGCCAGCAGGATGGCGCCGACGCAGGCGAGGAGGGCGAGGCTGGTGATCAGGGTCTTGGGCTTGAATGCACGCATGGATATGGGCCTGTGCGGGGGCGCGTAGCTTGCCACGTTGCGCCGGGCAGCAGAATATCGGCAGCCGGCCAGGACCCCAGGCGGTCCTGTGGATAGCGTTGCTTCATTCAGGGAAAGCCCGATGTCAGACCCGTTCCAGCCCGATCTCCTGCGTCCGCTGTTGCGACCCTTGGCCGCAGGTGCCGCCGACCTGCGCCAGAGCCAGAGCTATCGCGCGTTCTACCGGCTGGACTTCGCCTCTCGCCTTCCGGGCGTGCAGGCGCGCCTGGGCTGCGTCGAGGCGGCCGGGTATTCGCTGGTCACCCAGCTCTGGCTGCCCCCCGAACCGCGCGCAAGCCTGGTGATGCTGCACGGCTACTACGACCACATGGGTCTTTATGGCCACCTGGTGGAGTGGGCGCTGGGCATGGGGTTCGCGGTGATTGCCTGTGACCTGCCCGGCCATGGGCTGTCCAGTGGCGCGCGGGCCAGCATCGGCGACTTCGCCGAATACCAGGCCACGCTCCTGGCGCTGCTGGGCGAGGCGGCGGCCCTGAACCTGCCGCAACCCTGGCACCTGGCCGGGCAGAGCACTGGCGGCGCCATCCTGCTGGATTACCTGCTGACCGGCACGCCGCGCCCGGAACTGGGCGAGACCCTGCTGTTCGCTCCGCTGGTGCGTCCGCGCGCCTGGGGCTGGTCGAAGTTCAGCTACCAGTTGATGCGGCACTTCGTCGAAAGCATTCCACGGCGCTTCAGCGTCAACTCCAGCGACGCCGAGTTCATCGAGTTCGTCCACCACAAGGACCCGCTGCAGCCGCAGACCCTGCCCACCGCCTGGGTTGGCGCGCTGGCGCGTTGGGTGCCGCGCATCGAGCGGGCGCAGCGCAGTTCGCGCCGACCGCTGGTGATCCAGGGCGACGGCGACA
The DNA here is from genome assembly GCF_029871235.1 of Pseudomonas sp. BN411. Classification (GTDB taxonomy): domain Bacteria; phylum Pseudomonadota; class Gammaproteobacteria; order Pseudomonadales; family Pseudomonadaceae; genus Metapseudomonas. Next base: position 94,401 of record NZ_SSOM01000074.1, read on the forward strand.
TGACGGTGGACTGGCGGCACAACCTCAGGGTGCTGGCGGAGAAGTTCGACCAGCCGGAGGTGCTGATGCTCGAAGGGGCCGGCCACCATCTGGTGAACGAGGCGCCGGCCTATCGGGAGCGGTACTTTGGCTTCTTGCGCGAGCGCCTGGGCTGACGCCGCAGCCACGTAGGATGGGTCGGGCGGCGCTCCGCGAGCGGAGCGATACCCATGCTGTCTTTCGCTGGGTATCGCAGGCTCTACGCGGCGCTCACTCTGCGAGGTGGTTCAGAGCCCCTGCTGGGCCGAGGCGTCCTGGCCCACGGCGAGGCCTGCGCGCACGGCGGCCAGGGCGGCCTGGTAATAGGCCTTGCCGTCCGCGGATTCGGCAAAGGTGACGAACTCTTCCAGTTCCGGATCGGACAGGTCGCGGTAGACGTAGAGCAGGGTGTTATCCAGATCGTTGCCGATCTGCTCCATCAGCCGCTGACGCTGGCCGTCGATCATCCCTTGTGCCTGGCCGCCGCCGAGCAGGCCGGGCAGCATTTGGCTCAGGCTGTCGGCCGCGACACCGGCCAGCGCCAGGCTGACTTCGGCGCCGGCTTCACGGGCCGGCAAGGCCTGGGTCAGGTGACCGATCAGCAGACGTCGGGTGGCTTCAGCCTCGATGCGCGGCAGTCCGCTGGCGTGCTTGGCCAACTGGTCGCGGCGGGTGGCAAGGGTTTCAGCGGCGATGATCTTCTTGCCCAGCGGTGACTGGAAGAAGGTCAGTGCCGGACGCGGGTCCTGAAGCTGGTGGCGCAGCGCAACCTGGGCGCGCTGGTCGATGGCCTGGGGCTGGAAGCGGCGATTGCTGTTGTCCACCAGGGCCTGGTAGACCGCCGGCGGCAGGGTTTTCTGGTAGCGCTGCTGGGCCGCCGTGAGGGCTTCGTTGAAGTGCGCGCGCTGTTCCGGCCAGCCGGCTGCCTGGTAGAGATTGGTGTGGTCGTCGGCCAGGGCGGGCAAACCGAAGAGGAGGAGGGTGACGGCGAAGAGCAGGCGCATGGAGTCTCCTTGATGACGCAGTCCGCAGTTCGTATCGGACCCACGCTAACGGCATCGGTTCGGCGGGGAAGGCGGTGGCGGCGGGCGGGCAGTGCGGGGTTGAGCGTGCGGCTATTCTCAGCGGACTCGGGCGTTATTGTCGAGGTGTCGGAAACTGCCGTAAGTCATGTAGGCGATTTCCTGGCCGCTGGTAGAATGCCGCCATCATGACTCCATCTCCCGAATCCCCGCTGACCGCCCTGATCGTCGACGACCTGGCCAACCAGGGCTGGTCCCATCAGCGCCTGGCACTTCCCGCCGAACTGACCGCCAACCTCGCCGAAGAGTGTCGCGTGCGCTCCGCCGACGGGAACCTTGCGCCGGCATCCGTGGGGCGTGGCGAGGGACAGCAGGTTCGCGAGGGTGTGCGGGGTGACCGTATCCACTGGCTGGAGCCTGGCCAGTCGGCCGCCAGCGACGCCTACCTGGCGCTGATGGACGAACTGCGCCTGCGCCTCAACCTGGAGCTTTACCTCGGACTGGAAGACTTCGAGTGCCACTTCGCCCTCTATCCGCCCGGTGCCTTCTACCAGAAGCACCTGGACCGCTTTCGTGACGATGACCGTCGCACGGTGTCGGTAGTGGCATATCTGAACGCCGACTGGCAGGCGGAGCAGGGCGGCGCCCTGCGCCTGTACCTGGCCGAGGGCGAGCGGGACGTTCTCCCCGAAGGCGGCAGCCTGGTGGTGTTCCTGTCCGCCGAGCTGCCCCACGAGGTCTTGCCGGCGAACCGCGAACGCATGTCTATCGCCGGCTGGTTCCGCCGGCGAGGTGGCCCGCTCTAGCCCTGCCGGGTTCAGTGCCCCCAGACGCGGAAATTTCCCCGCAGGTCGGTGATGTCGCGAATCTCCAGGCTGCCCAGGCGGCTCTCGCCGATGTGCATGTCGGCGGCGACGCGCACGCGAATGCGCTGGGCGGGGATGCCGCTGCCCTGGAGCTGATCGTTGATGGTGGTGAGGTCCGGCAGCTCCAGGCGGACCTGCTGGGTGCCGGCGGCGTTCTTCACCACATCGACTTTCAGGGTCGGCTGGTCGACGCCGAAGATGGGCAGGGTGAGGCCGAGCTGTGCCGCCCCAAGGGGGAAGCTGCCGCCGGCGCCGTTCGGACAGTCGCCGGGCTTGAGGCAGCCGTTGTCGATACGGACGTTGCGCAGCGACAGGCTGCCGCCGTCGTCGTTCCAGCTGATGCGGTCGATGCGTGCCATCACGTCCAGGCGCAGGTTGATCCCGGCCTGGCCGCTGATCTCGCTGAGGGCCTGGTTGTCCAGGGATTCGAGTGCGGCCTGGCCGGTGCCGCTGAGCAGGGCGGTGCCACAGGCCAGGGCAAGGCTAAGGTTCTTTGTTGTTCTGGGCATGGCACGCTCCTGTGCGGTTGGCGCGCAGAGTCTGGAGCGCCGAGCGGGTGGCAGCCAGTGGCGCCGGGCGCTTCCCGCCTAAGGATGGGGAAGTTCGTCGCCTGCCCCTGTGACCGGCTTGGCAGTTGCCCGGCCAAGGCAATACCTTCGATCAGGGCCCGGTTCGCGCCGGTGCCACCGGTGTTACCCGGGGTGACCATCAAGGCGCCCTTCTGGAGAAGACGATGCAGAAGATTCTGGTCAGTCGCTGCCTGCTCGGGCAGCGCGTGCGTTACGACGGTGGCGCCCATGGGCCTTTCGGCCTGCTGGAGCGTTGGCAGGCGGAGGGGCGCATCGTGCCGCTCTGTCCGGAAGTGGCGGGCGGCCTGCCCACCCCGCGTGCTCCGGCGGAGATTGCCGGCGGACGCGGTGCTGCGGTGCTGGACGGTGAATTACCGGTGCTGACCGACGATGGCCAGGACGTGACCGCCGAATTCGTTGCCGGGGCGCACATTGCCCTGGACCTGGTTGCGGCCCACGGCATCCGCATCGCGCTGCTCAAGTCGCGCAGTCCATCCTGCGGCAACCGCGAAAACTACGACGGCACGTTCAGCGGCGTTCGCGTCGCGGGTGAGGGCGTGACCGCCGCGGCCCTGCGCCGCGCCGGTGTCGAGGTGTTCAGCGAGGAGGAGCTGGCCGAGGCGGCCGCACGCCTGGCCGAACTGGACGAGGCCTGAGTCTCAGCGCGAGCTGGTTGCAGCGGGCTGACTGAGATCCTTGCCCAGCCACTGCTCCGAGAGTTCGCCCAGCTTGCCTTCACCGCGCAGCTTGACCAGTGCCCGGTTGAGGGTGTCGCGAAATGCCGGGTTGCCCTTCTGGAAGTGAATCGCCATGGGTTGTTCCGCGCCACTGTCGCCTTCGGCCTCGGCCAGGGGAAAGACGTAGGGCTCGCTGAATTCCAGGGTGGCCTGGCCCTGTTCCGATTCTGCGAGTTGATCCAGGGCGATGTCGTAGCGGCCGCTTTGCAGGCCTTCGAGCATCTTGCCGTCGTCGTCTACCACGAATTCCGCGTCCACGTTCAATTCCGCCGCCAGGGCCCGGCCCAGCTCCACGCCGAAGCCGGTCAGCTTGCCGTCTTCGCGGTAGCTGTAGGGCGGATTGTTGTCTTCGAGGGCGATGCGCAGGCTGCCGCGTTCCCAGACGTCATCGAGCAGTTCGGCCTGGGCCAGGGGGCTCAGCAGGGCGAACAGGGCGGGCAGGCAGTACAGCAGACGCATGGGGGACTTCCTCGTTTCGTTATGTTTTTTCGGCTGGCGTGGGTGCAACGCCTTGCTCGGACAGCAAGTGAACCTATTCGGTTGCATGGAGTCTGGTGTCTCGCTCACAAAAACATGGAGATGTGTAATGAGGACTTTGTCTTTTCTGAGCCTGGGCGCCCTGCTCCTCGGCGCCGCCACCGCCACCCTGGCGGCTGTCCCACGTACCCCGGCACCTGAAGGTGCGCAGGTGTACTTCATCGAGCCGGCTAACGGTGCCACTGTTGGTCAGACCTTTACGGTGAAGTTCGGTCTCAAGGGCATGGGCGTCGCGCCGGCTGGCGTGGATGTGCCCGCAACCGGTCACCACCACCTGTTGATCGGCCTCGCCGAACAGCCGGAGATGGACAAGCCGCTGCCCATGACCGACAGCATCCGCCACTTCGGCAAGGGCCAGACCGAAACCCAGGTCACCCTGCCGCCCGGCAAGCACACCCTGCAGCTGCTGGTGGGGGACAAGAACCACGTACCGCTTGAGCCGCCGGTGATCTCGCAATCCATCACCGTGACGGTGAAGTAAAGACGCTGGGAACGAAAAAGGGAGGCCGAGGCCTCCCTTTTTCATGTCCTGCACACTTCCGTCAGGGGCTCGCGAGCTAGAGCGAGACAAGGCGGAAAGGGCCGAGGAGAGCGGAGTTTACGACTGTAAATGAGCATCTCCGAGGCTCTTTCCAACGCAGTATCGCCGACGCGCAGCAGCCCCTGTCTTAGAAGAGGACGCGGCTGCGGATCGTACCGTTCACGTGCTGCAGCTTCTCGAGGGCGAGGTCCGAGTACTCGGCATCGACGTCGATCACCACGTAGCCGACCTTGTCGTCGGTCTGCAGGTACTGGCCGGAGATGTTGATGCCGTTGTCGGCGAACACCTTGTTGATCTCGCTCATCACGCCCGGCACGTTCTCGTGGATGTGCAGCAGACGGTGCTTGCCCGGGTGGGACGGCAGGGCCACTTCCGGGAAGTTCACGGACGATACCGAGGTACCGTTGTCGCTGTACTTCACCAGCTTCTCGGCCACTTCCAGACCGATGTTGGCCTGGGCCTCGGCGGTGGAACCGCCGATGTGCGGGGTCAGGATCACGCGGTCCAGGCCACGCAGCGGGCTCTCGAACTCTTCGTCGTTGGACTTGGGTTCGACCGGGAACACGTCGATGGCGGCGCCGATCAGGTGCTCGTCCTTGATGGCGGCGGCCAGGTGATCCAGCTCGACCACGGTGCCACGGGCGGCGTTGATCAGGATGCCGCCCTTCTTGATGGCGCGGATTTCCTTCTCGCCGATCATCCACTGGGTGGACGGCAGCTCGGGCACGTGCAGGGAGACGATGTCGGACATGCCCAGCAGCTCGTGCAGGTTGCCCACCTGGGTGGCGTTACCCAGCGGCAGCTTGGTCACGGTGTCATAGAAGAACACCTGCATGCCCAGGGCCTCGGCCAGCACGGAGAGCTGGGTGCCGATGGAACCGTAGCCGATGATCCCCAGCTTCTTGCCGCGGATTTCGAAGGAGTTGGCTGCGGACTTGATCCAGCCGCCGCGGTGGCAGGAGGCGTTCTTCTCCGGAATGCCGCGCAGCAACAGGATGGCCTGGGCCAGCACCAGCTCGGCGACCGAACGGGTGTTGGAGTAAGGGGCGTTGAACACGGCGATGCCACGCTCGCGGGCGGCATTCAGGTTGACCTGGTTGGTGCCGATGCAGAAGCAGCCGACGGCGATGAGCTTCTTGGCGCAATCGAACACCTCATCGGTGAGCTGGGTGCGCGAGCGAATGCCGATGAAATGCACGTCGGCGATCTTTTCCTTCAGTTCGTCACCCGAGAGTGCGCCCTTGAGGTACTCGATGTTGGTGTAACCGGCGGCCTTCAGGGTGTCCACGGCGTTCTGGTGGACGCCTTCGAGGAGAAGGAACTTGATCTTGCTCTTTTCGAGAGAGGTCTTGCTCATCTGCGTACCTATGTATCCCGGTAAAAATGTCAGAAGCGGGCCGTGGGGGAGCGCGGGCTGCTACCCGGAATATCGGCTGGAGCGCACGATTCACGGGGTGCGTATGCTAGCATGATCTCCTTTTTCCTTGCTCGGTTGCGACCTGAAACGTTCTCAGGGCGACCATGAATGATTTGAGAGTTTCGCTGATGACCAACGCTGCCCTGATCGAAGAGCTGAAGACCCTGGTTGAACCCGGCAAGGTATTGACCGATGCCCCGTCCCTGGACGCTTACGGCAAGGACTGGACCAAGCATTTCGCCCCCGCGCCCAGCGCCATCGTCTTCCCCAAGACCATCGAGCAGGTGCAGGCCATCGTGCGTTGGGCCAACCAGCACAAGGTCGCGCTGGTGCCGTCCGGCGGCCGTACCGGTCTGTCCGCTGCGGCTGTGGCGGCTAACGGCGAAGTGGTCGTCGCCTTCGATTACATGAATCAGATCCTCGAATTCAACGAGTTCGACCGCACCGTGGTCTGCCAGCCGGGCGTGATCACCGAGCAGCTGCAGAACTTTGCCGAGGAAAAGGGCCTGTACTACCCGGTGGACTTCGCTTCCGCCGGTTCCAGCCAGCTTGGTGGCAACATCGGCACCAATGCCGGCGGGATCAAGGTGATTCGCTACGGCATGACCCGTAACTGGGTAGCCGGCCTGAAGGTAGTCACCGGCGCTGGCGACCTGCTGGAACTGAACAAGGACCTGATCAAGAACGCCACCGGCTACGACATGCGCCAGCTGTTCATCGGCGCCGAAGGCACCCTGGGCTTCGTGGTGGAAGCCACCATGCGCCTGGATCGCGCGCCGAAGAACCTCACCGCCATGGTGCTGGGTTCGCCGGACCTGGATTCCATCATGCCGGTGCTCCACGCCTTCCAGAGCAAGCTGGACCTCACCGCCTTCGAGTTCTTCTCCGACAAGGCCATGGCCAAGGTCCTGGCCCGTGGCGACGTGCCGGCGCCCTTCGAGACCGAGTGCCCCTTCTATGCGCTGCTGGAGTTCGAAGCCGCCAGTGAAGAAATCGCCAACGACGCCCTGGCCACCTTCGAGCATTGCGTCGAGCAGGGCTGGGTGCTGGATGGCGTGATGAGCCAGAGCGAGCAACAGCTGCAGAACCTGTGGAAGCTGCGTGAGTACATCTCCGAGACCATCTCTCACTGGACCCCGTACAAGAACGACATCTCGGTCACCGTTTCCAAGGTGCCGGCCTTCCTGCACGACATCGACGCCATCGTCGAAGCCAACTACCCGGACTTCGAAGTGGTCTGGTTCGGCCATATCGGCGACGGCAACCTGCACCTGAACATCCTCAAGCCGGACAACCTGTCCAAGGACGAGTTCTTCGCCAAGTGCGCCACCGTGAACAAGTGGGTATTCGAGACCGTGCAGAAGTACAACGGCTCGATCTCCGCCGAGCACGGCGTGGGCATGACCAAGCGCGATTACCTCGGCTATAGCCGTTCGGAGCCGGAAATCGCCGTGATGAAGGCGATCAAGGCGGTGTTCGATCCCAACGGCATCATGAACCCCGGCAAGATTTTCAACTGAAAGCTACTGCGCTCGGCCATGCTGCGTTGAGCTCAGGCTCGGAATGCTCATTTACAACAGTAAACTCCGCTTCCTCGCCTGATCTCGCCTTGCCTGGCCTTCGCTCGTGACGCTTTCAGCGTTGCGTTCAACAGGAGTCGGTAAATGAGCTACCAGCACCAGTATGTCGATGGCACTCCGATCCACTTCTCCCTGGGCAAGGTGGTCTGCGTCGGCCGCAATTACGCCGAGCACGCCAAGGAACTGAACAACCCCGTGCCGACCGAACCGCTGCTGTTCATCAAGCCGGGCTCCTGCACGGTGCCGCTGGCCGGCGGCTTCAGCATTCCCCAGGACCGTGGCGCAGTACATTACGAAGCGGAAATCGCCGTGCTGATCGGCAAGCCGCTGTCCCGCCATCCCGATGCGGAAGAAGTGCGCGACGCCATCTCCGGCTTCGCACCGGCCCTGGACCTGACCCTGCGCGACGTGCAGGCCAAGCTCAAGGAGAAGGGCCTGCCCTGGGAAATCGCCAAGAGCTTCGACGGCGCCTGTGTGCTGGCGCCCTTCGTGCCGGGCGATGCCCCGGAGGGCCTGGACGATATCGGCATCCGCCTGACCATCAACGGCGAGGTCCGCCAGGACGGCAACAGCCGCGACATGCTCAATCCGATCCTGCCGCTGATCCAGCACATGGCCGGTCATTTCAGCCTGCAACCGGGCGACGTCATCCTCACCGGCACTCCGGTGGGCGTCGGCCCGTTGAATCAGGGCGATGCGCTGGTGCTGGAGCTGGTGGGCCACAGCAGCTTCGAAAGCCGCGTCCTTTAGTCGGGCCGACCGGCGGCAGACCATTTCACGGAACTTTCACTGGCATATGGCTATCTCTTGCCGACCCCATCGTTGAGTAGTCCCCGATGACGTTCCGTTTCCCGCCGTTCATTCGCCGCCGCCGGCTGATGTTGGGATTGGTCGCCGCCCTCGCTGGTGCCACCGCCCTCACGCGCTACATGCACTGGGACGACCGCGCCCTGGTCTGGCTGGCCGAGCAGCAGCTGACCGACGAGCAGCGGGCCGACAGCATCTGGCTGCCGGGCTACAAGGCCGTGCTGCAGGGCAAGCCCCTGGCAGGCCTGGAAAACGACGAAACCTCCGATCTGGCCTACAACCCCGTCACCGGAACCCTGTTCACCGTGACCGGCAAATCGCCGACTCTGGTGGAGTTGAGCCGTGAGGGTGAGGTGCTGCGCAAGATCCCGCTGAAGGGCTTCTCCAACCCCGAAGGCGTGGCCGTGCTGGAAGGTGGCCATGTGGCGGTGACCGATGAGCGCCGTCGTACCCTGTCGATCTTCGAGCTGGACCCGGAAACCCGCGAACTGAGCGCCGACGTGACGAACGAGTTCGATCTGGGCTTCCCGGACTCGGGCAACAAGGGCTTCGAAGGCATCGCCTGGGACCCGCTCAACGGGCAGTTGATCCTCGGCAAGGAGCGTGGCCCCGTCGCCCTGTTCAGCCTCGGCAGCGATGGCAACGAGACCCTTGGCGAAGCGCTGCGCCCGTTGCCCAGCTACGGCCTGGGCATGCGCAACCTGTCGGCGTTGAGCATCGACCCGCGCACCGGCCATCTGCTGGTGCTCTCGGCCCAATCCAACCTGTTGCTGGAGCTGAACGAACAGGGTGACCCCGTCAGCTTCATCAGTCTGCTCGGCGGCATGAACGGACTGGACAGCCGTATTCCCCGAGCCGAAGGCGTGGCCATGGACGAGAGCGGCGACATCTACGTCGTCAGCGAGCCGAACCTGTTCTACGTGTTCCGCAAGGAACTTGTCGTCAGCGCCGACAAGGGCTGAATGGTCCGTCCCCGTTAAGCTTCGCTTAAGGCGCTTTTAAGCCTCGTTTCAGCCAGTCGCCCTAGCTTGATCCCGTCATCTACAAACACACGGGATCACTTCCATGAAAGCCAAATACCTCGCCCTGCTGGCCGTTCCGCTGTTCTCTACCGCCGTTATGGCCAGCAGCTACACCGGTCCGGGTGCCACTGCCCAGATCAACACCGTCGCCGCCGCCCTGGAGGCTGCCGACGACGCTCCGGTGGTACTGAAGGGACAGATCGTCCGCCGCATCAAGGGCGATATCTACGAGTTCAAGGACGCTACCGGCGCCATGAAGGTGGAAATCGACGACGAAGACTGGCCGCCGATGTCCATCGGCGAGAAAGACACCGTCAAGCTGACCGGCGAAGTGGATCGCGACCTGACGGGCCGCGAGGTGGATGTGGAGTTCGTTGAGCGGGTGAACTGACAAAACCTTGTGGGGGCGAATTCATTCGCTAAGGGCAGCGCAGCTGCCCCCGGAATGATCCGAAGGGCAAACCTTCGGTCTGCATAGCGAATGAATTCGCCCCCACAAATGCCATTTCCCTGAATACCTCACGCCACGCTATCGAACCCCTGCAACACATTGATCGCGTTGATGCCGATCTCCTCCACCGCATAACCCCCTTCCATCACGAACAGCGTCTGCAGGCCGAGCTTGCCGATGATCTCGCCCATGCGCAGGTAATCCGGGCTGTCCAGCTTGAACTGCGAAATCGGGTCTTCCTTGAAGGTATCCACGCCCAGCGACACCACCAGGGCGTCCGGCGCGTATGCGGCGATCTGCCGGCAAGCGTCGGCGAGTGCCAGACTCCAGACGGACCAGTCGATGCCCGAAGCCAGCGGGTAGTTGAAGTTGAAGCCTTCCCCTGCACCCACGCCTTTCTCGTCGGCAAAGCCCAGGTAGTAGGGATACTCGAAGCGCGGGTCACCGTGGATCGAGGTGAACAGCACGTCGGCGCGGTCGTAGAAAATGTCCTGGGTACCGTTGCCGTGGTGATAGTCCACGTCCAGCACCGCGACCCGCTTTGCCCCGGCATCCAGCATGGCCTGCACGGCGATGGCTGCGTTGTTCAGGTAGCAGTAGCCGCCCATGTAGTCGGCGGCGGCGTGGTGGCCCGGTGGGCGGCACAGGGAGAAGATGCCGCGGGCGCCCTTGCGCAGTTCGGCTTGCTCGCTGAGGGCGACGTTGGCCGAGCTGGTGATGGCCTGCCAGGTGCCGGCGGTGATGGGCGCGCCAGCGTCGAAGGAGTAGTAGCCCAGGCGTCCGTCGATGTCGGTGGGCTCCACCTGGCGCAGGCGCCGGGTTGGCCAGGCGATGGGCAGCATGTCGTGGCTGCGGCCCTTGGCCTGCCAGTCGCTCCAAGCGTTCTTCAGGAAGTTCACGAAGCCTTCGCTGTGCACCCGCAGGATGGGCGACAGGCCGAAGTCGGTCGGTGTCTGGATGGCGCCGAGTTTCACCGCCTTGGCGCGGTCCAGCACCATGTCGGCCCGGCTCGGTTTCTCGAAGCAGGGGGTGAACTGGCCACCGATCAGCTCGTGCTTGCCGTGGTGCAGGTGGTGGTCGTCGGAATAGATCGTCAGCATCAGCGTCTCCTTTCGGCTAGCAGGTCTTGGGGATCATTCGAATTCAGAGAATTGCACTTGCGGCGCCTTGCGGCGGAAGCCACCGGTCTGAATCGCCAGGTAAGCCAGGCCGATAGCGAACCAGCCAAGGCCGATGGCCAGGGTCAGCCCCGACAGGCTGGTCCAGAGCCAGGCGATCAGGGCAAAACCGATCGCCGGGACCAGGCCATAACGAACGAGATCACCCGGTTGGCGCGGACGGCCGTCGAACAGGTGGGTACGGATCACCGCCAGGTTCACTGCGGAGAACGCGACTAGCGCACCGAAGCTGATCATCGACGCCAGGGTGGCAAGGTCGATGACCACTGCCAGCAGCGACACCAGCGACACGATGAGGATGGCCACGGTCGGGGTGTGGAAGCGCTCGGACAGGGTGCCGAACAGGCGACGCGGGAGGATTCCGTCGCGGCCCATGCTGTAGAGGATGCGCGAAACCGAAGCCTGGGACGCCAGCGCCGAGCCGGCGGCGCCGGCCACGTAGGTGGCGGTGAAGAAGGCGGCGAGGAACTGGCCGCCGGCCTTCAGCATTACCTCGTTGGCGGCGGCATCCACGTCCTGGAAGACGCTGCCGGGGAACACCAGTTGAGCCACCAGCGACAGGACGAAGAACAGCACGCCGGCGCAGAGGGTGGTGATGATGATGGCGCGGGGAATGTCGCGTTTCGGGTCGTGGGCCTCTTCGGCCAGGGTGGAGACCGCATCGAAGCCGAGGAACGACAGGCAGAGCACCGCCGCGCCGGCCATCAGGGGCGCCAGGCCCGGCTGGGTGCCGTCGCCGAGGAAGGGCGTGGTGAAGTCGATGGGGGCGTCGAACAGGCTCCGGCCAGCCATCGCCAGGAACACCAGGACGAAGACCACCTGCGCGATCACGATCAGGTTGCTCATGCCGGATACCGAGCTGATGCCGAGGATGTTCAGCACGGTCACCAGGGCGATGGTGCTGACGACGAAGACCCAGGCCGGCACCTCGGGGAAGGCGATGTTGAGGAACAGGCCAATCACCAGGTAGTTGATCATCGGCAGGAACAGGTAATCCAGCAGCAGCGACCAGCCGGCGAGGAAGCCCACGCCGGGGCCGAAGCTCAGGCTGGTGTACGAATAGGCTGAGCCCGCGATGGGGTAGCGGCGGACCATGAAGCTGTACGACAGGGCGGTGAAGATCATCGCCAGCAGGGTCACCACGTAGGCCAGGGCGGTACGGCCGCCGGTCATTTCGGTGACCACGCCGTAGGTGGTGAAGATGGTCAGCGGCACCATGTAGACGAGGCCGAAGAACACCAGGGCGGGCAGCCCGAGTATCCGGCGCAGGGCCGTGCCCTGGGCGCTGTGGGTGAATTCGTTGGGCAGGCTGCCGCTGTTGTCGAGGCTGGCGGACGGGGTGGACATTATTCTTCTCTCCGGTTTACTGCGCGCCGCTGGGCGGCGCCTGGGTCGCGATGCGAGCCATCCTTGCGCGTGCGAGGCCGGGTCCGTTGCGCATCCGGCTGTGCGCGGGCAGTCAGTAAGGGTGGAGACGGGGTGTCCGCTGGAGGGACGGAGGAAGGGCGGTGTGAAGCGACAGCGCACGGGACATCTTCATATCTCTCTAGCCATTGTTCTTGTTGGATCGGCACCCGTCTGTGGGGCGCCCGCTAGTTGCATGCGCTTCGATTCTGTCAGTGGAATACCGGGGGCAGAACCCCGCAAAGGGTCAAAAAGGGATCGAAGTGGCCAATGTGGTTGGCCGGGGTGATGGCTTTCGGATTCGCCATTGGTGGATGTGAAAAGCGACATCCACCCTTGTATCTACGCACTGATGTAGGTTGGTCTGAGCTACGCGAAGCCCAACACGCGGAATTACCGGCAAAACGTTGGGCCTCGCTGCGCTCGGACCAACCTACTAAAAAGCGTTCGTAGGATGGCGTTTTTCCGGCTTACTTCTTCAGCTTGGTCCACACCTTGCTGCGCAGGCTCAGGGCCTTGGGCGAGCAGAGCTTGAAGGTGCGCAGGCGGTCGAGCTTGTCCTGCGGGGTGTTGATGGCCGGGTCGTCGAACAGTTCCTTCTCCATGAACTTGTCCGAGCCCTCGATGGCGTTGTTGTACTTGGCGAAGTTGGAGGCGGCGGCGATGTTCTCCGGCAGCATCATCCAGTTGATGAAGGCGTGGGCCTCCTCGACGTTCACCGCGTCCTTGGGAATCACCAGGTTGTCGATGAAGACGTGGATGCCTTCTTTCGGATAGACGTACACCAGGCTGTCGCGCTGGGCATGGGCGCGGTGGAAGGCGCCGTTCCACTGCATGTGCATGGCCACTTCACCGGCGGCCATGCGCTCAATGGTGCCGTCGCTGTTGTACATGGCCAGCAGCGGTTTCTGTGCCAGCAGCAGGTCCTGGATCTTCTTCGCGTCCTTCGGGTCCTCGGTGCACTGGTCGATGGACAGGTAGTGAGAGGCGGCGATGTACAGGTCTTCGATCGAGTTCAGCGCCACGACCTTGCCCTTCAGCTCGGCCGGCGGCTCGAAGAAGGGCTTCCAGCTCTCATCCAGCTTGCCGCCGGGCACCTGCTTGCTGTCATAGCTGTAGCCCGTGGTGCCCCAGAGGTAGGGCACGCTGTAGTCGTGGCCCGGGTCGAAGCCGAGGGTCTGGAAGTTGGTCTTGAGGTTCTTCAGGTTGGTCAGCTTGCTCTTGTCGAATTTCTGCAGCAGGCCGTCCTGCACCATGATCTGGATGAAGCTGTCGGACGGGACCACCACGTCGTAGGCGCCGCCGCCGGCCTTCAGCTTGGCCAGCAGGGTTTCGTTGCTGTCGTAGGCGTCCAGGGTGGCCTTGATGCCCGTGTCCTTCTCGAACTTCTGCAGCAGCTCCGGCGGGTAGTAGTCCGACCAGTTGGCGAAGTGCAGGGTCGCTGCGGCCTGCGCGGAACCGGCGAGGCCGGAGGCGAGCAGTATGGCGAGCGCGAGCGGTGTACGACGGGTCATGGTCAAGCTCCTTGCTGGTCGGAAGCGGGTCAGCGCTTGCGCTGCCCGACGTAGTAGGACAATGCAACGAAAGCTATGGAAATCACGAGGATGATCGAGGAGATCGCATTGATCTTCGGCGAAATGCCCATCCGTATCGAACTGAAGATGTACACCGGCAGGGTGGTGGCTCCCGCCCCGGCGACGAAGTAGGTGATGACGAAGTCGTCCATGGAAATGATGAAGGCGAGCATCGCGCCGGAAAGGATGCCGGGCATCAGCAGCGGGAAGGTCACCTTCCAGAAGGCTTTCCAGGGCGAGGCGTAGAGGTCCGCGGCGGCTTCGGCCAGACGCGGGTCCATGCCTTCCAGGCGCGCGCGGATCGGCAGGTAGGCGAAGGGGATGCAGAACACCACGTGGGCGATGAGGATGGTGAAGAGCGAGAGCTTGAGCCCGATGAAGGCGAAGAACATCAGGGTGGCCACGGCCGTGACGATCTCCGGCACCAGCAGCGGCAGGCCGAGTACCCCGCTCATCAGCGTCTGCCCCCGGAAGGCGCGGCCGCGCATGCCCAGCGCGGCGAGGGTGGCCAGTGAGGTGGCGATCAGGGTGGCGAAGGTGGCGACGATCAGCGAGTTCTTCGCCGCCCGGACGATCTCCGGGTCGTTGGCCACCACCGAGTACCACTTCAGGCTGAAACTCTCCCAGATGGTCGCCGACTGTCCGCCGTTGAAGCTCAGCGCCACCAGTACCAGGATCGGCACATAGAGGAAGGCGAAGAACAGCCAGGCGGTCGGCCTTACCCCGGTGAAGCGCCAGAGCGGGTTCTGCATGTTCATGGATGGCCTCCCCCGGTGGCTTGCTTGAAGCGCAGGCTGTAGAGCAGCATCGCCAGCAGCACGAAACCGAGCAGGGCGAAGGACAGCGCCGCGCCCAGCGGCCAGTTGTGGGATGCGCCGAACTGCAGCTGGATCAGGTTGCCGATCATCAGCGACTTACCGCCCCCCAGCAGCTCGGGAATGATGTAGTTGCCCAGCGAGGGAATGAACACCAGGATCGCGCCGGCGACGATCCCCGGCATGGCCAGCGGCACGATGATCCGGCGCAGGGCCTGGAAACGGTTGGCGCCGAGGTCGAAGGCGGCTTCTACCAGTCGCCAGTCGAGCTTTTCGAGGCTGGTGTAGATGGGCAGCACCATGAACGGCAGGAAGGTGTAGAGCAGGCCGATCACCACCGCGACGTCGGTGTAGAGCAGGCCGAGCGCACCGTCGGACAAGCCGAACACGCCGAGGCCGCTGTCCACCAGGCCGCCGTTGCGCAGCAGCAGGATCCACGCGTAGACCCGCACCAGCAGGTTGGTCCAGAAGGGGACGGTGACCAGGAACAGCAGCAGGTTGCGCTTGCGCTCGCTCTGCAGCGCCAGGTAGAGCGCAGTGGGGAAACCGATCAGCAGGCAGCCGACGGTGGTCAGCACCGAGAGCCAGAAGGAGCGCTGGAAGATCTGCAGGTAGTCGGTGTTGAACACCAGGCTGTCGTCCAGATCGCGCTCGTAGAGGAAGTTGATGTAGGCCTCCAGCGAATACTGGTCCCACTTCACGCCGCCGTAGTCGCCGGGTGCCAGGATCGACACCAGGAACATGATCCCCAGCGGCAGGACCAGGAACACCAGCAGGGCGATCATTGCCGGGCTGGTCAGTGCCAGGCGCCGGCGCAACTGGCGGCGTTCCGCCTGGGCGCGCAGGGTGCTCATTCGACCAGCACCCGGATGGCTTCGCTGGGTACCTGCACTCGCACTTTCTCGCCGGTCGCGTAGGCGTTCAGTGCGCCGTTGCGGTTCTGCTGGCGTACGCGGAAGCCGCTCTGTCCGGCGATGTTGAGGTGGTACACGGTGTCGGTGCCGACGTAGACCACGTTCTCGATCTCGCCGGCCAGGTTGCCCTGTTCGTCGAGGCAGGTGCGCTCCGGGCGGATCGCCAGGGTGACGGCGCCACGGCGGGGGCTGTAGGCGCTGAGCAGTTGGCCATCGGGCAGCAGGACACCACGTTCCAGCGCTTCGCCTTCGAGGAAGTTGGTTTCACCGATGAAGTCCGCCACCGTGCGGTTCAGCGGTGCTTCGTAGATTTCCGTCGGGGTGCCGACCTGGAGAATGCGGCCCTTGCTCATCACCGCGATGCGGTCGGACATGGTCAGGGCTTCTTCCTGGTCGTGGGTGACGAAGATGAAGGTGATGCCGGTCTCGTGCTGCAGGCGCTTGAGCTCGATCTGCATGTCCTTGCGCAGCTTCTGGTCCAGCGCCGAGAGCGATTCGTCCAGCAGCAGCACCTTGGGCTTGTTGGCCAGGGCGCGGGCCAGGGCGATGCGCTGCTGCTGGCCGCCGGAAAGCTGGTCGGCGCGGCGTTTGCCCACGTCTGGAAGCTTCACCAGGTCCAGCATGCGCTGCACCGTCTGCTCGATATCGCTGCGGGAGAGCCCGCGCATTTCCAGGCCGAAGGCGATGTTCTGCGCCACCGTCATGTGGGGGAACAGGGCGTAGCTCTGGAAAACGGTATTGACCGGTCGGCGGAAGGGCGGGAGGCCCTGCATCGGCTCGCCGTAGAGGCGGATGGCGCCGGAGCTGGGTTGCTCGAAACCGGCGATGAGCCGCAAGAGAGTGGTCTTGCCGCAGCCGGACGGGCCGAGGAGGGTGAAGAACTCGTTGGCGCGGATTTCCAGGGAAACATCGTCGAGGGCCTTCACGCCCTGCCCCGGATCACCGAACTCCATGCACACACGTTCGACGCTGATCGCGCTAGTCATGCTGATCACAAGCTCTAAGGATTTGTTCTTATTGGGCTTTTCTTTTTCTGCTGGTGAAGCGGCCCTTGTTTGTCGCGATTCTGTCAGCAGCCTAGTAGGTGCTGAACGATAGATCAGGTCAAAAGGGGATATTTTCGGCCAAGTTGTGAGTGGCGATTCAGGTTGCGAAGAGGCGAGAAGGAGCCTGTGGGGGCGAATTCATTCGCTAAGGGCGGCGGCGCTGCCCCAGAGGTCGCAGGGCAGACCTGCGGTCTGCTTGGCGAATGAATTCGCCCCCACAATGGCCCCTGGCAGGCCTAGCGCCGATACAGGCTCGGGGATTGTCCGCTCCAGCGCTGGAAGGCATGGCGGAAGCTGGCGGTTTCGCTGTAGCCGAGCTGTTCGGCGATCAGGTAGATGGGCAGGTCGGTCTGCACCAGTAACTGCCGCGCCTTGTCGTAGCGCACCTCGTCCAGCAGGCGCTGGAAGCTGGTGTTCAACTGCTGGAGGTGGCGGCGCAGGGTGCGCTCGGAACGGTGCAGCTGGCGCGCCACGCTGTCCAGGTCGCAGGCGTCGCGCAGGTTGCCGGCCAGGTGGTGGCGAATCTGGTCGAGCACGTCATGGCGGCTGTCGAGCTGGGCGTCGAGCTTCAGGCATTGTTGCAGCCCGTAATGGCAAGTGACCGGGTCGGCCAGCGGCAGCGTCCGGTCGAGCAGCGCAGCGTCGAAGCACAGCGCATTGCGTGAGGCGCCGAACTCCACAGGGCAGCCGAGCATCTGTTCGTAGGTGGCGGCATGCAGCGGCGGCCGATACGACAGGCAAACCCGCTGCGGGCGGATGCTGGTGCCGAGCAGGTCCTGCAGCACGGTGAGCAGCGAGGTCAGGCACAGCTCGCTGTTGAACACCGTCAGCTCCGGTGCGTAGCGATAGCCCACTGCGACGAGGTGCGCCTCCTCGCCGTCGTCTTCCAGGCTCAGCTTGAAATATGTGCCCAGCAGTGCCGGACGGTCGAGTGCGATGGTCAGGGCATCGCGCAGGGTGCGGCTGGCGAGCATGGTGTAGCCGAGCATGCCGTAGGCGGACACGTGCATGCGCAGGCCGAGGGACAAGCCCAGCGCCGGATCGCGGGTGTTGGCCAGGGCATTGGCGAAGACGCGCAACTCCTGGGCGTGGGTGATCAGTTTGTCGGGGGTGTCGAGGTCGTTGCAGGACACGCCGCTGCCTTCCAGGAGCAGCTTGCGGTCGATGCCGCTGCTGGCCAGGGTCGCCACGGCCAGGGCGATGGTATGCAGGGTGGTGAGTGCGCGTTCTTCCGGTAGCAGCGAGGTGGCCATTTCCGTCCCCTTTTGTAACGCCCGCCATGCCTTCGTTCGGGCTTTAAGCTTCAATTCAGGTAGAAATCCGGTGCGCTCTGTATCCTTCGCCGCGTCCTGAATCCCGGAGTCCTGATCGATGCGTTCACTCCTGACCCCGTGGCGACTGGTTGCCGCCTTTCTGGTCCTGCTGCTGGTGGTGCTCGGTGTCGTCGCCCAGCAGTTCCGACTCTTCGAGCGGGGCTTGTTCGTCCTGCAAGAATGGCGCCACGCCTCGGAGTGGCGGGAGCGCTCGATCTGGCTGCCGGACTATCGGGTGGCCATCGAGGCCAAGCCCATCGAAGGCCTGACCGACGATGTGTCCGCGCTGACCTACGATCCCGATCGCCACAGCCTGTTCACCGTGACCAACCAGCACCCGGAAATCATCGAGCTTTCCCTGGATGGCCACTTGATCCGTCGCATCCCGCTGGTGGGGTTCGGCGATCCGGAAGCCATCGAGTACATCAGCAAGGGCGTCTACGTGATCACCGACGAGCGCCAGCAACGCCTCATCAAGGTACGTGTGGACGAGAACACCACCTCCATCGATGCCGGCGACTCCCAGCAGCTTTCCCTCGGCATCGGCCTGTCCGGCAACAAAGGCTTCGAAGGGCTGGCCTACGACACGGTCGGACAGCGCCTGTTCGTGGCCAAGGAGCGCGATCCGGTGCGGATCTACGAGATCCACGGATTCCCCCACACCAACCCGGACAAGCCCTTCGCCGTGCATGTGGTGGACGACCCCAAGCGTGACGCCCGGCTCTTTGTCCGAGATCTTTCCAGCCTGCAATACGACGACCGCAGCGGCCACTTGCTGGCGCTGTCGGACGAGTCGCGGCTGGTGCTGGAGCTGAACGCTGATGGGCGCCCGATCAGCACGCTGTCATTGCTGCGCGGGATGCACGGCCTGCAGCGTGGGGTGCCGCAGGCCGAGGGGGTGGCCATGGACAACGATGGCAACCTCTACCTGGTCAGTGAGCCGAACCTGTTCTACGCGTTCCGCAAGCAGGCCGGCGACTGATCAGCTTTCGTCGTTGAGGGTGGCGCCGGGGGCGTTGTTCTTCACCGAGTCGATGCCCGCGCTGGCGCTGGCGGCGCTGGCATACATCTGGCTCTGGCCGATGACCTGGCCGTTGGTGGCCTTGAGCACGAAATAGAACTTGCCGTTGCTGGCGGTCTTGCTTTCGAAGGCGCCGTCGCGAGCGGCGTTCTTGCGCACCGAATCGATGCCGTTCAAGGCGGAATCCTTGGCCTTGTACAGCTCGCTGGTGAGGATGGTCTCGCCGTTGCCGGCGTTCAGGTTGAAGTGGAACTGGCCATCGTTGGCCTTCTTCAGGTGGAATTTCCCGGCCATGGGGCACCTCCTAGTTCGTGGCAGTGGACGGCGTCGAACGGCGCCGTAGCCATCAAATCTAGACGGTTTGGCCGGGAAGTCGCGTCAGAGCTTGATGCTCTTCACGCCGTCCTTGGTGCCGAGCAGCAGCAGGTCGGCCGGACGCTGGGCGAACAGCCCGTTGGTGACCACGCCGACGATGTTGTTGATCTGCTCTTCCAGCTTCGCCGGGCTGTCGATCTGCAGGTTGTACACGTCGAGGATGATGTTGCCGTTGTCGGTCAGCACGCCTTCGCGGTAGACCGGGTCGCCGCCCAGCTTCACCAGTTGACGGGCCACGTGGCTGCGGGCCATGGGGATGACTTCCACCGGCAGCGGGAAGGCGCCGAGGATGGGCACCAGCTTGCTCTCGTCGGCGATGCAGATGAAGGTCTTGGCCACCGCAGCGACGATTTTCTCGCGGGTCAGGGCCGCACCGCCGCCCTTGATCAGCTCGAGGCGCTCGTTGCTCTCGTCGGCGCCGTCCACATAGAACTCGAGGTCGCTGACGCTGTTCAGGTCGTACACCGGGATGCCGTGGCCCTTCAGGCGCTGGGCGGTGGCCTCGGAGCTGGCCACGGCGCCGTCGAACGCCATCTTGTGCTGGGCCAGCAGGTCGATGAAGAAGTTGGCGGTGGAGCCGGTGCCGACGCCGATGATGCTCTTGTCATCGAGCTTGGGGAGGATGAAGTCGATGGCGGCCTGGGCGACGGCCTGCTTGAGCTGGTCCTGGGTCATGCTGGGGTGGTCCGATTGGAGGAGTGTCGAGGGCGCGGATTATAGCCGCTAAACCCCGCAAACCATGTGGTCGCCCGACGAATCCCTGCGGTAGACTCGGTCCTCCCGTGAAATGCCCGCCAGTGAAGCCGCGATGCTCGAAGAATACGTGAAGAAGACCCTGACCTCGCGCGTCTACGACGTCGCCGTGGAAACCCCGCTGCAGCCAGCCCGCCAGCTCACCGAGCGCCTGGGCAACCAGATCCTCCTCAAGCGCGAGGACCTGCAGCCGGTCTATTCCTTCAAGATCCGCGGCGCTTACAACAAGATCGCCCAGCTTTCGCGTGAAGAGCTGGCGCGTGGCGTGGTCACCGCCTCGGCCGGCAATCATGCCCAGGGCGTGGCCCTGGCGGCCCGCGAACTGGGCGTGAAGGCGACCATCGTCATGCCGCGCACCACCCCGGAGCTGAAGGTGCAGGGCGTGCGTGCCCGCGGCGGCAAGGTGGTGCTGCACGGCGATGCCTTCCCCGAAGCCCTGGCCCACTCGCTGAAGCTGGTGGAAGAAAAGGGCTTCGTCTACATCCACCCCTACGATGACCCGGAAGTGATTGCCGGCCAGGGCACCGTGGCGATGGAAATCCTCCGCCAGCATCCGGGACGCCTCGATGCCATCTTCGTCCCGGTGGGTGGTGGCGGCCTGGTGGCGGGCATTGCCGCCTTCGTCAAATACCTGCGCCCGGAAGTGAAGGTGATCGGCGTCGAGCCGGACGACTCCAACTGCCTGCAGGCCGCCATGGCCGCTGGCGAGCGTGTCGTGCTGGGGCAGGTCGGACTGTTCGCAGACGGCGTCGCTGTGGCGCAGATCGGCCAGCACACCTTCGATATCTGCAAGCAGCATGTGGATGAGGTGATCACCGTCAGTACCGACGAAATCTGCGCGGCGATCAAGGACATCTACGACGACACCCGCTCCATCACCGAGCCCGCCGGCGCCCTCGCCGTGGCCGGGATCAAGAAGTACGTCGAGCGTGAAGGCGTGCGCGACCAGACCCTGGTGGCCATCGACTCCGGCGCCAACATCAACTTCGACCGCCTGCGCCACGTGGCCGAGCGTGCCGAACTGGGCGAGAAACGCGAAGCCATCATCGCCGTGACCATTCCCGAGCGTCCCGGCAGCTTCAAGGCCTTCTGCGAAGCCATCGGCAAGCGCCAGATCACCGAGTTCAACTACCGCTACAACACCGACGCCGAAGCGCACATCTTCGTCGGCGTGCAGACCCACCCGGAAACCGACCCGCGCGCGGCCCTGGTGGAGAACCTGCGTAGCCAGGGCTTCCCGGTGCTGGACCTGACCGACAACGAACTGGCCAAGCTGCACATCCGTCACATGGTCGGCGGCCATGCCGTGCGCATCAGCGACGAGCTGGTGTTCCGCTTCGAATTCCCCGAGCGTCCCGGCGCGTTGTTCAACTTCCTCAACAAGCTGGGCGGGCGCTGGAACATCACCATGTTCCATTACCGCAACCACGGCGCCGCCGATGGCCGCGTGGTCGCCGGCCTGCAGGTGCCGGCCGAGGAACGTGCCCTGGTGCACGCCGCCCTGGACGAGATCGGCTATCCATACTGGGATGAGAGCGAAAACCCCGCCTACAGGCTCTTCCTGGGCTGAGGGCGCGCAATCGCGCCGGACCGGGCGGCTGCTAGGCTTTCTCGCAGCCGCTTTCGCTGACAAGGACCTGTTCCATGGAAAACTACCTGCTGTTCCGCATCCTCCACGGCCTGGCCACCCTGCTGTTCTTCGGCGGGCTGGTGGGACTGGCCTGGTACGGCTGGCGCAACTTCCGCTCCGGCGACGCTGCCCTGATCGGCCCGAGCCTGCGGCGTATCCTGCTGATCGGCGTGCCGCTGCTGATCCTCGTGGCCGTCTCGCTGCCGGTCAGCGGCTGGTGGATGGTCAACCTCGCCGGCTTGCCGCTCAGCCAGACCTGGCTGCTGGGGGGCGCCATCCTCTACCTGTTCGGCTGCATCGCCTGGCTGTTGCTGTTCGGTCGCGTTGCGCGCCTGCGGGAGCAGGCTCTGGTCGAGGGCGGACCGGCTTCGGCGCCGGTGCAGCGCAGCCTCAAGTTCGGCGCTGCCTACGGCCTGTTGGGCCTGCTGCTGTTCCTTTCGGTGCTGGCGCTGATGCTGGCCAAGCCGCTCTGACGCGACGCCAGCGCCCGGCATGACCCTCTATTTCCTGCTCAAGACCGTCCACGGGCTGCTCGCTGTGGTGCTGCTCGGCGCGGTGCTGGTTGGGCTGTTCTTCGCTTATCGGGCGTGGAAAGGCGGCGACCTCCAGCAAATCGCGCTCACCTTTTCCTCGCTGGTGAGGCTGGATCTTTGGTTCATCGCCAGCTCTGCCACGCTGTTGCCGCTGACCGGCCTGGCCCTGGCCAAGGTGGGCGGCTGGCCCGTGGGGCAGCTCTGGTTGCTGTGGAGCACCGGGCTTTATCTGCTGGCGGCGCTCTGCTGGCTGCCGCTGTTCTGGCTGCAGGTGCGCATTCGCAACCGCGCGCGCAAGGCCTTGCGGGATGGCCAGCCGCTCGGGCCGCAGATTGCCGCCCATCTGGCATTGCGCGTTCGCCTGGCGGTGTTCGTGCTGGGCGTGCTGGTGGCGGTTTACGCCCTGATGGTGATCAAGCCGCTCTGACCCGGTTGCAGGGTGCGCATGACGCACCCTGCCATCTGCACTAACGCAGGGAGATCACCGGCCAGCCGCGCTGTTCTGCCTCGACACGCAGTTTCGGGTCCGGGTCCACCGCCACCGGGCGGGTCACCTGTTCCAGCAGAGGGAGGTCGTTCAGCGAGTCGCTATAGAAGGTGCTGTCGCCGAGGTCGAAACCGGTTTCGTCGAGCCAGCGCGCCAGTCGCGTCACCTTGCCCTCGCGGAAGCAGGGGATGTCGGTGGTGCGGCCGGTGTAGCGGCCATCGGCCATTTCGCATTCGGTGGCCAGCAGGGTTTCGACGCCCAGGCGTTTGGCGATGGGCGCCGTGACGAAGCGGTTGGTGGCGGTGATGATCAGCAGCTTGTCGCCGGCGGCGCGGTGTTCTGTCAGCAGGGCCTCGGCTTTGGGCAGGATGATGGGTTCGATGCAGTCGCGCATGAACTCACGGTGCCACTGATCCAGTTGCACCATCTCGGTGCGGCCGAGTATTTCCAGGCTGAAGTTGAGGTAGTCCTGGATGTTCAGGCGGCCGGCCAGGTAGTCGTGGTAGAACTCATCGTTACGTGCCTTGTAGGCAATTCCGTCGAGAATCCCGCGTTCGCACAGGTAGTCGCCCCAGGCGTGGTCGCTGTCGCCGGCCAGCAGGGTGTTGTCGAGGTCGAAAAGAGCCAAACGCACGTCGTTTTTCCTTGCATCGAGGCTTCGAAGGGCGGCCAGAATAGCCGCTTTGGGTGGACCTGCCCATCGCGCGAAATGCTCGCATTGCTGCGTTTGCGGCCTTTATGGAACAATGCCGGAACATGCGTTTGCGAGGTTGAGTGCCGTGATCGATTCCGATGGTTTTCGCCCGAATGTCGGCATCATTCTCGCTAATGATGTCGGGCAGGTGCTTTGGGCCCGGCGTATCAATCAGGATGCCTGGCAGTTCCCGCAAGGCGGGATCAATCCACGGGAGACGCCCGAAGAGGCCCTTTACCGGGAGTTGAACGAAGAAGTTGGCCTGGAAGAGCAGGATGTGAAGATTCTTGCCTGCACCCGCGGCTGGTTGCGCTATCGTCTGCCCCAGCGGCTGGTGCGAACCAACAGCCAACCGTTGTGCATTGGCCAGAAACAGAAGTGGTTCCTGCTGCGCTTGCAGTCGGACGAGAACAAGGTACGGATGGACCTGACCGGCAAGCCCGAGTTCGATGGCTGGCGCTGGGTCAGTTACTGGTACCCGTTGGGTCAGGTGGTGACCTTCAAGCGAGAAGTCTACCGTCGTGCCCTCAAGGAACTAGCACCGCGCCTGCTGGCGCAAGACTGACCCGGAGAAAGGCTGCCTAGCCATGCTCAACACGCTGCGCAAGATCGTCCAGGAAGTGAACGCCGCCAAGGATCTGAAGGCGGCGTTGGCGATCATCGTGCAGCGGGTAAAGGAGGCCATGGGCAGCCAGGTCTGCTCGGTCTACCTGCTGGACCCGGAGTCCAACCGCTTCGTGCTCATGGCCACCGAGGGCCTGAACAAGCGCTCCATCGGCAAGGTCAGCATGGCGCCCAACGAAGGCCTGGTGGGCCTGGTGGGTACCCGCGAGGAACCGCTGAACCTCGAGCACGCCGCCGATCACCCCCGTTACCGCTACTTCGCCGAGACCGGTGAAGAGCGATTCGCCTCCTTCCTCGGCGCCCCGATCATCCACCACCGTCGAGTGATGGGCGTACTGGTGGTGCAGCAAAAGGAGCGCCGCCAGTTCGACGAGGGCGAGGAAGCCTTCCTCGTCACCATGAGCGCGCAGCTCGCGGGCGTAATCGCCCATGCCGAGGCGACCGGCTCCATTCGCGGCCTGGGTCGCCAGGGCAAGGGAATCCAGGAAACCAAGTTCGTCGGTGTGCCGGGCGCACCCGGTGCCGCCGTGGGCAAGGCGGTTGTGGTGTTGCCGCCCGCCGATCTCGACGTCGTGCCCGATCGCGCGGTCGATGACATCGAAGCCGAGGTCGAGCGCTTCAAACAAGCCCTGGAAGCGGTGCGCGAAGACATGCGCCGCCTCTCCAGCAAGCTGGAAACCCAGCTGCGCCCCGAAGAACGTGCGCTCTTCGACGTCTACCTGATGATGCTCGACGACGCCTCCATCGGCATGGAAGTCAAGCGCGTGATCCGCACCGGCCAGTGGGCCCAGGGCGCCCTGCGCCAGGTGGTGATGGAGCACGTGACCCGTTTCGAACTGATGGACGACGCCTACCTGCGTGAGCGCGCCTCGGACGTCAAGGACCTCGGCCGCCGCCTGCTCGCCTACCTGCAGGAAGAGCGCAAGCAGAACCTGGTCTACCAGGAGAACACCATCCTCGTCAGCGAGGAGCTGTCCCCGGCGATGCTCGGCGAAGTGCCGGAAGGCAAGCTGGTGGGCCTGGTGTCGGTCCTGGGTTCGGGCAACTCCCACGTCGCCATTCTCGCCCGCGCCATGGGCATTCCCACTGTGATGGGCGTGGTCGACCTGCCGTATTCCAAGGTCGACGGCATCGAGCTGATCGTCGACGGCTACCACGGCGAAGTCTTCACCAACCCCTCGCCCGAGCTGCGCAAGCAGTACAGCGAAGTGGTGGAAGAGGAACGCCAGCTGGTCAAGGGCCTGGATGCGCTGCGCAGCCTGCCCTGCGAAACCCTGGACGGTCATCGCATGCCGCTCTGGGTGAACACCGGCCTGCTCGCCGACGTGACCCGCGCCCAGGAGCGCGGCGCCGAGGGCGTCGGCCTGTACCGTACTGAAGTGCCGTTCATGATCAACGAGCGCTTCCCCAGCGAAAAGGAGCAGCTCGCCATCTACCGCGAGCAGCTCGCCGCTTTCCATCCGCTGCCGGTGACCATGCGTACCCTGGATATCGGCGGCGATAAGGCGCTTTCCTACTTCCCGATCAAGGAAAGCAACCCCTTCCTCGGCTGGCGCGGCATCCGCGTCACCCTCGATCACCCGGAAATCTTCCTGGTCCAGGTGCGCGCGATGCTCAAGGCCAGTGAAGGCCTGGACAACCTGCGCATCCTGCTGCCGATGATTTCCGGAACCCACGAGCTGGAAGAGGCGCTGCACCTGATTCACCGTGCCTGGGGCGAGGTGCGTGACGAAGGCGTGGACATCCCCATGCCGCCGGTGGGGGTGATGATCGAGATCCCGGCTGCCGTCTACCAGACCAAGGAGCTGTCGCGCCAGGTGGACTTCCTCTCGGTGGGCTCCAACGACCTGACCCAGTACCTGCTGGCGGTGGACCGCAACAACCCGCGTGTGGCGGACCTCTATGACTACCTGCACCCTGCAGTGCTGCAGGCGTTGAAGAAGGTGGTGGACGACGCTCATGCCGAGGGTAAGCCGGTCAGCATCTGTGGCGAGATGGCGGGTGATCCTGCCGCTGCAGTGTTGCTGCTGGCCATGGGCTTCGACAGCCTGTCGATGAACGCCACCAACCTGCCGAAGGTGAAGTGGCTGCTGCGCCAGGTCACCATGACCAAAGCCAAGGAGTTGCTGGAGCAACTGCTGGCCATCGACAACCCGCAGGTCATCCACAGCTCGCTGCATCTCGCCTTGCGCAACCTGGGGCTCGGCCGGGTCATCAATCCGGCGGCGACCATCCAGGCCTGAGGCTGGGGGCAAGTGTTCGTGGCGCCCGGGCAATTGCCCGGGCGTGGAAGTCCCAGCCGGGTCGTCGACCCGTAGGAAGCTTATGGACAAGCTCGCGCCCCTCGACCACTGCTATGGCACCACCCGCGAAGAGATCGAGCGCACCCTGCGCTATGCCCTGGATATCGTCAGTGACGGCATCTGGGACTGGAATATCCGCACCAATCACGTCAAGCGCAGCCCCGGCTGGTACTCCATGCTCGGCTATCCGCCGGACAGCCTGCCGGAGGACGTGGACACCTGGCGATCGGTGATCCACCCCGGTGATCTCGAGCGGGTGATGCGCAATTTCCAGGCTTATCTGGACGGTGAAAGCCTGATCTACGCCGAGGATTACCGCTGCCGTTGCCGGGATGGCAGTTATCTCTGGATCAGCGATCACGGTCGTTTCGTCGAGTTCGACGAGGCCGGCAAGCCAACACGCATGATCGGCGCTCACCGCAACGTCCACCGGCGCAAGATGGCTGCACTGGCATTGCAGCGCAAGAACGATGAACTCCTGGCTCTCAATCGCAAGCTTGAGGCGCTGGTGGAGGCGCGTACCGAGGCGTTGCGCCAGGCTAACGAGGCGCTGGCCCTTCAGGTGGAAGCCGCCATGCGCCTCAGCGAGACCGATCCGTTGACGCAGATATCCAACCGCCGGCACTTCGAGCGCAGCCTCCACGGCGAGTGGCAGCGTTTCCAACGTCACGGGCATGTCACTGCGCTGCTGATGTTCGATCTGGATCACTTCAAGCGCATCAACGACAGCCACGGCCACCAGATCGGTGACCGCGCGCTCGTGGCTGTCAGCCGTACCGTGCGTCAGGCGTTGCGGGATGAGGACTGCTTCGCCCGCTGGGGTGGTGAAGAGTTCATCGCCCTGCTTCCCGAAACCGACCAGAGCGCGGCGCTGCTCCTCGCGGAGCGCTTGCGTTTGCTGGTCAGCCAGGCCGATGCGAGCCTGCCGTTGGGGCTGACCGCCAGCTTCTCGGTGGCGGCGATGCAGGCCGGCGAGGGGATCGAATCCTTGCTTAAACGCCTGGATGATGGGCTCTACCGCGCCAAGCAGCGGCGCAATTGCATCGTGGGCTGTTAAGCCGCTGGGTGGCTCCATCTGGCTGAAACGAAAAAGCCCGCCGATTGGCGGGCTTTTTCATGGGTGGGAATCAGGCTTCGAAGATGATCCGGCCGTCCACCAAGGTGTAGCGCACCTTGCCCGGCAGGCAGTGACCGATGAAGGGGCAGTTGTCGCCCTTGGACTTCCAGGTTTCCCCGGCCAGGGTGGTGGCTTGCGGGTCGAACAGCACCACGTCTGCAGGAGCGCCAACCGCGAGGCGGCCGGCAGGCAGGCGCAGGGCGCGAGCCGGGCCTACGGTGAGGCGGGCGAGCAGGGTGGGGAGGTCGAGCAGGCCGTCCTGCACCAGCGTCATGGCCAGCGGCAGCAGCAGCTCCACGCCGCTCATACCCGGTTCGGTGGCACCGAAGGGGGCGAGCTTGGCATCCGGCTCGTGCGGCTGGTGGTGGCTGGAAATGGCGTTGATCACGCCACTCTTCACCGCCTCACGCAGCGCGTCGCGGTCGGCGCGGGTGCGCAGCGGCGGTTGCACGTGGTAGAGGCTGGAGAAGTCGATCAGCGCCTCGTCGGTGAGGATCAGCTGGTACATGGCCACGTCAGCGGTTACCGGCAGGCCGCGGGCCTGTGCCTGGGCGATCATTTCGGCGCCGCGGGCGCTGGTGATCTGACTGAAGTGGGCACGCACGCCGCTCTGTTCGACCAGCAGCAGGTCACGGGCCAGTGCCACGGTTTCGGCAGTTTCCGGGATACCGGCCAGGCCGAGGAAGCTGGCGGTCGGACCTTCATGGGCCAGGCCGCCTTCGGCCAGGGAAGCGTCCTGGGAATGGAAGACCACGGTCAGGTCGAAGGTGGCCGCGTATTCCAGGGCGCGGCGCTGCACGCGGTTGCTGGCGAAGCTCGCCAGGCCGTTGCCGAAGGCCACGCAGCCCACGTCGCGCAGGGCCACCAGTTCGGACAGCTGCTCACCGGCCAGGCCCTTGGTCAGGGCGCCGATGGGGAAGACCTTGGCGTGGCCGGCTTCCTGGGCGCGGTCGAGGATCATCTCGGCCACGGCCGGGGTGTCCAGTACCGGACGGGTCAGGGGCGGGCAGCAGAGGCTGGTGATGCCGCCGCTGACGGCCGCCAGGGTTTCGCTGGCGATATTGCCCTTGCGGCTGTAGCCGGGCTCGCGCAGGGCGACGGACAGGTCCACCAGGCCAGGGGCGGCCACCAGGCCCTTGGCGTCGAGGGTCTTGTCCGCTTCGAAGCCGGCCGGGGCCTTGCCGATGGCGGCGACCTTGCCGCTGTCGAGGAAGAGGTCGGCGATCTGGTCGTGGCCGCTGGCCGGGTCGATCAGGCGGGCGCCGAGGATATGGGTACGCATCAGTTCAGCTCCTCGGCTTCCTGGTTCAGTTGACGCTGCGCGGTCTGGCCGCTCATGGCCATGGAGAGCACTGCCATGCGCACGGCGATGCCGTAGGTGACCTGGTTGAGGATCACCGAGTGGCTGCCGTCGGCCACGGCGGATTCGATTTCCACACCACGGTTGATCGGGCCCGGGTGCATGACGATGGCATCCGGCTTGGCCAGTGTCATGCGCTGGGTGCTCAGGCCGTAGAGCTTGTAGAACTCGCCCTCGCTGGGCAGCAGGCCGCCCTGCATGCGTTCACGCTGCAGGCGCAGCATGATCACCACGTCGACGTCCTTCAGGCCCTCGGCGAGGTCGGTGTAGACCTTCACGCCGTACTGCTCGACGCCTACCGGGATCAGGGTCTTCGGCCCGATCACGCGGATGTCCCGGCAGCCCAGGGTGCGCAGGGCGAGCATGTCCGAGCGGGCCACGCGCGAGTGCAGGATGTCGCCGACGATGGCGACCGAGAGGTTCTCGAAGCTGCCCTTGTGGCGGCGGATGGTGAGCATGTCGAGCATGCCCTGGGTCGGGTGCGCATGGCGGCCGTCACCGCCATTGATGATGGCGACGTCCGGGCACACGTGCTCGGCGATGAAGTGGGCGGCGCCGGAGTCGGCGTGGCGCACCACGAACATGTCCGCGGCCATCGCCTCCAGGTTGCGCAGGGTGTCGAACAGCGTCTCGCCCTTGCTGGTAGAGGAAGTGGACACGTTGAGCGTGATGACGTCAGCGGACAGGCGTTGGGCTGCCAGCTCGAAGGTGGTGCGGGTGCGGGTGGAGTTCTCGAAGAACACGTTGCACACCGTCTTGCCGCGCAGGAGCGGTACTTTCTTCACCGCGCGGGCGCCGACTTCGAGGAAGGAGTCGGCGGTGTCGAGGAGTTCCGTCAGCAGCTCGCGGGGCAGACCGTCGAGCGAGAGGAAGTGGCGCAGCTGGCCCTGGTCGTTGAGCTGCAGCGGGCGCTTGGCGTCTGTCGGCATGGGGCAGGCCCTGAAAGGTTACGAGAAATCGGTAGGTCAGGCGGGTGAAGCGAGATCCTGGCGCTCGAGGGTGAGCGGCGCGGGGCCGAGCAATTTTACCCGTTCAGTGGCGCCCAGGGACAGGGTTGCACCGACCACATCCGGGCGGACCGGCAGCTCGCGGGCGTTGAGGTCGAGCAGGCAGACCAGCGTCACGCTGGCCGGGCGGCCATAGTCGAAGAGCTCATTGAGGGCGGCGCGCACAGTGCGCCCGCTCATCAGTACGTCGTCGATCAGCACCAGGTGCTGGCCTTCGATCTCGAAGGGCAGAGCGGACGGGCGCACTTGCGGGTGCAGGCCGCTCTGGGTGAAGTCGTCGCGGTAGAAGGATACGTCCAGGGTGCCCATAGGCCCCTTTTCGCCCAGCTGTTCCAGCAGGGCCTGGGCAACCCAGACGCCGCCGGTGCGGATGCCGATGTAGCGCGGTTCGTCGATGTTGCGGGCCTTCAGGTGGGCTTGCAGGTCGCTGGCCATCCTCGGCAGCAGTTCGGCGGGATTGGGCAGGGTCATCGGCGGTCCTCGCGTTCTGGAATCAGGAAGTTGCGGAATTCTCGGCCAGCCAGCCTTCCAGCAGCAGTGCGGCGGCCAGGGCGTCCACCGGACGGTCGCGGTAGCCATCGCGCTGGCCCTGGGCCATGCGGTGGCCCTTCGCTTCGAAGGTGGTCAGGCGTTCGTCGTGGGTGAATACCGGGAGATTGAAGCGGCCATTCAGTCGCCGGGCGAATTTTTCCGCGCGGGCACTCATGTCACTGGGGGTGCCGTCCATGTTCAGCGGCAGGCCGACGACCATGGCGTCGGGCTGCCACTCACGGACCAGGGCTTCGACCTGTTGCCAGTCCGGGACGCCGTTCTGCGCTTTTAGCACCTTCAACTCGCGGGCCTGGCCGGTTACCGCCTGGCCGACGGCAACGCCGATCTGTTTGGTGCCGTAGTCGAAACCGAGCAACAGGCGCAGGGATTTGGGTTCGGCCATCAGGCGTGCCCGGCCTGGGCGGTAAGCAGACTAAGGTTCACGCCCAGGCGCGCGGCGGCCGCCGAAAGGCGCTGCTCGGACGGGGTGTCGAAGAGGATGGACAGGTCCGCCGGGCAGGTCAGCCAGGCGTTGTCACTGAGTTCAGCTTCCAGTTGGCCTGCGTCCCAACCGGCGTAGCCGAGGGCTACCAGGCTCTTCTGCGGACCACTGCCGTCGGCGATTGCAAAGAGCACGTCCTGGGAAGTGGAGAGGGCCAGTTCGCCCAGTTCCAGAGTGGCCTGGAAGCTGTGGCCGGTCGGATGCAGAACGAAGCCGCGGTCGGTTTGCACCGGGCCGCCAGCATAGATGGGCAGGCCTTGGCAGCGCGCCGGCGGAGTGATTTCCGGGCGCAGTTGTTCGAGTACGTCGCTCAGGCTCAGGCCGTTGGGGCGGTTGATCACCAGGCCCATGGCGCCCTGCTCATTGTGCTCCACCAGGTAGGTGACGGTCTGGGCGAAGTTCGGATCGGCCATGTGCGGCATGGCGATCAGAAAATGATGCTTGAGGTAGCTCGGTGCGCTTTTCATGTCGGTTAGTTTCAGGCTTAAGACGGCAGGCTTCAAGCGAAAAGGCTGCGGCGCGGACTCACGCCACGCCGGGACTCTGCCTGAAGCCTAGAGCCAATCTCGTCCTGCTGCTTTCAATTGCTCGACAGGCGGTCGCCGCGCTCGAAGCGCCAGGTGCGGATGATTTCCAGGCGGTCGATATCCGCGAGGTCACCGGTGAAGGGAGCGAAGGGCGCGGCAAGGCGCACGATGCGCATGGCGCCCTGGTCCAGTACCGGCTGGCCGGAGGATTCCAGCACCTGCACCTCGTACAGGGTGCCGTCGCGATTGATCGACACCAGCAGGCGCAGGTTGCCGTAGATGCGCTGGCGGCGGGCTTCGTCCGGGTAGTTGAGATTGCCGATGCGCTCGATCTTCTTGCGCCACTCTTCCTTGTACCAGGCGCCTTTGTCGCGCATGGTCGACGCGGCGTTCAGGCGGTGAATGCGTGGGCGCTTGGCGTAGAGCTGGCGCTCCTTGTCGAGCTCCGCTTCGAGGCTGGCAATTTCGGAGGAGAGCTGCGAGCTGTCGAAGGACGGCGCCGGAGTGGCCTCGGGCTGGGGCTTGGTCTGCTCGCGTTTGACCGTGGTTTTCTGCGGCTGCGGGCTCTTGGTGGCCACGGCGGCCTTGGGCGCTTCCTTCTTCGGTGCCTGGGGCGGTGCGGCGGGGGGCGTGGTCTTGCGGATTTCCTTGTCCTGGAATGGCGCCTGCTCGGTGGTCTTGGGCGTGGCCTTGTGTTCCAGGGTGCCGCTGCCCAGCTGGTTGGCCTGGGCGAGGAAGTCGGCCTTCTTCGGCTTCTCCTCGCTCTTGAAGGTGGCGAGGGTGATTTCCAGGGTCTTGCTGATCTGCTGTGGGTCGCCGACGGTGAAGCCGACACCGAGGATCAGCGCCACGTGCAGCACGGCGGCGAGGAACAGGGTAAAGCCCAGCCGATCCGCCGGGCGGACGCCGGCGGACAGTTGGGTGGAGGTATTCACGGCTGCGTTCATCGCCAGTCAGCTTGCTTCAGTTAGCGGCGAAGTCTGCCGAGCGTCCGCATAAAAGTCTATGAAGCACTCCGCGCATCGAGCTTGCGGGCGATCGCATCCATGAGACGTTCACAAATGCGCGTGTCGTAGGCCTTGTCGATTTCGCGGATACAGGTGGGGCTGGTGACGTTGATCTCGGTGAGGTGCTCGCCGATCACGTCGAGGCCGACGAACAGCAGGCCTTTCTCCCGCAGGGTCGGGCCGACGGCGGCGGCGATTTCACGGTCGCGGTCGGTCAGTGGACGCGCTTCGCCACGACCGCCGGCGGCCAGGTTGCCGCGAGTCTCGCCGGCAGCCGGGATGCGCGCCAGGCAGTAGGGGACCGGCTCGCCATCGATCATCAGGATGCGCTTGTCGCCGTCCTTGATCGCCGGCAGGTAGCCCTGCGCCATGATCTGCTGGCTGCCGTGGGCGGTCAGGGTCTCGAGGATCACCGAGAGGTTCGGGTCACCGGCGCGGTGACGGAAAATCGAGGAACCGCCCATGCCGTCCAGGGGTTTGAGAATGATGTCACGCTGTTCTTCGGCAAACTCGCGCAGAATGTCCGCTCGTCGGCTGACCACGGTTGGCGGCGTGTAATCGGGGAACAGGGTGGCGAAGAACTTCTCGTTGCAGTCGCGAAGGCTCTGCGGGCGGTTCACCACCAGCACGCCGGCCCGTTCGGCTTGTTCCAGCAGGTAGGTGGAGTAGACGAACTCGTTGTCGAAGGGCGGGTCCTTGCGCATCAGGATCACGTCCAGCTCGGCCAGCGGGGTATCGGCCTCCGCTTCCAGCTCGAACCAGTGTTCAGGGTCGAGGAATACCTTCAAGGGGCGCATGCGCGCGCGAGCTTCACCGTTTTTCTGGTATAGGTCCTGCTGCTCCATGTAGAACAGTGACCAGCCGCGCTCCTGGGCGGCCAGTAGCATGGCCAGGGAGCTGTCCTTCTTGAAGGAGATTTGCGCAATGGGGTCCATGACGATCCCGAGGCGAACGCTCATGGGGGGTCTCCGCAACAGGTTTCAAGGGGCGCGCCAAAGCTGGCGGGCCGGTTGGATAAGGCGCTCAGGGTGGCGCCGGCATTGATTGCGGTCAAGGAAAAAACCTTCCCCAGAAAGGGAAGAATCGCAGATGCAGAGGCCGTGTAGCTTGCGTCTGGAGACTGTGCTAAAAAGGCCCGACGATTGGGTCGCAGCCCGTCGGTTGCAGGGCCTCAGGCACATATATAAAGCAGAATAACGACTCACCGAGGCGATGGTAGGGCGAACATGGAACAGCATTCCGAGGGTTTGAAGGTCATGGTGATCGACGATTCGAAAACGATTCGTCGTACAGCCGAGACTCTGCTCAAGAAAGTGGGGTGCGAGGTCATCACCGCAGTTGATGGTTTCGATGCCCTGGCCAAGATCGCCGATTCCCACCCGAACATCATCTTCGTCGACATCATGATGCCGCGCCTGGACGGGTATCAGACCTGCGCCCTGATCAAGAACAACAGTGCTTTTAAATCCACCCCGGTGATCATGCTGTCCTCCAAGGACGGCCTGTTCGACAAGGCCAAGGGTCGCATCGTCGGTTCCGATCAGTACCTCACCAAGCCCTTCAGCAAGGAAGAGCTGCTCGGCGCGATCAAGACTCACGTCCCCGATTTCACCCCGGTGGAGCAAGCCTCCTGAAGTCCGGCCTGAAGGCCGGTGAAGCCTTTCCGTATGGGGAACACCATGGCTCGTATTCTGATTGTTGATGACTCGCCGACCGAGATGTACAAGCTGACTGCCATGCTCGAGAAGCATGGCCACCAGGTACTCAAGGCCGAGAATGGCGCCGACGGCGTGGCCCTGGCCCGCCAGGAGAAGCCGGACGCTGTCCTGATGGACATCGTGATGCCCGGTCTCAATGGCTTCCAGGCGACCCGTCAACTGACCAAGGACGCTGACACCAGTCACATTCCGGTGATTATCGTCACCACCAAGGATCAGGAAACCGATAAGGTCTGGGGCAAGCGCCAGGGCGCGCGTGACTACCTGACCAAGCCGATCGAAGAAGACACGCTGATCAAGACCCTGAATACGGTACTGGCCGGCTGATTGCCGCGCCGGTCCCCGAAACATAACTATTAGAAACAGGCCAAGGCCGGTCGCCATGTCGGATTCGCAGACTCCCTTCCAGCTCCTCTTCGAGATCGACCAGCGCTGTCGCGCGCTGGCGGCTGGCCTGCCTGCGCAGCAGCAGGTGGTGCAGAGCTGGAGCGGTATCGGCTTCCGCATGGGCGAGCGCTTGTTCGTGGCGCCCATGGGCGAGGTCAGCGAAGTGCTGCACGAGCCGCGCCACACCTCGCTTCCCGGTGTGAAGACCTGGGTCAAGGGCGTTTCCAACGTCCGTGGTCGCCTGTTACCGGTCATGGACCTGTGCGGCTTCTTCGGCAGCGAACTTTCGCCGCTGCGCAAACAGCGCCGGGTCCTGGTGGTGGACTATCAGGAGATCTTCGCCGGGCTGATCGTCGACGAAGTCTTCGGCATGCAGCATTTCCTGGTGGATTCCTTCAGCGAGACGCTTCCTCCACTGGAGGCCAGCATCCAGCCGTTCATTCACGGCGTTTTCCATCGCGAGCAGCCCTGGCTGGTATTCAGCCCGCACGCGCTCGCGCAGCACCAGGCGTTCCTCGAGGTGGCTGTCTAGATTCGACGCGGGGCGCATGGCGCTCCGTACCGGTCACCGGGGCAGAGTCTCCGGGGCCAAGGCTTCAAGGTTGGGCCGGCTTTGCCGGCCCTTTGGCGTTACATGGGAATAAGTGGTTGGTCCAGGCGGGGGCCCGATAATGAAAAGACTGAACGCAGGCAATCTGTTCTCCGGGGTGCGCAGCACGTCGCTGATCGCCGGACTCTTCGTGGTCCTGATCGTCGCCATCGTGCTGCTGTTCGCGAACTTCGCGTACCTCAACACCCAGGCGAATTACGACAAGGAATACATCAGCCACGCCGGTGAACTCCGCGTGCTGTCCCAGCGTATCGCCAAGAACTCCAGTGAAGCCGCAGCGGGCAAGGCCGAAGCCTTCGCCTTGCTGAAGGACGCGCGCAACGACTTCGAGAAGCGCTGGAACTTCCTGCAACAGGGTGACGCCACCACCGGCCTGCCTGCGGCACCCGTCGCCGTGAAGGGCGAGATGGATGTGGTGCAGAAGGACTGGGACAGCCTGCGCAAGAACGCCGACGCCATCCTGGCCAGCGAGCAGACCGTACTGTCCCTGCACCAGGTAGCCGCCACCCTGGCCGAAACCATTCCGCAGCTCCAGGTCGAGTACGAGGAAGTCGTGGACATCCTCCTGGAAAGCGGTGCTCCCGCCAGCCAGGTTTCCGTGGCCCAGCGCCAGTCGCTGCTGGCCGAACGTATCCTCGGCTCGGTGAACAAGGTACTGGCCGGTGACGACGACTCGGTTCAGGCCGCCGACATGTTCGGCCGCGACGCCAGCCTGTTCGGCCGCGTACTGAGCGCCATGATCGAAGGCAACGCGGCGATGGAGATCTCCAAGGTCACCAACACCGAGGCCCTTGAGCGCCTGCAGGAGATTTCCGAGCTCTTCGAGTTCGTATCCGGCTCTGTGGACGAGATCCTCGAAACCTCGCCCGAACTCTTCCAGGTCCGTGAATCCGCCAACACCATCTTCACCGGCTCCCAGACCCTGCTGGACAAGGCTTCCGCCCTGACCACCGGCTTCGAGAACCTGGCCAATGGCCGTGGCATGAACACCTTCGCCGGCTACGTGCTGGCCGTGTTCGCCCTGGGCTCGATCATCCTCATCGGCCTGGTGATGGTGCAGAGTACCCGCAACCGACTGGCCGAGACCGCCGCGAAGAACGAACGTAACCAGGCAGCGATTCTGCGACTGCTCGACGAAATCGCCGACCTCGCCGACGGTGACCTGACCGTGGCCGCGACCGTAACCGAGGACTTCACCGGTGCGATCGCTGACTCCATCAACTACTCCATCGACCAGCTCCGCGAGCTGGTGGAAACCATCAACCTGACCGCCGTGCAGGTGGCCGCCGCCGCCCAGGAAACTCAGGCCACCGCCATGCACCTGGCCGAGGCTTCCGAGCACCAGGCCCAGGAAATCGCCGGCGCCTCCGCCGCGATCAACGAAATGGCCGTGTCCATTGACCAGGTATCGGCGAACGCCTCCGAGTCCTCGGCGGTAGCGGAACGTTCCGTAGCCATCGCCAACAAGGGCAACGAAGTGGTGCACAACACCATCACCGGCATGGACAACATCCGTGAGCAGATCCAGGACACCTCGAAGCGGATCAAACGCCTCGGTGAATCGTCCCAGGAGATCGGTGACATCGTTAGCCTGATTAACGACATTGCCGACCAGACCAACATCCTCGCCCTTAACGCCGCGATCCAGGCGTCCATGGCGGGCGACGCGGGCCGCGGCTTCGCCGTGGTAGCGGACGAAGTACAGCGCCTTGCGGAACGTTCCTCCGCCGCGACCAAGCAGATCGAGGCGCTGGTGAAGACCATTCAGACCGACACCAACGAAGCGGTTATCTCCATGGAGCAGACCACGTCCGAAGTGGTCCGCGGTGCCCGCCTGGCCCAGGACGCCGGTGTGGCCCTGGAAGAGATCGAGAAGGTATCCAAGACCCTCGCGGCACTTATCCAGAACATTTCCAACGCCGCTCGTCAGCAAGCGTCCTCCGCGGGCCATATCTCCAACACCATGAACGTGATCCAGGAGATCACCTCGCAGACCTCCGCCGGTACCACCGCCACTGCGAAGAGCATCGGCAACCTGGCGAAGATGGCGAGCGAGATGCGCAAGTCGGTTTCCGGCTTCAAGCTGCCGGAAGCGCAGGACATAGCCTGAGCAGGGGAGGCGCCGCGGCCTGAGGCCGCGGCACGACGGCCATGAATCAAGGGCACGACAGCATGCAGCCAGGCGGCGTCTGGGCCTTGAAACCCCTGGCCGACATGACGACAGCGGAATTCCACGACTGGCAGAAGTTGCTGGAGGAGCGTACCGGCGTGGTGGTCAGCGACCAGCGCCGCTCCTTCCTCCAGGCCAATCTCAGCGCGCGCATGCGTGAGCTGGGGGTGCAGGACTACTCCAGCTACTACCGTCAGGTCACCGATGGCCCGCGTGGCGCGGTGGAATGGTCGACCCTGCTGGATCGGCTGACCGTGCAGGAGACCCGCTTCTTCCGTCACCCGGCTTCCTTCGAGCTGCTCACCGATTATCTGCGGGGGCGTATCGAGGCTGGTCTTGCCCGGCCCCTGGAAATCTGGAGCGTGGGTTGCTCCAGTGGTGAAGAACCCTATTCGCTGGCCATGCTGGCAGCCGAGGCCCTTGGCGGTACCGAACGACCGGATTACTTCGGCGTGACCGGCACCGACATCAGCCTCAGCGCCCTGGCCAAGGCCCGTGAGGGCCTGTATGGCGCAAGGCGCCTGGAACAACTGGAAGCAGCCCTCACCAAGCGCTATTTCCAGGTCCAGGACGATGGCCGTTACAAGATAGTGCCGAGCCTGGCCGCACGGGTGTGCTGCGCACGGCTCAATGTGCTGGAACTGGCGAAGGCGCCAATGTCCGGCATGGACGTAATTTTCTGTCAGAACCTGTTGATCTACTTCCGCCGTTGGCGGCGCCGCGAAATCCTCAACCGCTTGGCCGAGCGCCTGGCGCCGGGAGGCTTGATGGTGCTGGGTGTCGGCGAAGTGGTGGGGTGGCAGCACCCGGATCTCGATCCGGTGCCCAATGAACAGGTTCTGGCATTCACCCGGAAGGGATAGCAGACGGCTATGACTGATCGGCACGACTACGTCGCCCTCGAGTGGGTCAAGGGCGAGATCGCGGAAACCCTGAAGCAGGCGCGGCAGGCTCTGGAGGATTTCGTCGAAAATCCCCAGGACCCGACGCGCATGCGTTTCTGCCTGACCTATATCCATCAGGTCCAGGGCACGCTGCAGATGGTCGAGTTCTACGGCGCGGCCCTGCTCGCCGAAGAAATGGAGCGTCTTGCCCAAGCCCTGATGGAAGGCCGCGCGGCCAACCGGGGCGAGGCCCTGGAAGTGCTGATGCAGGCCATCCTGCAGCTGCCGCCCTACCTGGACCGCATCCAGAGTGCCCGCCGCGACCTGCCGATGGTCCTGCTGCCGCTGCTCAACGACCTGCGTGCTGCCCGTGGCGACAACCTGCTCTCGGAAACCAGCCTGTTCGCCCCGGACCTTTCCAGCGTTCTGCCGGCGCTGTCGATGGACACCCTGGCGCGCATGCGTACTGCCGACCTGCCGGTGCTACTGCGCAAACTGCGGCAGATGCTGCAGACCGCCCTGGTGGGCGTGATCCGCAACCAGGACCTGGCCACCAACCTGGGCTACATGGCTCGGGTGTTCGCGCGTCTCGAATCTCTTTGCCAGGACGCGCCGCTCGGCCCGCTCTGGCAGATCGCCTCCGGCCTGGTGGAAGGCCTGGCCAATGGCTCCGTGGTCAACGGTTCCTCGGTACGCAACCTGCTGCGCCAGGTCGACATGGAACTCAAACGCCTGCTCGAAGAGGGCGCCGATGGTTTCAACCAGGCGGCTTCGGAAGAGCTGGTGAAGAACCTGCTGTTCTACATCGCCAAGGCCCCGGCCCAGTCGCCGCGCATTCGCGCCCTGAAAGAGCGCTATCGCCTCGACGAGGCCCTGCCCGATACCGCCGTGGTGGACGAGGAGCGTGCCCGTCTCGCTGGCCCCGACCGCGATGCCATGCGCTCGGTGGTCACTGCCCTCTGTGAAGAGCTGGTGCGGGTCAAGGACAGTCTCGACCTGTTCGTGCGCAGCGACCGCTCCGGCGTCGCCGAACTGGATTCCCTGCTGCCGCCGCTCAAGCAGATCGCCGACACACTGGCGGTGCTCGGTTTCGGCCAGCCGCGCCGGGTGATCCTCGACCAGATCGACGTCATCCACGGCCTGTCCCTGGGGCAGCGCGATCCCAGCGATGCGGTGCTGATGGATGTGGCCGGTGCACTGCTCTACGTCGAAGCCACCCTGGCCGGTATGGTCGGCCCGGCGGAGCAAGGCGCGGCGGAAGAAAGTCACCTGCCCACCACCGATGTGGCGCAGATCCACCAACTGGTGATCAAGGAGGCGCGCAATGGCCTGGAACAGGCCAAGGACGCCATCATCGAATTCATCGCTTCGCAGTGGAACCATGAGCACCTGGCCCGCGTGCCGGAGCTGCTGACTCAGGCTCGCGGCGGAATGGCGATGATCCCGCTGCCGCGCGCCGCGGCCCTGCTCGAAGCCTGCAACCGCTACATCCTCGAACAACTGCTGGCGCGCAAGGCCGTGCCCAACTGGCAGAGCCTGGACACCCTGGCCGACGCCATCACCAGCGTCGAGTACTACCTCGAACGCCTGTCCGAGGACCATGCCGCCCAGGGTGACCTGATCCTCGACGTCGCCGAGGAAAGCCTCGGCGCCCTGGGTTATCCGCTGCAGGAGAAGCCTTCCATCCTCGACCGCGTGGAAGAGGAAGAAGCCCCGGCGCCCCTGGCCGATCCGCTGCAGGAAATTGAAGTACTGGCCGCCGAAGAGTCGGAGCTGCACCAGCACCTGGACCCGGAAGACGAGCCGGAAGCCGTCATGCCCCAGGCTGCGGACTTCGGGCTTGCGGACGACGGCCTCGACCTGTCGGCACCGCTGGAACCGGTTCAACTCGCCGAAGCGCCGGCCGACGAAGGCGAGCTGCTGGTCTCCGACGACAATTGGAGCCTGGGCGAACTGGAAGCCGAGCCGGCTGCCGAGAGCATCGATCTCAGCCTGGATGCGCCGCTGGAGCTGGCCGAAGCCACTGTGGCCCCGGCCACCGAGGGCGAGCTGCTGGTATCCGACGACAACTGGAGCCTGGGCGAGCTGGAAGCTGAGTCGGCTGCCGAGAGCATCGACCTCAGCCTGGATGCGCCGCTGGAACTGGCCGAAGCCACTGTGGCCCCGGCCGCCGAAGGCGAGCTGCTGGTATCCGACGACAACTGGAGCCTGGGCGAGCTGGAAGCCGAACCGGCTGCCGAGAGCATCGACCTCAGCCTGGATGCGCCGCTGGGGCTGGCCGAAGCCACCGTGGCCCCGGCCGCCGAGGGCGAGCTGCTGGTCTCCGACGACAACTGGAGTCTGGGCGAGCTGGAAGCCGAGCCGGCTGCCGAAAGCATCGATCTCAGCCTGGACATGCCGCTGGAGTTGACCGCAGCGGCTGCCCCCTTGGCTGACGACAACACCTGGAGCCTGGAGGATCTGACCGCCGACGCGGCGGACCTCGTTACCGAGCCCGCCCTGGATACGCCGGCCAAGCCCGAGGCCATTGCCTTCCGGGAGCTGGAGTCCGTGTTGCTGCCGGTAGGCGAAGCCCTCCCCAGCCTCGATCTGGACGAACTGGAAAGCCTGCCCGCCGAAACCGAAGTACCGGTCGCAGGCGATGGCGAACTGCTGAACCTCAGCCTCGACGAGCCGCTGGAGTTCGACGAAGGCCAGCCGTTACCGAGCTTCGATCTGGCCGATCTGGAAGAGCTGCCGCCTGCCTTGCCGGGCGATCCGCCGGCGCTGGACATGTCGCTGGAGAACTTCGAAGCGCTGCCCAGCCTGGACTTCGACGAGCTGGACAGCCTGCCAGGCGCCGAGCCGGTGGCTGAACTGGACGCCTTGAATCTGGAGGACCTGCCGGCGCCCCTGGAGTGGGACGAAGCCGCTCTCGCCGAGCTTGGCCTTCCGGAAGTGGAACTGCCCAGCGCACCGCTGGAAGAACCTGTTGTGGAGCCCGCCGCCGAGCGGCCGCTGTCCCTCGCCGAGGTGATGGCAGCGCCGGTGCCGGCATTCAACCCGCCGGCCCGCGACGTGCCGCCGAGCCTGTTGCCGCCGCCCGCCGACGAAGAACCGATAGACGACGAACTACAGGAAGTCTTCATCGAAGAAGCCGGCGAAGTGCTGGAGACCCTGGCTGAATACCTGCCACGCTGGCGGGCCGACAGCAACGACCGCGACTCGCTGGGTGAAGTGCGTCGCGCCTTCCACACCCTCAAGGGCAGTGGACGCATGGTCCGTGCGCTGATCATCGGCGAGCTGTCCTGGTCGGTCGAGAACCTGCTGAACCGCGTGCTGGACCGCAGCATCGAAACCGACGAGCCGGTGTATCAGGTGGTCCAGGACGTGGTCGACCTGCTGCCCGCCCTGGTCGAGGAGTACGCCGCCAAGGCCCAGCGCCAGCGCGACGACGTCGACCTGCTGGCCGCCACGGCCCATGCGCTGGCCAAGGGGCAGAGCCTCCCAAAATCTGAAGCCCCAGGTTCAGA
This sequence comes from Pseudomonas sp. BN411, assembly GCF_029871235.1. Classification (GTDB taxonomy): domain Bacteria; phylum Pseudomonadota; class Gammaproteobacteria; order Pseudomonadales; family Pseudomonadaceae; genus Metapseudomonas. The sequence continues at coordinate 135,964 of NZ_SSOM01000074.1, forward strand.
GCAGGCCGTCGAGCCCGCGGGCGAGCTGCATGCTCCTGTCATCACCGAATCCGGTGAGGCCATGGACCCGCAGTTGCTGGAAATCTTCCGCAACGAGGCGGAGCTGCACCTGGAAACCCTCGCCGGCTTCATCAAGGCTTGCGACCAGGAGTTGCCCCAGACGGTCAACGATGACCTCCAGCGTGCCCTGCACACCCTCAAGGGCAGTGCGCACATGGCCGGCATCATGCCCATCGCGGAAATCGCCACGCCCCTGGAAAAGCTGGCCAAGGAATACAAGACCAACCTGCTCAGCATCGACCTGTCCGAGGCCGAGCTGCTGCATGAGGCGCTGAAGCTGCTGCGTCAGGGAGTGGCCCAGTTGGACAGCACGCCGCTGGCGCCGGTCCCCGGCAGTGAGGCGCTGCTGGAACGCATCCGGAAGCTGCATCAGGACCGCCTGGATGCCGCCAACGCCGCGCGCCGAGACGACAAGGGTGAGACCCGCGACCCGCAGATGATCTCCCTGTTCCTCGCCGAGGGCATGGACATCCTGCTGGACGCCGAAGACCTGCTGCGCCGCTGGCGCGAGCACCCTGCCGAGCGCCAGGAGCTGGGCGCACTGCTGGAAGAGCTGACCACCCTCGGCCGTGGCGCCGAGTTGGCCGAGCTGCCGCAGATCGAAGAACTCTGCGAGGCCCTGCTGGATGTCTATGGCGCGGTCGATGAAGGCAGCCTGCCGGTCAGCGAGCGTTTCTTCGACGAAGCCGAAGCGGCCCACGAGGCCCTGATCGGCATGATGGACCAGGTGGCCGCCGCGCTGGAGGTTACGCCTCAGCCCGAGCGCGCCCAGGCCCTGCGCGACCTGTTGCAGGAAGTGGTGGACCCGGTGGCCCTGGCGCTGCTGGAGCCCGGCATCCCGGACCTGGAAATCGAAGAGCTGGACGCGGATACCGCCGACTGGGCGCGTGCCGGAGACAATCCGCCGTTGCCGGAACCGGCGGAAGAAGCCCAGGTGCTGGAGGACGTCGCGCTTCCCGAGCTGGCTTCGTTCGAACCCGAGGAATTGCCCGAGGCTGCGCCGCTGGACCAGGTCCCGGCCACGCTGGACGAAGAAATGGTGTCCATCTTCCTCGATGAGGCGGTGGATATCCTCGACAGCGCGGGCAAGGCCCTGGAACGCTGGCTAGGCGAGCCGGGCAACAACCCGGCATTGCTGGCCCTGCAACGTGACCTGCACACCCTCAAGGGCGGTGCACGCATGGCCGAGATCCGTCCCATCGGCGATCTCGCCCACGAGCTGGAGTCCCTTTACGAAGGGTTGGTGGATCGTCGCTACAGCCATTCGCCGCGTCTCGCCGGCCTGCTGCAGTCCAGCCATGACTGCCTGGCCTCGCTGCTGGAGCAGCTCCAGGCGCGCCGCGCGCTGTCCGACCCGCTGCAACTGATCCAGGACATCCGTGGCTTCCGCCAGGGCGGTGCGCAGAGCCTGTCGGCCGCCGTGGTGCAGCCGCTGCCTGAATCCGAAGCCTTCGATGCGTTGGACTTCGAGTCGGAGGGAGGCGCTGACCTGGGCGAATCGCCGGCGGCCGCCAATGACGCGCAGGCGGAAGAAGACGACGAAGTCCTCACCGAACTTGTCGCCGATGAGCCCGAGGCCGAGTTGCCAGCGCTTCGAGTTGCCGAAGAGCCGGCCGTCTACGTCGTGCCCCAGGCCTTCGACAGCGACCAGGACCCGGAACTGGTGGAAATCTTCCTCGAGGAAGGTTTCGACATCCTCGACAGTGCCGGCGCCGCCCTGCAGCGCTGGATCGAGGACCCGGACAACAGCCTCGAAATCGAAGCCCTGCAGCGTGACCTGCACACCCTCAAGGGCGGTGCGCGGATGGCCGAGATCGGTCCCATCGGCGATCTCGCCCACGAACTGGAATTCCTTTACGAAGGCCTCTGCGGCGGTCGCCTGCGCGCCAGCCCGGCGCTGTTCAGCCTGCTGCAGGCCTGCCAGGACCGTCTGAGCGAAATGCTCGACGCGGTGCGCGTGCGCCGTCCGCTGCCGGATGGCCAGGCACTGATCGAAGCCATCAAGCACTGGCGCGCCAACCCCACCGAACAACTGAGCATGCCCACTGCGGTGCGCTTGCAGCCGGTGGTCGAGGACGAACTGGAGGCGGTGGCCGAGGCGGACATCCTCGATATCTTCCTGGAAGAGGCCGATGACCTGCTGGAGTCCATGGAAGCGGCCATCGGTCGCTGGGAAGAGGCCCGCGACGACGGCGCCCACGTGGACGAACTGCTGCGTGTACTGCACACCCTCAAGGGCGGTGCGCGCCTGGCCGGGCAGAAGCGCCTGGGCGACCTCACCCATGACCTGGAACAACACCTGATCGAGGCGCAGCAACAGGGCGCGCCCTGGCCGGAGAGCCTGTTCCTCGACGTTCAATCGGGCTACGAAGGCTTGCAGGCGGAACTGGAAGAGCTGCGCCAGCAACTCGACCGGAGCCTGGCCGAAGAACTGCCGGTGCCCACCCCGGCGCCGCGCCAGCCGGAACTGCCCCAGCTGGCCGCACCGATAGTCGCGGCCAGCGCTCAGCCCCTGGTGGTTGGCGAGGAGCGCGTGCTGCCCTTCGTCCAGCGGGCTCGTGAAGCCGCCCAGGAAGCCGCTGCTCGCCGTGCCCCGCAGGAACTGGTGAAAGTACCGGCGGAGCTGCTCGAAGGCCTGGTCAACCTGGCCGGTGAAACCTCCATCTTCCGTGGCCGCGTGGAACAGCAGGTCAGCGACTTCAGCTTCACCCTGAGCGAGATGGAAGCCACCATTGAGCGGGTGCGCGACCAGCTTCGCCGTCTCGATACCGAGACCCAGGCGCAGATCCTCAGTCGCTACCAGGCCGAGGCCGAACGCGCCGGCTACGAGGACTTCGACCCGCTGGAAATGGACCGCCACTCGCAGCTGCAGCAGCTGTCGCGGGCGTTGTTCGAATCCGCGTCCGACTTGCTCGACCTCAAGGAAACCCTGGCGGCGAAGAACCGCGACGCGGAAACCCTGCTGCTGCAACAGGCACGGGTGAACACCGAGCTGCAGGAAGGCCTGATGCGCACCCGCATGGTGCCCTTCGACCGCCTGGTGCCGCGTCTGCGTCGCATCGTCCGGCAGGTGGCCAGCGAACTCGATAAACAGGTGGAATTCGTCGTCGGCAACGCCGAAGGCGAAATGGACCGTACCGTGCTGGAACGCATGGTGGCGCCGCTGGAACACATGCTGCGCAACGCGGTCGACCACGGCATCGAGAATGCCGAGGCACGCCGTGCTGCCGGCAAGTCTTCGAGCGGCACCATTCGCCTGAATCTCGGTCGCGAGGGTGGGGATATCGTCCTGACCCTGGCCGACGACGGCGCCGGCATCAAGTTCGAAGCGGTGCGCCGCAAGGCCATCGAGCGCGGCATGATGGACGCCGAGTCCGACCTGTCGGACCACGAAGTGCTGCAGTTCATCCTCGAACCGGGCTTCTCCACCGCCGACAAGGTCACCCAGATTTCCGGCCGTGGCGTCGGCATGGACGTGGTGCATTCCGAGGTGAAACAGCTCGGCGGCACCATGAGCATCGACTCGACGCCGGGCGAGGGCAGCCGCTTCCTCATCCGCCTGCCGTTCACCGTGTCGGTGAACCGCGCGCTGATGGTGCTCTCCGGCGAGGACCTCTACGCCATCCCGCTGAATACCATCGAAGGTATCGTGCGGGTTTCGCCCTACGAGCTGGAAACCTATTACCAGCCGGACGCACCGCGCTTCGAGTACGCCGGGCAGAACTACGAGCTGAAGTACCTGGGCGACCTGCTGGACAACGGCCAGCAGCCCAAGCTGGTAGGCCAGAGCCTGCCGCTGCCGGTGATCCTGGTGCGCTCTTCCGAGCACGCCGTGGCCGTGCAGGTGGACGCCCTGGTGGGTTCCCGCGAAATCGTGGTGAAGAGTCTCGGCGCGCAATTCGCTGGGGTCCACGGCATCTCCGGCGCCACCATCCTCGGTGACGGCCGAGTGGTGGTGATCCTCGACCTGCTGGCGACCATCCGTTCGCGTCACGCGCACCTGGTGCAACCGCTGCTGCGTACGGCCAGCGCCAACCTGCTGCCGGTGGAGGTGGACGTGGAGCGTCCGCCGCTGGTGATGGTGGTGGACGACTCGGTGACCGTGCGCAAGGTCACCAGCCGCCTGCTGGAGCGCAACGGCATGAACGTGCTCACCGCCAAGGACGGGGTAGATGCCATTGCCCTGCTGCAGGAGCAACGTCCTGACATCATGCTGCTGGACATCGAGATGCCGCGCATGGACGGCTTCGAAGTGGCGACCCTGGTGCGCCATGACGAACGCCTGAAGGACCTGCCGATCATCATGATCACCTCGCGTACCGGCGAGAAACACCGCGAGCGCGCCATGGCCATCGGCGTAAATGACTACCTGGGCAAGCCCTATCAGGAGTCCTTGCTGCTCGAAACCATCCAGCATCTGGTCAAACGGACATGACAGAGAAGACTTCCGCACGCATCGCCGTGCTCGCCGACACCTCGTTGCAGCGCCATGTGCTGCAGCAGGCGCTGACCGGAAACGGCTACCAGGTGGTGCTCAACAGCGACCCCGCCCGCCTCGATGAGGAAGCCCTGGGGGCCTGCGAAACGGACCTCTGGCTGGTGGATCTGGCCCTGTCCGAAGACTCGCCCCTGGTGGACAACCTGCTGGAACACGCCAGCGCACCGGTGCTGTTCGGCGAGGGGCACGCACCCGAGCGCCATTCCGAGCACTACCCGCGCTGGGAACGGCGCCTGTTCGGCAAGCTGAAGAAACTGGTGGGTGATCCGGCGGTGGCGGTAGGGCCGAGCCTGGAAACCCTGCTGGCCGAGGCGCAGCGTCCGTCCCGCCTGGAGCTGCCCAGGGCGCTTGCCGATACCCCGTTGGTGGCGGGCGAGCCCGCGCGCCAGGTTTGGCTGCTGGCCGCTTCCCTCGGTGGTCCGGCGGCGGTCAAGGCGTTCCTCGACGCGCTGCCTGGCGGCCTGCCTATCGGGTTCATCTATGCCCAACACATCGACCCCAGCTTCGAGGGCGCGCTGCCCCAAGCAGTCGGTCGCCACAGCCAGTGGCACGTCAACCAGGCCCGCCATGCCGACGCCGTGCGTTGCGGCGAAGTGGTGGTGGTGCCCATCAGCCGCGAGCTGAATTTCGCCGACGACGGCCGCATGCAGGTGGGCGAACGCCCCTGGCCGGAACCCTACAGCCCGTCCATCGACCAGGCCATGCTCAACCTCGCCCAGCACTTCGGCGCCCAGTGCGGCGTCATCGCCTTCAGCGGCATGGGCAGCGACGGCAGTGCCGCCGCCGCCTACCTGCGCCGCCAGGGCGGGTTGATCTGGACCCAGAGCGCCGAATCCTGCGCCTGTTCGAGCATGCCCGACAGCCTGCGCGAAGGTGGCTACAGCGGCTTCAGCGGCGACCCGCGCGAGCTGGCCGCCAAGCTGGTCGAACATCTGGCCGCGCAGTTCAGCTAACCCAGGATTTCCCATGAGCCAAGCCGTTACCACCCAGAACAGTGCCGCCAGCCTTACCGGGCTGCTGCTGCCGCTGTCCGACCGTACCCTGCTGGTGCCCAACGTGGCGCTGGCTGAACTCATTCCCTACCGTGCGCCCCAGGCGACGCCGGGCCTGCCCGCCTGGCTGTTGGGCCAGGTGGCCTGGCGCGACCTGCGCCTGCCGCTGCTGTCCTTCGAAGCTGCCGCGGGCGGTGAGGTAAAGGTGGGATCGGGTGCCCGGGTGGCGGTACTCAACGCCCTCGGCGGCCGTCCGCACGTGAAGTTCATCGCCCTGCTGCTGCAGGGCATTCCCCGCTCGCTGAAGCTGGAAAACGACCTGCGCCGCGCCAATGCACCGCTGTCGATCCTTGAGCTGGATTCGGTGCAGCTGGGCACCGACGTGGCGAAGATCCCGGACCTGATGGCCCTGGAGCAGATGCTGGTGGATGCCGGACTGATCTGAGCACCGTAGGTTGGTCCGAGCGTAGCGAGGCCCAGCGTTTCTTCGGTTATCCCGCTTGTTGGGCTTCGCGTAGCTCAGACCAACCTACGTCAGTACTGCGTCTGTGCTGGCGGATGTCGGACTGATCTGAGCACCGTAGGTTGGTCCGAGCG
>NZ_SSOM01000074.1:142160-237551 GCF_029871235.1 Pseudomonas sp. BN411
AGCGAGGCCCAGCGTTTCTTCGGTTATCCCGCTTGTTGGGCTTCGCGTAGCTCAGACCAACCTGCGTCTGTGCTGGCGGATGTCGGACTGATCTGAGCACCGTAGGTTGGTCCGAGCGCAGCGAGGCCCAGCGTTTCTTCGGTTATCCCGCTTGTTGGGCTTCGCGTAGCTCAGACCAACCTACGTCAGTACTGCGTCTGTGCTGGCGGATGTCGGACTGATCTGAGCACCGTAGGTTGGTCCGAGCGCAGCGAGGCCCAACGTTTCACCGGTTAGCTCGCGTGTTGGGCTTCGCATAGCTCAGCCCAACCTACGTCAGCTAGAAATCGCCCCAGAGTTGCTGTGCCACGCTGAGCGCCACCACGGGCGCCGTTTCGGTGCGTAGCACCCGTGGCCCCAACCGCGCAGCGTGGAACCCCGCCGCTTTCGCGGATTCGACCTCCGCTTCGGAGAGGCCGCCCTCGGGGCCGATCAGGAAGGCCAGGCTGCCCGGCCGGGCATGGCTGGCCAGGGGCTCGGCCACCGGATGCAGGACCAGCTTGAGATCCGCCTGAACGTCGCGCTGCCAATCGGCCAGCGTGACCGGCGCATGGATGACCGGCAGCACCGAGCGGCCGCATTGCTCACAGGCGCTGATGGCGACCTGGCGCCAGTGGGCGAGGCGCTTGTCGGCGCGTTCATCCTTGAGGCGGACTTCGCAGCGTTCGCTGACGATGGGGCTGATCTCGGCCGCGCCCAGTTCGGTGGCTTTCTGGATCGCCCAGTCCATGCGCTCGCCGCGCGACAGGCCCTGACCCAGGTGCACCTGCAAGGGAGACTCGGCCATTCCGGCGAAGGCTTCGCGCAGCTCCACCCTGACGGCCTTCTTGCCCACCTCGATCAGTTCGCCGAGGTACTCCTGCCCGGAGCCGTCGAAGAGCTGCACGGCATCGCCCGTGGCCAGGCGCAGGACGCGGCCGATGTAGTGGGCCTGGGCTTCGGGCAGGTCGTGCTGGCCGAGGGAGAGCGGGGCGTCGATAAAGAAGCGGGAAAGGCGCATGGGCATTTGGGCAAAGGGGGGGACAGGCGCGCAGTTTAAGGCCTGGCGCGCCGTCCGTGTTACCCGTCAGCCCGGATCGCGATGGTTCGGGTGCAGGTCGGCCGCCACCGACACACTCACCGACTCGCGGGTGGCGATGTCGATGCCTTCGCTAGCCACCTCGGCAAGGAAATCGATCTGTTCCTCGGTGATCACATAGGGCGGCAGGAAATACACCACGTTGCCCAGCGGACGCAGCAGCGCACCGCGCTCCAGGGCGTGCTGGAAGACTTTCAGGCCGCGGCGCTCCTGCCAGGGGAAGGGCGTCTTGCTGGCTTTGTCCTGGACCATTTCGATGGCCAGCACCATGCCGGTCTGGCGCACTTCCGCCACGTTCGGGTGGTCCGCGAGATGGGCGGTTGCCGTCGCCATGCGCATGGCCAGCTTGCGGTTGGCCTCGATCACCTTGTCCTGCTCGAAGATGTCCAGGGTCGCCAGGGCGGCGGCGCAGGCTAGCGGGTTGCCGGTGTAGGTGTGCGAATGGAGGAAGGCGCGCAGGGTCTGGTAGTCGTCGTAGAAGCCCTGGTAGACGGTCTCTGAGGTGAGCACCGCAGCCATCGGCAGGTAACCGCCGGTGAGGGCCTTGGACAGCACCAGGAAGTCCGGGGCGATGCCGGCCTGCTCGCAGGCGAACATGGTGCCGGTGCGGCCGAAACCGACGGCGATTTCGTCGTGGATCAGGTGCACGCTATAGCGGTCGCAGGCCTCGCGCAGCAGCTTGAGGTACACCGGGTGGTACATGCGCATGCCGCCGGCGCCCTGGATCAGCGGCTCGACGATCACCGCCGCGACCTCTTCATGGTGCTCGGCGAGGGTGCGTTCCATGTGGACGAACATGGCGCGGGAGTGTTCTTCCCAGCACATGCCTTCGGGGCGCAGGAAGCAGTCCGGGCTCGGCACCTTGAGGGTGTCCAGCAGCAGCGACTTGTAGGTCTCGGTGAACAGCGCAACGTCGCCAACCGACATCGCCGCAACGGTTTCGCCGTGGTAGCTGTTGGTCAGGGTGACGAAGCGTTTCTTGCGTTCCAGGCCCTGGTTGCGCCAGAAGTGGTAGCTCATCTTCAGCGCCACTTCGATGCCGGAGGAGCCGTTGTCGGCATAGAACACCCGATCCAGCCCCTTGGGGGTGATCCTCACCAGGCGCTCGGACAGCTCCACCACCGGTTGGTGGCTGAAGCCGGCGAGGATAACGTGCTCCAGCTGGTCCACCTGATCCTTGATGCGTTGGTTGATGCGCAGGTTGGCGTGGCCGAAGACGTTCACCCACCAGGAGCTGACGGCATCCAGGTAGCGCTTGCCCTCGAAGTCTTCCAGCCACACGCCTTCACCCCGACGGATCGGCACCACCGGCAGGCGTTCGTGATCTTTCATCTGGGTGCAGGGGTGCCAGAGCACGGCGAGGTCGCGTTGCATCCAGTCGGCATTGAGGCCCATGACTCGTTCTCCTGTAGCGATCGGCAAAGCCTATGCAATGAGGCTGGCCCGGACAAGCAGGACGCTATTCAACACGCGGAAGGCACTTCTGGCCGGGCCGTCGGGGCTGGCGTATCCTGCGCGCCAATTTCGAACGACGCTGCTTCACCGGGGGGATTCTTCATGCCTGCAGCCTGGCGCGCCTTGGCGCTGATCATCGTGGGAGGGCTCAGTGCGACGGCGCTGGCCAAGGACAAGCAGCCGACGGTTATCGTCATCGGCGGCGGCATGGCGGGCCTGACTTCGGCCTACGAGTTGCAGCAGAAGGGCTGGCAGGTCACCGTGCTGGAGGCCAAGCCGAGCATCGGTGGCCGCTCGGGCCTCGCCGCCAGCGAGTGGGTCGGCAGCGCCAAGCTGCAGCCGAGCCTGTATCGCTACCTGGACCAGTTCAAGCTGAAGGCCGTGTCCGCGCCGGAGTACGTGCGCAACCCGGGTTACCTGGTGAACGGCCGCTACTTCTCCGAAGCCGACCTGCTCAAGGAAGCGCCCAGCACCGTCGAAGGCCTGAAGCGCTTCGACAAGAGCCTGGACGACCTCGCGGCCTCGATCGACGATCCGATGAAGCCGCTGGCCAACCACACCCTGCAGACCCTCGATTCCATCTCCGTTGCCCGTTGGCTGGAGAAGCTGAACCTGGCGCCCACCGCCAAGGCCCTGGTGGATCAGCGCATCCGCTCGCGCTATGACGAGCCGTCGCGCCTGTCGCTGCTCTATCTGGCCCAGCAAGCTCGCGTCTACCGTGGCCTGCCGGATACCGAAATGCGTGCAGCACGCCTGCCCGGCGGTAGCCAGGTCCTGGCCCAGGCGATGGCCAAGCAGATCAAGACCATCAAGACCAACGCCCGCGTTTCCGCCATCGTACAGGAGCAGGAGGGCGTCACCGTCAAGGTTGGTGGCACCGGCTACAAGGCCGATTACGTCGTGCTCGCCGTGCCGCTGCCGGCGCTGGGCAAGATCAGCATGACCCCGTCCCTTTCTTCGCTGCAGCTGCGCGCCCTGAAGGACATCAACTACGGCTGGCGCGACCAGATGCTGCTGCAGTTCAAGAAACCGGTCTGGGGCAAGAGCCGCCTTTCCGGCGAGGTCTATAGCGACCAGGGGCTGGGCATGCTCTGGGTCGAACCCGCGCTGAAGGGCGGTGCCAACCTGCTGATCAACATTTCCGGCGACAACGCGCGCCTGCTGCAGGCCTTCGGCGACCGGCAGATGGTGGACCAGGTGCTGATTCGCTTCGACAATCACTTCCCGGGCGCCCGCGAGCAGTTCAAGGGCTTCGAGCTGCGCCGCTACGGCAAGGACGCCCTGGCGGGCGGTGCCTACCTGGCCTACGGCCCGGGCGAGATCAGCCTCTACTGGCGCATGTGGGAGCAGCCCCTGGGTCGTGTGGTGTTCGCGGGCGAACACACCGACGCGCTCTATCCGGGCACCCTGGAAGGCGCGCTGCGCAGCGGCCAGCGCGCCGCCGGCCAAGTCATCGACCTGAAAGCCGGCAAGACCGTCGGCCCGGTGGACGCGGTGGCCGAAGCCAAGCCGCAAGTCGCGCCCAAGGCGTCCACCAAGGAAGAGAAGAAGGGCTTCTTCTCCCGCCTGTTCAACTGATTCCAGCCCCGGGCGGCGAGCCATCTCGCCGCCTGTCCCCCCTGGCGCACCGCTCGGCCGCGCCCTACGAACTTTCAGACATTTCCTTCGACAAAATCCTGCAAAGCTTCATTCGTTATAAAGATCGTATTACTCGATATTTCAAAGCGAAATTTTCCGCTTTAATTCGATAGATTTGCCGCTAGGCTAAATCACTCGCGTTTACCCAGCCTGTGTTTCCAAGGATTCATTTCATGCAATGGCGTAACTCCCCGTCCCGCTTCGGCCTGGTCAGTATCGTTCTGCATTGGGGGGTGGCCATCGTCTTCGTCGGTCTGTTCGCCCTGGGCCTGTGGATGGTCGGTCTGAACTACTACAGCAGCTGGTACAAGACCGCTCCGGATATCCACAAGGGCATCGGAATCCTGCTGTTCCTGGTGATGCTGGCGCGCCTGGCCTGGCGTTTCGTCAGCCCGCCGCCACCCGCCCTGCCCAACCATGGACCTATGACCCGCCTGGGTTCCAAGGTCGGCCACCTGGTGCTCTACGTCGGTCTGTTCGCCCTGATGATTTCCGGCTACCTGATTTCCACCGCCGAAGGGCGCGGCATTGCCGTGTTCGGCCTGTTCGAGGTGCCCGCCACCCTGACCGCCATCCCCGACCAGGAGGATGTCGCCGGTGCGATTCACGAATACCTCGCCTGGGGCCTGCTGATCTTCGCCGGCATCCATGCCCTGGCCGCCCTCAAACACCACTTCATTGATCGCGACGCGACCCTGACCCGCATGCTCGGTCGTGCCGCCAAATAACGCCGCAACCTCTCAACAAGGAGATTTATCGATGCTGAAGAAAACCTTCGCTGCCCTGACCCTGGGTGCTGCGCTCTTCGCTGGCCAGGCGATGGCCGCTGACTACGTGATCGACAAGGAAGGCCAGCACGCCTTCGTCAACTTCAAGATCGGCCACCTGGGATACAGCTACATCTACGGCTCCTTCAAGGACTTCGACGGCAGCTTCAGCTTCGACGAAAAGAACCCGGAGGCCAGCAAGATCAAGGTCACTCTGAAGACCGCCAGCGTTGATACCAACCACGCCGAGCGTGACAAGCACATCAAGAGCGGCGACTTCCTGAACGTCAGCAAGAACCCCACCGCCACCTTCGAGTCCACCGCGGTCAAGTCCACTGGCCAGGGCACTGCCGACGTGGCCGGCAACCTGACCCTGAACGGCGTGACCAAGCCGGTGGTGATCAAGGCCAAGTTCGTTGGCCAGGGCGACGACCCGTGGGGCGGCTACCGTGCCGGCTTCGAAGGCACCACCACCATCAAGCTGAAGGACTTCGCCATCCAGAAGGACCTCGGCCCGGCCTCCCAGGAAGCCGAGCTGATCATCTCCTTCGAGGGCGTGCGCTCCTAAGCGTGCCTTCCCGCTGTAGTAAAACGCCGGCCCAGTGCCGGCGTTTTGCTGTCCGGACCTGCATCGCGATTGAAATCGTTCCTACAGGGCATGCAGACCCCGGAAATGAAAATGTCGACGCTGAGCCGGTGTTTTCATGGGCTTGTAGTCGCTGCATCGCGCAGGGACCGCATGATCCGAAAACGAAAACGCCGGCACTTGGCCGGCGTTTTCATGAGCGGGTGAAACTCAGCGATTGCGGGTCAGCAATGCCGGCTTCTCGCCGCGCGGGCGGTTGCTCTGTTGCAGTTCGTCCAGCTGCTCCGGCGTCGGGTAACGGTCGGCGCGGGACTCTTTCATGATGATCTTCGGTGCCGGCTTGTTGGCACGGGGATCCTGCACCGCAGGCTCGTCGCGACCACGGGACACCAGTTGATCGTCACCACGGCGCTGGCTGTTGCTACGACCCTTGGCCGCCTTGCCTTGGCCCTGGCCTTGGCGCGGTTGGCCCTGCTTCTGGCCGCCCTGGCGTTGGCCCTGGTTGCTGCCACTGCCCTGGCCCTGGCCTTGGCTACGGCCCTGACCGCCGCCGCTACGTCCTTGGCCCTGACCGCCACCACTACGGGCCTGACCTTGCTGGCCTTGACCCTGCTGACGCTGGCCCTGACCTTGCCCCTGGCCACCACGGCGCTGGTTGCGACCCTGGTTCTGGCCTTTGGGCGGATAGGGGCTGACGTAATCGGCGCGATTGCCGAAGTTGTCCACGTCGTCGTCGAGGAATTCTTCCGGATCACGATCAGCTGCCGTCTGCGGCGCGCGCGCCTGCTTTGGCTGCTTGGGCTGCTGCTGACGCTGGCCGGCTGCCTGTTGGCCTTGACCCTGGCCTTGCTCCTGACCCTCGCCTTTGCCCTTGCCACGACGGCGATTACGGCTCTTGCGCGGCTTGCCTTCAGCGGCGCCTTCGGCACTGGCTTCCTTCCCTTCGGCAGGTGCCTGCGGTGCGGCGGCCTTGGCTTCGCGCTTGGGCTTATCGGCGCGCGGCTGGCGCTCGGGACGCGGCGGGCGTGCCTCGGGACGCTCGGCCTCGACGGTCGCCGGGTCGAAGCCCTGGGTATCGCCGTCCGGGATCTTCTGCTTGGTCAGGCGCTCGATGGCCTTCAGCAGCTTGTCTTCATCCGGCGCGACCAGGGAGATGGCTTCACCGCTGCGACCGGCACGGCCGGTACGGCCAATGCGGTGCACGTAGTCTTCCTCGACGTTGGGCAGCTCGAAGTTGACCACATGGGGCAACTGGTCGATGTCCAGGCCACGGGCCGCGATGTCGGTGGCCACCAGGATGCGCACGTCGTTGGCCTTGAAGTCGGCCAGGGCCTTGGTGCGGGCATTCTGGCTCTTGTTGCCGTGGATCGCGGCGGCGGCCAGGCCGTGCTTGGTCAGGTACTCGGCCAGGCGGTTCGCGCCGTGCTTGGTACGGGTGAAGACCAACACCTGCTCCCATGCGCCAATCGTGATCAGGTGCGCCAGCAGGGCGCGCTTGTGACTGGCGGGGAGACGGAACACGCGCTGCTCGATGCGCTCCACCGTGGTGTTCGGCGGGGTCACTTCGATGCGTTCGGGATCGTGCAGCAGCTTGTTGGCGAGGTCGACGATGTCTTTCGAGAAGGTTGCCGAGAACAGCAGGTTCTGGCGCTTGGACGGGAGCTTGGCGAGGACCTTCTTCACATCGTGGATGAAGCCCATGTCGAGCATCCGGTCGGCTTCGTCGAGCACGAGGATTTCCACATGGGAGAGATCGACGGCGCCCTGGCCGGCCAGGTCGAGCAGGCGGCCGGGGCAGGCCACCAGCAGGTCCACGCCCTTGGACAGGGCTTGCACCTGGGGATTCATGCCGACGCCGCCGAAGATGCAGGTACTGACCAGTTTCAGGTCACGGGCGTAGAGCTTGAAGCTGTCGTGGACCTGGGCCGCCAATTCGCGGGTCGGCGTCAGGACCAGCACGCGCGCCTGGCGTGGGCCATGGCGCTGGGACTTGTCGTGGTGACCGTTGGGGAACAGCAGTTCCAGAACAGGCAGGGCGAAACCGGCGGTCTTGCCGGTACCAGTTTGGGCGGCAACCATCAGGTCGCGACCTTGCAACACGGCGGGAATCGCCCGCTGTTGCACGGGAGTGGGCTGGGCGTAGCCGGCGGCTTCGACGGCGCCGACCAATGCCTCGGAGAGACCGAGGGAGGCAAAGGACATGGGAGATCCTGTGTGAGTTCTAAGGGGCTGGCCCAATAGGGTGATCGTGTCTGGCTCGAATCACGGCGATGGCTCGCGATCCCGACCGGTCCTGCTGGCTCTGGGGGTGGCTCAGCATCCGGGCGTATGCCTGACGGAGCGCCGAGTATAACAGCTCCGCGAGAATGTACAGCCCTCGTGGTGCTCAACGGTTACCTAAGGTTTCCCGCGCCCGGTTCACGGTAGCGATCCACCAGCTTGGCGTATGCGGGCTCCCGCTTGAAGCGCCTGAGTGCTTCACCGAAGCGCCCGGCGAGGTTTTCCAGGTGCGCTTCACGGCGAAACGCCAGGTACAGGCGGTCGCGGCTGACCGCCCGCTCGTGCTGGCCGACTTCGTCCCCGAGCCCCATCTGGTGGATCAGGAAAAGACCGGCTCGGCGATCGTTCACCACCAGGTCGACACGGTCGCGGACCAGCTTGCCGAGGTTTGCCTCGTGGGTGGGCGCCGGTTCACGGATGAACAGCGGGGAGGTGCGGAAAGCCTGGTCGGCGTACCAGTAGCCGGGGGAAACGCCCACCTTCAGCCCCTGCAGATCGGCCAGGCGTTGGAACGGATAGGGGCGCTGCCTGGCGTAGAACAGGGTGAACTCCACTTCAGAAAGCGGCTCGCTGGGGAAGGCCATCCGGGCTTCGCGTTCCTGGTTGTGGAAGATATCCAGCACTGCGTCGGCTTGTCCGCTTCCCAGCTCCATCAGGCAGCGTTTCCAGGGCATCAGGCTCCACTGCACCTCGATGCCCAGGCGCTTGAGGACGATGCTGCTGGCCTCGTAGTCCAGCCCTCGGATCTCGCCGTCTTCCTCATAGATGTAGGGCGCCCAGGGCTCGCTGACGATACGCAGGGGCTCGGCCTCGATGGCTGAACCGAGGCAAGCGAGCAGGGCGAAGAGGATGATGTTGAGTAGTGGCATGTGGCCAGATTACGTGGCCGCACACGCAATGGGTAGTAAGCCGAAGGTCAATGCATCGAAGGTGTGACCGTCGTCGCCTCTGCCGGCACTTGCACTCCTACAGGGTCATGCGGATGTGGAAAAGAAAAAGGCCGGGACAATGCCCGGCCTCTTCGTCTTCTACGGCGAACTCAACGCGGCAGGTTGAGGTTCTTCCAGATCGCCAGGCTCGGTTCGGCCTGGTTCAGGGTGTAGAAGTGCAGGCCGGGAGCGCCGCCTTGCAGCAGCTGCTCGCACATCTCGGTGATCACCTGCTCGCCGAAGGCCTGGATGCTCTGCGCGTCATCGGCGTAAGCCTCCAGTTGCTTGCGGATCCAGCGCGGGATTTCCGCGCCGCAGGCGTCGGAGAAGCGGGCCAGCTTGCTGTAGTTGGTGATCGGCATGATGCCCGGTACCACGGGGATATCCACACCCAGCTTGCGTACGCGCTCGACGAAGTAGAAGTAGCTGTCGGCGTTGAAGAAGTA
Organism: Pseudomonas sp. BN411; assembly: GCF_029871235.1. Lineage (GTDB taxonomy): Bacteria > Pseudomonadota > Gammaproteobacteria > Pseudomonadales > Pseudomonadaceae > Metapseudomonas. The sequence continues at coordinate 151,379 of NZ_SSOM01000074.1, forward strand.
CTGGGTGATCGCGCTGCTGGCGCCGGCCTTGACCTTGCGCACGAAGTTGGCGAGGTCGGACTCGTAGCTGCGTGCCTGGGGATGGACTTCCGGGTAGGCGGCGACTTCGATGTGGAAGTGATCGCCGGTTTCCGCGCGGATGAACTCCACCAGCTCGTTGGCGTAGCGCAGCTCGCCGCTGGCCATGCCCATGCCCGACGGCAGGTCGCCGCGCAGGGCGACGATGCGCTGGATGCCGGCATCCTTGTAGTAGGCCAGCAGGGCGCGCAGTTCGGCCTTGCTGTCACCGACGCAGGACAGGTGCGGCGCGGTGGGTACCTTCACTTCGCCGTCCAGCTGCAGGACGGTCTGCAGGGTACGGTCGCGGGTGGAGCCGCCTGCACCGTAGGTGCAGGAGAAGAAATCCGGCTGGTAGGCGGCCAGGTTGCGGGCGGTGGCCATCAGTTTTTCGTGCCCGGCTTCGGTCTTGGCGGGGAAGAACTCGAAGCTGTAACGGCGTTCTTGGGACATGGGTCTTTCCAGGCTCGGGAGCAAGAGACGGAGGGCGCGCCCTCCGCCAGGCTGAAAACAGGGGTGAACGGGACGTGCCCGTCCACCCGGACCATCAGTAGCGGTAGGTGTCCGGCTTGAACGGGCCTTCCACAGTCACGCCGATGTACTCGGCCTGCTGCTTGGTCAGCTGGGTGACCACGCCACCGAAGCCCTTGACCATTTCCAGGGCCACTTCTTCGTCCAGTTTCTTCGGCAGTACTTCCACGGTCAGGCGCTCGGCTTTCTTCTCGGCGGAGAGGTCAGCGAACTTCTGCTCGAACAGGAAGATCTGCGCCAGCACCTGGTTGGCGAAGGAGCCGTCCATGATGCGGCTCGGGTGGCCGGTGGCGTTGCCCAGGTTCACCAGGCGACCTTCGGCCAGCAGGATCAGGTAGTCGTCGTTGGCCGGGTCGAAATCGCCAGCACCGGTGCGGTGGATCTTGTGCACCTGCGGCTTCACTTCTTCCCAGGCCCAGGTCTTGCGCATGAAGGCGGTGTCGATCTCGTTGTCGAAGTGGCCGATGTTGCACACCACGGCGCGCTTCTTCAGCGCTTTCAGCATGCCCGCGTCGCAGACGTTGACGTTGCCGGTGGTGGTGACGATCAGGTCGATCTTGCCCAGGAGAGCAGCGTCAACGCTGGCTTCGGTGCCGTCGTTCAGGCCGTTCTTGTACGGGGAAACCAGCTCGAAGCCGTCCATGCAGGCCTGCATGGCGCAGATCGGGTCGATTTCGGAAACCTTCACGATCATGCCTTCCTGACGCAGGGACTGGGCGGAGCCCTTGCCCACGTCGCCGTAACCGATCACCAGGGCCTGCTTGCCCGACAGCAGGTGGTCGGTACCGCGTTTGATGGCGTCGTTCAGGCTGTGGCGGCAGCCGTACTTGTTGTCGTTCTTGCTCTTGGTCACGGCGTCGTTGACGTTGATCGCCGGGACTTTCAGGGTGCCGGCCTTGAGCATGTCGAGCAGGCGGTGCACACCGGTGGTGGTCTCTTCGGTGATGCCGTGAATGCGCTCGAGCATCTGCGGGTATTTCTTGTGCAGGATCTCGGTCAGGTCACCGCCGTCGTCCAGCACCATGTTGGCGTCCCACGGCTGGCCGTCCTTGAGGATGGTCTGCTCGATGCACCACTCGTACTCCTGCTCGGTCTCGCCTTTCCAGGCGAATACCGGGATGCCGGCGGCGGCGATGGCGGCAGCGGCCTGGTCCTGGGTGGAGAAGATGTTGCAGGAGGACCAGCGCACTTCGGCGCCCAGGGCGGTCAGCGTCTCGATCAGTACGCCGGTCTGGATGGTCATGTGGATGCAACCGAGGATTTTCGCGCCTTTAAGCGGCTGCTGGCCGGCGTACTTGCGGCGCAGGCCCATTAGTGCCGGCATCTCGGACTCGGCGATGATCAGCTCGCGGCGGCCCCAGGCGGCCAGGGAAATGTCGGCGACTTTGAAGTCGGTGAAACCGGCAGGCGTCATGACAGCGCTCATGTAAGAGTCTCCATTCGTAGTATGCGAATGGGCGCCGTTGATGCGTTTTGGCAACGCCCCTTCCGAGCCTGACAGGTGGAGGCTGATTCGAATCAGGTTCCACGTGCTGCAGCGCCCCTCGGAAGGGAGGCGGGAACGACCGGACTGTGCCGGCCGTTTGAAAAGCCTGCGGATTATAGCGGCGCTGGCGGGCAAGCCCAAGGTTTTCCGTCGCCCGGACGAGTCCCTATCGCAGCCATTGAAAGCCTTGTCAGGACAAGCCGCGCCGGGCCGGTCATGATGCGTCCCATCTCACACAAGGAGGACGCTGCATGAATTTCCATACGCGCAAATGGATCAAGCCCGAAGACCTCAATCCCAACGGCACGCTGTTCGGCGGCAGCCTGTTGAAGTGGATCGATGAGGAAGCGGCCATTTACGCCATCATTCAGCTCGGCAACCAGCGCGTGGTCACCAAGTTCATCTCCGAGATCAACTTCGTCAGTTCCGCGCGCCAGAGCGACATCATCGAGCTGGGCATCACCGCCACGGAGTTCGGGCGTACCTCGATCACCATGCGTTGCGAAGTGCGTAACAAGATCACCCGCAAGAGCATCCTGACCATCGACAAGATGGTGTTCGTCAACATCGGTGAAGACGGCCTGCCGGCACCCCACGGCAAGACGGAGATCACCTACATCAAGGACCGCTTCAGAGACGACGACCTGTCTGCCTGACTCTGGTGCACCTGGTGCGTGAGTTCGCCCCGTAATGGGGCGTTTCACGCTCGTTGCCAGTCGCCAGGCTCTCTGCGCCGGGGTTGGCCGCCTTCTTGCTGTGCAGCCGTCAGCCCCGCCTGAAGTCCCGGGGTGGGCTCGGCCAGGAGGCACCCATGTCCGCCACTTCCGCTTTCGACTCGCTGCTCCGCTCCGTGGGGCTGCGTACCCTCAACCAGCAATTTCTCTTTTCCTACGCGCTGATGTTCCTGCTGGCGGTTACCGCCTCGGTGGCGCTCTACCTGAGCATGTCGGTGTCACCGGAGACCATCAACATCGCCGGCGCACAGCGCATGCTCAGCCAGAAGATGACCAAGGAGGCGCTGCTCCTGCGCCAGGGCGCCATTGCCCGGCCCACCCTGGACGCCACCATCGCCCAGTTCGACCAGGCCCATCGCGACCTGCTGAACGGCAACCCGGCGCGCAACATCAGCGCCATCCAGGCTCCGGCTGTGGCCGAGCAGATGCGCCTGGTAGGCCAGCTCTGGGCGAGCTTCCGGCCGCAGCTGGAGCGCCCGGACAGCGACCTCGCGGCCCTGGAAGGTGCTTCGCTCAACCTGCTGAAGGAAATGAACAAGGCGGTCGGCCTGATGGCTGCCCACGCCGAGAACTCGCAGCGCCGGCAGATGTGGCTGGCCTTCGCCTGTGTGATCGGCATCCTCTTGCTTGTGGTGCTTGGGCGGCAATTCGGCCTGCGTCCGTTGATCCAGCGCCTGACGGAGCTGGAGGCCGTGCTGACCCGCGTGGGGCAGGGCGACTTCACCCAGTCCCTGGACAATCGGCGGCAGGACAACGAAATCGGCCGGATCGTCGCCGGCTACAACCTCATGCGCGAGCAGGTACGCGGCCTGCTGGGGCAGGTCAAGGAGACCGGCGGCCATACCCGCCAGCACGTGGAGACCGTGGTGGCCGCTGCCCATGCGGCCAGTGACGGCGTGCGCCTGCAGCACGAGAACCTCGACCAGGTCGCCACAGCGATGAACGAGATGAGCGCCACCGTGGCCGAGGTGGCCCGCCACGCCGCCCATGCTGCCGAGTCGGCGCGCAATGCCGATAGTTGCGCCAAGTCCGGCCAGAGGGCTGTGCAACGCAGTGCCGAGCTGATCGGTGCGCTATCGGAGCAGATGGCGGCGAGTGCCGGGCAGATGAACGTCCTGCGCAATGAAACCGAAGGCGTGGGCAAGGTGCTGGAAGTCATCACCGGCATCGCCGAGCAGACCAACCTGCTGGCGCTCAATGCCGCCATCGAGGCCGCACGTGCCGGCGAAGCCGGGCGTGGATTCGCCGTGGTGGCGGACGAGGTGCGTACGCTGGCCAGCCGTACCCAGCAATCCACCGGCGAAATCCAGGCGATGATCCAGCGCTTGCAAGGCGGCGCCCAGCAGGCCGTCACCGCCTTGCAGGACAGCAACCAGCTGGTGCGAGAGAACCTCAGTCACATCGAGGAAGCCAATGAAGTGCTCGGCAGCATCGTGGTCGCGGTGGACAGTATCAGTGCCATGAACACCCAGATCGCCACCGCCGCCGAGCAGCAGAGCCAGGTGGCTCAGGACATCGACCAGCGGGTGACGGAAATCTCCAGCCTGGCCGAGCGCAGCCGGGACGACGCCCGCAGCGTGATGCAGGCCAGCGAACGTATCCAGGGAGAGGTGCAGGAGCTGAACGGACACCTCGACCACTTCAGGACCTGAGGCTCAGGGCTGCGCCGCCTGCTCGGCGGCGCGCAGCTCGGCGCGGGCCTCTTCCAGCTTGGCCTGGCGCTTCGCGATCTTCGCGGGGTCGCCCTTGGTCTGGGCCTCGCGCAGGTCTGCTTCGCGCTGGCTGACTTCCTCTCGATGTCTGGCAACGTCGGCTTCACGGTCCTGTTGAAGGCTGGCATCGGTGCAGTGGGCGGTCACTTCGGCCAGGGCCTTTTCCAGCCCCGATTGTTGATCGCGATTACCGTGAGCCTTGGCGGCCTCGATGCGCTGCTCCAACACCTGGCGCTTGGCCGCGCAACCACTCGCCGAAATGTCGGCAGCGAGGGCCGGACCGGCCAGGGCGATGCCCGTGATCAGGGATGCGAGAGACAGGGAGAAACGACTGTTCATCGGATTTTCCTCCAGATCGAAAGACACCATTCTGGCGGGAAATCCGGTCTGGCGCGGGCCGGATCGTGCCTTCATTGATCTGCGACAAACTGTCGCCTGGCTTGGAAATTGTCGGCCTGCTGGGAGTACCCTGTCGCCCGCCTTCAGCCTGACCCGTGATCCTGCCGATGAATGCCAAGAAGATTTTCATCCTTGCTGCCGCCTGCCTGAGCCTTGCTGCCTGCGGTGGTGTGGACCCCAATTCGCCGCTGGGCAAGCGCCAGGCGATCTTCAAGGAAATGCTGCGCACCAGCGAAGACCTCGGCGGCATGCTGCGTGGTCGCATCAGTTTCGACGAGCAGCGTTTCGCCACCGGAGCCACCAAGCTCGACCAGCTTTCCCGCGAGCCCTGGCAGCACTTCCCGCAGGCCCAGGAAGGCGACGCTGATAGCGCCGCCCGCGATGAAGTCTGGCAGCGCCAGGAGCGCTTCAAGGAACTGGTGCGCGAGCTCGAAGCCAGCACCGGCCAGCTCGCCAGCGCCGCGCAGGCCCGCCCGTTCACCGCCCAGGGCGTCGCGCCGCTGGTGCAGAAAGTGGAAGACAACTGCGAAGCCTGCCACAAGGAATTCCGCGCCTACTGAGGCGCGGAAAATCCGTCCACCCCGGCCGCTTCAAGCTGTTTTGCCAGCATCCGGACCTCGGGATGCTGGAAGAACGCCACCAGTTGCCGCGCCTTCCCCGGCCCGATTCCCGCCTGCGTCTGCCATTGCGCGGACGTTCTGCCCGTCAGCGCTGCCCAGTCTCCTTCCCGTTCCGTGGAGGGCGGTAATCCCAGGGCCCTCAGCCACTGCCCGAAAGGCCGACTCCGGGCTTCCTGAAAAACCCCTGCCAGTGAGACCGCGCGAGTCGTGCCGATGCCCGGCCTGGACTCCAATGCGGCGACATCCAGATCAAGCCAGTCCAGCAGCCCATCCAGTTCCAGGCGTGCCCAGGTTCCGCGCCCCAGCCCATTCAGGCCCAGGCCCTTGGGGCCACCCAGCCATTCGAGGCGGGAGAGGAACTGATCCTGGCAGCCGGGTTCCGCACGAAAGCAACTGAGGGCGTGATAGCGGCTGGGCTCTGGCGCTTCCACCTGCGGACGTTCCGTGGCGCGCAGGACGACGGATTCCAATCGCGGAATGGTGAGTCCGGCCAGGGCGATGGCGACCTGATCGCCGGGTCGGATGTCCAGTTCTCGCCAACGTTTCACGGACCCCAGGCCGACTCGCTGGATGCGCCGACCATCGAGTTCGATTGGTTTCAGCTTGAGCAAGGGTGTAACCCGCCCGGTACGGCCGACCTTGAATTCCACCGAGCGAACCTCTGCCAGCGCCTTGGCGAACGGGTACTTCCAGGCCACGGCCCAGTTCGGCGGCTGCGGTTTCCACTGCCGAGCCGCTGGTCGCGCGCCTTGGCGAATCACGATGCCGTCGCTGGCAAAAGGCAGGGGAGAGCGGTACCAGCGTTCGCGCCAGGCGGCGATGTCGTCTGCGTTGGCGACGGGCCGGGTGAGTGCGTGGGCGTCGGCGAAGCCCATGGCATTCAGGCCTTGCAGGCGCTCCTCCATTGGTGCCGGCCCATCCGGCCAGTCCCAGATGAAGAGGCCGATGCCAGCGGCGTCGCGCTGGGTCAATTCATGGCGATTGAGCAACCCGGCCACTTTTCCTCGTGCACCCTGACCGCCCCGTTCAGCCTGCACGTGGTCTTCCAGGCGCCAGTAGAGCTCGCCTTGCAGCACGCCATCGCCGATGCCGGGCAAGTGCGCGGGAATCACCGCGATGCGCCGGGCCTGATTGGTCCAGTCCTGGCCTTGGCCGCCGTCGCCCCGGCTGATGGCCTGCACCAGCCGGTTCTGGCGGTAAACCAGGGTGACGGCCACGCCATCCACCTTGGGCTGAACCCAGAGGTCGCGGCGCTGACCCATCCAGCGGCGCAGGTCGTCGAGGTCCCGCAGCTTGTCCAGGCCGGTCTGGGGCACCGGATGGCGGGCCTTGCCGCCGCTTGACGCCAGGGGGTCGCGGAGCGGCACTGCCGCAGCGGGAAAGCACCCGTTCAGGCGTGCCAGGCGGGCGCGGGCCTGGTCGTAGAGTTCGTCGTCCACCCTCGAACGTCCCTCGCGGTGGTACGCGCGGTCCCATTCGGCGATGCGGTTGTCGAGGGATGAGAGTTCGGCGCTGGCGCGGGTGGCCGGCCAGTCCGGACAGGCATCTGCCAGCGCGAGGCAGGGCAGGAGGAAGGGAAGGGGGATCCAGGTTTTCATGGCGAGCCTCCGTGCTCGTTAGGGAGGCGGCCAGTCTAGGAGCGGGGATTGTCAGCGGGCGCTGAATCCCTTGTCCGTTCCGGCGTGGTTGCGTGTGGGGATTCGGGATCGCAGTGGCGGCGAAACAAAACGCTGTGTCTGCATTAAGTGTTGCAAGTAGCTGCATTGCCCGTAGGAGCTGGCTTGCCAGCGAATGGCCCCCTTTTCGCTAGCAAGCTAGCTCCTACAAGTTTCCTGGACCGATGGGCGATCTCTGGCAACAGCTAACGCAGACATAGCCAAACAAAAAGCCCCGCACGAGGCGGGGCTTTTTGCAGAACGGTCGAGGCTTAGAGGCCAGCGGCGATGCGCAGGGCTTCGGCCTTGTCGGTCTTTTCCCAGGTGAATGCGGTGAAGGTGTCGTCACCGTAGGTCATTTCATAGGGAGTGCGACCGAAGTGGCCGTAGGCCGCGGTCGGCTGGTACATCGGGTGCAGCAGGTCGAGCATCTTGGTGATCGCGTACGGACGCAGGTCGAAGTGCTCGCGGACCAGCTGGACGATCTTGTCGTCGCTGATCTTGCCGGTGCCGAAGGTGTTGATCGAGATGGAGGTCGGCAGGGCCACGCCGATGGCGTAGGACACCTGGATCTCGCAGCGCTCGGCCAGGCCTGCGGCAACGATGTTCTTGGCTACGTAACGGCCAGCGTAGGCGGCGGAACGGTCAACCTTGGACGGGTCCTTGCCGGAGAAGGCGCCACCACCGTGACGGGCCATGCCGCCGTAGGAGTCGACGATGATCTTGCGACCGGTCAGGCCGCAGTCGCCCACCGGGCCGCCGATCACGAAGTTGCCGGTCGGGTTGATGTGGAATTGGGTGTCCTTGTGCAGCAACTCGGCCGGCAGCACGTGTTTGACGATCAGCTCCATCACGCCTTCGCGCAGGTCGGAGTACTTCACGTCGGGGTTGTGCTGGGTGGACAGCACGATAGCGTCGATGCCGACTACCTTGCCGTTCTCGTAGCGGCAGGTGACCTGGGACTTGGCGTCCGGGCGCAGCCACGGCAGCAGGCCGGACTTGCGGGCTTCGGCCTGGCGCTCCACCAGACGGTGGGAGAAGCAGATCGGCGCAGGCATCAGCACGTCGGTTTCATTGCTGGCGTAGCCGAACATCAGGCCCTGGTCACCGGCACCCTGGTCTTCCGGCTTGGAGCGGTCGACACCCTGGTTGATGTCCGGGGACTGCTTGCCAATGATGTTCAGGATGCCGCAGGTGGCGCCGTCGAAGCCGACGTCGGAGCTGTTGTAACCGATGTCGATGATGACCTTGCGCACCAGCTCTTCCAGGTCGACCCAGGCGGAGGTGGTGACTTCACCGGCGATGATGGCTACACCGGTCTTGACCAGGGTTTCGCAGGCGACGCGGGCGTGCTTGTCCTGGGAGATGATGGCGTCGAGGACGGCATCGGAAATCTGGTCGGCGATCTTGTCCGGATGGCCTTCGGACACGGATTCGGAGGTAAACAGGGAGTATTCGCTCATCTATCGGTTTTCCTATTCGTTACCGGTGGGTGAGTTCGCTTCGTGAATCCGGTTTGGCGAAGTGCCGTACCTGAATCTGAAAGCCGTTTCGCAAGCCAATGTAGAGGCTCTCGCCGGGCGTGAGCCCCGCGGCATTGGCCCAACGGGCCAGGTCGTCCTGTTCGAAGCCCAACCATAGATCGCCGCAGGCCTCCCTGGCCCAACTCTGGTTGTGGCTGCACAACTCGGTCACCAGCAGCGCGCCGCCTGGCTGCACCCGCTGGGCCAATTGTTTCATCGCATCGGCCGGTGCCGCGAAATGGTGCAGGACCATGTTCAGCACCACGCAGTCGGCGGCCGCCTGCTCGTCATTCAGGGCATCAGTCAGTCGCAGTTCGACATTGCCGAGGCCTTCTTCGTTACAGCGCATTCGCGCCAGCTCCAGCATGGCCGGGCTGTTGTCCAGCGCCATGACCTGGCTGAAGCGCCGTGCCAGGTCCGGCAGGAATCCGCCGTCGCCGGGGCCGACTTCCAGCGCCGTGGCGCCGGGTTCGAAGCCCAGCGCATCGAGCAATGCCAGCACACTGTCACGGTATTGCGGCAGTCCTGCGATCAGGTCCTGCTGCGCCTGGAATTTTTCTGCTGCGCGGGCGAAGAAGTCGCGGCTGACGGCTTCACGCTGGGCATGCACTTCGGCGATGCGCCCGGCGATCTCGGCCGGCAACTCCAGCTCGTCCACCTCGGCCAGCAGGGCCGTGTGCAGCATGCCGCCAACCCGCTCGTTCTGCGCCAGGGCGCGGCGGTAGAAGATCGCGTTGCCTTCGCGGCGGGTGGCCACCAGATTTGCCTGGGCCAGCACCTTGAGGTGATGGCTCATGCCCGACTGGCCGGTGGCGAAGATCTGCGCCAGTTCCAGCACGCCGAACGAATCGTTGGCCAGCACCCGCAGCACGTTAAGGCGCAGCGGATCGCCGCCGGCCTTGCACAGGGCGGCCAGCTCGTCGCTGTCGTCATGACGGATCTGGGGTACGCGCAGGCTCATAGGGGGCGCAGTCTAGCCCCCGCGTTTCGGTGTCGCAATGCCAATATCAAAAAGTTTTGATATTGAGTGATCGACGGTCAGCCGGGCGTTCGCACCCGTTCGAGGAAGGCGGCGGGCGCCGGGCTCAGGGTCTGGCCGGGGCGCCAGAGGGCATGAAATTCGCGTTCGATTGCCAGATCGCGCACGTCCAGGCTCGCCAGGCGGCCGCTGGCCAGTTCCTCGCGGACCATATGGGGCGACAGCCAGGCGATGCCGCGGCCGTCCTGCACCAGGCGCTTGAGCGCTTCCGTGCTGCCGATGGACATGCGCACGCGCAGTTCGATGCCCCGTCCGCGGTAGGCCTGCTCGACGCTGGCGCGGGTGGCCGAGCCCTGTTCGCGCAGGTAGTGGTCCTGCCCGGCGAGGTCGCGGGCGCCGAGTTCACCGCGTCCGGCCAGTGGATGGTCAGGACCGACCACCGGCAGCAGCCGGTCGCGGTCCAGCAGGTGGCTGGCGAAGGCCTGGTTGTCGAAGGCACCTTCGACGAAGCCCAGGCTGATGCGGCCGTCCTCCAGCTGCGCGGCCACCGCGCGGGTATTGCTCACGGCCAGGTCCACCACCACGGTGGGATGCGACTGGTGGAAACGCTCGATCAGCTCCGGCAGCAGGTAGCTGCCCAACGTGGCGCTGGCACCGAGGCGCAGTTCGCCATCCCCCAGACTGGCGAAGCCGCGCAGGTCGCGCTCCGCGGCGGCTTCCAGGGCGAAGATGCGCTGGGCGTATTGCAGCAGGCGTTCACCACCCTCGGTCAGGCTGACTCCGCGCGGCCGGCGGTCGAACAGGGGCAGGCCGATGCTGGCTTCCAGGTCACGGATTTCCCGGGTGACGGCCGGCTGGCTGATGAACAGGCGGGCAGCGCCGTTGCTGATGCTGCCGCTCTCGGCGACAGCGAGAAAGACTTTGAGGTGATGCAGATTCATAAATGAAAGGCATGCGATAGATGCTGAATATGTATTTTTCATATAGCACAGCCTTCCCTAGTCTGGCGTCGTTCTTCCCGCCACGGGACCACCCGACCGGAGCCCTCGATGCCACGCCCCTTTACCCGCCTTGCCGAACCCTTCGCCTTCGTTCGCCAGTTCACCCCCAGCTGGTTCGCCGTGACCATGGGCACCGGCGCGCTGGCCCTGGTGATTGCGGCGCTGCCCTGGGGCGGAGCGCTGGAGGGGCGCCTGGCTGAAGGTTTCTGGCTGTTCAATGCCGTCCTCTTCGCTGGTTTCGCCCTGCTGTTCATGGCGCGGATCCTGCTGTTCCGCGACACCCTGCGGCCGATGCTGCTGCACCCGGTGCAGTCGATGTTCCTCGGTGCCATTCCCATGGGGCTGGCCACCCTGATCAACGGCCTGGTGCTGTTTGGCGTGCCGCATTGGGGCGAAGGAGCGCTCGCCCTGGCCCACGGGCTCTGGTGGCTGGATGTGGTGCTGGCTCTGGGCGTCGCCCTGCTGGTGCCCTTCCTGATGTTCACCCACCAGGATCACGCCCTGGAGAAGCTCACCGCCGTCTGGTTGCTGCCCATTGTCGCGCCCGAAGTGGCGGCGGCATCGGCCGGCGTGCTGGCGCCGCACCTGGCACCGGAGGCCGCACGGCTCGTGCTGGTGACGGGTTATCTGCTCTGGGGTGTGTCCCTGAGCCTGGCTTTCTCCCTGATCACCCTGGTGCTGCTGCGCCTGGCCCTGCACAAGCTGCCGGGCAGCGAGTTCGCCGCCACCAGTTGGCTGCCGGTCGGCCCGCTGGCCACCGGTTGCCTCGGCCTGCTGAGCCTGGGCAAGGCGATGCCCGCGGCCTTCGCCGGTACTGCCCTGGCCGGCGTGGCGGAGCTAGCCCATGATGTCGGTCTGATCGGCAGCCTGCTGCTCTGGGGTGCTGCATTCTGGTGGCTGGTGATGGCGCTGTTCTGCACTCGCCGCCATCTGCGTCAGGACATGCGCTTCAACCTCGGCTGGTGGGGCTTCACCTTCCCGCTGGCGGTCTTCACCCTGGCCACTTTCGAGTTGCAGCGTCGCACCGGCATCGCCTTTTTTGGCCCCGTGGGCGGGGCGCTGGCCCTCGGACTGGCGCTGATCTGGCTCCAGGTGATGGCTCGTACGCTGGCCGGTCTCTGGCATGGCGAACTGTTCCAGGCGCCCTGTCTTGCGGCTGTCGCAGGGCTTTCCCGCACCTGACTGGTGAAACTGCGACCATCTGTGATTGCCCGCGACCTGCCGGCTGGGCGAAAATAGCGGCCTTTTTTCGATTAGCCGTCTATTCAGACCTGCAGGAGATAAGCGATGCCCAGCCGTCGTGAGCGTGCCAATGCCATTCGTGCCCTGAGCATGGATGCGGTGCAGAAAGCCAACAGCGGCCACCCCGGCGCCCCCATGGGGATGGCCGATATCGCCGAAGTGCTCTGGCGGGATTACCTGCAGCACAACCCGAACAACCCCGAATGGCCCAACCGCGACCGCTTCGTGCTGTCCAACGGCCACGGCTCGATGCTGAACTACTCGCTGCTGCACCTGACCGGCTACGACCTCAACATCGAAGACCTGAAGAACTTCCGCCAGCTCGGCAGCCGCACCCCGGGCCACCCGGAGTACGGCTACACCGCTGGCGTCGAGACCACCACCGGTCCGCTGGGCCAGGGCATCGCCAACGCCGTTGGTTTCGCCATCGCCGAAAAGACCCTGGCTGCCCAGTTCAACCGTGACGGCCACAACATCGTCGACCACAACACCTACGTGTTCCTCGGCGATGGCTGCATGATGGAAGGCATTTCCCACGAAGTCTGCGCACTGGCCGGCACCCTCGGCCTGGGCAAGCTGGTCGCCTTCTACGACGACAACGGCATCTCCATCGACGGCGAAGTCCACGGCTGGTTCACCGATGACACCCCGAAGCGCTTCGAAGCCTACGGCTGGCAGGTGATCCGTAACGTCGACGGCCATGACGCCGACGAGATCAAGACCGCCATCGAGACCGCGCGCAAATCCAGCGACCGCCCGACCCTGATCTGCTGCAAGACCGTGATCGGCTTCGGTTCGCCGAACAAGCAAGGCAAGGAAGAGTGCCACGGCGCTCCCCTGGGCAACGACGAAATCGCCCTGACCCGCGCCGCGCTGGGCTGGAACCACGCGCCCTTCGAAGTCCCGGCCGACATCTATGCCGAGTGGGACGCCAAGGCCGCCGGCGCCTCCCGCGAGGCCGAGTGGAACGAGCGCTTCGCCGCCTACGCCGCCGCCCATCCGGAACTGGCCGCTGAATTCCAGCGCCGCATCAAGGGCCAACTGCCGGCCGACTTCTCCGCCAAGGCCGATGCCTACATCGCGGAAGTGGCCGCCAAGGGCGAAACCATCGCCAGCCGCAAGGCCAGCCAGAACGCCCTGAACGCCTTCGGCCCGCTGCTGCCGGAATTCCTCGGCGGTTCGGCTGACCTGGCCGGCTCCAACCTGACCCTGTGGAAGGGTTGCAAGGGTGTGTCCGCCGAGGACGCTTCCGGCAACTACCTGTTCTACGGCGTGCGCGAGTTCGGCATGAGCGCCATCATGAACGGCATCGCCCTGCACGGCGGCTTCATTCCTTACGGCGCCACCTTCCTGGTCTTCATGGAATACGCCTGCAACGCCGTGCGCATGGCCGCCCTGATGAAGAAGCGCGTGCTGTTCGTCTACACCCACGACTCCATCGGCCTGGGTGAAGACGGTCCGACCCACCAGCCGGTCGAGCAGTTGGCCAGCCTGCGCTGCACCCCGAACCTGAACACCTGGCGTCCGGCTGACGCGGTGGAATCCGCTGTGGCCTGGAAATCCTCCATCGAGCGCAACGACGGCCCGAGCGCGCTGATCTTCTCCCGCCAGAACCTGCCCCACCAGGCTCGCGACGCTGCCCAGGTGGCGAACATCGCCCGTGGCGGCTACGTGCTGAAGGACAGCGAAGGCGAGCCGGAACTGATCCTGATCGCCACCGGCTCCGAAGTGGGCCTGGCCGTCCAGGCCTATGACGTGCTGACCGCCGCCGGCCGCAAGGTTCGCGTGGTGTCCATGCCGTCCACCAGCCTGTTCGACCAGCAGGACGCCGCCTACAAGCAGGCCGTTCTGCCGGTACAGGTTGGCGCGCGCATTGCCATCGAAGCTGCCCATGCGGACTTCTGGTACAAGTACGTCGGCCTGGAAGGTCGCGTGATCGGCATGACCACCTTCGGTGAGTCGGCGCCGGCCGCAGCCCTGTTCGAGCACTTCGGCTTCACCGTCGACAACATCGTCGCCACCGCCGAAGAACTGCTGGACGTCTGACCCGTCCGTAGGAGCGAACTTGCTCGCGAGGCTTCTTGCTTCGCGAGCAAGCTCGCTCCTACAGGATTTCCTACCCCTCGGTCCTGCGAGCGCACCATGCCAAGCAACCGCCCCTTCAAAGTCGCCCTCAACGGCTACGGCCGCATCGGCCGTTGCGTGCTGCGCGCGCTCCATGAGCGCAGTGGCGGGGCGAGCTTCGAGATCGTCGCGCTGAACGACCTGGCCGATCAGGCCAGCATCGAATACCTGACCCGCTTCGACTCCACCCACGGCCGCTTCCCCGGCGAAGTGCGGGTGGATGGCGATTGCCTGCACATCAACGGCGACTGCGTGAAGGTACTGCGTAGCGCCGAACCGGAAGGCATCGACTGGGCTGCCCTGGGCGTGGACCTGGTGCTGGAATGCTCCGGCCAGTACACCCATCGCCAGCAGGCCGAGCGCTTCCTGGCTGCCGGCGCACCCCGCGTGCTGCTGTCCCAGCCCATGTCCACCGAGTCGGACATCGACGCCACCATCGTCTATGGCGTCAACCAGGACAGCCTGACCGGTGCCGAGAAACTGGTATCCAACGCGTCCTGCACCACCAACTGCGGTGTGCCGCTGCTGAAACTTCTCAACGAGTCCGTGGGTCTGGAATACGTCTCCATTACCACTATCCACTCGGCGATGAACGACCAGCCCGTGATCGACGCCTACCACCACGAAGACCTGCGCCGCACCCGCTCCGCCTTCCAGTCGGTGATCCCGGTATCCACCGGACTCGCCCGCGGTATCGAGCGCCTGCTGCCGGAACTGACCGGGCGCATCCAGGCCAAGGCGATCCGCGTGCCGACGGTGAACGTGTCCTGCCTGGACATCACCCTGCAGACCGCCCGTGACACCTCGGCTGCCGAGATCAACCGGGTGCTCCGCGAAGCCGCCGAAAGCGGCCCGCTGAAGGGCCTGCTGGCCTACACCGAGCTGCCCCACGCCAGCTGCGACTTCAACCACGATCCCCATTCCGCCATCGTCGATGGCAGCCAGACCCGTGTGTCCGGCCCGCGCCTGGTCAACCTGCTGGCCTGGTTCGACAACGAATGGGGCTTCGCCAATCGAATGCTCGACACCGCAGACCACTATCTGCGGGTTTCCGCTGCTTCTCGTTAACTACCAGCCCCCGTGAAGGACTGACCCCATGACCGTGTTGAAAATGACCGACCTCGACCTCCAGGGTAAGCGCGTGCTGATCCGTGAGGATCTCAACGTGCCGGTGAAGGACGGCGTCGTGAAGAGTGATGCGCGCATCCTCGCCTCCCTGCCGACCATCAAGCTGGCACTGGAGAAGGGCGCGGCGGTAATGGTCTGCTCCCACCTGGGCCGTCCCACCGAGGGCGAGTTCTCCGAAGAGAACAGCCTCAAGCCGGTGGCCGACTACCTGTCCAAGGCCCTGGGCCGCGAGGTTCCGCTGGTGGCCGACTACCTGGGCGGCGTCGACGTCGCCCCCGGCCAGGTGGTGCTGTTCGAGAACGTGCGCTTCAACAAGGGCGAGAAGAAGAACGCCGATGAGCTGGCCCAGCAGTACGCCGCCCTGTGCGACGTCTTCGTGATGGACGCCTTCGGCACCGCCCACCGCGCCGAGGGTTCCACCCACGGCGTGGCCAAGTTCGCCAAGGTCGCCGCTGCCGGCCCGCTGCTGGCTGCCGAGCTGGACGCGCTGGGCAAGGCCCTGGGTAACCCGGCTCGTCCGATGGCCGCCATCGTTGCCGGCTCCAAGGTTTCCACCAAGCTCGACGTGCTGAACTCGCTGTCGCAGATCTGCGACCAGCTGATCGTCGGCGGCGGCATCGCCAACACCTTCCTCGCCGCTGCCGGCTACAAGGTGGGCAAGTCCCTGTACGAAGCCGACCTGGTCGACACCGCCAAGGCCATTGCCGCCAAGGTCAGCGTGCCGCTGCCGGTGGACGTGGTGGTCGCCAAGGAATTCGCCGAAAGCGCTGTTGCCACCGTCAAGGCAATCGCCGACGTGGCAGACGACGACATGATCCTGGACATCGGCCCGCAGACCGCCGCCCAGTTCGCCGAGCTGCTGAAGTCCTCCAAGACCATCCTCTGGAACGGTCCGGTAGGCGTGTTCGAATTCGACCAGTTCGGCAACGGCACCAAGGTCCTGGCCCAGGCCATCGCCGAAAGCCCGGCCTTCTCCATTGCCGGTGGTGGTGACACCCTGGCGGCGATCGACAAGTACGGCGTGAACGAGCAGATCTCCTACATCTCCACCGGTGGTGGTGCTTTCCTCGAGTTCGTCGAGGGTAAAGTGCTGCCCGCCGTGGAAGTGCTGGAACAGCGCGCCAAGTAAAAGGCCTAAACCATGGCAGGGCTCCGCGGTCCCTTGAACAGGGCTAGCGAAAAGGAGTACCTGCCATGCGCTACGCTGCGATTCTGCTGATTCTCTGTGCTGGACTCTGGGGCTGTGCCGGTGGCAAGCCCTCCAGCACTTGTGAAGTGATGAGCCCGCCCCAGGTGATAGTCCCGAGCAATCAGGATGACCAGCGGGTAGAGGCGCAGGCCAGTGGTGACCCCACTGAGAGCAACGAAGGACAACAGCATTGCCCGTGACGGAGCGGTGCGCGGATGGCCGGAGCCGTCCCCCAAGGAGACGTGGATGAAAGGATGGTTCGCCCTCGCGGGCCTCGCGCTGCTGACCGGTTGTGCCGGTCAGCAGGCTCCCAGCGATGATTGGACCCGCTGGGTATGCGACAGCCAGACCGAAGTACTCTGGCGCTTCGCCGATGCGAGCCAGGAGAGCGTTGATCTGCGCCTGGGCGGCGGCGATATCGTCCACCGCCTCAAGCGGGAACCCTCGGGCTCCGGCGCGCTCTACACCGACGGCAACCTGGCCTTCCACACCAAGGGTGATGAAGGCCTGGTCTATTGGGCCGCTACCGACGACCTGATTGGTCGCGGCTGCAAAGCCCTCTGACCCGTTTTTGATTTTCCCCGGGGCGGGCGCATGACCGCTCCTCCCTGGGAACTTGAACCCGGCCTGCCCCTGCGGCAGGCTTTGCAATTTGACAGCCCACCCAATCGGGAGACTGAAACACCATGGCACTCATCAGCATGCGCCAGATGCTGGACCACGCCGCCGAATTCGGCTACGGCGTACCGGCTTTCAACGTCAACAACCTGGAACAGATGCGCGCCATCATGGAAGCGGCCGACAAGACCGATTCCCCGGTGATCGTGCAGGCCTCCGCCGGTGCCCGCAAATACGCTGGCGCCCCCTTCCTGCGCCACCTGATCCTGGCTGCCATCGAAGAATTCCCGCACATCCCGGTGTGCATGCACCAGGACCACGGCACCAGCCCTGACGTCTGCCAGCGCTCCATCCAGCTCGGTTTCTCCTCCGTGATGATGGACGGCTCCCTGCGCGAAGACGGCAAGACCCCGTCCGACTACGAGTACAACGTGCGCGTCACTCAGCAGACCGTTGCCTTCGCCCACGCCTGCGGCGTGTCCGTGGAAGGTGAGCTGGGCTGCCTGGGTTCCCTGGAAACCGGCCAGGCCGGTGAAGAAGACGGCGTTGGCGCCGAAGGCATTCTGGACCACAGCCAGATGCTGACCGACCCGGAAGAGGCCGCCGACTTCGTCAAGAAGACCCAGGTGGACGCCCTGGCCATCGCCATCGGCACCAGCCACGGCGCCTACAAGTTCACCAAGCCGCCGACCGGTGACATCCTCGCCATCGACCGCATCAAGGAAATCCACAAGCGCATCCCCAACACCCACCTGGTGATGCACGGTTCTTCCTCCGTTCCGCAGGACTGGCTGGCGATCATCAACGAGTTCGGCGGCGACATTAAGGAAACCTACGGCGTGCCGGTCGAGGAAATCGTCGAAGGCATCAAGTACGGCGTACGCAAGGTGAACATCGACACCGACCTGCGCCTGGCTTCCACCGGTGCCATCCGCAGCTTCCTGGCCAAGAACCCGGCCGAGTTCGATCCGCGCAAATACTTCGCCAAGACCGTCGAAGCCATGCGCGACATCTGCATCGCCCGCTACGAAGCTTTCGGCACCGCCGGCAACGCCTCCAAGATCAAGCCGATCTCCCTGGATGGCATGTTCGCGCGCTACGCCAAGGGCGAGCTGGCCGCCAAGGTCAACTGATCCTGTAGTGCTTCACGAGGAGCCCCGCAATGCGGGGCTCTTTCGTATCCGGCAAAAGGAGTTTCCGATGCGTCTGCCCCTGATGATGGGTTTCGCCCTGCTGGTCGCGGGCTGTGCCGGCCAGCCGCCGGTGGCCCCCGCGCCGCCGCCTGAGCCGGTATCCAGCGATCCGCAGCAGTGCCTGGACCGCACCGACTGCACCACCAAGACTTCCCGCACCCTGATGTTCGTCTTCGACTACGCCGAAGCCGGCGGCGCCCTGGTGCAGCGCAAGGGCGTCTGGCTGTTCACCCCGACTGCGACCAAACCGTCCGGCTGGCCGTCGCTGAAGATCCGTCTGGCCGACCCGCCCACCGGGCGCTTCGAGTTCGCCAGCCAGTGCCCGGCTGAGGACTGCCGGATCAGCGAGGGGGATCTGTTGAGGGTGTATCGCAGTTATCTGGGCGGTGAGCCCTGCTCGTTGCTCGATCCCAAGGCATTGGCGCGTTGCGTTGAGCCCGAAACCCTCACCCCCAGCCCCTCTCCCTGAGGGAGAGGGGAGCTGTTTGTGCGAAGGCCGTCATTTGCGTTCGGCATCACTCCCGGTTGCCGGCGAGTTTCATTCATTCAGGCGCGAGTCACCCCTCTCCACGTTGGGGAGAGGGGCCGGGGGGAGGGAGTCAGGGCACCCGATGCTCGATCTTCAGGCTGTAGAAGGTCGCCTTCCCCGCCTCGGTCTCGTATCCCGTGTTGTCCTGTGCATATACCCCCGCCTTGAAGTACAGCGGCTTCGGCGCCCAGGCCGTGGACAGCTGCTGGCTCCACAGGCTGCCATTGACCATCACGCTGAGCACGCCCTTCGGCGACAGGTCGATCACGTAGCTGAAGCGCTGGTTCAGCGGGATGCCACTGAGCAGCGGGATCACGGTGCTGGTTTCCTCGGTGGGCGATTTGCGCACCTTGGCGACGATGTTGGCTGTCTGGCTCGCAGTCTTGAACTGGTACTCCAGCTTGAGCAGCGGATTGGCGCTGCCAAAGGCGTGGATCTGGCCGATCACCAGCTTGCCGGTGGAAGGCACCTGGCTGACGGCGAGGTTGGCGCTGAGCAGGTTGTCGGCGCTGGGGTAGGTCCAGTTGCGTAGCTCGCCGTCGGCGTAGGTCTCGCGCAGTTCGCTGCGCGGGTACACAGCGTTGGCGGTGGTGGTGCCGTTCACCGGGACCCAGAAGGTCACGCCAGTGGAGGTGCTCTGGAAATAGTGGTCCTGGTAACCACCCACCAGCAGCGGGGTTTCGATGGTGACAGCGGGTACGCCTACGGGCAGGGTCAGGTTCCAGGTGGAGAGGTCGATCATGACTGAGTTCTCGAAAGGAACTTCCAGTCGGGCGCTGCTTATCCTCGTCACCCAGATACTGGGGCGGCGTTCCGGCCAATCGCGCTCGAACCAAAAGTGAGGTTGCTGGTGGCAGTTGCCCGCCGTGTCGTCCGAAGGCATTGCGGCCGTCTCGCGAGCGCTTTATACGGACTCGCCGCGTGGCTTGTCAGTTACCGATTGTCGTCATGTTGACGTCAATAAAATGCCGAATTTTCGATTGGCCAGTATTGCGATATTGCTTCTGGCGACCGCATCGTATTCGGCCGGATATGACCGGCCTTGATGGATAAGGAGTTTTCCCCAAGGGGGGCGCCGGTTTATTGAACGGCTCTGGCTCGGTGCTATCAGCGATACGCGTGGCGCGCTCGAGAGGGAATTTGCTCGAAAATTGAACTGCGTCGCAAAGCCCCAGGGAACTATTCGAGGTACGGTCGACTGGTCCGGGAGGCGCTCGCAAAAGGCTGTGCTCGGGTAGACTGTCGCGCCCCCATTCCCACCAGCTTTGTCATGACCAGTCTCAAGTACCTCCGCGGCTACCCGGCCCACCTCCAGGAACAGGTGGCGCAGATGATGGCCGCCGGCCGCCTCGGCGAGTACCTGGAGCGCCGCTATCCGGGCCGCCACGAAGTGCAGAGCGACAAGGCGCTGTACAGCTACGCCATGACCCTGAAGCAGGAGCACCTGCGTAACGCGCCGGCCCCGGACAAGGTGCTCTACGACAACAAGCTCGATGTGGTGCACAAGGCCCTCGGCCTGAACACGGCCATCTCGCGGGTGCAGGGCGGCAAGCTCAAGGCGAAGAAGGAAATCCGCGTCGCGTCGCTGTTCAAGGAGGCCGCGCCGGAGTTCCTGCAAATGATCCTGGTCCACGAGCTGGCGCACCTGAAGGAACGCGACCACACCAAGGCCTTCTACCAGCTGTGCGAACACATGCTGCCCGGCTACCACCAGCTGGAGTTCGACCTGCGCATCTACCTCACCTGGCGGGAGCTGCCGGGCTGAGCCGAACGCCGGCTGCTAGGCTCTGAGGTAGCAGCCGACCGAGGTTCGCGGACATGCGTCCGACTTTCCGCACCCTCTGTTTCATCCTCTGGGTGCTGGGCCTGGTCCCCTTCGCCGATGGCCGGGAATTGCTCGCCGTCGGCACCGAATTCCCCGGTATCTATGTCCTCGACCGCAGCGGTGAGCCGCGCGGGCTCGGCGTTGATGCGTTGCGCGTGATCGCCAGCGAGCTGGGTCATCAGGTGCGTTTCGAGCACTACCCCTGGGCACGCGCGCAGAAGCTGGTGGAAGAGGGCCGCGCCGATGTGCTGATCGGCCCCTACCGGACCGCTGCGCGGGAGCGCCGTTTCCAGTTCGCCGAGCCCGGCTTCTACCGCGACAGCGTCGTCTTCTATGCCCGCACGGACTCCACCAGCAGTTGGGACGGCACCCTGGAAAGCCTCCTGGGGAAACGCATCGCCATCATCCACGGCTGGATCTACGGTGAACGCTTCGAAGCCATGCGCGGCCACCTCGACCAGCACGTCACACCCTCGGTGGAGCATGCCTTCAAGCTGCTGATGGCGGGGCGCGCCGACCTGGCCGCGACCAACGTGCGGGATTCCCGGCCACGCATTGAAGAGCTGGGTATCGCCGACAAGGTGCATCGCCTCAAGCCGGACATCGATACCCAGGTGGGCTATTTCGCCCTGCCAAGAGGCGAAGCCCACCGCCAGCTCCGTGACGACATCGGCCGCACCCTGCGACAGATGCGTGCCGATGGTCGGCTGGCAAAGCTCGCAAAGCCTTATGGCGTGCCGCTTCCCTGAGCAGGTCGTCCGATTGAGCCAATCGCCCGTGGGCGTTGGAGTGGCACATGGCTACACTGCCGCCACAAGAAGAAGGGGGGAGCCGGATTGAACGCAGTCGAGTCGGATTATTCGATCTACCGCAAGGTGGTCACGCAGTTGATGAATGGCGAGGAGCAGTTGCCCAGCCTGCCGATGATCACCCTGGATATCCGTCGCGCCCTGGCTGATCCGAACGTCTCGGTTGCCCGTCTGAAGCAGGTCATCAGCAGGGACCCGGCCCTCAGCGCGCTGCTGATGAAGCACGCCTCCAGCATCGTGTTCCGCTCCACCCAGCCGCCCAGGACCCTGGAAGACGTCATCCGCATGCTCGGCCTGCAGGAGGTGGACCGCATCACCCTGGTGCACAGCCTGAAGAGCCTCTTCACCCTTCACAGCGTCGCCCACAAGCAACTGTTCGTTGGCGTCTGGGGAAGGCTGACGCGGCAGGCCGCCATCAGTGCCGTGCTCGCCCGCCCCCTGGGATTCACTTCGCCAGACCACGCACTGCTGGCCAGCCTGCTCTGCGATGTCGGCGAGCTGGCGGTGCTCTCTGCATTCAAGGACGCCAGTCAGGTACCAGGCCCCGAGGTTTATGCGCGGCTCTGTCGCGAATACGGCCAGTCCCTGAGCGTGATCGTGCTGCAGAAATGGGCCGTGGATCAGAGCTACATCGAGGTGGTGCGCGGCGCTCGGCGCTGGGACGTCGACAGTGGCGGCCGGCTCGGCCTGATCGATCTGGTCAACCTGGGCCTCTACCATGCCATGCGCGACGATGGCCGATTCGCGCAGCTGCCGCCGCTCGACCAGCTCGCCGCGTTCCGCAAGCTGGTACCGCCATCGGACGTGCTGGACGCCGGGGGAGGGCTGGCCCTGGTTTCCGCCCATCAGGACGCCATCCAGCGCACGGCCAGCCTGCTGCGCTGAAGGGCGCACCTATACTCAGGCGTACCGCTCGCTCCCGGGTGATCCATGCGCCGACTACCGCTGCTCTGCCTCAGCCTGTGCCTGGCCTGGGCTCATGCGGTCACGGCTGCCGAGCAGTGGCGGGTAGCGGTGGCAGAGGTTCCGGGGCTGGCCGAGGCGAACGGTACCGGCCCCCTGCCGGACCTGCTCCGCGCGCTGGACGCGCAATTGCCGGACATCGACTTCGAGCTGCAGATCACACCCTTCGCGCGCACCTTCCATCTGCTGCAGAACGGCCAGTGCGAGTTCCAGGTGCCCTTTCTTGGCAATCTGCCGCGCCTGCCGGCCGGATTGCGCTATGGCTCGGGCCGTCTCTGGCAGGTGCGCTTTGGCCTGTTCACCCAGCGTGGCAATGCCCTCAGCGTCGCCCAACTGCTCGACCCGGCCCATGTGCTCAGTGCCGAGCGTCTGGCCGCCAGCGGCATGGACGCCGCTCAGCAGGCACAGCTGAAGCCCCTGCTGGGGCGGAGTTGGCGACTGGACGAACTGCAGGAGCAGCTCGCCATGCCCACCGTGCCCACGGCCTTGCGGACCTTGGCCTATCCCTATCGGATCGAAACCGATCGCGCCCATGCGCCCTGGCTGGGATTCCCGGCGCTCTCCGGCAACAGCATCGAGGGCAGCCTGCAAAAGCTGGTGCGCGGGCGACTCGACGGCTACGTGTTCGCGGTGAACCAGACGGAGCACGAGATCGACCGCCTGGGCCTGCGTGAGCAGTTGCGGGCCCAGGATTTCGGCCTCTATCCGGTGCGCTGGCTGGTGCCGGACAACCTGCGTGGCGCCCAGGTGGACCGGCGCCTCATGGAGGCCCTGGGCAAGCTCCAGAGGCAGCCGGGCTTCGAGAAATTGCAGGCGCCGCTGAACAGGTTGTCCAGCGACTGGAAGCCCTGGCCCTAGCGCTTCCAGAAGGGCTTGAGGGCTTCCTCCAGCGCCTGCGCGCGGCTCAGGCCAACGTCCCTCAGGGCGTGATCGTCCAGCTCCAGGAGCTGGCGGCGGGTATGCAGGCGCATCCAGAAGCGGTTCCAGCGATCGCCCAGCCGTGCCGGTGCCAGGGAAACAGTGGCGCGCTGCTCCTGTTCCAGTTCCCGTGCTTGGAGAGTCAGACGTACATCGCTCAGGCCGTTCATCATTGCGTTCCTCATGCCCTTGGTGGATCGGGGTGGAACCATGATGTCCGTCGGCGAAATCACAATACAGATTCACGATCTGTATATTTTTTTCATACAGATTGCGTGATTTCCTATCTGAATCCTCCGTTTCAGGATCATCTGTAATGGTTCTGCTGCGGATATGTGCCGATTCGGGAGACTGTCATGAAGCTCTACATCAAGCTGGCCGAGACCCTGGGCGAACGTATTGAGCACGGGTACTACCGCCCCGGCGACCGCCTGCCGTCGGTACGAGCCCTGAGCCTGGAGCACGGCGTGAGCCTGAGTACGGTGCAGCAGGCCTACCGGATTCTCGAAGACAGCGGCCTGGCCGAGCCGCGGCCGAAGTCCGGCTACTTCGTGCCGCCGCGCCGCCAGACGCCGGCGCTGCCGGCGGTGAGCCGGGCACCGCAGCGGCCGGTGGATGTCTCGCAATGGAATGACGTACTCGACCTGATCAAGCGCAGCGCCAAGGACAATGTGCTCCAGCTCGGCCGAGGCATGCCGGACATCACCAGCCCGACCTTGAAGCCTTTGCTGCGCAGCCTCGGCCAGATCAGCCGGCGCCAGGACGGCAGCGGTCTGTACTACGACAGCATCTATGGCACCCAGGCCCTGCGCGAACAGGTGGCGCGCCTGGTGCTGGATTCCGGCTGCCAGATCCCCGCCAGCGACATCGTCATCACCACCGGTTGCCACGAGGCGCTGTCGGTGGCGATCCGCTCCACCTGCGAGCCGGGGGACATAGTCGCGGTGGATTCGCCGAGCTTCCACGGCGCCATGCAGACCTTGAAGGGCTTCGGCATGAAGGCACTGGAACTGCCGACCGACCCGCTCAATGGCATCAGCCTGGAAGCGTTGGAAATGGCCCTGGAACAGTGGCCGATCAAGCTGATCCAGCTCACCCCCAACTGCAACAACCCGCTCGGCTACATCATGCCGGAAGCACGCAAGCGCGCCCTGGTCACCCTGGCCCAGCGCTACGACGTGCCAATCCTGGAGGACGACGTCTACGGCGACCTCGCCTACCAGTACCCGCGGCCGCGCACCATCAAGTCCTTCGACGCCGATGGCCGCGTGCTGCTCTGCAGCTCCTTCTCCAAGACAGTGGCGCCGGGTATCCGCGTCGGCTGGATCGCCCCCGGCCGCTACCTCGACCGGGTGCTGCACATGAAGTACATCTCCACCGGCGCCACCGCCACCCAGCCGCAACTGGCGCTGGCCGACTTCATCGCCAACGGCCACTACGAACCGCACCTGCGGCGCATGCGCAGCCAGTACCAGCACAGCCGTGACCAGATGATCGACTGGGTGATGCGCTACTTCCCCGAAGGCACCCGCGCCAGCCGGCCCCAGGGCAGCTTCATGCTCTGGGTGGAACTACCCGAGGACTTCGACACCCTGCGTCTCAACCGCGCCCTGTTGCCCAAAGGCGTACAGATCGCCGCCGGCAGCATCTTCTCCGCCTCCGGCAAATACCGGAACTGCCTGCGGATGAACTACTCCTCCAAGCCCACCCCAAGCATCGAAGCCGCCGTGCGGATGGTGGGGGAGACGATCAGGGAGTTGATGGGGGAGTAGGGTGCGAGAACCTGAGGGTAAACATCCTGTAGGGGCGAATTCATTCGCCAAGCAGGCCGAAGGTCTGCCGATGTGCAAGGGAGTAGGGGGCTGCTTCGCAGCCCTTGGCGAATGAATTCGCCCCTACAGGCCATAGGCGCCTTCTGCAGGCTGGATCAGTCTTTTCGTTGCAATGTGCCGGCCCAGCATTCGATTGTTGCCCCATAGAGTCATCGCCTTCTGCATCAGGAGGGCAATGGATATGCCGAGGGACGATTTGCTCAGGGGACGGGTATCACGAGTCGGCCAGATCTACCACATCACCACCACAACCAATGACCGCCGGCCCCTGTTCCGGGACTTCGATTGCGCTCGCATTGCCATTGCCGAGTTGCGCCGGCTGCATGATCAGAATGTGGTGAACTCGCTCGCCTGGGTGCTGATGCCGGACCACCTGCATTGGTTGCTCCAGCTCAACGGGCCGATTGGATTGTCCAACGTGGTCAAGGTATTCAAAGGGCGTTCGGCCCGTCAGCTGGGCTTCCGCGTCGAAACCGGCGGAGGCGTCTGGCAACCGGGATTTCACGACCACGCCCTGCGCAGCGAGGAGAACATTCGCCAGGTTGCGCGCTACATCGTGGCCAACCCTTTGCGGGCAGGCCTGGTGGAGCAGATAGGGGATTACCCGTTCTGGGATGCCTGCTGGCTCTGACGCTTTGTAGGGGCGAATTCATTCGCCAAGGGCGGCGTAGCTGCCCCCCAGGGGTCGTGAAGGGCAGACCTTCGGCCTGCTTGGCGAATGAATTCGCCCCTACAGCGGTTCGCGCATCCCCTACGCCACCTTCCCCTCATTCAACAAATGCGCCGCCAGCGTCCTCAGCGCCCCCAGCTGCCGGCAGATCAGCCCAAGCTCGGTCTGCACCAGACGCGGGCGGTCGTCCATGTCTTCGGGAAGCTGCTCCAGGGTCTTGGCGAGTGCATCCTCCTCATCGCGATGAATACTGATCGGACGGCGGTCGGTCAGGCCCTGGGCGATGCAGTCCAGGCTTTCGGCAATCTGTTCAGCGGCTTGGTTGATGGTCGGTGTCAGGGCTTCGCCCGGCGTCTCGCTGCGATGGGCGCCGAGCGCGGAGAGGTAGCTGAGCAGGGTGTGGGAGAGCACCAGGAAGCGGAAGCCGACATCGGCTTCCTTCCGGAAGTGGCCCGGCTCCATGAGCATGTTGGACAGCGTGGTGGACAGCGCCGCGTCGGCGTTGTGGGCGTTGCGCCGGGCCAGGCGGTAGGCCAGGTCGTCGCGTTTGCCGCTGGCGTACTGCTGCATGATCTGCCGCAGGTAGCGGCTGTTGCAGGCGAGGGTGTTGGCCACCACCTGGTTGAGCCGGCGGCCCTGCCAGTCGGGCAGGATGAAGATCACCGCGAGGCCGGCGATCAGGGCGCCGAGCAGGGTGTCCACGAAGCGCGGCAGGAACAGGCCGTAGCTGTTGCCGACCTGGTTGAAGCAGAACAGCACCATCAGGGTGATCGCGGCGGTGGCCAGGGTGTAGCGGGTCGCACGGTTGGCGAAGAAGATCACCCCGGCGATCACGGCGAAGGCGGACTGCACCAGGGCGCTGGGGAACAGGTCGAACAACGCCCAGCCCAGTGCCAGGCCGAGCAGGGTGCCGGCGATCCGCTGCACCAGCTTGCGCCGGGTGGCGCCGAAGTTGGGCTGGCAGACGAACACCGTGGTCAGCAGGATCCAGTAGCCCTGCTCGGGGTGGATCAGGTGCAGCACGCCATAGCCGGCGGTCAGCGCCACGGCCATGCGCAGGGCATGGCGGAACACCAGGGACGTGGGCGTGAGGTTCTGCTTGAGGCGTTCCCAGACATCCTTCGGGCCCTTGGGTGAGCGGTCCAGCAGGCTGGCATCCTGGGCTTCGGCGAGGGCGTCGGGATTGCTGGCATCGATCAGCAGGCGGTCGAGGGTGGCGAGGTTGCGCGCCAGGGCGTTGAGCGAGCGCAGCAGGCCGCGCCAGGCCGGATTGCTCTGGATGCGCAGGTGTTCCAGGGATTTGTTCAGGTCTTCCAGGGCCTGGGCGCCGTCCAGGTAGTCGAATGGCTGGCGCATCCGGATGGCGCGCCCCAGGGCTTGGCAGGCGCCGCCCTGCTGGCGCAGCAGGCGCTGGCAGCGGAACAACACATCGCTGTGGAAGAAGGCTTCGGCCAGTTCGTTGTAGGCGTAGTGGGAGGAACTGGCGCGTTCGTGGATGTCCTGGGCGAGGAAATAGAGCTTGAGATAGCGGCTCACCTTGGGGCCCGGCCGGCCATTGCCGACCCGGTGCAGGATGATCTCCTTGGCCGCATTGAGCGCCGCCACCACCTTGCCGTTCTGCCGTGCCAGCTCCAGGCGTCGTGCTTCCACGTCGAGCTGGCGCACCGGCTCCAGCAGCGCGGATTTCAGCTTGAGGTACTGCCCCAGTTCACGGAACAGCTTGGCCAGGCTCTGCTGTACCGGCTGGTGGGTGAAGACGGCCTGCCAGAGCACCGACAGCAGGCCGTACCAGGCGGCGCCGGCCACCAGCAGCACGGGTTCCTGCCAGAGATTGGTGGGCGCGCCATCGCGCTGGTCCACGCCGATCATGGTGTAGATGGAAAGGATCAGCGTCGCCGAGGCGATGGTGGCGTAGCGCTCGCCAAGGGCGCCGAGCATGGTCAGGCCGAAACTGGCCAGGGCCAGGGCGCCGACGAAGACCCAGGGGTAGGGGAACAGCAGTTCCACCGAGAGCGAGGCGACGCTGAAGCAGCCGAGGGTCACCAGCAGTGCGGTGAGACGCCCCTGCCAGCTGTCGTCGGTCTCCGCCAGGGCACTGGCGATGATGCCGAGGAAGAGGGGGATGAGCAGGTCCATGCGGTCCTGCTGCCAGCACAGCGCCATGCTCCCGGTGAGGGCGACGAAGACGCGCAGGCTGTAGCTGAACTTGTCGAGCGCCCAGAGGCGGCGCAGCGTTTGAGTGAATCGGGTCGAGGGCATAGGGGCCTTGTGGGCGAATGTCCGTTACGGCTGTGCTGCTGGCGACAGCCTAAGGTGAGCGGGAGGCGCTGTCAGCCACCCTGTCGCATTCGATGCCGGGGGACGGCGGGAGTCACATGGAGAGGAATGAAAAATCAGGTACGGGAGTGCCTGGGCGCGCTGGTGGCCACCTGTAATTTGGTGCAGTCTTGGCGAACCTGTCGGCCAAACCTGTTCTCGGATGCCCCCGCATGAGACGACGCTGTGGTTTTGCCCTGTTCGCCCTGCTGCTCACTACCGCAAGCGCCTACGCTGAAACCTTGCGCATGGCCGCCGACGTCTGGCCGCCCTTCACCGATGCGAGACTGCCGGGTAACGGGCTGGCGGCCGAGCTGGTGAGCACCGCACTCAAGCGCGCCGGACACCGCCCGGAATACATCGAAGTGCCCTGGGCCCGTGCCTTGCGCGGAGTCCAGGTGGGGGATTACGACTTGATCGTCAACGCCTGGTACAGCGATGAACGCGCGCGCTTCGGCCAGTTCTCCCAGCCTTACCTGACCAATCGCATTCTCTTCCTCAGGCGCAAGGGCAGCGACGTCGACTTCCGGACGCCGGGTGACCTCAAGCGCTACAGCATCGCCGTGGTGCGCGGATACAGCTACCTGCCGGGTTTCGATGCCGACGCCAGCCTGAACAAGGTGCCGGTAAAGGGTTTCCAGATGGCTGCGCGGATGCTGGCTGCCGGGCGCGTACAGCTGACCCTGGAAGACGATCTGGTGGCGCGCTACTACCTCGGCCGCGAGTTGGCGGGCGTTCGAGACCAGTTGGAGTTCCTGCCGCGGCCGCTCAGCGAGAACGGCCTGCACATCCTGGTGCGCCGCAGCCACCCGCGTCATCAGCAACTGGTGGACGAGTTCAACCGGGCGATGCAGGCCATGCGCGACGACGGAACCTATGAGGCCATCTTCGCCCGCCACGGCCTACCTGCCCCCGATAGGACCTGCTGCGCGTCGGAATAACTGCGTTGCGAATGGCTCCGGATTTGTCATTTACAGCTCGTAAACTCCGCATCCTCAGCCACTCGCGCCTTGTTCTTCTCTAGCTCGCGAGGTCCTGGGTCGGAGCCACGTTTAGAGGATCCGCACCTTGTAGGAACGCCCCTTGATCTTCCCTTCGCTGAGGCGCTTGAGCGCCTGCTTGGCGATGCCGCGTTCCACGGCGACGAAGGCCTGGAAGTCGAAGATGGCGATCTTGCCCACCTGGCTGCCCGGAATCCCGGCTTCGCCGGTGAGGGCGCCGACGATGTCGCCGGGGCGCAGCTTTTCCTTGCGACCGCCGTTGATGCACAGGGTGGCCATGGGCGGCAGCAGGGGATCGCGGTTCTTCACGATCAGCTCGTCGATGCGCTGCCAGTTCAACGGCGCCTGTTGCAGGTCCTCGATGGCCTGGGCGCGGTTGGCCTCGGCTGGCGCCACCAGGCTCAGGGCCAGTCCCTTCTCGCCGGCGCGGCCACTGCGGCCGACGCGGTGGATATGCACTTCGGGGTCGCGGGACAGTTCGACGTTGATGACTGCTTCCAGGCTGGCGATGTCCAGGCCGCGGGCGGCGACGTCGGTGGCGACCAGCACGCTGCAGCTCTGGTTGGCGAACAGCGCCAGCACCTGGTCACGCTCGCGCTGCTCCAGGTCGCCATGCAGCGACTGCGCAGACACGCCGTTGTCGCGCAGATGGGCTTCCAGCTCCTGGCACTGCTGGCGGGTGTGGCAGAAGGCGACGCAAGACTGCGGCCGGTTGCTTTGCAGCAGGCGCAGCACGGCGTCCATGCGCTGGCGCGGATCGATCTCGTAGAAGCGCTGCTCGATCTGGCTGTCGTCGTGCAGGGCTTCCACCTTGACCTGTTGCGGCTCGCGCATGAAGGTCTTGGCCAGTTGGGCGATGCCGGCCGGGTAGGTGGCGGAGAACAGCAGGGTCTGCCGGCGTGCCGGGAGCTGGCCGATGATGTCGGCGATGCTGTCGTAGAAGCCCATGTCGAGCATGCGGTCGGCTTCGTCCAGCACCAGCGTATTGAGGCCGTCGAGCACCAGGGTGGCCTTGCGCAGGTGCTCCTGGACTCGGCCGGGCGTGCCGACGATGACGTGGGCGCCGTGTTCCAGCGAGCCCACTTGCGGGCCGAAGGGCACGCCGCCGCAGAGGGTCAGCACCTTGATGTTGCCGTGGCCTCGGGCCAGGCGGCGGATTTCCTTGGCCACCTGGTCGGCCAGCTCGCGAGTCGGGCAGAGCACCAGCGCCTGGCAGCCGAAGTAGCGCGGATTGAGCGGCTCCAGCAGACCGATGCCGAAGGCTGCGGTCTTGCCGCTGCCGGTCTTGGCCTGGGCGATCAGGTCCTGGCCCTTGAGGATCAGCGGCAGGGCCTGGGCCTGGATCGGCGTCATGTCGCGGTAGCCCAGGGTTTCCAGGTTGGCCAGGGTGGCCTCGGAGAGGGGCAGGGAAGTAAAGGCGGTGGTGGTCACGGGAGGAGCCTGCAAGTCTAAATGGCGCGCAGTTTAGCAGGCCGCGGCACGCCACCCCCGTCACTCGTCGATATCGCGGCTCACTCGGCGCGCGGCGCGGCCGCTGTCCCGCGGCAACTGGAAGAAAATCGCCGCCGCCAGCAGGGTCAGTACGCCAACGCACAGGTAGGTGGCCTGGAAGGCCTCCAGCACGCCCTCCACATCCGGTTTGCCGAAGCCACCGAGCAACGCTGCCGCCACTGCGACGCCCAGGCTCATGGCCAGCTGCATCACCACCGAGAGGAGGCTGTTGCCACTGCTGGCCTGTTGGTCATCGAGGTCGAGCAGGGTGACGGTGTTCATTGCGGTGAACTGCATCGAGTTCACCGCCCCCAGGGCGCCCAGCTGCAGGAGCAGCAGCGGGTAGGGCGTGTCGGTGTCGATCAGCGCCAGGCTGGCGATCATCCCGCCCAGCAGCGCCGTGTTGCCGAGCAGCAGGCGGCGGTAGCCGAGGCGGTCCAGCAACGGTTTGGCCAGGGGCTTGGCGAGCATCGCCGAGAGGGCGAGGGGGATCATGGTCATACCCGCCTTGGCCGGCGAGTAGCCCAGGGCCACTTGCAGCAGCAGCGGCGTGAGGAAGGGCAGGGCGCCGCTGCCCAGGCGTGAGAACAGGTTGCCCAGGATGCCGGCCGCGAAGGTGCGCGTGCGAAACAGCGAGGGCGCGAACAAGGGGCTTTCCACCTGCACCGCGTGCAGCCAGTAAGCGGCCAGGCAAGCCAGGCCGCCGAGCAGCAAGAGCATCACCCGCACATGGGGCAGGTGCAGTTCGCCCAGGCCTTCCAGGGCGATGGTGATCAGCACCATCGCGGTGCCGAAGAGCAGGAAGCCGACCAGGTCCAGGCGCACCGGTCCGCTGCCGCGCAAGTCGGGCATGAACCGCCAGGCGGCCAGGCCGCCGAGCAGACCCACCGGAATGTTGATGAGGAAGATCCAGTGCCAGGAGACGTACTCCACCAGCCAGCCGCCCAGGGTCGGGCCGATGAGTGGGCCGAGCAGGCCGGGCAGGGTGATGAAGCTCATGATGCGCACCAGCTCCGAGCGCGGATAGGCGCGCAGCACCACCAGGCGTCCCACCGGCATCATCAGTGCGCCGCCGAGTCCCTGCACCACCCGGGCCCCCACCAGTTGCGGCAAGGTGGATGACAGGGAGCAGAACAACGAACCGAGGCTGAACAGCAGCACCGCGCCGAAAAACACCCGGCGCGTGCCGAATCGGTCGGCGATCCAGCCGGAGGCCGGAATCAGCAGGGCCACGGTGAGCATGTAGGCGATGATCACCGACTGCATGCGCAGTGGGTCCTCCGCCAGGTCGCGGGCCATGGCCGGGAGAGCCGTGTTGAGGATGGTGCCGTCCAGTGCCTGCATGAAGAAGGCTACCGCCACCAGCCAGGGCAACAGGCGGGCGGTGCGGGCATCGAGGGAGACGGGCTCGGCCATGACGATCCTTCAGTGGGCGACCCTGCGCACTTTAGGCTCCGGCGGATGCTGTTTCCAGCGGGTCACACCAGGACCAATGAGTGCTGGCGCCCGGCTGCCAGGCTTGCCACTATCCATATCCCACTGTTCCTGCCATGGAAGGAATGTCCCCATGCGGACCCTCTGTGCCCTGCTGTTGAGCTGGCTGAGCGCGACCTCCTGCGTCGCGGCGGAGTGGTTTCCGTTGCAGGTCGAGGTGGACGGTCGCCAGGCCAGCTACCAGCCGCTGACCGGAGCGAGCAAGCCCTGGCGCATCTGCGCACTGCTGCCTCACGGCATGGACCGCTACTGGTGGGGCGTGGCCTGGGGGCTGGATGAGGAGGCGCAGCGCCAGGGCGTGCAGCTGGGCGTCTACGAAGCCGGTGGCTACCAGTATCCCGATATGCAGCGTGCGCAACTCACCCGTTGCGGCCAGCTTGCCGCCGATGCCTATGTGATTGCCGCCATCAGCGCCAAAGGCCTCTGCGACGAGATCGCCCTGCTGCACCGGGACAAGGTACCGGTGATCGACCTGATCAACCGCATCGACTGCCCCGGCATTACCGCCCGCAGCCAGGTGGACTTCGCCGACATGGCCAAGGCCGCGATGGCCTACATCATCGAACACAGCAAGGGACGAACGGTGCGCGTGGGCTGGCTGCCAGGGCCCCAGGACGCCGGCTGGGTGGCCGATGCCGAACGTGGCCTGGCCGAGATGGATATGAGCAGCAAGGTGGCGGTGATAAACGGCGGCTACGGCCCGGTGGACCGATCCACCCAGGCGGTGCTGGTGCGCCAGTTGCTGGCCCGCGAACCGGAGCTGGACTACATCCTCGGCAATGCAGAGGCGGCGGCCTTCGCCGGCCAACTGGTGCGTGCCGGCGGCAGCCGCTACAAGGCCCAGGTGGTTTCGCTCTACGCCACCGAGCGGGTGCTGGAAGCCATTGCCGATGGCTCCGTCCTGGCTTCGCCAACGGATTCGCCGGTGATCCAGGCCCGGGTGGCGGTGGACCTGGCGATACGCGCGCTGGAAGGCAAGCCGTCGCCGCAGCGCGTCAGCCCGCGAATCGAAGTGATCGACAAGGGCAACCTCAAGCGCTTCGATATCAGCCACCTGATGCCGCCTAGCGGACACTGGATGATCCGGCAGGAGTTGCCGGAGTAGGGCTCGCAGGATGTCGTTGTTGTAGGGGCGAATTCATTCGCCAAGCAGGCCGAAGGTCTGCCCTGAAGTATGCCGGGGCGACTGCGTCACCCTTTGGCGAATGAATTCGCCCCCACAGTCGTAGGTTGGGTAGAGGAACGAAACCCAACAAGCGGAGTGTCGGGCTGCGCGCCTGTCTGCTGGCCGCCCATCGTTGGGTTTCGCTGCGCTCTACGCCAACCGACAACGACCCCAGGCAAATTACGGCAGGGGCCGTTTCGTTCAGGCTGCCGCCTTACAGCTTGCGCAGCGGCGCGCCACGCACCGGCTTGTCGCCGGCCACGTAGTAGCTGGTGGTGCTGCGCGGCAGCGGTTTGCGGTTGCGGATCTTATCGGCGATTTTCTCGGCGATCATGATGGTGGTCGCGTTGAGGTTGCCGGTGATGATCTCCGGCATGATCGACGCGTCCACCACTCGCAGGCCTTCCATGCCGTGCACGCGGCCCTGGCCATCTACCACCGCCATGTCGTCGGTGCCCATCTTGCAGGAGCAGGACGGGTGGAAGGCGGTTTCCGCATGGGTACGGATGAACTCGTCCAGCTCGGCGTCGCTCTTGAGGTTCGCGCCCGGGCTCAGCTCGCGGCCGCGGTACGGGTCCAGCGCCGGCTGGCCCATGATTTCGCGGGTGATGCGGATGCCGTCGCGGAATTCCTGCCAGTCCTGTTCGTGGGACATGTAGTTGAACAGGATGCTCGGGTGCTTGCGCGGGTCCTTCGATTTCACGTGGATACGGCCACGGCTCAGCGAACGCATGGAGCCCATGTGGGCCTGGAAGCCGTGTTCCTTCACCGCGTTGCTGCCGTTGTAGTTGATCGCCACCGGCAGGAAGTGGAACTGGATGTTCGGCCACTCGAACTGCTCGCGGGTGCGGATGAAGCCGCCGGCCTCGAACTGGTTGCTGGCGCCGAGCCCGGTGCCGAGGAACAGCCACTCGGCACCGATGGCCGGCTGGTTCCACCATTGCAGGGCGGGGAACAGGGACACCGGCTCCTTGCAGGCGTACTGCAGGTAGAGCTCCAGGTGGTCCTGCAGGTTGGCGCCCACGCCCGGCAGGTCGTGCACCACCGGTACGTCGAGGTCGCGCAGCAGGGCGGCCGGGCCTACGCCGGAGCGCTGCAGCAGTTGCGGCGAGGCGATGGCGCCGCTGCACACCAGGACTTCACGACGGGCACGGACGGTGATGGGGTTGTCGTTGTTGCCCTGCAGGTAGGCAACACCGGTGGCCCGCTTGCCGCTGAACAGGATGCGGTCGGTCAGGGCGTGGGTGACGATGGTCAGGTTGGGGCGGCTGCGTGCCTGGTCCAGGTAGCCGCGACCGGTGGCGGCACGCCGGCCTTCCGGGGTCACGGTGCGGTCCATGGGACCGAAGCCTTCCTGCTGGTAGCCGTTGAGGTCTTCGGTACGGGGGAAACCAGCCTGCACGCCGGCTTCGACCATGGCGTGGAACAGCGGGTTGTTGCCGGCCTTGGGCGTGGTCACGCTCACCGGGCCTTCGCCGCCGTGGAAGTCGTTCGGGCCGATGTCGCGGGTTTCCGCCTTGCGGAAATAGGGCAGGCAGTCCAGGTAGGTCCAGTCTTCCAGGCCCGGCATCTTAGCCCAGCCGTCGAAGTCCAGCGCGTTGCCGCGGATGTAGCACATGCCGTTGATCAGCGAGGAGCCACCCAGGCCCTTGCCACGGCCGCACTCCATGCGGCGGTTGTTCATGAAGGGCTCGGGATCGGTCTCGTAGGCCCAGTTGTAGCGGCGGCCCTGCAGCGGATAGGCGAGGGCGGCGGGCATCTGGGTACGGAAATCCATGCGGTAGTCCGGGCCGCCGGCTTCCAGCAGCAGGACGCTGACATCGGAATCTTCGGTCAGGCGGGTGGCCAGCACGTTACCGGCCGAACCGGCTCCGACGATGATGTAATCGAATTCTTGGGACATGTGACTTACCTGCTAGATAACCCGGGGTCGCCCCCGGGGGCACGGCATCTTGTTCTCGGGTGCGGCCCGGTATGCTCCGGGCCGCCAGGGCGCTGGCTCGGGTCAGAACACCGAGTAGTAGTCGCCCATCTCGACCTGTACGGACTTGATGCGGGTGTAGTGGGCCAGGGTGGTCAGGCCGTTCTCGCGGCCGACGCCGGACTGCTTGTAGCCGCCCACCGGCATTTCGGCGGGGGACTCGCCCCAGGTGTTGATCCAGCAGATACCGGCTTCCAGCTTGTGGATCACGCGGTGGGCGCGGGCCAGGTCGCGGGTGACGACGCCGGCGGCCAGGCCGTACTCGGTATCGTTGGCGCGGCGGATGACTTCTTCTTCGGTGTCGTACACCAGGATGCTCATCACCGGGCCGAAGATTTCTTCGCGGACGATGGTCATGTCGTCGGTGCAGTCGCTGAATACGGTTGCGGCCACGTAGGCGCCTTTGGCGTATTCACCGTCGGTGACGCGCTCGCCGCCGATCAGCAGGCGGGCGCCTTCCTTGCGGCCGGCTTCGATGTAGCCGAGCACGCTTTCCATGTGGGCGAAGCTGGTCAGCGGGCCGAAGTTGGTGTTGGCGTCTTCCGGGTTGCCCAGGCGGATGCGCTTGACGCGCTCGATCACCTTGTCTTCGAAGCGGGCCTGCAGGGCGCGCGGTACGAACACGCGGGTGCCGTTGGTGCAGACCTGGCCGGAGCTGAAGAAGTTGGCCATGACGGCGATGTCGGCGGCGCGGTCGAGATCGGCGTCTTCGAAAATGATCAGCGGCGACTTGCCGCCCAGTTCCATGGTCACTTCCTTCAGCGAGGAGCTGGAGGCGCTGGCCATCACTTTCTTGCCGGTGGAGGTGCCGCCGGTGAAGGAAATCTTCTCGATCAGCGGGTGTTCGGTCAGCCACTGACCAACTTCACGGCCGCTGCCGGTGAGGACGTTGAACACGCCGTCCGGTACGCCGGCTTCGGTGTAGATCTCGGCCAGTTTCAGGGCAGTCAGCGGGGTGACTTCGCTGGGCTTGAAGATCATCGCGTTGCCGGCGGCCAGGGCCGGGGCGGATTTCCACATGGCGATCTGCACCGGGTAGTTCCAGGCGCCGATACCGGCGACCACGCCCAGGGGCTCGCGGCGGGTGTAGACGAAGCTGGTTTCGCGCAGCGGGATCTGCTCGCCTTCGATGGCGGGGATCAGGCCGGCGTAGTACTCGATCACGTCGGCGCCGGTGACGATGTCCACGGCTTTGGTTTCGGCCAGCGGCTTGCCGGTGTCCAGGGTTTCCAGTGCGGCCAGCTCGTCGTTGCGCTCACGGAGGATATCCACGGCGCGACGCAGGATGCGCGAACGCTGCATGGCGGTCATCGCGGCCCAGACTTTCTGGCCTTCGACGGCAGCGGCGACGGCACGCTCGACGTCGTCCTTGCTGGCGCGCTGGACGTTGGCCAGGACGTCACCAGTGGCCGGGTTGACGGTCTCGAAGGTGGCGCCGCTGGTAGCGTCGACGTAGCGACCGCCAATGTAGAGCTTCTGTTCTTCGAATCGGGCCATGGTGGTTGTCCTCTCTAGGTCTTGTGTTCGCAAGGCTGCCGGGCGGTTCACGCCGCCTGCTTGGCCAGTTGTTGATCAAGGAATTCGTAGGCGAGCAGGCGGGCCTGCTCGGTTTCGAAGGCTTCGCCGGAGAGCGCGCCGCGCAGCCAGAGGCCGTCGATCAGGGCGGCCAGGCCGCGTGCGGCGGTACGTGCGCTTTCCACATCGAGCTCGCGGCGGAACTGCCAGCAGAGGTTCGAGTACAGGCGCAGGTCGTTGATGCGCTGCAAACGGCGCAGGGACGGCTGGTGCATGCTGCTGGCCCAGAACGCCAGCCAGGTCTTCATGGCCGGGCCGTTGACCTGGGTCTCGTCGAAGTTGCCGTCGATGATGGAGCGGATGTAGCCACGCGCACTGTCGTCGCGCATGGTCTCGCGGCGCTTGCGCACCGCGTCCTGCAGATCGTTCATGAGGAAGCGCATGGTGGCTTCCAGCAGGCCGTTCTTGTCCTGGAAGTAGTGGCTGATGATGCCGTTGGAAACCCCGGCGAGCCGCGCAATGTAGGAAATGCTGGCGTCGCCCATGCCAACCTGGTCCACCGCCTCGAGCGTGGCGTGGATCAGCTGGGTGCGCCGCAGGGGCTGCATTCCGACTTTTGGCATGGGGTTTCCTCCTCTTCCGGAACCATTCCGGACGGGTTGAAATCCAGCCTACTTTATTTTGATTGATCGTTCAAACAACAAAGAATACGATGCGCACCATGGAACGGGATGCGGCAGTTCGCCGCACCTGATTTCAGGCCTTCTGCCGGCGAAAACCACCCGTCGCCGGCCGCTGGCGCGGGTCTGTCGTTGCGTCCATGAGGCGCCTGCTTTCACTGCCCTGGTATTTCCAAATGAGTAAAGCTCCAACAACAACAAACCATGGGAAGGTGCGTCTGAATCCGGTCGTGTTCTACGGATCCACCGCGCTCATCATGCTTCTCACGGTTGCCTTGATTGCGTTCCCGGAAGGCGCCGGCAGTGTGCTCGGCAAGGCCCAGGCCTGGCTGTCGCGCAGCTTCGGCTGGTACTACATGCTGGCTATCGGCGCGTACCTGTTCTTCGTCCTCTATGTCGCCTTCTCCCGCTACGGCAATCTGCGCCTGGGCGCCGACGACAGCCGTCCGGACTTCAGCTACGGCGCCTGGGCCGGCATGCTGTTTTCCTCGGGCATCGGCATTTCGCTGCTGTACTTCGCGGCGTCCGAGCCCATCGACCATCTCTACAACCCGCCGGAAGGCGAGCCGGGCAGCCAGTCCGCCGCGCGCCAGGCATTGCAACTGACCTTCCTCCACTGGGGTGTGCATGGCTGGGCCATCTACGCGCTGGTGGGCCTGGCGGTGGGCTACTTCGCCTATCGTCATAACAAGCCGCTGGCGCTGCGTTCGGCGCTCTACCCGCTGTTCGGCGAACGCCGGATGAAAGGTTCGGTGGGTAACGCGGTGGACTGCTTCGGCATCTTCGTGACCCTGCTGGGCCTGGTGACCAACCTCGGTATCGGCTCGCTGCAGGTGTCTTCCGGTCTGGAATACCTGTTCGGCCTGCCCCACAGCCAAGGTGCGCTGCTGGCGGTGATCCTGGTGATGAGCGCGGTGGCCACCCTGGCCGCGGTGTCGGGTATCGAGAAGGGCATCCGCCGCCTGTCGAACCTGAACATCATCCTATTCAGCGGCCTGCTGGTATTCGTGCTGCTGGCCGGCCAGACCCTGCACCTGCTCAACGGCTTCGTGCAGAACCTGGGTGACTACCTCAACGGCCTGGTGCTGAAGACCTTCGACCTCTACGTCTACACCGGCCAGTCCGGCAAGAGCGAAGAGTGGATGGGCCTGTGGACCCTGTTCTACTGGGCCTGGTGGATTTCCTGGGCGCCCTTCGTCGGCATGTTCGTGGCCCGTATCTCCCGTGGCCGCACTGTGCGCGAACTGGTCAGCGGCGTGCTGCTGATTCCGCTGGGCTTCACCCTGGCCTGGCTGTCGGTGTTCGGCAACAGCGCCATCGACCTGGTGATGAACCAGAACGCGGCGGATCTCGGCAAGGCGGCGCTGGAGCAGCCGGCCATGTCCATCTACCTGCTGCTGGAGCATTACCCCTGGGCCAAGGCGGTGATCGGCCTGTCGATCTGCGTCGGCTTCGTGCTCTTCCTCACCCCGGCCGACTCCGGCTCGGTGATGCTGGCCAACCTGTCCCGCGAGGAAGGCGACCTGGACGAAGACGCGCCGAACTGGCTGCGTATCTTCTGGTCCGTGGTGGTGACCCTGGCGACCATCGGCCTGCTGTTCGCCGGCAACTTCACCGCGATGCAGACGGTGGTGGTGCTGGCTGGCCTGCCGTTCTCGGTGGTGCTGCTGCTGTATATGTTCGCCCTGCTCAAGCAGATGAAGGCGGATGTGGCGGCGATGGAGCATGCGCCGAAGCCGGCGAAAGTCGTCCAGCTGCGAGGCGAAGCGGCCTGATTGGCCAACAGCCTGAAATGAAAAAGCCCGGTCTCTGGACCGGGCTTTTTTGTGTCTGAGGCAAACTTTTTGTGGGGGCGACTTCAGTCGCTAAGTAGGTCGGAGGTTTGCCCCGGGGTGTTGAAAGGGGCCGCTGCGCTGCCCTTGGCGAATGAATTCGCCCCTACATTGGAGTCTTCGGCCTTGGCCAGCTGCTGATCAAGATACTCGTAAGCGATGTGCAGCGCCTGCTCGATATTGAAGGCGTCGCCCGAGAGGGCGCCGCGCAGCCACAGGCCATCGATCAGCGCGGCCAGGCCTCGGGCAGCGGAGCGCGCCTGATCCACGGGCATGGCACGGCGCAGTTCGCAGCAGAGGTTGGAATACAGGCGGTGATCGTTGATCCGCTGCAGGCGGCGCAGGGACGGCTGGTGCATGCTGGCAGCCCAGAAGGCCAGCCAGGTTTTCATTGCCGGGCCGCTGACCTGGCTGTCGTCGAAGTTGCCGGCGACTATGGCCCGCAAGTGTTCGCGCGGGGTGTCGTCGTGCAAGGTGGAGCGACGCTGGCGCACGGCACCGCTGAGGGCGGCCATCAAGTGGCGCATCGTGGCTTCCAGCAGGCCGTTCTTGTCTTGGAAGTAATGGCTGATGATGCCGTTGGAGACCCCGGCAACACGGGCGATATAGGCGATGCTGGCATCGCTGAGGCCTACCTGGTCGACAGCTTCGAGGGTGGCCTGGATCAACTGCGAGCGGCGGATCGGCTGCATTCCGACCTTGGGCATCGGGTATTTCCACCATTTTGTGCGGGAATTGGGAGCGCGCAGTCTAGGGGGAAATTGATTGATCGATCAATCGATGGGATTGATCAAGGTGCATCGGCGGCAGGGGAATGCTTTTGTGGGGGCGATTTCAATCGCTATGCAGGCCGAAGGTCTGCCTGGGAGAGGGGCAACTGCGTTGCCCAAAGCGAATGAATTCGCCCCCACGAAAAGCAGAACGCCCCCGCGGGCGATGGCCGGCGGGGGCGTCCTGGGCGAGGTGGCTGCTTACTTCAGCCACTCATCCACGCGTTGCGGGTTCTTGGCGATCCAGTCCTTGGCGGCAGCTTCCGGCTTGGCGCCTTCGCGGATGGCCAGCATCACCGCACCCACTTCCTCGCCGTTCCAGGAGAATTTCTTCAGGAACGCGGTGGCGTCGGCGGCTTTGGCTTCCAGGCCAGGGTTGACCACGGTGTCGACGTGCTCGTCATCGCCATAGACTTTTTTCGGGTCTTCCAGGAAGCGCAGTTTCCACTTGGCGAACATCCAGTGCGGAATCCAGCCGGTCACCACGATCGGCTTCTGGGCCTTCTCGGCGCGGGTCAGGGCGGTGGCCATGGCCGGGCCGGAGCTGGGCATCAGCTTGATGTCGAGGTTGTACTGCTTGATCGCGTCTTCGGTACGGCGCATTACGCCCGCACCGGCGTCGATGCCGGTGATCTTGCCGTCGAAGTCCTTGCTGTACTTGCTCAGGTCCTCAATGGATTTGGCCTGGACGTAGTCCGGGACGATCAGGCCGATCTTGGCGCCTTTGTAGTTCGAGCCCAGCACCACGACCTTGTCCTTCAGCTTGGCGTAGTACTCGCCGTGGGTGGCCGGCAGCCAGGCGGAGAGGGTGGCGTCCAGGTCGCCACGGGCCACGCCTTGCCACATGATGGCCGGCTCGACGGGTTTCAGCTCGACGCCGTAACCGAGTTTCTCCTTGAGGATTTCGCCCGCGACGTAGGTGGCGGCGACGCTGTCGTCCCAGCCGTTCACGAAGCCGATCTTCAGGGTTGGTTTGTCAGCGGCGTTGGCCATGCCCATGCCGAGGGCAAGGGCGGCGACGCCGAGGGTCTTGAGGTACAGGGATTTCATCTTGCGCATACGTATTGCTCCATCAGGTGGGATTGGCAGCCAACTACGTGGTCGGTGACCCGTTCTCAGGCGGGGTTCGCGACAGTGCCCGTCGTGACCCGTTGCCGGGCCACGATTGGCGAATTGCAAGGAAACGGGCTCCTGTAGGAGGAGCCCCGGGGTGTTACAGGCCGATGTGTTTCTTCACGGCGGTGGCGCCGTCCTGGCCATCGAAGGTGGTGACGCCGGCGAGCCACTTGTCCAGCACGGCCGGGTTGGCCTTGAGCCAGGTGGTGGCGACTTTCACCGGGTCTTCCTTCTCCAGGATCTTCTCCATCAGCTGGCTTTCCATCTGCACGTTGAACTGCAGATTGTTCAGCAGCTTGCCGACGTTGCCGCAACGCTGTTCATAGTCCGGCGGCACCACGGTGTAGACCTTGGCGGCGCCGTAGTCGGGACCGAACACGTCGTCGCCACCGGCCAGGTAGGTGATGTCGAACTGAGTGTTCATCGGGTGCGGGGCCCAGCCGAGGAACACCACCGGTTCCTTCTTCTTCACGGCGCGCTGCACCTGTACCAGCATGCCGGCTTCGGAAGACTCGACCATGCGGAATTGGCCCAGGCCGTACTGGTCGCCCTTGATCATCTTGTCGATCAGCAGGTTGCCGTCGTTACCCGGTTCGATGCCGTAGATCTTGCCGCCGAGCTGGTCCTTGAACTTGGCGATGTCCTGGAAGCTCTTCAGGCCGGCGTCAGCCGCGTAGGTGGGAACCGCCAGGGTGTACTTGGCGCCTTCCAGGTTCGGGGTCGCCAGCACCTTCACGCCGTTGTCCTTGGTGAAGGGCTCGATCACCGCGTCCATGGAGGGCGCCCAGTAGCCGAGGAAGACGTCGATCTGCTTGTTCTTCACGCCGGTGAAGGCGATGGGCACGGACGCCATGATCTTGCGCGGGGTGTAGCCCAGTCCCTCGGTCAGCACCATGGCCACGCCGGTGGTGGCGGCGATGTCGGCCCAGCCGATTTCGGCGAAGCGGACCTGCTTGCAGCTCTGCGGCTCCTGGGCCCAGGCACCCTGGGCCAAGGCGCAGGCCAGCAGGCCCAGTGCAGCGACTTTCTTCATTTTTTTCATTAGCGACTCCCTGACATTGAAAGGTGAAGCGTTCTTAGTGCGCTTGCTGCCGCTGCAATCTGGCGCCGAGTCGACCGAACACACGACCGCGAGTCGCGGTCTGGCGGGTGCCGAAGCTTTCGGTGATACGGTCGAGAATGATTGCCAGCAGTACCACTGCCATGCCGCTCTCGAAGCCCAGGCCGATGTCCAGGCGCTGGATACTGGCGAGCACGTCGTTACCCAGGCCACCGGCGCCGACCATCGACGCGATGATCACCATGGACAACGCCATCATGATGGTCTGGTTCACGCCGGCCATGATCGACGGCATGGCGTTCGGCAGCTGCACTTTGTATAGCAGTTGCCAGCTGTTGCAGCCGAAGGATTGGCCGGCTTCGACGATTTCCTTGTTCACCTGGCGGATACCCAGCGCGGTCAGGCGCACCGCCGGGGGCATGGCGAAGATCACGGTGGCGATGATGCCGGGCACGCGGCCGAGGCCGAAGAGCATCGCTGCCGGAATCAGGTAGACGAACGCCGGCATGGTCTGCATGAAGTCCAGTACCGGACGGATCACATAGGCCACGCGCTCGCTCTTGGCGGCCCAGATACCCAGCGGAATGCCGAGCAGCAGGCTGATCAAGGTGGAGGAGAAGGTCAGGCCGAGGGTGACCACGGTCTGTTCCCAGAACCCGGTCATCACGATCAGGATCAGCGAGGCCGCGGTGAAGGCAGCGAACTTGGCGCCGATACGCCAGAAGCCCAGGCCCACGAACACGGCGATGATCACCCAGGCCGGCGGCCAGAGCAGGAAGCGCTCAATCAGCTCGGAGAAGCCGCTGACCACATTGCCGACGCTTTCGAAGGCGCCGCTGTAGTTTTCGAGCAGGTGCTGGACGACGTCATTCACCCAGCTGCCAAGATCCAGTTTCTCGCTCATCGTCATTCTCCCCGCAGGCGGCTCAGCAGGCGGCCTTTGCTGATCGCGCCGCTATAGCGGCCACTCTGGTCGACCACCGGGATCGGCCCTTCGT
Source organism: Pseudomonas sp. BN411 (assembly GCF_029871235.1). Taxonomy (GTDB): domain Bacteria; phylum Pseudomonadota; class Gammaproteobacteria; order Pseudomonadales; family Pseudomonadaceae; genus Metapseudomonas. Next base: position 194,535 of record NZ_SSOM01000074.1, read on the forward strand.
TTATCACCAGGCGCTGGATGACGCTGTCGAGTGGCAGGTCTTCCGGTACCGGGTCGATGTGCTTGAGCAGGCTCTGCTCCAGATCCAGGGTCCGGCCGCCTTCTACCAGCAGGGCGATCTTTTCCAGGCTGATGGAGCCACGGAAGTTGTTCTTCTCGTCGACGATGAAGGCGTAGTGCTTGTCCATGGCCTGCAGCTTCTGGCAGACCGTCTGGGCATCGGGCGCCTTGCCGTTGTGCACGAACAGCGGAACGCTGTCGGACTTGAGCTGGCCGGCGGTGAGATAGCGGCTGGTGTCGACCGTGTTGAAGAAGTTGCGTACATATTCGTTGGCGGGGTTCTCGATGATCTCCTGGGGCGTGCCCACCTGGATCAGCTTGCCGCCTTCCATGATGCCGATGCGCGAACCGATGCGCATGGCCTCTTCGATGTCGTGGGACACGAAGATGATGGTGCGGCTGTGCTTCTTCTGCAGGTCCAGCAGCACGTCCTGCATCTCGCGGCGCTTGAGCGGGTCGAGTGCGGAGAAGGCCTCGTCCATGATGATCATCGACGGGTCCACGGCCAGGGCGCGGGCCAGGCCCACACGCTGTTGCATACCGCCGGAGAGCTCATGGGGATACTTGTGGGCGAAACTGGCCAGGCCAACCTGCTCCAGCACTTCCATGGCGCGCTTCTCGCGTTCCTTCTTGCCCTTGCCGGCCACCTCCAGGCCGAAGGCGGCGTTGTCCAGCACGCTGCGCGACGGCATCAGGGCGAAGGACTGAAACACCATGCTCATGTCGCGGCGGCGCAGGTCGATCAATTGCGACTTGGGCAGCTTGGCGACGTTCTGGCCGTCGATGAACACATCGCCGGCAGTGGGTTCAATCAAACGGTTGATCAGACGAATCAGGGTCGACTTGCCCGAACCCGACAGGCCCATCAGTACGAAGATCTCACCTTCGTTGACACTGAAGGACACATCGCTGACGCCGATCACGGCGCCACGTTCGGCCAGGATCTTTTCCTTGCTCCAGCCTTGCTTGAGTAGATCGATTGCTTCTTGTGGTTGTTGCCCGAAAACCTTGTAGAGGTTTTGAACCACGATCTTTCCAGACTGCATGGGATATTTCCCCTTCAGTAGACATCCAGGTCAGCTACACGGAGCCAGAACGGACGCTCGACGACGCCCAGCCTGGTGATGCCGACTGTCTTGCCTGTGTGGATAACAATGTTTCGAGAACCTGACAGCCCTCTGGCAGTGTTACGAAACCCATTCCCTGGGCGGGTTCAGCACCTCGGCCAGAGGTGCGCGTACTTCCGAAATTTCTTATTAGGCCGACCTCTATTCGGGGGGAGGTCGCCGCTTGTGTTCTTCGGTCCGGAGCGGAGTGCTCGCGGTCTGTCGGTCCACGGGAACCGACAGCGACGAAATCGGGTGACTCAACGATAAAGCCTTGAGGCCTTCGCAATTGTCGGTTTGCGACGTCCATATATTGAGCGGCGACATGGCCGATGATATCGCTGGATGCGCCGTGTCACGGCACTTCCACCTGCGTGAGTGCTGTTGGCAGGGGACCGCCGTCACGCGCGGTGACGCCCTGCAGCCAGGCGGTCAGCGTGTCGGGATTGGCTTTCAGCCACGCCTTCGCTTCGCGCCTGCGGTTGGTGCTCTGATTAAGTATGGCCTCCATCAGGTGGTTCTCCATGGCCAGGCTGAACTTGAGGTTTTTCAGCAGTCGTCCGAGGTTGGGGCACTCCTGGGTCAGGCCCTTGCGCACATTGGTATAGACAGTGGCGCCGCCGTAGTCCGGGCCGAACACGTCATCGCCGCCGGCCAGGTAATGCATGTTCAGCTGGTTGTTCATCGGGTGCGGTTCCCAACCGAGGAAGACCGCCCACTGGTTGAGGTGCTCGGCGCGCTTGACCTGGGACAGCATGCCGCTTTCGCTGGACTCCACCAGTTTGAAGCCACCGAGGCTGAAGGCGTTCTCCTTGATCATCTTGCCGATCAGCTTGTTGCCGTCGTTACCGGGCTCGATGCCGTAGATCTTGCCGCCCAGTTGCTCCTTGAACTTCGCCAGGTCGGCGAAGCTCTTCAGTCCGCCGTCCCAGGCCGCCTGATTAACCGCCAGGGTGTACTTCGCGCCGGTGAGGTTGGCCCCGAGGGTTTCAACCGTGCCGTTCTCCCGATAGGGGCGGATGTCGTTTTCCATGCTCGGCATCCAGTTGCCGAGGAACACATCGATCTTGCCTTCGCTGAGGACCTTGTAGGTGTCCGGCACCGACAGGCGCTTGACCTTGGTGACGTAGCCGAGCTCGCTCAGCACATGGCGGGTGACAGCGGTAGTGACCGTGATGTCGCTCCAGCCGACATCGGCGAACTGCACGGTGGAGCAACGTGCCGGGTCGACGGCGGCCAGGGCTTGGGGGAGGGTAAAAAGGGAGGCGGCCAACAGCGTTGTTGCGAACAGGGGCGTGGTGGGTCGAGTCATTGAAGGGGTCCGTCCACAGCAGGAATTATTGTCGTTCTCCGGACTCGCGTGGCTGTCGGACTGCTGCAGGCCCCCGCCCCCGGGCGGCGGAATGATGCGGGCCAGACGCATCGCCTGACTACCGACCCGGTCGCACTCAGAACTTATCTGTCGCGGCTGGCATAGGGAAGCTGATGCTCAGTCGCGACGACTCTCTGTAGGGGCGAATTCATTCGCCAAGGGCGGCGCAGCTGCCCCAACTAGCCATGCTGGGCGGGCCTTCGGCCTGCTTGGCGAATGAATTCGCCCCTACAAGGGCAGAGCGAACCATTCCCGGCCACGACGTGTTTGGATACGAGCAAGTCGGTGTGGGAAGTCCTCGCTCCGGCGAAATGCCGATCATGTCCGACAAGTGTGATCCTTATCGGAGTTGCCCCGTGGCTATCAGCGTTTTCGACCTGTTCAAGATCGGTATCGGCCCTTCCAGTTCGCATACCGTGGGGCCGATGCGGGCGGCGGCGCTGTTCGCCACGGCGCTGCGCGAGCGCGGCCTGCTGGCCCAGGTGACGCGGGTCGAGGTGCGCCTGTACGGCTCGCTGTCGGCCACCGGTGTCGGCCACGGCACCGACCGCGCCACCCTGGTGGGGCTGATGGGGGAATGGCCGGATCAGGTCGACCCGAAGCAGATCGCCCCGCGCATCGAGGCGCTGAAGGCCTCCCGCGAACTGCTGCTGGACGGCAGCCACCCGGTGGCCTTCGACTGGCAGCGCGACCTGCTGCTGCTCGACGAGAACCTGCCGTATCACCCCAACGCCATGACCCTGATCGTCGAAGGCGAGGGCGGTGAACTGCACCGCGACACCTACTACTCCATCGGCGGCGGTTTCGTCGTCGACGAGGCCCAGGCGAAGTCCGGGCAACTGGACCAGGACGCCACCGCACTGCCCTACGACTTCTCCAGTGCCGAAGAGCTGCTGGAGCTCTGCCAGCGCCACAACCTGCGTATCTCCGAGCTGATGCTGGCCAACGAGAAGGCCTGGCGCAGCGAGGCGGAAATCCGCGCTGGCCTGCTGAAACTGTGGGACGCCATGCAGGAATGCGTGCGTAACGGCATGGGCGAGGAAGGCATCCTCCCCGGCGGACTGAATGTGCGCCGCCGCGCGGCCAAACTGCACCGCAGCCTGCAGGAACTGGGCAAGCCCAACGTCATCGGCTCGACCATGAGCGCCATGGAATGGGTCAACCTCTACGCCCTGGCGGTGAACGAGGAAAATGCCGCTGGCGGGCGCATGGTCACTGCACCCACCAACGGCGCGGCCGGCATCATCCCGGCGGTACTGCACTACTACATGCGCTTCAATCCCGAGGCCACCGACGACGACGTGGTGCACTTCTTCCTCGGGGCCGCCGCCGTCGGCATCCTGTGCAAGAAGAACGCCTCGATCTCCGGCGCCGAAGTCGGCTGCCAGGGCGAAGTGGGCTCGGCCTGCGCCATGGCCGCCGCTGGCCTGGCGGAAGTGCTGGGGGCGACTCCGGCGCAGCTGGAGAACGCCGCTGAGATCGGCCTGGAGCACAACCTCGGGCTGACCTGCGACCCGGTGGGTGGACTGGTGCAAGTGCCGTGCATCGAGCGCAACGCGATCGCCGCGGTGAAGGCGATCAACGCGGCGCAGATGGCCCTGCGTGGCGACGGCGAGCACTTCATCTCGCTGGACCGGGTGATCCGCACCATGCGCGACACCGGCGCCGACATGCACGACAAGTACAAGGAAACCTCGCGCGGTGGCCTGGCGGTCAGCGCCATCGAGTGCTGATCTCGACCATGGGCGGCCGCCGCCGCCCAATGCTGGTGCACGATGCGGCGGGGCGGTTATGACCGGGCGGTCCGGTTATGAATATTCCGTCTGTTACTGAAGGTGTTGTCCTATAGCACGGGGTGACATTCGCTGACACCGCCAGTGCTACCTAAGTCCCCAGGGCCCGCCGGATGCGGGCTCTCGCGGTCGTAAACAGAATGATTCTGTCGCTGGCGCCTAGGCCGAATGGCACGGGCCTTGGAAGAATCCACTGTTTTTAATTGAACGATCAATAAAACTAGGCACGACCTTTGCCTAGATTTGGTATTCCCTGGTTTTGAAGACCAGGCCATAACAAAAAAGCCTCTAAACGAGGCTCCGCTCCGTGCCTAGCTGAGGGTTTCGCTGATGTCACAGTTCAACCAAGGGGCTCAACCCCAGAACCGTGTTCCCCAGTCCATCGGTTTCCTGCTGCTGGATAACTTCACCCTGATTTCCCTGGCATCCGCGGTCGAACCGCTGCGCATGGCCAACCACCTCTCCGGCCGCGAACTCTATCGCTGGTACACGCTCAGCCAGGACGCCCGTCCCGTGAGCGCCAGCGACGGCCTGCAGATCACCCCCGACAGCGGCCTGGACAACGCGCCGGCGCTGGACGCCGTGATCGTCTGCGGCGGCGTCGACATCCAGCACAGCGTCAGCCGCGAACACGTGCAGTGGCTGCAGTCCCAGTCCCGCCAGGGCCGCCAGCTGGGCGCCGTGTGCACCGGCAGCTGGGCACTGGCCAAGGCCGGCCTGCTCGACGGTTTCGAGTGCAGCGTGCACTGGGAATGCCTGGCAGCCATGCAGGAAGCCTTCCCCCGCGCCGGCATCAGCACGCGTCTGTTCTCCATCGACCGCAATCGCTACACCTCGTCCGGCGGCACCGCGCCGATGGACATGATGTTGCACCTGATCGCGCGCGAGCATGGCCGCGAACTGGCAGCCGCCATCTCCGAGATGTTCATCTACGAGCGCATCCGCAACGAGCAGGACCACCAGCGTGTGCCGCTCAAGCACATGCTCGGCACCAACCAGCCGAAGCTGCAGGAAATCGTCGCGCTGATGGAAGCCAACCTGGAGGAGCCCATCGACCTCGACGAGCTGGCCACCTACGTCGACGTCTCGCGCCGCCAGCTGGAGCGTCTGTTCCAGAAGTACCTGCACTGCTCGCCGTCGCGTTACTACCTGAAGCTGCGCCTGATCCGCGCACGCCAGCTGCTGAAGCAGACCGCCATGTCCATCATCGAGGTGGCGTCGGTGTGCGGCTTCGTTTCCACCCCGCACTTCTCCAAGTGCTACCGCGAGTATTTCGGCATTCCGCCGCGTGACGAGCGTGCCGGCCAGAACGCCAACGTGGTGGCCCTGATGCCGGTGCCGGACGAACTGGTGCGCAACGCGCCGTCCACCGCCGGCGTTGCCCTGACCCGCGCCCAGGGCGAGTCCACCTTCGCCAGCGTGCGGGTGGTGTAACGCACCTCCCTTGGCGAATGAGGAGCCTGTAGGGGCGAATTCATTCGCCAAGGGCGGCGAAGCTGCCCCATTCAGGACCAGAAGGGCGGACCTGCGGCCCGCTTGGCGATTGAAATCGCCCCCACAAAGTATCCCCCGGTGCGCACGGCGCACCCTACGGGAAAGAAAAAGGCGCCATGGGCGCCCTTTTTTGTATCCCGGATTCAGCCCCTCAGCGCGGCACCAACGCCGGCAGCAGCGTGCGCGAAATGGCTTCGCGCACGTTCGGCAGCAGCGTCGCGCTGCCACCCAGCAACTCTTCCACCAGGCGGCGCAGCGCCAGTGCGCGCTCCGGGCTGAGACCGCTCACGGCCTGTTCGCAGGCCTGCTCGGCGGTAACCCCCGGCGGGATGCTGATACCCAGCGCCACCAGGCGCTCACGAAAGTCTTCCTGGTCGATCAGATCGGCATGCATCATCGCGCTATTCCTCCGCATCGGGTGCCGCGCGATCAGCGCAGCACACCCTCTTCCAGCAACAGTTTGAAGATAGCTTCGGCGCCCGCCTGAGGCGAGACGTCCTTGAGTACCTGGCCGCCACCGCCGGATGCCTTGGCGGTCGCCGCCTTCATCCGTTCGGCGCCGGTCTTGGCCTTGATCACCTTGAGCCGCTTGGGCCGTGGGCGAGCCGGTTGCAACTGGGCCTCGGCGAACAATACATCCTCCACCAGCTCCACGTCTTCGGCTTCGATGTGGCCGCGGCGGGCCGGGCCGAAAGCACTCTGGCGGGCGGTGGGAGCGGCGTTGTCGACGCAGGCGACGAAGGGCAGGCGCACCTTCAGCCGGCGGCGTTGGCCGCGTGGCAGGGCCTGCAGGACCTGGGCCACGCCGTTGTCCACTTTTTCCACCTCGGCCAGGCCCACCACCAGCGGCCAGCCCAGGCGTTCGGCCAGCAGGTAGGGCAGCATGCCCGAACCTTCGCCGGTTTCCGCCTGGCTGCCGGTGAGCACCAGCTGGGCGCCGCTTTCGCGGAGGAAGTCGCCCAGCGGGGGCAGGGCGTCGTCTTGTGTGCCCTGCTCTAGGACGATCAGTTCGTCCAGGCCCATGCCCAGGTAGGCGCGCAGGGCTTCTTCCCGGGGATTGCCGGCATGCACCACGCGCAAGCGCGGGCCGGCCAGGCGCAGGCCGAGCTCGACGGCGCGGGCATCCTGGTCGGCGCGGCGTGCGCGGCCCGAGGTGGGGTGCGCGCCGATGGAAATCAGGCTGACGATCTTCAGTGCGTCATGCGGCATCGCGTGCCCCTCCCTGACGGTATTCGGTGGCCAGCTGGATCAACGCCGCGAGAATGGCGCCGGAGTCGCCGATCACCGAGAGATCGGCGCGTTTGATCATGTCGCAGCCCGGGTCCATGTTCACCGCCACCACCTTGTCGCAGGCGCCGATGCCCTGCAGGTGCTGGATGGCGCCGGAGATGCCCACCGCGAGGTAGACGCGCGCGGTGACCCAGGTACCCGTCGCACCCACCTGGCGGTTACGCGGCATGAAGCCGTCGTCCACCGCCACGCGGGAAGCGCCTTCGGTGGCGCCGAGGGCGCCGGCCGCTTCGTGGAACAGTGCCCAGTCCTTCACCCCGTTGCCGCCGGAAAGGATGAACTCCGCCTCGGCCATTGGGATCTGCGCCGGGTCCACGGCCACCGGGCCGAGGTCCTCGATGCGCGGCAGGCTGTGGGCGATGTTTGCCGACAGATCCAGCTGACGGGCCTCGTGACGGGTTTCGCTGACCGGTTCGGCGCATTCGGCGGCGGCCAGGATCAGGCGCGGCACTTGGCGCACCAGGTCCTCGCGGCCTGCACCGGCGCGGCCAGTGGCTTGTTCGTTGGCGACCTGCCAGACGCGCGTGGCCGGGCGTTCGCCCAGCTTCGCGGACAGGCGGCGGCCCAGTTCGCCACCACCGGTGCGGCTGTCGGGCAGCAGCCAGTGGCGGGGCGCCAGCTGGCTTTCCACAGCGCTCAGGGCCAGTACACGGGCTTCCGGCGAGTAGCCGTCGAACTCGTCACCCGCGATACGCAGGATGCGGTCCACGCCCGCGGTATCGAAGGCGGATTCCTTGTCTTCGCCGAAGAGCACGGCGACCACCGCGCCTTCGCTGCCGGCCAACTTGTTGGCCAGGCCCAGGAGGTCCTTGTCGTGGCTGGAGAGACGGCCACCGACCATGTCCGGCACCACGCAGATGTGGAAGGCCGGTTGTTCGATCACGTGCAACGGCAGCTGCACCACTTCGCTGGCCGCGCTGCGCTTGCCGGCGGTGCCCTGCTGGGCGCCGCTGCGGTCGATACGCTTGACGCCGTTGGGGCCGATGAAGCCCGCTGCCGCGGCGTGGGGATTCTTGCGGATCAGGCCGTTGGGGCCCATCCAGCTCGTCTGCCCCTGGGTCTGCATGGCGGCATGCAGCGGGTGCAGGCGGTTGCGGGCGATCCACTCGGCGCGCGGGTCGCGGCGGATGATGTCGCTCATGGGCGGGCCTCCAGCGTGCTTTTCGTAGGAGCGAGCTTGCTCGCGAAGGGGATGACGTCGGTGCGGTGCCGGTTCGCGAGCAAGCTCGCTCCTACACCTGCTACCGGGGCTGGGATATGCATCACGCCACCTCCACGGCAGCTTTAGCCGCCGACGGCTTTTTTACTTCCGCCGGCACCTCGATCAGCACATCCGCCACCAGTTCGGCGATGTCCTTGATCTCCGGGCGCGGGGCGACCACGCCTTCGAGCATTGCGGTGCACTGCGGGCAGCCCACGGCTACCAGTTCTGCGCCGGTTTCCTTGATGTCCACCATGCGCATGTCCGGGATCCGCTGCTTGCCGGGGATGTCGGTGATCGGTGCGCCACCGCCACCGCCGCAGCAACGGGAACGGAAGCCGGAGCGTTCCATTTCCTTGACCTCGATGCCGATGGCCTTGAGCACGGCGCGCGGGGCTTCGTACTCGCCGTTGTAGCGGCCCAGGTAGCACGGGTCGTGGTAGGTCACGCTGCCGCCCTTGTGCTGGCCGAGGCTGAGGCTGCCGCGCTGCATCAGTTCGTTGATGTAGGTGCTGTGGTGCAGGACTTCGTAATGGCCGCCCAATGCGCCGTACTCGTTCTTCAGCACGTGGAAGCTGTGCGGGTCGCAGCTGACGATGCGCTTGAACTTGTACTGGTTCAGCGTGGCGATGTTGCGTTTGGCCAGGTTCTGGAAGGTGGCTTCGTCACCCAGGCGGCGGGCTACGTCGCCGCTGTCGCGTTCTTCCAGGCCGAGTACGGCGAAGTCGACGTTGGCAGCTTTCAGGACTTTGACGAAGGCGCGCAGCGTGCGCTGGTTGCGCATGTCGAAGGCACCGTCGCCGACCCAGAACAGCACCTCGGCCTGCTTCTTCTCGCTCATCAGCGGCAGGTTCAGGTCCGCAGCCCAGTTCAGGCGGCCGCCGGGGGCGAAGCCGCCGGGGTTGTCGGTGGCGATCAGGTTTTCCAGCACCTCGGCACCCTTGTTCGGGGTGGAGCCCTTTTCCAGGGTCAGGTGGCGGCGCATGTCGACGATGGCGTCGACGTGCTCGATCATCATCGGGCATTCCTCGACGCAGGCACGGCAGGTGGTGCAGGACCACAGGGTGTCCGCTTCCACCAGGCCCTTGCCGCCCTGGACCACGATCGGCTGGTGCGGGCCGCCAGCGTGCTCGCCCAGCGGGATGCCCGGGTAGGGGCTGCCGGCGAACTTGGCGTCGTCACCACCGGCCAGGCCGATGACCATGTCCTGGATCAGCTTCTTCGGGTTCAGCGGCTGGCCGGCAGCGAAGGCGGGGCACACGGCCTCGCACTTGCCGCACTGCACGCAGGCGTCGAAGCCGAGCAGCTGGTTCCAGGTGAAATCAGTGGGTTTTTCCACGCCCAGCGGCGCGTTGGGGTCTTCCAGGTCCAGCGCCTTGAGGCCGGTGGAGCGGCCGCCGCCGAAGCGCTCGGCGCGGCGGTGCCAGGCCAGGTGCAGGGCACCGGCGAAGGCGTGCTTCATCGGGCCGCCCCAGGTCATGCCGAGGAACAGCTCGGACACGCCCCAGGCCACGCCAATGGTGAGGATGCCGGCGAGGAACCAACCGCCGAAGCCTTCCGGGAGGATGCCGGCCGCCGGCAGGGTGGCGATGAAGAAGCTCGCCGCGAACATCAGCAGGCTCTTCGGCAGACGCATCCACGGGCCCTTGGACAGACGGGACGGCGGATCGAGACGGCGTTTGGCGACGAAGAGTGCGCCAACGAACATCAGCACGGTGGCGGCCAGCAGGGCGAAGCCGAGGATCCGGCTCTGCAGGCCAAAGCCATGCACCGCGATCGCCAGCACGGCCGACAGCACGAAACCACCGGCGGTGGCCACGTGGGTCTTGGACATGTACTTGTCGCGCTCGACCACATGGTGCAGGTCCACCAGGTAGCGGCGCGGCATCTTCATCAGGCCACCGATCCAGTCGACCTTGGAGGGTCGGCCCCGGCGCCACATGAAGAAGCGCTTCGCGGCGCCCAGCACGGCAAGGCCGAGGGCGGCGAAGAGCAGGATGGGAAGAAGGGTGTTCAGCATTCTAGTTGGTCTCCTTGCAGGGACCGAAAGGGGTGCTCCGAACCAGTCCCCTCTCCCTGAGGGAGAGGGTTAGGGAGAGGGGGATGCCGAAAACGCAGGGGTTGCCGGCTTGCCCTCTCCCCCCGCCCTCTCCCGCAAGCGGGAGAGGGGGCCGTCCGTGTGGGCGCTTAGAAGTCCTTGCACAGACGCAGGGCGTCGTAGATCGCCGCGTGGGTGTTGCGCTGGGCCACGCAGTCGCCGATGCGGAACAGCAGGTAACCGCTGCCGGTTTCGCTGAGGCAAGGTTGCGGCTTGATGGCGAACAGCGCCTCGACGTCGATCTGGCCCTTGTTGCGCGAACCGTCCTTGAGCGCGTAGTACAGGCCCTCGTCCGGGCGCACGCCGTTCTCGATGACGATCTGGTCCACCACACGCTCCTCGCGGGCGCCGGTGTACTCGTTCTCCAGCACCGCCACCACCTTGTCACCCTCGCGGTAGACCTTTTCCAGCATCAGGTCGCCGGTCATGATCACTTCTTTCGGGTACATGCTGCGGTAGTAGGTCGGGAAGGTGGTGCCGCCCATGGCGATGCCCGGCTTGATGTCGTCGGTGACGATTTCAACCTGGGCGCCCTTGTCGGCCAGGAAGTCCGCCGCCGACATGCCGCCGAATTCGCAGATGGTGTCGTAGACCAGCACGTTCTTGCCCGGCGCCACGGTGCCGTCGAGCACATCCCAGCTGCTCACTACCAGGCCTTCAGCCGCGCCCCAGTGCTCGTTCTGCTCCAGGAACGGATGACCGCCGTTGGCCAGGACGACGATGTCCGGCTTGAGGTCGAGGATGGCTTCCGGGTTGGCCGCGGTACCCAGGCGCAGGTCGACGCCCAGGCGAGCGATCTCCAGCTGGTACCAGCGGGTGATACCGGCGATCTGGTCACGCTGCGGTGCCTTGGCGGCGATGGTGATCTGGCCGCCGAGCTGGTCCTTCTTCTCGAACAGGGTCACGTCGTGGCCGCGTTCGGCCGCTACGCGGGCCGCTTCCATGCCTGCCGGGCCACCGCCGACGATCACTACCTTGCGCTTCACGCCGGTAGTCTTCTCGATGATGTGCGGCACGCCCATGTATTCACGGGAGGTGGCGGCGTTCTGGATGCAGAGTACGTCCAGGCCCTGGTACTGGCGGTCGATGCAGTAGTTGGCGCCGACGCACTGCTTGATCTGGTCCACCTGGCCCATCTTGATCTTGGCGATCAGGTGCGGGTCGGCGATGTGGGCGCGGGTCATGCCCACCATGTCCACGTAACCGCCTTCCAGGATACGGGTGGCCTGATTCGGGTCCTTGATGTTCTGCGCGTGCAGGACCGGAACGTTGACCACTTCCTTGATGCCGGCCGCCAGGTGCAGGAAGGGCTCCGGCGGGAAGCTCATGTTCGGGATCACGTTGGCCAGGGTGTTGTGGGTGTCGCAGCCCGAGCCAACCACGCCGATGAAGTCGATCATGCCGGTGTCGCTGTAGTACTTGGCGATCTGCTTCATGTCCTCGTGGGACAGGCCGTCCGGGTGGAATTCGTCGCCGCAGATACGCATGCCGACGCAGAAGTCGTCGCCGACTTCAGCGCGAACGGCTTTCAGCACTTCCAGGCCGAACTTCATGCGGCCTTCGAAGGTGCCGCCCCACTCGTCGGTACGCTTGTTGACGCGCGGGCTCCAGAACTGGTCGATCATGTGCTGGTGCACGGCGGACAGCTCAACGCCGTCCAGGCCGCCTTCCTTCGCCCGGCGCGCGGCCTGGGCGTAGTTGCCGATCACACGCCAGATCTCTTCCACCTCGATGGTCTTGCAGGTGGCGCGGTGCACGGGCTCGCGGATGCCGGACGGCGACATCAGGGTCGGCCAGTTGAAGCCGTCCCAGCGGGAGCGGCGGCCCATGTGGGTAATCTGGATCATGATCTTGGCGCCGTGCTTGTGCATGGCGTCGGCCAGATTCTGGAAGTGCGGGATGATGCGGTCGGTGGACAGGTTCACCGAGCTCCACCACTCCTGCGGGCTGTCGATGGCCACCACCGACGAGCCGCCGCAGATGGCCAGGCCGATGCCGCCCTTGGCCTTCTCTTCGTAGTACTTCACGTAGCGGTCGGTGGTCATGCCGCCGTCAGTGGCGTAGACCTCGGCGTGCGCGGTGGAGAGCACACGGTTGCGGATGGTGAGTTTGCCGATCTGGATCGGCTGGAACATTGCTTCGAATGCCATTGCCCTAGCCTCGCCTTACAGAGGTTTGACGATGAACAGGCCGTCGTCGTGGCCTTCTTCCGAGCCGCTGTACACCTGCTCGGCGACAGTGCGGACGCTGCTGCCGCGGGCCTGGAGAATCTGATCCAGGGCGCCGGCGAACCAGCCGGTGAACATGTAGTCGACCTTGCGGCCCACCTTGCCGTACACGTACACGAACGCGGAGTGCTTCAGGCGGACCTGGGCGGTGCCCTTGTCGAGGTCGATGGACTCGATCTGGAACAGGCCCCAACCGCGCTGGGACAGGCGCTTCATGTAGTGCTCGAACACCGCTACGCCTTCCAGGCCGTGGCATTCAGCTTCTTTCTCGCACCAGTGCCAGGCGGACTTGTAGCCGGCCTTGTAGAGGATTTCGGCGTAGCGCTCCGGGCCCAGCTCGGCTTCGATGCCCATGTGGTTGTTCACGAAGAAGTGACGGGGCACGTACAGCATCGGCAGGGCGTCGGTGGTCCAGACACCGGTTTCGCTGTCGACTTCGATGGGCATTTCAGGGGCGTGTTTGGCCATGTTGTTCTAGCTCCGGAATTCGATTTGGGCCCGGCTGCGGGCTTCATTAACCCCCTCTCCCTTTGGGAGAGGGTTGGGGTGAGGGTTTGGCCCCTCTCCCAGAGGGAGAGGGGAGAAGAGCGATCACTCGCCCCAGACGTCCTTCAGCACACGGACCCAGTTCTCGCCCATGACCTTGCGCACAACGCGCTCGGGCATACCGCGTTTGAGCAGGGTTTCGGTGAGGTTGGGGAACTCGCCCACGGTGCGGATGCCCAGCGGGTTGACGATCTTCCCGAAGTTGGTCAGGCGGCGGGCGTAACCCTTGTCGTGGGTCAGCCACTCGAAGAATTCCTTGCCGTGGCCCTGGGTGAAGTCGGTACCGATGCCGATGGCGTCTTCGCCAACGATGTTCATCACGTACTCGATGGCTTCGGCGTAGTCGTCGATGGTCGAGTCGATGCCTTTGGCCAGGAAGGGGGCGAACATGGTCACGCCGACGAAACCGCCGTGGTCGGCGATGAACTTCAGTTCTTCATCGGACTTGTTGCGCGGGTGTTCTTTCAGGCCGGACGGCAGGCAGTGGGAGTAGCAGACCGGCTTCTTGGATTCGAGGATGACCTCTTCGGAGGTCTTGGAACCCACGTGGGACAGGTCGCACATGACGCCGACGCGGTTCATCTCGGCGACGATCTCGCGACCGAAACCGGACAGGCCGCCGTCACGCTCGTAGCAGCCGGTGCCCACCAGGTTCTGGGTGTTGTAGCACATCTGCACGATGCCAACGCCCAGCTGCTTGAACACCTCGACGTAGCCGATCTGGTCTTCGAACGCGTGGGCGTTCTGGAAACCATAGAGGATGCCGGTCTTGCCCAGTTCCTTGGCCTTGCGGATGTCGGCGGTGGTACGCACCGGGATCACCAGGTCACTGTTCTCGCGGATCAGCTTGTTGCTCGCGGTGATGTTGTTCACCGTCGCCTGGAAGCCCTCCCACACCGACACGGTGCAGTTGGCGGCGGTCAGGCCACCCTTGCGCATGTCTTCGAAGAGTTCACGGTTCCACTTGGCGATGATCAGACCGTCGATGACGATGCTGTCGGCGTGCAGTTCGGCTGGGCTCATCAGGCTGTCCCCTGTTATGCATGCGCCGAATCTTCTGCCGGCGCTTTGAGGGGAGCATATCCCTGGGGAATTCGGCGCTATCGCGCAAAAGCGACCGGGGTATTGCCGAAAGCGTCAAGCCGGTCGCGAATGGGCAAGTAGGGTTCGGAACTGCCGTTTTTGCGGGGGTTGGCCTTGCTCTTGTGGGGGCGAATTCATTCGCTATGCAAGCCGTAGGCCTGCCTTCAGGCCGGAAATGGGGCGGCGGTGCCGCCCGTCGCGAATGAATTCGCCCCCACAGCAAAGCCGCAGGTCTGCGCTTCTCCAGGCATCGTTCCTGAGCGCCTATAAAGGAAGGTACGGAGCGCTCCGTCGGCCTGCGTCGGTTTCAGGATACGCAGGGTCGCTGGGGTGAAATCTCCGAATGACGGGGATGGCAAGCTCCTCGAATGTCCCGGACCAGCGCGCGTAGATGCGCTTCGGGGCGCTAGGACGGCCACCACAGGCCACGCTCCGTGACGTGGCGAGTGAGCCGCAGCCGAGACCTCCGGACGACTGAATTCAGCCCGTCGCCCGTGAAGCAGAGGAACGCTGTATGCCTGATGAGACGCTTCACCTGCCTCTGATCCAGAGCGTGCTGGAACGCGAAAAGGACACCCCCGGTGCCCTGCTGCCGATCCTCCACGCCATCCAGGAAGGCGCGGGGTACATCCCCGATGTCGCTATTCCCGAGATCGCCCACGCCCTGAACCTCAGCCTGGCCGAGGTGCGCGGGGTGATCAGCTTCTACCACGACTTCCGCACCACGCCGCCGGCACGCCATACCCTGCGCCTGTGCCGCGCCGAGTCCTGCCAGAGCATGGGCGCCGAGCGCCTGTCCGCGCAGCTGCGCGAAGAGCTGGAACTGGACGACCACGGCACCAGTGCCGACGGCCAGATCAGCCTGCGGCCGGTCTACTGCCTGGGCGCCTGCGCCTGCTCGCCGGCTCTGGAACTGGACGGCCGCCTGCATGCGCGACTGACCCCCGAGCGCCTGAGTGCGCTGGTGAAGGGCTGCCTGGAGGACGGTTCATGCTGACGCTGTGCATCCCCTGCGATTCCGTAGCCCGCGCCGTTGGTGCCGACGACCTGGCCACGGCCCTCGCCCGCGAAGCGGAGCAACGCAAGCTGCCGCTGGAAATCAAACGCACCAGTTCCCGTGGCCTCTACTGGCTGGAACCGCTGCTGGAGCTGGAAAGCGCCGAAGGTCGCCTGGGTTTCGGCCCGGTTGCGCCGGAGGACGTGCCGTCCCTGCTGGACGCCCTGCAGGGCGACGCCAGCACCCATCCGCTGGCCCTGGGGCCGGTGGAGGAACTGCCATACCTGAAGAGCCAGCAACGGCTGCTGTTCGCCCGCGCCGGCATCACCCGGCCGCTATCCCTGGATGACTACCGCGCCCACGGCGGTTTCGAAGGGCTGGCGCGCGCGATTGGTTTGAGCGGCGATGACGTCGTCACCGCCGTGCTGGATTCCGGCCTGCGTGGTCGGGGCGGCGCAGCCTTCCCGGCAGGCATCAAGTGGCGCACCGTGCGTGGCGCCGCCGCCGCGCAGAAGTACGTGGTCTGCAATGCCGACGAAGGCGACTCCGGCACCTTCGCCGACCGCATGCTGATGGAAGGCGACCCCTTCCTGCTGATCGAGGGCATGGCCATCGCCGGCCTCGCCGTCGGCGCCACCATGGGCTACATCTACGTGCGCTCCGAGTACCCGCAGTCGGTGGATAACCTGCGCGCGGCCATCGAGATCGCCCGCGAGGCCGGCTACCTAGGCGCCAACGTCGGTGGCAGCGGCCGGGCCTTCGACCTCGACGTGCGCGTAGGCGCTGGTGCCTATATCTGCGGTGAGGAAACCGCCCTGCTGGATTCGCTGGAAGGCAAGCGCGGCGTGGTCCGTGCCAAGCCACCGCTGCCCGCGCTGCAGGGCCTGTTCGGCCTTCCGACGCTGGTCCACAACGTGCTCACCCTGGCCTCGGTGCCGGTGATTCTCGCCCGTGGCGCGCAGTTCTACAGGGACTTCGGCATGGGTCGCTCGCTGGGCACCATGCCCTTCCAGCTCGCCGGCAATATCCGCCATGGCGGGCTGGTGGAGCGCGCCTTCGGTCTGAGCCTGCGCGAGCTGGTGGAGGGCTATGGCGGCGGTACCGCCAGCGGCCGCCCGCTGAAGGCTGCTCAAGTAGGTGGACCGCTGGGTGCCTGGGTGCCGCCGTCGCAATTCGATACGCCGCTGGACTACGAGGCCTTCGCCGCCATGGGCGCGATGCTCGGCCACGGCGGCGTGGTGGTGGCTGACGACAGCCTGGACATGGCCCATATGGCCCGCTTCGCCCTGCAGTTCTGCGCTGAGGAATCCTGCGGCAAGTGCACACCCTGCCGCATCGGCTCGACCCGCGGCGTGGAAGTGGTGGACCGC
Organism: Pseudomonas sp. BN411; assembly: GCF_029871235.1. Classification (GTDB taxonomy): domain Bacteria; phylum Pseudomonadota; class Gammaproteobacteria; order Pseudomonadales; family Pseudomonadaceae; genus Metapseudomonas. The sequence goes on from NZ_SSOM01000074.1 coordinate 211,172, forward strand.
CTGATCGCCGCCACGGACATCACCGCTCGCGAGGAGCAGGCCCTGCTGCTCAAGGACCTCTGCGACACCATGACGTACGGCTCGCTCTGCGCCTTGGGTGGCATGACCGCCTACCCGGTAACCAGCGCGCTCAAGCACTTCCCCGCCGACTTCGGTCTGGAGACCTCGGAGGCCGACCAATGATCACTATCTTCGACCCCGCCAGCGACATCGATCTCGGCACCCCGGCCCGCGAAAGCGACGTGCAGGTCAGCCTGACCATCGATGGCCGCGAGATCAGCGTGCCCGCCGGCACGTCGGTGATGCGCGCCGCCGCGCTGCTCGGCACCACCATTCCCAAGCTGTGCGCTACCGATAGCCTGGAAGCCTTCGGTTCCTGCCGCATGTGCCTGGTGGAAATCGACGGAATGCGCGGCTATCCGGCCTCCTGCACCACGCCGGTGACCGAAGGCATGGTGGTCCACACCCAGACGCCCAAGCTCGCCACCCTGCGTCGCAATGTGATGGAGCTGTACATCTCCGACCACCCGCTGGACTGCCTGACCTGCTCGGCCAACGGCAACTGCGAGCTGCAGACCGTCGCCGGCCAGGTGGGCCTGCGCGAGGTGCGTTACGGCTACGACGGCGCCAACCACCTGGACGAGCAGAAGGACGTCTCCAACCCCTATTTCGACTACGACCCGAGCAAGTGCATCGTCTGCAACCGCTGCGTACGCGCCTGCGAGGAGACCCAGGGCACCTTCGCCCTGACCATCAGCGGGCGTGGTTTCGAGTCCCGCGTGGCGGCGGCCGGTGGCGAGAACTTCCTCGACTCCGAATGCGTGTCCTGCGGCGCCTGCGTACAGGCCTGCCCAACCGCCACCCTGATGGAAAAGAGCGTGGTCGAACTTGGCCAGCCCGAGCGTAGCGTCATCACCACCTGCGCTTATTGCGGCGTGGGCTGCTCGTTCAAAGCCGAAATGAAGGGCGACCAACTGGTGCGCATGGTTCCGGACAAGAACGGCCAGGCCAACCACGGCCATTCCTGCGTGAAAGGCCGTTTCGCCTTCGGCTACGCCACCCACCCGGACCGCATCACCAAGCCGATGATCCGCAAGCACATCAGCGATCCCTGGCAGGAAGTCAGCTGGGAAGAAGCGGTGAACCACGCGGCCAGCGAATTCCGTCGCATCCAGCTCAAATACGGGCGCGACTCCATCGGCGGCATCACCTCTAGCCGCTGCACCAACGAAGAAACCTACCTGGTGCAGAAGTTGGTGCGCGCCGGCTTCGGCAATAACAACGTCGACACCTGCGCCCGTGTCTGCCACTCGCCCACCGGCTACGGTCTCAAGCAGACCCTGGGCGAGTCGGCTGGCACCCAGAGCTTCGACTCAGTGATGCAGGCCGACGTGGTGCTGGTGATCGGCGCCAACCCCACCGACGCCCACCCGGTGTTCGGCTCCCAGCTCAAGCGCCGTCTGCGCGAGGGTGCGCGGCTGATCGTCATCGACCCGCGCCGTATCGACCTGGTGGATTCGCCCCACGCCCGCGCCGAGCTGCACCTGGCGCTGCGTCCGGGCACCAACGTGGCCATGCTCAACGCCCTGGCCCACGTGATCGTCACCGAAGGCCTGGTCAAACAGGACTTCGTGGATGCTCGCTGCGAAGCGACTGATTTCGCCCGCTGGCGCGATTTCGTCAGCCTGCCGGAAAACTCCCCCGAGGCCATGGGGCCGATCTGCGGCGTGTCGCCCGACGACATCCGCGCCGCTGCACGGCTCTACGCCACCGGCGGCAACGCGGCCATCTACTACGGCCTGGGCGTGACCGAGCACAGCCAGGGCAGCACCTCGGTCATGGGCATCGCCAACCTCGCCATGGTCACCGGCAACATCGGCCGCGAGGGCGTTGGCGTGAACCCGCTGCGTGGGCAGAACAACGTGCAGGGCTCCTGCGACATGGGTTCGTTCCCCCATGAACTGCCCGGCTATCGCCACGTTTCCAACGACACCGTGCGCGCCCAGTTCGAGCAGGCCTGGGGCGTGACCCTGCAGCCCGATCCGGGTCTGCGCATCCCCAACATGTTCGAGGCGGCCCTCGGCGGCACCTTCAAGGCGCTCTACTGCCAGGGCGAGGACATCGCCCAGAGCGACCCCAACACCCAGCACGTCACCGCCGCCCTGTCGGCCATGGAATGCGTGGTGGTGCAGGACATCTTCCTCAACGAGACCGCCAAGTTCGCCCATGTCTTCCTGCCGGGCAGCTCCTTCCTGGAGAAGGACGGCACCTTCACCAACGCCGAGCGACGCATCTCCCGCGTGCGCAAGGTGATGGACCCGCTGGGCGGCAAGGCCGACTGGGAGGCGACGCAGCTGCTGGCCAACGCCCTCGGCTACAAGATGGACTACAAGCACCCGTCCCAGATCATGGACGAGATCGCCAGCCTGACCCCGACCTTCACCCGCGTGAGCTATGCCGAACTGGATCGTCACGGCAGCCTGCAATGGCCCTGCAACGACGCCGCGCCGGATGGCACGCCGACCATGCACATCGAGGAATTCGTGCGGGGCAAGGGACGCTTCATGCTCACCGGCTACGTGCCCACCGAAGAGAAGGTCAATAGCCGCTATCCGCTGCTGTTGACCACCGGCCGCATCCTCAGCCAGTACAACGTCGGCGCCCAAACCCGGCGCACCGACAACGTCGCCTGGCATGAAGAGGACCGCCTGGAGATCCACCCGACCGATGCCGAGAGCCGAGGCATCACCGAGGGCGACTGGGTGGGCGTGGGCAGCCGCGCCGGACAGACGGTGCTGCGTGCCAAGGTCAGCGAGCGGGTGGCGCCGGGGGTGGTGTACACCACCTTCCACTTCCCCGAATCGGGGGCCAACGTGATCACCACCGACAACTCCGACTGGGCCACCAACTGCCCGGAGTACAAGGTGACGGCCGTGGAGGTGACGCGGGTCTACCACCCCTCCGAATGGCAGAAACGCTATCAAGAGTTCAGTGACGAACAGCGGCGCCTGCTCAAGGATCGCCGCAGGACCGAAAAAGTCGAGGTACGCCGATGAGCACCGACAACCTGATCAAGATGGCCAACCAGATCGCCCAGTTCTTCGCCTCCGAACCGGACAAGGAGCAAGCGGTGAAGGGGGTGCGCACGCACCTGCAGAGCTTCTGGACGCCGGCCATGCGCATTGAACTGATGGCCTGGCAGGTAGAGCACCATGGCGAATGTCTGCACCCCCTGGTGCAGCAGGCGCTGGCGGAGCAGGGGAGGGCTGTGTAGCCAACCGTGGGGGCCCTTCTCTCTTGTGGGGGCGAATTCATTCGCTTAGGGCAGCGTAGCTGCCCCTTACAAGGCTTCAGGGCAGGACTGCGTCCTGCATAGCGAATGAATTCGCCCCCACAGGTTCTTGGTTCAACCTATCTGGCGAGCAGGCTCCGGATCCGGATGCTCATGCCTGTCTTGGCTCGGGCAGGTGGCGAAGCGTGCTCGGTAGGCACGGGAGAAGTAGGACGACGACTCGAAGCCACAGGCCAGGGCGACTTCCAACACGCTCATGTCGGTCTGGCGCAATAGCTGGCGGGCCTTGTCCAGGCGCAGGCCGAGGTAGAAATTCGACGGCGTTTCCTTCAGGTGCAAACGAAACAGCCGCTCCAGCTGGCGCGGGGTGACGCTCACCCGCTCGGCCAGTTCCCGCGAGCTCAGGGGCGTCTCGCTGTGCCGCTCCATCTCGCCAATCACCTGCACCACCTTCTTGTTATGCACGTGGAAGCGGCTGGCGATCTGCATGCGCTGATGGTCCTGCTGGGTGCGGATGCGGCCCAGTACGAACTGCTCCGACACCTGCAGCGCCAGGGCTTCGCCGTGGCTGCGGGCGATCAGCGTGAGCATCAGGTCGAGGCTGGCGGTTCCCCCTGCGCTGGTGATCCGCTTGCCGTCGATCTCGAACAGCTCCTGGGTGACGTTCAGCGCCGGGTAGCGTTCGTGGAAGGCTTCCAGGGCTTCCCAGTGCAGGGTCAGGCGTTGACGGTTGAACAGTTCGGCCTCGGCCAGGACGAAGCTGCCGGTATCGATGCCCCCCAGCAGCAGACCGTCGCGTTCGGCACGATTGAGCCAGTGGGCCAGGCGTGGGCCGAAACTGGCCAGCGGCTCAAAGCCGGCCACCACGAACAGGCAATCGCCTTCTGGCGGTGAGTCCAGCCCGCCATCCACGTTCAGCGACATGCCATTGCTCCCCGGCACCGGGCCGCCATCCAGGCTCAGCAGGCGCCAGCGGTAGAGCTCACTCCGAAAGCGATTGGCCACCCGTAGGGGCTCGACCGCCGACATCAGGCCGATCATGGAAAAGCCCGGCAGCAGGAGGAAGCTGAACGTCTGTGGCATGGCCGCTTTCCGCGAAGGGGATAAGGCACTAAAAAACACTACGCAGCCGCGTGCAAGAAAGGTGGTCGTTCCTGTTCAACAGGTAGTCGTTTTAGTTCGAATCGCGGGTTCGGACGCTGAGTAATTTGTCTCCATCGGGTTGTAGTGGCGCCCGAAAACGGAAGGAGTTGCCGGACAGATCGAACGCAGTAGCTCTCGATCTGTCCGGGCCCCGGCTCCTGCACAACAAATAAATAACCGTTTGGCCGCAAGGGGAGCATCAATGAAACGTCTCACCGCATTCGCTGGTTGCTGTCTGTTCGCCCTCTCCACCACCGCCGCACTCGCCGCCGAAGACGCCAGTTGCCAGAAGATCCGCGTAGGCGTGGTCGGCTGGACCGACGTCGTCGCCACCACCGCCGTCACCAACGAACTGCTCGGCAGCCTGGGTTACCAGACCACCCAGACCCAGGCCTCGCAGCAGATCATTTTCGCCGGCATCCAGAAGAAACAGATCGATGTCTTCCTCGGCTACTGGAAGCCGATCATGGACGACAACATCAAGCCGTTCCTGGCTTCCAAATCGGTGAAAGTTGCCGCCGAACCCTCGCTGAATGACGCCATCGCCGTACTCGCGGTGCCCACCTACACAGCCGAGCAGGGCCTGCGCACCTTCTCCGATATCGCGAAATTCAAGGACCAGCTGGACGGCAAGATCTACGGCATCGAATCCGGCTCCGGCGCCAATACCGCGATCCAGAAGATGATCGACACCAACCAGTTCGGCCTGGGCGGCTTCAAGCTGATCGAGTCCAGCGAGGCGGCCATGCTCACCGCGGTCAAGCGTGCGGTGAAGAACAACAAGCCGGTGGTGTTCTTCGGCTGGAAACCGCACCCGATGAACATCCAGATGCCCATCACCTACCTCACCGGCAGTGAGGACGTGTTCGGCCCCAATGATGGCGCCGCCACCGTCTCCACCGTCACCGCGCCGGACTTCGCCCAGCGCTGCCCCAACGCCGATCGCCTGCTGGCCAACCTGCGCTTCACCAGCGACCAGGAAGCCCAGCTGATGCAGCCGATCATGGACCGCGAAGACCCAGCCAAGGTCGCCCGCCAGTGGCTCAAGGCCAATCCGGAAGTGGTCAAGGGCTGGCTCGCCGGGGTCACCACCTTCGACGGCAAGAACGGCGTCGAAAGCGCCTTCGCCTCCTTGAAGTAGGGTGGGCTTCAGCCCACCTGCCGGCTCGATGGTGGGCTAAAGCCCACCCTACCGGCTGCGAATGAACCCGATACACCCCATGCGCGGATTGCCCCGCGCACGGTTTCCGATCGCCTCGCAGAAGGATGAAACAACCGTGAACTACGAAGTCATTGTCACCTGTGCCGTCACCGGCGCCGGCGATACCGTCGGCAAGCACCCGGCCATTCCCGTCACCCCGAAGGAAATCGCCGCCGCCGCCATCGAAGCGGCCAAGGCCGGCGCCACCGTCGCTCACTGCCATGTGCGTGACCCGAAGACCGGCAAGCCGAGCCGCGATGTGGCCCTGTACCGCGAAGTGGTGGAACGCATCCGCGAAAGCGATACCGACGTCATCATCAACCTCACCGCCGGTATGGGTGGCGACCTGGAAATCGGCAAGGGCGAGCAGCCCCTGGAATTCGGCACCGGCACTGACCTGGTGGGACCGCTGGAGCGCCTGGCCCACGTGGAAGAACTGCTGCCGGAAATCTGCACCCTGGACTGCGGCACCCTGAACTTCGGCGATGGCGACTTCATCTACGTCTCCACTCCGGCCCAGCTGCGCGCCGGTGCCAAGCGCATCACCGAGCTGGGCGTGAAGGCCGAGTTGGAAATCTTCGACACCGGCCACCTCTGGTTCGCCAAGCAAATGCTCAAGGAAGGCCTGCTGGAAGACCCGCTGATCCAGATCTGCCTGGGGATTCCGTGGGGCGCGCCGGCTGATACCACCACCATGAAGGCCATGGCCGACAACCTGCCACCGGGCATCACCTGGGCAGGCTTTGGTATCGGTCGCTCGCAGATGCCGATGGTGGCCCAGGCGATGCTGCTGGGCGGCAACGTGCGGGTAGGCCTGGAGGACAACATCTGGCTCGACCGTGGCGTACACGCCAGCAATGGCCAGTTGGTGGAACGCGCCATCGAGATCATCGAACGCCTTGGCGGTCGCGCCCTGACCCCGGCCGAGGGCCGCAAGAAGATGAACTTGAAGCCGCGCTGACCGCCCGCACGGACTTTTCTCCCCTCTCCCTCTGGGAGAGGGGCCGGGGGTGAGGGAAGCCGGATAGCACTCGGAGTTCCCCACTCTCCATTCATTCGCCCATCAGGAGCCACCATGTCCTTCGTTACTCAGATCAAGACCTTCGCCGCTCTCGGCAGCGGTGTCATCGGCAGCGGCTGGATCGCCCGCGCGCTGGCCCACGGCCTCGATGTCATCGCCTGGGACCCGGCCCCTGGCGCCGAAGCCGCCCTGCGCGCGCGCATCGCCAATGCCTGGCCAGCGCTGCAGAAACAGGGCCTGGCACCCGGCGCTTCCCAGGATCGCCTGCGCTTCGTCGCGACCATCGAGGAGTGCGTGCGGGACGCCGACTTCATCCAGGAAAGCGCCCCGGAACGACTCGACCTCAAGCTCGATCTGCACGCGAAGATCAGCGCGGCGGCGCGCCCGGATGTGATCATCGGTTCCAGCACGTCGGGCCTCTTGCCCAGCGAGTTCTACGCCGACGCCGCGCACCCTGAACGCTGCGTGGTCGGTCACCCGTTCAACCCGGTCTACCTGCTGCCACTGGTGGAAGTGGTGGGCGGCGAGAAGACCGCTCCGGAGGCCGTGCAGGCCGCCATCGAGATCTACACCGCGCTTGGCATGCGTCCGCTGCACGTGCGCAAGGAAGTGCCGGGGTTCATCGCCGACCGCCTGCTGGAAGCGCTTTGGCGCGAGGCGCTGCACCTGGTCAACGACGGCGTGGCCAGCACCGGCGAGATCGACGACGCCATCCGTTTCGGCGCCGGGCTGCGCTGGTCCTTCATGGGCACCTTCCTGACCTACACCCTGGCGGGCGGCAATGCCGGCATGCGCCACTTCATGGCGCAGTTCGGCCCGGCGCTGCAATTGCCCTGGACCTACCTGCCGGCGCCGGAATTGACCGATACCTTGATCGACCGGGTAGTGGAAGGCACGTCCGAGCAGCAGGGTTCACGTAGCATTGCCGAGCTGGAACGCTACCGTGACGATTGCCTGTTGGCGGTGCTCGGTGCCATCAAGGAAACCAAGGCCAATCACGGCTTCGCCTTCGCCGACTAACCTCAAACCTTCCCGCCACTCCGTGCTGACCCCCTCTCCCTTCAGGAAGAGGGTTGGGGAGAGGGCGCCTCGCTGGGAGTTTTTGCATGAGTCACGCCCTCACCACCTACCGCACTGCCATCCTTCCCGACTGGGTGGACTACAACGGCCACCTGCGGGACGCGTTCTACCTGCTGATCTTCAGCTACGCGACCGATGCCCTGATGGACGAGATCGGCCTCGATGAGGGCGGTCGTGCCACCACGGGCCACACATTGTTCACGCTGGAATGCCATCTCAACTATCTGGCCGAGGTGAAGCTGGGAGCCGAAGTGGAAGTGCGCACCCAACTGCTCGCCCACGACGCCAAGCGGCTGCATATCCACCACGGGTTGTATCTGAGGGAGGGGGAGGAGTTGTTGGCGGCCAGCGAGCAGATGCTGATGAACGTGGATTCCAGTTCGTCGCGCTCGGCGGTTTTCGACGCATCCGTGGCGGCGCGGATCGAAGCTATCGCGGCGACTCATTGCGAGCTGCCGCGGCCACGTCATGTCGGTTGTGTAATCGGCTTGCCGCCGCCTCGCTGAGGCGGCGGCGTCCGGAAAGGCATGATGCTCAGGGAGTGGGCACCACGTAGCGGCGTGCGAAGTCGATCAGGTCGACCTGGTTGCGGGTCTTGAGCTTGTCCATCAAGCGGGATTTGTAGGTGCTGACCGTCTTGTGGCTGATGAACAGTTGCTTGGCGATTTCCTGGTTGTTCTTGCCATCGGCCAGATTCTGCAGGACTGCCAGTTCGCGGTCGGAGAGGCTGTCCAGCAGGTAGCTGTCGCTGCATTGCCCCGGCTGCGAAGCGTCCGGCAGGTGCACGGTGCTCGGGAACAGGCTGTAGCCGGAGAGCACCGAGCGCACGGCGGAGATCAGGCTGAACGCCTGTTCCTGCTTGGACAGATAGCCGGTGGCGCCGGCCTGCAGGCAGCGGTTGGCGTAGAGCGAGGCTGGCAGAGAGGTGAGCACCAGCAACTTCACGTTGGCGTCCATGGCGCTGAGTCGCCCCAGGACTTCGAGGCCGTCAAGTTTGGGGATGGCGATGTCCAGGATGACCAGATCGGGCCGCAGCGACCGGGCCATGCTGAGGCCTTCGACGCCGCTTTCCGTTTCGCCGACTACCTCGTAGTCCTCGCGTTCCAGCAGTACGCGAGTGGCAAAGCGGAGCATGGGCTGGTTATCGATCAGCAATACCTTGTTCATCCGTCGGTTCTCCTCGTCAGGCTTCCCAATGAATACGGACGGCGCGTGGCCTTCTGAAAGATGCCGTTGGGAGCTGGGGTTGTTCGAAGTTCGCTGGGTGCACCTACCCGACGGGGCAGGTTGTCCAACGCGTTTGGAGTTGAAGGACGTCAAGTTGGCTCGCTCTGAAAACTTCTTCAGAATTAAGCGAATTGTCCTTCGGACTTCTCCAAATTCTGCGTACCCACTTTCAACAAGTTTGAAAGCCGATGTTCCGTCAAGTGGCATGAATCGAAGCAATCAGTAGGTCCGCAGGGCCGGAAGTATATTGTTGGTTTTACTTCTGATCGGTCGTTTAGGAACTTTCCTACAGACCATGTAGGCGGACTTCTCGCCCACATCGCAAGAGCCACAAAAGACTTCCCCTTCGACTAAGGTTCTGATCGTTGAATTCACCCAGGCAGGCTGGCCAGTTGCGCATTCCTTCTTTCCTCAGATCGTCTGTTGGACGCCTCTGGCTCGTGTGCTGGATGACCCTGATCGGCACGGGCAGCGCTGCTGCCGAGGATGTCCAACGCCTGGTCCTTTCCAGCCAACTGGTGGTCGATCAGCAGGACCTCGCCATCAGCGAGGACGACTGGCACTGGCTGCGGCAGAAGCGCGAGCTGGTGCTGGGCGTGGCCGCCGACGGCACGGCCCCCATGGAGATCATCCAGCGCGATGGCAGCTACGAGGGCATCGCGGCCGACACGGTTGCGCTGATCAGTCAGTGGCTCGGCATGCAAATCAGGCTGCGGCAGTATTCCGACCGTCCCGCATTGCTGCGTGCCCTGGCCGCCGGGGAGATCGATCTCTTCGTCGGCGATGGGCAGGACGGCAGGGAAGCCCCGGCGATACGTAGCCAGGCATTCGCCACCGACCGCCTCGCCCTGTTCCGCCGCTACGACGACCATCGCGTCCTGCCGCCGGACCTCGAAGGGATGCGCGTCGCCCTGGTACCCGGGCACGACCAGGCGCTCGGTCAGCGCTATCCCGGCGCGCAGCAGGTGGTCGCCGCGTCCGTTGACGACGCCATGGCCAAGGTCGCCTTCGGCCAGTCCGACCTGCTGCTCGGTGACCTGCTGCCGGTCTATTTCCAGCTCAATCGCAGTTTCTACGGCCTGGTGAAATTCGATCGCTTCATTGACCAGCCCGATGCCGGCATCGCCTTCATCATGCGCGAGGGCGATCAGCGACTGCTGCGAGGCATCGATGCCTCCCTGCGTGCCATCGGTCCCTCGCAACTGGATGAGGTTGCGCGGCGCTGGGTGGGCAGTGGAATGACGCTGGTCAGCGAGCGGCCGCCGTTGTCGGCCGAGGAACAGCGTTGGGTGGATCGCCATCCGCTGGTACGCCTGGTCATCGATGACGACAAGGCGCCGCTGGCGTTCTTCGATGAAGACGGGCAATTACGGGGCATCGTTGCCGACCTGCTTGAAATGGCATCCTTGCGGACCGGACTGCGCTTCGAGGCGGTCAGCCGGGCCGGTGGCATCGACAGGCAGATCGACAGCGTCCTGGACGGCGAGGCGGATCTCGCCATCCTCACCGCGAGCAAGGAGCGAGAGGCGCACTTGCGCTTCACCCGTCCGATCTCCAGGGTGCCCTTCGCGCTGGTGGCCCGCTCCGGCCAGGACAGCGGCGCAGTGGCGCTTGTGGGGAACGGAGCGGGGCAGCGCCTGGCGTTGAGCAGGGGCAACGTGGCCCGCGATGAGATCAAGGCGATCTACCCGGCGCTTGAGCTGGCTGATGCCGGCTCCCACCTGGACGCGATGCACCTGGTTGCGGACGGACGCGCCGATAGCGCGCTGGTGCCCATCAGCGCGGCGCGCTACTACATCACGCGGCTGTTCCAGGGGCGCCTGGCGATCAGCGGGCTGGTCGGGCTCGAGCCGGTCACCGCCAACTTCGCCGTTCGCCGCGCCGATACCGAACTCCACGCCATCCTCGAAAAGACCCTGGCCAGCCTCGGGCCGGACCAGCTCAACGCCATCTCCAACACCTGGCGGGGCAGTCCGGGGATGAGCCCGCAGACCTGGCGTGACTACGGCACCCTGATCCAGCGCATCCTCATCGGTGCCGGGCTTTTGCTGCTGCTGGTGCTGGCCTGGGTCTTCCACCAGCGCCGCGAGGTGCGCCGGCGCCGGGCCACGGAACGCCAGTTGAACGACGAACTGCGTTTCATCGAGACCCTGATCGACAGCATGCCGCCGCCGCTCTATGTCCGAGACGCCGGGGGCCGCCTGCTGTCCTGCAATCGCAGCTACCTGTCTGCCATCGGCCTGCCGTTGGAGCAGGTGCGTGGGCGGACGGTTGCGGCGCTGCCTCCGGAGGTCTTCGAGTCGGCGCCGGAGTTCCAGCAGCTCTATCGCCAGGCCATGACGGAAGGTCAGATGCTGCAAGGCGTACGAACCGTGCAGATAGGCGGGCAGAGTCTGTGGATCGACCATTGGGTCCATCCCTTCCAGGACTCCACCGGCACCGTGAAGGGCGTGATCTGCGGCTGGCTCGACGTCACCGGACACCGCCAGCTGGTGCAGGAGCTGGAGGCCGCGAAGAATCTGGCCGATGAAGCGAGCCGCGCCAAGACCACCTTCCTCGCGACCATGAGCCACGAGATCCGTACGCCGATGAACGCGGTGATCGGCATTCTCGAACTGGCGCTCAAGCGCGCCGGGGACCAGCCCATCGACCGCTCCAGCATCGAAGTCGCCTACGGTTCGGCGCGCAGCCTGCTGGTACTGATCGGCGACATCCTCGATATCGCCCGGATCGAGTCAGGCCGGCTCAGCCTGGCACCCCACAGGGCCAACCTGCGTGAGCTGGTGGAGTCGGTCGCGAGGGTGTTCGACGGCCTGGCGCGGCAGAAGGGCCTGAGCCTGGTGCTGGATATCGACTCCAGCATCCAGGGTGACGTGCTGGTGGACAGCATGCGCTTCAAGCAGATCCTCTCGAACCTGGTCAGCAACGCCATCAAGTTCACCCGCGAGGGCAGCGTTCGCCTGCAGATAGAGGGCGAAGCGTCCGAGCCCGGACTGCTGCGGGTGAGCTTCTGCGTCGAGGACACCGGCATTGGCATTTCCGAGAAGGACCAGCGTCGCTTGTTCCGCCCCTTCGCCCAGGTCGAGCGGGGTTATCACCAGACGGAAGGGGCGGGGCTGGGGCTGGTCATCTGCCGTTCTCTCTGCGAAATGATGGGCGGGCGCCTGACGCTCACCAGTGCGCCGGGCCGGGGTACGCGGGTGGACGTGGAGCTGCGGCTGCATCGCCTCGATCCTGTGGAAGAGCCGGTTGCCGGCGCGACGGCGGTGGCGCAGGAGCGGCGCAGGCTGCGGGTACTGGTGGTGGACGATCATCCGGTGAACCGGCAGATCCTCGCCCAGCAGCTCGGCTTCCTCGGTCACGAGGTGGTCGAGGCGGAGAACGGCGTGGATGCCCTGGCGTTCTGGCGCGCTGGGCGCTTCGACGTCGTCGCCACCGATTGCCACATGCCACGCATGAGCGGCGCCGACCTTGCGCGCGCCATTCGTGAAGGCGAGCGTGATGCCCAGGGGGCGCCGACGCTGATTCTCGGCTTGACCGCCGATGCCCAGCAGGAGGAAGTCGAACGCAGCATCCGGGCGGGAATGGACGACTGCCTGATCAAGCCCATCGGGCTCGATCTGCTGGAGGAAAAACTGCGTGCCGCAAAGGGTGGAGAGCCGGCAGCCGAGGTAGCCGCGAGCTCGCCGACGCCGTCCACTGCAGAGGTGCCGGGGTTGTTCGATCTCGCGCCGCTGGCGCCATTGACGGGGGGCGATCCCGGCCTGATCCACAACCTGCTGAATGAACTGTTGGAGACCAATCGCCGGGATATGCGACCCCTGGCTGAACTCGCTGAGCAGGGCGATGCCCATGGCCTGTCCGAGCTCGCTCACCGGCTCAAGGGCGCCGCGCGGGTCATCCGGGCCGAACCATTGATCGCCGCTTGCGTGAACCTCGAGCAGGCGTGCAAGACGCCGGCGCCGGACGCATCGGAACTGCGCGCGACTGCGGGTGAGCTACGCCTGGCACTGCTGGAACTGGAACAGGCACTGATGGCGCGGATGACCGCTGGCGGTCATTGAGGCCCGGACCTGTCCTCGCGGGCCAGCAGGTCGAGGAAACTATCGCGGTCCTGCGGGCGGGCGAAGAGGTAACCCTGGGCCACCTGGCAGCCAAGGGCCAGCAACTGGTCGCGTTGCTCGGGGGTTTCCACGCCTTCCACCACCAGCGTCATGTCCATCGATTCGGCCAGGCCAACGGCGCTGCTGATGACGGCGCCGGTGCGTGGCTGGTTCATCAGTTTGCGAACGAAGCTGGCGTCCAGCTTGACCTGGCTGAACGGCAATTCGCAGAGGCGGTCCAGCGACGAGTAGCCGGCACCAAAGTCGTCCATGGCCAGTCCGCAGCCCAGCAGGCGCAACCTCACCAGGCATTCCAGGCTCGCCGCAGGGGCTTCCAGCAGGCCTGTTTCGGTGAGCTCGAAGGTCAGGCCTTCACCGGGGAGACCGGCATCCGCCAGAGCCTTGTCGATGCGCCCGGCGAGGCTTTGATCGCTCAACTGCCGGGGCTGGAGGTTGAATGCCAGGTTCACGCGTCGTCCGGCGCGGGCGAGCTCCTGCTGCAGCGCGAGGCCCTGGGCGAAGAGCTGCCAGAACAGCCGGTCGATCAGGTCGTGGGCTTCCATGGTCGGCAGGAATTGCGACGGGGCGAGCACACCGCGCTGTGGATGACGCCAACGTGCCAGGACCTCAGCTCCATGCAAGGTCTCGTTGCCAAGGTGGAATTTGGGTTGGAACCAGGCTTCGAACTCGCCCTGATCCAGGCCACGGAGAATGTCGTCCAGCGTGGGGGCATCCGGCGCCTGCCAAGGCGCAGGGGGCGTGACCGAATCGGCGGTGTGGCGTGCGATCAGCGCTGCGGCGCGGTCCATGTCGAACGGCTTGCCCAGGTCGCCGAGGAATTGCAGGCCCAGACAGCGGGTCATGACGCTGATGGCCTGGCGCACTTCGGCGTCCACTTCGCTGCTGAGGATTACCGAGCGGACCACGCCCGCCTCGCTCGCGTGACGCAGGAAGGCCGCGCCGTCCATGCCGGCCATGCGCAGGTCGCACAGCACGATGTCCACGCCGCCACAGGCTTCCAGCAGGGCCAGCGCTTCGGCACCGTCCGCCGCTTCGTGGATGCGTTCGAGCCCCAACTGGCGCAGGGCGGTGATCGCGATCAGGCGCTGGAACGGCTCGTCTTCCAGAACCAGAATGCGTAAGTTCTTCATGCGGGGCTCGACAGGGGTTGGGATACCGGCCAAGTTACTGGCGAAGAAGTGGTCCCATCTAGGCGGCGCTTCCTATGGGGTTGTAGGAAAATTCATCGATGGCCCGGACGGGTCACCAACGGACACAGCGTCACGGACGTCCGCTCCCCTTTTGATTTCGAGGTTGCAATGAGAAGTGCCCTGATCGTGGACGATCACCCGGTCATCCGTATGGCCGTCCGCATGCTGCTGGAGCGCAGCGGGATGGAGGTCGTCGCTGAGGCTGACAACGGCGTCGATGCCTTGCAGCTGATTCGTCAGCATGAGCCGGATATCGTCATCCTGGATATCGGGATTCCGCGCCTCGATGGTCTCAATGTCATCTCGCGAATTCGCGCCCTGGGCCTCGACAGTCAGGTCCTGGTGCTGACCTCTCAGCCGGCGGAGAGCTATTCCCAGCGCTGCTTCCAGGCAGGAGCGAAGGGCTTTGTCAGCAAGGAAGAGGACTTGCAGAACCTGCTGACGGCCATCAATGCCATCAACGCCGGATTCACCGTGTTTCCCTCCAACTCTCTGAACGGCAATACGGCGCCAGCGCTGAGCGAAGGTGAACTGGTGGAGAGACTGTCCAACCAGGAGCTGATGGTCTTGCAGTACCTGGCGACCGGGCTGTCGAACAAGGAAATTGGCGAGCGCATGCTGCTCAGCAACAAGACCATCAGTACCTACAAGACGCGCATCCAGCAGAAGCTCAACCTCGGGTCATTGCTGGAGCTGATCGAGTTCGCCCGGCGCAATGACCTTGCCGAACGACCAGAAGGCTGAACTTTCGTCCCTCAGTTCTGGCAACTGAGGCGATAGCGCTGGTAGTTGCTGGGCTTGTCCTGTGGTGGTAACGCGTAGGCGGCGGCGCATTGTTGCCCACTCCACTTGATGGTCAGCGTGGCCTGTTCCTCTTCGACCAGGGCCAGTGCCCTGCCACTCGGGTCAGAGATGGCGAGCTGCTTGCCCTTGGCATCCTCCAGCGAAGCGCCGAATGGGATGGCTTGGCCCAGGCTGTCGAACAGCTCGAACTGGACGCGTTGCCCCTTTTTCCCTTCGTAACGGGCTAGCACTATGGCCCCGCGGCGCGGTACGACCTGCTGGGTAGCGTTGTCGATCTCGACGCCGCCGCCGAGGTTGCGTGTGTCCAGGGTTATCCAGTTGGTCCGGTAGGGCTGGGCGTTGGGCACCACGGCATAGCCGTTGTATCCAGTGTTGACCCCGCTGAAGTTGCTGACACCGACACCCGAGATTTCGGGCACTTCCACCAGTGCGAAGGTTTCACCTACCGGTTGGCCCAGGTTGATGCCACCAGCGTGCGCCACGACGGAGCCGGACAGGGTGAGGTTCTCCGACGTGTAGCTGCGTCCCTTGCTGTAGCCAAGGTTGATCTCGGCAAGCGAGGTGCGGCTGTTCAGGTTGACCGAGGTCGAGCTACCCCCGCTGCTGCTCTTGCTGCCTTGCACCGAGTAGGAGGTGTCGCCTTCTTCTGACAGGTAGCCGTTCACGCCGACCTGCGTGTTGTCGTTGTTGTCCTGATGGGTGTTCGAGAGGTAGACGCGCGGCGCCCGCGGCCTTGAGCCCAGAGGAAAGGACACGGAGAGGTTTAGCTGGGTGTCGTCGTTCGACGGGCCGGCGGTACCGATGTTGCGGGTCTGGCTCACGCTGAAGCTGTAGCTGACATCGCGCCAGCCATTGGAGTAGCCGGCGGAGAGGCTGCGCGTACCGCCCCGATTCCAATAACGCTCGTCGCTGGCATTGATGTAGAGGCTGCCGTACTTGCGCTGGCCAAGGGTCTGGTTGACGGTCAGGTCGGTACGGATCTTCGAGCGACCACTCGTGCTCGGCATGCCCAGGGTGAGTTCTTGAACATGGTCGGAGAGCGTCCGATAGCCTTCGGTGGAGTAGCGATAGGCCGCCAGGGTGAAGCTGGTGTCGGTGCCGGTGAAGGTCTTCGCGTACAGCGCACGCAGGCTGTTGCCTCGGGCGGAGAGCCCGCGAACCCGGCTGGCCGAGTGGGTAACGTCGACCGACATGGCGCCGATCGGAGTATTTCGCCCGGCACCGAGCGATACGGCATTGAAGTCCTGGGTGGCCTGGGTTCCGGCAATGCCCGTGAGGTTGCTGCTGAGGCCGTAGGCTGCAGTCGCGCTGACGAATGCCGGGTTCTTGAGGTCGTCACTGTTGCTGTTGAACTCGCCTGCAGAAAGGCTGTAGTTCAGTTGGCCTTCGCGGACCATGGTCGGCAGGCTTGAAAAGGCCTGCAGGCTCACGCGTCGACGTCCGTCGGCCTCGATGATGGTGATCTCCAGGTCGCCATTGGAACCGGTGGGAAAGATGTCGCTGATCTCGAACGGACCCGGCGCCACGGTCGTGGAGTAGAGGATGTAGTCGTTCTGGCGGATCTCTACGGTTGCGTTGGTTTCCGCAACGCCGCGTATGACCGGCGCGTAGCCGCGCTCGCTGTCCGCCCGCATGGCGTCATCGGAGGCCAGCTTGATGCCGCGGTAGCGCACACTGTCGAACAGGTAGGCGTCGGAGTAGATCTCGCCCAGGGTGAGTTGCCCCTTGAGCCTTGTGACGTCGCGCTGCAGGTAAGTGCGGTTGCTGGTGAACGTGCTTGGCCGACCAGTGCCCGTCCGATAGTTCGACTCGTTTCGCAGGCGCCAGGCCCCCAGGTTGATGCCGTTGCGCAGGCCCAGGTTGTTGAATGTCTGCCGGCCGTAGTCGTCCCGGTTCCGGTTGGTGTTGAACTGGTAGTTGATGAAGGCGGCGGTGACACCGTTGTCCCACAGCGCCGGGTCAACGTAGCCACGCCGGCCCGCGAGCATGGCGACCTGCGGAATGCTGGCGCTCAGGCGCAGGCGAGTCGAGTCGTAGCGCAGCGTGGCCTGGTCGATCAGTGTCGACAGGTCATAACAGGTGTCGGCCGTGTCGGGATCGACCACGCCCTGTTCCACCAGCTTTGCCAAGTCGATGCCCAGCAGATGGAGCAGCTCGATAGTCAGGCAGGGTTCGACGATGCCCGTCTGCTGATTGCGCAGAAAGTCGATGTCCTTGCGCCCGACCAGTACCTCGTTGCTGTAAAGGTCCACCCGATAGTTGCCGGGCACGACGCTGTTCGCGCGCAGCAGAGACTGCAGGTCAACGGCGGACGGCGCACCTTTGAGGAAGGTCGTGTTGAACGAGGCGACCTGGCGGGCTGCCTCCGGTAACGGTTCGGGGGATTTGGCATACAGCGTCGTCGAAGGGAGAGCCAGGGAAATGGCTAGCGCGAGTCTGCTGCGGCGAACCAGGGGGCGTGACCTTCGGTTGTCCGCGGGCAACCGAGTGCACGGTCCCTCGATATGACTGGGCCAATTGCTCATTTCTCAATGACTCCGCACTGCCCGGTTCACCTCCCCTCAGGACGAGCGGTGCCAGGCGGGAGCGTTCAGCACCCGCCGGAGGTGAGCCAGAGGTTTGGGATAGAGCTCGTTACAAGCTCACTCGGACCGCTTTGCCGTGGCTCCAGCGGGACTCCCGACGGAAAGGCTTGCGGAGTAGGGCACCAGGGCTCCGTAGTCGTTGATGCTGGAGAAGGTCAGATCAACGGTTTTCGCAGAGGGCAGATCCGGGACGCTGAATACCCGTTCTTCGCCGGGGGCGATCATGGTCGAGTCGACGGCCACCGTGGTGCCCAACTTCACATCGCTCATGGAGACGTGGTACTTGCCCGGGTTTCGGATCTTCAGCTCCGTCTTGCCTCCAAGGCGCGCGAGCTGCCATTGCAGTTCTTCCGGCGCACGGTGGGCTTCGGTCGTCAGCCCCTCCGGACGGAAGAAGATCTTGATTCGCTGGCGGACGGCCAACTGCAAGATGTTCCGACCTTCGGTGGTCTGGGGGATTTCCTGAACGTTGAGCCATACCACCGACTCCCGGTCGGTAGGCATGCCGCTGCCTTCATAGAGAATGCGCAACAGTTGTCGTTCGTTCGCCGGTACGCGCGCCAGGGGAGGCGTCACGGCAAAAGGTGGTGGCGTGTCCGTATCCTTGTCGCTGTCGATCCATGACTGAACAAGAACGTCCTTGCCAGTGTTGCGAACGGTGATGCTGGCCTCTTTGTTGGGGCTTTTGAAGACAATACGGGTGGAGCTGAGAGAGATTCCCGCGCATGCGTGGGAAGCCAGCACCAGGCTCAAGGCGCCCAGGCAGGTGGAGATCGTGCGACGGAGCATAGGAATTACCATCAGGTACCAGGGAAGTAGCGGGGCCGGATGGCCCCGCCAGGCTTCATGGATGCCGTTCCTGCTTATTCGTACTGCAGGGTGAACGGCAGGGTGGCGTTAGCGTCACCGGGAGTGGCGGTCTTCGGGTCGGCAGTGGTGACGTAGGCTGCGGCGAAGGTCAGGGTGGCGTCGGTACCGTTCAGTGCGCTCTCGATCTTGGCGGTGTTTTTTGTGCGCAGGTCAATGATTTCACCATTGCTGTCCATGATGGCGATGCCGACGTTCGTGGCAGATTCGGTGCTTCGGTTCAGGGCCAGGATTGGCTTGCTGTCGACCAACCCGGAACCAGCTGCGGCGTCGAACACCATGGCGACCTTGGTGCCTTCGTTGCAGTTGACCTTCAGGTTGAAGTTGCTTGCGCCGATTCGGCCGCCGGTCGGGGCGGTATCGGTACCGATGTCCTTGATGGCAAGGTTGCCCATATCGACGATGATGGCCTTTTCCTTACCGACGGAGCCGTCTACCGTGCAGGCATCGTTGTTGATGAAACCGGTGAAGTTGATCTGGCCACCACCTGCGTCGACGGCAAAGGCGGAACCGCTAGCTGCGATGACGGACATCGCGAGGAAGGCCAGGGAGAGCTTTTTCATGGTGTTACTCCAGACAAATTGATCACGAAAAGTGGTGCATCGAAATGCCCAGCCAAGATAATCCCTGATGATTTTCGGGCATATCAGATGAGGTTCTTGGTTCTGTAAGGAATTACCGACGTTGCGGGTAGCCCCTTTCTTGCTCGTTTTTCAAGGCCACGCTTTGCTGCAATAGAAAGCAGAAAGCCTTGGTAAACGGCCGCTTCAGCTTGGTTGATCGCTCCGTGCCGTAGCGTTTGGAGGGCCAATTCAGGACTAGACGATGGCTATTCGCTCGTGGGCGAGGGGAGAGGGAGGCAGGCGATTGCCGGGCCTGGCCGAGTCGGACCGGAATGCCGCGTGGGGCAGTCGGCGGATGCCAACACTTCGTGATTGAAAGTCGTCTGCTTCACGACGGCAGCTGCAGTGTGCTGTGGGCCCCCAGCGGAGGCTGGCGACGTCCTGTGGGGGCCTGGTCCTTTCAGTTGAAGGTGACGATCACCACCTTGCCGCGAATCGTGGAACGGGAGGTGCTGGCGACTTCATAAGTCTTTATGGAGGACGTATCAGCCACGCCTGCACAGATGCCATTTGCAGCGGGAGCCGCCCCGGCGCTGCCCGGGCTGACACCATTGATTCGACCTGCATGCCGGCTCCACGTAGCCGTGGAATATTCACACGGTCCCCTCTCAATGCTCCCTACGAAGTGAATGACGCCATGTGTCGTCTTGCCGTCGTTTGCTTGGGAAGCCGCTGAAAATGCAATCAGCAGCATCGCAATGGGGATAAGAATTTTCTTCATGGCTGAGCCCTCTGTCTGACTTAGGGTCAGTAAAGATCAGACGGCTCTGACCTACTAGATTTGAGCTTTCCGATTCTTCTGTAGGAATTCAGGGTCCGTCTGAAGTCGCTTCGCAGTCTTCGGAGAATTCCTATGGGGAATGTGTGCTCATCCTCAATTCGTCGGGAATGGGAAATTTCACACAGCCCATTTCCCGTGGGAACCGAGGATCATTGGGAATTTTGCCGGGCTGACTGAGCGTCAGAAAGGACGTTGGCTGGGAGTGGCGGGCAAAAAAAGCCCCCGTCAGGGCCGACATCCCGACGAGGGCGAGGGTGGTCCTTGAGGGGACCTCAGTGTGTGCGTTCGGACCAGGCCTTGAGCAGGCTCGAGGCCAGTCCATAAAGCGTCAGGGGATGGCGAAGCCTAGGCATACGGACATGGCAGTGTCCTCTGCTCCGTGGAGCGGACCCTTGGTGCTTACTCGTTGACCTGGCGCAGCGTGGTGACCGGGGTGTTGCCCTGTTTGTTCAGCATCCGTTCGCTGTACCAGTCGAGGAAGTTGATTACGCCGAACTCGTAGGTCTTGGAGTACGGGCCCGGCGGGCAGGGCTGATCGAGCAGAGGATGGCGCAGCGTCGGGACTTCCTATCCGGGAGACGTGAACGCGGCAGGTTGCGGCCGATACAGCTTCGGATGGCACGGCAATAGCCCCGGGCCGAGGAGCCCGGGGCTATTGGTTTTCCGTTGAAACGCTTTCAGCGCTCACTTAGGTGGCAGGCGCTGAGTCGACGTTATCACGGGGAGGTGATGGCTGCCGGTACCGCCGGAGATACTGCGGTGATCTGTTGCAGGATCGGCTTCCAGGTTTTCCACCAGGCCGGGTCGACTAGCGTCGATGCCTGATCGTCGTCCAGGGACCACCACTCTTGTTCGCTGCGTTTATGGCCGTTGATGAACAGATGCTCTGCGGTGTAGGTCACTGTATAGGAGTCGCAGACTATGTGCTTGATCTGCGTGCCATTGCCCAGTGTCTCGTTCATCGAGGCAACGCCATGTATTGGGCTGCCATCGAGCAGCGTTCGGGAGAAGGTGGCCTGGTCCAGATTGGCATTGTTCAGATTGACGTCGCTGAGGTTGCAGTCAATGAAACGAGCATTGCTCAGGTTGGCATTGCTCAGGTCTGCGCCGCGGAAATCCACACGCTTGAAATCCGTATCGGTTAGGTTCGCGCCACGTAGATTCGCGTTGCGAAGATCGACATCGCTCCATCTCCCGTGGTTAAGGTGAGCGTTGCTCAAGTCGGCCTGTTCCAATTTACAGGCGAAGAGCGACGAGTATCTAAAATCGGTACCGCTCAGCTTGCTGTTGGGAAAGAAGCAACTTTCCACCGTGCAGTACATTAGAGAAGCCTTGCTGATGTTGGAACGGTGAAAATTGCAGGAAGTGAGATAGGCGCCGGGCATACGGGCTTCGCTCAGGTCAGCGTCCATGAGGTGGACGCTAGAAAGGATGCTGAATCTCAGGTAGGCGTCGTGCAAATTGATCCGGTTCAGGTATGAGGAACGGATCCAGGCATAGGACAGCTCGGCATAGGAAAAATCGGTTTCTTCAAACGTGGAGTTGTACATCCTGCATTGACGCAGATTGGCAGAGCTCAGATTCTCGCCCATGAAACCGTTCACACTAGTCAGGTCGAGACCTTCCATATCGGCACGTCTTCCGTGTGCCGGATTCTTCAGCCATTGCCGATGCGCTTCGAGCATTTCGGCACCTGCTTCCAGGGAATTGGGGAGTTTTTGCATGGTGATTTCCTTTTCAAATTGATTTCTGACATCGCATCCTGATGCGGGCAGATTGACCTCCATGGCGTGCCAGCAGGCGCAGGTTGTCTTGCCTCTGGTGCTCAACTGGACCTGTCACGGTTACTCCTGAGTGACGCGAGTGATCAGGCTTGCTTGCCTGAGACGCCGCCGGAGCGGGGCTCGCGTCGAACAGAGGGCGACCTGGGCGTTGGCAAAGTGCTGCATCGAAATGCCCGGTCAAGTTAATTAATCGGCACTTTTCCTCGCTATAGGCCGCGGCTTTCGAGCTTGTAAGGGGCTGCTTTGGGAGGTGTAGTAGTTTTCTTTGGCGAGGATTTGAGGGATTTGCGGGAATATTGAGAGGACGGCTCGTCGATTCCTGTATCCGGATGCACGTAACCATGTTCGAGCCGCCGCGGAAGTCCCTCCCAAGCAAATGTAGGAATAAGTTCGATATCGAGACGGGCGCAAAGGTCTCGACCGCTGACGGAAGGATTGGCGGGGCAAAGGAAAGAGAAAGAAGAGGTCTCCGCGAGGCGTGATGCTCGGGAAAACGCTAGGGCGTGAAGAGCTAAAAAAAGCCCCCGTCAGGGCCGACATCCCGACGAGGGCGAGGGTGGTCCTTGAGGGGACCTCAGTGTGTGCGTTCGGACCAGGCCTTGAGCAGGCTCGAGGCCAGTCCATAAAACGTCAGGAGGATGGCAAAGCCCAGGCATACGGACATGGCTGTTCCTCCGCCCAGCGAGGCCGCCGCAGCCGCCTCACCGAGCTCCCTGGAAGTGTTACTCGTTGACCTGGCGCAGCTTGGTGGCCGGGGTGTCGCCGAGGTTGTTAAGCAGGCGTTCGCTGTACCAGTCGAGGAAGTTGATCACGCCGAACTCGTAGGTCTTGGAGTACGGGCCCGGCTGGTAGGCGGTGGAGTTGATACCGCGCTGGTTCTCTTCGGCCAGGCGACGGTCCTGGTCGTTGGTGGCGTCCCAGACTTCGCGCAGGCGTGCCACGTCGTAGTCAACGCCTTCCACGGCATCCTTGTGTACCAGCCACTTGGTGGTGACCACGGTTTCCTGGGCGCTGATGGGCCACACGGTGAAGACGATCATGTGGTCGCCCATGCAGTGGTTCCAGGCGTGGGGCAGGTGAAGGATGCGCATGGAGCCCAGGTCCGGGTTCTTGATGCGGCCCATGAGTTTCTTGCAGCCCTGCTTGCCGTCCATGGTCATGGATACGGTGCCGTCGAGCAGCGGCATGCGCACGATGCGGTTGCGCAGGCCGAAGCTGGCGTGGGCGTAGGGGATCTTCTCCTCGTCCCAGGCCTTGGTGCAGGCTGCGACCTGATCCTTGAACGCCTGGCTGGCGCGCGGGTCGGTAACGTCGTCCCACTCCAGCAGGGTCTTCAACAGTTCCGGGTGCGAACCGTTGCAGTGGTAGCACTCGCGGTTGTTCTCGATCACCAGCTTCCAGTTGGCGGCTTCCTTCAGGGTGGTCTGCACGGCCACCTTGGTGTTCTCCATGTCGTACGGCTCCATGTAATGGGCCAGGGTGGAGAGGAAGTCGTCGATAGCCGGCGGGTTTTCCGACAGGTTGATGAAGATGTAGCCGCCGGCGCTCTTCACGTGCACGGGCTTGAGGTTGTAGTCCTTGAGGTCGAAGTCGGCGCCCATCTCGGTACCGGCGAACAGCAGGCGGCCGTCCAGTTCGTAGGTCCACTGGTGGTACGGGCAGACCAGCTTGGCGACCTTGCCCTTCTCACTGACGCACAGGCGCGAGCCACGGTGGCGGCAGACGTTGTGGAAAGCGTGGATCTGACCTTCGGCGCCACGGATGACGATGATCGGGTTGTCGCCGATCTGCAGGGTCAGGTAGTTGCCCTTGGCAGGGATCTCGCAGGTCATGCCGGCGATCAGCCATTCCTTGTGGAAGATCTCCTGCATGTCGATCTGGAACAGGCGCTCGTCGCTATAGAACGGCTGCGGCAGGGAGAAGCTGTGGTCGCGTTCGCGGAGCATTTCGGCCGTGGCCTTGCGTGCGGGTTGAAGCGGATCGCCCAGGCTCAGGGTGGAAGTGACGTCCATCGGTAACTCCTCAATGGCTGGTCGCGCTGGCGACCGCCGCAATAAGTGGCTGTTTCGGTTGTCACGCAAGGCGGCGTGACCTGCCCTCGTTTCTCGCCTGCCGACTGGCTGCCCTGCTGCGGGTGCGAGGGTGGTTCGCTCAAAAGCCTTATGGTTCGGCTGGGAATCAGTGTGCTGGCGCTGGCAGGCACGACCTTGCCCATGGGCGACATGGGGACATCCGTTTCCGACGCGCAAGGCCCGATGGTTGCTGGCAGGTCGCGATGAGCATGTGAATGTCGCAGACAGGTAAATGGGCCGTTTTTGCGTTATTCACAATCCGTCGCAATAGGCCGATTTCCGGCCATGGGCGGAGCAGCGTCATGACCAATAACTTCCTCAATCCCATCACGACCCAGACCTGGACCAACGGCCGGCACATGGTTCGCTGCGTCAAGGCGATCCAGGAAACCTGGGATGTGCGCACCTTCTGTTTCATGGCCGACCAGCCGATGGTGTTCTTCTTCAAGCCGGGGCAGTTCGTGACCCTGGAACTGGAGATCGACGGCCAGCCGATCATGCGTTCCTACACCATCTCCAGTTCGCCCTCGGTGCCCTACAGCTTCTCCCTGACCATCAAGCGCGTGCCTGGTGGCAAGGTCTCCAACTGGCTGCACGACAACCTTAAAGAAGGCGACGTGATTCCGGTGCACGGCCCGGTCGGCCTGTTCAACGCCATCGACTTCCCGGCGGAGAAGGTGCTGTTCCTTTCCGGCGGCGTCGGCATCACCCCGGTGATGTCCATGGCGCGCTGGTTCTTCGACACCAACGGCGCGGTGGACATGATCTTCGTCCACAGTGCGCGGACGCCGAAAGACATCATTTACCACCGCGAGCTGCGCCACATGGCCTCGCGCATTGAGAACTTCAAGCTGCACCTGATCTGCGAGAAGTACGAGATCGGCGAGACCTGGTCCGGCTATCGCGGCTACCTGAGCCGCGCGATGCTCGACCTGATGGCAGGCGACTTCATGGAACGCGAGATCTTCTGCTGCGGCCCGACGCCCTACATGTCTGCGGTCCGGCGCCTGCTGGAAGCGGCCGGCTTCGACATGAAGCGCTATCACGAAGAAGCCTTCGGCCCGACCCCGCCGGAGATTCGCGAAGAAGTGAAGGAGCACGCCGCCGAGGCTGCCGAAGCCGCTGCCGAAGTACCGGCCGGCGCGATGAACCTGGTGGAGTTCACCGGAACCGGCAAGAGCATCCGCGTGGCTCCTGGCGAGACCGTGCACTCGGCCGCTGCCAAGGTCGGTCTGCATATTCCCAAGGCCTGCGGCATGGGCATCTGCGGTACCTGCAAGGTGATGAAGACCGCTGGCGAGGTGGAGATGGAGCACAACGGCGGCATCACCGACGAAGACGTCGCCGAGGGCTACATCCTTTCTTGCTGCAGCGTTCCCAAGGGCGACGTATCTATCGATTATTGATGGTTTTCTGAGCAACTCCCGCCAGCCCGCGCCATTCGCGGGCTGGCGCCATCTATCCACAGCTTGTGGATGCAGCGGTGCACAGATGCTGTGCGCAACTAGCTGAAATCGTTGAAAAAATCGCCAATCCTCCGCAAGTCCCGCAGGCCGTGGGCGAGCATCGGGGACGAACAGCTTTTCCACAGGCTGGTCCACTGTTCGTGGGGGCAACCCCACTATGCTTGTCCTGATGACTCCCTCCGCCGGCGCACTGCCTGCGCCGGCTACTCGTGGCCTGCCAGAGGAGCCCATGCGATGAAACTCTTCTATTCCCCCGGAGCCTGCTCACTTGCCGTGCATATCGTCCTGCGCGAGATCGGCAAGCCCTTCAACCTCGAAAAGGTCGACCTGGGTGCTCACAAGACCGCGCGCGGTGACGACTACTATCGCAACAACCCCAAGGGCTACGTGCCCCTGTTGGAGCTGGATAACGGGCAGTCCCTCAGCGAAGGGCCGGTGATCTGCCAGTACCTGTGCGACCAGGCCGGCCGCACCGACCTGATGCCGGCTGCAGGCTCCCTGATGCGCTATCGCGTCATGGAGTGGCAGGCGTTCATCAACAGCGAAGTGCACAAGAGCTTCGGTGCGCTGTTCAACCCCACTCTGGATGACAAGGCCAAGGCGACCTACACCGGCATGGCCCACCGTCGTCTGCAATGGACCTCGGAGCAGTTGCGCGGCCGCCAGTACCTCACCGGCAACGACTTCACCGCGGCGGATGCCTATCTGTTCACTGTGGCCAACTGGGCGGGGTTCCTGAAGATGGATATTTCCGACTGCCCGGAACTCCTGGAATTCCAGGGCCGCGTCGCTTCCCGTCCAGCCGTGCAGGAGGCGCTGAAGGCGGAGGGGTTGGTCTGAGTCCGTGCCCGCTTTTGTGGGGGCGATTTCAAGCGCTGTGCGGGCTGCTGATTCTGGGGGCAGCTGCGCTGCCCTTGGCGAATGAATTCGCCCCTACAGGGAAAGGTGCGCCCTTGTCGCTTCCCGCCCGGCTAAGAGGAGGTGCCAAAGGCAGAGGGGTTTTGAGATTGACCCGCTTTTCGTGGGGGCGATTTCAATCGCTAAGCAGGCCGCAGGTCTGCCCTGCAGGTATTTCCGGGGCAGTTGCACTGCCCATTGCGAATAAATTCGCCCCCACAAG
>NZ_SSOM01000075.1:0-19600 GCF_029871235.1 Pseudomonas sp. BN411
TGAATCGCAAGGCAGCCCCTTTCATGAGCAACCTCGTTACCCGTTTCATCATCCTCTCTACGCTTCTGACCCTCGCCGCATGCGGCACCCAGCGCCCGCAGGAGCCTGTGCCGCGGCCCGCTGAAGTGCGGGCCAAGGTGGTCAAGCTGATGCCCACCAAGGTGCCGGACCGCCAGGGCTGGGCCGCGGATATCCAGGCTGCCTTCGCCGCCCAGGACATCGCCCCCACCGACAGCAACCTCTGTGCCGTGCTGGCAGTCACCGAGCAGGAATCCACCTACCAGGTGGACCCGCCCGTGCCGGGGTTGGCGAAGATCGCCAGGCAGGAAATCCTGCGCCGCGCCGGTGGCCTGCATGTGCCAGCCTTCGTAGTGAATTCCGCGCTGAAGATCGACTCACCCAACGGCAAGACCTACGACCAGCGCCTGTCCGCCGCACGCACGGAGAAGGAATTGAGCGCCATCTTCGACGACTTCATCGACATGGTGCCCCTAGGCCGGAAACTGTTCGGCAACTTCAATCCGGTGCACACCGGCGGCCCCATGCAAGTGAGCATCGCCTTCGCCGAAGCCAGCGCGAAGAATTACCCGTACCCGGTCAAGGGCTCCATTCGCCAGGAGGTCTTCACCCGACGCGGCGGCATGTACTTCGGCATCGGTCACCTGTTGGGCTACCCGGCTCATTATCCGAAGCCGCTCTACCGCTTCGCCGATTTCAACGCTGGTTGGTACGCCAGCCGCAACGCCGCCTTCCAGAACGCCGTGAGCCTGGCTTCGGGCATTCCCCTGGAGCTGGATGGCGACCTGGTGATCCACGGTTCCAGCAAGGCGGGCTCCACCGAACTCGCGGTGCGCGCCCTGCAGAAACAACTGGACCTCAGCGACTCGGCCATCCGCCGCACGCTGCTCAAGGGTGACAGCCTGGAGTTTGAGGAGACCGATCTCTATGAGCGCGTCTTCGCCCTGGCCGAGAAAGTCGAGCGGCGCAAACTGCCCCGCGAAGTGATGCCGGGCATCGACCTGAAGAGTCCGAAGATCACCCGCAAGCTCACCACCAAGTGGTTTGCCGAGCGGGTGGATGGGCGCTACCAGGGCTGTATGAAGCGTGCCTCAGGACTCTGAGCCACAGGTCAGAGGAAGGCCTTGGCGTAGGTACTGCGTTCCATGTCCTGCATCTGCACACTGAGCTGCACGTCGAGGCCATCGGGTTTGTTGAAGTTCTGCTCGATGGCCTCCAGCACGCCACGGGAGAGCGCCTGCTTGACGTTCTCCGGACGGCCTGAGAGGAGCCACAGCGTGGCGTGCACAAAGGCGCGGCCGTCGCTCGCGGTGCCCACCAGGAAGTGCTCGTGGCGTATGGCGCGGCTCTTGATGTCCGCCTCGGAGAAATGGCCGGTGCCGGCGAGGAAGCCATTGCAGGCAGCGAGCGTGGCAGCGGCGTCGAAGTCGGGGAGGTTGGCGCTGTACTCGATGACGAGATGGGGCATCGGGGGTAATCCTCATGGTGAAGTTGAAGTCGTGTGCCGGCGCCGACAATAGCGTGTCCCGGCGTGTCACCACCGAGATGGGTTCGCTGCGGAATGCACTTCCAGTGGCAGGCAGGTGAGGTGCCGAGGCGGCGAACCGCTACCCTACAGTTTTCATCGCCCCCCTGGCCATCGACCGCTTCCTGCGCCCGCTGTGCTGCCAGAACTACCCCGACAGGCTGCTGCCGGATGCGCGGAAGAACGCCATTCCGCCGGGCATCCAGCGGCTGGTCAATACAAGGGGACGTGGGACGCGATTGAGCCGGGGCTGAATGCAGAAGCCTCCACCTGACGCAGCGATCGGTTGCTGCGCAGGGTGGAGGCTTTAGGTGGCGCACAAATCAGGAAAGCCGGCCATACGGCCGGCATTCCAATGGCACAGAGCTTATGCCAGGGATTCACCAGAGGCGCTGGCGACACGTTTGTTCACCGAGCGATGCAGCAGGCTGGAAACCAGGAAACCGATTACAGCCAGCACACTCATCAGCGAGAACACGTAGGTGTAGCCCTGTTCGCCCGGATAGTGGTCGAGCAGTGCGCCGTAGATGATGTAGGCGAACATGCCGGGCGCGTAGCCGATCAGGCAGCCGATGCCGAAAGCCGAGCCGCTGATTCGCGAGGGGATTCCCACTTCGCTCATCGGCGCCCAGAACACACCGCGCATGGTGAATACCACCAGGGCAAAGGACAGCGTGGCGGCCATGCCGGCGTAGATGTAGCTCTCGCCGTGGGGGATGCTGAAGATCACGGCCATCAGCGGCAACAGCGCGAGGAAGGCCCACTTCAGGTAGCGGCTCGGGCTTTTCAGCCCTTTGTCGGCGATGAAGCCGCCAGCCGGGCCACCCAGGACCTTGAGGAAGTACTGGTTGATGATGCCGTAGGCGCCGACCAGGGCCACCGGCAGCTCGTACATGTCCTTCAGGTAGGGGATGAAGTAGGTCAGGCCGCAGTAGACGATGTAGACCATGAACACGTTCAGGCTCACCAGCCAGATGCCTGGCATGCGCACCGCTTCCATCAGGCCGGCGAGGCCGATGGGTTCACGGTTGCCGTTCGCCTGGCGGGCATCCCTGAGCAGGAACAGCGTGAGCAGGCCGACAACGATATCGATCCCCGAATAGAACAGGATGGCGGCCTTAAGGCCGGCGGCGCCGGAGCCCAGGGCGACGAAGACCCCCAGGGCGGAGAAGGCCACCAGCGTATCCACCACGCCACGGCCACCTTCCAGGAAGCCGAACATGCGTCCTTGTTCACCGTCATCGCCGAGGTTGCGGATGGCCTTGAGCAGGGAAGGCCAGAAGATGCAGTCGGCGCACACGGCCAGCAGGGAGAAGACGATCAGGAGCTGGCTGTAGCCGGGGAAGCTGGCCAGGTACAGGCCCAAAGCACCGGTGCCGACCAGTCCGAGGGGGATCAGCTTGCGGGTCTCGAATCGGTCAGCGAGGAAGCCGCCTACCACGAACAGCACAGTGGCGATGATGGCGTTTGCGCTGAGCAGGGTGCCGATTTCGGTATGGGTCAGCCCCATGTGTTCCTGCATCGGGATGTAGAAGGCGTCCTTGAGGTTCGCCAGTTTGTAGATGGTCCCGCCACCGAGGACGAGGACCAGGAAACGGAGCCATTTGGCTTTGTTCTGTGCTGTCATTGTTGTTCTCCACAGCTTCCAGAGTTGTCGAAGGGCCGATTGCGCGGCCGGTCAGATGCGTTCTGCGTCGTCCAGCGTCAGTTCGGCCAGCAGGCGCAGCTCGGCCAGCAGGCCGCGCACGTACCGCACCTGGTTGTTCGCCCAGCGATGCTCGTCGGCCAGCATGCGTTCGAGGCTGTAGCCCGGCGGCAGCGGCGTCTCGCTCATTTCGCGGTAAGGAATGAAGGGATCGGCGTCTTCGCCGGTCTGCCGGAAGGCCGGCGCGATGTAGTGGTTTTCCTGTTCGAGGATGAAGGCCACGACCTGCGGGGCGGTTTCGCCCAACAGCAGCAGTTCCAGGAACATCCGCGCGCCAGGCAACTGGTCATCGGCGCTGCCCTGGAGCACACCGTAGTGGCCAAAGCCATTCTGCTCGGGAACCACGCGCACGCCTTTGAGGTGCACCTGACGAATGTAGGGCGCGAGATGGGCCAGTGCCGGTAGCGGTTGCTCGCAGGCATTGATCATGTTGCCGAAGTCGAACAGGGCATTGAGGCGCGGGTGGCCAACCCGGCGGAGCAGGGTAGCGATTTCCTCGCTCTTGAGTTCCTCGTGCTGTTCGAAGTCGAAATTGAGGTCGTGCTCATCGGCCAGTCGCGCCAGGCGCCGCAGGTCGTCTTCGATCAGGTCCATCACGCGCGAAAGATGGCCCTCGTAGCGGGAGTAGACGCGGATGTTGCGGCTGCCGATTGCACGGGCCACCGCGACTGCCTGATCGACGTCCTCGGGCAGGGTGCTGCTGATCTCCACATGCACGTCCAGCTCCAGCGCACGGGCTTTCTCGGCGAAGGCGGCAAGTTGCTCGGCGGTCATGCGTGAAAGGCTGTTGTGCTCGCCGTCCAGCAGGTGTAGCGAGAGGCCGTCGAGCTCATGCCGGTAAGCGAAGTCGAGCATGTCTTCGGGCGTGACACGCCCCTGGGTGAGGTTGGTCAGCAGCGGATAGCCGTGGGCGAACAGGCGCATGCTGTCCAGGCGTTCCAGCAGGCGGCGGGCAAGGTCGGGGGTGAGTAGCGGGGGCGCGCTGTCCGCCCCGGCGTTATGACTCAGCAGGGCGGCGAATCGGGCTTGGATAGCGTTCATTATTGTCATTCCTGATAGCGGCGCCGGGGTGGCCGGCAGTGCTTTTATCGCTCCGGAATGGCGCTATACCTATAGCCATTAATGTTTAGTTCTTATAGCCACTTTGGCCGCCCGCACGGCGCGGGCTCAAACTCGCACGCCAATGCCGCGCAGGGCCTGGACGAACTCCTGCACACGCTGTTCAGCCTGCGTTTCCGGTGTGGCGGCGAAGCCGAGTAGCAGCCCCGGTGGCAGGTAGTGGCGGATGCAGTAGTCACGAAGTGCATAGGTGTAGACCTGATGGTCGGCGAGCCCGCGCGCCAGGGCGTCGTCATCCATCTCCTCGGGCAACCAGCCCATGAGGTGCAGGCCGGCTTCCACCGGCGTGACAGACAGGAAGCCGCCCAAGTGGCGCTGCAACGCCTCTACCAGGCATGCCTGGCGCGCCTGGTAGAGGTTGCGCATACGACGGATGTGGCCCAGGAAGTGGCCGTCCTGCATGAAATCGGCGGTGGTGGCCTGGTGCAGCGTGGAGGGGCTGCGGTCCATGACCGCCCGAATGGCGCAGAACGGCTCCACCAGATCCTCCGGGAGGATCACGTAGCCCAGGCGCAGCGAAGGGTAGAGCACCTTGCTGAAGGTGCCGACGTAGATGACCTTGTCCCACTGGTCCATGGCGTAGAGCGCCGGCAGGGGGCGGCCGACGTAGCGGAATTCGCTGTCGCAGTCGTCTTCGATTATCCAGCCCTGGCTGCGTCCGGCCCAGTCGATCAGCTCCTGGCGCCGCGCGTAGCTCATGGTGGTGCCCAGCGGGTGCTGGCGAGAGGGCGTGGTGAAGGCCAGGCGCGCGTCCGGACATTCGCGTAACCCCTGCATCACGTCCAGGCCCTGGTCGTCGATTCGCAATGGCACCAGCTGACAGCCCAACGCCTGGAAGGCGATACGCGCGGCGATATGGCCGGGGTCCTCCATCCACACACTGTCGCCGGGGTTGAGCAGCAGCATGCCGAGCAGGTTGAAGGCCTGCTGGGCGCCCGAGGTGATCACTACCTGGTCCACGCTGCACTCGATGCCACGGGCGTCGGCCACATACTCGACGATCGCCTCGCGCAGGCGCAGCAGGCCTTTCAGTTCTCCGTAGCCCAGATCGGTCTTGCCGGGCTTGCGGAGGTGGCGGTTCATCATGCGTTTCCATACCAGCATGGGAAACGCGTCGTAGGCCGGGTGGCTGGGCAGGAATGAGGTCGGGCAGTCCGGCGCCCAGGCGCTGTAGGACATGCCACTGAAATGGTCGCTGCGCAGGGAATGCACCGCCTGGCTCATGCTGGACAGACGCGGTGGCTTGCGCGGCTTGTCGGCGGCCGCATTGCGTCCTTCCCACTCATCGCCGACATAGGAGCCGGCGCCCGTCCGCGATGCCAGGAAGCCCTCGGCGGTCAGCTGGTCAAACGCATTGAGCAGCGTGATCCGCGACAACCCCAGTTCCTTGCACAGGGTGCGCGTCGAGGGCAGCCGGGTACCGCCGGGAAGCCGACCGGAGAGAATCTGCTTGCGCACCTGCAGGTAAAGCTGGCGATAGAGCGGCACAGGGCTGGAACGGTCCAGCTCGATGCCGGTCAGCAACATGCCGCCGGGGGTCTTCATCCAGGGTCTGCCTTGTAGCGGGAAACACGACGGGAAATACGCCTGCGTATTGTGCGCTGAGCAGGATTGGAGAGGGAGCCTCCTCGTGAAGAATGAGGCCCGCTGAACCTCGCTCCATAGCTCCCAGCGCAAGCCGCGCCATCATTCCGCACAAGACCAGCTATCAGTCGAATTGAGTATGCCGGTCCCGGCACGAGACCGACTATCTGCCCGGCTGAACATCCGTCGTTATCTGACCTTGCCTCCGGAGCAGACCATGAAAAACATTCTGATCGTCGGTGCGGGATTCGGTGGAGTCTGGAGCGCCTTGAGCGCCGCTCGCCTGCTGGATAAATGCGATTGTGACTACGTGAACATCACCCTGCTGGCGCCCCAGCCGGAGCTGCGGATACGTCCGCGTTTCTATGAGCCGGACGTGCACCGGATGTTCGCGCCGCTGGAGGACTTGTTCGACTCGGTGGGTATTCGCTTCGTCATGGGCACGGCCAACCGCATCGACGAGCAGGCGCAGACCGTCGGCTACCTCGACGAGGCGGGGCAGCAGGCCGAGCTGCATTACGCCCGCCTGGTGCTGGCAACCGGCAGCCAGCTCGTGCGCCCGAATGTGCCAGGCCTGGCCACCCATGCCTTCGATGTTGACCAGATCGAATCGGCGGTACGCCTGGAGAATCACGTTCGCTCCCTCAAGGACCGGCCCCGCAGCGCCGCCCGCAATACGGTAGTGGTGGCCGGTGGAGGTTTCACCGGCATCGAAACCGCAACGGAGATGCCGGCACGCCTCAAAGCCGTGCTCGGCGACGACCAGGACATCCAGGTGATAGTCATCGACCGTGGCCCGCAGATTGGCGCCGCCATGGGGGATGGGATTCGCCCGTCGATCATCGAAGCGTCCCAGCACCTGGGCATCGAATGGGTGCTGAACGCCACCGTGGCTGCGGTGGACGTGAACGGCGTGACCCTGGCCGATGGCCGACGCATCGAGGCCGCGACGGTGATCTGGACCGTCGGCTTCCGTGCCAGCCCGCTGACCGAACAGTTGACCAGCGTGCGCGATGCGCAGGGGCGGCTGCACGTCGATGAGCACCTCAAGGTGTTCGGTCAGGACAAGGTATTCGCCGCCGGCGATGTGGCCTATGCCGCCACCGACGATCTCGGCAATTTCGCGGTGATGTCCTGCCAGCACGCGATTTCCCTCGGCCGGCATGCGGGCAACAACGCCGCCGCCGACCTGCTCGGTGTTCTCCCGACGCCGTATCGCCAACCCAAGTACGTGACCTGCCTGGACCTCGGCGCCTGGGGCGCGGTGTTCACTGAAGGCTGGGACCGCCAGCTCAAACTGGTCAAACAGGAAGCCAAGGAGCTCAAGACGCAGATCAACACCCTGTGGATCTACCCGCCGGCAGCCGATCGCGCCACCGCCCTGGCCGCCGCCGACCCACGGATTCCCGTGGCGTAGGCCACTTTCACAATCGCCCCTTTGCTCTTCTTGTGGGGGCAAATTCACTGGCTATTGCAGCGTCGAAGAAGAGCCCTCTATCCAGGCTTTAGCGCTAGCCTGCTCCCCCTTACCCCCGGCCCCTCTCCCTGAAGTGGAGAGGGGTGACTCGCGCCGGCGAGGCTAATGCAATCCTGAAGCCCATTCGGGCCTGATACCGGGCAGAAGCGGTGGGGCGGGGACTCCGCCCCTTCAGGAGGCCGAGCGGAATCGTTGCGCAGGGGACGAGCGGCATGGATGCCGCGAGAGGCGTGCGGGGCCATGGATGGCCCCTCTCGCCGGGCCCCGGAGCCACGATGGAGCGAGGGGAGTTTGGCGAAGGCAAACGGGGACGCCGAGTTCCGGATGCAGGGGCAAGCCCTTTTGGTTTCTTTTGGGTGGTGCGGCATTCCGACGACTGCCAAAAGAGACTCGCCGGGAGGCGAAACCAGAAACATCCGCAATGCTCGACAAGCAACCTGGCGAAGGACGTTCCAGCAACTTAGCGCAGACATAGCCAATTCATTCGCCAAGGGCCGCGCAGCCCTGCGATTGAAATAGCCCCCACAGCGAAGCCTGCGTTGGCTATCGCGCCCGGACGCGTCCATGCTCACTGCGGCCATGAAACAATGGCGCATTTCCGCAACCGGGCTGAATGGATGCAAGCAATCGACATGTCACTACCGGGTCACGCTATCGACGCGCCGCTCGGCTGCTCGCGTCCTGCCTCCGTAGGCGTACGGATGGTCGATTTTCGAGGCGGCAGGGCATGATGCCGGTCGTGAAACCCCTGACGATTCCCCGCACCTTCGTTCTCTGGCTGGTCCTGTTCTGTCCCATCGCTGCCTGGATCGGCTGGCAGGACTACGCCGACCGCTACGAGCGCTTTTTCCAGGACACCAGCATCGCCCAGCGCATGCTCAGTCAGAAGACTGTGCAGCACGAAGCAGTGCTGGCTACCCTGGCCGCGCTGTCGCACCCACCCATTCCCGAACGTCTGCTGCCCAGCCTGCAACCGTCCATGCCGCAGTTGCTGGGGTTGGGTTACCTGCGCGATGGCGCCTGGGCGGGCAGTACCGAATCTCCGCCGGGTCTGGCGGCTGCCGTCGAGCAGGCGAAGCAACTGGGGCGGCCGGTCACGCTGGCGCTGGACGAGGCCCGCTACTGGCTGGTGGCCCCATCGGGCTGGAGCCTGTTGCTGGACGCCCGGCACCTCATTCCCGCCGCTGACTTCCCGCCCTCGCTGGCCATGCTGACGCTGGACGTGGGGGCGGGGCCGCTCACGCTGCTGGCGCGCCAGACCGACAGCTCACCGGGCTTGAAGATCGACCTGCACAAACCACTGGGTGCCGTCAGCCAACCCTTTCCCGTGCACAGTTGGCGCACGCTGACGCCCGCCGACTGGCCCTGGGTCGAGTGGCTGGCCTGGGCCGCCGCCAGTTGCCTGCTGGCGGCCGGCACCACTGCCTGGCAGCGCTCGCGCGCTGAGGCCAGGCGGCAGCAGGAGGCGGTCCGCCTCGCGGCGATGACGCGCCTCAGCACCCTGGGTGAAATGGCTGCGGGTATCGCCCATGAATTGAACCAGCCGCTGACCGCCATCCTCGCCCAGGTGCGCGCCGCCGAACGCCTGCTGGATGACGAGGAAGAGCGCCCGACGGTACGTCAGGCCCTGCTTGCCAGCGCCGGCCAGGCCCGCCGTGCGGCCGACATCATCAGTCGTATGCGCGAACTGGTGAAACCCAGTTCGCCTGCGCCGCGCAGGGCGGTGGACCCCGACGCGCTGGCGGCTTCGCTGCTGTTCCTGCGCGAAGACGAACTGGCCCGACGCGGCATCCGACTGGCCTGGCGCAACGCAAGTCCCGGCGCCCGCCCGCTGGGTGACCGGGTGGCCCTCGAACAGATCCTGCACAACCTGGTGCAGAACGCCGCCGACGCACCGGGCACCCGGAGCATCGTCCTGAATGGTGCAGTCGAAGGCAGCGAATACGTGTTCGGCGTCAGTGATGACGGCCCCGGCATCGATGCCGAAGCCCTGCCGCGACTGTTCGAGCCGTTCTACACCACGCGGCCCCAAGGCATGGGGCTGGGCCTGGCGCTGTGCGAGACGCTGGCCGGCGCCATGGACGGCCGTATGACCGTCCGCAACCTCGAACCCCGGGGCGCCTGCTTCACCTTGCGGCTGCCCCTTGCCGGAGCCGATGCATGAGCCTGCCCGCACATTCCCCGCTCGTGTACCTGGTGGACGACGACGATGCCGTTCGCGAGGGGCTGGCGCTGTTGCTGCGTAGCGTCGGCCTGCGCAGCGAGGGGCATGGCGATCCCCAGGCGTTCCTCGCTTCGCTGTCGCCGCAGTCCATCGGTTGCGTGGTGCTGGACATCCGCATGCCGGGTATCGGCGGGCTGGACGTGCTGGCGCGGCTGGCGGAGGTGTCCGATCTGCCGGTGGTGATGCTGACCGGTCACGGCAACGTCGACCTGTGCCGCCGTGCCTTCAAGGGCGGCGCCATGGAATTCCTGCAGAAGCCGGTGGATGACGATGTGTTCCTGGATGCGGTGCAGGCCGCCGTGCGCAGCCACGTCGCCAGCCGCGAGCGCCAGGCGGTGACCCAGGCGGCTGTCGAGCGGCTGGCGCGCCTGTCCGGGCGCGAGCACGACGTGCTGGTGCGCATCGTCAAGGGCATGAGCAACAAGGAAATCGCGCGCGAATTCGACCTGTCGCCGCGCACCGTGGAAACCTATCGGGCCAACGTCTTCGCCAAGCTCGAGGCCGACTCCCTGGCGCAGCTCATCCGCCAGTACGCGACCCTACTGGACTCACCGTCTCCGTAGCGCTACGGAGGCTGCAGCGTAATCGGGCGAATACCGTCCCCGGCGCGCGCTCGCCACACTGGCTACTCCTGAAATCGATCCCCGAAAAGGACGTAACCATGTCTCGTTATTCGCTTGCCGCGCTGCTCTGCTCCCTGACCTTCGCGGGCGCCGCCAATGCCGCCGTGCTGAAAGAAAGCAATATCTCGACTGCCGACGCCCAGAAGCTGGCCGCCGCCACCGTCGCCGCCTGCCAGGCCAAGGGTTACAACGTGAGCGCTGCGGTGGTGGACCGCGCCGGCCTGCTGAAGGCCTTCGCCCGCGCCGACAACGCCGGCCCGCACACCATCGAAGCCAGCCAGGCCAAGGCCTTCACCTCCGCCTCCGCCAAGACCCCGACCCTGGCCATCATGGAAAACGCCCAGAAGAACCAGGTCGCCGCCAACCTGACCGACATTCCCGGCTTCCTGCTGCTGGGCGGTGGTGTGCCGGTGAAGGCTGGCGATGCCGTGATCGGTGCCATCGGTGTGGCCGGCGCTCCGGGCGGCCACCTCGATGCGCAGTGCGCGGACGAAGTCCTGGCTGCCAACGCCGAACTGTTCAAGTAAGCGGCGGGGAAGGGCGGGCGACCTGAGCGCCCACCCGTTACCCGTTTCTCACGGCTGAACGCTTTCGCTCAGCCAGGCGCCGGATCTCAGAACGGCAACGGCAGCTTGGCGGTCCGGCCGCCGTCGACGACGATCACCTGGCCGGTGATGAAGGCCGCGGCATCGCTCGCCAGAAAGACCACGACGTTGCCAATGTCCTGCGGTTCACCGGTACGCCCAACGGGATGCAGCTTGAGCAGGCCGGCACGTGCCTGCGCCGGATCGGGCTGGGTGTCGATGTAGGCGTGGCTCAGGTCGGAGTTGATCCACCCGGGAGCGATAGCGTTGCAACGGATACCGTCGCGCCCCAGGTCGACGGCCATCGCACGGGTGAAACCGTGTACGCCGGCCTTGGAGCCGCAATAGGCGGTGTGCCAAGGGTTGGCGCCTATGCCTTCGATCGAACCGATGTTGACGATGCTGCCGCCCCGCACGCGCAACTGCGGCAGTAGCGCCTTGGCCAGGAAAACCGGGGCGCGCAGGTTGACGGCCATCATCCGGTCCCAGTCGTCTTCGTTCATCTCGTCGAGCGAGCGCTCGAACATGAAACCGGCGTTATTGACCAGGATGTCGACGCCGCCCAAGCATTCCTCAGCCGCCCGCGCAATGGCATAGGGCGCGTTGCGCTCGGCCAGGTCCGCTTCGACCCAGGCCACTTGCGGATTGGCCGTCAGGCCTTCATCCAGCGGCTGGCGCTGGGCGACCAGAACCCGCGCGCCGGCTTCCAGGAGTTTTTCGGTAATCCCGCGACCGATTCCGCGACCGCCGCCGGTAACGACGGCCACCTTGTTATTCAGCATGACCTGTTCTCCTCAGCCCGAAACCGGTTTGGCGCCGGTGACTTCCACCGTCTCGCCGGCGATGTAGCGCGCCTGGTCGGAAGCCAGGAAGGCGATCACATCGGCGATATCCTCCGGCTCGGCGATGCGGCCCAGCGGCACGGTTTTGTTCAGTTCCTCGATTGCCTTGTCCGGGTCCAGGCCCCGGCGCTCGAAGCCGCTACGAATCATCGGCGTGTTGATTTCGTGCGGGCACACGGCGTTGACGCGGATGCCCAGCGGAGCGCAGTCCCGGCCCAGGTTCTTCGACAGTGCCGCGACCGCGCCCTTGCTGGTGCAATAGGCGACATGGCCCGGTCCCGGGTAGGTGCCCCAGACCGAGGAGGTGTTGACGATGGCGCCGCCGCCACGCTTCTTCATGTGGGGGATGGCCGCGCGGCAGAGGAAGAACACCGCATTGAGGTTGACGTCCATCGCCGTGAACCACATGTCGTCAGTGGTTTCCTCTATGGTGCCGCGCGGAATGATGCCGGCGTTGTTGAGCAGGATGTCGACGCCGCCGAAGCGCTCCACCGTGCGCGCGATGACCGCTTCGCAATATTCCTTCTCCCGCAGATTGCCTGCCAGGCAGTCCGCCTCGGCGCCCAGTTCGCGGGCCTGGTCGACCATGGCCTGACAGCCGTCGGCGTTGATGTCCGAGATCATCACGCGCGCACCTTCCGCGGCGAACAGCCGGACCAGGGCCTGACCGACGCCACCGGCGCCTCCGGTGATTACGACAACCTTGTTTTCGAACCTCATGGCTTTGCTACCTCAGGGTGGGTTACCTGAGGCCGATGATCGACAGCCCACGAACCGCTGACAAACGAGTTTTGCGGGGTATTCACTTAGCTTTTTGTTAAGTGGATTTCCGGCTTGTTCCGGTTGTTAACGCGGTGGTACTGCCGGTATCTGTCATTCCCGGTTGCGCTTTGGTTAACTGTTCGAGTCTCCGGCCAACCAGGTGTGCCCGATGAGCAATCTCAGGCAGCTACTCCCGCCCTTGAATGCGCTGCGTACCTTCGAAGCGGCCGCCCGCCATGGCAGTTTCAAGAGGGCGGCGGAAGAACTCTGCGTGACCCAGGCGGCGATCAGCCGCCAGATCCAGGTGCTGGAGGACTTCTATGGCCTGAAGCTGTTCCAGCGCGGCAACCGCAAGGTCCAGCTCACCAGTGACGGGCACGCGTTGTACCTGGCCACGTCGTCCGCCCTGCATCACATCGCCACGGCATCCCGCGAACTGCTGCGGCGCAATAGCCTGGATTACCTGGCCCTGATCACCACTACTGCTTTCGCCCAGCTATGGCTGATGCCGAGGCTGAAGCAACTGCGCACCCAGCACCCCGAACTGCAGTTGCACCTGATCAGCTCCGATACCAATCCCGACTACCAGGAACGCTTCAACGCTGCGGTGACCCTGGGGCTGGAGGAGCATCCGCAGTATGTGGCCGAGTACCTGTTCTCCGAGGAGATATTCCCGGTGTGCACACCCGGCTTTCTCCAGCAGAACCCCCAGATCACGACCCTGGAAGGGCTGATGAGCGTCACGCTGCTGAACCTCAGTGCAAGCCACTGGAAAGCCAGGCTCTGGGCACCCGTCGACTGGTCGTTCTGGCTGAAACAATTCGGCCTCGATGCCGCGAAATGCAAGGAAACGATGGATTTCAGCCACTTTTCCATGCTGCTGGACGCGGTCCAGGAGGAGGTGGGCGTTGGCCTGGCCTGGCGTCACCTGGTTCAACCGCAACTGGACGCGGGCAAGCTGGTCAGGCCACTTGCCGAAACCTGCTTTGCCGACGACCGGAAGCACTATTTCGTCTGCCGCCGCGAGCTGGCCGCTTCGCCGGAAATGCAGATACTGCGCAATTGGCTGCTGGAGCAGACGCAGGATTTGAGGGCTCGACCCGATCCACGATAGGGAGCGCTCAAATGCCGGAAGCCATTTACGAAACGCTTCCAGTTCCGATATTCGGTCGTTGACTCTCCGCTCTCGGGGACTAGGGTTACTCGACGTGGGAAAATTTCCCACTGATGAAGCTGACTGGTCCAGAAGGATCGTGCGGATACACCGCTGTTGCATTTCAAGCTGAAGTCAGATGCCCGCGCTGGTTGGCCGGCCGCTCCTGTGAGCGGTGAGGAAATCAAAGACTCATCCGACAAGAGGTGACGAAATGAACTCCCGAACTGATCCATCTGACGCTGCGACTCCCTTCAGCCCCACGAAGGCCTTTCCACTACGCGTTCCGCTGACCGCTTTCCTGGCGCTTTCGCTCGGCCTCATCGGCCAGCAGGCCCAGGCCGCCAAGGATGCCGGCTGCGAGGGCGGCGGATTCTCCGTTGTGCTTCCCGGCGGGACGTTTTCCAGCCCCACGGACACCGTGGTGCCCGCCAGTTCGGTGGGCGCCAGCTTCCTGGTCCAGGGCAAGTTCGTGACATTCGAAGTCGATGCGGCCACGCTCGGCGTTCGCAACTACACCCTGACCGGCGCACCGAATCCGCTGGACATGACCGGTGGCGTACCGACCACCTTGTTCGCCAGCAAAACGCCAAATCTCGGCGGCGTGGCGTTGAGTGGCAATCTGACGGTGGAGGTGGAGGGCAACGATGTGCTGCTGCAACGGAGTGGCTCCGGCGTCAGCATGAAGATCCAGGCCAAGGACTGTGCCCAGGGCGGCATCTTCCAGATGGAGCCGTCGCGTGCGGATGGCCTCCCGACCGACTTCACCCATGTACTGGCGGAGGGGGTGTTCTACTTCGATAACCCCAATTTCCGAAATCCGCCCCCGCTGCCGCTTTGCACGCCGCCCAATTTCACCCCGCAGTGCTACCCGGTGCCGGTGACGCCCCGGATCAATTTCGCCAACGACCTGTCGCCCAAGCTGGTCGGACGGGACAGCCCGCAGGTTGCCACCCGCATCAGCCAGTTCGGCGGCGTATCCGTGTGGCGTGTGTCCAGTGGTGGTCGCATGGGGGGCGTGTTGGGCGAGGACTCGGTCGAGGTTGCCCCGCCGCCGACGAACTGCGTCAAGAACTGCCAGGCGCAGAATCGCGTTCGCGGTAAGTACCCAGTGCTCGGCTTCCCCTTCCCGGTGCCTGAAGCCAGCCGGTTGACGCCGCGTTTCCCTTGAGGCGGCCTCGCGACCATCAGGAGTGACCTAAGGGGAAGAAAGGTCACCACGGACTTGGGCACGGAGAAGGTGCCTGAGACGGAGGCGGTGATCCGTGGTGACCAAGCTTTGTCCTCTCCGGGACTTTGTTGAGCGTACATGCACGGCGGAATTGCATGGCTGTTGGCGATGAATGGACGGACCGGGTTCACCGGCAGGCCTTGTCCTGGATCGGCGCAGTGGCGGGAGTGGCCTTCTGCGATGCGTGGCCCTAAGCTCCACCGATTTCGCAAACTGAACGAGGCCCGCCATGACCCAAACCCCGAACAATCCGTTGCATGGGGTCACGCTGGAAAAGCTGCTCAACGAACTGGTGGAGCACTACGGATGGGACGGCCTGGCCAAGCGCATCGACATTCGTTG
The DNA here is from genome assembly GCF_029871235.1 of Pseudomonas sp. BN411. GTDB lineage: Bacteria > Pseudomonadota > Gammaproteobacteria > Pseudomonadales > Pseudomonadaceae > Metapseudomonas. The sequence goes on from NZ_SSOM01000075.1 coordinate 15,190, forward strand.
CTTCAAGAGCGACCCGAGCATCAAGTCCAGCCTGACCTTCTTGCGCAAGACGCCCTGGGCGCGGGAAAAGGTCGAAGCCTTGTTCATCCAGCTGCGTCAACGCCAGGGCTGAATCCGCCCTGGCGTTGTTCCGCCTTGTGCCCTCAGCGTTCCAGCACGTAGAGGCCGGGGGCGGGGCAGAGCGGCGGGTACTTGCGCGAGCCCAGTTTCTTCGGTGCCGTCTGGCTTTCGCCCGACCGCTGCTGAATCCACTCGCGCCAATGGGGCCACCAGCTGCCTTCGTGGCGTTCCCCGGCGTTCTGCAGCCAGGTTTCCGGATCGTCGGCATTGGCCGGCGCCGAATAGAAATACGACTTGGGATTGCCGGGCGGGTTGACCAGGCTCTGCAGGTGACCGGCGTTGGACAGCACGAAGGTGGCGTCTTCGCCGAACAGGCGAGCCGTGCCGTAGCAGCCTTGCCAGGGCGTGATGTGGTCGGTGGTGCCGCCGATCACATAGGCGCCGACCTGAACCTGCGTCATGTCGATGGATTCGCCGGCAATCGAAAGGGTGCCCGGATTGCTGTAGGGGTTCTGCTGCACCAGGTCGAGGTAGTCCGCGTGCAACTGGGCCGGGAGACGCGTGGTGTCGTTGTTCCAGGCCAGGATGTCGAACGCCGGCGGCTTGTTGCCCAGCAGGTAGTTGTTCACCCAGTAGTTCCAGATGAGGTCGTTGGGCCGCATCCAGGCGAACATCCGCGCCATGTCCTGGCCGCTCAGTACTCCCTTGTGCCGCGAGCTGGCCTTGGCGGCGCGCAGGGCAGAGGGTGTGGTGAAGAGGCCGAGGGTGGTGTCGCCCAGCGCCGAGGGCATGTCGAGCACGCACACGGCCCAGCAGGTGTTGGCCACCTTGTGACCTTCGCCGCGCGCCGCCAGCCAGCCCAGGTAGGCCGCCAGGGTGATGCCGCCGGAGCAGGAGCCCCACATGTTCACGTCCGGGCTGCCGGTGATCTGGCGTGCCACATCCACGGCCTGGTCAAGGCACAGGGCGTAGTCGGACAGCGACCATTCGCGGTGCTTGGCCGTGGGGTTGCGCCAGCTGATGACGAACAGGTTCACGCCGCTGTCCTGCACCCACTTGATCAGGCTCTTTTCCGGCGAGAGGTCGATGGCGTAGTACTTGTTGATCTGCGGCGGCGACATCACCAGCGGGCGCGCAAACATGTTCGGCGTGGTCGGCGCGAACTGCAGCAACTCGAACATCTTGTTGCGGTACACCACCTCGCCCTTGGCCGTGGCGATGTTCTCCCCGACCTTGAACGGCGTGCTGTCGACCTGCGCCGGCAGGCCGCGATTGTTCAGCATGTCATGGGTGAACTGGCGAACGCCGCGAGCCAGGCTCATGCCGCCGGTATCCACCAGCTTGCGCAGGGCCGTGGGGTTGGTCAGCGGCGAGTTGCTGGGTGCCACCGCATCGGCCAGGAGCGAGGCAACGAACTGGGCGCGGCTCTTTTCCAGGGGCGGCAGATCGGCCGATTCGATGAAACGGTTGAATTCGCTCTGGCCGGCCAGGTAGCTCTGCAGCAGGCCACGCAGGAGGAAGTTGGATTGCCACGCCGGATCGGCGAAGCGCTTGTCCTTGGGGTCCGGCGCGATGCTGGACTTGCCCCTGACGATGGCGCCCATCTCCTTCAGGTACCCGCCGAGGTGATAGCCGGCCTTGAGCGGTGATTTGCCCACGGCCTTGAGCAGGTAGCCGGCGGAGCTGGCCAGGTCGGCGGCGCGCACGCTGACCAGCGGATTGCCGGCCAGGGTCTGGTTGGTGGCAGTGCCGATCAGCTCGTGCTGCTGGGCGTCTCCCGGGAGGTCGGCATCCTTGCGGCTGCGGCGGGTACTGCCGGCTGCCGGACGTCGCTTGGTTGTTGTTGTGTTCTGGGACGTTTGAGTGGATTTGCTCATTGCGACTCTCGAGTTTCCGGGCCCTTGGCCCTGCCTGCGGTGAATGGCAGAAACTCTAGGGCCCAAGGAAACCCGGGCACCTTGCATCCGGCGACAGCGGTTTTTCATTTCATGACATCGGCTGAACTGGCCGACGAAAAGAGCCGATTGCCGGTCACGTAGGGTGCGCCGCCCCGGCGAATCACTCGCGATGGCCGCGCCGCGACAGCACCTCGACCGCTCCTTGCACCTTGTTCGAATACCAGATCACCCGGCTCACGCCCCGCGTAATGGCCACGTAGGCCAGGCGCAGGCTTTCGTCCTGCATGGCCTGGTCGTAGCTGTTGCGGAAGAAACCGGAGTGGGCATAGAGCGCATTACGCAGCGGATGTTTCTCCGGCGGCGCGCAGTCGTCGACGATGATCGCCACCTCCGCCTGCAAGCCCTTGGCGCGGTGAATGCTGTAGGCCCGCACCGGCAGCGCCGAATCGAGTTGGCCCTGGATCTGCCGGAGCGGCTCGTTGCGCCGGGAGAGCAGCAGCACCGGATTGCGGTCGGCATTCGCACGGCTGGCCACATGGGCGCACTGGGCCTGGATTTCCTGCACCAGCTCCGGCAGGCGGGTCTTGAGGTCGAAGCGCGAAACCAGCTTCACCCCGTGGTCGCCGGGCTGCACGGCTTTGAACGCCTTGCTGGCTTTGGTCTGCTTGAAGGCCACACCCGCCAGCACCGCCTCGCCGTCCCGCAGGATGGGCTCGATGGAGCGGTAGTTGGTTTCCAGGGTCAGCACAGTGCTTTTCTTCGTCTTGCCCTTGCTGGGGAAGTGCCGGTCGAAGTCCATGAACAGCTCCGGCGAGCTGCCGCGCCAACCGTAGATGGACTGCCAGTCGTCGCCGATGGCCATCAGGCTCACCGCCTCGCCCTGGCGTGCCAGGCCGCGATGCAGGGCCTGAAGCCACTGGACGATCTGCGGCGAGACGTCCTGGAACTCGTCGATCAACAGATGACAGAAGGGCGCCAGGGCCGCGCTGGGCAGGCCGTTACCCTTGGTCAGCATTTCGCCCAGGCGTTGAAAGGCAGCATTGAAGGTCATCAGCCCCTGCTGTTGCAACAGCGCCTCGAAGTGCTTCCAGAACTGCGCCAGGGCCTCGACAAAGGTGCGTTCCCGCGCCGAACAGGCCAGGGCACGGGGCTTCAGCCGGTCGACGCGGATGCCGATGCTTTCCATGAAACCGGCCTGCACGTAGAAGGCCTCGAACAGTGGCAGCGGGGTGAACTCGCCGGCCAGCTTGAAGCTGTCCATGGGCGCCTTCGGAATTCGCGCCGGCTGGCCTTCGACCGGGGCGGGCAGGGGCGGCAGGCCCAGCAGATCGTGGACACGCTCGCGGAACCCCGCGTCCGCTGCGTAGCAATCCTGGTAGGCCTGTTGCAGCAGTCGTTGCTGGGCCGGGCGCAGGCGGCCGGCCAGCAGCGGGTTGTCCAACTCGCCGGCGCCGGCGTCGTCCAGTTGTTCGAACCAGCGCGGGTTGCCCAGCAGCTCCTTGGCCAGGGTGCCCATGGCCGAATGGAAGGTGCGCACGCACTGGCGCGCCTGGGCTGTGTCGAAGGGGAATTGCCAGAAGGCCAGGACCTTCAGCAGTTGCTCGCGCAGCTGGGCGCAGGAGGCATTGGTAAAGGAAATGACCGTGAGCCGCTCCGGCGCCACGCCCATGTGGCAAAGCATGAACACCACCCGCAGCACCAGGGTGGTGGACTTGCCGGAACCGGCGCCGGCGAAGATGCGGGTGAGCGGGGCGCGGCCGAGGATCATCGCCCACTGCTCGTCCGAGGGCGGGCTGACCACGCCAGCGGCCACGGCCTGGGCCACCCGTTCGCGCATGGCCTGCAGCTGGGCGTCGGTCGCCTTCATCCGGGCGCCAGCGTAGATGCCTTCGTCGGCAGGCTTTTCCGGTTTGGTGGGGCCATCGCCAGCGGCGGCTTTCTTGGTGCCGGCGGCCTTGGCCTTGCCGCCATTGGCAGGCTTCTTCGCCCGCGGTGTGGGCTTGCGCAGTTGGTCAGCGGCTTCACGCTCGGCGCGCAGGTACTCGGTGGTTCGCGGGAAGTAACGCGCAAGCGCGCGTTTCATGGCAGACAGCATTGGATCGATCCCTGTAACCACGGCAAAGCGCGGGATTCTAAGCGCTTTTCCCCGAAGACTGGATGATGGCGGATTGTCTCCAGATAGAGGTTGTGGCGAACTCAGTGCCTTGTTGTAGGGGCGAATTCATTCGCCAAGGGTGGCGCAGCCGCCCCCTGAGGCTCACAGCGCGAACCTTCGGTCCGCTTGGCGATTGAAATCGCCCCTACAGGGTTTGTGCCGGGGTTTGGTTTTTCCTTGTGGGGGCGAATTCATTCGCTAAGGGTGGCGCAGCCGCCCCCTCAAGGCTCACAGGGCGAACCTGCGGTCCGCTTGGCGATTGAAATCGCCCCTACAGGGTTTGTACCGGGGTTTGGTT
>NZ_SSOM01000075.1:19650-33727 GCF_029871235.1 Pseudomonas sp. BN411
CGGTCCGCTTGGCGATTGAAATCGCCCCTACAGGGTTTGTACCGGGGTTTGGTTTTTCCTTGTAGGGGCGAATTCATTCGCCAAGGGTGGCGCAGCCGCCCCCTGAGGCTCACAGCGCGAACCTGCGGTCCGCTTGGCGATTGAAATCGCCCCTACAGGGTTTGTACCGGGGTTTGGTTTTTCCTTGTGGGGGCGAATTCATTCGCCAAGGGTGGCGCAGCCGCCCCCTGAGGCTCACAGGGCGAACCTGCGGTCCGCTCAGCGATTGAAATCGCCCCCACAGGGTTTGTACCGGGGTTTGGTTTTTCGTTGTGGGGGCGAATTCATTCGCTAAGGGTGGCGCAGCCGTCCCCTGAGGTTCACAGGGCGAACCTTCGGTCCGCTTGGCGATTGAAATCGCCCCCACAGGGTGTGTGCCCGGCTTGCTTCAAGCCGGCGCGTGCTGTTGCCACCACTGGTGGATGGCGCTGGCCAGCTCGCCCACGGACAGGGTGCCGTCGAGGATCAGGGTCAGCGGCTCGCCCAGCGGTTCTTCCAGGTCGACGAACTGGCTCTCCAGCAGGCTGCACGGCATGAAGTGCCCATGACGCCGGGCCATTCGCTCGGCGGCGGTGGCGGGGGAGAGCTGCAGATAGGCGAAGCCCACGCCGGGCATGGCGTGGCGCAGGCCGTCGCGGTAGCTGCGCTTGAGCGCCGAGCAGGTGAGGATCGGATGCTCGCCATCGACCTTGGCCCGGTGCAATCGCTTTTCCAGCGCGCGCAGCCAACTGGCGCGGTCCTTGTCGGTCAAGGGTTGCCCGCTGCTCATCTTCTGGATGTTACGGTCGGGGTGGAACGCATCACCCTCGATCAGCCTGGCCCCGGTCCGCACCTCCAGTGCCCGCGCCACGGCCGACTTCCCGCTACCGGCAACACCCATGACTACAACTGCATTGATGGGCTCGTACATCGCGATATCTCTGCTGCTGGTACTTAAACAGTAGGCAATGTGAGCGAAAAGATGGTTTCAGGAAGCTAACTGGATGAAGTCCGTAGGATGGGTGGAGCGGAGCGATACCCATCAATCGCGCCGGTGGGCATCGCTCCGCTCGCGGAATGCCGCCCACCTTATCCTGCAAATCGGGGCTTAGCCGACGAGCGCTGCCTGTCCCCACAACCCCCGGATCACCTCCTGACTCACCCACTGGCGCAACAACCGGTTTTCCGGGTGGTAGCAGTACATCCAGAGCAGGGTGTGCAGGCCGGATTCGCTGATCACGGTTTCTTCGTTGAAGCGGCCGCTGCCATTGAGCAACAGCACGCGCTGGCACTGGTCATCACAGAGCCGGCCGATAAGGCGATCGTTGATGTCGGTGTTGAGCAGGCGGCGCAGGTCGCGGGTGGAGAACCAGGCTTCGTGGCCGATGAGGAAGGCGCGCAGCGGGCGGCGGTGGCGGCGGAAGGTCTGGGGGGTGATTTCGGGAAGGGTCATGGCAAAGCTCCATCCATTGAGTTGTGGAGCCGCCACCAAATCCTTGAAGGGTGGCGGACCGTACGAGTGTGGAAGTACCGGGAAAGTTGCCAGGACCGGTCGGGCCGAAGCCCCTCGTACGGTCCGCCATAGACTGCCGACGCACAGGCATCGCTATGGCGAAACAACTCTCGAAAGCACGGGCTTCCACACCCGGCCATGACCCTTGGGTCACAGCGCCGCAAACCCTATCCAAGCCCCCTGTAAGCCAGCAATGCAGTCCCCGCGTAGGCGCTTTCCCCAAGCGCCTGTCGAATTTCCCTGCCCGCGCTAAATGCGTAATAGCCTGTTTCGTCTGACTGGTTATGGCGGAAAGCGAACGCTTCCCAGGGGGGACACTGCGTGTCCCTTGGCGAATGAATTCGCCCCCACAAGATCCCCAGATCAGGGCAAGCGCAGGGCCCCGCGCACCGTGCCGAGGATCATCCGCTGCATCAGCTCCTGCCCTTGCTCCGTTGGCAGGCCGCTGGCGTCGAGCCAGGCCGGCAGCTGATTGAGCAGGGACACTATGCCGGCCACCGCGCCACGTCCGGCAGCGTCCAGGGGCTGGTCGGCGAGTTCCTGCAGCGGTTCCAGCAAGGCCTCTTCATAGGCCGCGCGCAGGTCGCGTGCCTGTTCCAGACGCTCCCCGGACAGGCAGCGCGCTTCCAGTTCGGCCAGGCGGAAGTGCAAGCCCATGGGCTCGTGCAGGGCCAGGTGCGCGTCGATCAGCGCGGCCAGGCGCGCCGCCGGTTCGCGGTGCACGCGGGCGGCCAGGTCAGCATTCTCCAGCAACTGCTCGTAGAGCTCTTCGATGAACTCAAACAGCAGCGCTTCCTTGCTTTCGACATGGTGATAGATGGAGCCGGCCTTGATGCCGAGCTGCGCCGCCAGGTCGCGCATGCTCACCTGGCCGTAGCCCTGCTCGGCGAACAGGGCCAGTGCCAGGTGGCGGTTCTCCATGTATCGGGAGCGGCGTGCGGTGGTGGCGTCGAGCATGGCGGTGGCCCTCGCGAGTGGCGTGCGTCGGCACTCTAGCCAGCGCGGCTGCCGGGGCCTAGGTCGAAAGCGCTCTGGCACATTGGCGCTTTTTTCCATTGATTGGCCCCGGAGCCACCAAGGAGGGGAGGTGAGTGATACTTATCCGAACTGATGACTTGAAATAATTCGGATCAGGAGTAGATTTACAAGCAAGACATCTGCTCGAGGAAACGTCATGAGCATTCCCGCCAGCCATGCCAGCCCGGATATCCAGGGTGGCGAAGCGGGCCGCGTGGCCCTGAAGTTCTTCTTCAACCTGATGGACAAGTGGGGTTGCACCAAGGAGCAGCAGCGCACCCTGCTGGGCTCCATCGGCAATACCACCTACTTCAGCTACAAGAAGCTGCCCAGCGTGCGCCTGCCCCATGACACCCTGGAGCGCATTTCCTACCTGATGGGCATTCACAAGTCCCTGCGCATCCTGTTCAGCAACCAGGAAGCACGGGCCTACGAATGGGTGCACAAGCCCAACAGCGCCGCGCCCTTCAACGGCCGCAGCGCGCTGGACTACATGCTGGGTGGCCAGGTGGTGGATGTGGCTGATGTGCGTCGCTATCTCGATGGAGTGCGTGGCTGATGACCCAGGAGCTTCTGGTTGAACGGATTCCCGAATGGAGCAAGGCCTACCGCCTGATCAACAGCTGCTTTCCTCCCATCTCCGTGTTCGAGGACACCCTCGACCCGGATGACCTGGACATCGCCTACGCCATCGAGTCCATGACCAATGACCGGCTACGCGACCAGGTGGGCGAGATTTCCCGCGTGGCGCCCGAGGATCGTGTCAGCGGCGCCGGCGCCACGGTGGTGATGGCCGTGTTCACCCACATCGGCCGTGCCAGCCGCTTTTCCGATGGTTCCTTCGGTGTCTATTACTGCGCCAACTCCGTCGACGCCGCCATCGCCGAAACCCGCTACCACCAGGAGCGCTTCTGGCGTGCGACCCAGGAGGCGAGCATCGAGATCACCCTGCGCGCCTACGTGAACAAAGTGGTCCAACCGATGCTCGACGTGCGTGATCGCGCTGAACTGCATGACGCGGACCCGGCCAGCTACCGCGCCAGCCAGGCCTTCGCCGGGCAGCACCGCAACGCCGACAAGTGGGGGTTGCTGTACAACAGCGTGCGCCTGCCGGGCCACGAGTGCGTGGCTGCCTTCCGCCCGCCGGCGGTGACCTTGCCGGTGCAGGGCCCGCACTTCCGCTACCTCTGGGATGGCCGTACGCAGAGCATTTCGCATGTGCTCAAGATGAGCCCTGTCGGCTAATCGCCGCAGGTCTCGGCAATCAGCCCGTCCACTACCGAAACCAGCGCCTGCTGCCGGGGCAGGCCCGCCTGCAGGGCCTCCCGGTAGCGCAGCAGTTGGCGGTCGGCGCTGCTGCCGTAGCGCAGGATGTGGCGGCCACGGGTGAAGGCCAGGCCGTCACCTTCGGCTTCTGCCAGTGCGCCAAAACAGGCATGGGCGCGTGCCAGCCAGGCGCCGGCCGACAGGCTGGCCTCGCCCGAGGCGTCGAGGAACAGGCCGTGGATACCAAAGCGCATGGCGCGCCAGTGGTTCTCCTTCAGTATCAGGCGTTGCAGCAGAGGGTCGCGCGGGGCGTCTTCCGTCCGATCCATGGACCAGGCGACGAGGGCGCGGAACAGCGAGGCCACACACAGGGCGTCTTCTACTGATGGGCAGGCGTCGACGCCCAGCAACTCCAGGGCTGGAAAACGTGGGCAAGGGCGGATGCGCCAGCTGAGATCGCTCTCTCGCCGGATCGACCCTGACGCCATCAGCCACTGCATATAGGCGGCAAAGGCCGGTTCGTCCGGGAAGTGCTCGGGGATGCCCTTGTGCGGCCATTCCGCGCAGAGCGCCTGGCGATAGCTCATCAGCCCCGTCGGGCGACCACCCCACAAGGGCGATGAGGTGCTCAGCGCCAGCAGCAGGGGCAGCCAGTCCAGCACCCGGTTCATCACCAGGATGCGGTCGACGTGCTCAGGCACGACGACCTGGACACGCAGGCCGCAGGCCAGGCTGCGGTGGGCGATCATCCGATGGTCTTCGAAGCACGATTGGTTGTGCGGGTCATCGGACGGCACCTGCGAGTGCCAGTCCGCGAAGGGATGGGTGCCCGCGCAGACCGGCGCCAGCTCATATTCCCGGGCGACGGCTGCCAAGCGGGTGCGCCGTTCCAGCAGGCTGGCGCGGGCCTCGGCGATTTCCAACAGGCTGGGCTGAACCATGTCCAGGCGCACCAGGCTCTGGAACATCTCCTGGCTGAAACCTTCCTTGAATGCATTCCGGGCAGCCTGGAGGAAACCGTCCGGCAGCTGCGCGGGGAGATTGCGGCTGCGCCTGTCCACCAGGAAGAAAGTTTCCTCGACGCCGAATCCGGGTGCGAGATGATCGTTGGGCATGCCGGCCCCCTCGATCTTGCATTACTGCAAGTGACGTACCCGCCAGGGAAGGTTGCAAGGACCGTTTGTCAGCAAAGGCTCTGCAACGGAGGTGTCATGCGACCGAGGGATGCTTTCCGATGAATAACCGCCCAATGACATTTACGTGGCGAGTTTCCCTGCTAGGTTTTTCAGTCCGGCCACTCGATTGGTGGGGAGGACTGAGAATGAATAATTTGATGCTTCGCCAGGTTGAGGACACCTTGAACAAGATGAGCGTCACGTTTCAGTTCGAGTGCTTGTGGGAATCCGATGGCAGCTGCTCCATCACCCTCAGCAACCACCATCTCGCCATACCGCGAACCAAGGTGGCCGGCATCAGCCAGCGGGAGCTGCAGGATGAGTCCAGCACCCAGCGACTGGGCCTGGAATTGATGGATCGGGTTCTGGACGACTGATGATGCGCCAGTCCGATTCGCCGAAGTTGCAGGTGCTGCACCAGCCTTCCGGCAAGAATCCCAGGTCAGTCGAACGTGTCGCCATTTTCATGGTGATCGGCATGTTCCTGCTGGGTGTCTACGGCCAGTACTCGGGCCGTGGCCCGGGCAGCGCCCCTGCGCAGAGCAGGCCGGCAACAACGCCGGTATTCGAATTCCAGCGCCTGAGCGCCAATCCCGCCGAGCGGACGGCTTCGTCCGGGCAACAGCCCCGGCAGGACACTCGCAGCCGGCAGGAGCAACAGCTGTAGGGGCGCGTTAGCCCAAGGGTGGATGGCGCTTTTTCCATCCACCAGTCTCCGTTTCCCAGGGCTCTGCAATGTTGGGCCTCGTTCCTCGGACCAACCTACGGCAGGACGGCGTCCTGTCAGAACTTCTCCACCAACCCCAGATACCGCCACTGCCCAGCCGGCACCTTGCCCATGGGCACGCCGCCGATGCGGATGCGCTTCATGCTGACCACCTTCAGGCCGACTGCCTCGCAATAGGAGGCGATGAGGCCGGCGCGGGGATTCTTCAGGGCGAAGCGCAGGTGGGTTTCGTTCTGCCAGCTGGCTTTCACCGGCGGCAGTTCGCCGGACTTCACGCGGATGCCGCGCTTGAGCTTGTCCAGCCCGTTCTCCGTCATCGTTCCCCTGACCTCGACCACATACTCCTGCTCCAGCTTGCCGGCGTCTTCGTTGAGCTTGCGCAGGGCGCGCCAGTCCTGGGTCAGCACCAGCAGGCCGCTGGCGCCCGGTTGCAGGGGCAGGGCGGTGGACAGGCGGGAGAAGTGACCGCGCAGCGGGCGCACATTGGCGCGGTCATCCGGCCAGCGGCTCTCGGGGGTGAGCACGCGCTGGGCGGCTTCGAAGCTCAGCCCGGCTGGCTGGTTGAGCAGCAGGGTCATCGGCTCCAGCTGGTCGGGCGTGGCACCGGGCAGCAGGGCCACTGTCTGGTCTTCCACCTTGAACTGCGGCTGTTCCACTACCTCGCCATCCACCGTCACCCAGCCGCCCTCGATGTACAGCTCGGCTTCCCGGCGAGAGCAGCCGGTGAGTTCGATAACGCGTTTGGAGAGGCGGACGGGATCGGTCATGGAGGCAGCCAGCAGAGGGGAAAGGGCGCAATGGTAAACCCTTTGGGCAGTGTTGGCGCAGGAAGCAACCCTGTGGGGGCGAATTCATTCGCTGAGGACTGCGGAGCAGTCTCCGCAGGCACAGGGCAGACCTGCGGTCTGCATCGCGATTGAAATCGCCCCCACAAGAGGAGCGCTCAGCTCCACCATCCAGACAGGGCCTTGCGGTGTTCCTGATGGGCCGCTTCCTGCACCGTCGGCACCAGGTGCAGCGTGGCGCCGGGCAGGCATTGCGCCAGGCGTGCTACGGCCAGCGGAGTGAGGGCACCGAGGCGGGGGTAGCCGCCGATGGTCTGGCGGTCGTTGAGCAGGGCGATAGGCTGGCCGTCCGGCGGGACCTGCACGGCGCCCAAGGCGATGCCTTCGGAAATCATCGACTGGGTCCGGCATTCCAGTTTCGGACCGAGCAGGCGCACGCCCATGCGGTCGGCGCGGGTGTCCACCGTCCATTGGCTGTTGAAGGCATCAAACAGGCTCTGGCCGGAGAAGTCGCCGATCTGCGCGCCAAGGATCAATTCCAGGCGGGCATCAGCGCTGAAGTCGGGAATCTGAGCGCGAGGCATGTCGCGCATCTGCACGGCCTCGCCCTGCCAATGCAGCTGGTCGCCGTTGGCCAGGGCCTTGCCGTTCGCGTTGAGGCCACCCAGCTCTTCACGGGCTACGGTCGATACGCTGCCCAACTGATGTTCGCCACGGAAACCGCCCGGTGCGGCGAGATAGGCACGAACACCCCGGCGCGGATGGGCGAAGGCCAGGCGCTGGCCGCTGCGCACCCTGAAGGCGCCCCAGGCCGGCAGCGGCTGGCCGTCCAGCGTGGCGCCCAGGTCGGCACCGGCGATGGCCAGGACGCCATCCCGTTGGCAGGTCAGGCTGAACGCGCCCAGGCCGACTTCCACCACGGCGGCATCCAGGTCGTTGCCCAGCAACCAGTTGGCCCAACCCATGGACACCCAGTCCAGTGCACCGCCCTGGGTTACGCCCAGGTGCCGGCAGCCGAAGCGGCCCTTGTCCTGGAGAAGGATGAACGGCGTGCTGTTGTCGATCACGAGGCTCATTGCAGGCTCTCCAGCGGGGTGTCGTCGCCGCCCAGGCGGATGAATTCGGCGCGGTCGATGGGCTCGAAGCGCACCCGGTCGCCGGCCTGCAGCAGGCTGTAGCCGGGAAGATTCAGGTCGAACAGGCGCACCGGGGTACGTCCCAGCAGATTCCAGCCGCCGGGGCTTTCCACCGGGTAGACCGCCGTCTGCCGTTCGGCGATACCGACGCTACCGGGCGCGATGCGTTTGCGCGGCGTGGTCAGGCGCGGCGCAGCGAGCGCTTCCTCCACCAGCCCCATGAAGGCGAAACCGGGGGTGAAGCCCAGGGCGAATACCTGGTATTCGCGCTGGCTGTGACGCTGCACCAGTTCAGCGACGCTGAGGTGCTTGCGCCGGGCCAGAGGTTCCAGGTCAGGGCCGACGCTCGGGTCATACCAGGTGGGAATGACGTGGCTGCGGCCGCTGGCGCGGGTTTCCGGGCTGAGGTCGGACAGGGCCCCGGCAATCAGTTCGCGGGCCTGGCGCGGGTCCAACTGCTGCAGGTCGTAGTGCAGCAGCAGGGTGGTGTAGGAGGGCACCAGGTCCACCAGTGCATCGCCGAAGGTTTCACGCAGACGAGTGCCAGCGGCCAGCATCCAGGGCATGTTGGCTTCGTCGATGCGGTCGAACAGGCGCAGGATGAAGGCGTCGATGGATGCCACTTCGATGCGCAACTGCGGGGTGCTCATTGGGCCTCCAGCGCTTCGCGTATGCGTTTGACTGCGGCGATCGAGCCGGGGTTGTCGCCGTGCACGCAGAGGGTATGGGCCTTCAGCGGCAGGTCGCTGCCATCGCTGGCGCGCAGGGACTCGCCTCGGGCGAGGGTGATGGCCTGAGCCACCACCTGTTCCGGGTCGTGGTGCACCGCACCGGGCAGGTTGCGTGACACGAGGTAGCCATTGCCGTCGTAAGCGCGGTCGGCGAAGGCTTCGAACCACAGGCTCACGCCATGTTCATCGCCGATGGCCTGGGCGGCGCTGTTGTCGCGGGTGCTCATCAGCATCAGCGGCAGTTGCGCGTCGTAGGCGGCCACGGCGCGCATCACGGCGGCGAGGATGGCCGGGTCGCGCATCATGTCCTGGTAAAGCGCGCCATGGGGCTTCACGTAGCTGACGCGGGCGCCCTGGGCGCGGCACAGGCCGTCGAGGGCGCCGATCTGGTAGAGCATCAGGTCTTCCACTTCTGCCGGGGAACAGGCCAGGGAGCGGCGGCCGAAGCCCACCAGGTCCGGGTAGCCGGGGTGGGCGCCGATGCTCACCCGGTTTTTAACCGCCAGACCGATGGTGCGGCGCATGGTGCCGGGGTCGCCGGCGTGGAATCCGCAGGCGATGTTGGCGCAGTCGATCAGGGGCATCACGTCGGCATCCAGGCCCATGGTCCAGGCACCGAAGCTTTCGCCGATATCGCAGTTCAGCAGCAGTCTGCTCATGGTCTGTTCTCCAGGCAGGTCCGTCCTACCACAGCGCCAGGCTGTAGCTGAGGATCAGGCGGTTTTCGTCGAGGTCGTTGGCGAAGTTGGAACGCACCGTGGCGTTGCGCCATTTCAGTCCGAGGTTCTTCAGCGGGCCGCTCTGGATCACGTAGGCGATGTCGGTGTTGCGTTCCCACTCTTCACCGTCGCTGCCACTGGCGCGCTCCACGTGGTCGCCACTGATGTAGCGGCTCATGAAGGTCAGGCCGGGCACGCCGAGGGCGGCGAAATCGTAGTCGTAGCGCAGTTGCCAGGAGCGTTCGCCAGCGTTGGCGAAGTCGCCGATCTGCACGAAGTTAACCAGGAAAGGATCGCTGCCGGCGATGTAGGGGAAGGGGTCGTCGCCTGACATTCGCTGGTATCCCGCGCCCAGGGCGTGGCTGCCGGACTTGAGGGTGAAGAGGGCGCCGCTGGCCTTGTTGTCCAGGTCGCGGAAGCTCCCGTCTTCGCGGGAGCTGGCGTAGCGCAGGTCGCTCTTCAGCGACAGCTGCTCGCCCAGGGCCAGGGTGTGCACCAGGCCGGCGAAGGTCTGGCGGTAGATGTCTTCCAGCTGGCCGTAATGCAGGCTCGCGGTCAGCGCCGGACTGACGCGGTAGTCGCCGCCGCCGAAGTTGAAGGCGTCGCTCTTCCCGCCGATGCGGTTGGCGCTGAAGTCCTGGTAATTGCTGGAATTGTTCAGCTTGATGCGGTCGAGGCGCCCGCCCTGCAGGGTGAGGTTGTCGATCTCCTGCACGTTGAGCAGCGCGCCACGGAACAGTTGCGGCAGAAGACGCGAGTCGTTGGCCGACACGATCGGGCTTTTGAAGTGCAGGGCGCCGACCTTGAGCACGCTGTTGGAGGCTTTCAGCTTGCCGGTCAGGCCGAGCTTGGAGTAGTCATCCTGGGAGCCGCCGGATTGGTCGGCCGGCAGCAGGCCGGTGCCGGCAGTGCCGTCGCCGGAGTCCAGCTTGACCCCCAGCAGGCCGATGGCATCGGCGCCGACACCGATGGTGCCTTCGGTGTAGCCGGACTCCATGCGCAGCAGGAAGCCCTGGGCCCATTCCTCGGCCTTGTCGCGGGCGCCGCTCTGGCGGAAGTCGCGGTTGAAGTAGAAATTGCGCAGCTCCAGGCTGGCGTGGCTGTCTTCGAGCAGTTCTGACTGGGCGAGCAGGGGCCAGCCCAGTCCGCTGCCGGCTATCAGCGCGGCAGCCAGACGGGTGTTCGGGTGCATGGGGGAATCCTGGGTGGGATGGGGCTCGGTCAGATTTCCAGCTGCTTGCCGCGGGTTTCCGGCAGGCTGAGGGCGGCGAGGATGACCACCCCGTAGGACGCCGCAGCGAAACTGCCGATGCCCACACCCAGCGAAACGTGCTGGCTGAGGATGCCGATCAGCATCGGGAACAGCGCGGCGACGGCGCGGCCGATGTTGTAGCAGAAGCCCTGGCCCGACCCACGGATGCGGGTGGGGAACAGCTCGGTAAGGAAGGAGCCCATGCCGCTGAAGATGCCCGAGGCGAAGAAGCCCAGGGGGAAGCCCAGCCAGAGCATGGCGGTGTTGCTCACCGGCAGGTTGGTGTAGAGCAGCACCACGACGAAGGAACCGACGGCGAAGAGGATGAAGTTCTTCTTGCGGCCAATCAGGTCGGTGAGGAAGGCGCTGATCACGTAGCCCACGTAGGAGCCGAGGATCACCATCGCCAGGTAGCCGCCAGTGCCCAGCACGGTCAGCCCGCGTTCGGCCTTGAGGAAGGTCGGCAGCCAGGAGGTGATGGCGTAGTAGCCACCCAGGGCGCCCGTGGTCAGCAAGGATGCCCGCAGGGTGATGCTGCGCATGCCGGGGGCGAAGATCTCGTAGAAGTTGACCTTCTCGGCGCCCTGGTTGTGCTTGCGGGCTTCCTTGTAGATTTCCGGCTCTTTCACCAGGCGGCGGACGATGATCACGAAGATCGCCGGCAGCAGGCCCAGCATGAACAGCGCGCGCCAGGCATCTTCCGGCGCCAGGATGCTGAACATCAGCGAGTAGAGGACGGCGGTCATGCCCCAGCCGAGGGCCCAGCCGGACTGCACCAGGCCCACGGCCTTGCCACGGTCCTTGGCCTTGATGACTTCGCCGATCAGTACCGCGCCTGCGGTCCATTCGCCGCCGAAGCCGAAGCCCATCAGGGTGCGGGCGATCAGCAGTTGTTCGTAGCTCTGCGCGAGGCCGCAGAGGAAGGTGAAGAAGGCGAACCAGAGCACCGTCAGTTGCAGGGTGAGCACGCGACCGATGCGGTCGGAGAGGATGCCGGCCACCCAGCCGCCAGCGGCGGAGGCGAGCAGGGTGAGGGTGTGGATGAGGCCGGCTTCACCGGTGCTGATACCCCAGATGGCGATCAGCGTGGGGATGACGAAACTGAGCATCTGGGTGTCCATGCCGTCCAGGCCGTAGCCTATCTTGCAGCTCCAGAAGGTCCGGCGTTCCTGCTTGCTGAGGGCCCGGTACCAGCCGAAATGGCCGCCCTGGTCGATATCCAGGCCGCCGCCCGCGTGGGTCGCGTGTTTTTGCATGGGGTTCTCCGATCGCTGTTCTTGGCGTTGTTTGAGCATTCGGCGGATGCGGAGTCGGCGCCCGCAGCCAGTGGGCGGATTCTTGTGCCGGGGTTGCGGGACCGTCCAACTAATTAAAGCGGCCGCAGGGGATAAGAATTTCCGATACCCGATCAACGGCACCAGGGTTGAAGATGCCGCCCCGCCGATGGGCGGCGTTCGTCGTTCCGGAATCGCTCTGGCACAGGAAGTGCTTGAATCTACTGTATCTTTTCGCCTTAGCTGCGTTTGGCCCCTTGTTTGTTGGTAACCGCCATGAACCTGAAGTTCCTTGAAACGTTCGTCTGGGTCGCCCGCCTGAAAAGCTTCCGCCTGACCGCCGAGAAGCTGTTCAGCACCCAGGCCTCCATCTCCAGTCGTATCGCTGTTCTGGAGGACGAACTGGGCGTGAAGCTGTTCGTGCGGGACTCCCGGGGCGTGACGCTGACGCCCGAGGGGCACAAGGTGCTGGAGTACGCCGAGCAGATGATGGACACCATGCACGCCCTGCGGCAGGCCATCGACACCAGCGCCGCCACCCAGGGGCGCATCCGTATCGGCGCCATGGACACGGTGATCCACACCTGGCTGAGCCCCCTTGTGTCGAAGGTGAACGAGCTGTATCCGGCGGTAGAGATCGAGCTGATGGCCGACACCGCGCGCAACCTCTCCGAGCAGCTGCAGAAGGGCTACCTGGACCTGATCTTCCAGACCGACCCGCTGCGCCACGAGTCGGTGCTCAACCTGGAACTGGGCAGCTATCCGCTGTGCTGGATCGTCTCCACCGGTTCCATCTATCACCGCGACTACGCCTCCCTGGCGGAACTCGCCCGCGAGCGCATCGTGACCTTCTCCAAGCACTCGCGGCCCCACCAGGATGTGCTTGGCCTGCTGCACGCCAACGGCGTGATGACACCGCACTTGAGTTGCGTGAACTCGGTGGCGGCCATGACCCGGCTGCTGCGCGACGGATTCGGCATCGGCGCCTTGCCGCCTGCCCTGGTGGCCCAGGAGCTGGAGCGTGGCGAGCTGACCCGGCTGAGCATCGGCACGATGCCGCCGGGCCTGCCGCTGGTGATGTCCTGGCGCGGCGGAACCGGCCTGGAGCTGGTGGACCAGATCGCGGACGTGAGCAAGGCCGTAGTGGCGCACTACGCCGAGAACGTGGGTATGGATTGCTTCGTACCGGCCGAGCTGAAGACGGGTGAGGGGCACCCGCGCAGCCTCTGAGCTTGTATCCCTGTTCTGACGCCGAGCCGGTGCGCATGGCGCACCCTACGATCGGGCAGGGTGCGGAGCCAGGTTCTTCCAGCGTGGATGTTCAATTTTCCCGATGCCCGGTCCCGGAAAATTCTTGTTGGACGGCCTGACCACAGCACCCCTACAAAACGCTCAGAACAACAATCGGAGCCGCTCCATGACTGCTGAACTCGCCCAACTTTCCCCTCGCGAATTGCGCCGCCTGGTCCGCCGCGGCGACTACGACGGCCACACCAGCGGTCTCGGCCAGCGCCATCTGCAGGCCAACATCGTGGTCCTGCAGAAGTCCTGGGCGGATGAGTTCCTGCGCTTCTGCGTACTCAATCCGCGTTCCTGTCCGCTGCTGGACGTCACTGAGCCGGGCTCGCCGTACTTCGAAAAGCTCGGCACCGACGTCGATGTGCGCAGCGATGTGCCGCGTTATCGCATCCACCGCCGTGGACGGGCGTTCGAGGAAGTGACCGATATCGGCGAGTTCTGGGAGGCGGATTTCGTCGCCTTCGCCATTGGTTGCTCCTTCTCCTTCGAGCAGGCCCTACTGGATGCCGGCATTCAGCTGCGCCACATCGAGATGGGGCGCAACGTCGCCATGTACCGCACCGCCATCGACACCCATCCGGCGGGACGCCTGGCGGGCAAGACGGTGGTTTCCATGCGCCCGATGAAGGCCGCCGATGCCGTGCGCGCCATCGAAATCACCGCGCGCTTTCCTATGACTCACGGTGCGCCGGTTCATATCGGCGATCCGTCTCTCATCGGCATTGCCGACCTCGCCGCACCGGATTACGGCGACGCGGTGCCGGTGCTTGCCGATGAGATTCCGCTGTTCTGGGCCTGTGGCGTTACCCCTCAGGCGGTGTTGGCCGAAGCCGAGCCCGAGCTCTACATCACCCATGCACCGGGCCATATGCTGGTCAGCGACAAGCTTTACGGCGAGGTTTAGCTGCGCCCTTTGGGAGCGAATTCATTCGCCAAGGGCTGCGTAGCGGCCCCCGGAAACTCCAGGGCAGACCTTCGGCCTGCTCAGCGATTGAAATCGCCCCCACAAAGGTCTTGAGCTCCGCGCAGGGCCAATCCCATGGCTCTGCTCTACCTNTGGGGGCGAATTCATTCGCCAAGGGCTGCGCAGCGGCCCCCGGAGACTCCAGGGCAGACCTTCGGCCTGCTCAGCGATTGAAATCGCCCCCACAAAGGTCTTGAGCTC
>NZ_SSOM01000076.1 GCF_029871235.1 Pseudomonas sp. BN411
TCGTTGACCGGGGTGATATCCAGGCTGGCGCTGCCGGCGACAGTGAGGTCGCCGTCGCTGATCGTGTAGCTGAAGCTCACTTCGGAGTCGTCGTTTTCGTCCGGGGTGTAGTTCCAGGTGCCGTCGCCGTTGTCGGTCAGGGTGCCGCCGCCGCTGCTGATCGTCAGTCCGCTGGCGGTGAGCGCGTCGCCTTCGATGTCATCGGCGTTGGCCAGCAGCTCGGCTTGGGTGATCAGACGGACGCCGCTGTCTTCGGCGATGACTGCGAGGGTTACATCGCTGGTTGTCGGTGCGTCGTTGACCGGGGTGATGTCGAGGCTGGCACTTCCTGCAGCAGTGAGCGAACCATCGCTGACGGTGTAGGTGAAGGCCACCTGGGTGTCGTCGTTCAGAGCTGGGGTGTAGGTCCAGGTGCCATTGCCGTTGTTGACCAGGCTGCCGCTGCCGGCACTGATCTGCAGATTGGTAGCCGTCAGGGCAGGACCGTCGACGTCCGCCGCATTGGCTAGCAACTGGGCTTGGGTGATTAGGCGAGCGCCACTGTCTTCGGCAATCGCAGTCAGGGTTACCGGAGTAGTGGTGGGGGCGTCGTTGACTGGAGTGATATCCAGGGTGGCGCTGCCGGACGCCGTGAGCGAACCGTCGCTGACCGTGTAGGTGAAGGCCACCTGGGTGTCGTCGTTCAGCGCCGGGGTGTAGCTCCAGGTGCCATTGCCGTTGTTGACCAGGCTGCCGCTGCCGGCGCTGATCTGCAGATTGGTCGCGGTCAGGGCAGGACCATCAACGTCTGCCGCATTGACCAGCAATTGGGCCTGGGTGATCAGCCGGGCACCGCTGTCTTCGGCAATCGCAGTCAGGGTTACCGGAGTCGTGGTGGGCGCGTCGTTGACTGGAGTGATATCGAGGCTGGCACTTCCCGCAGTAGTGAGTGAGCCGTCGCTGATGGTGTAGGTGAAGGACACCTGCGTGTCGTCGTTCAGCGCTGGGGTGTAGGTCCAGGTGCCATTGCCGTTGTTGACCAGGCTGCCGTTGCCGGCGCTGATCTGCAGGTTGCTGGCGGTCAGGGCGAGGCTGTCGACGTCCGCTGCGTTGGCCAGCAATTGCGCCTGGGTAATCAGGCGAGCGCCACTGTCTTCGGCAATGGCCGCCAGGGTTACCGGGGTAGTAGTCGGCGCATCGTTGACCGGGGTGATATCCAGCGTGGCGCTGCCGGCGACACTGAGTGAACCGTCGCTGACGGAGTAGGTGAAGGACACCTGGGTGTCGTCGTTCAGCGCCGGGGTGTACGTCCAGGTGCCATTGCCGTTGTTGACCAGAGAGCCATTGCCCGAGCTGATCTGCAGGTTGCTGGCAGTGAGTCCGTCTCCGTCGATATCTGAAGCATGGGCCAGCAACTCGGCCTGGGTGATGAGGCGCGCGCCGCTGTCTTCGGCAATGGCCGCCAGGGTTACCGGGCCGTTGACCACCGGAGCGTCGTTGACGCCGGCGATCCGCACTGTTGCTGTGGCCCAACTCAGGGTGCCGTTACCCATGCGGATGGCGTAGGTGAAGCTGTCGTTCAGGTACTCGCCAACCGAGAGGCTCCTGTATGCCGCGCTCTGAAGGAGATCGCTGGCGTCATAGAGAACTTTCATCTTCCCGTCCGACGGGTCCTGACCGATCCAGATGTGGGCGCCGTACGCACTGGTGCAATCCTGGTCACGGGCCAGCAGGTCCGCTTGGATCTCCGTCCGGGTCGCCGTGCTGCCATCGGCCGTAACGCCGTCGTCCAGCGAATAGAGCGTCTTGGCCTTGCCACCAAGGTCATTCGCCATGACATCCAGGCAGATGTAGTCGAGGCCGTCTTGCACCAGGTTCTCGTAGAGGAAGCTGTCGCAGTTCGCTTGGGGGGTGTTGCCGAATGAGACGGTGGAGATGGCCATGCTGAATTCCTTTCGCTGAATTTGTTGGTCTTGTGGGCGTTACCTGGGCTATTGCGCGGCGCCAGGCGGGCCTTGAGCCGCCCACTGAGAAAGGGACGCGCGAAGCCCGAAGGCAGCGCGCAGGAATCTGCGAGCACCCATGAGAGGGACTCCTGAAATGAGTAAGGGACCGTGGGAGCGAGAGGCACCGACTACAGCGACGGCCAAAGCACTGTAGTGTCAGTTTGCTATTCGTTTAGGAGGCGCCCGAGTCTCTGTAAAGGAACCCCCTGGGGCGAAGAGTACTGACGGTCAAAATCACGACGAACGGCGATTTGGAGTCGGAATTTTGACTGACGGTGTGATGACGCCCCGCTCGCGGAGAACGGCGACTTGTAGTGAAACCCGGATGGGACGACCATCTGCCCCTTGATTCGGCCCTGCCCTGGAGAAGACATGGCCCGGCACCCGCAGGTCGACCCGATATCCGCCAGGATGGCGTGGATAGGGTCTGGCCGCCCCTGGCGCGTCCTGCGCCGGCCCTCGTTGCTGATACCGCTGCTGATGCTGGCGCTGCTCTGGTCAGCCGACCGCCTGTTCCCGTTGCCCTTGCCGGACGACGACCTGGCTCGGGTGGTACTGGCCGAGGACGGCACGCCGCTGTGGCGCTTCGCCGATGCCAACGGCGTGTGGCGCTACCCCATCAACCAGGACGAGGTGTCGCCCTTTTACCTTGAGGCGCTGCTGACCTACGAGGACCGCTGGTTCTACCAGCACCCCGGCGTGAATCCCCTGGCCCTGGCCCGTGCAGCCTGGCTCAACCTCATTGGTGGGCGTGTGCTCTCCGGGGGCAGCACCCTGTCGATGCAGGTGGCGCGGCTGCTTGATCCACACTCGCGCACCTTCGCCGGCAAGCTGCGCCAGCTCTGGCGCACGGCGCAGCTGGAGTGGCACCTGTCCAAGGACGAAATCCTCGGCCTCTACCTCAATCGCGCGCCCTTTGGCGGCACCCTGCAGGGTGTGGCGGCGGCCAGTTGGGCTTACCTCGGTAAACCACCTTCGCAGCTGACCCGTGCCGAGGCCGCACTGTTGGCCGTATTGCCCCAGGCGCCCAGCCGGCTGCGCCCGGACCGCCACCCCGAACGTGCCCAGGCCGCGCGGGACAAGGTGCTGCGGCGCCTGGCGCAGTTCAACGTCTGGCCCGAAGGCGCGGTGAAGGAAGCCATGGAAGAGCCAGTGCTCCTGGCGCCGCGCCAGGAGCCCAGCCTGGCACCGCTGCTGGCGCGGCGGCTGAATACCCCCAAGAGCCCACCGCTGATCCGCACCACCATCGACGCGGCCCTGCAGCGCCGCCTGGAAGACCTGTTGCTCGGCTGGCGCGCACGCCTGCCAGAGCGCACCTCGGCGGCCATCCTGGTGGTCGATCACCAGACCATGGCCGTGCGCGCCTATCTGGGCTCGGTCGACATCGCTGACGAACGCCGCTTCGGCCATGTGGACATGATCGAGTCGCTGCGCTCGCCCGGCTCCACCCTCAAGCCCTTCCTTTACGGCATGGCCCTGGATGCCGGGCTGATCCACTCCGAATCCCTTCTGCAGGACGTGCCCCGGCGCTACGGCGACTACCGCCCCGGCAACTTCGCCGCCGGCTTCATCGGCCCGGTGTCCGCCAGCGAGGCGCTGGGCATGTCCCTCAACCTGCCTGCGGTGCAACTGCTGGAGGCCTACGGGCCGAAGCGCTTCGCCGGGGAGCTGCGCAACGTCGGCGTGCCGCTGGTGCTGCCGGCGGCCAGCGAGCCGAACCTGGCGCTGATCCTCGGTGGCGCTGGCAGCAAGCTGGAGGAACTGGTCAGCGGCTACAGCGCCTTCGCCCGCCAGGGCCGCGTCGCCCATCTGCGCCTGCAGCCCCAGGATGCCTTGCAGGAACGCCGCCTGCTGTCGCCCGGCGCCGCCTGGATCATCCGTCGCATCCTGGCCGGCCAGGCACGCCCGGACCGCGACCCCCGAGCACGCCTGACCCAACGCCCGGTGCTGGCCTGGAAGACCGGCACCAGCTACGGCTTCCGTGATGCCTGGGCCATCGGTGTTGGTCCGCGTCATCTGATCGGCATCTGGATCGGCCGACCCGACGGCACACCGGTACCCGGCCAGTTCGGCCTGGCCTCGGCTGCCCCCCTGCTGCTGCAGGTGCACGACCTGCTGGTCAACCGCGATACCCAGCGCGGCATCGCCCAGCCGGTGGACCCGCAACCGCCGGAAGTCGGCGTGGCCGCGATCTGCTGGCCACTCGGCCAGCCCATGGCCAAGGGCGACCCCAACTGTCGCCGCCAGCGTTTCGCCTGGACCCTTGAAGGCACCACGCCGCCGACCCTGCTGGCCGCCGACCAGCCCCTTGGACTCGGCCTGCGCCAGCCGCTGTGGGTGAATGCCGAAGGCCACCAGGTGGCTGCCGGTTGCAGCGGCGCCCAGGCGCGCGAGCTGGTGCTCTGGCCTGCGCCCCTGGAACCCTGGCTGCCGCGTCGCGAACGGCGTGCCGCGCGATTGCCATTGGTGGACCCGGCCTGCCCGCCGCAGTTGCCGCCGGCGGCGGCTCCGCTGTCCATCGTCGGTGTGCGCGAGGGCGACCAGCTGCGCCGTCCCTCGGGTAGCGCCGAGCCCCTGCGCCTCAAACTCTCCACCCTCGGCGGCAGCGGTCGGCGCTGGTGGTTCCTCGATGGCGCACCGCTCACCGCCACGTCGGCGGAGGAGAGCTTCAACCAGGAGTTCCGGCGCAGCGGTCGTCACCAGCTGAGCGTGCTGGACGAAACCGGGCAGACCGCTCGTCTGGAGTTCGCCGTCACGGACTGACCGAACGTTCAAGTTTTTGGCATTGGGCGCCGATATCTGTTGTTGGCAATGGATGGGCAAATTGTCGAGCAGTTTGTATACAATCCTTCGCCCTTCCTCGTCCTGCCTCCAACAAGAACTCCAAGGAGACAACTCCATGCGCCTCTGGCAACGCAGTATTCAGTGGCAGCTGATCTTCAGCATGGGCGCGGCCCTGCTCGCCGGCATCCTCATCGTCATCGGCATCTACTCGGTACTGATGAACCGCCTGACCGAACGTTTCCTGCTGGATGAAGCCTTGCCCGCCCGCGTACAGGCCATCGGCAACTCCCTGGAGCGCACCCTGGCCGCGCCCATCACCGCCAATGCCAGCATCGCCGAGAACGCCCTGGTGCAGGACTGGCTCGCCGAAGGCGAGGACCCGGCTCGCGCCGACGCCTTCGCCCGCTACCTGGAAGGCGTGCGCGCCCAGCAGAACGCGACGACCACCTCCATCGCCGTAATGGACAGCGGCCACTACTACACGGGCCAGGGGCTGGCGCGCACCATTTCCCGCAGTCAGCCGGAGAACCAGTGGTTCTACCGGCTGGTGGACAGCGACCGGAATCGGGTGCTGGAGATCGACATCGACAAGGGCACCCGCCTGCCCACCCTGTTCATCAACCAGCGCATAAGCCGCAACGGCAAGACCCTCGGCGTCTCCGGTCTGGGCTACAGCCTGCAGTCCATGTCCGAGATGATCCGCGACTTCCGCTTCGGCGAGCGCGGCCGGGTGTTCCTGATGGACAAGGAGGGCAACATCAAGGTCCACCCCGACGCCGCCCTGAACGGCAGCGCGCGACTGGCCGACGTCTTCGGTGCCGACTCCGCCGCCCAGCTGCTGGCGTCCGGCGGCAAGGCCATCCACTTCAGCCGGGACGGCGAGGACTACCTCGCCCTGTCCCGCCCCCTGGAAAGCCTCGGCTGGCAATTGGTGAGCGAAGTGCCGGAGGCGGAAATCTACGCCGAGGCGCGCAAGGCCATGGTGACCAGCAGCTTCGCCGGTTTCGGCGTGCTCGCCCTGTGCCTGCTCCTGGTGGTGCTGCTGGCCCGTGGGCTGGTGCGGCCGATCCGCCAGGTCACCGCGGCATTGGTGGAAATCGGTGGCGGTGGCGGTGACCTCACCCGTCGCCTGGACGAAGGCCGCGCGGACGAACTGGGTGACCTCGCCCGTGGTTTCAACCGCTTCCTGGAAAGCCAGCGCAGCCTGATCGGCGAAGTCCTGGACACCAGCCAGCGCCTGCACAAGGTGGTCGGCCAGGTGGCGCAGGTGGTGGACAACACGGCCAGCCGCTCCAGCCAGCAACAGGAAATGACCGACATGGTCGCCACCGCCGTGCACGAGATGGGCCTCACGGTGCAGGAAATCGCCCGCAACGCCGGCGCCGCCGCCCATGCCTCACAGAATGCCCGCGACGAATCCCTGCAGGCACGCCAGGTAGTGGGCGAGTCCGTGGGGCACATCGAGAAGATGTCCAACGAGATCGGCGTCGCCGCCTCGGCGGTGAGCGAACTGGCCAGCCAGGTGGCTTCCATCGACCAGGTGCTGGCGGTGATCCGTGGCATCTCCGAACAGACCAACCTGCTGGCGCTGAACGCCGCCATCGAAGCCGCCCGCGCTGGCGAGATGGGCCGGGGCTTTGCCGTGGTCGCGGACGAGGTACGGACCCTGGCCAGCCGCACCCAGTCGTCCACCGACGAGATCCAGCAGATGATCCAGCGCCTCAAGCACGGCGCCGAAACCGCGGTGCATTCCATGCATGCCGGCCAGGCCGCCACCGGCACGGGCGTCGAGGCCAGCCAGCGCACCGGCACCTCCCTGGGCGCGATCACCGATCAGGTGGAACGCATCAGCGACATGAACCACCAGGTGGCGGCGGCGACCGAAGAGCAGTCGTCGGTGACCGAGGAAATCAACCGCAATGTCCAGGGCATCGCTGACCTGGCCCACGCCACCGCCAGCGAAGTGCGCGGCTGCCGCGAGGAATGCCAGACCCTGAGCCGCCTGGCGGGCGACCTGGCGCAGCAGGTGGGCAAGTTCAGGTTGTGAGGGGAGTTGGAAAGTTCTGAGCCAAGCTGCTTACCGAGCTCGGTGGATGTTCATGTTTCGCCTTGCCGGGCGACTCCCTTTGGCAGTCGCCCCAAAGGAAGCAAAGGTCTTGCCCCTGCATCCGGCCCCGGCTTCGCCGGGGTTCCCTCCCTCCATCGTTGCGCCGGGGGCACGGCGAGAGGGGCCATCCATGGCCCCACACGCCTCTCGCGGCATCCATGGCCCCACACGCCTCTCGCGGCATCCATGCCGCTCGTCCCCCTTTGCAACGATTCCGCTCGGCCTTCTGAAGGGGCGAGGTCGCTGCCCCACCGCTTCTGCAATCCTTCAGGCGATAACCATGCAACAGGACTGCTTTGTTACATCCGGCGCGAGTCACCCCTCTCCTCTTCAGGGAGAGGGGGCGGGGGTGAGGGGGAGCAGGCTGGCGCGAAAGCTTGGAACTCCGTTTTTGGCCTGTCACTTCAACGTCAGCGCAGATTGAAATCACCACCACTACGAGCGAATCACCCGTTCCTTTTCAGGACGAGCTGCCCGGCGAGAGGGACGTTGGACCGGTTTCCTCTCCTGCCATCTCCAGCCTGTCCCGCCCCAGTGCCTTGGCGCGGTACAGGGCGTCGTCCACGCGCTTGAAGAAGGCTTCGGCGCTGCCGCCGTCGCGTTCGTCGAAGCGGCCCAGGCCGAGGCTGGCGGTCACCGGCAAGTGCTGGCCGCCGAGTTCGAAGCCACGGTTGGCCAGGTCCTCGCGGAACAGCTCGGCCAACTGGCGGGCCTGCTCCATGCTGGTATCCGGCATCAGCACGCCGAACTCTTCGCCGCCCAGGCGCAGCAGGGCGTCGCTGTCGCGGCGGAAGAATTCACGCATGCGCTCGCCGAATGCCCGCAGGCAGGCATCGCCCACGCTGTGGCCGTGCTCGTCGTTGATCCGCTTGAAGAAGTCGATGTCCACCAGCAGCAGCGACAGCTCGCTGCCATGGCGCTGGGCGCTGGCACACATGGCCGGGAACAGGTTGTTGAACTGGTAGCGGTTGCCCAGTTGAGTCAGGCCGTCGGTGCGGCTGAGGGTATCCAGGCGCTGGCGTTGCTCCAGCAACTGCAGCTCCAGGGCAATCATGTTGGCGTACTCGCGGTGGCTGCGGTTCAACGCCAGCAGCAGGTAGCTGAAGTAGAAGGCGAGGGTGATGAGTTCGGCCCGCGTGCCGTCCGGTGATAGCGCCAGCACCACCAGCCCCGGCAGATAGAGCATCAGGATGGCGACGATCGCACGGCGCCGACGCATGGAGAAGTTGAAGGTCATCGCGGTACTGAAGGCCACGGTGGCCAGCGTGGCGATAAGGCGGGAAGGCTGGAAGTCGGGGGCCAACAGCACCCAGCCGTGGGCCAGGCCCCAGCCAACGGACGACACCAGGATCACGCCCCAGTGGCGGTCCAGCCAGCGCTGCAGCTCGGTCTCGCTGCCCGCCTCGGGCGGACGGTGCAGCAGCCGCGCCGCCAGCAGCAGTGCAAAAAGCGCACTGCCGATCGAACCTACGGCCAGGTGCTGCAGCGGCGCCGCGCTGAACAGCCAGCACAACAGCCAGGCCAGCAAGTAGTAAACGCCGCCGAGTCGTGTGCGCGAACGGGTGTCCTGTACTTCGCGCCAGAGACTGAAGCGCTCCGGGGAATGGGGGAGGTCGGCGTCGGTCATCTTTCTGTGATCACAGAAACAGCAGAGGTCGGCTGAGCTTAGTCCTTCTGTATCTGCAATGACATCAAGTTGACATCGGCGCCGTTCATCCCCGACGAATGAGCCAGACGCCGCCGATGATCAGCGCGAGGCCAGCCAGTTTGCCGATGCTGATGGGCGCCTCGCGATAACCGGCCCAGCCGAAGTGGTCCAGCATCAGCGCCATGCTCAGCTGCCCGGCCAGCACCAACGTCATGAACAGCAGGGCGCCGATACGCGGACCGGCGAAAGCGGCGGTGGCAATGAACACCGCGCCCAGCAGACCGCCACCCCATTGCCACCAGCTCACGCCCTTGAGCGCCTCGAAGGTCGGCACTTCTCGCTGGATCAGCACCACCGCGAGCAGGGCGAGGGTGCCCACCAGGAAGGACACCAGGGCAGCGCTCATGACGCTGGAAATCTGTTTGGCCAATTGGCCATTGATGCCGGCCTGCAGAGGCAGGAAGGCGCCGGCGACGAAGGGCAGGGCGAGCAGCCACCAGGCCTTGGGCATGGCGATCTCCATGGATTCGAGGGGGCGCCTAGTATGCCCGAGGCGCTCTTTTGCGCGTGTACTGGTTGCTTTTCGAACGTCCCTCTGAGCGCTGAAACCCGCGCCAGGGAACCCTTCTGGCATTACCCCTGAAGCTGACTACCCTTAGATTGGATATGCCCGGCGATATTTCGGGCACCGCCTGCTGATGAGGGAGAACACGATGGACATGAACCGTCGACAGTTCTTCAAGGTCTGCGCCGTGGGCCTTGGAGGATCCAGCCTGGCGGCTCTGGGGGTGGCGCCTCCGGAAGCCTTCGCCGACCAGGTACGCCACTTCAAACTGGCGCGCACCATTGAGACTCGCAATACCTGCCCTTACTGCTCCGTTGGCTGTGGCCTGATCATGTACAGCCAGGGCGATGCGGCGAAGAACGTTGCGCAGAACATCATCCATATCGAAGGCGACGCCGATCACCCGGTGAACCGCGGCACCCTGTGCCCGAAGGGCGCCGGCCTTCTCGACTTCGTCCACAGCCCCAATCGCCTGAAGTACCCCGAAGTGCGCGAGCCGGGTACCAGCGAGTGGAAACGCATCGAGTGGGATGAAGCCCTCGACCGCATCGCCAAGCTGATGAAGGCCGACCGCGACGCCAACTTCATCCAGAAGAACGACCAGGGCCAGACGGTGAACCGCTGGCTGAGCACGGGCTTCCTCGCGGCGTCCGCATCGAGCAACGAGGCTGGCTACATCACCCACAAGGTGGTGCGTTCCCTGGGCATGCTGGGGTTCGATAACCAAGCGCGTGTCTGACATGGCCCGACGGTGGCAGGTCTTGCCCCGACGTTTGGCCGAGGAGCCATGACGAACCACTGGACCGACATCAAGAATGCCGATCTGGTGCTGATCATGGGCGGCAACGCCGCCGAAGCCCACCCCTGTGGATTCAAGTGGGTCACCGAAGCCAAAGCGCACAACAACGCCCGGCTCATCGTGGTCGATCCGCGCTTCACCCGTTCGGCCTCGGTGGCCGACTACTACGCGCCGATCCGCACCGGGACCGACATCGCCTTCCTCGGCGGCCTGATCAACCACCTGATCAGCCACGACAAGATCCAGCACGAGTACGTGCGCAACTACACCGACGCGCCCTTCATCGTGAACGAAGGCTTCACCTTCCAGGACGGCCTGTTCAGCGGTTACGACGAGGCAAAGCGCGCCTATCCGGACAAGTCCACCTGGAGCTACGCCAAGGGCGAGGATGGCTACGTTCGCGCCGACATGACCCTGCAAGACCCGCGCTGTGTATTCCAGCTGATGAAACAGCACTACAGCCGTTACACACCGGAGCTCGTCAGCAGCATCTGCGGCACACCGAAGGAAATGCTGGAACAGGTCTGGAACCTGGCTGCCGAGACGTCGGCCACGAACAAGACCATGACCATCATGTACGCCCTCGGCTGGACCCAGCACTCGGTGGGCTCGCAGATGATCCGCACCGGCGCCATGGTGCAACTGCTGCTGGGCAACATCGGCATGCCGGGCGGCGGCATGAACGCCCTGCGCGGCCACTCCAACATCCAGGGCCTGACCGACCTCGGCCTGCTCTCCAACTCCCTGCCGGGTTACCTGACCCTGCCGGCCGACGCCGAGCAGGACTACGCCGCCTACATCGACAAGCGCGCCGCAAAGCCGGTGCGGCCGGGGCAGATGTCCTACTGGCAGAACTACGGCAAGTTCCACGTCAGCCTGATGAAGTCCTGGTTCGGCAAGTCAGCCACCGCCGAGAACAACTGGTGCTACGACTGGCTGCCCAAGCTCGATGTGCCGGGCTACGACGTGCTGCGGTACTTCGACATGATGTACCAGGGCAAGGTGAACGGTTACTTCTGCCAGGGCTTCAACCCCATCGGCTCCTTCCCCAACAAGGCCAAGGTCAGCGCCAGTCTGGCCAAGCTCAAGTTCCTGGTGGTCATGGACCCGCTGGCCACTGACACCTCGGAGTTCTGGCGCAACGCTGGCGAATTCAACGACGTCGACACCGCCAGCATCCAGACCACGGTGTTCCGCCTGCCCGTCACCTGCTTCGCCGAAGAGGATGGCTCGCTGGTCAACAGCGGGCGCGTACTGCAATGGCACTGGAAGGGCGCCGAACCGCCCGGCCAGGCACGCACCGACATCGCCATCATGGGCGGCCTGTACCATCGCCTGCGCAGTGCTTACGCGAAGGATGGCGGTGCCTTCCCCGACCCGATCCTCGGCCTGGACTGGAGCTACCTGCGCCCCGCCGAACCCGGCCCGGACGAGCTGGCCCGCGAATTCAACGGCAAGGCCCTGGCCGACCTCACCGACCCGGCCACCGGCGCGGTACTGCTGAAGGCTGGCGAACAACTGCCGGGTTTCGCCGTGCTGCGGGATGACGGCAGCACCGCCAGTGGCTGCTGGATCTTCGCCGGCAGCTGGACCGCCGCCGGCAACCAGATGGCCCGCCGCGACAACGCCGACCCCTACGCCATGGGTCAGACCCTTGGCTGGGCCTGGGCCTGGCCGGCCAACCGGCGCATCCTCTACAACCGCGCCTCGTCCGACCCGTCCGGCAAGCCCTGGGACCCGGACAAGAAACGCCTGGTGTGGTGGAACGGCAAGAACTGGACCGGCACCGACGTGCCCGACTACAAGGCCGACGTCGCGCCGGAGATGGGCATGAGCCCCTTCATCATGAACCCCGAGGGTGTGGCGCGGTTCTTCGCCCTCGACAAGATGAACGAGGGGCCCTTCCCCGAGCACTACGAACCCTTCGAGACTCCCATCGGGCGCAACCCCCTGCACCCGGAGAACGCCAAGGTCACCAGCAACCCGGCCGCGCGGGTGTTCAAGGGCGATTGGGAAGAGTTCGGCAAGGCAGCGGACTTCCCCATCGCGGCGACCACCTACCGGCTCACCGAGCACTTCCACTTCTGGACCAAGCACTGCCGGCTGAACGCGATCACCCAGCCCGAGCAGTTCGTCGAGATCAGCGAAGTCCTCGCCAAGGAGCTCGGCATCGCTGCCGGTGAACGGGTCAAGGTGTCGTCCAACCGTGGCTTCATCAAGGCGGTGGCGGTGGTGACCAAGCGCCTCAGGCCGCTGACCGTGGACGGCAAGACCGTGCACCAGATCGGCATCCCGCTGCACTGGGGATTCTCCGGCGTGGCACGCAACGGCTATCTGACCAACACGCTTACTCCCTTCGTCGGCGACGGCAATACGCAGACACCGGAGTTCAAGTCGTTCCTGGTCAAAGTGGAAAAGGCATGAGGAGCTGAGCCATGGCATCACAAGACATCATCGCCCGCTCCGCCACCACGACGCCCATGCCGTCCGTTCGCGAGATGGACGAAGTCGCGAAGCTCATAGACGTCTCCAAGTGCATCGGCTGCAAGGCCTGCCAGGTGGCGTGCTCGGAGTGGAACGACCTGCGTGACGAGGTCGGCCAGAACCACGGCACCTACGACAACCCGGCGGACCTCTCGGCCAACACCTGGACCCTGATGCGCTTCACCGAGTACGAGCCCGAGGCCGGCAAACTGGAGTGGCTGATCCGCAAGGACGGCTGCATGCACTGCGACGACCCGGGCTGCCTCGCGGCCTGCCCGAGCCCCGGCGCCATCGTGAAATACGCCAACGGCATCGTCGACTTCAACCAGGACAAGTGCATCGGCTGCGGCTACTGCATCACCGGCTGCCCCTTCAACATCCCGCGCATCTCGCAGAAGGACCACAAGGCCTACAAGTGCACCCTGTGTTCCGACCGCGTGTCCGTGGGGCTGGAGCCGGCCTGCGTGAAGACCTGCCCGACCGGCGCCATCGTCTTTGGCACCAAGGAAGACATGAAGGAGCACGCCGCCGAACGCATCGTCGATCTGAAATCCCGTGGCTTCGAGCACGCCGGCCTGTATGACCCGCCGGGTGTCGGCGGCACCCACGTCATGTACGTGCTGCACCACGCCGACAAGCCCTCGCTATACGCCGGCCTGCCGGACGACCCGGCCATCAGCCCCATGGTCAGCCTGTGGAAAGGCGTGACCAAGCCGCTGGGCCTGCTGGCGATGGGCGTAGTGGCGCTGTTCGGTTTCTTCCACTACGTACGGGTCGGTCCGAACAAGGTGGAAGAGGACGAAGCCCCGCGTGGCGATACGACGGTGCAGAAGGTCGATCCCAAGTCGCCGAGTTGAGATAAACGCCCCTCTCCCTCTGGGAGAGGGCCGGGGTGAGGGAAATCCGCCCCGACCAGGAGCTGGAAATGAACAAAGACATCGAACGCTACACCCCCGCCGAGCGCAGCAATCACTGGGCGGTGACCATTCTCTTCTTCCTTGCCGGGCTGTCCGGCCTGGCGCTGTTCCACCCGTCCCTGTTCTGGCTGACCAACTTCTTCGGCGGCGGGCCGTGGACACGCATCCTGCACCCCTTCCTCGGCGTGACCATGTTCCTCTTCTTCATCCTGCTGGCCATGCGCTTCGCCCGCCACAACCGCTGGGAAAAGTCCGACAGCCAGTGGCTGAAGCAGTGGAAGGACGTGGTGAACAACCGCGAGGACCGGCTACCGGAAGTGGGCCGCTACAACGCCGGGCAGAAGATGCTCTTCTGGGTGCTGCTGCTCAGCATGCTGGTGCTGCTGGCCACCGGCGTCGTGATCTGGCGGCAGTACTTCAGCCACCTGTTCGGCATCGACCTCATCCGCTTCGCCGCGCTGCTGCACGCCTTCGCCGCCTGGGTACTGATCCTCAGCATCATCGTCCACATCTACGCCGGCATCTGGATCAAGGGCTCGGTCAGCGCCATGCTCCACGGCTGGGTCAGCAAGGGCTGGGCCCGCAAGCACCACGGCGCCTGGTACAAGGAAGTGAGCAAAGGGCAGGGTAAGCGCTGAGCCTGATGACCCCACAGGGGCAGCTAAGCTGCCCTTAGCGAATGAATTGGTTAAATGTTGGGATGTGCGGAGGACCGTAGGGTGGGCTTCAGCCCACCATCGGAGGTCAGCGTGGGCTAAAGCCCACCCTACAAGGCTGATCATGGGTCGCCGGCAGCATGCGGTCTGGGCTTTTCCTGTGGGGGCGAATTCATTCGCCAAGCAGTCCGTAGGACTGCCTGAGGCCCCCAACAGGGGGCAGCTACGCTGCCCTTAGCGAATGAATTGGCTAAATGTTGGGATGTGCGGAGGTCCGTAGGGTGGGCTTCAGCCCACCATCGGAGGTCAGCGTGGGCTAAAGCCCACCCTACAAGGCTGATCATGGGTCACCGGCAGCATGCGGTCTGGGCTTTTCCTGTGGGGGCGAATTCATTCGCCAAGCAGTCCGCAGGACTGCCTGACGACCCCACAGGGGCAGCTACTCTGCCCCATGACGTATACCTATCTCGGACACAAGGAGCTCTGCGTGTCAGGCCGAATTCTCCAACCCGGCGAAATCGAAGCCGCCGCCAACATCCCGCCCTTCCTCAACCTGCCGGACCGCGATCTGTTCACGGTGCGTGCCGAGCGCCTGCGGCAACTCGCCAATGGCCACCCGCTGGCGGGCTACCTGCAGTTGGTGGCAGCACTCTGCGATGCCCAGCAACAGGTACTGGACAACCCGCCGCCGCTGCCCGGTCCGGCCCCTGAGTCCCTGGCCCGCAGCCGCGAACACGGCATGCCGCCCATTGCCTTTGAAGCCCTGGTGCGCGCTGATGGCTGGCTCGCGGCCCTCGATGCCCTGCTGGCGCACATCGAGGTTCCGGCCAATGCCGCCGTGGCTGACGCCCTGTTCCAGCTGAAAACGGCTGATGCAGCCCAGCGCAAGACCTGGGGCGTCGGCCTGTTGAGCGGCCAGTTCGACCTGCTGCCGCCCGCCATCGCCCCCTTCGTTGGCGCCGCCCTGCAGGTGGCTTTCAGTCACTGGCTGCTGGCCCTGCCCGAAGGCGCCATCGTCGAGAACGACGCCAAGGTCCTCTGCCCGGCGTGCGGTTCTCCGCCGGTCATCGGCATGATCCGCCATCGCGGCAAACACAACGGTCTGCGCTACCTCGCCTGCTCCCTGTGCTCCTGCGAATGGCATTACGTGCGGCTCAAGTGCAGCCACTGCCAGGAGAGCAAGCACCTCGCCTATCTTTCCCTGGACCGCGAAGGCGTGAAGGGCGAAGAGGCGCCCATTCGCGCCGAGGCCTGTCCCAACTGCCAGGGCTACCTCAAGCAGTGCTACCTGGAGTTCGACGCCCAGGCCGAAGCCCAGGCCGATGACCTGGCCAGCCTCGATCTCGATGTGCGCATGAACGAAGAAGGTTACCTGCGTCGCGCGCCGAACCTTCTGCTGGCACCTGGCGGCGAATAAACACCTAGACTTCACAAGGACTTGATCGCCCCGCGCTAAGGAATGCCCATGTCGGCCGCTCGTTTGCCTTCTGTCGACCGCCTGCTGCGCAGCCCGGCCTGCGCCCCACTGCAACAGCGTTATGGCCGCGAGGCCCTGCTCAAGACCCTGCGCGATCTGCTCGACGAGCTGCGCGAGCCTGCGCGCCATGGCCAGCTCGCGGCGGTTGAACTCACCGATGCCGTACTGGCCGGCCGCGCCGGGGAACGCCTCGCCGTGGCCCATTCCAGCCAAGTGCGCCGGGTGTTCAACCTCACCGGCACCGTGCTGCACACCAACCTGGGCCGGGCACTGCTGCCGGATGAGGCCATCGAAGCCATCACCCTGGCCGCGCGTTACCCGCTGAACCTGGAATTCGACCTCGCCACCGGCAAGCGCGGCGACCGCGACGAGCTCATCACCGGCCTGATTCGCGAGCTGACCGGTGCCGAGGCGGTCACCGTGGTCAACAACAATGCCGCCGCCGTGCTGCTGGCGCTGAACAGCCTTGGCGCGCGCAAGGAAGGGGTGATCTCGCGAGGCGAACTGATCGAGATCGGCGGCGCCTTCCGCATCCCCGACATCATGGCCCGCGCTGGCGTGAAGCTGGTCGAAGTGGGCACCACCAATCGCACCCACGCCAAGGACTACGAAGCCGTCATCAACCCGCGCACCGGCCTGCTCATGCGCGTGCACACCAGCAACTACAGCGTGCAGGGCTTCACCGCCAGCGTACCCACGGCGCAGCTGGCGACCATCGCCCACACCCATGGATTGCCGCTGCTGGAAGACCTCGGCAGCGGCACGCTGGTAGACCTCACACGCTGGGGGCTGCCCAAGGAGCCCACGGTGCAGGAAGCCCTGTGCGACGGCGCCGATATCGTCACCTTCAGCGGCGACAAGCTGCTGGGTGGGCCCCAGGCCGGGCTGATCGTCGGCAACAAGGAACTGATCGGGCGGATCAAGAAGAACCCGCTCAAGCGCGCCCTGCGTGTCGACAAGCTGACCCTCGCCGCCCTCGAAGCGGTGCTTGGCCTCTACCGCGATCCGGAGCGCCTCGCCGAACGCCTTACCACCCTGCGCCTGCTCAGTCGTCCACAGGCGGAAATCCGCGCCCTGGCCGAGCGCCTGGCGCCACTGCTGGCCGCCCAACTCGGCGCGTCCTGGCAGGTGAGTGCAGAGACGGCCCTCGGCATGATCGGCAGCGGTGCCCAGCCGGTGGCACGCCTGCCCAGCGCCGCGCTCTGCCTGCGTCCGCAACAGCCCAAGCGCCTGCGTGGCCGCGCCCTGCGTCAGCTGGAAGAGAGCCTGCGCACCTTGCCCATCCCGGTGATCGGCCGCCTCGACGATGACGCCCTTTGGCTCGACCTGCGCCAGCTCGACGACGAGCCGGCCTTCCTCGCCCAGCTGCCGCAACTCTCTGGAGTGATCGAGTGATAGTTGGCACGGCGGGGCATATCGACCACGGCAAGACGGCGCTCCTCAAGGCCCTTACCGGGCTGGAGGGCGACCGCCGTCCGGCCGAGCGCGAACGGGGCATCACCATCGACCTCGGCTACCTCCATGCCGACTTGGGCGATGGCCGACCCACCGCCTTCATCGACGTGCCTGGCCATGAGCGCTTCGTCCACAACATGCTGGCCGGTGCCTGTGGCATCGACCTGTTGCTGCTGGTGGTCGCCGCCGACGACGGCGTGATGCCGCAAACCCGCGAACACCTCGCCATTGCCGAACTGCTGGGCATCCGCCGTGCCCTGGTGGCCCTGACCAAGATCGACCGCGTGGATGACGCGCGCCTCGCAGACGTGCAATCCGAAGTCACCGCATTGCTGGCGCCGGGGTCGCTGGAGGGTGCCGAGCTCTTCCCGGTGGACAGCCTGAGCGGCAGGGGCATCGATGCGCTGCGCCAGGCACTCATGGCTGAGATCGCTCGTACCTCCGAGCGCGGTGGTGACGGCTACTTTCGCCTGCCCATCGACCGTGCCTTCAGCGTTTCCGGCGCGGGTGTGGTGGTCACCGGTACCGCATTCGCCGGGCGGGTGAGCGTCGGGGACGAGTTGGTCCTCAGCCCCTCCGGTCGAACCGTGCGCGTACGTGGCCTGCACGCGCGCAACCTGCAGGTCGAGGAGGCCGAGGCCGGCCAGCGCGTGGCCCTGAACATCACCGGCGAACGCCTGGCCCTGGAGCACATCCACCGCGGCGACTGGCTGCTGGCCCAGCCGCTGCTGGCACCCACTACCCGCGTGGATATCGAACTGCGCCTGCTCCCCGGCGAAGCCCACGACCTGGCCCACTGGACCCCGGTGCACGTCCACCTTGGCGCCCAGGACGTCACCGGCCGTGTGGCCCTGCTGGAAGCGAACAGCCTGGCGCCCGGCCGCAGCGGCCTCGCCCAATTGCTGCTGAATGCGCCCGTCCACGCGGTACACGGAGACCACCTGGTGCTGCGCGACCAGTCTGCCCAGCGCACCCTCGGCGGCGGCTGCGTACTCGACCCCTTCGCCCCGGCGCGCAACCGCCGTACGCCGGAACGCCTTGCCCAGTTGAAGGCATTGCGGGGCGATGGATTGGAAACCGCGCTGCCAGCCCTGCTGGGCGTGGCCGACAACGGCCTCGACCCGCAACGGCTGGAGCGCCAGTTCAATCGACCGCGCAGCGGCTGGGCATTGCCCGCAGAGGTCCTGGAAATCCCCACACGGCTGGGCCCGCGCCTGTTCGCCCAATCGCGCTGGCAGGCCCTGAGGGAGCAGCTACTCGCCGGACTCGCGCGCTTTCACGCCGAACTCCCCGACGAACTCGGCCCGGACCGCGACCGCCTGCGCCGCTACGCCCTCTCCGAACTGGAGCGCCCCGTCTTCATCACCTTGCTGGAACAGCACCTCGCCAGCGGCGCCGTGCAAACCAGCGGCCCCTGGCTGCACCTGCCCGATCACCGCGTACAACTGAGCGACGCCGACGAAGCCCTGCGCCAACGCATCTGGCCACTCATGGAAGCCGGCCACTTCGACCCACCCTGGGTCCGCGACCTCGCCCGGGAACTGACCGTGGAAGAGGGCGCCATGCGCCTTCTGGAACGCAAACTCGCCCGGCTCGGCCTGCTGCACCAGGTGGTCAAGGACCTGTTCTACCCCGAAGCGGCCATCCAGCAACTGGCAATACACGCCCGGCAACTGCAAGACCAACAAGGCACGATCAAAGCCTCCGCCTGGCGCGACCACATCGGCATCGGCCGCAAACGCAGCATCCAGCTACTGGAATACTTCGACCGCATCGGCTTCACTCGCCGCATCGGCGACCAACGCAAGATCAGGGAAGACTCCGCCCTGGCCCAAGCGCCAAAGCCCTGATCACAGGTTATGGAAGGCAAGCACGCCCGGTGAGGGGGCTGGACTTCAGACTCTTTTCAGCATTTGTCCGTTTTTGGTCTAGAGCGGCCAAATCTAACGAATCCAAGCCTTCCGCGTATCCCGCTGTGGTTAGTTTTGGTGTTGGTTGGCCTGTGATTTCGACACCATGCACAGCTGAGACGTTGTTCGTAGCTACACCTCCGAGCTAATCTGTGGCCAATGGCCATCTTGCTGGCAAAGGGACTTAAAGGATTTGCTCAAAGCTCCACTTCGCTGCACATGGCTCGTTTACAACCCTCATGGTGATCTGTAAGGAAATGTTGTATTCACCTAAGGCGTTTAATCAGCAAATTTTGTGTTTACTTACGTTCGAGCGTCACTATTAAAGAGTCTCAGGGATTTCTGAAATATGGCAATAAGCACAAATTCAATAATTCACTATACGAGCACATATAAAGCGCTCATTGGAATTCTAAAAGAAGGGTTCAGAGTTAAGTACTGCCTCGAGAGGTTGGCTCTCAGTGAAAATGCCTCGAATGCCGCTCACCCAATGGTATCGTTCTGCGATATACCTTTGTCTGATTCAAAGCAGCATTTTTCAGCCTACGGAAAGTACGGTGTTGGTCTATCAAAAACCTGGGCTATAGAAAATGGTGTGAACCCAGTTATATATATTGATCATAATTCTCTTTTTGCAAAGAGTATTGAGTCGTTAATCGTTGAGCGACGAAGAAGTGATACCAATCTCACAAAAGAACAGCGCGCAGAAATTCTTAGGATAAAGAGTTATGCAAAAAATTATTCGGGTCCGCTGAAAAGAAAATCTTTAGATAGTCCAGATTACAGATTCTACGATGAGCGTGAGTGGAGATTGGTTCCAAGTTCGGATATTATCGGAGATGCTTCTTTTTCTGTAACGTCTGCGGCTTATATGGAGGACAAAGATAAGTATAATTCGCGCGTCTCTCATTGCCGGGTGAAATTTTCGGCGAGTGATATATCTTATATAATAGTTAAAGATACTGAAGAAATCCCAAGGGTAATTAATTTTCTCAGGTCTGTGTATTCCAGTAAGTGTACTGCTGATGAGTTAGATGTGTTGTTTAGCAAAATATGTTCCACTCAGCAGATTATAGATGATTACTGAGTGGATTGAAGTTTCCTAAATAGACGTCCCCAGTATTTGTTTGGGCGGATGTGCCTTGTGGCGAAATGGGAGTGGACTCATTTCTCTACTCTAGGCTGGCGCGCGCAAAGTGAATTGCTGTTCGTAAGTTGCTGTTTAAATGATTTAAATGAATCTTTCCCCTTTGAATTCGGACGAGTGGTTAACTGTCGAAATTGGGGTGGGAAGTTTTGAGGATTCTCACTTCTGGTGAGAGGGATTTTCTTCTAAAGTAAGGGAAGAGAAGAGCCCCTAAGAGTCTCGCGAGTTTAGGGGCTTTGCACTTTATGAAAACACTCCCTGTTTGTTGCTTGCTCTATGCAGAGGATTCAGAGATTGCCACGTTATCCATTTAGTTGGATTTGGCGTTTCGTGACTAGTGGTTTATATGCTCTTTCGAGTCGATTGGGGTTAGAGAAGGAATCTCTTGTACATTTCGCCATATTTGGCTGGCGGAATGGTTTCAACCTTGTTTCCGTATCTGACGAAAAACTCCCCTTCAAAGTTAGATGGTTCGCTCTGGGCTTGCGCCTCAAAGATGAACACGGTCTTATCATAGTAGCGGACGGATTTTATGTTTCTGGCAACATAGTCTTTCAAAGGCTCTGAGAGTCCGGAACGCTTAATTTTGTCGACTATTTCCATGAGTAAGGTGTCTAGATTTTTGCCTAGGGCACGGGCTTCGTGTTCTACACCTGTAATGAAGAATCGCTCAAAGGGGGTCGGTTCGACTTTGTAGAGTTCTCTAACCCTCTTCGCATCATCGCCAGTGTCGGCGATGCCGACCAATACGTATCCTCGAACATCAGGCGATATATTTGCTATCCCTGATAGGGTCTTGAGAATTTTGCGGAAATTTTCCTCGTCAAACGTGTTTTTTCCGTCCAGCCTTAAGAAACCTTGCTTGAAATCATAGGCAGATTGTTCTGTATATGACTGTTTGAGTATGGTGAATCGCCCCTAGTTTCGTAGACACCTCCAAGCCTCATAATGAGGCCCGTTAGGAGGTGCCATGAGCAACCAGCGTTACCCCGAAGAATTCAAAATCGAAGCGGTCAAGCAAGTGACCGA
Organism: Pseudomonas sp. BN411; assembly: GCF_029871235.1. GTDB lineage: Bacteria > Pseudomonadota > Gammaproteobacteria > Pseudomonadales > Pseudomonadaceae > Metapseudomonas. Next base: position 20,964 of record NZ_SSOM01000076.1, read on the forward strand.
GCGCGGCCTCCCCGTAGCCGAGGTGGCAGCGCGGTTAGGCATGTCGGTGCACAGCCTGTATGCCTGGATCAAGCGCTACGGCAAGCCCCAGGCGCAGCGGCAGCAAGAAGATGATCAGCAGGCCGAACTGCGTCGTCTACGCGCCGAACTCAAGCGAGTGACCGAAGAGCGAGACATCCTAAAAAAGGCCGCCGCGTACTTTGCCAAGGAGTCCGGCTGAAGTACGCCTTCATCAGCAAGCTGTCGGTGGAGTACCCGGTACGGCGTCTCTGCCAGACCCTGAAAGTGCATCCCAGCGGTTACTACGCCTGGCTGGCCGAGCCGAAATCCGTACGCGCCAAGGAAGATCAGCGCCTGCTCGGGTTGATCAAACATGCCTGGCTGGAAAGCGGTGGGGTCTACGGCTATCGCAAGATTCACGACGACCTGCGTGAGCTGGGAGAGTCCTGTGGCCGGCACCGCGTGGCTCGCCTGATGCGGGGAGAAGGGCTGCGCTCGCAGACCGGCTATCGTCGGCGCCCCGGCTATTACGGCGGCCGGCCAACGGTAGCTTCGCCCAATCGCCTGGAGCGGCAGTTCAACGTCAGTGAACCGAACAAGGTCTGGGTCACCGACATCACCTACATCCGCACCTATGAGGGTTGGTTGTATTTGGCGGTGGTGCTGGATCTGTTTTCACGCCAGGTGATCGGCTGGTCGATGAAGCCACGGATGTGCAGCGACCTGGCCATCGATGCCCTGTTGATGGCGGTCTGGCGGCGCAAGCCCAAGCAGGAAGTGATGATCCACTCCGACCAGGGCAGCCAGTTCAGCAGCTCGGATTGGCAGAGTTTCCTCAAGGCCAACAACCTGATCAGCAGCATGAGCCGACGCGGCAACTGCCACGACAACGCGGTAGCGGAAAGCTTTTTTCAGTTGCTGAAACGGGAACGCATCCGACGGAAGACCTACGGCACCCGCGAAGAAGCTCGGAGTGATGTGTTCGATTACATCGAGATGTTTTATAACCCCAAACGCCGGCACAGCAGCGCTATGCAGCTATCGCCAGTGGAGTTTGAAAAGCGCTATTTCCAGAGCTTGGAGAGTGTCTAGGAAAGCCGGGGCGATTCA
>NZ_SSOM01000077.1:0-42971 GCF_029871235.1 Pseudomonas sp. BN411
TTCGGCAGCGCCTTGAACTGTTCGTACGTCAGGCCCAGGGCGTTGCCCGAGCAGGTCAGGGCCACGGTCCACATGCCGGCGCTGCGGCCTTCGAGGATGCCCGGCCAGGTGTCGTCCACCTTCACGCAGGCGGCGACGTCGTCGATGCCGAGGGCGATCACGTTGGCCAGAGACTGGGCCGGGTACGGACGGCCGTTGGGCACTTCGTCGGTCGCCACCACGTGGTCCGGCGTGTAGCCGTTCTCGCGGGCCAGTTCCACCACCTTGGCCATCACCACCGCCGGGTAGCCGGAGCAGGTACCGATCTTCAGGCCCTTGCCGCGCAGGGTGGCGATGGCGTCGAGGGCGCCGGGGATCAGGGCCGAGTGCAGGCCGATCTTCTCGATCTGCAGCGGCATGAAGCGTTCGTAGATGGCGGTGACGTCATCGTCCGTCGGCAGGCGGCCGAAGGCAGCGCGGTAGCGTTCGCCGATCGCCGGCACGTCGCAGAGGGTGCGGATGTGGTCCCACTTGCCCATGCCCATCGGGCCGCGGGCTTCTTCCAGGGAGACGGCGACGCCGAACTCACCGAAGGCCTCGACGAAGATCTGGGTCGGCGCGAAGGAACCGAAGTCGACGACGGTACCGGCCCAGTCGAGGATGGCGGCTTTCAGTTGGGTGGGTTGCTTGTAGTGCATGGTGAATCTCCGGTTTTTCAGGGATGAGAGGGGCCGCTCCTTGCCGCTGGCAGGAGTCGGGCTGTGTGGCTGGAATGTCGTTTCAGGTCAGGGAGGCGTTGACTCGGGCACCGCGCAGGAGTCGAACAGTTCGCCAATGATCGGCCGCTTGCGGCGGATGCCCAGGCAGCACAGGTAGTAGTCGATGTGGAACGGGTGATCGACGAAGGTGATGGGCCGCGTACCCGGCGTCTGCGCATACTCCACCGCCGACACGAAGCCGATGCCGATCCCCTGGGCGATGGCATGGACAATGGCCTCGCGGCTGTTCAGCTGCATGACGCAGTCGAGTCCGATGCCACGCCGCTGGCACTCCTCCTCCACCAGTTGGCGCGTCCGCGAGGCACGTTCGCGCAGCACCAGGCGCTGGCCGCTGATCTCTTCGACGTGAACCTGTTCCTGGCTGGCCCAGGGATGGTCGTCGCGCACCACCGCGATGATCGGATAGCTCCGGTAAAGCTGGGTACTGAGCCTGTCGTCGAACTCCGACAGCGCGAGGATGGCGACGTCTATGTCGAAGTTGTACAGCCGCTCCAGCGTCCCACCCTCGGTGGTGAAGGAGGTTTCCAGTTCGATGTCCGGGTAGCGCTGCATGAGCTGGTAGGTGAGGCTCATGGCGATTGGCGGCGACACCGCGCCCAGGCGCAGCATGCCCGCCTTGCGCTGTTTGAAGCTCTGCAGCAGTTGCACCGCTTCGTCCTCCTGGCCGAACAGCCCCTGGGTAATCGCGTGGAGCTGGCGTCCTGCCTCGCTCAGTTCGATGAAGCGCCCACGCCGATGGAACAGTTCCACCGAAAACTGCTTCTCCAAGGCACTCACCTGTTCGCTCACGGTCGGCTGGCCGACGCTCAGGAAGTCCGCCGCCAGGGTAAAACTGCCAGTCCTGGCGACGGCGTGAAAGGAGCGGAGCCACTTGTGATACTGGTACATGGAGTCTTCCTGTTCCCGAGGCGTCAGCAGCCGATCATGCATCAACGCCGAACGAAGAGCGCGACCAGCGCACTACTGAGGCAGGCACCGGTGACCACGATGAAGATGAGCGAGGTGTTGCCGCTGATATCCAGCAGGCGCCCGATCAGGGGTTCGGCGAGACCGGCGAACAGATAGGACGAGAAGTTCATCACGCCGGTCGCGGTCCCCGCGCGCTTCGCGCCCACCAGGTCCGGGCACAGCGCCCAGAAGCTGGATGCCGGGCCATAGACGAAAAAGCCGCAGAGGAACAACGCCACGAGGCCGATGGTGCTGTGGGCCGGCAGGCTCCACATCCACAGACTGGTCAGGGCACCGAGCACCATGTAGAGCATGATCGCCAGGTAGCGCTTGGAGCCGAACAGTTTGTCCGAGACCCAGCCGTTGCTCAGCGCACCCACCGCCATGCCCACCGGAAGCGCCACGGTGATCCACTTCGGGTCGAGCCAGCCGTCGCCGCCGCTTTTCCAGTCGGCGCCGAGGAAGTGCACCGGCACCCAGACGATCAGGCCGTAACGCGCGGCATTCTGGAAACCGAGGGAGACGGCCGCGATGATCAGCTTGGCGTTCTTCAGCACCGCCTTGTAACGCTGGGCCGAGGTTTCCGACTCGCCCTGCGCCACTTCCTGACCCTTGTCGTCGGCATTGGCCACACCCGTGTCGGCAAGCGGATCGAAGCCCAGGTCCTGCGGTCGCTCGCGGGCCACCAGGAAGAACATGATGCCGCCGGCCAACATCAGCAGCACCGGCAGGCGGAAGATCCAGCGCCATTCCAGTTGCAGCACTTCCAGCACGACGATGGAGGTGACATAGGACAGGATCGAGGCGCAGCCGGCGGCGAATACATAGAAACCGTAGACCTTGCCCCGCTCCGACACGCCCCACCAGTTGGACAGCAGACGGCTACCCGGCGCCCAGCCAAGGGCCTGGAAGTAGCCGTTGATGCCCCAGGGCAGGATCAGGCTCATGAAACCACCGGCGAAACTGGTGACCCAGTTGGCGCCGCAGGACAGCACTGCGCCCAGGCTCATGATGCGGCGCCCGCCGAACTTGTCGGCGAGGTTGCCGTTGATGGCCTGGCCAACGGCGTAGGTCCAGAGCATGGCGGTGGAAATCCAGCCAAGGGTTTCCTTGCTCAGGCCAAACTCGGCCTGCATGCCGGGAATGGCGAAACCGAAGGTCTGTCGTCCGGTGTAGAAAAACAGGTAGCAGAACATCGCCGCCAACAGCATGCGCCATTGCGCGACACGGAACGAAGGTGAATGGGACATCGTCAAGCCAGACAGGGTATCTGCACGATTCATGGTGTTTTCCTTTTGTACGGTCCTCCGGTCAAGCCGGGGGCGGCACTCTTTTTCGGTGCAACAGGAAAGGGGCGGCCGAAGCCGCGCTCAGATCGGGGAGGCAGGTCCCTATGCGGCATGCGAGCCGATGAAGTTCCTGCCCCGCGCGCCCTGCATGGCGTACTCGATGATGGCTTCGGCCTCCTTCGGCGTTACGCCGTAGTCACCGAATTCGGTTTTCACCTCGAGGCTGTGAAGGAATTCCCGCAGGCGCGCCTGGGCCTTGCGCAAGTCGGAGCCGAATACCCGCTGCAGCGTGCGGTCGCGTTCCTGGTCACGCCCCCAGGCCAGTCCCAGTACCAATGGCAGGGTGAAGGAACAGGCGATGCCGTGGGGCAGCCCGTAGCGCAGGGTCATCTCGTAGGAAATCGAATGGGCCAGCGCCGTCTTGGTGTTGGAGAACGCCATGCCGGCCTTCAGTGCCGCCAGGGCCATGCGCGTGCGCAGCTCGCGGTTGCCGAGGTCGCGGCGCAGTAGCGGCAGGCATTCGAGGATGTCCTCGATGGCGGAGATGGCGAAGGTGTCGGAAATCGGATTGGCGTTGTGGTTCCAGATGGATTCCAGGGCGTGGGACAGTGCATCCAGCCCGGTGGAAACGGTGACGCCGGCCGGCACCGTCATCATCAGTTCCGGATCGACGATGGCCACCTTCGGCCAGGTGCAGTCCAGGTGCAGGGAGTACTTCTTCTGGCTGGCGGAATCCCAGATGGTGGCCCAGGGCGTCACCTCGCTGCCGGTACCGGCAGTGGTGGGCGCGGCGATCAGCGCCTTGGCACGGGCCGGCACGAAGGGTTGGCCGGTGGAGAGCAGCGCCAGCAGCTCGTCGAAGCTGCCGCTGGCGGTGCCGACGATCAGCGCCTTGGCGGTGTCGATGGCGCTGCCGCCACCTACGGCAACCACCGTCTGGCAGTCCCCCGCTTCACGCCAGAAGGCTTCGTAGGTACGGCGCAACCAGGCCACGTCCGGGTTGGGCTGGACATCCTCCACCACATGCACCAGGCGTTCGCCCAGCAGCACCTGAAGGCGGTCCAGCAGCCCAAGGGCGCGGGCTTCTGGGAAGACCACCAGGGCGACCTTCTGGTTCTCGGTCAGGGCGGCGAGCTGGCGGAGGCTGCCGCAGCCGAATCGTGTATCGACGGGGTTGTGAAAACGGGCGGTCATGGTGAGCACCTTTCTTGTTGTTGTCGGAAGCTGGGCAGATAGTCGACGGCCCACGACAACGGCTCAAATCGATTGTTTGCAGGTCTGCATCGGCCTGACCGATACAGCCGGGCACGCCTGGGCCCGCCGCACCGGAAGCGATCCGGGCAGCGGTCATGGCAGGTCAGGTCAGTGGGAGGCGCCGCGCTGGATGGCGTTGCGCAGTCGGCTTGAGGCCGTGTCGGCGATGATCACCATCAGGGTGATCACGATGATGCAGGTAGCGGTTTCCTGGTACTTGAACAGCTTGAGACTGCTCACCAGCTCGAAGCCCAATCCGCCGGCACCGACCATGCCAAGCACGGTGGCCGAGCGCAGGTTGACCTCGAAGCGGTACAGCACCACCGCAATCCAGGCGGTGATCACTTGCGGCAGTACCCCGAAGACGATCACCTGCAACGGCCGCGCGCCGGTGGCCTGTAGCGCCTCGATGGGGCCCTGGTCGATCTCCTCGATGCTTTCGGCGAAGAACTTGCCGAGCATGCCCAGGCCATGGAGTGCCAGGGCCAGCACACCGGGGAAGGGTCCCAGCCCCACCGCCGAGACGAACACCAGCGCCAGGATCAGCTCGTTGATGCTACGGGTCAGGTTGAGGAACTGCCGGGTGGCGCCATAGAGCAGCCGGTTGCGAGTGAGGTTGCGCGCCGCAAGGAACGACAGCGGGATCGCCAGCAGCACGCCGAGCAACGTGCCCCAGATGGCGATCTGAACGGTTTCCAGGGCCGGCGCAACGAGCCGCGGCAGAATGCTGAAGTCCGGCGGCATGGTGCGGCTGAGGAAGTCGCCGATCTGCGGCAGGCCGGCAGCCAGCTCGCCCAGGCTGAGCTGCGCGCCTTCGGCGCTCCAATGCAAGGTGAGGATGACCGCCAGCACCAGGGCACCGGTGCTGAGCCAGCCACGGGAGCCTTGTGGCAGGTCGACGGTCCAGAGGTAGTTGCGTGGTTGCATGTCAGTTCCCCAGTCCGGTGGCGTAGCGCATCCGCGCCTGGTTGGCCGGGTGCAGGTCTTCCGCCTCAGCGGCCTGGCCCGGATAGATGCGTTGCAGGTCGGCATCGGTCAGGCTCTCGCCAACGCCGTCGAATACCAGCCGACCGTGAGCCAGGCCGACGATGCGGTCGCCGAACTCGCGGGCGTAGTCCACCTGGTGCAGGTTGCAGACCACCGTGATACCCAGCTCGCGGGTTGCGTCGCGCAGGTACTGCAGCACCAGGCGCGCGGTCTTCGGGTCGAGACTGGCCACCGGCTCGTCGGCAAGGATCACCTTGGGCCGCTGGGCCAGGGCACGGGCGATGCCCACGCGCTGCATCTGCCCGCCGGACAGCGCATCGGTGCGCGAATGGGCCTTGTGCGCGAGTTCCACGCGCTGCAGGCAGTCCATGGCCAGGGCCACATCTTCACGGCGGAACAATTGCAGCACCGAGGACAGGGTGGACACCGCGCCAAGGCGGCCGGTGAGCACGTTCTTCAGTACCGAGAGACGCGGCACCACGTTGTGGTGCTGGAAGATCATCGCCACCTGGCGGCGCAGTTCGCGGGTATCGCGGCAGGCCATGGCATCGATCCCGGCCACTTGCAGCGCGCCGGAATCGGCCTGGGCCAGACGGTTGATGCAGCGCAGCAGGGTCGACTTGCCCGCCCCCGACTGGCCGAGCACCACCACGAACTCGCCCGCCCCGATCTCCAGGTCGATGCCGCGCAGCACGGCATTGCTGCCGTACTGCTTGGCCAGTTGGCGAACGCTGATCATTTCATGCTCCGCAGGTCGAGATCGAGGACCTTGGCGGTTTCGCGGACCACGTCGTAGGCCGCGTCATTGGTGGGCTGGAAGCCGTCCAGCTGGCCCTGGTCGCCCCAGGGTACGTCCTTGATCGAAGCCAGGGCGCCGGCGACCTTCTTCTTCAGTTCCGGGTCCATGTCCTTGCGCCAGACCATGGGCGACTCGGGGATCGGGCGGGAGGTCCAGACCACCTGGAAGTCGCCCTGCTTCACCATGCCCTTGGCCACGGCGTTGGCGAGGATGCGGTCGGCCACGGCAGCAGCGTCCACCTTCCGGTTCTCCACGGCGAGGATGCTGGCGTCATGGGAGCCGGAGAAGATTACCCGCGAGAACAGCTTGTCAGGTTCGAAGCCGGCCTGCTCCAGGCCGGCCTTGGGGAACAGGTGACCGGATGCGGAACTCGGATCGACGAAGGCGAAGGTATGGCCCTTGAGGTCGGCAAGGTCGCGAATGCCGCTGTCCTTGCGCGCCAGGATCAGGCTCTTGTACGCGCTCTGCCCGGTCTTCTTGGTCACCGCGACGGAGAACGCCTCGACATCGGCAACTGTGGTGGCCAGCACGTAGGAGAACGGGCCGAGGTAGGCCACGTCCAGCTTGCCGGCGCGCAAGGCTTCGATGATGCCGTTGTAGTCGGTGGCGACGAAGGGTTCCACCTCCATGCCGAGCTGTTGCTGCAAGCTGGCGAGCACCTGTCTGCTGGACTCGATCATGGCCTGGGAGTCTTCGGAGGGGATCAGGCCGATGGTCAGTTTGTCGGCGGCGAGCGCCTGACCAGCAGCGACCAGGGGAAGGATGGCGAAACCGGCGACGCGGAGGAACTTGGCAAGGGTTTTCATGGCATTCCCAGCGGTTGTGGTTGATGGACACAGGCTAGGAACGTCACGTGACAGTCATACCATCAATTCAATATGGGATTCAGTAGCCAAGTATTGATGGAGTCTATGGATGTCCAGCGCCAAGTTGCGGGCGTTCCTGGCCGTTGCCCGGCATGGAAGTTTCAGTGCGGGAGCCCGTGCCCTGGGCCTCAGCCAGCCCACCCTCACCACCCAGGTGCAGAGCCTGGAGCGCCAGCACAACGTCGAGTTGTTCCACCGCCGTGGCCGGCGCATCGAGCTGTCCGACGTGGGTCAGCAATTGCTGCCCATCGCCCAGCGCCTGGCCGCGCTGGAACTGGAGGCGCACAACCTGTTGCGGGACTCCGGAAGGCTGGACAGCGGCCAACTCAAGCTCGGTGCCGTGGGGCCTTTCCATGTGATCGAGATGGTGGACAGCTATCGCCAGCGCTACCCGCGCATCGACGTGTCGATCCGCGTGGGCAACTCGGCCGAAGTGCTGGCCGACCTGGAGCAATACGTCACCGACATCGCCGTGCTGGCCGGCCTGCATGAAGATCCGGGGCTCTGCGCCGTGCGCTATGCGCGCCACGCCATCATCCTCTTCGCTCGCAACGACCATCCCCTCGCCCGGCGCGGCAGCATCGCCATCGAAGAGTTGGAGGGGCAGCCATTGCTGCAACGCGAGCCGGGCTCCACCACTCGCGCAGCGCTGGAACGGGCACTGGCCGAAGCCGGCGTGACCCCGCGCATGGCGATGGAGATCGGCAGCCGCGAGGCCCTGCGCGAAGCCGTGGTGCGCGGCATCGGCCTTGGCGCGGTGTCCGAGGCGGAGTTCATCCCCGACCCGCGCATCCAGCCGATCCGCATCGACGGCGACCCGGTGCACACCGAGACCTACCTCTACTGCCTGGCGGAACGGCGCGGCAGCCGCCTGATCTCGTCCTTTTTCGATGCAGCAATAGATGCGGGTCGGGCCCAGGGAGCGGTCAGCTAGTGAATTCGCCCTCACAACAGGCGCCAAGCCCTCGGCCATTGTAGGTTGCGGCTGAGGCCACGAAGCCCAACGTGCGAACTCAAATCCGGAGTGTTGGGCTTCGCTGCGCTCTGACCAACCTACGGGAGGCCTGCGGCCTCCTCCGCGAATGAATTCGCCCCCACAAAAAGGCAATAGGCCAAGCCCGGCACAAACCCTGTGGGGGCGATTTCAATCGCTGAGCGGACCGAAGGTTCGCCATACGAACCCCACAGCAGGCGCCAAGTCTTCGGCCATCGTAGGTTGCGGCTGAGGCCACAAAGCCCAACGCGCGAAGTCGAACCCCGCTGCGTTGGGCTTCGCTGCGCTCTGCCCAACCTACGGGAGGGCCCGATCACGATCGGCGCAAACACTGTAGGGGCGAATTCAATCGCCAAGCGGACCGAAGGTTCGCCATTCGAGCCCCCACCCGCGGTCATCGTACGGGAGGCCTGCGGCCTCCTTCGCGAATGAATTCGCCCCCACAAAAAGGCAAAAGGCCAAATCCGGCACAAACCCTGTAAGACCTGAATCACTGCTGCTTGCGTTTGCGGAACTCGGCCACCTTATGCCTGTTGCCACACAGCGCCATGCTGCACCAGCGGCGGCGGTGGGACTTGGTGCGGTCGTAGAACCAGAGCACGCAGTCCGGGTGCTCGCATTCGCGTACCAGGTTGAAGTCGCCTTCCACCAGCAGCTCCGCCGCCGCCTCGGCCAGGGGTGCCAGGTACTGTTCGGCGGTGGCGCTCGTCCGCACCTTTTCCAGACGCAGGTCTCCGTTTGCCGACCAGTCCAGCCTCAGGTGGCTGGGCGTTCCCAGGAAACGATTGAGTACATCCGGCGCCCCCTGACCTCCCGCCTTGCGCTGCTCCACCAGTTCGCGCACCGCTTCACGCAGTGTCACCGCCGCCTTCAGCAACTCGCCCTTGGCGAAGCTCGCCTCGGGCAGACCCCAGCCAGTAAGGGCCAGCCAGGCCCGGACATCCTCATCGCTGCGCCAGAACTCAAGGGGAGCGCCATCCACCGCGGCCTGGGTGTTGAGCATGTCCAGCACGGGGTGGTCGGCCAATACGAAGGGTTCAAGGGGCGACGAGGAAGCGGCGGTGGTCATGGTGACGCTCCGGAAAGTTGAATGGCGAAAGAGTAACCCCATAAAGCACAAATGAACAGTTACGACGAATGGCACGAGTAACCGTTATTTATTCTATTGACAGGTTACTTTACGGAGCCATACTCAGCCCCCAGCAGTAACCCTCAATGTCTACTTTACAAGTTACGGAGTGATCGCCATGACCTCGCCCATCGTGCATACCCCGGTTCGCCACCAGTTCGTCGAAGCAGACGGTGTTCGCGTCTTCTACCGTGAAGCCGGAGACCCAGCCGCGCCCACGCTGCTGCTGGTGCACGGCTATCCCAGCTCGTCACACCAGTTCCGCGACCTGATCCCGCTGCTCGCCGACAAGTTCCACATCGTCGCGCCGGACCTGCCGGGGTTTGGCTTCACTGAAGTCCCCGCAGAGCGCGAATACCGTTACAGCTTCGATGCCCTGGCCGCCACCCTCGGGGCCTTCGCCGAGAAGCTGGGCCTCGAACGCTACGCCCTCTATGTGTTCGACTACGGCGCTCCCACCGGCCTGCGCTTGGCCCTGGCCCATCCCGAACGGGTCACCGGGCTGATCTCGCAGAATGGCAACGCCTACCTGGAGGGCCTGGGCGATGCCTGGGAGCCGATCCGCGCGTACTGGGCCCAGCCCGGCAACCCGGAACGTCGCAAGGTGGTGCACGATGCCGTACTGAACCTGGAAGGCACCCGCTGGCAATACGTGCATGGCGTGAAGGACCTGGCGCTGGTGGCCCCCGAGTCGTACTACCTGGATGCGCTGCTGATGGAACGCCCGGGCAACAAGGACATCCAGCTCGACCTGTTCCTCGACTACGCGAACAACCTGAAGCTCTATCCGGCGTTCCAGGCCTTCTTCCGCGATACCCGGCTGCCGACCCTGGTGATCTGGGGCGAGCACGATCCCTTCTTCATCCCGCCGGGCGCCGAGGCCTTCAAGCGCGACAACCCCAATGCGGTGGTAGAGCTGCTGGATACCGGGCACTTCGCGCTGGAAACCCATGTCGGCCATATCGCCCAGCGGATTCGTGAGGTGTTGGGGGATATTCCGGCCTGACCTTCCGGCACGGCCTGGATTTTTTGTGGGGGCGAATTCATTCGCGAAGCAGGCCGAAGGCCTGCCAACCATGCCAGGGGCTGCTACGCAGCCTTCAGCGAATGAATTCGCCCCCACAGTAGTACGGCCCCCAATTTTCGACATTCGTAGCGATTGACCTTCTAGACGATCAGTCTAAAATCCCTTCCCCATGACTGACATCCAACCCAAACCCCGTCGCGGCCGGCCGCCCAAGGTTGAACGCGATTTCGACGATACCCGTGCCGCACTGATCCGTTGCGGCATGGAAATCCTTACCGAGCAGGGTTTCATGTCCACCGGCATCGACGCGGTGCTCAAGCGCGTGGGCGTGCCCAAGGGCTCCTTCTATCACTACTTCGACAGCAAGGAAGCCTTCGGCCAGGCAGTGCTGGAGAGCTACGCCGGCTACTTCGCCCACAAGCTGAACCGTTACCTGCTACAGGACGACGTGTCCCCGCTGCAGCGCCTCTGCAACTTCGTCGAGGACGCCAAGGCCGGCATGGTCAAGCACCAGTTCTGCCGGGGCTGCCTGGTGGGCAACCTGGGGCAGGAAGTGGCCATCCTGCCGGAGGGTTTCCGCCTGCAACTGGAAGCCATCCTGTGCAGTTGGCAGGACCGCCTGGCCGAGTGCCTGCGCGAAGCCCGCGCTGTTGGCGAGCTGTCGGCCAATGCGGACTGCGAGGGGCTGGCTGCGTTCTTCTGGATCGGCTGGGAAGGCGCCGTGCTGCGTGCCCGGCTGACGCGGGACAACGTCCCGCTGGATGTGTTCTTCAAAGGTTTTATCGCCGGACTGCCGCGCTAGCCCCCAGGGGCGGCGCGGTTTTTCGGGCCTATTTATAGACGACTGGTCTAATTGGAGGTGTGAGCATGTTCAACGCAATCCTGATCGAGAAGGACGAGGCCGGTTACCGCGCCCGCAATGCACAGCTGGACGAGGCGCAACTGCCCGAGGGCAACGTCACCGTTCGTGTGGACTACAGCACGCTGAACTACAAGGACGGCCTGGCCATCACCGGCAAGATCCCGGTGGTGCGGCAGTTCCCCATGGTGCCGGGCATCGATCTGGCTGGCACGGTGGAAGCCAGCGGCCACCCGGACTACAAGGTAGGCGACGCGGTGCTGCTCAACGGTTGGGGCGTGGGTGAAACCCATTGGGGCGGACTGGCCCAGAAGGCACGCCTGAATGGCGACTGGCTGATCCCGCTGCCCACCGCCTTCAGCCCGCGCCAGGCCATGGCCATCGGCACCGCCGGATACACCGCCATGCTCTGCCTGCTGGCCCTGGAACGTCATGGCCTGAAACCCGGCCAGGGCGACGTGCTGGTCACCGGTGCCAACGGTGGCGTGGGCAGCTTCGCTATCGCCCTGCTCGCCCGCCTCGGCTATCGCGTGGTGGCCGCCACCGGCCGTACCAGCGAAGCGGACTACCTGAAGGGCCTGGGCGCCGCCGAGATCATCGACCGCGCCGAGCTTTCCGAACCGGGCCGTCCGCTGGCCAAGGAGCGCTGGGTTGCCGCTATCGATTCGGTAGGCAGCCACACCCTGGCCAACGTCTGCGCCGGCCTGCGCGCGGATGGCGCCGTGGCCGCCTGCGGCCTGGCCCAGGGCATGGATTTCCCCGCTACCGTGGCGCCCTTCATCCTGCGTGGCGTGAGCCTGCTGGGGATCAACAGCGTCACCCGCCCGCGCGCCGAGCGCATCGAAGCCTGGGACCGCCTGGCGCGGGACCTGGACTTCAAGCAGCTGGACGCCATCACCCGCGAAATCGGCCTGGGCGATGCCGTCGCCGTGGCCGACGACCTGCTGGCCGGCAAGGTGCGCGGCCGCATAGTGGTGAACGTGAACGCCTAACGCCGGAGGGCGCCGCTCAGGCGCCCTCTTCCAACAACCCCGCCATGCGCTGCGCCAGGCTCCGCTGCCCGGCCAGGCGCTGGACGATCCGCTCGACGATCTCCACCCGCGCCGCCGCTCCCGCACGCATCTCACCCATGGCCTGCAGGGCGGCGGCGGATTTCTCCAGACCGGCGCGGGTGGAGCCGCTGACATGCTCCATCCCCGCCCTCGCATCGATGGCCGCCTTCTGCAAGCCTTCGGCGATCAGGCGGATCTGGCCACTGGACTCGTTGGCGCGCAGCGACAGGTTGCGCACCTCGTCCGCCACCACGGCGAAGCCGCGTCCGTGGCTGCCGGCCCGTGCCGCCTCGATGGCGGCATTGAGCGCCAACAAGTTGGTCTGTTTTGCGATGTCCTGGATGCTCCCGACGATGGCGCCGATGCGCATGGACTGGCTGCCCAGCTCGTTGAATACCTGGCCGATATGCGCCATGTAGGCATCCAGCTCACCGATGGCACCGGCCGTGGCTTGCATGCTTTCTGCGCCCAGCTGCACCTTCTCGCCAGCCGCGCGGGCCAGGCTGTTGGCGTACTGCATGTCCGCTTCGCAGTGGAGGATGGCGTCGAGCAGCTCGCCCAGGGGTGCGTTCAGATGCATGTTCGAGGTGGCCGGTGCAGGCTCCGGACGGGATTCGCTGACGACCGGGCGCGCCGGCTCGTATACGGGAACCTCGACTCGCACCTCGACCAGCCAGGGCGGCTGCAGGTGGTAAAGCACGCCGCCTGCGGCGATGGCAATCAGGGACAGGCCCAGCAACCACGCGCTGGTGGCGAGAAAGGCGAGAAGACAAAGAAGGACGCCACTGCCAAGCAACAGTGCGGCCAGGAGATTGCGGGGCATCAAGAAAGCTCCTTCTACATTGCGGGATACAAGGTCCTGTAGGGGCGAATTCATTCACCAAGGGCAGCGCACTGCCCCATCTGGGCCTGAACGTGGCGGGCCTCCGGCCCGCCTGGCGATTGAAATCGCCCCTACAGGTAAAGCAGGCCGCGCCCATGCCAGGCAGCGGCACCCGATATCAGAACAGCGTCCAGGTGTAAGACAGGATCAAGCGGTTCTCGTCGATATCGGTACGGTAGTTGGAGCGCGCGGTGACGTTACGCACGCGCACGCCCAGACCCTTGAGGGTGCCGCTCTGGACGGCGTAGCTGATGTCCAGGTCGCGCTCCCAGTCCTTGCCTTCGAAGCCGAGGCCCGTGTCCACGTTGTCACCAGTGATGTAGCGGGTGCTGGCCACCAGGCCGGGAATGCCGAGAGCGGCGAAGTCGTAGTCGTAGCGCGCCTGCCAGGAGCGTTCGTCGGCGAAGGCGAACTCGTAGGTCGGCACCTCGTTACCCAGGGGGCTGACGTTGGCGAACACCCGTGGGAAGGAGCTGTCGCCGAACATGGCCTGGTAGCCGACGAAGAAGGTGTGGCCGCCACGCTTGGCCGACAGCAGCGAGAAGAAAGCCTGGTTGTCGATGTCGCCGATCAGTTTCTTGCCATCCTCACTGGAGTCGAAGTAACCGACGTTGGCGCCCAGCACCCAGTCGCCCACCGGCTCACTGTGCTTGAGGCCGAAGAAGCGCTGGTCGTAGATGTCTTCCAGCTGCGCAAACCAGGCGCTGACCGTCGTGCGGTTGGCATTGAACGCGTAATCGGCACCCGCGTAGTTGAAGGCGTCGCTGGACGCCTGGCGCTGCGGCAGATGGCCGAGCATGGCCTGCATCTTGTCGTCGCCGGCCTCGTTGCGCAGGCTGGTACTGGTGAGGTGGCCGCCCTGCAGAGTCAACCCGGCGATCTCGTTGGAAGTGATGCTGGCGCCCTGGTAGCTGGGCGGCAGCAGGCGGATATCGCTGAACACCAGCACCGGCAGGTTGGGCTGCAGCTCGCCGGCCTTCAGCTCGGTCTTGGAGAAACGCATCTTCCCGGCCACGCCGAGGCGGCTGTATTCGTCAGCGGCTTCGCCGTCTTCCTGTACCGGCAGCAGGCCGGTGTTGACCCGGTCGGGGCTGCTGTCGAGCTTGATGCCGAGAGTGCCGATGGCATCCAGGCCGAAGCCCACCGGGCCCGGGGTGTAGCCGGACTTGAAGTTGAGGATGAAGCCCTGGGCCCACTCCTCGGCCTTGGACTGTTTGTTCGGGCCGACGATGTCCGAGTAATCACGGCTGAAGTAGTAGTTGCGCGCCTGCAGGGTCGCGGTGGAGTCGGCTATGAAACCTGACTCGGCGGCCTGGGCGAATCCGGCGCTCACGCCGGCGGAAAGCAGTACACAGAGTTTGCTTGTGTTGTGGGTCATGTCGTCGCTCTTGTTTTTATAGGGACAGAACTCCCCCGCAGGCCCTCTTTCGGGGCCTCTGCACGCAAGTCGGGAGAGGTGTGGTGATGGCTGCGGACAGCTCCCGCAGCAGGTCCATCACCGGGTTCGGTCAGGGATTGGCTTCGAGTGCCTCCTCCCGTTCCGGTGTTGCCTGGGGCGCACGGCGCGCCTTCAGCAGCAGGTGGGCGAAGAGGCCGAAGATCAGCCCCCAGAAGGCCGCCGACAGTCCAAGGAAGGACATGCCGGAGGCCGTTACCAGGAAGGTCACCAGTGCCGCCTCGCGGTCATCCGGTACCGCCATTGAGCCGGCCAGCGCACCGGCGATAGCGGCGAAAAGGGCCAGCCCAGCCAGGGCCGCAATCAGCTCCTTGGGAAAGGCGCTGAAGATGGACACCAGGGTGGCGCCGAAGATGCCCAGCAGCAGGTAGAACAGCCCGCCGATCACCCCGGCCACATAGCGCTTGTCGCGGTCTTCGTGGGACTCGCGGCCGGTACAGATGGCGGCGGTGATCGCCGCCAGGTTCAGGCCGTGGCAACCAAACGGCGCCAGCAGCAGGCTGCCCAGAGCGCTGGCGGAAATGATCGGGCTGGCCGGGGTCTGGTAACCGTCGTTGCGCAGCACGGCGATGCCCGGCACGAACTGCCCGGTGAGGGCCACCATCACCAGCGGCAAGGCGATGTTGAGCATCGCGTGCCAGCTGAATTCCGGCGCAATCCACACCGGCGTGGCGAAGCCGATCACCAGGGCCGAGGTGTTCAGCTCGCCCGCCGCGAACGCGAAGGCGCAGCCCACCACCAGCACGGCCATCACCGCATAGCGCGGCAGCAGGCGGCGGAACACCAGGTAGGTGACGAACATCGCCAGCACCATTGCCGGTTTGTCCTTCAGCGAGACGAACAGCTGGGTGCCGAAGCTGAACAGGATGCCCGCCAGCATGGCTGCCGAGATCGCCGCCGGCAGCTTGCCGACGATGCGGTCGAAGGCGCCGGACAGTCCCACCAGCAGGATCAGCGCATTGGCCAGGATGTAGGCCCCCACCGCCTCGTTGAGACTGATGTCCGGCAGCATCGATACCAGCAACGCCGAGCCGGGCGCCGACCAGGCGATCACGATGGGTACGCGGAAGCGGATGCTGAGCACGATGCCCAGCACCGCGCTGCCGATGGAGATGGCCCACACCCAGGAAGACAGCACCTCGGCTGGCAGCCCGGCGCTCTTGGCGGCCTGGAAGATGATCACCAACGGACCGGCGTAGGAGATCACCGTGGCGATGAATCCCGCCACCAGCGCGGACAGCGAGAAGTCCCTGAACAGACGGGTCATGGCCTCGGTCCCTGAATCGTTCGACGTCGAGGCGCACGCCGCTGGGCGGCGGTGAAAGCGGCCATTTCGGCTCTCCTTTTTCTCATCGGGCAAGGGGCGCCGAAGCGCCCCGTGGTGGATCAACCCTGTGCGGCGGTCGCCAACGGCGCGGCCTTGGGCTGGCGCTGGTTAACGAAGCACATGGCCAGGGCGGCGATGGCACCCGGAATGGCGAAGGCCATGAAGTTCAGTTGCAGCGGCAGGTTGATGCCCAGCAGCGCGCCACCCAGCAGCGGGCCGACGATGGCGCCGTTGCGGCCGATGCCCGAGGCCCAGCCGAGACCGGTGGAACGGAAGGCCAGCCCATAGAGTTGCGCGGCGGTGGCATACAGCAGGATCTGCGTGCCGATGGTGGTGGCGCCGGCGATGGCGATGAGCAGGTAGAGCACCGGGGTCGGGCTCTTGAAACCCAGCAGGCTGATGGACACGGCAGCGACGATGAAGAAGGCCACCACCACCCTGGGCAGGTTGAAGCGGTCACCCAGCCAGCCGCCAGCGATGGCACCGAACATGCCGCCGAAGTTCAGGGCCAGCAGGAACGACAGGCTGGAGCCCAGGCTGTAGCCGGCGTTGGCCATCAGTTTCGGCAGCCAGGAACTGAGCGCGTAGACCATCAGCAGGCAGCAGAAGAACGCCACCCAGATCATCAGGGTGTGCAGACCACGGCCTTCGCGGAAGAGTTCCAGCACCGGGGCGCCCTGCACTTTCACTTCGTTCAGGACCAGTTCGTCCTTGTCACTGATGGACGCTTGCGGGTCGATGCGCTTGAGGATGGCGCGAGCTTGCTCGGTGCGGCCCTGGCGCAGCAGGAAACCCACGGATTCCGGCAGGTACCAGAGGATCAGCGGCAGCAGCAGGAGCGGCAGCAGTGCGGCGAAGAACATGGCTTCCCAGCCGAAGCGCGGCAGCATGTAGATGCCCACGCCAGCCGACAGCATGCCGCCCAGGGAATAGCCGCTGAACATGATGGCCACCAGGGTGCTGCGCAGTTTCTTCGGTGCGTACTCGTTCATCAGCGCCACCACGTTGGGCATCAGCCCGCCGATGCCGAGGCCGGCGATGAAGCGGCAGATACCGAACTCGGTGGGCGAACTGGCGAAACCATTGAGCACGGTGAAGCCGGAGAAGAGCACGAAGCAGATGGCGATCCCCTTTTTGCGGCCGATCTTGTCGGCCAGGGAACCGAAGGTCAGGGCGCCGAACATCATGCCGAACAGCGCATAGCTGCCCAGGGCACCGGCTTCCAGCGGGGTCAGGCCCCATTCCTTCATGAGCACGGGCAGGACCACGCCGTAGATGAACAGGTCGTAGCCGTCGAAGATGAGCAGGAGTGCGCACCAGCACATCACCATCCAGTGGAACGGTGTGAAGCGCGCGTTATCGATGATCTCGTGTACGTCGAGTTTTCGCATGGCATGTGTCTCTTTTGTTTTTGTTGTGTAGAAACCGCAGGGACGGGCGCGTGACGGTGCCCTTCCGGTAAAACGCCTGGCTCTGAATCTGATGGGTTTCGCAGGCTCTACCCATCCTACGGGGGCCCTCCGCAGCACGTGGGCGATCGTAGGATGGGTAGAGCGGAGCGAAACCCATCACCGAGCTGTTAACCCAGGTCACCTCCGCCCACCGGCAGGGTGACGCCGGTGACGTAGGTGGCTTCGTCGGAGGCGAGGAAGAGGATCGCCCCCACCTGCTCGTCGATGGTCCCGTAGCGTTTCATCAGGCTGCTATCGATGGTCTGGTCCACGATCTGCTGGTACCAGACCTTTTCCTCTTCGCTCTGCTGCGCGGTGTTGCGCGGGATACGGCGCGGCGGTGCTTCGGTGCCGCCCGGTGCGGTAGCGTTGACGCGGATGCCGCGCTCGGCGTTCTCGAAGGCCAGGCAGGCGGTCAGGGCATTCACCCCGCCCTTGGCCGCGCCATAGGGCACGCGGTTCACGCCACGAGTGGCGATGGACGACACGTTGACGATGGCGCCCGCGCCCTGCCCCAGCATGTAGGGCAGCGCGGCGTGGCAGCACCAGAGGGTGGGGAACAGCGAGCGGCGCACTTCGGCCTCGATCTCGTGCTCCTGGTAATGCTCGTAGGGCTTGGCCCAGATGGTCCCGCCCACGTTGTTGATCAGGATGTCCAGCCGGCCGAAGCGTTCCACGGCGGCGGCAGCCACGCGATGGCACTCGGCGAACTGTTCGAGGTCGGCGGTCAGGGCCAGCATCGACGCGCCGGAACCCAATTCGTCCTGCAGTTCGAAGACCAATTCGGAGCGGTCGACGGCCACGACATGCGCGCCCTCTTCCACCAGCCGCTCGACCACTCGGCGACCGATGCCCTGCGCCGCGCCGGTGACCAGCGCGACCTTGTTCTGGAATCTCTTGTACATGGCAGCCTCTTCAGATGGCTTTTGTAGGAGCGAGCTCTGCTCGCGAACGGCTCGGTGCGAATCCTTTCGCGAGCAGAGCTCGCTCCTACAGGGAATCGCGTGGGATCAGGCCGCGCTGGCGGCGAACTTCTCGTAGTAGAAATTCGCGGGCGAGATGCCCTGCTCGCGGATGTACTGGCTGACCGCCTCGACCATGGGCGGCGGGCCGCACAGGTAGACATCCACGTCGCCGTCATTGAGGTGCTTCGGCGCGATGTGCTGGGTCACGTAGCCCTTCTGCGGGTAGCTGCTTTCCGGGTTGGCCACGCAGGCGCTGTAGGTGAAGTTGGGGATGCGCGCGGCGAAGGCTTCCAGCTTGTCCATCTCCACCAGATCGAAGTCGTTGGTCACGCCGTAGATCAGGTGCAGCGGGTGCTCGCTGCCCTCTTCCGCGATCTTTTCCAGCATCGCGGTGAAGGGCGCGAGGCCCGTGCCGCCAGCCAGCAGCAGCAGCGGACGACGGATGTCGCGCAGGTAGAAGCTGCCCAGCGGGCCGGCCAGGGACATGCTGTCGCCAGCCTTGGCCAGGCCGGTGAGGAAGCTGCTCATCAGACCGCCCGGGACGTTGCGGATCAGGAAGCTGACCTCGCCGTCCTTCTGCAGGGAGCTGAAGGAATAGGCGCGGGTCTGCTCGCTGCCCGGCACTTTCAGGTTCACGTACTGGCCCGGCAGGAAGGCCAGCTTGCTCAGGGACTCGCCCTTGATGGACAGCGCGATGGTGCTGTCGGACAGCTGGCGAACCGCGCTGATGCTGGCCTCGAAGCTCGCCTGCTGGGTCTTGCACACATCGGAGGATGCCGGCACGCGCACCACGCAATCGCTCTCGGCGCGCATCTGGCAGGTGAGCACATAACCCTGGGCGGCTTCGTCTTCGCTCAGTGCGTCTTCGATGTAATCCTGGCCCAGGTCATAGCGGCCGGCTTCGGCAAAGCACTTGCAGGTGCCGCAGGCGCCGTCGCGGCAGTCCAGCGGAATGTTGATGCCCTGGCGATAGGCCGCATCGGCCACGGTTTCGCTGGGAGTGGCGTCGATGAAACGGGTGACGCCGTCTTCGAAAGTCAGTGCGATCTTGTGAGTCATGGCAGGCACCCTAGATGTGGTAGACGTCGATGACCTGACGTACGTAATCGTTTTTCAAGACCACCTTCTTCGCCTTGATCAGCGGGCTCTCGCCGCGCACGTCGAGGGTGTAGAAGCTGGTGCCGAAATAGCTGTCCACGGTCTTGTAGCGGTAGCTCAGGGTGTGCCAGTTGAAGCGCACCTTGCACTGGCCGTCAGCCACTTCGAGGATCTCGATGTTGCTGATGTTGTGGGAGGTACGGGTGTCCGGCATGGTCGCGCTGGAGCGGTCGGTCTTGATGCGGAAGACGCGGTCTTCCAGGCCACCACGGTTGCCGTACCAGATCAGCGAGATTTCAGTCTGCGGGTCTTCGGTCAGCTCATCGCGGTCATCCCAGGACGGCATCCAGAAGCTGGCGTCGCTGGCATACAGCTCCAGCCAGTTGTCCCAGTCCTTGTCGTCCAGGTAGCGCGCTTCGCGGTAGAGGAAGTCGCGCACGGCGTCGTAAGAGATGCTCATTGCACGGCCTCCACGGGGATCAGTTGCTGCTCGGCCGCGGCGGCCTTGAGCATGGTCTCCTGCCAGTACTTGTGTTGCAGCACGAACAGGCCTTCGTCTTCGGTGCGCACGCCGGAGAGCAGCGGGTGCAGGTCGATTTCCTGGGCGGCGGCGTCAGCGCCTTCGACCCAGTGCTCGGCACCACGGGACATATCGTTCCAGCCACGGCTGCCCTGGTAGCCCAGTTGGCAGGAGCGGAATTCTTCGAGGTCGTCCGGGGTGGCCATGCCGCTCACGTTGAAGAAGTCTTCGTACTGGCGGATGCGCTTGGCGCGGGCATCGGCGCTCTCGCCTTTCGGCGCGATGCAGTAGATGGTGATTTCGGTCTGGTTGACGGAGATCGGCCGGGCGATACGGATCTGCGAGCTGAACTGGTCCATCAGGTAGACGTTCGGGTACAGGCAGAGGTTGCGCGAGTTCTCGATCATCCAGTCGGCGCGAGCCTTGCCGAAGTCCTGGGCGAGCTCGTCGCGGCGCTCGTAGAGCGGACGGTCTTCCGGGTTGGCCCAGCGGGTCCAGAGCAGCAGGTGACCGTGGTCGAACGAGTAGAAACCACCGCCGTTCTTGGCCCAGCTGCCGGCGCTCATGGTCTTGATCTCTTCACCCGCTTCGCGCTGCTTGCGCTGGTTCTGGGTGGCGGCGTAGTTCCAGTGCACGGAACTCACGTGGTAGCCGTCGGCGCCGTTCTCGGCGGTCAGCTTCCAGTTGCCTTCGTAGATGTAGCTGGAGGAACCACGCAGCACTTCCAGGCCTTCAGGGGACTGGTCGACGATCATGTCGATGATCTTGGCGGACTCGCCCAGGTGCTCGACGAGGGGCTTCACGTCGGCATTCAGGCTGCCGAAGAGGAAGCCGCGATAGGACTCGAAGCGGGCGACTTTGGTCAGGTCGTGGGAGCCTTCGCAGTTGAAGCTGGACGGATAGCCGGCTTCAGCCGGGTCCTTCACCTTCAGCAGCTTGCCGGAGTTGTTGAAGGTCCAGCCGTGGAACGGGCAGGTATAGGAGGAGCGGTTACCGCTCTTGTGCCGGCACAGTTGCGCACCGCGATGGCTGCAGGCGTTGAGGAAGGCATTGAGCTCACCGTCCTTGTTGCGCGCGATGAAGATCGGCTGGCGCCCCATGTTGAGGGTGAGGTAGTCGTTCTTCTCGGGAATCTGGCTCTCGTGGGCGAGATAGATCCAGTTGCCTTCGAAGATGTGCTTCATCTCGAGTTCGAACAGGCGCGGGTCGGTGAACATCTCCCGCTTGCAGCGGTAGACGCCCTTCTCTTTGTCATCCTCAAGCAGCGAGTGCAGGAAATCGAATCCCAGGGACATGGCCAGGGCCTCCGTTGTTATTGTTCAGGCCAGGTCAGGTTAGGGAGGCGGGAGAAACGGCAATATCCGCTTTGTGCAGATCGCTATCCGTTTTTTGCAAAGCGGTGGTGGATGTCAGGAAAGGTTTGTACGGGCGCAGCTTGTGGGGGCGAATTCATTCGCTGAGGGCAGCGCAGCTGCCCCCATCAAGGTCTCAGGGCAGACCTGCGGTCTGCATAGCGAATGAATTCGCCCCCACAGAAAAGCAGGAGCAGCTACAGCCCCCGCCGCTTCAAGGTGTCCGACGGCAGCTCGCCAAACAGGCCCTTGTAGCTCTCGGAGAAACGCCCCAGGTGCAGGAAGCCGTAATCCAGCGCCAGTTCGGTGACGTTGCGGACGTTGCAGCTGGGGTCGGCCAGGCAGGCGCGGATGCGCTCCAGCTTCTTCTGGCGGATGTAGTGCTTGGGCGTGGTGCCCAGGTGGCGCTCGAACAGCGCGTAGAGGGAGCGCAGGCTCATGCTGGCCTGGCGGGCCAGGAATTCGCTGCTGATGTCCTGTTTCAGGTTGTGCTCGATGTAGGCCAGGATGCGCTCGAAGGACGCCTCCTGGCAGCCCAGGCTTTCGCGGCTGACGTTGGTCTTCATCAGGCTGAGCATCTTGCTCGCGACGATCTGCGCGTAATGCTCCTGCACCCTCGGCAGTGCGTCGCTGGCTTCCGCCTCCTGGCAGACCATGGCCAGCAGGCTGACGAAGCCTTCCAACTCGTTCAGCTGGTAGTTGTTCTGCAGGAAACGCACGCCGGGGCTCGGCCGATGCCAGCGCTGCTCCTCGCAGATGCTTTCCAGCAGCGTGGTCGGCATCTTCAGGATGAATTTTTCGCAATCATCCGAGTACGTCAGGTCCACCGGGTCGTCGGGGTTGATCAGCAGCAGTTCGCCGGGTGCCAGGTAGTGCTCCTGCTTGTGGCCGCGCCAGAGGCAATGGCCGCTGAGGAGAATCTGCAGGTGGTAGATGGTTTCCAGCGCCGGTGAGGTGACGCGCACGGCGCCGCCATAGCTGATGCGGCAGAGATCGAGGTTGGCGAACTTGCGGTGGTTGAGGCTGGCCTGCGGATGTCCGGCTGAGGGCAGCCGGATGCAGTGTGACCCGACATGCTGGTTCACATATCCGGACACGGCATAGGGGTCCGCACGCTCGAACACCCTACTGCGTTCACTCAGCAGGCGACTATCCATGGATCAGGCACTCTTCTCGTTGTTGTACGTCGCAGGCGTCATGCCGGTTGGCAAGCGCCCGCGATCTTCGTTTCCGGATTCTATGTGAGCCTTTTCCTACATGCTGTGGCCAGGGATAAACGGTTGAGGATAAGTGCGACCGGTTGTAACAACCGGTCGCGAACCGACTCAGGTTGCGTCGGCGTGGCTCACGATCCCCTTTATCACCACGGCAGTAGTCGCGATGGCGGCCGGCACCACCAACGCGGTCAACACTTGTTCGAAGTTCCAGCCCAGGCCCAGCAGGGTCGCGCCGATCCAGGCACCCAGGATAGCGCCGAAGCGGCCGATGCCGAGCATCCAGGACACGCCGGTGGCGCGGCCCTGGGTCGGGTAGAAACGCGCCGCCAGGGACGGCATGGCCGATTGCGCACCGTTGACGCACATGCCGGCCAGCAGGACCAGGGTGGCCAGCAGGGTCACTTCACCCAGGCTCTGCCCCACGAAATACGCGAACACGCCCGCCATCAGGTAGAACGCGCCGATCACCTTGTGCGGATTGAAACGGTCCATGGCCCAGCCCACGCCAACGGCACTGAGCACGCCGCCAAACTGGAACAGCGCGCCGATGAAGGCGGCCTGTTCCATGCTGGCGCCGCTGTCGCGCATCAGGGTGGGCAACCAGCTGGTGAGCAGGTAGACGATCACCAGGCCCATGAAATAGGTCAGCCAGAGCAGCAGGGTTCCGGCGCTGTAGGTGCCGGAGAAGATCACCTTGAAGACGTTGCGGCTCTGTACGGTCTTCTGTTCCGGCACGCTGAAGCCACTGGCGGTGGCCACTTCACCCGGCGCGATGGGAGCAAGCACCTTGCGCACCTGGTCCGCGCCCTTGTTGCGCACCACCAGGAAGCGCGCCGACTCCGGCAGCCAGATCAACAGCACCACGGCAAGCGCCAACGGCAGGATGCCGCCGAGCAGCAGCAGGCTGTGCCAACCGTAGGCCGGGATCATCGAGGCGGAAACGAAGCCGCCGGACGCCATGCCGAGGTTGAAGCCGCAGAACATGCTGGTCACTAGCAACGACTTGAGGCGCTCCGGGGTGTATTCGGAGAGCAGCGTGGTGGCGTTGGGCATGGCGGCGCCCAGGCCAAGGCCGGTGAGGAAGCGCAAGAACAGCAGTTGTTCGAGATTGGCGCTGAAGGCGGAAATCAGGCTGAACAGACCGAACAGAAACACTGCCGTTACCAGCACCACCTTGCGCCCGAAGCGGTCGGCCATGGGGCCGGAACCGAGGGCGCCGAAGACCATGCCGATGAGCGCGGCGCTCATCACCGGGCCGAGGCTGGCGCGGTCGATGCCCCAGTCCTGGGTCAGCGCCGGGGCGATGAAGCCCATGGCGGCGGTATCCAGGCCGTCGAGGAAAACGATGAGGAAACACAGCAACACGACGCGCCATTGATAGGCGGATAGCGGCTGGGCGTTGATGAAGGATTGGACATCTAGGGTGCCCGTGGCGGGCAGGTGGGCTGGGCTGGTCATGCAAGAATTCCTGCTTTGGCCCTCCTCCGCATACGGACCGTTCTCTGCGGTCTCTGACGGGGAAGACCCGGACTGGACAGGAATGAGGGCGTGTCCGGTGCTTCTGGTGTCACCGGATCGAACTCTCATTGTTGTTATTGGCCGCGCTGGCTGGTGGCGCGGCTGTGCAGACCATACGAAGAGCAGGCTGGGCGTTCAATTCGATAATCGGCAAAGCGTTCGAATATCGAACAATGTTTGGTCAGGGCGATAAAACCCTTGTAGGGGCGAATTCATTCGCCAAGCAGGCCGAAGGTCTGCCCTGCTATCGGGGGGCAGCTTCGCTGCCCTTGGCGAATGAATTCGCCCCTACAGATGCCCTGACGACTGAACATTCAGTGGAACAACCGCGTACTCAGGTCCTTGCTGGCTTCCAGCAGTGCTGGCAGGAAGCGGGTTTCCAACTCCTGGCGGCTGATGCGGCCGACGTGGGTGCCCACGTTCAGCGCGGCGAGCACCTGGCCGGCGGAATCGCGTACCGGAACCGCCACCGAGCGCAGGCCCATTTCCAGTTCCTGGTCGATGATCACCCAGCCCTGACGGCGGATTTCCGCGATGCTGGCGCGCAGCCCTTCAGCGGTGTGCACGGTGCGGCTGGTCTTCACCTGCAGGTCGGCGTGTTCGAGGTAGTCGTCCAGGGCGGCGTCATCCAGGGCGGCAAGCAGGATGCGGCCCATGGAGGTGCAGTAGGCCGGGAGGCGGCTGCCGACGCTGAGGTCCACGGAGATTAACCGGTTGGGCGTGGCCGAACGGGCGATGTAGAGGATTTCGTCGCCTTCCAGGGTGGCCATGGAGCAGGCTTCGTGGAGCTGGTCGCTAAGGCGGTCGAGGATCGGCTGTGCGGTAACCGCCAGGGGCGTCGAGGACAGGTAGGCGTGGCCCAGCGTCAGCACCTTGGGCAGCAGCGAGTAGGTCCGTCCGTCGGTGGTGACGTAGCCCAGCTTCATCAGCGTATGCAGGCAGCGGCGCACGGCGGCACGAGGAATCTCGGTGCGGTGGCTGATCTGGGCGATGGTCAGGTGGCGCTTGCGCTCCTGGAATGCATGGATTACCGCGAGCCCCCGAGCCAGGGAGGTCATGAAGTTGGGATCACCGGTGAAGGCTTCGATGCGCTTGGCCGGCGAGGCAATGATCGGCGGGGCAAGGGGCGGCAGCGGAGAGCGTAGTTCGTCGGTCATTCTTGTTGTCCTTGGTGGATCGCAGACACGGCAGGTGCGGCCGATTATCGAACCAAAGTTCGATAATCGCAATTGACCCTGACGCCCCCGGCTCTTACTTTTGCCCCCGCCACGCGGCGCCCCGGTTTGATCAGGTACCTCGGCGCCTGGCAACGGCTCCGCTCAAGAGGCGCCAGCCGGAATCCCCCTCGCAGACGCCACCACCCCGGCGCGCTATCCGCGCGTTCGGGGCTGGCAATTCCCAGATTTGGGCAGCCGCATCCAACCCGAACTTCAATTCATGGATGAACGGCAATATTGACTCTCGATTATGGGCGCAGAGTGATATCGCCATTTCGTATTGCTCAAACTTGGAAAACAACTCAACTCGTTGCTAGCGTAATCTGGAAAACAATAACAACACTGTCTTGGTTCTTCTTTCATCCCCATCCATACCCTGCACCACAGAGCGTCAGATAAACCCCACATTCATTTCTGCCACCAGGTGAAATCCCGGCGGTACCGCTCGCGCATTCGTCGCGTCCTCGGCCTTCCTGACCAGTCATCTGGAGATAAGGTCGAGCATGGAACAGATCGAGCATATGACTGAAATGAAACCTGAGGATCGCGCCATGAGAATAATAAGCGTGAGACTTGAGTGCGGTTTGAAGTTGATGCGCATCATAGTCTGTGCGGCAATTTCAATTCTTGGTCTGGTTATAAATAACCCAAGTTACGGCGAGGACATACTTTATGTCGGCGACGCCGGCGACAACTCCGTAAAACGATTCGATGTTGTTACGGGCCGGTTCCTGGATGATGACTTGAATCCCGCCAATGACCCGGATGCCTTCGTCCGCCCGGGTAGCGGCGGACTGGCTGGGCCGCGCGGGATACTGCTTGACGGGAATCTCCTGGTGGTAAACCAGAACGTCAATCTCGGCATTCCTGGCGAGGTACTGCGTTACGACAGCCTGACTGGGGCTTTCCTGGGCAAGCTGGTCTCGTCCGCGAACAAGAACGCGCCATTCGTACCGCGTGGAATCGTCCGTGATGGCAAGGACGTGCTCTACGTGGCCGAGCTCACCACGGCCAATGGCAGGTCGCCGGGCAGGTTGCCTACCTATGATGCAAACGGGGCCTTCATTCGGGACCTGACCTTTGATCGCTTCAGGGCCGCAGATCGGAATCCGCGCTCCGTAGTGTTCGGGCCGGACGGTTTCCTCTATGTCTCGCTCCGCAACCTGAAGAACGACGGTCTGGGCGGCCATGTGGTGCGCTTCACCGCTGCCGGCACCTTTGCCGGTGTTTTCATCGAGGACGTGGGCGGCGTGGGACGACTCAATCGACCCGAAGGATTGGTCTTCGGCCCTGACGGACGTCTTTATGTCACCAGTTTCCAGGCGAACCCGCAGGACACCGATTCCATTCGTATCTATGACGGCCAGGGCAAGTTCGTCGACAAGATCCCGCTCAACCTCCCTGGAGAGACCCGGGCATTTGCCCAGGCCCTGCTCTTCGGGCCGGGCGGGCGACTCTTCGTGGCAGTGACCAGCACCGGTGAGGTGCGAAGCTACGATGTGGCTACCAAAGCGTACACATCCTTCGTCTCGACCACGGCAACGGGCGGGCCACTGAAAGAGCCCTGGTACATGACCTTCGGTCAAACCGACCCCGCAACCTTGAGCTACGTGGAATCGGGCCCACAGGGGAGCGGCCCGAACCTGGTGCGCTGCTTCTGCGGGAACGGTACGGTGGTCGACTTCTGTGCTGCACTGGACTGTTTCTCCAGCCCGGAGCAGGACGCAATCTGCGGCCCCGGCTGCGCTCCACGCGGAGGTGAGACCGGTACAGCCTGCTTCCCGCTGGACAACCGCTGCCCTGCCGCTACGCCCACCGGGCTCCGCCAGCCAGTACCACCACTGATGCTGAAGTGATACCCCGCGCAACGGTTTGAGGAATGGGGCGGTTTCGCCGCCCCATTCCTTCGCCCCCTAAAGCAACTTGCACGCCTCGTCGAAGTCCAGGCGCGGCCCGCGCGCATGCAGCGTCGACGCATCGCCATAGCCCAGGTTGACGAGGAAGCTGGACTTCACCTGGCTATCCGGGAAGTGCTCCAGCTGGAAGGCATCCGCGCGCCCGTCGGCGGGGAAAAATTCGTGATCGACCAGGGCATTGTCGAACCCCGACATCGGCCCGCAGTCCAGCCCCACCGCCCGCGCCGCCAGCATGAAATAGGCCCCCTGCAACGAGCTGTTGCGCCGCGCGGTGAGCCCGGCCAGTTCCGGCGTGTTGGCGAACCAGGCACGCGCATCGGTGTGGGGGAAGAGCTTGGGCAGCTGCTCATAGAACTTCAGGTCGTAGGCGACGATGGCGGTGACCGGAGCCGCCATGGTCTTGTCGACGTTGCCTGGCGCCAGTGCGGGTAACAGGCGGTGCTTGGCCTCTGGCGTGCGCAGGAAGAGGATGCGCGCGGGACTGCAGTTGGCGCTGGTGGGGCCCCATTTCATGAGGTCGTACAGCTCACGCAACGTGTCGTCGCTTACCGGTTTTTCCAGCCAGGCACTGTAGGTACGTGCCTGGCGGAACAGCAGGTCCATGCCTTCATCGCTCAATCGCTTGCTCATCGCTGCCTCCTCTTGCCAGGTTGGTCGCACGCTCGTGCGGATGATCTAGAGAGGATAGTCAGCGCAGCGCTCCACCTGTGGGGGCGAATTCATTCGCCAAGGGTGGCGAAGCAGCCCCAGAGAATCTCCAGGGCAGACCTGCGGCCTGCTTGGCGATTGAAATCGCCCCTACAGAAAAGCAGCCCGCGCCTCAGGTCAGCAATCGGATGAACAAGCTGATGCTTTCGGTGGCCGCACGCGCGTGCGGATGATCTAGAGAGGATAGTCAGCGCAGCGCTCCACCTGTGGGGGCGAATTCATTCGCCAAGGGTGGCGAAGCAGCCCCAGAGAATCTCCAGGGCAGACCTGCGGCCTGCTTGGCGATTGAAATCGCCCCTACAGAAAAGCAGCCCGCGCCTCAGGTCAGCAAACCGATGAACAGGCTGATGCTGACGAAAGCCAGCACGGTGCACACCACCAGCGCCGCCGCGCAGCGGCCTTCCAGGCCGTAGCGCTGGCCGAGGATGGGGTAGATGCTCATCATCGGCGAACAGGCGAAGAGCACTCCGGCTACCCGCAGCACCGGGTCCACTGGTGGCAGCAGCTGGAAGCAGAGCAGCACCGCCAGCGGGTGCAGGACCAGCTTGCCGATGCTGAGCTGGGCCACGTCCTTGACCAGGCCGCCGGCCTTCAGCCCGTCCAGGCTCGCACCGATGACGAAGAGCGCCACCGGCGCCGAGGCCATCGCCAGCATCTCCACCACCTTGGCTGGCACCGCCGGCAGGCGAACCCCGAGCAGGGCCAGCGCAAGACCGACGCTGATGGCGATGATCACCGGATTGCGCAGCAGGCGCATGAAGGTGTCCAGCAGCGCCGCGCGCAGCCCGCCTCCGTTCTGCCGGCCGAGTTCGGCAATGGCCAGGGCCAGCGGAATCATCAGCAGGTTCTCCACCATCATGCCCAGCGCCAGGGCCACCGCGGCGGGTGAGCCCAGCACCATGGCGACGATGGGATAGCCCACGAAACCGCTGTTGGATACCGACATGCCCATGCCACTCAGGGCGCTACCGCTGAGGCTGTCCTTGCGCACCAGGCGCGCGAACAGGAAGCCGCCCCAGAACACCAGCTGGGAGCCGATACCGTAGGCCAGCAGGTAGGTGGCGTCGAACACCTCGTCCAGGGGTTTTTCCAGCAGTGCGCGGATCACCAGCGCCGGCAGGGCGAAGGTGATGACGAATTTTCCGAGCCCCAGCACCTGCTCGGGGCTGACCAGCCGCCCACGGGCGGACAGGTAGCCAATGCCGATCAGGATGAAGATGGGCGCGGTAATACCAAGGATCTGGAGCATTCAGGGCTCGTCGGTCAGTTGCTCCCCTGCCCTGGCTGGACCGGTTCCAGCTGTTGCAACCGGCTGCGGGTACGGGAGAAGTCCATATGGGGTTTGCCCCGGCACAGGTCGTCGAGGCTGGCCTCGCTGGCCAGTAGCAGACGGATGCCAGCGTCGTAGGCGATGTCGATCAGATTGACGAAGCGCTGTTGCACGTCGATGGCTTCCTCGCCCAGGCAAGGCACACCGCTGATGGCGAGTTGCCCGAAGCGCTGGCTGAGCCAGAGGAAGTCGGCGCTGGAATGCGGACGTCGGCACAGCTCGTCGAAGTCCAGCCAGGCATGCTCGCCTTCCATCGCCCGCACGCGCAGGGGATGGTGGTTGACCGCCACCTCCACGTCGCGCGCGGCAGCCGGCGTCAGCCCCAACTGCTGGTCGATCCAGCCAGCGGTGAAGCCCGACAGCGGCCAGCAGTAACGGCCCCAGGCTTCCAGCACCCCGCGACGCTGGCGGTAGTCCTCGCCACCATCGAGGTTGAGCACGTCGAAGCGTTTCTCGATCAGGGCGATGGCCGGCTTGAAGCGCTCGCGGTAGAGCGGATTCGGGCAGAGCCCATCCGGGTGGTAGTTGGAGGTGCAGACCATGCCCACCCCCTCCTCCACCAGCACCTTGAGCAGGCGCCCGAGGAGCACGGCGTCACCGATGTCGTGGACGTGGAATTCGTCGAAGCACAGCAGCCGCGTTTCTTCGGCCAGTGCCCGTGCGGCCAGGGCCAGCGGGTCGGGTTGCCCGGCGAAGTCGCGCATGCGTTCCTGCAGTTCCTGGAGGAACGCATGGAAGTGCACGCGACGCTTGGCGGCAAGTGGCGCGGCGGCGAAGAAGGCGTCCATCACGAAGCTCTTGCCGCGCCCCACTCCACCCCAGAGATACAGGCCTGCGGCGGGGCGCCGAAGCCAGCCTTTCTTCCCCGCCAGAAACGACTCCAGCCATTGCCCGAGACGGCCAATGGCTGTGCGTTGCGCCGCGTCGGCCCGGTAACCCCGGGCCTCCAGCAGTGCGTCGAAGTGCCGTTCGATGCGCCGGCCAGCAGGCTCGCTCAGCGCATCGAATGCGGGCTCCAGTTCCCTAGAAGTCAAAGAACACCGTTTCCCCTTCGCCCTGGATACGGATGTCGAAGCGATAGGCCAGCTTGCCGCCCACCTCGCAGCGGCGCGCCACCAGGGTTTCGCGGCGTTGCGGCTGCTCGATCAGGTTGAGCACCGGATCCACGGCGTTGGCGGCGGCTTCGTCGTCGAAATAAAGGCGCGTCTGCAGGTGGATGTTGATGCCACGGGCAAACAGCGACACGTTGATGTGCGGCGCCATGGGCACACCGGCAGCGTTTTTCACCACGCCCGGCTTGATGGTCTGCAGGGTCCACTCGCCAGCATCGAAAGTGGTGGCGGTACGGCCGAAGCTGTTGAACGGCTTTTCCAGGTCGAAGGCAGTGTCGTAGACGCCTTCGTGGTTGGCCTGCCAGAACTCCAGGAAGGAGTCGCGCACCAGGTGGCCATTGCCGTCATAGACATTGCCCAGCAGCAGGATGTGCTGGCCGGGGGCGTCGGCCTTGGCCATCTGGTTCCAGATTTCCTGGTCGCGGGTCGGGTTGCCGGCCGCTTCCAGGGCCAGGCCGATGTGCACGTAGGGGCCGGCGGTCTGCGAGGGGGTTTCCGGCAGCAGTTCGATAGGCATGCGCGTATCTCCTCAGCGGTTTTCGAAGTGGGTCTTGCGCTGGCCGCGCAGGACGATGTCGAAGCGGTACGCCAGGCAATCCATGGGATTGGCGTTGCTCATGTCGAGCTTGGCGATCAGCGTCTGAACCGCGTCGGGGTTGGCGATGCTCTTGACGATGGGGCACATCGGAATGAGCGGGTCACCTTCGAAATACAGCTGGGTGATCAGGCGGGTGGAGATCGACGGCCCGCTGATGGAGAAGTGGATGTGCGCTGGGCGCCAGTCGTTCGGGCCGTTGCGCCAGGGATACGGACCCGGCTTGATGGTGCGGAAGATGTAGCGGCCTTCGCTGTCGGTCAGGGCGCGGCCGACACCGCCGAAGTTCGGGTCGAGCGGCGCCAGGTAGCGGTCGTTCTTGTGGCGGTAGCGGCCGCCGGCGTTGGCCTGCCACATTTCCACCAGGGTGTGGGGAACCGGTTTGCCGTACTGGTCCATGACGCGGCCGGAAACGATGATGCGCTCGCCGATGGGCAGCCCGCCGTTGTTGAAGTTGAGCAGCAGGTCGTTGTCGTGCTCGCTCATCTTCAGGTGGGAGAAATCGGGGCCGCTGGTCTCGGAGACGGACTGCGGAATGCTCACCAGCGCCTGGCGCGGGGAACGGGCAATGGACGTCTTGTAGTCGGGGGTCAGAGCCTTGGGGTGCCAGTTTCGGTCACGAATGACGAAGCGGCTGTTTTCCGCATCGGACATCACGGTTTCCTCTTGTTGGATTTATCGAGCCGCCAGGCAGCGGGCCATGGAGCGCAGTTTCATCCAGTAGAGGTCGGCGGAAAATTGAAATCCTTCCGGCCATCCATAACCGTTTGGTTATGTAAGACGCCCCTCGCGATAGTCCAGCGCTGCCTCGCGCAGGGTCTCCACCGCCCATTGCGCCGCCAGGGAAAGCGGCAGCGACGCATTACTGCAGATCCCCACCGAACCGCCGGGTTCCTTGAAGCCCAGGTCCAGTTCCACCAGTTCGCCGGCGGCCAGGTCCAGGCGCACCGCGTCCAGGGGGGCGATCCAGACCGCATCGCCGCTCTGCACGTAGCGCCGGCTCAGGGCGAGCGACAGGGTTTCCAGGCGTTGGCGCGGCGGGCTGATGCCGCTTTGCACAAAGAATCCGTCGGCATGCTTGCGAATGGTGGTGCCGGCCAGCGGCAGCACCAGGGGGAAACCGTCCAGGGTGCGGCGATCAGCGCCCTCCTCCAGCAGCGGATGGCCGGCACGAACCACCAGGGTCATGGATTCGCTGTACAGGTGCTCGAAGGTCAGGCCGTGAATTTCCGGGTTGTCGGTCATGCGCCCGACCACCAGGTCCAGCTCGCCCACCCGCAGCTGCGACAGAAGGTAGGCACCGGGCCCGGTGAGCACGCTGACCACCAGCGAGGGATGCTGCTGATGCAGACGCCGCACCATTTCCGGCACCAGCAGGCCTTCCACGGTCGAGAGCACGCCGAGCCGCACGGTGCCGGCGGCGTACTCGCCTTCGCGCAAGCTGTTGACCCCGTCGCGCAGGGCCTGGACGCAGGGGCCTGCATAGCGCATGAAGGCCAGCCCGGCCTCGGTCAGGCTGGCGCCGCTCTTGCTGCGGTCGAACAGGCTGGCGTCGAGGATTTCCTCCAGCTCCTTGAGGGTCTTGGAGATGGCCGGCTGGCTCACCGCCAACTGATCCGCGGCGCGGGCCAGGCTGCCCTGGCGCGCTACTTCGAGGAAGCACAGCAAGTGGCGGAATTTGATGCGGGTATCGATATTCAACGGCGGGTCCTGTAGCGGCTGGCCTGCGAAGGCTAGCTCAAGGACGGGGCCCACAGCCAACTCCTATTTGAACCTGGGAAAACCACGTCTGGACCGAACTCGTGTAGGAGCGAGCTTGCTCGCGAAAGATGACGCTCGGACTGTTCGCGAGCAGAGCTCGCTCCTACAGATCCAGCGGCACCGCGCAGATCTTCCCGGCCAACTCCACGCGGCCGAACCGGGCACCGGCTTCCAGTGGGGTGATCGCCAGCAGGCGATCCATGCGCACGGAGCAAGGGCCATCCTCCACCTCCAGCACGAAGAATTCTTCCTTCTCCGCGCTGGTGTGGGTGGTCAGCGCCCTGGCCTCGAATCCGCCGCCGTCCACCAGCTCCACCTTCACCAGGTAGCGATACAGGCAGGCGATTTCCAGCAGGTCGTGCAGGTCGCAATCCAAGGGCTGATACATGGTTTCCTCCTCAGCAACCTTGCAGCGGAATGATGGAGTAGCCCTGCCGGCCGATGGCCTCGGCCACCTGCGGGCTGGCGATCTCGCTGTGGCAGAACAGGCACTCGCTGGCGGCGATGTCTGCATCCTGCACGCCACGGCCGGCCAGCCATTCGGCGGCGAAGCGCCCCGCCTGGAGCTTGTCGCCGCCGCTGGTGAGCACATCGAAGTGCAGGTAGCGGCCATCGCGGGTACGGACATGGGTATCGAAGACTTTCACCTGCATGTCGACGCCCTCCTCACTTCAGGTCGGCAATCGCGGCGCCGAAGTTGATGTGCAGCACCTGGCCGTCCACCACCAGGGCGGGAACCGACTGCACGCCGGCGGCTTCGGCCTCGGCGACACGGGTGGGCGCTTCACCCAGGTGCACCACTTCCACCTTCACGTCGGGGGCAAGCAGGTTGAGCAGGGTCTGTTCAGCGGATACGCAAACCGGGCAGCCAGCGTGGTAGTAACGGGCGGTGGTCATTTTTCAGGTCTCCTGATTAGTTAGTATCGATTCGATACGTTTATCAGGTTACCCGCAGGCGCCCCTTTGTCAATATAGTTTTTACTCGATACTATTTATCGACGGAGGTGAACATGACCGACCTATTCGACCTGTTCGAACGACTCACCAGCCTGATGCGCATCTGGCATCGCGAGCACCCGCTGCTGGCTGACCTTCAGCCCGTGCAGCTCAGCGCCCTGGAGTACCTGGCGCGCTGCAACCACTACTCGGACACGCCGCTGGCGGTGACCGAGTACCTGGGACTGACCAAGGGAACGGTGTCGCAATCGCTGAAGGCCTTGGAAGCCAAGGGCCTGATCGAGAAGCGTCAGGACCAGCAGGACAAACGCAGCGTGCACCTGGAGCTGACGCCGGCCGCGCGTGAACTGCTGGCTGCGGTGACACCACCGGAGTTCCTGGCGAACGCGGTGGCGGAAATGGGACAGGACGCCGTCGACCTGGAGCGACTGCTGGCCGGGTTGTTGCGCACCGTGCAGCGCCAGGCGGATGTGCCCGGCTTCGGCCTGTGCAAGACCTGCCGCTTCCACCAGCAGCGGGATGGCGAGCCATTCTGCGGGTTGACTCAGGAACCCCTGGCTCGCCCGTCCATCGAGCTCATCTGCCGCGAGCACCAACCCCGCGAGGAAGCGGCCTGATCAGGTCTTCAGGCGCTCTTGCGAAATAGCTCGCGGCCTTCGTCCAGATACTGGTCCACCAGCCATTTCCCGTGTGCGATGGAGGCGTGCTGGGCCTTGCCCAGTTCAGAGAGGAAGGCGTACCTCACCGGCAGCGCGAGGCGGCGGGTGGTCTCGCCTTCGGGGGAAGTGATGTGGCAACCGGCGGCCCAGGGTGTGGGGATGCCCGGATGCTCAAAAACGTCGGCGACAATGACATGGTTGCGGTGAACGCATTGCAGGGTGCTCATGGGGTCTACCTCTTTGTTGAAGGCCCGGAGCCACAGGGTCAGCCGGCCCGGCGGGCGTGGGTTGAAGGTTCAACTGAAGGTCGGCACATGCCTTGCCTTGCTCACTACCGGATATAGCACAGGAGGTTTTCCGCGCCGTTGCACCTGACCAAGGGTCGCCCCATTGGCCTGCCGAGTTTCCCCCGAATTGGCTATTCGGCCGGGACCGGCTGCCGGATAACTTACGTCCATCCCCCCGCATCCCGCGGGCCAATCTGGAGAACGTAGATGAGCGCACGAATCGAATGGGCCAAGCAGGCTCCCGATGCCTACAAGGCGATGGTCGGTCTGGAACAGGCCCTGGCCAAATCCGGTCTGGAAACCGCCCTGCTCGAACTGATCCGCCTGCGTGCCTCGCAGATCAACGGCTGTGCGTACTGCATCAACATGCACGCCAATGACGCCCGCAAGGCCGGCGAGACCGAAGCACGCTTGCAGACCCTGAGCGTCTGGCACGACACCCGCTTTTTCAGCGAGCGCGAACAAGCCGTCCTGGCCTGGACGGAAAGCCTGACCCTGCTGCCCGAGCGCCATGCCCCGCAGGACCAGTACGAACGCCTGCGCGAGCATTTCAGCGAAGCCGAGATCGTCAATCTGACCCTGGCCATTGCCACCATCAACGCCTGGAACCGCTTCGGCGTGGGCTTCGCGATGATCCCCTGAAGCACCCCTGCCTCACTGAAAATGGGCCGCATCGAGCGGCCCTTTTCATTCTCACGGTACACCCTGCCCACGAACGACGGAGCCGACTTGGTAGGGTGCGCCGCGCGCACCAGTGAAATGCTCCGCGCAATCAAGGTATTCACCTCGAACGATTGCGCTATTTTTCTGCCATTCCCCCGCCGGAGCCATGCATGGAACTGCACATCGTCATCCAGGGCAGCAAGGACCTGTCCGGGCAGCTGTATCGCCAATTGCGCGAGGCCATCGAGTCCGGCCGCCTCAAGGCTGGCACCCGGCTGCCGCCGAGCCGCCTGCTGGCCGAGCAACTGGGCATCTCGCGCAAGACGGTGGCGGACACCTATGCCCTGCTCACCTACGACAACCTGCTCACCGGCAAGGTGGGCTCGGGCACCTTCGTCAACGCCCAGGCCACCGGCCAGGGCCGCAAACAGGGCCACGAGTCGCTGGCCAGTGCCGCGATCATCTCCAAATGGCACAACATCTCCACCTCCCTGGGCCATCCGTCCATGGACGCGATATTGCGCTACGACTTCATCGGCGGCGCCACCACCCGCAATCAGTTTCCCCAGGACGACTGGCGCCGCTGCGCCCAGCACGCCCTGCGCCAGACCGCGAAATCCCGCGGCCTCTACAGCCAGCCCGCGGGCCTGCCCGCGCTGCGTGACGCTATTGCCCGGCATGTGGCGTTTTCCCGCGGGGTGCACTGCAACGTCGAAGACGTGCTGGTCTGCCACGGTGCCCAGCAGGCCCTGGACCTGCTCGCCCGCGTGCTGGTGGAACCGGGCTGCAGCGTGGCGGTGGAAGATCCCGGCTACCCGCCGGCGAGGCAGAGCTTCGCCGCCCAGGGTGCCGAGGTGATCGGCATACCGGTGGATGCGGAAGGCATCTGCGTCGACGCCATACCGGAGCACGTGCGGCTGATCTACGTGACCCCCTCGCACCAGTTCCCCCTCGGCATGCCCATGAGCCTGGCACGGCGCGAGGCGCTGCTGGAGAAGGCCCTGCGCATCGGCGCGGTGATCATCGAAGACGACTACGACTGCGAGTTCCGCTACGAGGGCCGGCCCAGCGAGACCCTGCAGAGCCTCGACAGCCACGGCGCGGTGGCCTATGTCGGCACCTTCTCCAAGTCCCTGCAACCGGAGCTGCGCCTGGGCTACTGCATCCTGCCGCCGGCGCTGATCGAAGCCGTCACCGCCGCCAAACAGCTCAGCGACTGGCACTGCTCCACCCTCACCCAGTGGACCCTGGCCAAGTTCATCGACGACGGCTGCCTGCAGAAGCACATCCGCCGCTGCCACGCCATCTACGCCAGCCGGCGGGAGCGCATCCTCGATCGCTTCAATGGCGACCTGGCGCGCTGGTTCGAGCTGGTGCCCTCGGTGGCCGGCTTCCACCTCGCCGCCCAGGCCAGGGTGCCGCTGGACATCCCGCTGCTGGTGGAACTGGCCCGCAAGCTGGACGTGGGCCTCTACCCGCTGGCCGGATTCTCCTACCAGGCGCCACCGCGCAACGGCCTGTTCCTCGGCTACGGCGCCATCGAAACCCTGGACCTCGACCCGGCGCTGGACCGGGTGCGGGATATCCTGGAGCAGATTGCGTAAGGGTCGACACAACCACCTGTAGGGGCGAATTCATTCGCCAAGCAGGACGCAGTCCTGCCGTAGGTTGGTCCGAGGAACGAGGCCCAACATTGCAGAGCCGGTCGATAGAAAAAGCGCTGGCTGGCCACACCGACGTAGCAACGTAGGATGGGTTGAGCCTGCGATACCCATGCCGTTGGTTGGGGCCGATGGGTATCGCTTCGCTCCACCACATCCTACGAACGTCATCCTGATAGCCCGAGCATTTGAATTCGCCCCCACAAGAGCAAGCCCGCGAGCATCTTTCGCAGAAAGAAAAAGGGGCTGAACACGTCAGCCCCTTTCTTCGTCCACCCCGGTCGATCAGCCGCGATCGCGCCAGATGGTCTGCACATTCAGGAACTCGCGCAGGCCAAAGTGGGACAGCTCGCGGCCGTAACCGCTCTTCTTCACGCCACCGATCGGCACGCGCGGGTCGGAAGCGGTGAAGCCGTTGATGAACACCGCGCCGCTGACGATTCGGCGGGCCAGCTTCTGCGCCTTGGCCGCATCGGTGGTCCAGAGCGCACCGCCCAGACCGAACTCGCTGTCGTTGGCCAGCTCCACCGCATGCTCGGCATCGCGAGCGACGATCAGCGAAGCCACCGGGCCGAAGATTTCCTTGCGGAAGGCGGTCATGTCCGGGGTCACGTCGGCCAGGATGGTCGGCGCGTAG
Source organism: Pseudomonas sp. BN411 (assembly GCF_029871235.1). Lineage (GTDB taxonomy): Bacteria > Pseudomonadota > Gammaproteobacteria > Pseudomonadales > Pseudomonadaceae > Metapseudomonas. Next base: position 37,253 of record NZ_SSOM01000077.1, read on the forward strand.
TAGTTGCCTTCGCCTTCCAGCTTGTGGCCGCCCAGCAGCAGCGTCGCGCCTTCGGCCAGGGTGGCCTGGACCTGGCCATCGAGCTCGTCGCGCAGGTCGAAGCGGGCCATGGGGCCGACGAAGGTGGAATCAGCCTGCGGATCGCCAATCTGCAGCGCCTTGACCGCCGCCACGAAGCGCTCGGTGAAGGCTTCGGCGATGGGGGCTTCGAGGATGATGCGCTTGGCGGCAATGCAGACCTGACCGGCGTTGTTGAAGCGGCTGGTGACCGCAGCCTTCACGGCCTGGTCCAGGTCGGCGTCAGCCAGGACGATGAAGGGATCGGAACCGCCCAGCTCCAGCACGCACTTCTTCAGTGCCGCACCGGCCTGGGCAGCGATAGCGGCGCCGGCACCAACGCTACCGGTCACCGCCACCATGGCGATGCGCGGGTCGGCGATGGCCACGGAGACCAGCGGCGGCTCGACGTTGATCACCTCGAACACGCCTTCCGGCAGGCCAGCTTCGGCCCAGACGGAGGCCAGCAGGCGAGCGCAGCCCATGACGTTGGGGGCGTGCTTGAGCACGTAGGTGTTGCCGCCGAAGATGATCGGCACGGCGCCGCGCATCACCTGCCACACCGGGAAGTTCCAGGGCATCACCGCCAGCACGGGGCCCAGCGGCAGGTAGGCAACCACGGCCTTGTTGTCTTCCACCAGGGTCGGTTCGTCCGCGACCATGGCCGGGCCGTGCTCGGCGTACCACTCGCAGAGCTTGGCGCACTTCTCGACCTCGCCACGGGACTGGCTGATCGGCATGCCCATCTCGGTGGTGGTCATCCGCGCCATGGCTTCGGCGTTGGCGCGCAGGGCCTTGGCCATGCGCAGCAGCGCAGCACTGCGCTCCTCGACGCTGAACTGGCTCCAGGCCGCAAAACCACGCTGGCTGGACGCCAGGCTGGCCTCAAGGGCAGCGGCATCCTGGTAGGGATAACGGGAAATTTCTTCGCCGGTGGCGGGGTTGCGGGAGATGGCGGCAGGCGTAGTCATGCTGTCCTCGTTGTACGTGAGAGCCGGTCAGGGCTCGCGATCAGTCTTGCGGCGAAAGTAAGGCAGCGACCGATTCACGTAAAACGAATAATCCAGAAGAAAGTATTCACAAAAAGAGAATAGCCAAGGCTGAACTCGATGACCTTCGCAGGCAGCTGTAGGAGCGCGCTTGCTCGCGAAAGGTTCTATCCCAACGCAACAGGGGCGGACGCCCTTCATCGCCGTCGGTGGATGGAAAAGGCGCCATCCACCCTACATAACAGCGGCCAACCGACTCGTCCGCCTATGTCCGCGCGTCAGCGGCCAGTTGCGGTGTTCCGCATCGGGCGCCTCGGTGGTGACCACATACACGCGCTGTTCATGGCCGTGGCGCAGCAGCACGCACTGCAGCGACTTGCCGTCTTCCACGTCGAACCAACGGGGTTCCCCGTCACGGGTCATTTCCATGAAGCGCGCCACCCGTGCGAGCACCGTGGCGGGGCTGTAGCGATCCCAGCCGTCCGGCAGTGCATCGCCCCCTGGCAGCCAGCCGGTCGCCGGAAGCTCGCCATGTTCCTGGCTGCGGCGTCCCCAGGGAATCCACACCACGCCGCGCTGCGGGTCATGGATGGGCAATGCCGCGTCGCTATCGGGGTAATTGATGAGTTGCCGGCTCCCTTCGGCGGTGTAAAGCCCACTGACTTCCACTGCATGACACATGACTGCCTCCCCTAGCCGAAGCAATTGTCATCGTTGCCAGTACCGCTGGTTGAGGGCTGAGCGTTGGCGAATCTGTAGTTTTTATCCGGCCCCTGACGCCTGAGTTTCGTAACCTGGCAAGAGCCGTCAAGGTGGTATCCCGGCGGCATTGACAGGAGGGCAAGAGACGCGACGAAACGCAGAAGGCCTTCCAGGGAAGTTGAGGCGTACAAACCAGGCGCAAGGCTGGAAAAACAGCGCTTGTCGAAGCAACGGAACGATTTTCAAAGTCACCGGGTCCACTTCGATTGTGGAGGTGAAACGCCATTATTTTGACCACTCCGGCCCTGGAGTGAGTCCATCGTTCGTTGCACCAAACATTGCACCAAACCGCGGACGTGCCGCTCGATTCGAGCGATTTCGCACGAAGACAGGCTCGTCCTTGTTTCCCTTAAATGAACGCTGCATTGGGGGGAGGGAGAACCCATGAATAGCTCCCTTGAACATTGCAATGGAACCTCTGGCGAAACGCTGGTCGAGCCCAGGAGGACCTTTCTCAAACTTTCCGCCGCCGCAATGGCGACGCCACTGATAGCGCGGTCCATACCCGCCATCGCCGAGGGTGGCGGCAGTGACCAGTCCAGCCCACCCACAACGCCCTGGGCGGTCGAACTGCCCACCGAAATCACCCCGATCCAACCGACGACGCTCAATCCCGCGCCGGCCGAATTGGCCAATACAGCCGCCGGGGAAGTGGGGCGTGCGCCGCCAAGCACAGGGTACTGCCCGGCTGGCAGTTCCTCACCGGCTCGCCTGACGACATCCGTCGGGTGCGCTTCAGCATGGGCTTCTACGACCCGATGCCGGAGGTGGATGCCAACCTGGCCACCCACACCGGCATGGTGCGCATCGGCAACGACGCCACCAGACGCTGGACCATGGCGCCCGCGCTGTGCGACGCCGAGCGCATCATCACCACCATCAACCACGTGGACCGGCGTATGGTGGAAACGGCCTATCCGAATGACCGCAGGTCAAGCTAGGCCGGGATGACGAGCCGCCTCACCCCCGCGCGGAGGGCCGGGGTGAGGGACGGTAGCGTTGCCGGACCAGTGTTCCAGGAGTGCCATTCCCCCAAGCTCCCGGAAAATTTTTCTCGCCCCCTGTAACGCCACCCGGATAGCCTTGTCTCCTATCTCGAAGGCGATGCATCCAGCGGTATGAATCGCCACCTCTGGGCAACCAGCCCTTCATTCGACCCACCAGAAACGGAGAGAACAATCATGAAAACCCCGACTGCCAGTGTCGTATCCGCAACCGGTCTCGCCCTTGCCCTGAGCACCGCCATTGGCCTGGCCGTGGCCCCCGTGGGCGCACAGGCCGCCGACAACGAGAAATGCTTCGGCGTCGCCATGAAAGGCAAGAACGACTGCGCTGCCGGCGCGGGCACTTCCTGCGCGGGCACCCAGAAAATGGACTACCAGGGCAACTCCTGGAAATTCGTGCCGAAAGGCACCTGCGAGAAGACCGCTTCCCCCACTTCGCCCACCGGCAACGGCCAGCTCCAGGCATTCAAGGAAGAGAAGAAGAGCTGACCACCCCCGGCAGGAGCGCACGCCATGACCCCCTCCCCTCTGCCCCACGCTCCTGCTGCCCAGTTGCCGGCCCGGGCCGGCATCGGGCTCAAGTCCCTGCATCACCGGGATGTGCTCGATGCCCGTCCGGACGTCGGCTTCTTTGAAGTCCATGCCGAGAACTACATGGTGGAAGGCGGGCCCTTTCACCACTACCTGGGCGAGATCCGCCAGCACTACCCGCTCTCCATCCACGGTGTCGGCCTGTCCATCGGCGCCGACCAGCCACTGGACAAGGCCCACCTGCACCGCCTCGCCACGCTGCTCGGGCGCTACCAGCCGGAGTCGTTCTCCGAGCATCTGGCCTGGTCCACCCATGGCGACTACTTTCTCAACGACCTGCTGCCGCTCGCCTATGACCGGGCCAGCCTGGAGCGGGTCTGCCAACACATCGACCAGGTGCAGGACCATCTGCAGCGGCGAATGCTGCTGGAAAACCCAGCCACTTACCTGGAGTTCGACAGCTCCAGCCTGGACGAGGCTGAGTTCATTGCCGAGGTGGTGAAGCGCACCGGCTGCGGCCTGCTGCTGGACCTGAACAACGCCTATGTAACCTGCATCAACCACAACCGCGACGTCCGCGCTTACCTCAATGCCCTGCCCCTGCATGCGGTGGGCGAGATTCACCTGGCGGGCTTTGCCGAAGACCGCGATGCGGCCGGCGCACGCCTGCTGATCGACCACCACGGTTCGCCCGTGGACGCTGCCGTCTGGAGCCTCTACGACGAGATGATCAGCCGCCTCGGCCCGCTGCCCACGCTGATCGAGCGGGACAACGATGTCCCCGCGTTGGAGGTGCTGGTGCGCGAAGCGCAACACGCCGAGCGGCGGCTGCGCCAGGAGCAGGCAGCATGAACGCCGACACCTTCGCCCATGCCCTGCTTGACCCTGAGCAGCCCTGCCCACCAGGCCTGCGGGCCTGGAATGGGTCCGACCCGGCACAGCGCTTTGCCGTGTACCGCAACAACGTGCTGGCTTCGTTGATCAACGCCCTGGCCGACACCTTCCCGGTGGTTCGGCAACTGGTGGGCGATGAATTCTTCACGGCCATGGCACGCTTGCACGTGCAGGAGACGCCGCCCCGTTCGCCGCTGCTGACGCTCTACGGCGAGGACTTCCCGGCGTTCATCTGCGCCTTCCCGCCGGCCTCCGGCCTGCCCTATCTGGCGGACGTGGCGCGGCTGGAACTGGCGCAGGTGCACGCTTACCACGCAGCCGACCTGTCGGCGGTGGATACGGCCAGCCTGGCTGCCGTCCTGTCCGACCCGGAATGCCTGCCCGGCATGCAGCTCTGCTTGCATCCCTCAGTGACGGTGGTCTCATCCGACTACGCCATCGCCTCCCTCTGGGCCGCCCATCAGGGGCTGCTGGACCTGGCCGAGGTGAATCCCGACCGGGCCGAATGCGCGCTGGTACTGCGCAATGGCCTGGAGGTGGAAGTCAGCCGCATCGGCACAGGCACGGCGGCCTTCATCCAGGCCCTGACGGCTGGCAGCCCACTGGGTGCCGCCGTGGGCGCCGCGCTGGCCATCGACGCCGGCTTCGACCCAGGCTCCACCCTCGCGCGCCTGCTGGCAGGTGGCGCGATCACGCGGTTCACCCTCCATAGCGGGAGTCAGATGCCATGAACGCCACCATCCAGATCCACTACAGCCATTTGCCGATGAAACTGGTGTCCCAGGCCGTCGAGCTGTGCAAGCGGATCCCCTACAGCCTGGTGGCCTTCGTCGCGCGTTTTTCCATTGCCGCGATCTTCTGGAAATCCGGGCAGACCAAGGTGGAAGGCCTGGTCATCGACCTGGTGGACGGCACCTTCCAGCTGGGCATCCCGCACCTGTCGGCCTCGGCCATTCCGCTGTTCACCGAGGAATACAAGCTGCCCTTCCTCTCGCCTGAACTGGCGGCCCACGCGGCGGCCTTCTCCGAGCACTTCTTCCCGCTGCTGATCCTGATCGGCTTCGCCACGCGCTTCTCGGCCCTGGCGCTGCTGGGCATGACCCTGGTGATCCAGACCCTCATCTACCCCGACGCCTACCCCACCCACGGCGTCTGGGCCGCCAGCCTGTTGCTGCTGGTCAGCCAGGGGCCGGGGGTGATTTCCATCGATCACCTGATCGCCAGGCGGTATCAGGGCTGATTTTTTTCTTGTGGGGGCGATTTCAATCGCTATGCGGACCGCAGGTTCGCCCCTCAACTTCCCAGGGGCAGCTGCGCTGCCCTTGGCGAATGAATTCGCCCCCACAGGAAAAGCGGTCGCCGGATCGGCACCCCACAACCTTCACTCGCTCCTGTTGTGGGGGCGATTTCAATCGCTACGCGGACCGCAGGTTCGCCCCTCGATCTCCCAAGGGGCAGCTGTGCTGCCCTTGGCGAATGAAT
>NZ_SSOM01000077.1:43021-52523 GCF_029871235.1 Pseudomonas sp. BN411
TTGGCGAATGAATTCGCCCCCACAGGAAAAGCGGTCGCCGGATCGGCACCCCACAACCTTCACCCGCTCCTGCTGTGGGGGCGATTTCAATCGCGATGCGGACCGCAGGTTCGCCCCTCGATCTCCCAAGGGGCAGCTGTGCTGCCCTTGGCGAATGAATTCGCCCCCACAGGAAAAGCGGTCGCCGGATCGGCCCCCCACAACCTGCGATCCCGGCACTGTCGTCAGCATCGCGCCTGGCGGCTGCCCGCTCATGACCTAGGCTTGCAAAGGCAATTCACAAGAATTCCAGAAGTTCGGTTCCTGCCGTTCAAAGGAGTGCAGTCATGGCGCAGCGGAATCCCGTCAATACCAACCCTGGACAGAAACTGCGTGGCGTGAATCTGGGGGGTTGGCTGGTCCTGGAGAAGTGGATGACCCCGAGCCTGTTCGAGGGTCTTGAAGCCACCGATGAAACCACCTGGTGCGCCGAGATGGGCGCACGAGCCCCGGAAAGACTGAAGCAACACTGGAACACCTTCATCACCCGCGACGACTTCGCCTGGCTGCACGAGCGCGGCCTGAATGCCGTGCGCATTCCCCTGGGGCACTGGATATTCGGGCCGGATTACCCCTACCACCCGAAATACGGCGAAGCCCGCCACCCCTTCGTCGAGGGCGGCATCGAGGTGCTCGACCGGGCCTTTGCCTGGGCCGACGAATTCGGGCTGAGGATCGTCCTCGACCTGCACGCCGCCCCCGGCTGCCAGAACGGCTTCGACAATGGCGGCATCAAGGATATCTGCGAATGGCACACCCAGGACGAGTACCGCGCGCATTCGCTGAGCGTGCTGGAACGCCTGGCCGAGCGCTACCGCGACCAGCCCGCCCTGCACGCCATCGAAGTGCTCAACGAGCCGCGCTGGGATGTGCCGACCGACTACCTCAAGGGCTACAACCTCGATGCCTACCAGCGCATTCGCCGGCACTGCCCAGCGGAGAAGATCAGCGTGGTCTTCCACGATGGCTTCCGCGCCTTCAACGAATACCTGGGGTTCATGCAGCCGCCGGAATTCGCCAACGTGGTGTTCGATATCCATCGCTACCAGTGCTTCGAACGCGGCGATATCGACAGCGACATCTACACCCACATCCACAAGGCCAGCGGCCAGTGGAAAGCCGAGGCCGACTCGATCATCGGCCAGTTGGGCATTCCGGCGTACTGCGGCGAGTGGAGCCTGGGACTCGACCTGAAAGTGGTTTCGCTCTGGGCCGAAGGCCCCTTCAATCACGCACTGGAAAATATGGACAGCTTCCAGAAAGACGTGGCCTATCGCGGCTATGCCGCTGCGCAGTTGCTGACCTATGAGAAGTACCTGGGCTGGTTCTTCTGGAGCTACAAGACCGAAACCACACCGGCCTGGTGCTTCCGCGAATGCGTCCAGCGCGGCTGGTTGCCCTCAACTTTTTCTTAGTGCCCGTAGCGGCGTGCCATAGCCGACCAGGGGCTCCTGCGGCAGGTGATTGAGCAGGAGCCGACGCTGGTAGCTGCGCTCCAGCCCGGACTGGAAGCTGATGGCCAGCAGCGTCGAGTCCGGCAGCTCGCGATGCAGCATATCCATGAAGTCTTCCTCGTCCCGGGTCTCGAAGGCACTGCTCGCCTCCTCGATGAACACCCAGGTGGGCTGCTGCAGGAACAACCGGGCCATGGCCAGCCGCTGCTGCGTACGTAGCGGTAACACGCTCTGCCAGTTGTCGACCTCATCCATTCGCTTGGCCAGCCAGGCAATGCCCGCACTCTCCAGTGCATGCAGCATGGCGCCGGTGGCATAGGTGCCGGCAGGCTGCGGGTAGCTCAACGCCGCGCACAGGCTGCCAACCGGCAGGAAGGGGCGTTGCGGCAGGAAGCAGATGGCCGCGCCCGCCGGCAACCAGACCTCCCCATGACCCCATGGCCACAACCCGGCCAGCACCTTGAACAGGCCGATGGTGACCGCCGGATCACCCGAGATCAGCACCCGCTCGCCGCGCTGGATCACGACGTTCAGTCCCTCGATCAGGACCTGCCCGTCAGGGGTGGCAATGCACAGGTCGCGCAGCACGATTTCCGCCTGCTGCGACTGCGCCACGCAGATTCGGTTCTGCGGCTGCGCAGCCTGGTCGTCCAGGTCCTGCAGGTCGTTGTAGAGGCTCATCACGCGGTCGGCCGACGCTCGCCAACGCGCCAGCTCGGCCAGGTTGTCGATCGGCCAGGACAGCGCCGAGGTCAGCTGGTGGAATGCCTGCGCGGCCTGCATCAGGACGCCCAGGGTCATGGCACCGGAAATGTACTGGGGCGCCATGACCAGGATCGGGAACACCGGCAGCAGCACGCCGTAACCCGACGAGAACGACACGATGCCGAGGTAAGCCATGGTCTGCCGATACCAACGGTGCCCCAGCTCGGCGAAATGGCTCGTCGAGCTCCGGCGCTCCGCTTCCTCGCCCTGCATCAGTGCAATGGACTCCGAGCTTTCCCGCGCATGGGCCAGCCCGAAACGGAAGTCCGCTTCCGCCGATTGCAACTTGTTGGTGGCCCGGATCAGCGGGCGCCCGAGCAGCATGCCGAACACCGTGCCGGCGCTGGCGTAGGCCACCGCGAGGATCAGCATGTAGCCCGGCACCATCAGGCCGGTTCCGGGGAATTGCACACTGCCGGTGACCGTCAGCAGGATGTTGGCGAAGGTGCTGAAGATCAGCAGCGAATAGACCAGCGAGTGGGTCAGCGAAATCGCGCTTTCTGTGACGACGTGAATGTCTTCGGCGATGCGGCCGTCAGGATTGTCGTGCTCGCCCCGGGTCTGCTGCAACTGGTAGTGATGTCCGCGCGCCATCCACTTGTCGACGAGCCGTGCGGTCAGCCACCGGCGCCAGTCCAGCTGCAGCCAGCGCTTGACCCGCATGTGCATCGCCGTGACGCCCACCGTCAGCAGGAGGATCACCACGAAGGTGCCGATCTGCATCATCAGGCGATTGAGCGATCTGGCTTCCAGGGCATCGAAGAGCGCGCGGTTCCAGTAGTTGGTCCAGATCACCAGCGCGACCTGCGCCAGGGTGAGCAGAAGCAGCGCCACGGTGTAGCCGCGCGCCTTCCACTTCACGTCGGAATACCAGTACGGCATCACCAGACGCAGGAGCTGCCAGCGCGATCTTTCAGCCGGCGGGGACATTTAGTCGTCACTCCACGCAGCGAGCGCATGTGCACGCAATGGAAGATCACCAGGCACTCGTTGCGGGCCAACGCCGCAGCATTTCCCCCAATCCAGGCAAGCCTGTGACCCCGCCCAATCCTTCGTTATAAGAATCATCTGACCCCCTGCTGTTAGAGGCCGTAGCCTCAGGTTGCTCAGCGAACTCCGGGGAGTGCGTTGTCTTCCCGGCAGAACGTTTTTTGTTCAGCCGGGATTGCCGCAGGGTGCAGCCAAGGCGAATGAGCAGAAGTTGGGGGCGGTCAGTGTGATCGCGGCGCTTTGAGCTCAGCGCGGAACTGCACCAGGTAAGTCTGATTCAAGCACACCGATTTCAGGCTGCACTTTTTTTCCGGACCATCGACCCCGCCAGGCCGACAAAGGCCCGCAATCAGCCGCTGACCTGACCGATCAATTGGCTGATCACCGCCCTGAGCTTGCCGGGCTTGACCGGTTTGTTGAGCAGCGGCACGCCGAGGCCCTGCAACTTGCGACGGCACTGGTCGCTGCGGTCGGCGGTGATGATCACTGCGGGCACTTCACTGGCGAATCGCTGGCGCAGGGCCAGGATCACATCGCAACCGACCTTGCCGTGGTCCAGGTGGTAGTCCACCAGAATCAGGTCCGGCGCCCGCCCTTCGAGCACGTCCTCGGCAGTGGCCAGGTCGGGGGCGGTCAGTACCTCGCAACCCCACTGCCCGAGCAGCGCCGACATGCTTTCCAGGATGCCCGGCTCGTTGTCCACCACCAGCAGGCGCCGGCCAGGCAACGGATCGCCAGTCACCGGGCGCGGCTCCACATTCGCCCGCACCTGGGGTTGTTCCCGCACCAGGGGCACCTCGATGCTGAACACCGATCCCCGTCCTACCTGGGAGCGCACCTCGACCCGGTACTCCAGCATGCTGGCGATGCGGTCGACGATGGCCAGGCCCAGGCCGACACCCTTGCGCTCGGCGGCGCGGCCCACGTCCAGCTGGTTGAATTCGAGGAAGATCGCTTCCAGCTGATCCGCCGGAATGCCCCGCCCGCTGTCCCACACTTCCAGCCGCAGCCGATCGCCACGACGCCTTGCCCCGAGCAGGACGCGACCCTGCTCGGTATAGCGGCAGGCATTGCTGAGGAAGTTGCGCAGGATGCGCGTGAGCAGGCGGAAATCGGTGCTGATGCACAGGCGCGGAATGCGCACACGCAACCCCAGGCCGGCAGCCTCGGCGACGCTCTGGAACTCCGAGGCCAGTGGCCCGAGCACCTCGTCCAGGTGGTAGACATCCAGGTCCGGCTTGATCGCGCTCTGGTCCAGCTTGGAGATATCCAGCAGGTCGGTGAGCAGGTCTTCGGCGCCTTCCAGCGCCTGGTGCGTGCGTTCCACCAGCTGCCGTTCAGAGGCCGGCAATGCGCGTTCACGCAGCGTGGAAACCAGCAGCCGCGCTGCGTTCAGCGGTTGCAGCAGGTCGTGGCTGGCAGCGGCCAGGTACTTGTCCTTGCTGAGATTGGCTGCCTCGGCCGCGTCCCGCGCCTCGCGCAATTGTTCGTTCAGCGCCTGGAGTTCGCGGGTGCGGTCCAGCACGCGCTGCTCCAGTTCGTCATTGAGGGTCTGGTAGCGATTGCGCTCGGCTTCCAGTTCCTCCAGGCGCGCCAGTAGTTCGGGGTAATGACTCTTGCGCGCGGAGTGACTGCCCAGGCCAAGCAGCCCCGTCAGGGCGTCGCGCGGGTCGTCAGAGGGCCTCGGCATACACCACCTCGACATCCCGCTGACTGGACTCGCGCGGGTTGGTGAGGATGCAGGGATCGTCCATGGCGTGACGCGACAGGAACGGAATGTCCGAGGTGCCGACGCCGTGCAGGCGCAGGGTTTCGTGGAAGCCCACCGCGTGTTTCAGGGTCACCAGGTGCTCCACCAGGCGCTGGCGGACCTGGTTCTGCGTCAAGCCACGGCAGTCGATCCCCATGGTTTCGGCGATCACCTTGAAGCGCTCGGGCGCGGCGCTGTAGTTGAACGCCACCACATGCTCTACCAGCACCGCGTTGCACAGGCCGTGCGGCAGGTCGAGGAAGCCGCCCAAGCTGTGGGACATCGCATGGACCGCACCGAGGATGGCGTTGGAGAAGGCCAGGCCCGCCTGCATGCTGCCGAGCATGATCTTCTCGCGCAGGGCGATGTCCTGCGGGTTGGCGATCATGCCCACCAGGTTGCCGTTGATCAGGCGCATGGCCTCCAGCGCATGGGGATCGGTCAGCGGCCCGTGGCCGGTGGACACGAACGCCTCGATGGCGTGGACCAGTGCGTCGATGCCGGTACAGGCGGAGAGGAACGGGTCCATGCTCAGGGTGGTTTCCGGGTCGATCAGCGACACATCCGGCACCACGGCCTTGCTGACGATGGAGAACTTCATCCGTTCCTGCTGGTTGGAGATGATCACGAACTGCGACACATCGGCCGAAGTGCCGGCGGTGGTCGGGATCAGGATCAGCGGCGGGCTGGGCACCGTGAGGGTGTCCACGCCCTCGAACTCGAGAATGCTGCGGCCATGGGCAACCACGATGCCGATGCCCTTGGCGCAATCCATCGGGCTGCCGCCCCCCACGGCGACAATCACGTTGCAGCCCATGCTGCGGTAGAAGTCGGCCCCCTGCATCACCTCCTCCACACGAGGGTTGGGCGATACCTGGGTGTAGAGGCAGTAGTCGATGCCCTGGGCCTGCAGGCTGGCCTCGATGTCGGCGACCCAGCCGGCGGCCAGCACACCGGGGTCGGACACCACCAGGACCTTGCGCGCACCGAAGGTGCTGGCGTAATTGCCGACATTGTGCCGGCATCCTGCGCCGAAAATGATCTCGGGAGAAACGAACTTGCGAAGTGGGCTGATATCGTGACGCATCAAACAGCTCTTTCTTGTAGTTATGCGGTGAGTAGGACCCAGCCTACTGGATTCACGGGGCTTTTCAATCAGACCTTGGGAGCTTTCCTAAGCCCAGATTCCATCCTTCCCACTGGTTGTAGGGGCGATTTCAATCACCAAGCGAACCGCAGGTTCGCCCCGCTGCCTTCCAGGGACAGCTTCGCTGCCCTTGGCGAATGAATTCGCCCCCACAGGAAAATCAATTGCGAGCTCGGCGCCACCTGGGGCTGGTTGTGGGGGCGATTTCAACCGCTAAGCGGACCGCAGGTTCGCCCCTCCGCCTCTCAGGGTGCAGCTGCGCTGCCCTTGGCGAATGAATTCGCCCCCACAGGAAAATCAATTGCGAGCTCGGCGCCACCTGGGGCTGGTTGTGGGGGCGATTTCAACCGCTAAGCGGACCGCAGGTTCGCCCCTCTGCCTCTCAGGGGGCAGCTGCGCCGCCCTTGGCGAATGAATTCGCCCGCACAGGAAAACCCATCACGGCCTCACAGCAACCCCCGATAGAACGCCAACTCCGCCTCCAATGCATGGGCCAGGTTGGTGGCCTGGCGGAAGCCGTGGCGCTCCTCCGGGTAGACATGGCATTCCACGTGCCGGCCCGCTTCCTTCAAGGCGGTAACCATGGAGGCGGTCTGCTCCGGTACCACCACCGCGTCCTGCCCACCCTGGAAGAAAATCACCGGTGCGCCGATCTCCCGCGCCCGCAACACCGGCGTGCGCTGGCGGTAGCGCGCGATATCCCGCACCGGATCACCGATCAGCCAGTCCAGGTAGTCGGCCTCGAACTTGTGGGTCTTCTCCCGCAGCGCCAGAGGAGCGCTCACGCCGTAGTAGCTGGCGCCGCCGCGAAAAGGCGTGTCCCCCACCAACGCCAGGAGCGTGGTGAAACCACCGGCGCTGGAGCCACGAATGAAGGCGCGCTCAGGGTCCACCAGCCCCAGCCCGGCGAGGTGCATCAGCAGCGCCTTGGCGTCTTCCACGTCCAGTTCGCCCCAGCCGCCAGCCAGTCGTTGTCGATAAGCGCGACCAAAACCGCTGCTGCCCCGGTAATTGAGATCGGCCACGGCGAAGCCGCGCTGGGTCCAGAACTGGATGCGCGGATCGAACACGGGCTGGCAGGCGGAGGTGGGGCCGCCATGGCAGAACACCAGCAATGGCGGGCGCTGGTCTTCCGGGCCGCGATGGGCCGTGTTGCAGGGCGGATAGAAGAAGCCGTGGGCGCACTCCCCGTCTCCCACGGCGAACTGCAACGGCCGGGGACGAGCGATTTCGTCAGGCGACAGCTCGGTGCCGCCTCCTGCCAGCACCTGCACGCTGGCGTCCTTGCGGTCGATGGCCAGCACGGCGCTGGCGTTTTCCGGCCCAGCGGCGATGCAGTAGTAATGCCCCTCGTCCGCAGCCAGCTGCCGGAAGCGGCTGTATCCGGTCGCCAGCAACTGGCAGTCGGCACCGACCAGATCGCTCTGGTCATCGGCCAACCAACTCCGCAGCCCCGCCTCTGGCAGGTAGCTGCATAGGCCCAATTGCCAGGGGGCCGGGGCGTGATCGGCATGGGCGGCCGGCAAGGGGAGCAGTTGATCGCCCTCCAGCGCCCAGGGTTGCCACCAGCCATTGCGATCGCTCAGGCAATGCAGGCGCCCCTCCGCATCGAAGCGCGGCTGTTGCAGGGACTCGCCGCCATCCGCTCCCGCGAGGATGCTGATCGGCCCCCAGGCATCCCCATCACGCCGGCGCAGGCAAAGCCGTGTTTCTGTCCAAGGCTGTGCGGGACGGCTCCACTCGATCCAGGCGAGGGACTGGCCATCCGAGCTGAGACGTGGCGCTGCATAGAAATCGGCGCCCTCGACCAGCACCTGACGTTCGCCGTCGGCCAGGGCAATCGCCACCAGCCTGTGGGTGCCCTGCTCTTCCTCCACGGCCAGCACACGCTGCCCCGCGCTCCAGAGATCGCCGTAGCGAGCATCGGGATTCCGCGTCAGGACAGCTGGAACCCCGGAGAAAGGCTGAAGGTAGAGCTGCTGGTCGGCCTCATTGACGAACACCACGCCACCCGGCACCAGGCAGAAGGCACCGCCGCCATATTCGTAGACCCGGCTGCGCAGCGAGTGGCCATCAGGCGTGATGCAGCTCGCCTCCCCCGCTTGCCAGCGCCAGAGCGTGGTGCGGCCATCTGCGGGGTCGAACAGCGTCCAGAACAGCCCCGCCGGGCCGCAGCGCAGTTCGGCGAAGTCGCGGCTGGCAGCGACGGCGCTTTCCGCGCTCCAGGGGCTGTCCCAGAAGCCGAAGGGACGGATTTCAGGCGCGACAAATGATTTTCGAGGTTCGCTCATTGCGGTAGGTCAGCTGCTCCAGGGTCCCCGCAGCATGGTCCGCTTCTTCCCGCGCCGCCAGTATCTTGCCGTGGTGATGCGACTTGGAGCAGACCGGGTCGGCGTTGCTGGCATCGCCGGTGAGCAGGAAGGCCTGGCAGCGGCAACCGCCGAAGTCCTTCTCCTTCTCGTCGCAGGAGCGGCAGGGCTCGGGCATCCAGTCGTAGCCGCGGAAGCGGTTGAAGCCGAACGACTCGTACCAGATGTGCTTGAGGTCATGCTCCTTGACGTTGGGGAACTGCACCGGCAACTGGCGGGCGCTGTGGCAGGGCAGCGCGGTGCCGTCGGGAGTGATGTCGAGAAACAGGCTGCCCCAGCCGTTCATGCAGGCCTTGGGGCGTTCCTCGTAGTAGTCCGGGGTGACGAAGATCAGCTTGCAGGGGTGCTTTTCCGTCGCCAGTTTGGCCCGGTACTCATTGGTGATGCGTTCGGCGCGTTCCAGCTGGGCGCGGGTCGGCAGCAGCCCGGCGCGGTTCAGCTCGGCCCAGCCGTAGAACTGGCAGGTGGCGAGTTCGACGAAGTCCGCCTCCAGTTCCAGGCACAGCTCGATGATCCGCTCGATGCTGTCGATGTTGTGCCGGTGGGTGACGAAGTTCAGCACCATCGGGTAGCCCGCCGCCTTCACCGCGCGGGCCATCGCCAACTTCTGCGCGAAGGCCTTGCGCGAGCCGGCCAGGAGGTTGTTCACCGCCTCGTCGGCGGCCTGGAAACTGATCTGGATATGGTCCAGTCCGGCGTCCTTGAAGGCGTTGACGCGCGCCTCGGTGAGGCCGATCCCGGAGGTGATCAGGTTGGTGTAGTAGCCCAGCTCGCGGGCGGCGCGGATCAGCTCTTCCAGGTCCTGGCGCACCAGCGGCTCGCCACCGGAAAAGCCCAGCTGCGCGGCACCCAGCGCGCGGACCTGGCGGAACACCTCGATCCACTGCGCGGTCGTCAGCTCCTCGCCCTGCTGGGCGAAGTCCAGCGGGTTGGAGCAGTAGGGGCACTGCAGCGGGCAGCGGTAGGTCAGCTCGGCCAGCAGCCAGAA
>NZ_SSOM01000078.1 GCF_029871235.1 Pseudomonas sp. BN411
GCCCAGCAGCGCGGCGATCTGCTCGTGCAGCGGGGTGTCCAGCGACAGGTCGGCGATCTCGAAGCCTTGTGCCTTGGCGTGGGCCAGGCGGGCGGGGTTGAGGTCGCCGACGATCACCACCGCGGCGCCCAGCAGGCGAGCGGAGGCGGCAGCGGCGAGACCCACAGGGCCGGCACCGGCAACGTACACGGTGCTACCCGGGCCCACGCCGGCGGTGACCGCGCCGTGGTAGCCAGTGGGCAGGATGTCGGAGAGGCAGGTCAGGTCACGGATCTTCTCCATGGCCTTGTCGCGATCCGGCAGTTTCAGCAGGTTGAAGTCGGCGTAGGGCACCAGCACGTATTCGGCCTGGCCGCCGGTCCAGTCGCCCATGTCGACATAGCCGTAGGCCCCACCGGCACGGGCTGGGTTGACGGTCAGGCAGACGCCGGTGTGCATTTCCTTGCAGGAACGGCAGCGGCCGCAGGCCACGTTGAAGGGCACGGAAACCAGGTCGCCGATCTTCAGGTTCTCGACGTCGCTGCCCTTCTCGATCACCTCACCGGTGATCTCGTGGCCGAGCACGAGGCCGACCTGGGCGGTGGTACGGCCGCGCACCATGTGCTGGTCCGAGCCGCAGATGTTGGTGGAGACGACTTTGAGGATGACCCCGTGTTCGATCTTCTTGCCGCGAGGGTCCTGCATTTTGGGGTAGTCGATCTTCTGGACTTCGACCTTGCCCGAACCTAGATAAACGACACCACGATTACCAGACATGCGTAATTCTCCGTTGTTGTTGTGAACACAAAGGCGCGGCCATTGGCCACGCGGCCTTGCACTGGAGCTTGCATCTGTTGCCGGAACCCGCCGGTGAAACCTGGCAGAGGCGGGTTCCGTGAAAGTAGGGCGGGCCGGGCGGCGTTCCGCTTCAGCCCACCAAGAAGAGGACGCACCCTCTCCCCGGCCCTCTCCCTGAAGGGAGAGGGAGAAAAGCCTTATGCGTTAAGCACCACCGTCCGGTTGGCGTTGAGGAACACGCGCCGCTCGATGTGATAGCCGACGGCCTTGGCCAGGGTCAGGCACTCGATGTCACGGCCCTTGGCGACCAGGTCTTCGGGGTAGTGGGCGTGGTCCACCGACTCGACGCCCTGGGTGATGATCGGACCTTCGTCGAGGTCGTTATTGATGTAATGCGCCGTCGCCCCCACCAGCTTCACCCCCTTCTGGTAGGCCTGGTGGTAGGGCTTGGCGCCCTTGAAGCCGGGCAGCAACGAGTGGTGGATGTTGATCGCCCAGCCATCGAGTTTCTTGCACAGCTCGGGCGAGAGCACCTGCATGTAGCGGGCGAGCACCACCAACTCGGCGCCGGTGTCCTCGATCACCTGCAGCACCTTGCGCTCCTGCGACGGCTTGTCATTCGGGTCAAGGGGGAAGTGGTGATAGGGAATCCCGTGCCAGCGGGCAAGGGGCTCCAGGTCCGGGTGGTTGGAGACCACCGCCACCACGTCCATTTCCAGTTGGCCGATGCGCTGCCGGTAGAGCAGGTCGTTCAGGCAGTGGTCGGCCTTGGACACCATGATCACCACCTTGGCGCGATAGCCCGGCGGCGTCAGCTCCACCTGCATGTCGAAGGGCGCCAGGCGCTCGTCCAGACCGGCCCGGAAGGCCTGCTCGTCGAAGCCATCCGGCTGGCGGAATTCGACACGGATGAAGAAGCGCGACGACAGCCGGTCATCGAACGAATGGTGCTCGGTGACGTAGCAGCGCTGCTCGAAGAGAAAGCGCGTCACCGCATCCACGGTACCGAGCACACTCGGGCATTGGGCGGTGAGAATCCAGGTATCGGGGGTGCGGCTCATCTCGATCTCCAACGGCGCAACAACGTAGGTTGGTGCTGAGCTTGCGAAGCCCAACAAGGAGCGCGCAGCGCTCCCTGAGGTTCTCCTGGGACTCCCGTTGTTGGGCTTCGCTGCGCTCTGCCCAACCTACGAAGAGCCCCGTGCAGGTCAGGCCTTCACCGCCAGTCCGTACTCCGCGCTGGCGTCCTGCAGCCACAGCCAGATGTAGTCGGAGAAGCTGCGGCGGATCAGCAGTTCCCAGGTGTCTTCGCCGGTGTGGCGAATCACCGCGCCGGCCTTGCCGAAGGTGGTGCCGACGGCCTTGCCAACCGGGAAATTGCTGGGGTGCACGTCGTAGACCGTGGACTTCATCAGCACGTCGCGGACATGGGGTCCGGAGAGCTCGACGAGGGTCTGGCCGCCACTGACGTTGACCACGGAGATGTGCTGGCCCTCCAGCGCCTTGCGCAGGCGCTGTTCGGTCTCGAACTCCTGGCCGCTCGGCACGATGAGCAGCCACTCATCCGGGCCCAGCCACTGCAGCGAGGTATCGCCGTTGGCCACCAGGGTCAGGGCCACCGGCAGCTCCAGGCCGAGGGCGCTGTGCACACCGCCGGAGAAGACCGGGTCCTTGGCGTCACCACGGATCACCAGGTGGCCCAGCAGCTTCTTCTCGCGCAGGACCACGCCTGCGCTGCTCTTGCCCTTGCGCGCCAGCTCATCGAGGCCGGCGTGGAACAGCGGCGACTCGGCATGGGCGGCATCAGGACGCTGTTTGTAGACGTTCACGTTAGACATTCTGGCGATCCCCTTTCGGGTCATAGAACACGGAGCTGCAGATTTCGGCTTCGATGACACTGCCATCGGCCAGCGGTGCGAACACACGCTCACCCATGCGCTTCAAGCCGCCCTTGACCACTGCCATGGCGAAGGAATAACCCATGGTCGCGCTCATGTAGCTGGAGGTGACGTGGCCGACCATCTTCATCGGGATGGACTGCTTCGGATCGAACACCAGCTGGGCGCCTTCCGGCAGCACCTTGTTCGGGTCGATGGGCTTCAGGCCCACCAGTTGCTTGCGGTCCTCACGCAGGCAGTCTTCGCGGTTCATGCCGCGCCAGCCGATCCAGGAGAAGGCCTTGCTGCGACCAACGCACCAGCCCATGTTCAGGTCGTCCGGGGTCACCGAGCCGTCGGTGTCCTGACCGACGATGATGAAGCCCTTCTCGGCCCGCAGTACGTGCATGGTTTCGGTGCCATACGGGGTCAGGTTGTACTTCTTGCCCGCCTCGACGACCTTCTCCCACACGCCCAGGGCGTAGTCGGCCTGCACGTTCACTTCGTAGGAAAGCTCACCGGTGAAGGAGATCCGGAACACACGCGCCGGTACGCCACCCACCAGGCCTTCCTTCCAGGTCATGAAGGGGAAGGCGTCCTTGTCCAGGTCGATGTCGGTGACCTCGGCCAGCAGCTTGCGGCTGTTGGGGCCGGACAGGGTCATGGTGGCCCAGTGGTCGGTGACCGAGGTGAAGT
This sequence comes from Pseudomonas sp. BN411, assembly GCF_029871235.1. Taxonomy (GTDB): domain Bacteria; phylum Pseudomonadota; class Gammaproteobacteria; order Pseudomonadales; family Pseudomonadaceae; genus Metapseudomonas. Next base: position 3,351 of record NZ_SSOM01000078.1, read on the forward strand.
ACACCTTCAGCTCCGGCCATTCGGTCTGGTGATAGATCTCCAGCCATTCCATCACCCGGGCGGCGCCGCCGGTGGTGGTGGTCATGATGAAGTGGTTTTCGCCGACGCAGGCGGTCACGCCGTCGTCGAAGACCATGCCGTCTTCCTTGCACATCAGGCCGTAGCGGGCCTTGCCCACGTCCAGCTTGGTCCAGGCGTTGGAGTACACGCGGTTGAGGAACTCGCGCGCATCCGGGCCCTGGATGTCGATCTTGCCGAGGGTCGAGGCGTCGAGGATGCCCACGCTGTCACGCACGGCCTTGCATTCGCGGGCCACGGCGGCATGCAGGTCTTCGCCGCGCTTGGGGAAGTACCACGGGCGCTTCCACTGGCCGACGTCCTCGAATTCCGCGCCCTGCTCCAGGTGCCAGCGATGCATGGCGGTGTAGCGTTTGGGCTCGAACAGGTGGCCGCAGTGACGGCCCGCCACGGCGCCGAAGGTCACCGGGGTGTAGTTCGGGCGGAACATGGTGGTGCCCATCTCGGTGATGCTGATGCCCATCGAACGGGCGGCGATGGCCAGACCGTTGATGTTGCCCAGCTTGCCCTGATCGGTACCGAAGCCCAGCGCGGTGTAGCGCTTGACGTGCTCGACCGACTCGAAGCCTTCACGGGTGGCCAGTTCGATACCGGCGGAGGTGACGTCGTTCTGGAAGTCGACGAACTGCTTCGGCGCACGGGAAGTGGACTTGTCGTGGGGCACCTGGAACAGCGCCACCGTGGCCTCTTCCTTGCGCTTCTCGGTCTTCGGCAGAGTGCCTTCGACCTTCTTGAAGCCGGCTTCGGCAGCGGCCTTGGCGCCCGCTTCGAAACCATCGGCCAGGGCGTCGCCAAGACCGAACACGCCATTCACCGCACCAGCGCAGATGCGCTTCTGGAAGCCTTCACCAGGCACGAAGGCGAGGATGTCTTCACGCCAGATCGGCTTGCCGCCCAGGTGGGACGCCAGGTGCACCACCGGGCTGTAGCCGCCGGAGCTGACGATCAGGTCGCAATCCACCACTTCACCAGGGCTGGTGACCTTGTGGCCCTTCAGGTCGATGGCGCAGATACGGGCACCACTGACACGCTTGCTGCCACGGGCCTCGACCACGGCGCTGCCGGTGAGGATGCGCACGCCACGGGCGCGGGCTTCTTCCACCCAGGCACCGCGCGGGTTGCTGCGGGCGTCGGCCACGGCCACCACCTGCTGGCCGGCGTCGAGCCAGTCCAGCACCACGCGGTAGGCGTAATCGTTGTTGGTGGACAGCACCAGCTGGCGACCCGGCGCCACGCCGTAGCGGTTCACGTAGGTAGAGACGGAGCCGGCAAGCATGTTGCCCGGCACGTCGTTGTTCGAATACACCAGCGGACGCTCGTGGGCGCCGGCGGCCAGCACCACGCGCTTGGCACGGACGCGATGGACGCGGTGACGGGCCTGGCCATGGGGCGCGACTTCGCCCAGGTGATCAGTCAGGCGCTGGTGGATGGTGAGGAAGTTGTGGTCGTGATAGCCGTTCACCGTGGCGCGCGGCAGCAGGGTCACTTCCGGCAGTTTCTCCAGCTCGGCGATGGCCTTGGCCACCCACTCCGAAGCGGGCTTGCCGTCCAGGGTCTCGCGGGTATCCAGCAGGCTGCCACCGAACTCTTCCTGTTCGTCGGCGAGGATCACACGGGCGCCACTACGGCTGGCGGCCAGGGCGGCGGCGATACCGGCAGGGCCGGCGCCGACCACCAGCACGTCGCAGTACTGGTTCATGTGGTCGTAGATGTCCGGGTCGACTTCCAGAGGCGCACGACCGAGGCCGGCGGCCTTGCGGATGTACTTCTCGTAGGTCAGCCACAGGTTCTGCGGATACATGAAGGTCTTGTAGTAGAACCCGGGCGGCATCATGGATCCGCCGACCTTGCCGAGGATGCCCATGACGTCGTTGTTCACGTTCGGCCAGCCGTTGGTGCTGTTGGCCACCAGGCCCGCGTACAGCGCCTGCTGGGTGGCACGCACGTTGGGCACCTGGGAGGCTTCGGTGGAACCGATCTGCAGCACGGCGTTGGGCTCTTCCGCACCGGCAGCGACGATGCCGCGCGGACGGGAGTACTTGAAGCTGCGGCCGACGATGTCGACGCCGTTGGCCAGCAGGGCCGCGGCCAGGGTGTCACCGACAAAGCCCTGATAGTTCTGGCCGTTGAAGGTGAAGGTCAGCGATTGGCTGCGATCGACGCGGCCACCCTTGGGAAGGCGATTGACCTGGCTCATGCCGTTACTCCTGCGGTCGCGGCTTTCTTCTCGCCGACGTTGGCCTCGGTGACAGTGGGTTTCTCACCGATCTTGTAGGTTTCGAGGATTTCGTAGCTCACGGTGTGGCGCGTGGCGTTGAAATACTTGCGGCAGCCGGCGGAGTGCACCCACAGCTCGTGGTGGATGCCGCGCGGGTTGTCGCGGAAGAAGATGTAGTCGCCCCACTCCTCGTCGGTGCAGGCGTTCGGATCCAGGGGGCGCGGGATGTGCGCCTGGCCCTTGGCGTGAAATTCCTCTTCGGAGCGCAGCTCGCCACAGTAAGGACAGAAAATGTGCAGCATGGCGATTCTCCTTAGTGAGCCACGGCAGCGGCGCCGTGCTCGTCGATCAGTGCGCCGGTATGGAAACGGTCGATGGAGAAGGGCTTGGCCAGCGGGTGCATCTCGCCACGCGCCAGGCTCGCCGCGAAGACGTGGCCCGAACCCGGGGTGGCCTTGAAGCCGCCGGTACCCCAGCCGCAGTTGAAGAACAGGTTCTTCACCGGGGTCTTGGAGATGATCGGGCAGGCGTCCGGAGTGGTATCCACGATGCCGCCCCACTGACGGTTCATGCGCACGCGGGAGAGGATCGGGAACATCTCCACGATCGCCTGCAGGGTGTGCTCGATGGTCCCGTAGGAGCCGCGCTGGCCGTAGCCGTTGTAGCCGTCGATACCGGCACCGATGACCAGGTCGCCCTTGTCCGACTGGCTGATGTAGCCGTGCACGGCGTTGGACATGATCACGCTGTGGATGATCGGCTTGATCGGCTCGGACACCAGGGCCTGCAGCGGGTGGGATTCCAGCGGCAGGCGGAAGCCGGCCTGCTTGGCCATGTGGCCGGAGTTACCGGCGGTGACCACGCCGACGCGCTTGGCGCCGATGAAGCCGCGGTTGGTTTCGACACCGATCACCGCGCCATCCTGCTTGCGGAAACCGAGCACCTCGGTGTTCTGCAGCAGGTCGACGCCCAGGGCGTCGGCGGCACGGGCGTAGCCCCAGGCCACGGCGTCATGGCGGGCCACGCCCCCACGACGCTGAACGGTCGAACCCATGATCGGGTAACGGGTGCTCTTGCTGCAGTCGAGGAAGGGAATCTCCTCGGCTACCTGGCGAGCGTCCAGCAGTTCGCCATCCACGCCATTCAGGCGGTTGGCGTTGACCCGGCGAGCCGAGTCACGCATGTCCTGCAGGGTGTGGCAGAGGTTGTAGACGCCACGCTGGGAGAACATCACGTTGTAGTTCAGGTCCTGGGACAGGCCTTCCCACAGTTTCATCGCGTGCTCGTACAGCTGCGCCGCCTCGTCCCACAGGTAGTTGGAGCGGACGATGGTGGTGTTGCGCGCGGTGTTGCCGCCGCCCAGCCAGCCCTTCTCCACCACCGCGACGTTCTTCACGCCGAATTCCTTGGCCAGGTAGTAGGCCGTGGCCAGGCCGTGGCCGCCACCGCCGACGATGATCACGTCATAGACCGGCTTCGGCGTTGGGTTGCGCCACATGCGTTGCCAGTTTTCGTGGTGGCTCAGGGAGTGCTTGAACAGACCGAAGCCGGAATAACGTTGCATGTTCGGACTCCTGGATTAGCGGTAGACGGGGAAGTCGGCGCAGAGGCCGGCGACCTGCTTGGCCACCTGGGCTTCCACGTCGGCATCGCCGAGATGGTCGAGGATGTCGCAGATCCAGCCGGCCAGCTCGGTGCTCTGGCTTTCCTTGAAGCCACGGCTGGTGATGGCCGGGGTACCGATGCGCACGCCCGAGGTCACGAAGGGCGACTGCGGATCGTTCGGTACAGCGTTCTTGTTCACGGTGATGCCGGCGCGACCCAGGGCAGCGTCAGCCTCTTTGCCGGTCTTGCCCTGCTTGATCAGGCTGACCAGGAACAGGTGGTTGTCGGTGCCGCCGGAGACCACGTCGTAGCCGCGCTTGATGAATACGCCGGCCATGGCCTGGGCGTTCTTGATCACCTGGGCCTGGTATTCCTTGAAGCCGGGCTCCAGCGCTTCCTTGAAGCACACCGCCTTGGCGGCGATCACGTGCATCAGCGGGCCGCCCTGGGCGCCGGGGAACACGGCGGAGTTCAGCTTCTTCTCGATCTCTTCATTGGACTTGGCCAGGATCAGGCCGCCACGCGGACCGCGAAGGGTCTTGTGAGTGGTGGTGGTGACCACGTCGGCGTAGGGCAGCGGGTTCGGGTACAGGCCAGCGGCGACCAGGCCAGCAACGTGGGCCATGTCGACGAACAGCAGTGCACCGACCTTGTCGGCGATGGCGCGGAAGCGCGGGAAGTCGAGGGTCTTGGAGTAAGCGGAGAAACCGGCAACGATCATCTTCGGCTTGTGCTCGACAGCCAGGCGCTCGACTTCGTCGTAGTCGATCAGGCCGGTGGCGGTGTCCAGGCCGTACTGCACGGCGTTGTACAGCTTGCCGGAGGAGGAGACCTTGGCGCCGTGAGTCAGGTGGCCGCCGTGGGCCAGGCTCATGCCGAGGATGGTGTCACCGGCGTTCAGCAGGGCCAGGTAGACGGCGCTGTTGGCCTGGGAACCGGAGTGCGGCTGGACGTTGGCGTAATCGGCACCGAACAGCTGCTTGGCGCGGTCGATGGCCAGCTGCTCGACCTTGTCGACGAACTCGCAGCCACCGTAGTAGCGCTTGCCCGGGTAGCCTTCGGCGTACTTGTTGGTCAGGCCGCTGCCCTGGGCTTCCATCACGCGCTTGCTGGTGTAGTTTTCCGAGGCGATCAGCTCGATGTGGTCTTCCTGACGGTGCTCTTCTTCCTGCATCGCGCTGAACAGTTCGTCGTCGTAACCCTGGATCTGGTCTTGCTTGCTGAACATCGATGATCTCCTGCGACAACCCGCTGTCGTCTCTGTTGTTTTGGGGGCTTGGCGCCTGCCGCTGCAATACGGTCGGTGCCAGCCTGTTGCGGCCGATTGTGCGAGTTAGTCCGACACCCCGTTTGCCTGTTTGCGACGTGTAAATGCCCAAACTTGCCCACAGGTGGATGGCGGCAGCCACTTCTTGGCTGCGCCCTCCTCTTTGCGCCCGGCACCTCCCCGGACAAGGCGCCTGGACGGCGCAGGCCAGTGGGGCTGAGACAGTTCTCGGCGCATACGCACCTCCGCCCAGCGGAATCGATAAGAAGACTGAAGTGGATTTCGACCGCCGCCTCACACGCCGATACCCAAAAGCGACAGTCGATCTGTCGCATCGGCGCCAAGGACGTGGGGGCTCGTCGGGGAAGCCGGGACAAGGCGTCGCCGGCCCTTCTGATCAGAAAACGCACAAATAATTAAACGCGTGATTAAATTTTGTAACCCGCAGCACCACCGGATTTCGGCGCTGGTATAAATGACAGCGTTCAATTCTTGATCAGTTCGGAACCCGGCGCGCAGATCCAGTCACGCGCCAATTCCTTCTCGAGACCACCATGACACGACCCGATGCCCAGCCTCGGCGGTTGCGGCTGCCTGACGGCAGCCGCTTGCAGACCGCGCGCAGCATCCCCGTTCGGGGCAACTACGTGGACTTCACCCGATCCACCCAGCACGAGGCAGCCTGACATGACCGACACCCTCACCTACCGTGGCGCTGTCTATCCCTGGCACTGCGATCACATGGGCCACATGAACGTGATGTGGTACGTCGGCAAGTTCGACGAAGCCACCTGGCAACTCTTTACCCTGCTGGGCCTGGCGCCTTCGCGGCTGCGCGAGGAGAGCGCCGGCATGGCGGCGGTGGAACAGCAGATCGAATACCGTCGCGAGCTTCACGCCGGCGATGTGGTGTCCATTCACTCCCAGGTGCTGGAGGTGAAGGACAAGTCCATTCGCTTCCGTCATGAAATGCGCAACAACGAAACCGGCGAAATCGCCGCCGTCACTACCCTGGTGGGCGTCCACCTGGATATCCGGGCGCGCAAGGCCCGCAGCTTTCCGGCGGAGATCCGTGAACGGGCGACTGCCTGGCAGCCCGCCGGTTGACTGCTATCCCCACAATGCGTGGACCGTCCTGTGGACAACCTGTGAGATCGGCCCCGCAGCCCGCGTGATGCCTGGGCCGCAGCCGATCGATCAAGAAATGCTCAGCCGTTCAGCTGACTCAGGCAGGATTGGGAAACCTTGATCAGGCGCTGGTGGGTCTGTTCGGGCAGCGGGGTCTTCTGGGTTTTCAGCGCTTCCAGCTCGGCGCCGCTGAATTCGCTGCTGACCCCATCGGCAGCGCAACTGCAGTAGCGCTGCAACTTGTCGACGGGGACATTGGCCTGGGCGCTGGTCTTGCACTCCTGCATGAAGTGTTCGCGCTCGCCGCTGGGCCACTCGCCGGCTACGGCTGGCAAACCGATCAGCATGGGGACGAAAAGGGCGATCAGGGTCGTGTAACGCATGACGTTTCCTCCTTCCGGATGAGGCGTGCTCCTAAGTTCTGAGGCAGCGCCTGAGCAATGAGTTCCCCCTGTCTGACCACGCGCCGCTGACAGAAAAGGATGTCGCCGTGAGCGAATCCTGCAGCGGCAACCTGGCGTACAGTTAGGCCCCATGCGCCTGTGCCTGCAGGCGAACGGACAAAAGGACCAGGACATGACCGACCAGACCCAGCAATTCGCCAGCGACAACTACTCCGGCATCTGCCCGGAAGCCTGGGCCGCGATGGCCGAGGCCAATCTCGGCCATGAGCGCGCCTACGGCGAGGACCAGTGGACGGCCCGCGCCTCCGACCACTTCCGCCAATTGTTCGAAACCGACTGCGAAGTCTTCTTCGCCTTCAACGGCACCGCAGCCAACTCCCTGGCCCTGGCCTCCCTGTGCCAGAGCTATCACAGCGTGATCTGCTCCGAGACCGCCCACGTCGAAACCGATGAGTGTGGCGCGCCGGAGTTCTTCTCCAACGGCTCCAAGCTGCTGCTGGCCAAGACCGCCGACGGCAAGCTGACCCCCGATGCGATCCGCGAAATCGCCCTCAAGCGCCAGGACATCCACTATCCCAAGCCCCGCGTGGTCACCCTGACCCAAGCCACCGAAGTCGGCACCGTCTACCGCCCCGACGAAGTCCGTGCCATCAGCCAGGTGTGCAAGGAGCTGGGCCTGAACCTGCACATGGACGGCGCGCGCTTCTCCAACGCCTGCGCCTTCCTCGGCTGCTCGCCGGCCGAGCTGACCTGGAAAGCCGGGGTGGACGTGCTCTGTTTCGGCGGCACCAAGAACGGCATGGCGGTGGGCGAGGCCATCCTCTTCTTCAATCGCGACCTGGCCGAAGACTTCGACTACCGCTGCAAGCAGGCAGGACAGCTGGCCTCGAAGATGCGCTTCCTCGCCGCCCCCTGGGTTGGCCTGCTGCAGGACGACGCCTGGCTGCATTACGGCAACCATGCCAACGCCTGTGCACAGCTGCTGACGGAACTGGTGGCCGACGTGCCCGGCGTCAGCCTGATGTTCCCGGTGGAAGCCAACGGCGTGTTCCTGCAGATGTCCGAGCCGGCACTGGAATTCCTGCGCGCCAAGGGCTGGCGCTTCTACACCTTCATCGGCGCCGGCGGTGCTCGCTTCATGTGCTCCTGGGATACCGAGATGGACCGCGTGCGCGAACTGGCGACGGACATCCGTGCGGCGATGGGGGCATAACCCAGCGCCAGCAACCACTGTAGGGGCGAATTCATTCGCCAAGGGCAGCGCAGCTGCCCCGTAGGTTGGTCCGAGCGCAGCGAGGCCCAACGCGCCCGGCATCAGCCGCGAAATGTTGGGTTTCGTCCCTCTACCCAACCTACAAGTGCCGCCCCTACCGTTTTTTCTCCTTCCCCCGCCTTACCCCCGTTTTCCGTGGACCAACCTGTGGACAATCTGTAGAGCCACGGCTGCAGCCCACGCCAGCCGCGGCCTCCCGCCGCCTGGATATTTCCTGATCTATTTCAACAACTTGCCGATTTCCACACAAAATCTGTGTAGCGAAAGGTACACAAGCTGTGGAAAACCGCCTGCAGCCCTTGTCTCATCTGCGATACAGCATTCTGTTCATTTTTCAACCAACTCACCCCAGCAGCTCGGTTACCCCCAATTAATGTGGATAACCCTGTGGAAAATCTGTTGATGCCGCTGTATAGCCGAAGCCGCGTCATTCCTGGATTTCCAGCAATTTCATGCACAAGAGAACCCGCTCGCCAAAAACTTGCGCACAAGAACCGTGAAGATCCCTGTGGAAAAACCATTGGCAAGTCTCCCAAAGTCAGTATTCACGGCCTGTACAGCGCATCGATCAATTATCGATCACCCGTCTTTTTCACCCTCCAGGGGACCTGAAACCGGCGTTCAGCAGTGGAAAACCCGGCTTTTACTCACAAAGCCGGTGGAGTCTTCTGTGGACAAGCTGTACAGACAACTTGCAAGGCCAGGAATGGCGCGGGCTGCCGAGGCCCGATCATTTTTCGAGCGATATCAATGAGTTGTGACGAGCCGTGAGCTTCCGGGGCAGTCACTGGGCGCCTGCCTATACTGGAAAAACCCCAGCGCGCGGAGGTGCTCATGGCGAACTACTCGGTGGAATCCATTCGAACGGTCGCCCTGGTCGGCCATGGCGACAGCGGCAAGACCAGCCTGACCGAAGCCCTGCTGTACCGCAGTGGCGCCATTCCCAATGCCGGAAGCCTTGAGCGCGGCGACACCGTGTGCGACTTCGATCCGCTGGAGCGCGAGTACCGGCACTCCCTCGCCTCGGCCCTGGCGCATTGCAGCTACGACGGCGCCGAGCTGAACCTGATCGACACCCCCGGCTACCCCGACTTCATCGGCCAATCCATCGCCGCGCTGGCCGCCGTGGAAACCGCACTGGTGGTGGTCAACGCGCAGAACGGCATCGAACTCACCACTCGCCGCATGATGGCCATGGCCGCCGAGCGCGGGCTTTGCCGGATGCTGGTGGTGAACAAGATCGATGCCGAGCGCGTCGACCTCCCCGGCTTGCTCGCCAGCCTGCGCGAGGCCTTCGGCAAGGAAGTGCTACCGCTGAATCTGCCGGCGGACAACGCCAGCCGCGTGGTGGACTGCTTCTTCGAGCCCGACGGCAAGGCCGATTTTTCCTCCGTGGCCGAAGCCCACCAGGCCCTGGTGGACCAGGTGGTGGAGGTGGACGAGGAGTTGATGGCGCGCTACCTGGAGCAAGGCGAGATCGCACCGGCGGAACTACACGAGCCCTTCGAGCGGGCACTGCGCGAAGGGCACCTGATTCCCCTGTGCTTCACCTCCGCACGCACCGGCGCTGGGGTGGCGGAACTGCTGGACATCCTCGCGCGCCTGGCGCCCAACCCCACCGAGGGTAATCCGCCGTTGTTCCTCAAGGGCGAGGGGGCGGATGCCAAGGCCTTCCGCTCCCAACCGGACCCGCAACAGCATGTGCTGGCCCATGTGTTCAAGGTGGTGATCGACCCTTTCGTGGGCAAACTCGGCATCTTCCGCGTGCACCAGGGCACCCTGATGCGGGACATGCAGCTGTTCGTCGGCGATGGTCGCAAGCCGTTCAAACTCGGCCATCTGCTGCGCCTGCAGGGCAAGCGCCATGAAGAGGTCACACGGCTGATTCCCGGCGACTTCGGCGCACTGACCAAAGTCGACGAGGTGGAATTCGATGCGGTGCTGCACGACTCCCACGACGAGGACCAGATCCACCTCAAGCCGCTGGATTTCCCCGCGCCCATGCAGGGCCTGGCCATCGAGGCCAAGCGCCGGGGGGACGAGCAGCGCATCGCCGAAGTGCTGAGCCGGCTACAGGCCGAAGACCCCTGCGTGAAGCTGGACTATCAGGCCTCGACCCAGGAAACCGTGCTGCGCGGCATGGGTGAGCTGCACCTGCGCTACCTGCTCGACCGCATCACAGGCACCTACAAGCTGGAGGTGGAAACCCGCCCGCCCAAAGTGCCTTATCGCGAAGCCATCACCCGCCCCGCCGAAGGCCACAGCCGGCACAAGAAGCAGACCGGCGGCGCCGGGCAGTTCGGTGAAGTCTTCCTGCGCATCGAGCCCCTGCCACGCGGTGACGGCTTCGCCTTCACCGACGAAGTGAAGGGCGGCGTGATCCCGTCGCAGTTCATCCCCTCCGTGGAAAAGGGCGTGCGCTCAGTGCTGGCCTGCGGACCACTGGCGGGCTTGCCGGTGGCGGACGTCAAGGTCACGGTCTACGACGGCAAGCACCACCCGGTGGATTCCAAGGACATCGCCTTCCAAGCCGCCGGTCGCAAGGCCATGCTCGATGCCCTGCGCTCGGCCGGTGAAGTGGTACTGGAGCCGGTGGTCACAGTCGAAGTGACCGCGCCAGAGGCCAACCTGGGGGATATCACCACCGACCTCATCGGCCGTCGCGGCCAGGTGACCGGTACCGAGTCCCTTTCCCAAGGCCTTGCGCTGGTCTTTGGCCAGGTCCCCCTGGCCGAACTGGACGGCTACGCCGGCCGCCTCAAGGCCATCACCCAGGGCCACGGCGCCTTCAGCATGGTCCTCAGCCACTACAACGCCGCCCCACAGGACGTGCAGCAGAAGATGGCCGGGGCGTACAAGGCGGTGCAGGAGGAGGATTGAGGGGGATTTCCTCGGTTATAGACCTGTACACCATGGGCAGCACCTATAGGGCAGACCTCCGGCCTGCTTGGCGATTGAAATCGCCCCTACAGGCACAGCGCCACCTGCATTCCTTCCTTGTGGGGGCGAATTTATTCGCAATGGGCAGTGCAACTGCCCCGGAAA
>NZ_SSOM01000079.1 GCF_029871235.1 Pseudomonas sp. BN411
GTTGGGCTTCGCTGCGCGCTGCGCCAACCTACAGGAGCCCGCTCTGTAGAGCCGGACATCCTGTAGGGGCGAATTCATTCGCCAGGCAGGACGCCGTCCTGCCGCGGTGAACCCTTACCAGAGCGGCAGGGTGTAGCTGAGGATCAGGCGGTTCTCGTCGAGGTCGTTGCCGAAGTTGGTGGTGCGCACGGTCGCGTTGCGCCATTTGAGGCCGAGGTTCTTCAGGGGGCCGCTCTGCACCACATAGGCGATGTCGGTGTCGCGTTCCCACTCCTTGCCGTCCTCGCGGCCGGCGCCCAGTTCCACGTCGTCGCCGCTGAGGTAGCGGGTCATGAAGGTCAACCCCGGAATCCCCACAGCGGCGAAGTTGTAGTCGTAGCGGGCTTGCCAGGAGCGTTCTTCGCGGTTGGCGAAGTCGCTGATCTGCACGAAGTTCACCAGGTAGGCGTCGCTGCCGTTGACGTAGGCGAAGCCGGTGTCGCCGCTCATGCGCTGGTAGCCCAGGCCGACGGCATGGCCGCCGAAGCCGTAGGTGAACATGGCGCCGAAGGCCTTGTTGTCGACATTGCTGCCGCCCTCGTCGGTGGAGCGGGCGAAGCGCAGGTCGCTCTTCAGGCTCTGGCCGTCGCCGAGCGCCAGCAGGTGGTTCAGGCTCAGGTAGTGCTGGCGGTAGAAGTCGTCCAGGCGGCTGAAGCCATAGCCGGTAGTCAGGGCGTCGTTCCACTTGTAGCTGAGGTTGGCGAAGTCGAAGGCGTCGCTGGTGGTCTGGCGCGCGCGGATGTTCTTCACGCCCACCGTGGTGATGCTCATGTCTTCGTAATCGGAGGAATCGCGCTGGTTCACCTGGGTGAGGCGTCCGGCGTCGACGGTCAGGCCGTCGATCTCCAGCGAGTTGAGCTGGCCGCCTTCGAAGGTCTGCGGCAGCAGGCGCGAGTCGTTGGCCAGCAGCACCGGCAGCTTGGGCATCAGGGTGCCCAGCTTGAGGGTGCTTTTCGAGGCCCGCAGCTTGGCGGTCAGGCCCAGCTCACCGTACTCGTCCTGGGCGCGTTTGGGCGCTTCGCGATCTCGCTTGAGCAGGCCGGAGCCGGCGCGGTCGGGGCTGGAGTCCAGCTTCACGCCGAGCAGGCCGATGGCGTCCAGGCCGACGCCGATGCTGCCTTCGGTGAAACCCGACTCGTAGCGCAGGAGGAAGCCTTGCGCCCATTCCTCGGCCTTGGCCTGCGGGGCGGCGTGCTGGCGGAAGTCGCGGTTGAAGTAGAAGTTGCGCAGCTCCAGGCTGGCTTTCGAATCCTTGATGAACTCGGCACTGGCGGGGGACGAGAGGAGCATGGCGCCGCCGCTTAGCAGCAGGCTGGAGGTGAGGATGGAGCGTTGCATGGAGGCCTCTTGTAGTTGTAGTGGACGAAGGGTGCCGTACCGGCCAGGTGGCCAGTAACGGAATGGCAATGGGAAAAAGGGCACGCCGCAAAGGAGCGACCGGCGTGCCCGGATAACGCGATGGTCAGTGGCTGCTGGCGGCTGCCGCTCCCAGGCCGGTCTGTGCACGCACGAACTGGTCGGAGTAGGCGGCGCGTTCACGGCTGGCGCGGGCGCTGCGGTCGAGGCTCGACACCAGCACGATCACGACAAAGGCCAGGGGCATGGAGAACAGCGCCGGCTGGTCATAGGGGAAGATCGCCTGGGCGTGGCCGAGTACCCCGACCCACACCGCAGGTCCGCAGATCACCAGGGCCAGTGCGCTGACCAGGCCGGTCATCCCGCCCCAGAGCGCGCCACGGGTGGTCAGGCCCTTCCAGTACATGGCCATGATCAGCACCGGGAAGTTGGCCGAAGCGGCCACACCGAAGGTCAGGCCCACCAGGAAGGCGATGTTCATCTGCTCGAAGAGAATGCCCAGGCCGATGGCGATCACACCGATTGCCACGGTGGCGATGCGCGACACACGCATTTCGTCCTTCTCGCTGGCCCCGCCTTTCTTCAGCACGGTGGCGTAGAGGTCGTGGGAGATGGCCGAGGCACCGGCCAGGGCGAGTCCGGCGACCACCGCGAGGATGGTGGCGAAGGCCACCGCGGAGAGGAAACCGAGGAACAGGTTGCCGCCAACCGCCTGGGCCAGGTGCATGGCGACCATGTTGCCGCCGCCGATCAGGGCGCCGCCGAGTTTGCCGTCGACGAAGTACTTCGGGTCAGTACCGACGATGACGATGGCGGTGTAACCGAGCACGCAGACCACCAGGAAGAAGAAGCCGATGAACAAGGTGGCGAACAGTACCGAGCGACGTGCTTCCTTGGCGTTGGGCACGGTGAAGAAACGCATCAGGATGTGCGGCAGGCCGGCGATGCCGAACACCAGGCCAAGCGACAGGGATACCGCACTGATCGGGTCCGCCAGCAGGGTGCCGGGGCCCATGATCTTGGCGCCGCTGGCGTGTACGGCAACGGCGCGCCCAGCCAGTTCCTCGAAGCTGAAGCCGAATTCGCTCATCGCCATCAGGACCAGTGCGGTACCGCCGGCGAGCAGCAGCACGGCCTTGGTGATCTGCACCCAGGTGGTGGCGATCATGCCGCCGAAGATCACGTAGATCAGCATCAGCAGGCCTACCACCACTACGGCCAGTTGGTAGTCCAGTCCGAACAGCAGTTTGATCAGCTGGCCGGCGCCGACCATCTGCACCACCAGATAGCAGCAGACGACGGTGAGCGAGCCGAGGGCGGCGAAGCTGCGTACGCGGGTCTGGTCGAGACGATAGGAGACGATGTCGGCAAAGGTGTAGCGCCCCAGGTTGCGCAGGCGCTCGGCCATCAGGAAGGTCACGATGGGCCAGCCGACGAAGAAGCCGATGATGTAGACGAAGCCGTCATAACCCTTGGCGAATACCAGGCTGGAGAGCCCCAGCAAGGTCGCCGCCGACATGTAGTCGCCGGCGATGGCCAGGCCGTTCTGGAAGCCCGAAATACCACCGCCTGCGGTGTAGAAGTCAGCGGTGGAACGGGTACGCCGGGCGGCCCACCAGGTGATGGCCAGGGTGGCCAGGACGAAGACGAAGAACATGCCGATGGCATGGAGATTGAGTGGCTGCTTTTCGGCTGTGATCGGGTCGGCGAAGCTGGTCAGAGGTGCGAGGGCGAGCAGGGCGATGAGCGCTTTCATGCGAGGTTCTCCTCGAGGATTTCCGCGCTCAGGGCGTCGAAGCGGGTGTTGGCGTGGCGCACGTACCAGGCGGTCAGCAGCCAGGAAAAGATGATGATGGCGGCGCCCAGTGGAATGCCGCGACTGAGGTGGCTGCCCTCGTACAGTGGCAGGTGCAGCCAGCCGGGCACGAAGGCCACCAGCATGATGAACAGGTAATAGATCGCCAGCACCAGGGCGCTGAGGGACCAGGCGAGGATCGCCCGCTGGCGGGCCAGGCGCTGGAACTTGGGGTTGGCCTTGATGCGCTCATAGGCCGGGGAGTGGGTGGTGTGGTGAGGGGTCATTTCGGGCTCCGCTTTAGTTGTTGTTGTCGTGCCTTTGGCTGCCGCCTTTTTCAGGCATGCAGCATTCCCGGCGGCGTCCCGTGGGACGTCGCCAAGTTCGTCGTCGCTGTGCGAGCGGGGAGTGCTATCAGCGACCGCCGGCCCCTCCAGGGGCCAGCAGGTGATGGGTAGCGCTATGGCGTCTGGCCGCCGGCAGGCGCGGCGGCACAGGGGAAACGGGAGGGCAGGGCGCGGCAGCGCCGGAACCGGTCGTCCATGATCGGGGCATCGCGCGTCCGGCGATGCTCTGGCAAGGCATGTGCCCGGCACGGAGGCCGGAAATCAGGCATGCACTCATGCTCGTAGCCCTGTGTTCTTGTTGGCTGAGGGGCTGGCCAGGCCGCGAAAAAATCACTTGGCCGTGGGGCGATGGCTGTGAGTATATGTAGGCATCCATCCACCAATGAACAGACAAAAAATCCTGATGGACATGCAAAAAAGTGCCAGCCTCGACCAGGTGAAATGGGATGACCTGCGATTCTTCCTTGAGGTCGCCCGTACACGTACTGCCACCGGGGCCGCGCGGCGCCTGGGCGTCGACTACACCACCGTATCGCGACGCGTGCGCGCCCTGGAGCAGGCACTCGGTGCGCTGCTGTTCGAAAAATCGCGCGCGGCCGGCTTCGTCCTGACGGTGGAAGGGCAGCGTTTGCTGGGCCATGCCGAAACCCTGGAAAGCACCTTGCAGGCGGCTTGCGAGCAGGTGTCGGGTACGCGCCTGGGGCTCTCCGGCCATGTGCGCATCGGCTGTACCGAGGGCTTTGGTTCCTACTTCGTGACGGCACAGATGAGCCGCTTCCTCGAACGCTATCCGCACATCTCCGCCGACATCCTGCCGGTGCCGCACTTCGTCAGCCTGTCACGGCGTGAAGCGGATATCGCGATCACCCTGGAGCGGCCCGAACGCGGTCCCTACGTCTGTTCGAAACTGGCCGACTATCGCCTTCGCCTCTACGCCACGCCTGAGTACCTGGCCGGGCATGCACCGATCGAGACCCGCGAGGATCTGGCGGGCCACCCCTTCATCACCTACGTCGAAGACCTGGCGTTCAGCCCCAAGCTGCTCTATCTGAACGACCTGCTGCCGGGAGCCATGAGCCAGCTGCGCAGCACCAGTGTCATCGCCCAGTACCAGGCAGCATTGCAGGGCCGGGCGCTGGCCATCCTGCCGTGCTTCCTGGTCGCCGGTGATCCCCGGTTGCAGGCGGTGCTGCCGGACGAGGTGGAAGTGACCCGGCAATTCTGGATCTACTACAGCGAGGATCTGCGGCGCCTCAAGCGCATAACCCTCGTCGCCGAACATCTCCATCGTTGCGCCGACCTCAATCGCGGATGGCTGATGGGGGAAGAACACCGGTTGCAGATTCCAACGCTGGAGTGATGATCGGGTGGGTCCAGGCCCGGGATAAAGAGGTCGGCGTTGTGCCCGGTGGTGGATCCGCCTCCTTCCAGGGAGCTACCGCAAGTCACACGGGAAGAGGAGATGCGCTATGGACCGATTCACCGGCGGTTGCCTGTGCGGCAACGTTCGCTTCGTGGCGTCGGGGCGCCCGTACCGGGTCGGCATTTGCCATTGCCTGGACTGCCGCAAGTTTCATGGGGCGCTGTTTCACGCGTCCGCGGTGTTCCCCCAGGAGGCGGTGACGATAGAGGGCGAAA
This sequence comes from Pseudomonas sp. BN411, assembly GCF_029871235.1. Taxonomy (GTDB): domain Bacteria; phylum Pseudomonadota; class Gammaproteobacteria; order Pseudomonadales; family Pseudomonadaceae; genus Metapseudomonas. The sequence continues at coordinate 5,176 of NZ_SSOM01000079.1, forward strand.
CACGCGACTACGCCGGGCGGTTTTTCTGTCCCCGCTGCGGCTCGTCCGTCTTCTCGCGCACCGCTGACGAAATCGAAGTGAACCTCGGGTCTCTGGATGCCCCTGACCAGCTGCGGCCAACCTACGAGCTCTGGTCCATCCGTCGCGAGTCCTGGTTACCGCCGTTTCCACTCACGCGGCGCTACGAGCGCGATCGCGAAAGCACGGGGCGTACTGAGGAATAAGCAGCGCGCATGGCGCGGGATGAGGTCCAGCGAACTCAGACACCCGCGCCGTGCAGGAACATCTGCTCCAGCACATTGGCTGAACTGGAACTGGCCGCCCGTCCACGGCGCTCGGCATCGACCATGCCGCAGACCATGGTGGTGAACAGCTCGCTGAAGACCGCCGCGCTGATGTCGATGCGAAACACGCCTTGTTGCTGGCCGCGCAGGAAGAAGGCGTCCAGGGCGTGGATGTAGGACAGCCAGCGCGCGCCACCTCCCTCTGGAGTGAGGAACTCGGGGCTGTACTGGAACATCAGGAACACCAACATCTCGCGGTGGGTCAGGTGCCCATCGATCAGGCAACGCAGTGCCTTCAGCGGTTCGGCACGTTCCAGGTCGGCGGCGACGATGATCTGGTGGAGCAGCTCCTCGCCGTGACCCTCCAGCATGTCCACGAGGTTGTCGCGCGTGCCGCAGAAGCGGTGCAGCGTCGCCTTGCTCACTCCGGCCGATTCCGCCAACTCCTTCAACGTTGCACGCGGGCGGTCGACGATGGCCACGGCCAGCGCCTTCAGGAGTCGTTCGTCATGGGCAGTCAGGGACATCAGCGGGTCTCGGCTCGGTTTCGGGTTGCGCGCATTGTGCAGAAAAAGTCCAGCGCATCCAAAGGCAATGACACATGCAAACACAAAAGAATCAAATGAGACAATATTGACTCATTTAAATCTTGAGGCGATCATCTGCGCCGTTTTCAATCTGCCGTGGGTGAATCATGGGTGGTGTACGTGTAGTAGGGATGGTCTGCGCCCTGGTGGCGCTGATGACATTGATCACGCTGGTGGGGTGCGGCCCTGCGCAGGAGCAGGAGGCGCAAGCCGAGGTAGCACGGCCGGTTGCCGTGTTGACCGTGGTCACCGAGCCGCTGGTGCTGACCTCGGAGCTGCCGGGCAGGATCGAGCCCGTGCGAGTCGCCGAGGTGCGGGCGCGGGTGGCTGGCATCGTCCTGGAAAAGCGTTTCGAAGAAGGCGCGGACGTCAAGGCCGGCGACCTGCTGTTCCAGATCGACCCGGCCCCGCTCAAGGCGGCGGTTTCCCGTGCTGATGGTGAACTGGCCCGCGCCAAGGCCGCGCTGTACGAGGCTCAAGCGCGCGTGAAGCGATACGCGCCGCTGGTGGAGATCGAGGCAGTGAGTCGCCAGGATTTCGACAGCGCCATGGCTGACCTCAGCGCCGCGCAGGCGACGACCCGCACGGCCCAGGCCGACCTGGAAACCGCGCGCCTGAACCTGGGCTATGCCTCGGTCAAGGCGCCGATTTCCGGGCGCATCGGGCGCGCGCTGGTGACCGAGGGCGCACTGGTGGGGCAGGGCGACGCCACTTTGATGGCGCGCATCCAGCAGCTGGACCCCGTCTATGTCGATTTCACGCAATCGGCGACAGACGCCTTGCGCCTGCGCGAAGCGCTGAAAGCCGGAAATCTCTCCGCTGGCGACAGTGGCGCGCTTTCCATCCGCGTCGAGGGCACCGAATACGAGAGCAAGGGTTCGCTGATGTTCACCGACGTGGCGGTGGACCCGAGCACGGGCCAGGTTTCCCTGCGCGGCAAGTTCGCGAATCCGGACGGCGTCCTGCTCCCGGGCATGTATGTGCGCGTGCAGGCCCCCCAGGGCATGGACGACCAGGCCACCCTGGTACCGCAGCGCGCTGTGCAGCGTACCGCCGACGGCGGTGCCCTGGTGCTGGTGGTAGGCGAGGACAGCCGTGCCGAAGTGCGCACCGTGAAAACCGGTGTCATGCAGGGCGCGCGCTGGCAGATCAGTGAAGGGCTGAAGGGCGGCGACCAGGTCATAGTCGGTGGCCTCGCCGGACTGCAGCCCGGTGCCAAGGTCGCGCCGCAGCAGGCGCAGGACCAGCAGGCGTCGCGCCAATAAGGTCGGCTTCGCCGCGAGGAATTCCCAATGTCTCTGTTCTTCATCAAACGCCCCAACTTCGCCTGGGTGGTGGCGCTGTTCATTTCCCTGGCCGGCCTGCTGGTCATCCCGCTGCTGCCGGTGGCGCAGTATCCCAGCGTGGCACCGCCGCAGATCTCGGTCACCGCCACCTATCCGGGCGCCTCGGCGAAGGTGCTGGTGGAGTCGGTCACCAGCGTTATCGAGGAGTCGCTCAATGGCGCCAAGGGCCTGCTCTATTTCGAGTCGACCAACAACTCCAACGGCATCGCCGAAGTGGTGGTCACCTTCCAGCCCGGCACCGACCCGCAATTGGCCCAGGTGGACGTGCAGAACCGCCTGAAGAAAGCCGAGGCGCGCATGCCGCAGGCCGTGCTCAGCCAGGGGCTCCAGGTGGAGCAGACCAGTGCCGGCTTCCTGCTGATCTACGCGCTCAACTACAAAGACGGCGCCGAGCACGCCGACACCACGGCGCTGGGCGACTTTGCCGCGCGCAACATCAATAACGAGCTGCGCCGTGTACCCGGCGTCGGCAAGCTGCAGTTCTTCTCTTCCGAAGCCGCCATGCGCGTGTGGATCGACCCGCAGAAGCTGGTCGGCTACGGGCTGTCCATCGATGACGTGAGTGCCGCCATTGCCGGGCAGAACGTCCAGGTGCCGGCTGGCAGCTTCGGCAGCTCGCCGGGCAGCACCGAGCAGGAGCTGACCGCGACTCTGGCAGTGAAAGGCACCCTGGACAGCCCGGAGGAGTTCGGCCGCATCGTTCTGCGCGCCAATGCCGACGGCTCCACGGTGAAGCTCGCCGACGTCGCGCGTCTGGAAGTGGGCAGCGAGAGCTACAACTTCGACTCGCGCCTGAACGGCAAGCCGGCAGTGGCCGGGGCCATCCAGCTGTCCCCCGGCGCCAACGCGCTGCAGACCGCCGCCCTGGTGAAGGAACGCCTGGCCGAGCTGTCGGTGAACTTCCCCGCGGACGTCGAGTACTCGGTGCCCTACGACACCTCGCGCTTCGTCGACGTGGCGATCGAGAAGGTGATCCACACGCTGCTCGAAGCCATGGTGCTGGTGTTCCTGGTGATGTTCCTGTTCCTGCAGAACGTCCGCTACACGCTGATTCCGTCCATCGTGGTGCCGGTGTGCCTGCTGGGGACGCTGGCGGTGATGTACCTGCTGGGCTTCTCGGTGAACATGATGACCATGTTCGGCATGGTGCTGGCCATTGGCATCCTGGTGGACGACGCCATCGTGGTCGTGGAGAACGTCGAGCGAATCATGGCCGAAGAGGGACTGTCCCCGGCTGCGGCCACGGTCAAGGCCATGGGCCAGGTCTCCGGCGCCATCATCGGCATCACCCTGGTGCTATCGGCGGTGTTCCTGCCGTTGGCCTTCATGGCCGGTTCGGTGGGGGTGATCTACCAGCAGTTCTCGCTGTCGCTGGCGGTGTCCATCCTGTTCTCCGGCTTCCTCGCGCTGACCTTCACGCCGGCGCTGTGCGCCACGTTGCTCAAGCCGGTTCCCCATGGGCACCACGAGAAACGCGGGTTCTTCGGCGCCTTCAACCGTACCTTCGATCGCCTGACCGAACGCTACACGGTGCTGAACAACGGCCTGGTGCAGCGTGCCGGGCGCTTCATGCTGGTGTACGTCGGCATCGTTGCGCTGCTGGGCTTCTTTTACCTGCGCCTGCCGGAGTCGTTCGTGCCGGTGGAGGACCAGGGCTACAACATCGTCGACATCCAGCTGCCGCCCGGCGCAACCCGCGCGCGCACCGACGCCACCGCCCAGGAGCTGGAGGGCTTCCTGCAATCCCGCGAGGCGGTTGCGTCCTCGTTTCTGGTGACGGGGTTCAGCTTCTCCGGCATGGGCGAGAACGCCGCACTGGCCTTCCCCACCTTCAAGGATTGGTCCTTGCGTGGCGCGGATCAGTCCGCCGAGGCGGAAGCCCAGGCAGTGAACGAGCACTTCGCCGTGCCGGGCGACGGCGCCATCATGGCGGTGACGCCGCCGCCCATCGATGGCCTGGGCAACTCCGGCGGCTTCGCCCTGCGCCTGCAGGACCGTGGCGGGCTGGGGCGCGAGGCCTTGCTGGCCGCTCGTGACCAACTGCTTGGCCAGGCCAACGGCAACCCGAAGATCCTCTACGCGATGATGGAGGGCCTGGCGGAAGCCCCGCAGCTGCGGCTTGAGATCGATCGAGACAAGGCGCGCACCCTCGGCGTGAGCTTCGAGTCGATCAACAGTGCGCTGTCCACCGCCTTCGGTTCGGCGGTGATCAACGACTTCACCAATGGTGGTCGCCAGCAGCGCGTGGTGGTGCAGGCGGAGCAGGGCGCGCGGATGACCCCGGACAGCGTGCTCAAGCTCTATGTGCCCAACACCGGCGGCGAACTGGTGCCGCTGAGTGCCTTCGTCAGCACTCACTGGGAAGAGGGGCCGGTGCAGATCGTGCGCTACAACGGCTACCCGTCCATCCGCATTTCCGGTGATGCCATGTACGGCGTGAGTACGGGTGAAGCCATGGCCGAAATGGAGCGCCTGGCCGCCCAGCTGCCGGCGGGCATCAGCTACGAGTGGACCGGCCTGTCCTATCAGGAGAAGGTGGCCAGCGGCCAGGCATCGCAGCTGTTCGCGCTGGCCATCCTGGTGGTCTTCCTGGTGCTGGTGGCGCTCTACGAGAGCTGGTCGATCCCGCTGACGGTGATGCTGATCGTGCCCATCGGTGCGCTGGGCGCGGTGCTGGCGGTGATCGTCGCCGGCATGCCCAATGACGTGTACTTCAAGGTCGGCCTGATCACCATCATCGGCCTGGCGGCGAAGAACGCGATCCTCATCGTCGAGTTCGCCAAGGAGCTCTGGGAGCAGGGGCGCAGCCTGCGCGAAGCTGCCATCGAGGCCGCGCGCCTGCGCTTCCGTCCCATCGTGATGACCTCCCTGGCCTTCATCCTCGGCGTGGTGCCGCTGGCCCTGGCCACGGGCGCCGGCGCGGCCAGCCAGCGCGCCATCGGCACTGGCGTGATCGGCGGCATGCTCGGCGCCACGTTGCTGGGGGTGATCTTCGTGCCCATCTGCTTCGTCTGGGTGCTGTCGCTGCTGCGGAGCAAACCCGCCCCCGTTGAACAACCGACCCAGGCCCTGGAGTGATCGCCATGCGCAAATCCGTCTTTACCGTTTCGGCGCTGGTGTTCGCCCTGTCCCTTGGCGGCTGTTCCATGGCCCCGACCTACGAGCGCCCTGCAGCGCCTGTTCCCCAGGCCTGGAACACCGACAGCAGTCAGTCCGGCGCCGAAGTCGGCGGCCTCGACTGGCAGGCCTTCATCACCGACGCCGAGTTGCACCGCCTGGTGGAGATCGCCCTGGACAACAACCGTTCCCTGCGCCAGACGCTGCTGGACATCGAACAGGCCCGCGCGCAGTACCGCATCCAGCGCGCCGACCGGGTGCCGGGGCTCAGCGCCGGCGCCTCGGGCAATCGCCAGCGGGTCCCGGCTGACCTGGCCAGCGAAGGCGTCTCGGACGTTACCAGCAGCTACCAGGTCGGGCTTTCGCTGCCCGAATACGAGCTGGACCTGTTCGGCCGGGTGAAGAGCCTGACAGACTCGGCGCTGGAGCAGTACCTCGCCACTGAGGAAGCGGGCCGTAGTGCGCAGATCGCGCTGGTCGCCGAAGTCAGCCAGGCCTACCTGACTTACGACGGCGCGCAGCGTCGCCTGGAACTGACCCATCGCACCCTGGCCAGCCGCGAGGACTCTTTTGTGCTGATCGAGCAGCGCCGAGCCGCCGGTGCCGCCACCGCGCTGGACTACCAGGAGGCGCTGGGACTGGTGGAACAGTCCCGCGCCGAGCTGGAGCGGAACCAGCGGCAGAAGCAGCAGGCGTTCAACGCCCTGGTGCTGTTGCTCGGTACGCAGGACGCCGCGAAGGAGCTTCCAGCGGTATCACGGGACGAACTGCGGCTGATCCAGGACATTGCCCCCGGCACCTCGTCCGACCTGATCGAGCGGCGCCCGGACATCCTCGCCGCCGAACGCCGCCTGAAAGCGCGCAATGCCGATATCGGCGCGGCGCGCGCGGCGTTCTTCCCGCGCATCAGCCTGACCGGCAGCTTCGGCACCTCCAGCGCGGAAATGTCCGGGCTGTTCGGTGGCGGATCACGGTCCTGGAGCTTCGTGCCGAACCTGTCGCTGCCGCTGTTCGATGCCGGACGCAACAGCGCCAACCTGGATCTGGCCGAAGTCCGCAAGGACGCCGCGGTGGCTGAATACGAAGGCACCATCCAGACGGCGTTCCGCGAGGTGGCGGACGCCCTGGCGGCCACCGACACGTTGCGTCGCGAAGAGGTCGCGCGGCGTGCCCTGGCCAACACCAGCAACGAAACCCTGAAGCTGGCCAAGGCCCGCTACGAGGGCGGCGTGGACAGCCATCTGCGCTACCTGGATGCCCAGCGCAGCGACTTCCTCAACGAACTGGCGCTTATCGAGACCAGCACCGAGCGGCAGATCGCCCTGGTCGACCTGTTCCGTGCCCTTGGTGGGGGCTGGGCGCAGCAGTCCGTCAGCGGTTCGAATGGGGTGTCGGGTGGGTAGGTAGGCTGGGATACCTCGCGCAGAGGAGCTTACGGGGTGCTTTTTTCCAGGAGTTTTAATTAAGGTGAGCCGCGCTAAGCAGGGTGGTTTCTCCCTCTGCCGGGCGATCGTCATGTCAATTGATCACGGAATGATGCCGATGAGTGACTACCTGCACCTGAACAAGGCCAATTGGGACCAGCGCGCGCCCCTGCACGCAGCGTCCAGCGGCTACGGGACCGAGGCGTTCGTGAAGGACCCTGCGCACCTTTCGGATGTGGTGCGCTTCGACCTTCCGCGCCTGGGTGACATCGCCGGCCAGCGTGGCGTGCACCTGCAATGCCATATCGGCACCGACACGCTTTCCCTGTCGCGGCTCGGTGCGCGGATGACCGGCCTCGACTTTTCGCCTGCATCCCTGGAACAGGCACGACTGCTGGCGCAGCGTTGCGGCGCGGAAATCGGTTTCGTCGAGTCCGATGTGTGTGCCGCCGACCGGGTGCTGCCGGCTGGCGGTTTCGATTTCGTCTACACCGGCATCGGCGCCCTGTGCTGGCTGCCGCGCATCGACGACTGGGCGCGCGTTGTGGCGGCACTGTTGAAACCGGGCGGGCGCCTGTTCATCCGCGAGGGCCACCCGATGCTCTGGGCGGTGAACGAGGATCGGGAAGACGGCCTGGTGATCGAGTACCCCTATTTCGAGCGGGCCGAGCCCACGGTGTGGGACGACGACAGCACCTATGTGGAAACCGATACCGCGCTTACCGCTACCCGAACCCATGAGTGGAATCATGGCCTGGGCGAGATCATTTCCGCGCTGTTCCGGCATGGCTTGCAGCTCACAGCCCTGGAGGAGCATGACAGCATCCCCTGGGAAGCCTTGCCCGGTCGGATGGTGCTGGACGAGTGCGGCGAATGGCGGTTGGCGAAGGAGCGCTGGCGGTTGCCGCTGAGCTACACCCTGCAGGCGGTAAAGCTGGGGTAGGGCAGATTTCGGGCCCCTGCATGAATGGATCGAACGCATAAAAAAAGTCGCCACGGTGCGGTCAGCTTACGGGGGGAGGTGGCGACCGTGGCGACTCCAGCTGTCCTCTGCAAGGGGACAAATTTCACGGTAGTCGATGCCAGTAAAACGTGCGTCGATTTCCCGTCGGAACGCCGCCGGAGATGTAACGCTTTTTGACAAGGTGTCTTGCCCCCGCAGTTGCAGAACGATTGCCTCCGCTACATCGCAGCGGCTGCTATAAGTCTGGAAGGCTCCAGGTGGGGGACTCCGGATGGACATGGCAGCAATCCTCGGCAGGCAGGCATCGGAAGCTGGGGGCGGGGCGAATGCGCCGGTCCAGCAGTTCAACCTGCTGCGCTGGTTCTCGCTGGTCAGCTTGGTGATCATCGGCAGCGTGGCCATCGGTGTTGGCACCGTGTCGACGCGCTTCTTGGTGAGCGAAAGCCTGGAGCGCGACGCCATGCTCTCCGCGCAGTTCATCCAGACCCTGGCCCTCGGCGAGATGCGCCACCACGGGCTGGAGGGCATGGAGATGGGTGACGTACTGGTGCCCCATCACTACGGAATGCTTACCCGGTCCACGGCGGAGAGCCGCGAACGGGCCCGCTCCGAATTCCTCGATCACCTGTCCCATGTGCCGGATTCCCTGCTGGCCACCATCTTCTCCCCGGACCGCACGGTGGTCTGGTCCACCAACCCTGACCTGATCGGGCTGCAGATCGAGGCCGACGAAGCGCTGGACGAGGCCTTCGAGTCCGGTGGCCGCGTGTCCGCCGAGTACAACGAGGTAGAGGAAGGCCGGGTGGAACAGAAGTTCCTGAGCCCGCCGAAGATGTTCTTCATCGAGAACTACATCCCGCTCACCGACGCCAAGGGCGAGGTAAAGGCGATGGTGGAGATCTATAAGGAGCCGGTGGACCTGATCGACCGGGTCAACCGCGGCTACCGGATGATCTGGCTGGCCACGGCGATCGGCGGCCTGCTGATGTACTTCGGCCTGTACTGGATCGTGCGCCGTGCGTCCCTGCTGCTCGCGGCGCAGCAGAACCAGTTGGTGGCCAACAGCACCTATGTGGGGCTGGGGGAAATGTCTTCGGCCGTGGCTCACAGCCTGCGCAATCCGCTGGCCTCGATCCGTTCCAGCGCCGAGCTGGCCCAGGAGATGGAGGGGCCGCAGGCGCGCAAGTGCGTCGACGACATCATCACCCAGGTCGACCGTATGTCTGCCTGGGTGCGGGACCTGCTGCTCTGCCTGCGGCCGTTGCAGGGCGACTCGGAGCAGGTGGACACCCTGGAAGCGGTGCGCGCCACCCTGGGCAATTTCGACCAGCAACTGACGCGCTCCCACATCGAAGTGGACTGCAGCGCCACCGCCGCGCCCATGGTGGTCAGCCACCAGCTCCTGCTGGCGCAGGTGCTCAACAGTGTGATCGCCAATGCCATCGAGGCCATGCCCAATGGTGGCCGACTGAGCATCACGGCCACCCCCGACAGCAGCGGCCAGTGGCTCAACCTCACCATCAGTGACACCGGCAAGGGCATGTCGCGGCAGCAGGAGATGATGGCCTTCAAGTCCTTCTACACCACCAAGCAGGGCGGGCTGGGTATCGGCCTGATCATGGTCAAGCAGATCATGGAGCGCTTCGGCGGCAGGGCCAGCCTGACCAGCCGCGAGAACGAAGGAACCGCCGTGTGCCTGAGCTTCAAGGTGGCGGAGCGCACCGCCTGAAGCTTCAGCTGAGGAGCTGGCGTAGCTCCTCGTTGATGGGCATCGGCCTGAAGGCGCTGACTCTGGTCCACCCTGTGGTTACTTCAGGGGCAAGGGGCTAACTCGTGGTGGGCTGAAGCCCACTCTACGTGAGTGTCTTGTGGGGGCGAATTCATTCGCGAAGGGCAGCGTAGCTGCCCCAGCAAGACCGCAGGGCGCACCTGCGGTCCGCAAGGCGATTGAAATCGCCCCCACATGGGTACTGCCTGCGGACCTAACGCGCACCGCCTCGCTGTTGCTGGAAATACTGGCGGAAGAACTCCACGGTCACGCGGATCTTGGCCGAGGTGGCAAGGGGCGCGGCGTACACCGCCCAGATGTTCGCCGGCTGCCGATACTCGGGCAGCACCTGCACCAGGCGTCCGTTCTCCAGGCTTTCGCCCACGTCCCACCAGGAGCGCAGGGCGATGCCGCGTCCGTCCACGGCCCACTGGTGGACGATCTCGCCGTTATTGGCCGAGAGGGGGCCGGTGACCTTCACGTTTTCTTCTCCGGCCGGTCCGTGCAGGCGCCAGACACCGAAGGGGTGGTCGCGCTCCTTGATCACCAGGCAGTCGTGCCCGGCCAGCTCCGCGAGGTTGCCGGGCTCGCCATGGCGCGCCAGGTAGGAGGGGGCGGCGCAGAGGATGCGGCTGTTCTCGGCCAGCGGCTTGGCGATCAGGTTGGGGGCGATGTTGTCGCCGATGCGGATGTCCAGGTCGAAGCCTTCGTCGATCAGGTCCACCAGCCGGTCGAACAGGTCCAGGCGGATATCCAGCGCTGGATACCGCTCCGACAGCGCCGACAACGCCGGGGCCACCAGGCGCCGGCCGAGACCGAAGCTGCTGACGATGCGCAGTTGCCCGCGCGGTTCCTGGTGCAGCTCGGACACTTCGTCAGTCATCCGTTCCACCGCGTCGAAGATGGTCTGCGCCCAGCGGTAGACCCGCTCGCCGTCTTCGCTCACCGCTACGCGACGGGTGGTGCGGTGCAGCAGGCGCACGCCGAGGCTTTCTTCCAGTAGGCGGATGCGCTTGCTGACGAAGGCGGGGGAGGTGCCCATCTCGCTGGCGGCAGCGGCGAAGCTGGAGCGGCGGGCGACGAGGACGAAGACGCGGAGGTCTTCCAGGTTCGGCAGACTATTCACGATTCGTGTCTTATCTATCAATGAAGTGCTGGATTATCTTTGCTGTTGGCCCTTATAGCATGGTCATCACCCCGCCTGAACAGGGCGCCTTCACCAAGGGCACGACCAGATGAACAAGAAGACATTCAAGATCGCCGCGATCCCCGGCGACGGCATCGGCAACGAAGTTCTCCCCGAAGGCCTGCGGGTCGTCGAAGCAGCCGCTCGCAAGTGGGGCCTGGACCTTTCCTTCGAGACCATCGAATGGGCCAGCTGCGACTACTACCTGCAGCACGGCAAGATGATGCCGGACGACTGGTTCGAGCAGCTCAAGGGTTTTGACGCGCTCTACTTCGGCGCCGTGGGCTGGCCGGACAAGGTGCCCGACCACATCTCCCTCTGGGGCTCGCTGCTGAAGTTCCGCCGCGAGTTCGACCAGTACGTGAACATCCGTCCGGTGCGACTGTTCCCTGGCGTGCCGTGCCCGCTGGCCGGCCGTGAGCCCGGCGATATCGACTTCGTGGTGATCCGCGAGAACACCGAGGGCGAATATTCCTCCCTGGGCGGCCGCATGTTCGAAGGCACCGAGCACGAATTCGTGCTGCAGGAGTCGGTGTTCACCCGTCGTGGCGTCGACCGCATCCTCAAGTACGCCTTCGACCTGGCCCAGACCCGCGAGCGCAAGCAGCTGACCGCCGCCACCAAGTCCAACGGAATGGCCGTGAGCATGCCCTACTGGGACGAGCGGGTGGCTGCGATGGCCGAGAAGTACCCGGAGATCAAGTGGGACAAGCAGCACATCGACATCCTCTGCGCGCGCTTCGTGCTGCAGCCGGATCGCTTCGACGTGGTGGTGGCCTCCAACCTGTTCGGCGACATCCTCTCCGACCTGGGCCCGGCCTGTGCCGGCACCATCGGCATCGCGCCCTCGGCCAACCTCAACCCGGAGCGCAACTTCCCGTCGCTGTTCGAGCCGGTCCACGGTTCGGCCCCGGACATCTACGGCCGCAACATAGCCAACCCCATCGCCATGATCTGGTCCGGCGCGCTGATGCTGGACTTCCTGGGCAATGGCGACGAGCGCTACAAGGCAGCCCACGACGGCATCCTGCAAGCCATCGAGCGGGTGATTGCCGAAGGCCCGGTGACACCGGACCTGGGCGGCAAGGCCTCGACCCAGGAAGTGGGCAAGGCCATCGCTGACGCACTGTAAGACTTATCCGGCCGCCCCGTGAGAACGAGGCGGCCGGCGCTTTTCCGCAGGTGACAGACGGCCTGCAAATTGTCCGACAGGAGTTGCGTTGAAGGCACATTTCGGACAAGCTGTTAACCAATGGATTAACGTAAACCAATGATTAACAAGTAGCGTAGTCCGGCGAACCCCCTGCCTGATGGGGCGCCGGGTTATCCAGTTCCAGGAGACATCGATGTCCAACAACAATAAGAAAGACATGTTCTTGATCACGGCGAGCCTGATCGCCGTGGCGCTGACCGTGATCGGCCTTGCTGCGTTCCCTGCCGAGTCGGAGGCCATGGCCAACCGGCTCTTCGAGATTTCCACCCGCACCTTCGGCACCACCGTGCAGTTGTTCGTGTTCGGCACCGCCCTGGCCGTGCTGTACCTGGCGTTCAGCAAGTACGGCAACATCCGCCTGGGCAACGGCAAGCCCGAGTACACGAACATGACCTGGGTGTTCATGTTCATCTGCGCCGGCATGGGCTCCTCGACCCTTTACTGGGGCGTGATGGAGTGGGCGTACTACTACCAGACGCCTGGCCTGAACATCGCTGCCGGCAGCCGTGAAGCGCTGGACTTCAGCGTCAGCTATTCCTTCTTCCACTGGGGCATCAGCGCCTGGTCGCTCTATGCACTGTCGTCGCTGGCGCTCGCCTATCACTTCCACGTGCGCAAGAAGAGCGGTCTGGGCCTGGCTTCGATCATCGAAGCGGTCACCGGCTTCCGTGCCAACGGCCCGGTGGGTCGCCTGGTTGACCTGATCTTCCTGCTCACCATGTTCGGCGCGCTGACCGTGTCCCTGGCGCTCACCGCGTCCACCCTGACCCGCGGCCTGTCCGGCCTCACCGGCATTCCGGACACCTTCGTCACCCAGTTGGTGGTGATCGGTGCCGTCGCGGTGATCTTCTCCTTGAGCTCCTACATTGGCATCGACGGTGGCATGCAGCGCCTGTCGAAGATGGTGTGCGTCGGCGCCCTGGCCTTCGCTGGCGTGGTGTTCCTGGTCGGTCCGACCCAGTTCACCCTGAACAACACCGCCAATGCCATCGGCCTGATGATCCAGAACTACGTGCACATGAGCCTGTTCACCGACCCGGCGGGCGACGGTGCCTTCACCCGCAACTGGACGGTGTTCTATTGGCTGTGGTGGGTGTCCTACGCGCCGGGCGTGGCGATGTTCGTCACCCGTGTATCCAAGGGCCGCAAGATCAAGGAAGTGGTCGCTGCACTGCTGCTCGGCGGTAGCGTGGGCTGCTGGTTCTTCTTCGGCGCGCTGGAAAGCTACAGCATGCACCAGTTCATCACCGGCGCCATCGACGTGCCGCGCATCCTCAGCGAGCAGGGCGGCGAGACAGCCGTGGAAATGCTCCTGACCTCGCTGCCCTTCGGCAAAGTGTTCCTGGCGGTGTACCTGTTCATCATGGCGGTGTTCTGCGCTTCCCATATGGACGCAGCGGCCTACGCCGTGGCTGCCACCAGCACCCGCAACCTGAAAGAAGGCCAGGACCCGACGCCGACCCATCGCCTGTTCTGGTGCGTGATGCTGACCCTGATCCCGCTGGCCATGCTGTTCGCCAAGGCGTCGCTGTCCACCATGAAAACCGCCGTGGTGCTGACCGCGATCCCCTTCCTGGTGATCCTGCTGACCAAGATCTACGGCTTCTTCAAGTGGATGATCCAGGACTACGGCAGCATGCCGGCCCACCTGATCGAGGAAGAAGCGGTACGCCGCGGCCTGGACGACAGCGTCGAGCCGCCGAAAGCGGAAGAGGGCGTGCGCCTGAAAGCCGCTACCGCGCAATGAGTTGAGTTGTACCTGCACACGGATGTGCAGGAACTTGTAGGTTGGTCTGAGCTATGCGAAGCCCAACGATTCCGGCGTGATTGTCATACACCCACGTTGGGCCTCGCGGGGCTCGGACCAACCTACGGGCCAAAAAATTTTGCCCGATCTGTTAACTGACAGATTTGTGTTAACCAAAAGTAAAAAGCTGTGATGGCCCGGCCCGAACCGGCGCCCTTAATGCCTGGAGTACATAAGATGAACGATATCCAACGCCTGCCTGCTGACTTCTGCGCCAACGCCGATGAGGCCTACACAATTCCTGCCAGCTACTACACCCGCCCGGAAGTCTTCGATTTCGAGAAAGAAAAGATCTTCGCCAACAGCTGGGTCTGCGTGGGCCATCGCAGCGAAGTAGCCGAGAACAACGCGTACATCACCCGCGAGATCATCGGCGAGAGCATCATCGTCGTGCGCGGCCGCGATGCCGAACTGCGCGCCTTCTACAACGTCTGCCCGCACCGTGGCCACCAGCTGCTGCAGGGCGACGGCAAGGCGAAGAACGTGATCACCTGCCCGTACCACGCCTGGACCTTCAAGCTCGACGGCGAGCTGGCCCACGCGCGCAACTGCGACCACGTCGCCAACTTCGACAAGGCCAACTCCAGCCTGGTGCAGCTGCGCGTGGAGGAATACGCCGGCTTCATCTTCGTCAACATGAACAAGGACGCAGGTTCAGTCGAAGAGCAGCTGCCCGGTCTGCAAGCACGCATCCGCCAGGCCTGCCCGGTGGTGGACGACCTGCACCTCGCTGCCCGCTTTGTCACCGAGACCCCGGCCAACTGGAAGTCCATCGTCGACAACTACATGGAGTGCTACCACTGCGCCCCGGCTCACCCGGGATTCTCCGACTCCGTCGACGTCGGCCAGTACACCCACACCATGCACGGCAACTGGTCCCTGCAGTACGGCCTGGCCAAACCGTCGGAGAAGTCCTTCAAGTTCGACGAGTCGGTGAAGGACCCGTCCTTCAGCGGCTTCTGGGTCTGGCCGTGCACCATGTTCAACGCGCCGCCCGGTGGCAACTTCATGACCGTGATCTACGAGTTCCCGGTCAGCGCCGAAGTGACCCTGCAGCACTACGACATCTACTTCCTCAACAAGGACATTACCCCCGAGCAGCAGTCGCTGATCGAGTGGTACCGCGATGTGTTCCGTCCGGAAGACCTGCGCCTGGTGGAAAGCGTGCAGAAGGGCCTGAAGTCCCGCGGCTACCGTGGCCAGGGCCGGATCATGGTGGACAGCCAGCGCAGCGGCCAGAGCGAGCACGGCATCGCCCACTTCCACAACCTGATCGCCGTCGCCCACCTGGACCGTTGATGACCGTGGCCGCCGCCCGCGTGCGGCGGCCTGCGTCACGTGTATGAGGAATTCCCGAGTGAACCTGAAAGACAACGACCTGTTCCGCCAGCAGGCCTTCATCGCCGGCGCCTGGTGCGACGCCGATGACGCTCGCACGGTGGACGTGACCGACCCGGCCAGCGGCGATCTGCTGGGCCGCGTGCCGAACATGGGCGGCAGCGAAACCCTGCGCGCCATCGAAGCCGCCGATGCCGCACTGCCGGCCTGGCGTGCGCGCACCGCCAAGGAACGTGCGCAGATCCTGCGGCGCTGGTTCGAGCTGATGCTCCAGCACGAAGACGACCTGGCGCGCCTGATGACCCTGGAGCAGGGCAAGCCTCTGACCGAAGCCGTGGGCGAAATCCGCTATGCCGCGTCGTTCATCGAGTGGTTCGCCGAAGAGGGCAAACGCATCTATGGCGACGTGATTCCCTCGCCGGCCGGCGACAAGCGCCTGGTGGTGATCAAGCAGGGCATCGGCGTCTGCGCCGCCATCACGCCCTGGAACTTCCCCTCGGCGATGATCACCCGCAAGGTGGCGCCGGCCCTGGCGGCGGGCTGCACCATCGTGGTCAAGCCGGCCAATGAAACCCCGTTTTCCGCCCTGGCACTGGCCGAACTGGCGAAACGCGCGGGCGTGCCGGACGGCGTGCTCAGCATCGTCACCGGCGACGCGATCGCCATCGGCGCCCAGCTCACCAGCCACCCGCTGGTGCGCAAACTGAGTTTCACCGGCTCCACGCCGGTGGGCCGCCTGCTGATGGGCCAGTGCGCGCCCACCATCAAGAAGGTGTCCCTGGAGCTGGGCGGCAACGCGCCCTTTATCGTCTTCGACGACGCCGATATCGACGCCGCCGTGGAAGGGGCGTTGGTCGCCAAGTACCGCAACGCTGGCCAGACCTGCGTCTGCGTCAACCGCTTCTACGTGCATGACGCCATCTACGACGCTTTCGCCGAACGCTTCGCCGCCCGTGTGCGCGACCTGCGCGTCGGCCATGGCCTGGAAGGCGCTACCCAGATCGGCCCGCTGATCACCGGCAAGGCGCTGGACAAGGTGCAGAGCCTGATCGCCGACGCGGTGGAGAAGGGCGCCGACATCCTGGTGGGCGGCGATGGCCACGAACTGGGCGGCAACTTCCTGCAACCCACGGTGCTGACCGGCGTGGCGCCGGGCATGCAGCTGCTGGATGAGGAAATCTTCGGTCCGGTGGCGCCCCTGGTGCGCTTCTCCTCTGACGAGGAAGTGGTACGCCTGGCTAACGACACCCTCTACGGCCTGGCGGCGTATTTCTACAGCCGCGACATCGGCCGCGTGTGGAAGATCGCCGAGCAGTTGGATTACGGCATGGTCGGCATCAACACCGGCCTGATCTCCAACGAGGTGGCCCCTTTCGGTGGCGTCAAGCAGTCCGGCCTCGGCCGTGAAGGCTCGAAGTACGGCATCGAGGACTACCTGGAAATGAAGTACCTGTGCCTCGCCGTCTGACGGCGGGCACCACGCACCATCAGGGCGGCGCCCGGCGCCGCCCGCAGTCGCAACAGAGGTGAGCGATGGCCAACTCCTACGAAATGATGTCTGCCCGCGTGACCGCGGTGGAGCAGGCAACCCCCCAGATCAAGCGCTTCACCCTGGAGCGCGTCGATGGCCAGCCGCTGCCGGCCTTCACCGGCGGCAGCCACATCATCGTGCAGATGAAGGGCGCCGACGGCCGCCAGTTCAGCAATGCCTACTCGCTGATGAGCGACCCGGCCGATACCGCCAGCTACCAGATCGGCGTGCGCCTGGAAGAACAGTCCAAAGGCGGTTCGGCGTTCATGCACCAACAGGTCGAGGTGGGCACCGAACTGGTCATCTCCAGCCCCAACAATCTCTTCGCCATCGATCCTGCCGCCGGCAGGCACGTGCTGATCGCCGGTGGCATCGGCATCACGCCGTTCCTTGCCCAGCTCCCCGAGCTGCGCGCCCAGGAAGCCCGCTACGAGCTGCATTACGCCTTCCGCAGCCCGGAACACGGTGCCTTCCAGGGTGAACTGGCCGACGGTCCCCATGCCGGGAACGTGCGCTTCTACGTCGACAGCCTGGGCACCTCGCTGAACCTGGCGGAACTCATTGGTGGCATGGACGCGGATGCCCATGTCTACGTCTGCGGTCCCAAGCCGCTGATCGACGCGGTGATCGCCACCGCCAAGGCCCAGGGCATCCCGGACGCCCGCGTGCACTGGGAACAGTTCGCCGCCGCGCCGGTCACCGGCGGTGCCTTCACCGTAGTGCTGGCCCAGTCCGGTCGCGAGCTGCAGGTGGAGGAGGGCATGACCATCCTCCAGGCCATCGAGAAATCCAACGCCGCCCAGGTGGAATGCCTGTGCCGCGAGGGTGTTTGCGGCACCTGCGAGACCCGCATCCTCGAAGGGGAAGCCGAGCACTTCGACCAGTACCTCTCCGACGACGAGAAAGCGGCTCAGCAGACCATGATGCTGTGCGTCTCCCGCGCGAAGGGGCAGCGTCTTGTTCTAGACCTGTAAGGCAGCGGGATAGGGCGGAACCGGCGACGTGTATACTGCGTCGCCTGGCTCAGGGACATGCTCGCCATGACAGAAAACAGCTTCGCCTTCCGCCTCAAAGAACTGCTCGAACACCAGAAACTGACGCTTCAGGCCGTGGCCACCGTGCTCGGTATTTCGCGTACGGCCGTCCACAAGTGGACCCGTGGCGGCGAGATCGACTACGACAACCTGCGCATGCTGGCCACCTTCCTCAAGGTCAACTGGATCTGGCTGCGCTATGGCGACGAAGCTCTGCAGGATGCCCAGCACGTCGAGGTGCAGGACCTCCCCATGACTGACGTGCGACGCAAGTACACCGCCCAGATCATGGAAAGCGAAGCGCGCATGAAGCTGGCCCAGGAAAGCGCCGGCATCGTCAACTGGGAATGGAACCTGATCACCGACGAAGTCTCCTACTCGGCCAACGTCGAAGCCGTGTACGGCTGGCCGGTGCGCCGCAACGAAGACTTCTGGTGCCACCTGCACCCGGACGACGTCACCGCGCTGCAGGCCATCTACCGGGATTGCGTGGCCGAGGGCAAAGGCTACGAGTTCGACTTCCGCATCTTTCATCCCAACGGTGAGCAGCGCTGGATCACCTCCCGCGCGACGTCGCTGCAGGACAGCTCCGGCCGTTCGGTGAAGATGGTCGGCGTAAGCCTGGACAGCACCGAGCGCAAACGGGTGGAAGACGAGCTGCGCCAGAGCGAGGAACGCTTCCGCGCCATCTTCGAACTGGCCGGCGGCGCCCTGGCCTACATCGGCCTGGACGGCAAGTGGCAGCGGGTCAATCAGCCGCTGTGCGAACTGCTGGGCTACAGCGCCGAGGAACTTGCCGACCTGACCTTCCAGGAATTGACCCACCCCGAGGACCTTTCCGCCAACCTGGCCCAGGTCCAGCGCCTGCTGGATGGCCAGGAAACCGTCAGCACCATGGAAAAACGCTTCCGCCGCAAGGACGGCAGCTACATCTGGGTGAAGGTCCGCACCTCGGTCCAACGCAACCCCCGCGACGGCAGCCCGGAACACATGATCAGCGTCTACGACGACATCACCGCCCTGCGCGCCGAACACCAGGCGCTGACGGCGCGTATTGCGGAGTTGGAGCAGCGACTGGGCTTGGTGAAGGCCCCGTGTGGGGGCGATTTCAAACGCTGAGGGCGGCGGAGCTGCCCCTTCTGTAGAGGTCGGGCAGGACTGCGTCCTGCTTGGCGAATGAATTCGCCCCCACAGGAAGGGTGCCCCCGGGATCTACAGAGCCGCCGGCGCGAGTCACCCCTCTCCTCTTCGGGGAGAGGGGCCGGGGGAGAGGGTGATTACCGGCAGCTCGGAGTATCAGGGCAGCCCTTCGGCCTGCTTGGCGAATAAATTCGCCCCTACAGTAAAAGTGCCAGCCAAAACGGTCTCAACCCGTAGGGTGGGCTTCAGCCCACCATCGCAGGTCAGCGTGGGCTAAAGCCCACCCTACGGGGCGCTCTTCACAGGCAGGGAATCCCGGGTATGCACGGCGCCGCCGGCGCGAGTCACCCCTCGCCCTCTGGGAGAGGGGCCGGGGGTGAGGGGATTACCGGCAGCTCGGACCATTAGGGCAGACCTTCGGTCTGCTTGGCGATTGAAATCGCCCCTACATGAATCCCCCCGCGACAAGCATCTCAGCCCTGCCGCGCATAACTCACCGTCAGCATTTCCCACTGATGCCCATCCGGCTCGTTCCAGTAAACGATGGAGCCGCCGTGTTCCCTGTCGACCTGATGGTCGACTGGCCCATGAACGGCGCTGCGGTAGTCGATGCCCGCCGCGCGGATGCGCCCCAGGATCGCCTCGAATTCCTCCGGACTCACCCGGAAGCAGAAGTGAATCAGCGGAAACGGCTCGCCCCACTGGTCAAAATCCAGGGTCAGCCCGTCGTTCACATACACTGGCGCGAACGGCCCGATGCCGATCTCCGACCAGGGCACGTCGAGCAGTTCGGCCAGGAGTTTCGCCGAGCGCAGCTTGTCCCGCGCCGGCACCATCAGGTGATCGAGTTGAATGGCCATGGCAACCTCCTTGCAGGTTTGCGCCTTCCATCCCCGAACTAACTGCAGCGCAGAACCGCTACCCCTGCCAGCCGGCCTGACGAGGGGGCAGTGCTGTTCGCCGACCCGCTTGAGCAGCTTCTTGAAACGCTCGGACACCATGCCCGGTCTGCCGCCGAACAGCGCGACCAGGGCGCATCCCTACGACGTGTTCCTGGGCTTGGGCGCCGCCTTGTTCCAGCGCCGCTCGATGGCGCCGCTCGACGCGGCCTTCAGCAGTCGCTTGAAGGTCGGGCATTCCGAATGGCTCGGCGCAGGGCAGGCTGCGGCATGACGCAGGCCGTCGCTCATGGCTTTCAAGCGCTTGACCAGCGCATCGATTTCATCGGCCTTGGCCGCGAGCAATTCACGGTCGATGTCCGGTTCGCCGTTGGGCGAGAACATCGAGCGGATCTCATCCAGCGACAACCCCGCAGCCTGGCCGAGGGAGATCAGCGCCAACTGATCGAGGATGCCGGGCGCGAACCAGCGCCGCATCCCTTGCTGGCTGAGGGATGTGATCAGCCCTTTCTTCTCGTAATAACGCAACGTCGATGACGGCAGACCCGTGCGTCGGGCGACCTCGGCAATGTCCATCTGTGATCCCTTGACTTGAAGTTGACTTCAACTTCTAGAGTGGCCCCGACACCTCCCATCGTCAACGCACAAGGGGCTCACATGAACGACATCATCACGGTGATCTGCATCGGCATCGGCGCCACCGCCGTCATGGATATCTGGCTGGTCTTCCTCAAGCGAATGGGCGTCCAGACGCTCAATTTCGCCTTCATCGGCCGCTGGATTGGCCACCTGCTGCGTGGCCGCTTCAGTCACGACGCAATCGCCAAGGCGGAACCTGTCCCGGGTGAAACGGCATTGGGCTGGATCACCCATTACGCCATCGGCGTTGCCTTCGCGGCCCTGCTGGTGGGGCTTATCGGCGTCGACTGGACCGCCAGTCCGACGCTGCTGCCCGCACTGCTGGTGGGCATGGGCACGGTCGTCGCGCCGCTGCTGGTGATGCAGCCAGCGATGGGGGCGGGCTTCTTCGCCAGCAAAACGCCTACGCCGCTGAAGAACTGCCTGCGCAGCCTGACCAACCACAGCGTCTTCGGCCTGGGACTGTTCCTGGCCGCTGCCCTGCTGGGCTGGGTCACCCGCTGAATCCGGCTCCTTCATCACTCCAAATGGGATCACTCACCATGAAAAAGCTCGCCGTCATCTACCACAGCGCCTTTGGCCACACCGAACACATCGCCCGGCAGATCTGCGAAGGCGCCCAGGGCGTCGCCAATACGGAAGTCCACCTGCTCAAGGCGGAAGACATTGCCGGCGATCCCGGCCAACTGCTGGCGTTCGATGGCTTCGTCCTGGGCTCACCGACCTATTTCGGCGGTGTTTCCGGGGTCTTCAAGTCCTTCATGGACGCCACCGGGCCGATCTGGCGTAGCCAGCAGCTGAAGGGACGCCTGGCGGCGGGCTTTACCGTGTCGTCACTGGCGGCGGGGGACAAGCAGTCGACCCTGATGGCGCTGTTCGTGTTCTGCATGCAGCACGGCATGCTCTGGGTGGGTAACCCCATCCTGCCGGAGCAGCATGCCGGCGTGCCCATTGAAGAAGCCGCCAACCGGTTGGGTTCATGGTCCGGACTGATGGCCCAGTCCAGCCATTCGGCTCCCGCCGACCATTTCGTCCCGGGGGATGTGAAGACCGCGCGAATGTTCGGCTGGAATTTCTCCAAGACCCTGCACCGGCTCGCCGGTGCCTGAGACGGAGGTGCCCACATGATTCCCCGCCGTTTCGCCCCGTTGCTGTTCGGCCTGATCCTCTCCGGGCTCATGTCCCTGCTCGTATCCGGTATCTCCACCTGGCGCGCCGCCGGCCCGGTGGTGGACTTTCCCAGCCTCTGGCTCGGCGCCTGGCTCATGGCCTGGCTGGTGGCCTTTCCGGTGGTGCTGCTGGTATCGCCGGTGGCGCGGCGGCTGGTGGAGGGGCTAGTGGGAAAGGAGTGACACCTACGACTCTCAGCCTGCTAGTCAGACGGTGAGACTTTCACCCGGATTTCACCCGGGCTACGAAATTGGCTCGACCCCGATGGTGGATGAAAAGGGCGTCATCCACCCTACACGCCGTGACGGAGCAGTCGTCGTCAGTTCAACCGATAACGCGCCAGCTCATCCTTCGTCAGCACCCGCATGCGCGTCGGCTCGATGCCGTTCATGTCATCCAGCAGACTCAGGGGGACGTTCATGTCCTTGAGGTAGGCGGTGGGGCTGTAGCCGCTGCCGACGGCGGCGAGGGCGGAGTCGCCATGGGGGAAGTACGGGCGGTGCAGGCCCACGTAGCCGCGCACGGTCTTGTTGCGACCGGCGGCCAGCAGGTAGACGCAGCTGCCCTGGCACACGCCTTCGGAGGGCACCATCACGTCGAAGCCGGTTTCCCGCAGCAGGCGGCCCATGCGGATGGCCTCGGTGACGCTGCCGCCGATGTTGTCCAGCAGGGCCAGTTTGCGGTCGAACTTGCCGGGGTTGGCACGCAGGCCTTTCATCAAGACTTCGTAATCGCCGGGGGCGATGTCTTCGGAAATCTGCACGGCGAGAATCCGGCCCGCCTTGGTGTGCTGCACGGGTTGGACTTCCACCTTGGCGAAGGTGGCCGCCGAGCAGAGGGTGGCGAGGCAGAAGACGGCAGCCTGGATTGCGGTACGGCTCATGGAGCAGGCTCTTTCTGGGGAACTGTTGGATGGTCGGAGAAGATACCGAAAAAAGGTGCCAAGTCTCCATATGACCTGAAAAGAGGCTTTCGTCGGATGGCCAAACCCGGAGGGTGAGCGGAAATTGCGGGAATATTTGCGAGCTATTATCATTCGCGCCTTTCGATTCCTGATCCTTCCTTCCTCCCCTCAGATGCCTCAGCGCAATCACGGCTTCTTCGAGCACTATGAAGAACTCATCGGCACGTGGACGCGCCGGCTGAGGAACCGCCATCGCGCCGAGGATCTGGCCCACGACGCCTTCGTTCGGGTCCTGGAAGCCGACCAGGACAACGTCCAGCAACCGCGCGCCTACCTGCACCAGACCACGCGGAACATAGCCGTCGACCACTTCCGCCGCGAGGAGCGTCGTGCCCAGATCGAGCTGGACATGGCCGAGTCGGGGGAGGAGTCGACGAATGACCCCGAGTTCTACATGCATGCCGTCCAGTTGGCCGACTCGATCGAGAAGGCCCTGGCGGAGCTGCCGGTGAACTGCCGCCAGGTGTTCATCTGGCAGAAGCTGGAAGGGCAGAGCCAGGCGGAGATCGCCGAGCGCCTGGGGTTATCCAAGAACATGGTGGAGCGGTATATGATCCGCACCCTCCGTCACCTGCGTGAGCGCCTGGACCTGAGCGCCACATGAGCCGACAGAGCACGACAGGGCACCAAGACCCGAGATATGGACAACGACCGCAGCCTGATTCCCGCCACCTGGATGGCCAACCGATGACGAATGCCGACTGCCGCGCGCGAGACGAAGCCGCCTACTGGTTCAGCCGCAATCGTGACCCCGAGCAGGGCGACGAGGATCGTCGCGCTTTTGAAGCCTGGCTGGCGGCGGATGCGTCGCACCGGACCGAGTACCAACTGCTCGAACGCCTCTGGAGCGCCGCCGACCTGATTCCCGAGCAGCGCCTGCGTGAGCTGTGCAACGCCGAGGTCCGGCCCTTGCCGGTGCCGTCGCGCCGTCGCTTCCTGCAGGGTGCGCTGGCGGCTGCGGCCAGCGTGGTGCTGGCGGGTGGTGCGACCTATCTGTTCGATCCCTTCTCACTGCGCGGCGAAAGCTACGTGACGGCGCTCGGCGAACGTCGCCAGGTCACCCTGGCCGATGGCTCGACCCTCGATCTCAATGGCCGTACCCGTGTCACGGTCATCTATTCCGCCAACCGCCGCCTGGTACGGCTGGAGACCGGGGAAGCGCTGTTCAGCGTGACGCCGGACAAGACCCGCCCCTTTGTCGTGGAAGCCGGCGCCGGTCGCGTGACCGTCACCGGCACCCGCTTCAACGTGCGCCACGGCGAACAGGACGTGCGCGTGGCGGTGGAATCGGGACGGGTGCTGGTGGCAGGCGGGCAGGGCGCGGAGGCCAGCCGACCGCTGGTGGCCGGTGACGGCATTCGCATCGCGGCCGATGGCGCCGTCGGTCCGGTGCAGCGCATCGACATCGCCGCCATCACGGCCTGGCGACAGGGCAAGCTGATCTTCAATGACGTGCCCCTGGCCGAGGTGGCCGAAGAAGTGTCCCGCTACCGCGACAAACCCCTGCACGTTGCCCCGGAAGTGGCGGGCTTGCGCTTCTCCAGCGTGTCCCGTGCCGATGACACCAACGCCCTGTTGGTGGCCTTGCCGCGCATCCTGCCGGTGAAGGTCAGAACCCTTTCTGACGGCTCAAACGAAATTATTCCGTTTTAGATTCAGGTTTTTTCCAGCTCGTTCGTCTTCCTGTCCGACTCTTCACGCCCAGCGCATGGCTGGGGGCATTCTTTCAGGACCGAACGAACGTGAACAACGAAGTACAGCAACAAGCGGCATCCGCAGTTTCCTCCCGCAAGACCCAGCCCTGGCTGCCCCTGAGCCTGGCCGTTGCCCTGGCGGTGGCCAGCCTCGGTGCCGAGGCTTCCGAGCGCAAGGACGTGCACATTCCGGCGCAGTCCCTTGCCAGCGCCCTTGGCCAACTGGGCCAGCAGACCTCGCTGCAACTCTTCTTCAGCCCTGACCTGGTGGCCGGCAAGCAGGCCCCGGCGGTGGACGGCAACCTGCTGCCGGAAGAAGTCCTCTCCACGCTGCTGCAGGGCAGCGGCCTGACCTTCGACCTGGCGGACGGCACCGCCATCCTGCGTCGTGTTTCCAGCGATGAGGGCGCATCCGCCATGGAGCTGCCGGCGTCCAGCATCACCGTGGTCGGCGACTGGCTGGGTACCGCCGAAGACGCCGTGGTGCAGAACCATCCCGGCGCTCGTACCGTGGTGCGCCGTGAAGCCATGATCGAGAAGGGCACGATGAACGTACGCGATGCCCTGCGTGGTGTGCCCGGCGTGCAGGTGCAGGAATCCAACGGCACCGGCGGCAGCGACATCGCCCTGAACTTCGGCGTGCGCGGCCTGACCTCGCGCCTCTCGCCCCGTTCCACCGTGCTGATCGACGGCGTGCCCGCCGCCTTCGCTCCCTACGGCCAGCCGCAGCTGTCCATGGCGCCTATCTCCGTCGGCAACCTCGACAGCATTGACGTCGTACGCGGTGCCGGCTCCGTGCGCTACGGCCCGCAGAACGTCGGCGGCGTGATCAACTTCGTGACCCGCGCCATCCCGGAGAAATTCTCCGGTGATGTTTCCACCACCCTGGAAGACACCGCCCACGGTGGCTGGAAGTACCTGAACAGCGCGTTCCTGGGCGGCACCGCGGATAACGGCATCGGCGCGGCGCTGCTCTATTCGGGCGTCAACGGCGACGGCTACCGCGATGGCAACAACAACAACGACATCGACGACGTGATGCTCAAGACCCACTGGGCGCCCACCGAGCAGGACGACCTGTCGCTGAACTTCCACTACTACGACGCCACCGCCGATATGCCGGGTGGCCTCACCCAGGCGCAGTACGACGACAATCCCTTCCAGTCCGACCGCGACTGGGACAACTTCAGCGGCCGCCGCAAGGACGTTTCGTTGAAATACCTGCGCCAGGTGGACGACGTGACCCAGGTGGAAGTGCTGACCTATTACAGCGACAGCTTCCGGGGCAGCAACATCGCCAGCCGCGACCAGAAGGTCCTCAACTCCTACCCGCGCAGTTACTACACCTACGGCTTCGAGCCGCGCGTTTCGCGCATTTTCTTCGCCGGCGAGAGCACCCATGAAGTGGGTGTCGGCTACCGCTACCTGAAGGAGGCGATGCACGAGCAAAGCAGCGGCGTGGCACTGGTGGGCAACGTACCGAGCCCCGACAACAAACCCGCGACGGACGGCCACGTCTTCCAGGACCGTACGGGAGGTACCGAGGCCAATGCGTTCTACATCGACGACAAGATCGACGTGGGCAAATGGACCGTCACCCCGGGCGTTCGCTTCGAGAGCATCAACACCGACTGGCATGAGCGCCCGGTGATCGGCAGCAACGGCAAGCCGGTGCAGGAGAAGAACCGCAGCAAGGACTACAACGAGCCGCTCCCGGCCCTCAGCGTGATGTACCACCTCTCCGATTCCTGGAAGCTGTTCGCCAACTACGAAACCTCGTTCGGCAGCCTGCAGTACTTCCAGCTTGGCCAGGGCGGCGTCGGCGACAGCACGGCCAACGGCCTGGAGCCGGAGAAGGCCAAGACCTACGAGCTGGGCACGCGCTACAACAGCCAGACCTGGGGCGGCGAAGCGACGCTGTTCTACATCGACTTCGACCACGAGCTGCAATTCATCAGCAACGATGTGGGCTGGACCAACCTGGGCGCCACCAAGCACCAGGGCGTGGAGCTGTCCGGCTACTACAACCTGGACGAACTGCTCTCCGGCCTGAGCGTGACCGGCACCTACACCTTCACCCGCGCGACCTATGAAGGCGACATCCCGGGCTTCAAGACCCGCGACCTGCCGTTCTACTCGCGCCAGGTGGCCAACGTCGGGCTGCGCTACCAGGTGGACCGCTGGACCTACAACTTCGACGGCTACGCCCAGTCCGGCCAGCGCGCACCGGGTACCGGCATCGACAAGAACGGCAACTTCACCGGTGATTACATCACCGAGCCGACCGCTGACGGCCAGTTCGGCGACATTCCCGGCTACGTGACCTGGCATGTGCGCGGTGCCTATGACTTCGGCGAGCAGCTGTCCAACCTGAAGGTGGGCGTGGGCGTGAAGAACATCTTCGACAAGCAGTACTTCACCCGCTCCAGTGACAACAACGCGGGCATCTACGTGGGCCAGCCGCGCACCTGGTACATCCAGGCCAGCGTAGGCTTCTGATGCGCGGAGCCTGCGGTCCGCTTGCCCCTACAGGATTGTGCAGCGGCTGAACGCCGGCACGGACCGCCCCCTCTCCCTCTGGGAGAGGGTTGGGGTGAGGGTGGTTGGGTTGTGCTGGGGGTCCCTAGGGCGAACCTGCGGTCCGCTTGGCGATTGAAATCGCCCCCACAGGGTTGTGGCAGGGCTGGACGTCGGCACGGACCGCCCCCTCTCCCTCTGGGAGAGGGTTGGGGTGAGGGCAGTTGGGCTGTGCTGGGGGTCCCCAGGCGAACCTGCGGCCCGCTTGGCGATTGAAATCGCCCCCACAGGGTTGTGCAGGGCTGGACGTCGGCACGGACAGCCCCCTCTCCCGCTTGCGGGAGAGGGTTGGGGTGAGGGCGGTTGGGTTGTTCTGGGGGGGCCTAGGGCGAACCTGCGGTTCGCTTGGCGATTGAAATCGCCCCCACAGGGTTGTGCAGGTCTGGACGTCGGCACGGACAGCACCCTCTCCCGCTTGCGGGAGAGGGTTGGGGTGAGGGTGGTTGGGCTGTGCTGGGAGTCCCTTGGGCGAACCTGCGGTCCGCTTGGCGAATGAATTCGCCCCCACAGGGTTGCGGCAGGGCTGATTGGCGGCACGGACCGCCCCCTCTCCCGCTTGCGGGAGAGGGCTGGGGTGAGGGCGGTTGAGCTGTGCTGGGAGTCCCCTGGCGAATCAATTCGCCCGTGCAGGGTTGGCAGGGGGGAGGGCAGATCACTCCCAATCATCCGGCTTCTTGTCCTTGCTCGGCGCCTTGTCGCTGATGCGTTTCACGTCCGCCACCGGCACTTGCTCCGGCGGTTGGCTGGGCCCCGGCGGCCTGGGGGCGGGGGTGCGGACGTTGGGATCTGAGTTCATGGCGGGCCCTCCGGCTGTGACCTTATCCAAGCCCAGCACAGCAGCGCGCGCGACGCCTTGGCCGTCGGTCGCTTTCGGTCCCGGCCGCCTGGCTGATGGTGTTTGCTAGGCTCAGTCCACTCGGCAATCGAGAGGCACGGCCATGAGCAGCAACGTAGACCTGAACCAGCGCCCTCCGTACGATCCGGTGATCCAGGCCATCGCCGACTATGTGCTCGGCGATCGCACGACTTCCACTGAGGCGCTGGATACCGCGCGCAATTGCCTGATGGACAGTCTCGGCTGCGCAATGCTGGCCCTGCGCTTCCCCGAATGCACCAAACTGCTCGGCCCGCTGGTGGACGGCACCCTGGTGCCCCAGGGCTCGCGGGTGCCGGGTACGTCTTACCGGATGGACCCGGTGAAGGCCGCCTGGGACCTGGGCGCGATGATCCGCTGGCTGGACTTCAACGACACCTGGCTGGCCGCCGAATGGGCGCACCCCTCCGATAACTTGGGGGGCATCCTCGCTGTGGCCGACCACCTTTCCCAGCGCCGCCTGGCCCGAGGCGAGGCACCGCTGACCATGCGCCTGGTGCTGGAGGCCATGATCAAGGCCCACGAGATACAGGGCGTGATGGCCCTGGAGAACTCCTTCAACCGCGTCGGCCTGGACCACGTGGTGCTGGTCAAGCTGGCGTCCACCGCCGTGTGCGCCTGGTTGCTGGGGGCGAGCCGCGACCAGTTGCTCTCGGCCATCTCCCACGCCCTGGTAGATGGCCAGGCCCTGCGCACCTATCGCCACGCGCCCAATGCCGGTTCGCGCAAGTCCTGGGCGGCGGGGGATGCCACCAGTCGCGGCGTGCGCCTGGCAGAGATCGCCCTGCGCGGCGAGATGGGCGTTCCCGGCGTGCTGAGTGCGCCCCAGTGGGGGTTCTACGACGTGCTGTTCAGCCACACCAACAAGGATCTGGCGACCAAGGCGCCAGAGCAGGTGCATTTCCGTCTGCCCCAGGAGTTCGGCAGCTATGTGATGGAAAACATCCTGTTCAAGGTCAGCTTCCCCGCGGAGTTCCATGGCCAGACGGCCTGCGAGGCGGCAGTGCGCCTGCATCCGCTGGTGCGCAACCGCATTACCGAAATCGATCGCATCGTCATCACCACCCAGGAATCGGCCATCCGCATCATTGCCAAGGAGGGGCTGCTGGCCAACGCCGCCGACCGCGACCACTGCCTCCAGTACATGACGGCAGTGGCCCTGGCCTTCGGCGACCTGCAGGCCGAGCATTACGAGGACGGCTTCCACCAGTCACATCCGATCATCGACCGCCTGCGAGAACGCATGGAGGTGGTGGAGGACCCGCGCTACAGCCGCGAATACCTGGAACCTGACAAACGCTCCATCGCCAATGCCGTGCAGGTGTTCTACAAGGACGGCCGGAGTACCGAGAAAGTGGAAGTGGAATACCCCATCGGCCACCGGCGCCGGCGCGCCGAAGGCATGCCGCTGCTGGAAGAGAAGTTCAGGACCAGCCTGGCGACCCGTTTCGCGCCGCAGCGCTGCGCGCAGATCCTCGCCCTGTGCAAGGACCAGGCGGCCCTGGAGGCAACGCCGGTGGACCGGTTCGTGGAGTTGTTCGTGCTCTGAAGCGGGGCCGGCATGGCCGGCCCCAGCGTGATCAGTCGCGGTAGTGGTCCCGCGTGCGGCAGACCTTTTCCTTGTCGAAGACCTCGCGAGAGGCATCGATGCGTATGCGACAAGGGCCGTCGCGGTAGTCGCGGTGCCAGTCGCCCCGGCGCCACGTCTTGCCGCGCCCATTGGGGCAGCGGACGACTTTGCGGTAGTAGCCGTAATCGGTGATTTCCTTCACCCGGCAAGGGCCGTCGCGATACTGCTCGACCCTGGCATCGTCCCTGTCCCACCTGTGCTCGGCGTGTGCGCTCTGCACGATGCCGGCAAGGACTGCAACCAGAAGAAACACACCCACTGACGGGCCTGTTTTCATTTCACTACCTCGATTCCGATACGGCTGGGGTTGGCCGGCGCCACACGCGTTTACGCGGTGCTCGTCCTGGCGACTGATCAGACAGCGCGACGGACGTTTTTGCTCAGAAGTGCAGTACGTCCGATCGAGGGGCGGTGGGGTGGGGTGGTCCCTATACTCAAGGAACCCCGGCCGAAAGGCCCCGGGGGTGGAAGAAGCCCTATGAACGCTGCAGAAAGTTCTCCCGGAGTCCGGGAAGAACAGCTGCTTGGCTGGCTTGGGGAGGTACCGGTCCGGCTCCTGTTCATAATGCTCGTCTCCCTCGCGTTGACGCTGGGCGGCTGTGCTTCGAAGCCGGCGCCTCCCGTGGCACCCGTCGTTGTCTCGCAGAGCACCTGGCAGCAGGTGGACCGGGATATCGCCGCCGCCTCCCTGGCCGCCACCGGCCAGGCCAGGACCTACGCCCAGGACTCCATGGAACGCTGGATGGATCTGGTCTACCAGCGCACCGAAAGTGAATTCATTCCCTGGTTCTCCAGCTTCTGGACCCGCAAGTGGTTGAGCATGAAGGTGGGTTGGTACCGCCTGAGTTCCGACGGCAAGCGCGAGGAAACCGTGAATCGGCTGGCCACTTACCTGCAGGAAGAATATGACGACCAGGTGCTCAAGCCGGTTTCCCGACAGCTCGATCCGGACGACATCATGGAGCAGGCCACCCGGACTTATATCCAGCAGCTGGATGAGCGCCTGCAGGTGATCCCTCAGCGTTTCGGCGTGCCCAGCGACCAGTTCGCCCAGCATTTGCAGAAGATTCCGGCCATCGAGCTACCGCCGCCGGGGCAGAGGGCCTCGCTGTTCCAGGTTCTCAAGGCCGAGCCGCTGGAAGAGTTGCCGGCCTACGCATCGCTCATGGACCGGATACGTAATGCACCGGGCGGCGCTGGCGCCTGGGCCACGGACGACGGGCTGTCCACCATCACTCGCGAGACCAGCGATCAACTGGAAACGGAACTGGCCACCAGCGGTGCCGCCAGTGTCGTCACCAGCTTCATGGGGCGCGTGGCTGGGCCGGTGCTGTCCCTCGGCTTCACCGGTATCAGCGCCATGCTCCACGAGGAGGGGCGGCATGACCGTGAGGCGACCTTGCGCAAGAGCCTCAACCAGGCCTTCGACGAAGAGTGGCTGGAGCTGATGCGCAATCCGGAGACGGGTGTGATGGCCGGTGTGATCCATCTGTCCGGAACGGTCGAGGGCAGCCTGAGGCGGACGGAGACCCTGCCGATCCAGTTCGAGCCCCTGCCTCGTGTGGTGCCCTTGCCCGACGACTAGCCGAACAGCGCCGCCGCGCTCGCCAATCGACGCCGGATCGGCGCTGCGGATGCTGCCCGTCGTACCCCCTTCTAACATCGAACTCCACGGGGATTTCCTCGACGCGGTGGAGGCTTTCCTGCTGCGCCATTAAGCGGCAAAACGGCTGGCCGGCGCGCCGTTGGGGCGCCCGGCCAGGGGGCTGTCATGAAATGAGAAGTTGCTGTCGTGCGATGTGAAGCACCCGAAAAGGGGGATGCCTAGAGTCCAATCCATGGGTCCGTGACCCGACTACAAGAATCCAGATTGGAGACAGGCATGGCCAAAGCTGTTCGCTTTTATGAAGCCGGGGGACCGGAAGTACTTCGCTATGAAGAGGTCGAGGTTGGTGATCCGGGACCCGGTGAGGTGCGTGTTCGTCACGTCGCCGTAGGTCTCAACTACGCCGATACCTACTTCCGCAACGGTACCTATCCGATCCCGCTGCCCAATGGCATCGGCGTCGAGGCCTCCGGCGTCGTAGTGGCAGTGGGCGAGGGCGTGAACAACGTCGCCCTGGGCGACCGCGTGACCTACACCGGCTTCCTCAACACCCTCGGCGCCTACAGCACCGAGCGCCTGGTGCCCGCTGCGCCGCTGATCAAGCTGCCCGGCACCATCTCCTTCGAGACCGCTGCGGCCATGACCATGCGCGGCCTCACCTCCGCCTACCTGATGCGCCGCATCTATGACTTCAAGGAAGGCGACAGCATCCTCCTGCACGCTGCCGCTGGCGGCGTCGGCCTGATCGTTTCGCAGTGGGCCAAGCTGCTCGGCCTGAACGTGATCGGCACCGTGTCCACCGAAGGCAAGGCCGAAGTCGCCCGTGCCCACGGCTGTGACCACGTCATCAACTACAGCGAAGAAGACATCGCCAAGCGCGTGCGCGAGCTGACCGGCGGTCGCGGCGTCGACGTGGTGTTCGACAGCGTCGGCAAGAACACCTTCATGGCTTCCCTGGACTCGCTCAAGCGTCGTGGCCTGATGGTCTGCGTCGGCACCGCGTCCGGCCCGATCCCAGCTTTCGATCCGGTACTGCTGGCGATGAAGGGCTCGCTGTTCATCACCCGTCCGGCCCTGGCCGACTACATCGCCGATCCGGCGGAGAAGGCGGATCTGGTGGGCGAACTGTTCGACCACGTCGGCAACGGCCGCATTCGCATCGACATCAACCAGCACTACGCGCTGGAAGATGCCGTTCAGGCTCACCGCGACCTGGAATCGCGCAAGACCACTGGTTCGTCCATCTTCGTCATCTGAGGCGCTGGTCATGAATGTAGAGCAACTCACTTGCGCCATCGGCGCCGAAATCAGCGGTGTGAACCTGGGCGATGCCGCCCGGGACGAGGGCCTGTTCGCCGAGATCAAGGCGCTGCTGCTCAAGCACAAGGTGCTGTTCCTGCGTGACCAGAAGATCAGCCGTGCCGAGCACGTGGCCTTCGCCCGCCGCTTTGGCGAGCTGGAAGACCACCCGGTGGCCGGCAGTGACCCGGAGCATCCGGGCCTGGTGCGCATCTACAAGGACCCGGACCAGCCCAACGACCGCTACGAGAACGCCTGGCACACCGACGCCACCTGGCGCGATGCACCGCCCATGGGTTGCGTGCTGCGCTGCGTGGAGTGCCCGCCAGTGGGCGGCGACACCATGTGGGCGAACATGGCGCTGGCCTACGAGAAGCTGCCGCAAGACGTGAAAGAGCGCATCGAGGGCCTGCGTGCCCGCCACAGCATCGAGGCGAGCTTCGGCGCGGCCATGCCCGTCGAGAAACGCCTGGCGCTCAAGGCCATGTATCCGGACGCCGAGCATCCGGTGGTGCGCACCCACCCGGAAACCGGCGAGAAGATCCTCTTCGTCAACGCCTTTGCCACCCACTTCACCAACTTCCATACCCCCGAGCACGTGCGCTACGGCCAGGACTACAGCATGGGCGGCAGTGACCTGCTGCGCTATCTGGTCAGCCAGGCGTACATCCCGGAGTACCAGGTGCGCTGGCGCTGGAAGAAGAACAGCGTGGCGATCTGGGACAACCGCTCCACCCAGCACTACGCCGTCATGGATTACCCGCCCTGCGTCCGCAAGATGGAACGCGCCGGGATCATCGGTGACAAGACGTTCTGACCACCTGCCCGCCCGGCCAGGTGATACCCGGCCGGGACCTCTGAACAAGAACTTAAACAGGAGATCCCCATGCAATTCCTCGACGATTCCTTGCACCCGGAAAACATGGAAAAGGTGGTCATCACCGTGGCGCCCTATGGCCCCGAGTGGATGCCGGCTGACTTCCCGGAAGACATTCCGGTGACCATGGACGAGCAGGTCCAGAAGGCTGTTGATTGCTATGAAGCAGGCGCCACTGTCCTGCACCTGCACGTGCGTGAACTGGATGGCACCGGCTCCAAGCGCCTGTCCAAGTTCAACGAGCTGATCGCCGGCGTGCGTGAAGCCGTACCGGACATGATCATCCAGGTGGGCGGCTCCATTTCCTTCGCTCCCGAGAGCGAAGGCGAGGCGGCCAAGTGGCTGTCCGACGACACCCGCCACATGCTGGCCGAGCTGACTCCGAAGCCCGACCAGGTCACCGTGGCCATCAACACCACCCAGATGAACATCATGGAACTCCTCTATCCGGAGTACCTGAAGGGCACCTCCCTGGAAAACCCGGTCTACCAGGCTGCCTACAGCGAGATGACCGTGCCGGCCGGCCCGGCCTGGGTCGAGGAACACCTCAAGCGCCTGATGGCCAACGGCATCCAGCCGCACTTCCAGCTCACCGGTATCCATGCCCTGGAAACCCTTGAGCGTCTGGTGCGCAAGGGCGTCTACAAAGGCCCGCTGAACCTGACCTGGATCGGCATCGGCGGCGGCTTCGACGGCCCCAATCCGTTCAACTTCTTCAACTTCATCCATCGTGCGCCGAACGGCGGCACCCTCACTGCCGAGTCCCTGCTGAAGAACGTTCTGCCGTTCAACACCATGGCACTCGCCATGGGCCTGCACCCGCGCGTCGGCATCGAGGACACCATCATCGACCAGCACGGCAAGCGCTTCACCTCCGTGCAGCAGATCCAGCAGACCGTGCGCATCGCCCACGAGCTGGGCCGCGAAATCGCCAGTGGCAAGGAAGCACGCGAGATCTACAAGATCGGCGTGGAGTACAAGGACGTGGAAGAGACCCTGCGCATGAACGGCATGGCGCCGAACCGCCTGCCGGGTCAGAAGCACGTTCCGATGCGTACCTGACCAGCGTAGCCAGAAGGGCCGGCCCATAAGGTCGGCCCCGGCGGGGTGCTAACCGCATACCCGCCAGCTAGCGTGACAAAAACAACTACACGCACAGATTCAAGGTAACCGCGATGGCCTTTCATTCCGCTGCCACCGCCGATTTCGACCAATCGGCCGTGAACGTCCCCCGCACCTACGCCTGGGTGGTATTCGCCCTGACGTTCGGTCTGCTGATCTCCGACTACATGTCGCGGCAGGTCCTCAACGCGGTATTCCCGCTGCTCAAGTCCGAATGGACGCTCTCCGACTCCCAGCTTGGCCTGCTCAGCGGCATCGTTGCCCTGATGGTGGGGCTGCTGACCTTCCCGTTGTCGCTGCTGGCAGACCGCTGGGGCCGAGTGAAGAGCCTGGTACTGATGGCCATGCTCTGGAGCCTGGCAACCCTGGGCTGCGGTCTGGCGAAAAACTACGAGCACATGTTCGTCGCGCGCTTCCTGGTGGGTGTGGGTGAAGCAGCCTATGGCAGCGTCGGCATCGCCGTGGTGCTGTCGGTATTCCCTCGCGAAATGCGCGCCACCATCACTGGCGCCTTCATGGCCGGTGGCATGTTCGGCTCGGTACTGGGCATGGCCCTGGGCGGCGTCCTGGCGCAACACCTGGGTTGGCGCTGGTCCTTCGCTGGCATGGCGATCTTCGGCCTGGTGCTGGCGCTGGTCTATCCGCTGGTCGTCAAGCAGTCGCGCATCGGTAGTCCGCTGCCGGCGCGCAGCGCGACGGACGAATCCCCCTGCCGCCGCCCGCTGAAAACCCTGTTCGCCAGCCGCTCGGTGATCTGCGCCTACGTCGGCAGCGGCCTGCAGCTGTTCGTTGGTGCAGCGGTGATGGTGTGGTTCCCCAGCTACCTGAATCGTTACTACCACATGGGCACCGACCAGGCTGGCGCTGTCTCGGCCATCATCGTGCTCACCGGCGGTGCCGGCATGATCCTCTGCGGCATGCTCAGCGACCGCATGTGCCGCAATTCCCCGGACCGCAAGATCGCCCTGGCCATCGCCTACTGCCTGATCAGCTGCGTGCTCCTTTCCCTGGCATTCCGCATGGCGCCAGGCGTGCCGCAGCTGGTGGTCATCGCCATGGCCATGCTGGTGGCGACCGGCACCTCCGGCCCGGCCGGCGCCATGGTCGCCAACCTGACCCACTACTCGATCCACGGTACTGCCTTTGCCACCCTGACCCTGGCCAACAACCTGCTTGGCCTGGCGCCCGGACCCTATGTCACTGGCGTGCTGGCCGATCTCTTCGGCCTGGATCGTGCCTTCCAGTTGATTCCGTTGATCAGCGTCGCCGCGGCCCTGGTGTTCTGGTACGGCAAGCGCCACTACCAGAAGGACATCCAGAAGCTCTCGCCGCTGATGGCAAGTGAGGAACGTTAATGAAACCGCTGTTGGTCGAAATGACTTTCGACTTCATCTGTCCCTGGTGCCTGATCGGCAAACGCAACCTGGAGAAGGCCGTGCGCACACTCGCGCAGAGTCGCCCGGATGTGCAGGTGCAAACGCGCTGGCGCGGCGTGCAGCTGCTGCCCCATCTGCCGGCGCAAGGCGTGCCCTTCATGGAGTTCTACGTGCAGCGTCTCGGTAGCGAAGCCGCGGTACGTGCCCGCCAGGAGCAGGTGCAGGATGCCGCCTACCACGCCGACGTGGATGTGGACCTGCGCCGTATCGAAGTCATGCCCAATACCGCTAATGCCCATCGCCTCCTGGCTCTGGCCAAGGAGCAGGGCAGTGAGCGGCAGGTGGAAACCCTGCTGGAGCGCCTGTTCGCCGGCTACTTCCAGTCCGGCGAAGACCTGGGCAACAGCGAGCTGCTGCTGAGCGTGGCCAGGCAGTGTGGTTTCGACCCGCGTCGCCTGGAAGCCGCGCTGTTCGACGACGGTCGCCCCTATGTCGGTAGCGAGGCCGTCCCGGCTACCCAGGCAGTGCCGTCTTTTGCGATCGACCAGCGCCTGTCGCTGGCCGGCGCTCAACCGCCGTGGCTGATGCTGGCCCAGTTGCAACGTGCCCTGGAGCTGCGTGCTGCGGCGGAGGTCTGCACCGCATGACCCGGTTGGTGGAGGTTCCGGCAGCGCAGGTGCCGCCCGTGGGCGGGCGCAGCCTGTTCCGCCATGAAGAAAAGTCGCTGGTGCTGTTCAACCAGAACGGCGAGCTCTACGCCATCGACGAAGGCTGCCCGCACAACGGCGCGTCGCTGTTCAGTGGCCGCCTGGACGGGCGCCTGCTGCATTGCCCGGCCCACGGCCTGCGCTTCGATCTCGCCAGCGGCTGCGTGGCCGGCGTGAAAGGCTTTGGTGTCGCCACCTACGCGGTGGAGCTGCAGCAGGGCCGTTGTTTCATCGATCTGTCGCGGCCGCGTCCGCAGGAATCACTCGTATGTCTGCAACAGCAATAACCGCGCTGGGATCGCGTACCCGGGTATTGATGCCAGGTGTGATCGTCAGCGCCGTGGTCGCCGCGGCGGCCACCTTTCTTTCCGAGCACTACGGTGCTCCGGTGATGCTCTTCGCCCTTCTGCTGGGCCTTGCAGTGAACTTCCTGGCGACCGACGGTGCGTGCAAGCCCGGTATCGAGTTCACCGCCCGCGAAGTATTGCGGGTTGGCGTGGCACTGTTGGGCATTCGCATCACCCTGGAACAGATCGCGTCGCTCGGCTGGCAGCCAGTCGCCATGGTGGTGGCACTGGTGGTGGTTACCATCCTTGTGTCAGTCGCAGTGGCGCGTCTGCTTGGCTTCAACAGCCTGTTCGGCCTGCTTACCGGTGGCGCCACGGCCATCTGTGGCGCTTCGGCGGCCCTGGCCCTGGCGGCGGCGCTGCCGAGCCATCCGCAGAAGGAACGCGCGACGCTGTTCACGGTGATCGGCGTATCGGCGCTGTCCACCCTGGCGATGATTCTCTACCCGATGATCGCCGAGGCCCTTGGGCTCTCGCCGTTGCATGCCGGGTTCTTCATCGGCGGCACCATCCACGACGTGGCCCAGGTGGTCGGCGCTGGCTACAGCATGGGTCACGAGACCGGCGACAGCGCCACCGTGGTCAAGCTGATGCGCGTGGCGATGCTGCTGCCGGTGATCGTCTGCGCCGCAATGATCACTCGCATGCGCGGCGCCGAGCCGGGCAGCAAGCGGCCGCCGCTGTTGCCCTGGTTCGCGGTGGGCTTCGTGATCCTGGCTGCGATCAACAGCACGGGTGTGATTCCGCCGGTGGTGCAAGAGGCCGGCAATGAACTGTCGCGCTGGTGCCTGGTAATCGCCATCAGCGCTCTGGGCATGAAAACCCAGCTCAAGGACCTGGCCTCGGTGGGTATCAAGCCCATCCTGCTGATGGTGGGGGAGACCGCCTTCCTCGCCGTCCTGGTACTGGCCATGCTGCATTGGGGGTTTTGAAACCCTACTCCTGCTCCCGTAAGGGGGTCATCGACGCCTGCCACAGCGGGCACTTTGCCGCGCGACGAAGCCTCCTGGGACGGGTTTCGTAGCGCGGTTTTTTTTGCCTTCGTTTTTTGTGGGAGCGAATTCGTTCGCGAAACGGACCACCGGACCCATGCGGACCGGGCTGATGGGTATCGCAAGCTCAACCCATCCTACGGTGCTCTTTCGGGGTGGAAGCCGCAGGCTTCTCGTAGGTTGGTCTGAGCGCAGCGAAGCCCAACATTCGTGCCATCAGCGAACCCGAATGGTGGATCGGTGAAGCGTGATCCACCCTACGAGAGCACGGCGCTCATGGTTTCGTAGGGAGGATGTCGCCCTTCACATCCACCATCCAATGCCGGCCGGCGCCGCTTACTCCTCCGCCTTCACCTGATGATCGCGACGCCAGGCCGCCGGAGCGGTGCCGAACTGGGTGGTGAACCAGCGGGTGAAGGAGCTGGGTACCGAATAGCCCAGCAGGTCGGCGATGCGGGAGAGGGAATAGCGGGGATTCTCCATGTAGCGCAGGACCAGGTCGCGGCGCACCTCGTTGATCAGGTCGGAGAAGGTCAATTCGCTTTCTTCCAGGCGCCGCTGCAGGGTGCGCACGTTCATCCCGAGGGACTGGGCGATCTGCTCAATGGTGGCGCGGCCCATGGGCAGCAGCAGGTAGATGGCCTTGCGCACGTCGTTCAGGGTCGACTGCTGGGCAGCGCCGGGCAGGGACTCCACCAGGCGCCGCGCATGTCGGGCCATGGCGGGGTCGGCCAGGGGGTTGGCCTTGTCCAGGTCGGCGGCCTGGCAAACGATGCCGTTGAATTCGCTACCGAATTCCACCTTGCAGCCGAACACCCGCCGATGCAGTTGCAGGTCGGGCGGCGCGTCGTGGGAGAAGTTCACAGCCAGCGGACGCCAGCCCGAGCCGAGGAGGGCGCTGCACATGCGGAACAGCACGCCGATGGCCAACTCGATGCCCTGGCGCACGGCCACCGGCGGGTCGGTGATGATCTCTTCCCGCAGCACCACCGTCTTGCCCACCTCGTCCACGAACAGCGCAAGGGATTCGTTGAGCAGGTGACGGTACTGGACGATGGTCTCCAGCGCGTCGCGCAGTGTCGGCTGGTGCGACAGCAGCAGGCTGATGGCGCCGAAGTCAGAAAGCTGGCGGGACTCGGCCATGCGCAGGCCGAAGGTGAGGCAGCCGCTGGCGCGGGCGGAGTCTTCCAGGAGAGTAGCGGCCGCCGAGGTGGGCAGGCGTTGGTCGGGGTTTTCTATCAGTGCCTGGCTGAGGCCAGCCTGGCGCAGCATCTGTTGCGGGTTGAGACCGAGGTGTTGGGCCACTTCCATGTAGTTGGTAAGGGCCGCCGCGCGAACCATTGGGGTCATGTTGATCGCCACGCTGTCGTTGTACCGGAGCTTGCCTGTAGGCATGCGCCGATTGTTCTTGTCAGATAAAGCGAAGTGAGTCTGTCGTCGCGGATAGTCTTTGAATTTGTCTTTCATGACAACGCCGGCATTTTTCCCTGTTCCGGCCAGATGGAAGTAAAGCCAATCCGTGGAATTTGGCCCAGGCCACGGACGGCGGGCATGGCCCTCGAACGAACCGTCAGGCGGGGCAAAATCGCGCTGTCATGAAATGCGAAGCACCTGACGTTCTATGCAAAGCGGCTACCCCCTTGCATCTCTACTGTTTGCATCACGAAGTTCCTTCCGCCGCGATGGCGATCCCATCAGACGCAACAGGTTAATGACGTGAACGACAACGATAAAAACAGCACAACCATCCTCATCGTCCCGGGCCTACGGGACCATGTGCCGGAGCACTGGCAGACCCTGTTGGCAGAACAACTGCCCAAGGTCCGCAGCGTACCGCCGCTGGAGCAGGACAAGCTGAGCCTGCCGGCACGGGTCGAGGCCATCCAGCGTGAGCTGGAGCAGATCGACGGCCCGGTGATCCTGGTGGCCCACAGCGCCGGCGCACTCATGGTGGTGCACTGGGCAGCCCGCTACAGCCGGCCGATCAAAGGCGCGCTGCTGGCGACCCCGCCGGATCTCGACGCCACCTGGCCCGAGAACTATCCGAGCCCGGCGTCCCTGCATGCCAATGGCTGGACCCCGTTGCCGCGCGAGCCGTTGCCGTTCCCAACCCTCGTTTGCGCCAGCGACGACGACCACCTCGCCAGTCTGGAAGCGGTACGCCGCATGGCCAGCGACTGGGAAAGCAGTCTCGTCGAACTGGGCGAAGTAGGGCACCTCAACCCGGCATCGGGTTACGGCGAATGGCCCTACGCTCATGAACTGATCCAGATGCTGGATCGCTGAAGCACAAATCAATCGAAGTCCGCCGGGGAGTCCGGCGAGATGGCACGCAGCCAAGCAACCGGCTGCGCGCTGAAAAGCAAGGAGCACGGAAAGGGTTGCGGTAGCCACTACAACAAGAAGCGGAGCCAACGCATGAACAACAAGAATAATCACAACCTCAACTTGCGCAGGTGCCTGCTCGCCTCGGCCATTGCTGCCGGATTGGGCGTGCCGGCCGTGGTGCAGGCCTTCGAGGTCAACACCGGGAATCCGGACTGGTCGGTTCGCTTCGACAATACCGTGAAGTACAACTACGGCGTTCGCACCGAGAGCGCGGACAAGCGCATGC
Organism: Pseudomonas sp. BN411; assembly: GCF_029871235.1. Classification (GTDB taxonomy): domain Bacteria; phylum Pseudomonadota; class Gammaproteobacteria; order Pseudomonadales; family Pseudomonadaceae; genus Metapseudomonas. Next base: position 45,302 of record NZ_SSOM01000079.1, read on the forward strand.
TGGCCACGCCGAACAACAACGACGGCGACTACAACTTCCGTCGTTCCGGCACCAACATCACCAACCGCGTCGACCTGTTGACTGAGCTGGACGTGATCCACCAGGGCAACAAGGGCTTCCGCGTCAGTGCCGCCAGCTGGTACGACAAGGCCTACGACAACACCGGCTCCAACTCGAACCCGTTCGTCAACGGCAACGAGGCCTTCTCCCGCATTGCCGGCCAGCCCGGCACCAACAATGCGGTTCTGGGCAGTCCGCACCTTTCCAACTACGCCCAGCGCTATTACAGCGGCCCGTCCGGCGAAATCCTCGACGCCTTCGTGTTCTACAGCACTGAAGTTGGCGAAGAGTCGATGTTCAGCGTCAAGGCCGGCCAGCACAACGTGTACTGGGGCGAGACCATCCTGAACCCGGTGCATGGCATCAGCTACGGCCAGTCCGGCCTGGACCTGGCCAAGCTCGCCGCCGCGCCGGGCACCGAGGCCAAGGAACTGTTCGTTCCGCGTAACCAGGTTTCCGCGTCCTTCACCATCAACCCCGAGCTGACCGTTGCCGCCCAGTACTTCCTGGACTGGGACGAAGCACGCCTGCCCGAGGCCGGCACCTACTACGGCAGCTCCGACCTGGTGGGCACCGGCGCCCAGTCCTTCATCCTCGGCCACACCGGCGGTCCGGGCCTGGCGGGTCCGAACGGCACCCTCACCAGCATCGCCCGTGGCCACGACATCACCCCGGACAAGCGCGGTGACTGGGGCCTGATGCTGAAGTGGTCGCCGGAGTGGCTGGACGGCACCCTTGGCGCCTACTACCGCAATACTGCGGAAATCCTGCCGCAGGCGGTGCTCGATGGTACCGGGCTGACGGCGCGCGGCGCGGGCGGTCCCATCGCCAACGTGCGCAACTCCATCAGCACCACCAACTACAAGTTCGCCTATGGCGACGACATCGACATCTTCGGCCTGAGCCTGTCGAAGGACGTCGGTGGCGTCAGCGTGGCCAGTGACCTGAACGTCCGCCACAACATGCCCCTGGCGAGCATCCCGGCCATCGTCAGCGCCTCCGGCCGCGGCGGCCTGGCGGGGGGGCTCGGCCTGCTGCCGCCCCGCGTTCCGGGTACCGGCGTGGTCACCGATATTCCGAGCAGCGGCGACAGCATGAGCGCCACCGGCGACACGCTGCACTGGACCGTCAACGGCCTGATGACCATCGGCGACACGCCGCTGTTCGACTCGGCGTCTCTGCTGGGCGAGCTCTACTACAGCAACCTGCTGAAGCTCGATAGCAAGAACGAGGCCCTCTACAAGGGCAAGGACACCTACCGCGGCATCGACAAGCCGACCCGCGACAACTGGGGCGTCGCGGTGAACTTCACCCCCACCTGGTACCAGGTGTTCCCGGGCGTGGACCTGTCCACCCCGATGTCCGTCAACGTTGGTCTGGACGGCGTATCTCCGGTCCAAGGCGGCGGCGCCGAAGACACCGGCACCTACTCGGTCGGCATCGGCGCGGCCATCTACAACCAGTACTTCGTGGACCTGAAGTACGTGGACTCTTTCGGCGATGCCGATAAGTGTGAAAACGGAGCCACCGACGGCTCGACACCTAACGCATTGGACGCCACGCAGCGCTACACCTGCTTTGCCGGGGGTTACTCCTCCTTCTCCGGCGGCGGGGCTACCACGGAAGACCGTGGCGCGGTGTACCTGACTTTGAAGACCACCTTCTGACATTCCGCATAGCTCAAAAAATAGAGCAGGAGAACAACGAGATGAAATTCGTGAAAACTCTGATGGCGGCTTCCCTCGCGGTGGCCTTCGCTGGTTCCGTCCATGCCGCCGTTTCGCCCGCCGAAGCCGCAAAGCTGGGCAACAACCTGACCCTGGTAGGGGCCGAGAAAGCGGCCAGTGCCGATGGTTCGATTCCGGCCTATGACGGTGGCCTGACCACCGCTCCGGCTGGCTTCAAGGCCGGCGACAGCATGCGCCCCGATCCCTTCGCCAGCGAAAAGCCGGTGATGTCGATCGACGGCAAGAACGTCGACCAGTACAAGAACCTGCTCAGCGCCACTACCGTGGAACTGGCCAAGCGTTACCCGGACTTCCGCGTTGATGTCTACCCGACCCACCGTACCGTGGCCATGCCGCAGCCGGTGCTGGACAACGCGGTGAAGAACGCCACCGGCGCCAAGACCGCCAATGACGGCCTGGCTCTGGAAAACGTCCTGCCGGGCGTACCGTTCCCGATCCCGCAGTCGGGCGCCGAAGCCATGTGGAACCACCTGCTGCGTTACCAGGGTGTGACCATCAACTCCAAGTACGACTCCTGGAACGTTGACGCCGCGGGCGTGGCTACCCTGGCCACCACCGGCCAGGCCTTCATCAACTACCCGATCTACGAAGACCTGAACAAGCCCATCGCCAATACCGACGTGTATTACCAGATGAAGCTGTACTACTCGGGTCCGGCCCGCCGCGCCGGCGAGGCGATCATGCTCAAGGACGCCGCCAACGCCGTCGAGCAGCCGCGCCGCGCCTGGCAGTACCTGCCCGGCCAGCGCCGCGTGAAGCTCGCGCCGAGCCTGGCTTACGACACCCCGAACCCGGGTACCGCCGGTGCCGGCACCTACGATGACGTGTTCGTCTTCAACGGCGCCCTGGACCGCTATGACTGGAAACTGGTTGGCAAGCAGGAACTCATCGTTCCCTACAACACCTACAAGCTGACCTACGCCCAGGACCCGAAGGCCCTGACCACCGCCAACCACCTGGCACCCGACTACGTGCGCTGGGAGAAGCACCGCGTCTGGGTTGTGGAAGGCACGCTGAAGGCCGGCGCCCGTCACATCTACGCCAAGCGCCGCTTCTACCTGGATGAGGACAGCTGGGTCGCTCTGGCTTCCGACCAGTACGACGCCCGTGGGCAGATCTACCGTGGCTCCTTCGCCTTCCTCAGCCAGAGCTACGACAAGCAAGTACCGGACACCACCCCGTTCGTGATCTACGACCTGGTGGGTAACTCCTACAACATCAACGGCATCGTTGGCCCGTACGGCGGCATCCGTTATATCGACCCGCTGACCAAGGCTCAGTGGGCAGCAGAGTCCCTGGCTGGCGCCGGCATTCGCTAAGCCAGGTTGGTTGCCGCTCCCTTTGAGTGTGGGGGAGCGGCAACCGCTTTCTTTTTCAGAGGACAGTCCCGATGTTTTCTTTCAAGTTCATCGCCCTGGGCATGGCCCTCATGGCGGGTAATGCCCAAGCCGCGTCCCTGGTCGATGTGCTCGACCTGCCGGCACAGCGCAGCGAACTGGCGGTACGCAGCCCCCTGCTGGACCTGGCCCAGGCCGGTCAGCGGCTGGTTGCCGTAGGCCAGCGTGGCCATATCCTTTATTCCGACGATCAGGGCGGCACCTGGACCCAGGCCAGCGTTCCGGTCAGCTCCGATCTCAATGCCGTACAGTTCCCCACGGCCAGCGATGGCTGGGCGGTAGGGCACGACGGCGTCGTGCTGCACAGCCGTGACGGCGGCGCCAGCTGGGAGAAACAGCTCGATGGCCGCCAGCTCGGCCGCCTGATGCAGGACTACTACGCAACCCAGCCCGACGCCGCGCAATGGCTCGACGAAGGCAAGCGCATCGAAACCGAAGGCGCCGACAAGCCCTTTCTCGATGTCTGGTTCAGTGATGCGCAAAACGGCTTCGTGGTCGGCGCCTTCAACCTGATCTTCCGCACCCGCGACGGTGGCCAGAGCTGGCAGCCCTGGGCCGACCGCACCGACAACCCCTCCGGCTACCACCTCGCCGCCATTGCTGGCGATGGCAAGCAGGTATTCATCGCCGGGGAACAAGGCCTGCTGCTGCGCCTCGACGACAGCGGCGAGCGCTTCCAGGCCCTGACGTCGCCCTACCAGGGCAGCTTCTTCGGGCTCAGCGTCCAGCCTGACGTGGTCCTGGCCTACGGCCTGCGCGGCCACGCCTACCGTAGCGTCGATGGCGGTGCAAGCTGGAGCCAGGTCGAGACCGGGCTTAACGCCAGCATCACCGCGTCCGCTCGCGATGCGCGCGGCCAGATCTACCTGTTCGGCCAGACCGGCCAGGCCCTGGCCAGCACCGATCAGGGCAGCAGCTTCCATCACCTGGACATCGGCCAGCCGGTACCGGTCTACGGCGCCCTGGCGTCAACCGACAACGGCCTGCTGCTGGTGGGCGCGCGGGGCATTGCCCAGCGCACCGTGGCTACTGGAAAACAAGAATAAGAGCGAGGCGACCCCATCATGGGCGGCATTAAACAAACCGCGATGCCGGTAATCCGGGATCTGAAAGACTTCGATGCGCGAAGCGGCAACCTGCTCGAGCGCATGGTGTTCAACAACCGGCTGTCGTTCGTGGCCGGCATCCTCCTGGTGACCCTGCTGCTGGGCTACATGGCCATTACCCGCCTGGAGCTCAAGCCCAGTTTCGAGAAGATGATTCCCCAGGGGCATCCGTACATCCAGAACTTCCTGGACAATCGCAAGGCCCTGCGCGGCCTGGGTAACAGCGTGCGGGTCGTGGTGGAGAACACCAAGGGCGACATTTTCGACCCGGCCTACCTCGACGCCCTCAAGCAGGTGCATGACGAGCTGTTCCTCACCCCCGGCGTCGACCGCGCCTGGATGAAGTCCCTCTGGGCTCCCGGTGTGCGCTGGACCGAAGTGACCGAGGAAGGCTTCCAGGGCGGCCCGGTCATGCCTGATGGCTACGACGGCTCGCCAGCCAGCATCGAGCAGCTGCGGCAGAACATCGCCCGCGCCGGCATCGTCGGCAGCCTGGTGGCCAACGACTTCAAATCCACCATGCTGGTGGTTCCGCTGCTGGACCAGGCCACTGCCGGCGGCCAAGGCGTGGACTACCACCAGTTCTCCCGCACCCTGGAAGACAAGTTCCGCCTGCGCTTCGAATACGCCGGCGATACCAGGGCCCAGGCTTCGGGCGAAGAAGGGCAGGGCGCGATCAAGATCCGCGTCATCGGCTTCGCCAAGCTGGTGGGTGACCTGATCGACGGCCTGATGCGCGTCATGGCCTTCTTCGGCCTGGCCGTGGTCACCGCCTTCTTCATCATCCTGGCCTACACCCGCTGCCTGCGCAGCAGCCTGCTGGTGATCGTCTGCTCGCTGCTGGCGGTGGTCTGGCAGCTCGGCATCGTCGCCTGGCTGGGCTACGCGCTGGACCCGTACTCGATCCTGGTGCCGTTCCTGATCTTCGCCATCGGCGTGTCCCACGCGGCGCAGAAGATGAACGGCATCATGCAGGACATCGCCCTGGGCACCCATCGCCTGGTGGCGGCACGCTACACCTTCCGCCGCCTGTTCCTGGCCGGCGTCACCGCGCTGCTGGCCGACGCGGTGGGCTTTGCGGTGCTGATGCTGATCGACATCCCGGTGATCCAGGACCTGGCCATCACCGCCAGCATCGGCGTGGCTGTACTGATTCTCACGACCCTGCTGATGATGCCGGTGGCGCTGTCCTACGTTGGCGTGGGCAAGAAAGCCGCCGAGCGCGCCCTGCGCATCGACACCAACGCCGCCGCGCACAAGGGCTTCGGCCATGTCTGGGACTTCCTCGACCGTTTCACCGAGAAGCGCTGGGCCCTGACCACCGTCGCCCTGGCCTCGGTGCTGGGCGTGGCGGGCTTCATGGTCAGCCTGCACCTGCAGATCGGCGACCTGGATGCCGGCGCACCGGAACTGCGTCCGGAGTCCCGCTACAACCGTGACAACGCCTACATCACCAGTCATTACGCACTGTCCAGCGACCTGTTCGCGGTCATGGTGAAGACGGCGCCCGAGGGCTGCCTGAACTACCAGACCCTGATCCAGGCCGACCGTCTGGCCTGGGCCCTGCAACAGCACCCGAACGTGCAGGCCACGACATCCCTGGCCAACGCGGTTCGGCAGATCACCGCCGGCACCTACGAGGGCAACCCGAAGTTCCTCAGCCTGCAGCGCAACCAGGACGTGCTCAACTACGCCGCCCAACAGGCGTCGGTGAACACCCCCGAGTTGTTCAACACCGACTGCTCGCTGATGCCGGTGATCGCGTTCCTGAAGGATCACAAGGCCCAGACCCTGGACGAGGTGGTGGCCATCGCCGACCGCTTTGCCGCTGAAAACAGCAGCGAAGATCGCCAGTTCCTGCTGGCGGCGGGCAGCGCCGGTATCGAGGCGGCGACCAACATCGTCGTGCGCGAAGCCAACCGCACCATGCTGCTCTACGTCTACCTGGCGGTAACCCTGTTCTGCCTGGTCACCTTCCGCAGCTGGCGGGCGACCCTGGTGGCGCTGCTGCCGCTGGTGCTCACTTCGGTGCTCTGCGAGGCGCTGATGGTGGTGATGGGTATTGGCGTGAAGGTCGCCACCCTGCCGGTGATTGCGCTTGGCGTGGGCATCGGCGTCGACTATGCGTTGTACCTGCTCAGCGTGCAGCTGCAGTTCCAGCGCCAGGGCCTTTCGCTGGCGGAGTCCTACAAAAAGGCGGTGTCGTTCACTGGACGGGTCGTCGGGCTGGTGGGCATTACCCTGGCCGCCGGCGTGGTGTGCTGGGCCTGGTCGCCGATCAAGTTCCAGGCCGACATGGGCATCCTGCTCACCTTCATGTTCGTCTGGAACATGATCGGCGCGCTGATCCTGATTCCGGCGCTGTCGTACTTCCTGCTGCGCGAACGCGGCGAAGCGACGCGTCCGGTCACCCCGGCCGATGAACCGGTCGCAAACTCGACCACCGAGGCCGCGCAAAGCAGCCGGATGGAGTCCGTGCAACCCTGACCCGCAAGCGAAGGAACTTGGACTAATCTGGAAAACGGGGGATCGCCGCCGGTCGCTTTGCGGCAGGCGGCGATACCGTTTTCGGATTCGTCGACGTGCCTGCTTCCATGTTGTGAAGGCCGTCTCCAAGGACATAACAACATGCTTGATTACTTCGCGCTGGGCGTACTCTTCTTCGTGGGGATCGTGCTGTTCTACGGCATCATCGTCCTCCACGACATTCCCTACGAAATTGCCGTACACCGTAACCATCCCCACCAGGACGCTATCCATGCCGCCGGCTGGGTGAGCCTGTTCACCCTCCATGCGCTGTGGCCCTTCCTGTGGATCTGGGCCATGTTGTACCGCGAGGACCGTGGATGGGGCTTCGACCACGGCAAGCCCGGCGCCACCCAGGACGCTGAGTTGGCAAAGGAACTGGCGGAGCTGCGCCAGCGCATCGAACAGCTCGAAGGACGCACGCCGGCCTCCCCGGGCGAGAAGAAGGATTAAGCCATGGATCTGTTACTAGTCCTCACCTATACGGCGTTCTGCGTTGCCATCTTCAAGATCTTCAAGATCCCGTTGAACAAGTGGAGCGTGCCCACCGCCGTGCTGGGCGGCATCGTGCTGATCGGCGCGCTGATCTTCCTGATGAACTACAACCACCCCTATTCGGAAGTGGCGCGGACCTACTTCGTTTCGGTGCCCATCGTGCCGGAGGTGTCCGGCCAGGTGATCGAAGTACCAGTCAAGGCCAACCAGCCCCTGGAAAAGGGTGATGTGCTGTTCCGCATCGACCCGACGCCATTCGAGAACAAGTTGAAGTCCATCCAGGCGCAATTGATCTCGGCCCGTGCCGACCAGTCCCGCGCCCGTGAACTGGCCGCACGCAATGTCGGCAACCGCCGCGACGTGGACCTCACCACGGCGCGGGTGGATGACCTGCAGGCGCAACTCAATATCGCCAAGTTCGATCTCGACAACACCGTGGTGCGCGCGCCGAGCAAGGGCTTCGTCTCCCATGTGTCCCTGCGTCCGGGCGTGCGTGCGGTGAAGTTGCCGCTGCGTCCCTCCATGGTCTTCATCCCTGACGAAGGGTTCTATTTCATCGCCTGGATGCGGCAGAACAGCCAGCTGCGTCTGAGCACTGGCGATGAGGCGGAAGTGGCCTTCGACGGCATTCCCGGCCGCGTCTTCAAGGGTGAGGTGAAGCAGGTGATTCCCGTTATCGGCGAAGGCCAGGTGCAACCGTCCGGCACGCTGATCAGCTTCACCGGGTCGCCACCACCGGGCCGCGTGCCGGTGTTCATCGAAATCACCGATCCGGAATACGCCCAGTACGCGGCCCTGATGCCCGGAGGTTCCTATGGCCAGGCGGCGCTCTACAGCAAGCACTTCCACCATGTGGCGATCATGCGCAAGATCCTCCTGCGCATGGCAGCCTGGATGAACTACATCTTCCCGTTCCACTAGGTTCGGGTGAGGGGCCGCCATGGAACGCTGTAGGCCATGGCGGCCTTTCCTGGGTGTTTCCGCGTCAGCCCGCCATTGCTGAGTGCCCGGTCAAGGCCTGCATCGCTTCGGACCGGGGCACGCTTGCTGCCATAAAAGGTGCGGACATTCCGCGGGCGGGGAAACTCGCCTAGCAGCTCCGCACCTAGAGTTGGAACTGCGCCACCAATTGCTCCTGGCTTCCGGCCACCCTTCGCAAGTGCTCGCCGCATTCGCGGGTGTGAGCAGCGGTGCGACGGTTCTCGACGGTCATGTCACTGAGTCTGTGCATGTGCTGATTGACCGACTGAGTGCTGGCCGCCTGCTGTTCGGCCGCAGCAGCGATCTGGAATGCCAGGGCGTGGACGTCCTTCAGCGAGTCGTCCAAGTGAGCGAGCGAGGCGAGCACGGCCTGGGTTTCCAGCTCGAGCGCGCGCGCCTGTTCGCTTGAGGCTCCCATGCGCGACTGCGCCTCGCCGGAGGAGTCGCCGAGGGCGGCGACGATCGCGACTATCTCCTCGGTGGCCCGCTGGGTCTTCTGCGCCAGATTGCGTACCTCGTCGGCCACCACGGCGAAGCCGCGGCCCTGATCGCCGGCACGGGCCGCTTCAATGGCCGCATTGAGGGCAAGCAGGTTGGTCTGCTCGGCGATGGCGCGGATCACTTCCAGCACCGAGCCGATCTGCCGGCTGTCGGTTGCCAGGGCTTGCACCACCTGGTCAGCGCCGCGCAGGCCGGCGAGCAGCCGGTCCTGCTGGCCGATCATGCGTTGCAGGCTGCCCTGCACGGTCGCGAATGCGTCGCGTGCGGCGGCACTTCCATCGGCGCTCTGGCTGGCATTGTCGGCAATTCCCTGGACGGTGATGGCCATCTGGTCGACGGCGCTGACCACCATCTCCAGGGCTTCCTGTTGCTGGTCCAGGCTGCTGCTGGTGTGTCCGGCGGCCCCGAGGATGTCACCACTGGCGGCGTCCACCGCATGGCTGGCCTGGTGCATTCGCTCGACCACCTGACGCCAGGCCCGGGCCATCTCGTGCAGGGCCTGCATCAGGCCACTGTGCCCGCTGGTATCGGTGCCGAGGCGCAGCTCGCCAGCGGCCAGGCGTTGGGCCAACTCAGCCATGCGTCGTGGCTCACCGCCCAGCGGGCGCATCACACTGCGGCTGACCAGCCAGGTGGCCACGGCCACTGCGGCCATGGTCAGTGCCACCAGCAGCAGGACCCGCCACATCAATGCACGTACCGGGGCGAAGGCTTGCTCCTGATCCATCTCGGCAATCAGTGCCCAGCGCTGGCCGTCCAGTTGCAGGGGAACGAAGGCCTTGAGCACGGGCTGGCCGTTGAGACCGGCTTCTGCCAGGCGTCCCTGCTCGCCATTCAGGGCGCGGCCGATCGCCTCGCCGGGCAGGGGGACAGCCTGTTCGTCGGCGCGCTGAACCCGGTGCTCGGCAAAGCGCGCCGAGTCGGAACGCATGTGACCGTCGGTACCCACCAGGTAGGTTTCGCCGGCTTCGCCCAGGCCCTGGCGAGCCTGCATCACCCGGTTCAATTCGGACAGCGGCAGCTCAAGCACCAGCAGTGCTTTGAGTTCTTCTTCGCCGCGGATCGGCGTGGCAAGGAACTGGCTGGGTTCACTGCTCGTTGCGTTCACGGCCAGGTCTCCGATTTGCACCTGACCACTGTCCAAGGCGCTGCGCACGACCCGACCCAGCGACGTGTCGCGCCAGGCGGCATCGCCCAGGTTCTGCTGGTAGTCGGCACCGCGCTGCAGGCTGAAAAGCACCTGTCCGTCAGGGGAAACCAGTTTGAGTTCGCGATAGCCGAACGTGGCGACGAAATTCTCGAAGATCGGCCGGTCGTAGTTGGCGCTGGTGATCAAGGATGTGGCGTCCAGTCCGGCGTAGCTGGTACCGAGGTTGCTCGCCAGGGCAGCGAGTTGGTTGCGCCGCGCTTGCCAGCTGTCTTGCAGTTGCTGTTGTTTGATATTCGCTACGGCTTCCAGCGCATCAAGCGCCTGCTCGCGCAGGGCCTGGCTGGCCTGCTGATACACCGTGAAAGCCATGATCAACACTGGTATCAGGCCGATCAGCAGAAAGCTGACGGCCAGTTTTACGCGCAACGGCATGTCGTGAGACTCCGCGTGTAGATGGGTGACAGAGAGGTAGACGCGTAAAAAATTCTGCAAGAAGCGTGCAAATTGTTTGACGTAGTGTCAATAAAATTGAGCGATGGACGGGCGAGGCCGTGATTCCGGCCGCCAGAGCAGCATGCTGGCGGCGTAGCGGCTGCCGTAACGCCTGGCAAAAAAGGCGCCTGGGACAGCGCAGGTGAATAGTCCGGTAACGGACAGGGATAGTTTCACGCCGACCGGCCGTGAGGCGTGCTCTGTTCGGCGGCCCAGTGGCGGGCGATCTCTTCCCGCCGGCAAACCCACACCCCCTCATGTCGCTGCACATGGTCCAGAAAACGCACCAGGGCCATGGCGCGCGCGGGGTGGCCGCTGATCCTGCCGTGCAGGCCGATGCTCATCATCTTCGGTTGCCGTGCGCCCTCCAGCCAGAGGTAGTCGAAGGCATCCTTGAGCTGCTGGAAGAAGTCCTCTCCCGACGCGAAGCCGTGGGGCATCAGGTAGCGCGCATCGTTGTTGACCAACGTATAGGGAATCACCAGATGTGGCGGCGCGCCGGGGAGCCAGTAGGGCAGGTCGTCGTTGTAGGCATCCGAGCTGTAGAGGAAGCCGCCTTCCTCACGCAGAAGCCGGCGCGTGTTGGCGCTGACCCGGCCGGTGTACCAGCCCAGCGGGCGACGGCCGCAGATGCGCTCGATCAGTTCGATGGTCAGGCGGATGTGGAGCCGCTCCTCGTCTTCGGGAATTTCCCGGTAGTCCAGCCAGCGATAGCCGTGCCCGGCTACCTCATGGCCGCCAGCACGCAGGGCGTGGCCGATCTGCGGGGTCAGCTCCAGGGCGCGTCCCACGGCAAAGGCGGTCAGCGGCAGGCCGCGTTCGGCGAAGAGGTCGAGGATGCGCCAGACGCCTGCGCGCGACCCGTATTCGTACAGGCCTTCCACGCTCAGGTCGCGTTCGCCGATGCGCGCCGGCCGTCCCGGCAGTTCATGCAGGTAGGCCTCGGACTGGGCGTCGCCATTGAGCACGCAGGATTCGGCGCCTTCCTCGACGTTGAGCACGAACTGCAGCGCCACCCGCGCATCGCCCGGCCAGTGTGGGTGGGGCGGCTTGCCGCTGTAGCCGGCGAGGTCGCGCTCGGCCATCAGCCCAGCTCGAAAGTGGTGACACCGAAGACCCGATTCTGGGCGACGGCGGGGACTGCGCCGAGGTACATCCGGGCGCAACCGAAGACTTCGGTCATGCCGTGGCTTTGCACCAGCGCCATGGCGTCGGGGTTGTTCTCCGGGGCATCGAGGTACAGCGGGCCGCCCGTGGCGAAACCGGCCAGGTCCGCAAAGAGGGCTTCGGCCACCTCGGCATCATCGGCGAACAGCGGGCCGATCTTGCAGCCCTTCAGGCAGCGCCTGGCAACGCCGAAGCCTGCTAGCCGGCCATTGCGCCGGCAGCCCAGGGCCAGTGCGTCGGGCTGGTTGATCCAACCCTGGAGAAAGCGGGGGCGTGGTGCGGGAAAGCAGGTGCGGTCGTAAGCCTGAACTTCGTCAAACGCGAATTCGGCGAGGGGAATGATTTCTTCGCCGGATGTCCATTCCGGCGGTTCGGCAATATCGACCTGAAAGCGCAGGTTGCGGTGGGAAAAGACGAATCCGCCCTTGGCGTAGTAGTCCTGCATGGCGAACACGCCGTCCATCCCGATGCTGGCGCCCGGCCGCAGGCGCGCCAGCAGGCGATCACGACGGGCGTTCCAGAGGATGTCGCCGAGGCCCCGGCCACGGAACTCCGGGCGGATGATGAAAAAGCCCATGAAGCCGAATTCGCCGCCGTAGGAGGTAATGGCGCCGCCGCCAATCAACTGGCCGTCCAGGTCCGCTGCGATGTAAGCCTCTGAATCGGTGGCCCAGAACAGCCCGGCGTCGTGCAGGCCCGGATTCCAGCCCTCGCGCGCGGCCCAGTGGACCAGCTCGTCCAGTTCGGGGCGGAGCATGTTGCGGATCACCAGCGGGATGGACATGGCAGAGCACTCCTGGGCCAGGGCGGACGCTTTCGGTATAGCGCCAACCGGGGAGGGCGGCCAGGCCGTCGGGCGGCGTCAGGCGTCGCGCAGGAGGTCGTAGGAGTCCAGAAGCCGCCAGGCGATTTCCGGGTGATTCTCCAGGCCCCGGCGGATGGCGGCAGGGATCGACTGGCGGGTCTTGCGGCAAAGGCCCGGCAATTCGTCGATCTCGATCTCGATGCCTCGCATGCTGCGCACTTCGTTGAAACCCGGCGCGATATGCAGGCGCAACCCAATCTGCTCGAACATGCGCCGCTGCATGTGCTCCAGGTCTTCAAGGCTCTGGATGTTCTCCAGCCGGTCCAGCAGGCGCTTCTCCTCCTGCCGGGTCAGCAAGAGGATGCGTACGTCAGCGCCGGGCTGTTCCATCAGCTCATCACGCCCGCAGTTGCAGGCGCCGGGCGGGCAGGGTTGGCGGTTGGGGAGAGTGGGCGTCATGGCTTCCGATCATAGTCAGCCGATCGCCGGGGTGCCAACGGCAGCCCGGCTGGGGTTCATCGCAGCAGTTCCGCCACAGCCTGAAGCACGACTTCCGGCTTTTCGCGATGGGGAACATGGCCGCAGGCTTCGATCAGCAGCACTTGCGAAGGCCCGTCAGTGAGCCGCGCGATCTGCTGCGGGTGCAGTTCGGAGCCGAACTCGTCCTGATCGCCGTGGATGGCCAGCACGGGGCAGTCCAGCCGTTCGATTCCGGTTTCCAGGCTCCAGTCGGCGAAGTCGGGGGAGAGCCAGGTTTCGGTCCAGGCGTCGAGCACCCAGCGGGCCTTGTCGCCGTGGTACTTGGCGAGCCGGTCGATCTGGCCGTCTTGCTGGAAGCCCAGCTTGGCTTCACGGATGCCTTGCAGCGTGCGGTCTTCGACGAAGGCCTGGGCCGATTCGGTGATCAGCGCCAGGCAGTGCTCGCGGTGGCGCGCCGCGCAATGGGTGGCCATGCCGCCGCCGACGCTGTGGCCGAAGGCGATGAACTCAGTAATGCCCAGACGGTCCTTCACGGTGGCGAAATCGTATTCGGCCTCATCACCGACAAAGCCGACCGACAGCTGGCCCGGGTGCGCTTCCGAGCGACCGAAGCCGAGGCGGTCATAGGCCACCACTGTCTTGCCGGTGATCGCGGCCAGCTTGGCGGGAAACTCACGCCACAGCTCCACGCATCCAAGGGAGTCGTGGAACAGGATGATGGGTGCTTCGTCGAACGACGGGCTGAGGTGGGCGGGGCTCCAGATGCGGACGAACAGCCGGCCATGGAGGCTGTCGATCCGCAGGTCCTGTGTGTGGTGGCTGGGGCTAGGCACGGCGTGCTCCAGGTTGGGAAATGCTGCCAAGGCTGCCAGAAAATGCCGCGTTCGTAACGATGCAGAGTGCGCTGGCGTCGGCGGAGGAGGCGTCTTAATCTCCCTGCTTTCCCTCCTCAAGGATGATTCGTCATGAGCACTGCACTTCTGATCATCGATGTCCAGCGCGCCATCAGCGTCGGCCAGTACGCCGCATTCGAAATCGACCGGGTGATCGCCACCATCAACGGCCTCAGCAGCAGGGCGCGAGCTGCTGGCATTGCCGTTGTGCTGGTCCAGCATGAAGAGCCCAGCGGCGAGTTTGAGTACGACACCGAGAGCTGGCAGTTGGCGGATGACTTGGCCGTTGCCGAGAGCGACATCCGGGTTCGCAAGACCACGCCGGATTCCTTCCACCGCACCAACCTGCAGGATGTGCTGCAGTCGCGCGATATCCAGCGCTTGATCGTCTGCGGCCTGCAGACCGACTACTGCGTCGATACCACGGTGCGCCGAGCCCTGGCGCTGGGCTACCAGGTGGTGCTGCCGGAGGATGCGCACTCGACGCTGGACAACGCCGCTATCTCCGCGCCGCAGATCATCGCCCACCACAATGCGGTGCTCGGCAGCATGTCCAGCTTCGGCGTGCGGGCGCATGTGATTCCGGCCGCGTCAGTCGGCATCGAGGGCTGAAGTCGTACCCGCCAGGGCTGGACGGGGCGATAACCGGCGGTGTCTGAGGGATGGATACTGCCCTCCGGCGGAGGGCAGTTGTCACGATAGCGGTGGAGGGGTCAGCGCTTGTTCTTGATCTGCTCGTAGCTCAGCCGCATGTCCTTCGCCCAGCCGTCGATCACCGGCTTGATGTTCTGGACGGTCAGCGCGGTTTCCTTGTTTTCCAGGGCGGTGCCGGTGCCCTTGCGCACGACCTCTGCAACGACCTTGGACGTACCGCCGTCAAGCACCATGGCTTCGGTGGCGATCTGCACTTCCTGGTCCCGTGTGCCAATTGCCGTCGTGGTGGCGGCGACCACCAGGGCAATGGGAATTACTTCGTAGGGCTTGAGGCCCTCGGTCGAAGCGGACACGGCGGTAATCGCCGGACGCAGGACCAGGCTGTCTGCCGTCGGCGAGTCGGTGATCTTGACTACCGAGCCCATCTCGCGGCGAAGCGCGGTGTCGTAGTAACGGGTGATCTCATCAAGGGTCGCCTGGGAGATCTGCTGGCTCGGCTGAGGCTTGGGGTGGAACTGGCTGGGCTCGATATACAGGCTGTTGTAACGCGACAGGTCCAGGGATGGATCAACCCAGCGTGCCACCTTGGCGCCGCTGGCGGTCTCCTGTTCCTGGAGGACGCTGTAGTTCGGAAGGAATCCCGAATAGTGGCTGGGTTCGACCATGGTGCTGGAGCAGCCGCCAAGGGTCAGGATTGCGCTGAACGATACGACGAGAGGGTTGAGTCGCATGATTTCGCCTTACCAGTAATGGCTTGTATGGGGGAACTTCCGGGGGAGTACCAAATGCTGTCTGTCTCGCCCTTTTCCGGCCGGAGGGCGGCGACAGCAGAAGCGTAGTTGGTCGCATGGCGGATGCCAGTGCGTTGCGCAAAGGAAAGGGCGCCTGCGGTTCAACTCAGGTGCGCGAAGAGTCGTAGACGGCGAGTGGTATGCAAGTAATTGGAAGCACTCGCATTCTTCAAGACTGCTCTTGGTGTGAAATGGGGCCTGCCGCCGACCCTCTCCACGCCGCGCACCTGGCTGCTCTCGGCCACCCTGGGGTTCTGAGGCCCCCGACTAGCTAGAGCCACCTACGCACGCGGCCCCGGTAGGCGCTGAAGGCGTCCCCGAACAGGGTCGCCAGCGCCTGCTCTTCGGGGCCGATCTGGAAGCGGTTCATGTAGAGCACGAACCCGGCCACGCCCAGCAGCGCGACGGGGGACGCGAGGTAGATCGACCAGGCGACCAGGGCGATGGCGAAGCCGAGGTACATAGGGTTGCGGGTGTAGCGGTAGATGCCGGAGCTGACCAGCGAGGACGCGGTTTCCGGCTGCAGCGGGTTGACTGTGGTTCCGGCGTGGCGGAAAGACAGGACGCCGCTCAGGCAGACCGCAACGCCGGCTGCGAGCACCAGCAGCGCAAGGGCGATGCGCCAGCCGGCGGCCGCGTCGATGCCGGGCACCCAGCGGGCGAGCAGCCACATCAGGACGCCGAACAGTACGGCAACCAGGGGTGGCGGTATGCGGTGTTCCATCCAGTTCATGGTTCGATTCCTTTTCTGTCTGTGCTCGCTCGGGCCGGGTGGCGCCAACCCGGGACTTTAGCAGCGATCGGCCGCCGCGCCATTGCGCGTCAATCCGCGAAGAGTTCGAACATCAACTGCCTGAGCCAGCGCGTGGCGGGGTCCCGATGGTACTTGGCGTGCCAGAACAGGTTGATGTCGATCTCCGGCAGCTGGACTGGGTGGGGCAGGGCAACCAGGCCGAAGGGTTCGACGCAGGACGCGGCGAAGCGCTCCGGCACGGTGGCCAGCAGTTCGGTGCGCTGGAGAATGTGACCCACCGCGACGAAGTGCGGCACGTCCAGACGGATATCGCGCTCGATGCCCAGGCGCGCCATGTGCGTGTCGACCTCGCCATGGCCGGTAGTCGCGGCTACCACCCTCACGTGGCCATAGGCGCAGAAGCGCTCCAGGGTCAGCGGCTCGGCGGTGGCCGGGTGGCCCTTGCGGCACATGCAGACGTAGCGATGGTTGAACAGGTGGCGTTTGTAGAAGCCTGCCTGCAGGTTCGGGAGCAAGCCCACGGCGAGATCGACGGTGCCGTTCTGCAGGGCCTCGGTCAACGTCACCGCGTTGTTGCGCACGGTGCTGATGCGGCACCTGGGCGCCAGGTGGGTGAGGGCGTCCATCAGGCGCGGGGTGAAGTAGATCTCGCCGATGTCGGTCATGGCGATGGTGAAGGTGCGCTCGCTGGTGAGCGGGTCGAAGCTGTCCTGCCGGCTCAGGGCGTCGCGCAGGGTGTGAATCGCCAGTGAGACGGGTTCCGCCAGTTGCTCGGCGTAGGGCGTGGGTTCCATGCCCTGGTAAGTGCGCACGAAAAGGTCGTCCTGCAGGGTGGTGCGCAGGCGCTTGAGGGCGTTGCTGACGGCGGGCTGGGTCAGTCCCAGGTTGTCGGCGGCCGTGGAGACGCGCCGGTCGACGAGCAATTGGTTGAACACCACCAGCAGATTCAGGTCCAGGTCGCGCAAGTCCATGGGCGTCTCTCATGGGAGTGGGGTGAGAGGAATATTCATACCTGAAATAGTCTGTATGCGAGTTGGTGCATTTATCAATATTCCAGGCTTGGCCATGATGGTTCCACTCCAACAACAACACCATCATGGGTACGAACATGAGCACGAAGCCTGCCTTGCGCGTCGGCATCATCGGCGGCGGAATTTCCGGCGTCGCCCTGGCACTGGACCTGTGCCGCCACTCCCATCTCGATGTCCAGCTCTTCGAATCTGCAGCGGCCTTCGGTGAAGTGGGGGCAGGCGTTTCCTTCGGCGCCAATGCGGTCCGCGCCATCGCCGGCCTCGGCCTGGCGGAGCCTTACGGGCTCGCCGCCGACCGCACGCCGGAGCCTTGGCAGGACGTCTGGTTCGAATGGCGCCGCAGCGACGATGCCGGCTACATCGGCGCCAGCGTGGCCCCTGGCGTGGGGCAGTCTTCGGTGCACCGCGCGGACTTCCTCGACGTGCTGGCCAGCCGTCTGCCCGAAGGCGTGGCCCGCTTCAACAAGCGCGCCGTGGACGTGGAGCAGCAGGATGGTGAGGTTCGCGTGCGGTTCACCGACGGCAGCGACTACGTGGGTGACCTGCTGGTCGCCGCTGATGGCATCAAGTCCGCCATTCGCGGCCATGTGCTGGAAGGTATCGGCGCCGCGCCCGCCGCACCCCGCTTCAGTGGCACCTGCGCCTACCGTGGCCTGATCGACAGCCAGCACCTGCGGGAGGCCTATCGCGCTGCCGGCGTCGACGAGCATCTGGTGGACGTGCCGCAGATGTATCTGGGCCTCGACGCCCATATCCTCACCTTCCCGGTGAAGCAGGGGCGCATCATCAACGTGGTGGCCTTCGTGTCAGACCGCAGTCGGCCCGATCCCCAATGGTCCCAGGACGCACCCTGGGTGCGCGAGGCGAGCCAGGAGGAGATGCTTCGCGCCTTCACGGGTTGGGGCGATGCCGCACGCATCCTGCTGGAGTGCATCCCGAAGCCGACCTACTGGGCGCTGCACGACCTGGCGGAACTGCCCGGCTACGTACATGGCCGCGTGGCCCTGATCGGCGATGCCGCCCACGCCATGCTGCCGCACCAGGGCGCCGGGGCGGGGCAGGGGCTGGAGGACGCGTACTTCCTGGCCCGCCTGCTGGGCGACCCGCAAGTGAGTCAGGACAACCTCGGCGAACTGCTGGCGGCCTACGACGCACTGCGCCGCCCCAGGGCCTGCCGCGTGCAGCGCACCTCCTGGGAGGCTGGCGAACTCTACGAACTGCGCGACCCTGCCGTGGGCGATGACGAACAGGCCCTGGGGGCGACCCTGGCCAGCCGCTTCGACTGGCTGTGGAACCATGACCTGGAGGCCGACGTGGGTGAGGCCCGCGCGCGCCTGGGCTGGCAGGCCCTCAGCCACTGCGCCTGATTCCACGCCCTTTCACCGGGGCGGACCCAGGCGGCCGCCCCGGCTCTATAACAATGACAAGAAGAGCCATGCCATGCGTACCATCGATGTTTCCGCCCTGCTCGACGGGGCCCGCTTCAATGCCTTCCACGCGCGCGTGCTGTTCTGGTGCGCGCTGATCATCATCTTCGACGGCTATGACCTGGTCATCTACGGCGTGGTGCTGCCCGCGCTGATGCAGACCTGGAACCTCACCGCATTGCAGGCCGGCCTGCTCGGCAGCTGCGCGCTGGTGGGGATGATGCTCGGCGCGCTGTTCTTCGGCCCGCTGTCGGACCGCATCGGACGGCGCAAGACCATCATGACCTGCGTGATGTTGTTCAGCGGCTTCACCGTGATCAATGGGTTTGCGCGCACGCCCGAGGAGTTCGCAGTCTGCCGCTTCATCGCCGGGCTTGGCATCGGTGGCGTCATGCCCAACGTCGTGGCGTTGATGAACGAATACGCGCCGAAGAAAATCCGCAGCACCCTGGTGGCGGTCATGTTCAGCGGCTATTCCGTGGGCGGCATGTTGTCCGCCGGACTGGGCATGGCACTGATGCCCGCCTGGGGCTGGCAGTCGGTGTTCTTCGTGGCCGTGGTGCCGCTGCTGGTACTGCCGCTGCTGGTGCGCCAGTTGCCCGAGTCGATCAACTTCCTGGTGCGCCAGGGCGAGGTCGAACGCGCCCGGGAACTGCTGGCCAATGCCGTCCCCGACTATCGACCAGTCGAGGGGGATCAGTTGCAACTGGCGGGCGGACAAGCGGGCAAGGTCGCCATTTCCCAGCTCTTCCACGACGGCCGTGCACTGAACACCCTGATGCTCTGGGTGGCGTTCTTCTGTTGCCTGCTGATGGTCTACGCCCTGAGCTCCTGGTTGCCGAAACTAATGAATGCCGCGGGATATGGGCTCAATTCCAGCCTGGCGTTCCTGCTGGTGCTGAACTTCGGCGCCATCTTCGGGGCCATTGGCGGTGGCTGGCTCGGGGACCGCATCGGCCTCGGCCGCGTGCTGTTCGCCTTCTTCACCCTGGGCGCGTTGTCCCTCAGCCTGCTGGCGCTGAAATCCCCGCTCCCGGTGCTGTATCTCCTGATCGGCATCGCCGGCGCCTGCACCATCGGTACGCAGATTCTGGCCAACGCCTGCACCGTGCAGTTCTACCCCGCGCATATCCGCTCCACGGGACTTGGCTGGGCCATGGGCGTGGGCCGCATTGGCGCCATCATCGGCCCGCTGCTGGGCGGCGCGCTGCATGCCGCGCAGGTGCCGATCCAGGCGAGCTTCCTTGCCTTTGCACTGCCGGGCCTGGTCGGCGCCGCTGCCATCCTGGTGTTCCTCTGGCAGCGGCCGGTGATAGCCGTACAGGCCGACGTGGCGCTGGAGAAACCGCTCAGTTGACCGGTATCACCGGTGGCTTGCCGATGTCTTTCAGGAGGAAGACCAGGAACTTGGCGGGCTTCTCCTTGCTCGCGTTACGGCCCACCGTGTGCAGGTCCTTGGGCCCTTCATGGAAGCTCTGACCGGGCGTCAGCGTGACTTCCTTGCCGCCCGCCACGCCCATGACCACGGAGCCTTCGAGCACGTAGATGAAACCATGGGCGTCGTGGCGGTGGAGCGGATCGGCGCTGCCGGGCGGATATTCCACCGTGAGCATCAGCACTTCCTTGCCGGGGTAGTCGGGAAGCTCCTTGAGCATCACCTGTTCGACGATTGGAGGTGGAGCAGGGGCGACCTTGTCCTCGGCTAGTACGGCTGCGCTGCAGCACAGCAAGAGCAGGGCGGAGAGAGGCTGGTTCTGCATGGGGGATTCCTCATCCGGAGTTCCTGGACACGCCGGGTACGCCATGGGAAGGCGGTGGGCGGAGAGGTGGCTACCCGCCGCCGGCAATGGCGTTGGCCCGCCCGCTAGCGAGGTGCGGAGGCGTTCTTGAGCCAGTCAGTGAAGTGGACGCTGCCGACGAGAGGGTTATCGCCAGGCGTCAGCGAGCGGTCGTCGATCGGCGCGCCGAAGTAGGTGGCCTTGTCGTCGGCGATGGCCTCCCGTGGGTCCTCGTTGTGCTGGAGGTAGGCCTTGATGAAGGCGACCATCGGCAAGCGATCTGGCCCGGCGACCTCTGTCATCCGGTTGCTGGGTGCCTGCTCGGCGACATTGGCCAGCGCCGCGACGACGTCGGCCGATGCGATCGGCTGGAATTCGGCTGCTGGCAGGCGGATGACATTGCCCTCGGCGCCGGAGTGGGCGATGGCGCCGATGAACTCGAAGAACTGGGTGGCGCGGAGGATGGAGTAGGGCACGTCCGCTTTCTCGATCAGCTTCTCCTGGGCCATCTTGGCGCGGAAGTAACCGCTGGCGAGCATGCGCTCCGTGCCCACGACGGAAAGGGCGACATGGTGTTTCACGCCGGCGGCCTTTTCCGCAGCGGAAAGATTGCGTCCGGATTTTTCAAAGAATTCCAGTACGGCGGCGTCTTCGAACGACGGCGAGTTGGCGACGTCGACCACCACCTCGGCACCCTGCAGCGCTACCTGCAAACCTTCGCCGGTCATGGCGTTGACGCCGGTTCTGGGGGAGGCCGGCAGGACATCATGCCCCCGCTGGCGAAGCAGGCTGCAGAGTTGGGTTCCGATAAGGCCTGTTCCTCCGATAACGACGATTTTCATGCGGATGCCTCCAGGTGTTCGGGCACCGGTAGGTGCACTTGTCGGCACGGGGCGAGCGCGCTTCGCGGTGGGGCTACACTCGCGGTTGGTTGGCTGGCGGGAACCTTCAGGGTCGTAGGGTGGCGCTTCGGGCGCCAACCAATCGACAGTGATTCGCATTGATGACCACGTTAGGACCGCCGCTGGTATCCGCCTAGGACATTGATCGTGGGAATTCAGCCATGAACCGTCGCGTCGGCATTCTGGTCTATCCGGGCTTCGTACTGCTGGATCTGAGCGGGCCGCTCGAAGCCTTTTCCAACGCCAACCAGCTCGCATCCGCCGATTACGCGCTGACGGTCGTCTCCATGAACGGCGGGATGGTGCGCAGTGCCTGTGGGCTTCCCGTGTTCACCGAACCCTTGTGGCCGATTGCCTTCGACACCTTCATGGTGGTGGGTGCCCCTGAACCGCCGGAGGGCGACTGGGTGGCCGACGTGGCGGCGGCCATTGGCCAGGTCGCCAGGCGTTCGCGCCGGACCGCCAGCGTCTGCACGGGTGCCTTCCTGCTGGCCGCCAGCGGCCTGCTCGACGGCCGGGTCGCCACCACCCACTGGTACTACGCGGCGCAGCTGCAGGCGCGCTATCCCGCACTGCGGGTCGATGGCGACCGGATGTGGAGCGAAGATGGCGACATATGGACGTCAGCCGGCATGTCCGCCGGCATCGACATGACCCTGGCGATGATCGAGCAGGATCTGGGCAAGGAAACCGCTTTGGCGGTCGCGCGGATGCTGGTGGTTTACTTCCGGCGACCGGGTCGCCAGTACCAGTTCTCCTCGCTGCTGGATTTCGATCCAGGCTCCGATCGCATTCGCGCGGCGCTGAGCTTCGCGCGCGAACACCTGGGGGACAACCTGTCGGTCGAGCGCCTCGCCGGGGTGGCGAACCTCAGCGTCAGGCAGTTCGGGCGGGCCTTCGCATCGTCCACCGGCACCACACCGGCCCGGGCGGTGGAGCGCCTGCGGGTGGAAGCGGCCCGACCGCAGGTGGAGGATGGCCGGCAGACCTTCGAGGAAATCGCCCGTCTGAACGGCTTCATCGACGCCGGTCGCATGTGCCAGAGCTTCCTGCGGGTCGTCGGATGCACACCGCAGGAGCTGCGACGCTGCGCGCGCCGGGTCGACACCCTGCGCCAGGCCTTGTAAGCCGCGGCCCATTGCTGGAAGGTAGGCGCCCTCAGCCCCCAACCTTCCACCCCTGTTCGGGCGCCGTGGGGCACAGTCGCCCCGGACACCAGAGAGAAAATCTGCATGAACATCAGTGTTCGCAATGAACGCGTCGACGATATCGAGACCATTTCCCGACTCACCGAAGCTGCCTTCCGGAACGAGGCGCACTCGAGCCACACCGAGCAGTTCATCGTCAACGCGCTGCGGCGTGCCGGGCGCCTGACGATTTCCCTGGTGGCGGAAGAGGGTGATGCCATCGTCGGCCACGTCGCGATTTCGCCGGTGACCCTGTCGTCCGGTGCGACGGGCTGGTACGGCCTCGGGCCGATCTCCGTATGGCCCGACCGCCATGGCCAGGGCATCGGTTCGACCTTGATGCGGGCGGCGCTTGCGGAACTACATCGCCTGGGCGGAACCGGCTGCGTGTTGCTGGGGGACCCCGGCTACTACGGGCGCTTCGGTTTCGAGGTGCGTCCCGGCCTGGAGCTGCCGGGTGTTCCCCCCGAATACTTCCAGGCGCTCTCTTTCGGCGGCGAATTCCCGACTGGCAGCGTGAGCTACCACGAGGCCTTCGACGCCACGGAGTAGGTCCGCCGCGAGCGGAAGGAGGGTGGGGCTCAGTAGGCCTCGGGAACGATCAGGTCCGTGGGCGTGGGAACCCGCACGTAGTCCTTGTGGCGCATGCGCTGCGGCAGTTCCACCACGGGCTGTTCCACTTCCTCGTAGGGCATCTGGCTGAGCAGGTGCTGGATGCAGTTCAGCCGTGCCTTCTTCTTGTCATTGGCCTGCACGACCCACCAGCGCGCTTCGTCGATGTGGGTGCGCTCCAGCATGATTTCCTTGGCCTTGGTGTAGGCCTCCCAGCGCCGCCGGGACTCCAGGTCCATGGGGCTGAGCTTCCACTGCTTGAGCGGGTCGTGGATGCGGCTGAGGAAGCGCAGGTGCTGCTCCTGGTCGGAGATGGAGAACCAGTACTTGATCAGTTGGATACCGGAGCGCACCAGCATGCGTTCGAACTCCGGCACGGTGCGGAAGAACTCTTCGTACTGTTCGTCGTTGCAGAAGCCCATGACGCGCTCGACGCCGGCGCGGTTGTACCAACTGCGGTCGAAGAGGACGATCTCACCGGCGGCGGGCAGGTGTGAAACGTAGCGCTGGAAGTACCACTGGGTACGCTCGCGGTCGTTGGGGGCGGGTAGCGCGGCCACCCGGCAGACGCGGGGGTTCAGGCGCTGGGTGATGCGCTTGATGACGCCACCCTTGCCGGCGGCGTCGCGGCCCTCGAAGAGGATCACCACCTTGTGTCCGCTCTTGACCACCCAGCTCTGCAGTTTCACCAGCTCGCCCTGGAGGCGGAACAGCTCGCGGAAGTAATGCCGGCGTGCAGCCTTTTCCGGGCTTTCCGGGGTGTTTTCGTCGAACAGCTCGTCGAGGTTCTCCGCGTCTTCGGCCAGTTCCAGTTCGAGCTCTTCGTCACTGTGGTCGATCAGTTCGCGATGGATACGCTGGATCAGGGTGTCGTTGGTCAGGATCATGGCGGGCCTCGGAAACCGTTTTGCCGCCGATGTTATGACTGTTGCATGGCAGTCCCGTGACAGCCGGCGGCAGGCGCGCGCTAGTTCTCGGCCATCACCCGTTCATGCACGTACTGCCTGAACTGCTCGGGCGCCAGCGGGCGGGAGAACAGGTAGCCCTGGAATGCCTGGCAGCCGTGGCTGACGAGGAAGCTGCGCTGGGCTTCGGTTTCCACGCCTTCGGCCATGACCGATAGGCCGAGGATATGGCTCAGGCTGACGATCGCGCAGGCGATGGCGGCGTCGTTGGGGTCGATCAGGACGTCGCGGATGAAGGACTGGTCGATCTTGAGCTGGTCCAGCGGCAGGCTCTTCAGGTAGGAGAGCGACGAGTAGCCGGTGCCGAAGTCGTCCAGCGACAGGCCGATGCCGATTTCCTTCAGCTCGACCATCTTGGCGACCGTGCCTTCCATGTCCTCCACCAGCATGCCTTCGGTCAGCTCCAGCTTGAGCTTCTTCGGGTCGGCGCCGGTGTACCTCAGCACGGTCAGCACCTCTTCCACGAAGTCGGGGTGGTGGAACTGGCGCGCGCTGACATTCACCGCCATGACCAGCCGGGCGGTATCCGGGTGCCTGGCCCAGGCCACCAGTTGGGCACAGGCGGCCTGGAGGGCCCAGCGGCCCAGCGGCAGGATCAGGCCGGTTTCCTCGGCCAGGGGAATGAACTCGGCGGGGAACACGATGCCGCGCTCAGGGTGCTGCCAGCGCATGAGCGCTTCCGCACCGATGATGCGCCCGGCGCTGTTCACCTGCGGCTGGAAATGCAGCAGCAGGTCCTTGTCCTGCAGGCCCTGGCGCAGGTCGGCTTCCAGCCGCGCCCTTGCGGTGGCGACCGCCTGCATTTCCGGATCGAAGAAGCGCATGGTGTTGCGGCCCGCCGCCTTGGCGCGATACATCGCCAGGTCAGCGCGCTTCATGATGTCGTCCACCGTGTTCAGCTGTCCCTGGAACAGGGCGATGCCGAGACTGGGCGTGCTGTGGTGCTCGTAGCCGTCCAGGTGGTAGGAGATGTTCAGCGAGCTCAGGATCTTCTCGCAGATGGCCTTGGCCTGGATGGCGGCGTCCGGCGGGTTCTCGCTGAGCCCCTCCAGCAGCACCACGAATTCGTCACCGCCCAGGCGCGCCACGGTGTCGCTTTCGCGAATGCAGGTGGAGAGGCGCTGGGCTACTTGTTGCAGCAGCAGGTCGCCACGGTCATGGCCAAGCGTGTCGTTTAGCGCCTTGAAGTTGTCCAGGTCGATCAGGATCACCGCACTGGTGTGCGGGTTGCGCATGCCGCCGGCGAGCACGTGCTGCAGGCGGTCCAGCATGAGGCGGCGGTTGGCCAGGCCCGTCAGCTGGTCGTAGAAGGCCAGGCGATTGACCTCCCGTTCGGCCGCCTTGCGATGGCTGATGTCGGTATTGATCGACAGCACCGACTGCGGCTCGGCGTTTTCGTCGCGCACCAGGGTGCGGTGGCTTTCAAAGGTGATGGTGGTGCCATCCCGGCGCCGCAAGGTCACTTCGCCCGACCAGTCTCCCGTCTCGATCAGACTCTGGGTGGCCGCATCGATGGCGGCGTGATCCTGGTAGATCAGTTCTGCGGCCGACTGGCCGAGGGCTTCCTCTCGGGTCATCCCGTAGAGGCGCTCGGCGCTCTTGTTCCAGTAGAGGATGCGGTGCTCCATGTCGTGGACGACGATGGCGTCCTGGGCCTTGTCCAGCAGCGATGCCTGCTGGCGGAACTGCCGCTCGCTGGCACGAAGGACGGCGAGGTAGCCATCACGTTCGGCGGCGTGGCCCTCCATTTCCCGCTTGATTCGCCGGCCATAGAACACCGCTGCGCTGACCATCATCAGCACGAACACCATGATCGCGTACTCGATCCGGCGGAGCTCTTCCACCGACTCCAGTTCTTCTTCAAGCAGCCGGCTCTGGATCTGTCCGACACGCTCGCGCACCGTGGCGAGGGATGCGAGCAGCATGGCGTACTTCCTGTCCATGGTCGCCATGCGCTTGCCGGCGTCGTCCGATTTGCCTTGCCGGAAGAACGAGAAGATCAGCGAGGCTTCCTTCACCATTTCCACCATCGCGGCGTCCACTTCGGCGACTTCGTCCTTCAGCGCGATGGTGTAGGCCTGGATGTCGACGCTGTGATCGGCCTGGTTGGCGATCCGGGCCTCCAGCTGCTGCTTGGCCATCGCCAGGTGATGGTTGAAGGTGTCCAGCGCGGCGGTCATGTTCCGCGATTCGGACTCGACGTCATGGGTATCGAACACGTTGTTGCCGGGGGCGTTGACGTCCGATGCCAGGCTGCCCAGGGTCGAGTAGGACGACAGTTGCTGGACCCAGGACTGGTTGGCCTTGATGGAGCGGTGGTAGGTGTCGACGATCAGGTGGTTCAGCAGCACGCTCAGCACGACGACCAGTACATCGAAGCCGGCGAGGAAGAAGTACATGCGATGCCAGCGGGTCGTACGCGGGGTGTTCGATTGGGCGGAGATTGCTTGATTTGCGGCGCTTTCGCCTTCGAAAGAGTCCATTTCACGATCTCCAGCCATCGTCCTTATGTTCGGGCTTGATAAGCGACGCTACAAACGCCAGACGTCCCGTTCTCTCAACGTCTGTGCCGGAACTCCCTCGGGTCGGGTGCCGGAGATCGTTTTCCGTTCGGTATGGCGACACTCAAAGCATAGCCATGGATTAGCCATTATTGAGTGGGCGCGACTGTTGGTGCGCGGGCGGCGACGGGCTGTCGTCGGGACGGAGATCAGTTGCCGGATACCCTCACGGCGTAGTCTCGCGCAAACCACCTGTTGCCTCGACCGCGTCTGCGGAGGCTGGCGGCAACTGATGCGGAGCAGCGGCGGGGCGCTCAAGCTCGGGCTCTTCCGGCTTCGTATGGGCGAGCGGCTGAAACGAAAAAAACTGCCCGGCCGTTAGATTGAATATTCACTAGGGTTATTTGCTAATTCCTGATTCGAATATCCATTGCGCCGGTAAAGCTGTTGTCGAGGCCTTTATGTTCGCGATAGCGCGAAGCTCGCAGTCATCACGAACGGAGGCGCTGTCATGGATGAGGAAATCGCAGGCCGGACGTAACTGGCCGACGCTGTCTCGCCATCTTGTTCGCCGGATTCGCGCTCCTAGAATCGGCCCCCATCCGGTTACTCATTCCATCCTTTGAGGGAGCTCCACCATGATGAATGCCATGCAGATGCCGATGTCCGCCAATACCATGATGCCGATGATGGGCATGCCCATGATGATGGCCACCATGCAGTGCGACATGCAGGACGACGGCATGATGTGCAAGATGATGCCGGCCATGGGCATGGACATGGCGATGTTCCGCAACAGTGCGGACATGATGGCGATGATGATGAGCTGCGGCATGCCGATGATGATGCACTGCGGCAACATGTCGATGATGTGCATGTCCCAGTCCGGCATGGCGATGATGCCGATGATGAACATGATGCCGATGATGGGTATGGGCATGCCCATGCCGTCCATGAAGTGCATGATGGAGTGCTCCATGCAGGGCGACGCCATGATGTGCAAGATGATGCCGATGCAGGGCATGAACATGGAGATGTTCAAGAACTGCTGCGCCCTGATGATGAAAATGATGGAGTGCGGCATGCCGATGATGATGAGCTGCAACGGCATGCCGATGATGTGCTGCACCTGCTGATCGGCAGGACGTGAAAAAGCCCGGCCGGGAAACCCGCCGGGCTTTTTTGTGCTCGCTCGAACGTTCTGGCACGGCGCCCGGGTCACACTCGTGGCTCGGCTGGGCTCCGATGGTGGATCGGTGAAGCGTGATTCACCCTCCGCGGTCGTGTAGGGGGGTAGGGTGGATGTCGCTCTTCACATCCACCGTCGAGGTCCGGGTTGGCACCGATGGTGGAGCCGGTACTCCGCGAGCCCTGCGGCTCAGTCGAGCCGCTCGGCGTAGGTGGTGACCAGATACGCCACCGCTTCGCTGTTGGAGGGGTTGCGGTAGGCGTGGGGTTGGTCGGCGTAGAACAGGATCGAATCGCCGGTGGCGAGCAGGAAGCGTTCCTCGTTCACGCTAATTTCCAGCACGCCCTGAGCGACCACGAGGTTTTCCTGGGTGCCGGGGGCATGGCCGGTAGAGTCCTCGGTGGCCAGGCCTGCCAGGCGCAGTTCATAGAATTCCACCTGGCGCGAGCAATCGAAGGGGAACAGCGCGCGGCTGACGAAACTGCCGTCGCTGTTCACCAGGCGCTTGCTCTGGCGCGCCGGCAATACCGCGACACCGTCGAAGGCACGGTCATCAAGAAAGGCCGCCACCGAGACCTTGAGGCCCTGAGCAATCTTGCACAGCACCTTGATGGACGGAACACTGCGCCCGGACTCGATCTGCGCCAGCATGGCGCGGCTCACGCCGGAAGCGCGGGCAAGGCCGTCCAGCGACAGGTTGCGCTTGCTGCGCAGGCGCAACAGATTGCTGGCAACGCGCTGGCTGATCGGGTCGTCTACGCCGGTTGCCGGCAGCAACACCTGCTCATGGGCGTCCAGAGGTAGTGACTGGCCCATGATTCACGCCTCACGAATGCCAGTGTTCCGCTGCTGCTGGGTGAGCTGGAAAGCCCCGAATCCCGCCCGGCAGGCGTACATCGTCCACATCAGCTCGGCCATGCGGCGTGCCTGACGGCGCGTGCGATAGCGGGCGAGGTCAATGACGTTGTCGGTACGGTCCATGATGCAGCTCCTGCGGGAGTCCTGAGGGGTGACGGAGCTAGACTAGCCTTTGTGTTCTTAGGCCAATAAATACTTAATTAATATTTTGTAATTCTATTTGGTTATTTAAACCCAAGGGCTCATTTCGCCCTTGCGGCGCACTGGGACGCGCTGTGGCGCGGTGACTGTCTGATCCGAAAGATGCCGGCTGACGTGTTGCCGTCGGGAACGGGCAGGCCGGTGACTTCAGTGGGGTAAGGCTCGGCCTGTTGCGGGCCGAGCCATCGGGACTGGATGAAACCAGGGCGTCAGCAGTAGCGCTGCGCCAGGCTGGTCTCAGATCTCGACCTGCGTACCCAGCTCGATCACCCGGTTAACCGGCAGCTGGAAGTAGCGCATGCTGCTGTTGGCGTTCTTGTGCAGGAAGGCGAACAGCCCTTCGCGCCAGAGCGACATGCCCAGGCCACGGGTTGGAATCACCGTTTCGCGGCTGAGGAAGTAGGTGGTGCGCATGGGGGTGAAATCCAGCCCCTCGACGCGGCAGCTTTGCAGGGCTTCCGGCACGTTGGGCTCTTCCATGAAGCCGAAGTGCAGCAGGACGCGATAGAAGCCGCCGTCGTAGCGGCTGACTTCGAAGCGCTGGTGATCGTCGATGCGCGGCGTGTCGCGGGTCACCACGGTCAGCAGCACCACCTGCTGGTGCAGCACCTGGTTGTGCAGCAGGTTGTGCAGCAGCGCGTGGGGGACGGCATCGGGACTTGCGCTGAGGAAGATGGCGGTGCCCTCGACGCGGTGCGGCGGTTGCAGGCAGATGCTGTCGACGAAGCCGCGCAGGGGCAGGGCGGTTTCGTCCAGGCGATCGATGAGGATGCGCTTACCGCTCTTCCAGGTGGTCATCAGCACGAACAGGATCACCCCGGCAATCACCGGGAAGGCACCGCCCTGGAAGATTTTCGGCACGTTGGCGGTGAAGAACAGCGAGTCCACGAAGAGGAACCCGAGCAGCAGCGGCACCGCCAGCCAGCGCGGTACGCGCCACAGCAGGAGCATCACCGACGAGACCAGCAAGGTGTCGATCAGCATGGTGGTGGTCACCGCCACGCCGTAGGCGGCAGCCAGGGCGCCGGAGGAGCCGAAGCCGATCACCAGCAGGACCACGCAGGTCATCAGGGCCCAGTTCACCACGCCGACGTAGATCTGGCCCTGGGCGGCGCTGGAGGTGTGCTGGATCTGCATGCGCGGGATGTAGCCGAGCTGGATGGCCTGCTGGCTCAGGGAGAAAGCCCCGGAGATCACCGCCTGGGAGGCAATGATGGTGGCCAGGGTGGCCAGGCCGATCATGGGGATCAACGCCCATTCCGGCGCCAGCAGGTAGAAGGGGTTGCGCGCGGCCGCCGGGTTGGACAGCAGCAGCGCGCCCTGGCCGAAGTAGTTCAGTACCAGGCCCGGGAGGACCAGGCTGAACCAGGCGCGGGCGATGGGTTTTCGGCCGAAGTGGCCCATGTCGGCGTAGAGCGCTTCTGCACCGGTCAGCGCCAGTACCACGGCGCCGAGGATGGTGACGCCGATGCCGGGATGGGCCAGGAAGAAGTTGAACGCCCACCAGGGATTCACCGCCTGGAGCACTTCGGGGCGCTGGACGATGCCGTGGATGCCGAGGATGCCCAGCACCACGAACCAGATCACCATCACCGGGCCGAAGAGAATGCCGATGCGCGCCGTGCCGTGCTTCTGGATCAGGAACAGGCCGATCAGCAGCACCACGGTGACCGGCACGACCCAGTGGCCGAGGCCAGGCAGGGCGACGTCCAGGCCTTCCACCGCCGAGAGCACGGAAATGGCCGGGGTGATCATGCTGTCGCCGTAGAACAGCGCCGTGCCGAACAGGCCCAGCAACACCAGCAGTCCGCTCAGCCTCGGGTAGGCCGCAGTGGCACGGCGCGCCAGTGCGGTCAGGGCCATGACGCCGCCTTCGCCGTCGTTGTCGGCGCGCAGCATGAACAGTACGTACTTGAGCGACACCACCCAGAGCAGGGACCAGAGCACCAGCGAGAGGATGCCGAGCACGCCTTCGGCGTTGACCTGCACGCCGTAGTGGCCGGCAAATACTTCCTTGAGGGTGTACAGCGGGCTGGTGCCGATATCGCCGTAGACCACGCCGGCTGCTGCCACGAGCAGGCCGAATGAGGACGAATGGGCGCGAGAATGGGCCTGTGGCTCCAGGGTGCTGGAACTCATCGAGTCACTCCGGGGGATGGGGCGCGGTGCGGATGGTGTGGGAGACACGGCATTCGGCGGGGAATTCGAGGTGTTGCCACGGAAGGGCGCCAAGTATCCGTTCTGGCCGTGGGGCTCGGCGTAAAGAATGCGTAAAAAGTGACGGATTCGACCGGCTGGCGCCCGCCGCTACCAGTTGGCCAGACGCCTTGTAAGCTGAATGATGTACCCGGTCCACAAGTGCGGAGGTTTGCGATGAGCGTCAACGCAATCGGGCTGACCGTGATGGCCTGCCTGTTCCTCGGCTGCATCGGCATGGTGTTCTGGACCAACCGCCCGTTCATCAAGGACTGGTTCGAACATCACCATTGGCACTGGCCACATTTCCACTGAGTTGCCGCACCGCCTCTTGCGAATCGAGCGCAAAAAGGACCGCCACGGTGCCAAGGCGCAATTCGGCACTTCATCCCGTGACGGTCAAGCTCGATAAGTTCGAGCGCTATTAAAATGCATCCTTTTCGCATCTGGCGGTGTGCCACTAGGGCCGAACATTCGACCGTACGGGCTGAACGCGGCACCTGGATTCCGAGGGCGCCGGTCCAGCCCGGGTTGTGAAAAGGGCGGGCCGATCAGCGACCTTCGCCCTGTTCCTCCACTATGCAGGTGCTGTCGAAGCGCGCCGACTCCAGGCGGTTGCGGCCTTTCTGCTTGGCGCGGTAGAGCAGCCGGTCGACGGCCTGGATGAAGGGCAGGGACTGGTCCCCGTGCCGGGGCACCACAGTGCCGACGCCCAGGCTGATGGTGAGCAGCGAGGCAACGCCGGATTTTTCGTGGGGGATGCATTGTTCGCGGATCAGCTTGCGGCAGCGTTCGGCCACCTGGCAGGCGGCGGCCTCATCGGTGGCGGGGAGGATCAGCACGAACTCTTCGCCGCCGAAGCGGGCGACGAAATCGCGGGGGCGGATGGCGGCGTTGATCAGCGCGCGGCCCACGTTCTTCAGGCAGTCGTCGCCCTGGATGTGGCCGTAATGGTCGTTGTACTGCTTGAAGTAGTCGATATCGAGGAGGATCAACGACAGCGGCTCGCTGGTGCGCTGGGCATTGGCCCATTCCACGTCCAGCATCGAGTCGAACATGCGCCGGTTGGCCACGCCGGTCAGCCCGTCCTTATAGGAGTACTCCTCCAGCTGCTTCTGCAGGTCGATCAGCTGCTGCTCGGCCTTCTTCCGCTCGCTGATGTCGAACATGAAGCCGATCAGCGCTTCCACCTCGCCATCGGGGTTGCGCATCACGTGCACCACATCGCGGATCCACACGTAGTCGCCGGTCGTGGTCAGGGCGCGGTAGTCCGCCTCGTGGTCGGTGCCGGCCTGGGACTGGGAGACGCAGAAGGCGACGACCGCGTCGCGGTCATCCGGGTGCATGCGCTCGGCCCAGTCATTCACGCTTACCCAGCTGGACTGGCTCCAGCCCAGCAATTCTTCGATCTGTGGGCCGATGTAGGCGAAGGTCATGGTCTTCCAGTCGATCTTCCATGGGATCGCCCGGGTGGATTCCAGCAGGGCCTTGTAGACCTCCTGGGTAGGTTCTGCGTCGTCTCTCATGGTGCCCCCGTACTGGCCGAATCGGTTGGCGCCGTCCTTTGCGCGAAGCCTCCTTATACCTAATCGGATCGGGTTTCAGGCAGTGGCTTCGTGAGCCAGGTGATGGCTCGCGTCGGCCGTTCGGGGGGTGAGAAGGTCCGGACTCAGGACTTGCTGGCCTGGACCTGAGCCGGTGCGGCCACGGCGGGCAAGGGGATGCCCTTGGGCCAGAGCAGCCAGATCTGGCCCTGCTGCTTCATGTTGCCGGCCAGCTCGCCGGCCTCCGCGCCAGTGCCCCAGAACAGGTCGGCACGCACTTCGCCGGCGATGGCGCCGCCGGTGTCCTGGGCTGCGACCGGGCGGATTACCGGGCTGCCGTCAGGGCGGGTGGTCGAGAGCCAGAGCAGGCTGCCCAGCGGGATCACCTTGCGGTCGATGGCCACGCTGTAGCCGGCGGTGAGCGGCACGTTGAGGGAGCCTCGCGGCCCTTCGTTGCTGTCAGGGTTCAGGCCGAAGAAGACGAAGCTCGGGTTGCTCGCCAGCAGTTCCGGTACTCGCTGCGGGTTGGCGCTGGCCCAGTCGCGAATCTTGCCCATGCTGACTTCTTCCTGCTTGAGCTGGCCCTGTTCCACCAGCCAGCGGCCTACCGGCCGATACGGGTGGCCATTCTGGTCGGCGTAACCGATACGCAGCTGGCGGCCGCTGTCCAGCTGGATGCGGCCGGAACCCTGGATCTGCAGGAACTGCAGGTCCATCGGGTTGGTGAGCCAGGCCAGCACCGGCGCCTTGACCCCCTGGCTGCGAATGGTGGCGGCATCGTCATAGGGCTTGAGCACGCGGCCTTCCAGGCGGCCGCGCAGGCGCTTGCCCTTGAGTTCCGGGTAGAGGCCGTCCAGGGCGACCACGATCATGTCCTCGGGTACGCCGTAGACCGGCACCGGCGTCTGCTCGCTGCGCTCCAGGCTGCCGGCGTACACCGGCTCGTAGTAACCGGTGATCAGGCCCTGGGGGCTGTTGCGTGCGTTGCGCAGGCTGTAGACCTCCAGTTGCGCCTTGAGCCAGGCGCGAACGGCGGCCGGGTCTTCCTGCACCTGGGCTGCGCTGGTGCAGGTGGCGGACCAGATCGGGTCCTTGGCCAGGCGTGCGCAGGCGGAGCGCCAGGCCGTGAAGCCGGCAATCACATCGGCGTCGCTGCTGGCGGGGAGTTCTTCCCAGCTCGCCCGGGTGTAGGTATCGACCTTGGGCTGCTCGGGCTTGGTGGGCTCCTTGTCGCAACCGGCGATCAGGGAGAGCAGGGCGGCGACGCACAGCGCCAGCCGGCCTCGGCGGAAGAGGGGGGCAATCACGTCTTGCGGTTCCTGATGGGACGAATCGAGGTCGGTAGCTTGGTGAATGGTGTGCGCAACGTCAAATTTGCCCGACGGTTTCATTGATCCAAGCCACTGAAATCAAAAGGAAATATTCATTCAATAAGGTGCTCCCAGCTTTGACAGAGGCCTTTGGTGTGACTCGCAACATTAGAAACTTCCGCAAGACCCTGGACGCCGTGGCCATGAACAACGAGGCGGCCGCCCTGGCGGTGATGCGCGCGGCTGACCGAATCGGCGACGCCGCGCTGAAAGAACAGCTGTTCAACGTGATCCAGCGCATGAACCAGGATGCCGCCGAGCTGCGTGTGGTTCGCGATCACGTCGCCTGAACGCAGTCCAGCGCGATTCTTCCATTTGTGTTGAATGAAATTGCTGCTTGACCTGAAGGCCAATGGCCCTCTAGATTGCCCGCCATGACTAAATCCCCTTGGTTGTCCGGCCCCGCGATTATTACCGCCATTCCAGCAGTGGCGGGTTAGCCGACGACCAAACAGAAACCCGCCCTCGAGGCGGGTTTTTTCCTTCTGTCTCCTGGGCGCCGAAATCAAGACCAGGAGCCCTGCATGACCACCTTCACTTCCCAAACCGGACACCTCACCGAGCGCCCGCTGGATGAGCGCGAGGCGCTGCTCAAGCACTACGTGCGCAAGATCCTCGCGGCGCCGGTGTACGACGTGGCCATCGAGACGCCCCTGCAGCCGGCGCGCCAGCTCAGCGAACGCCTGGGCAACCAGGTGCTGCTCAAGCGCGAGGACCTGCAGCCGGTCTACTCCTTCAAGATCCGTGGCGCCTACAACCGCGTGGTGCAGTTGAGCGCGGAAGAGCGTGCGCGGGGCGTGATCGCCGCGTCGGCTGGCAACCATGCCCAGGGGCTGGCACTGGCGGCGCGGGAGCTGGGCATTGAAGCGACCATCGTGATGCCGCGCACCACCCCGGAGCTCAAGGTCCACGGCGTGCGTTCCCGCGGTGGCAAGGTGGTGCTGCATGGCGATGCCTTCCCCGACGCCCTGGCCCATGCCCTGAAGCTGGCAGCGGAGCAGGGCCTGACCTTCGTGCCGCCCTACGACGACCCGGACGTGATCGCCGGTCAGGGTACCGTGGCGATGGAAATCCTCCGCCAGCACGCCGGCCGCCTGGATGCCATCTTCGTGCCGGTGGGCGGTGGCAGCCTGATCGCGGGTATTGCCGCCTATGTGAAGTACCTGCGCCCGGACGTGAAGGTGATCGGCGTCGAGCCAGAAGACTCCAACTGTCTGCAGGCCGCGATGGCCGCTGGTGAGCGCGTGGTGCTGGGGCAGGTCGGGCTGTTCGCCGATGGCGTGGCGGTGGCGCAGATCGGCGCGCACAACTTCGAGGTCTGCCGGCATTTCGTCGATGAAGTGCTGACGGTGAGCGCGGACGAAATCTGCGCGGCGATCAAGGACATCTACGACGACACCCGTTCCATCACCGAACCCGCCGGCGCGCTCGCCGTGGCCGGGATCAAGAAGTATGTGGAGCGCGACGGCGCCAGCGGCCAGACCCTGGTGGCCATCGACTCCGGCGCCAACATCAACTTCGATCGCCTGCGCCACGTGGCCGAGCGCGCCGAACTGGGGGAGAAGCGCGAGGCGATCATCGCCGTGACCCTGCCCGAGCGTCCGGGCGCCTTCAAGGCGTTCTGCGAGGCTCTCGGACGGCGGCAGATCACCGAGTTCAACTACCGCTACAACTCGGGGGACGAGGCACACATCTTCGTCGGCGTGCAGACCCATCCGCTCACCGACCCGCGCGCGGCACTGGTGCAGAACCTGCAAGAACAGGGCTTCCCAGTGCTCGACCTGACCGAGAACGAGCTGGCCAAGGTGCATATCCGCCACATGGTGGGTGGTCGCGCTGCGTACATTGGCGAAGAGCGGCTGTTCCGCTTCGAGTTCCCCGAGCGTCCGGGGGCGCTGTTCAACTTCCTCAACAAACTGGGCGGGCGCTGGAACATCACCCTGTTCCACTACCGCAACCACGGCGCCGCTGACGGTCGCGTGCTGGCCGGGCTGCAAGTGCCTGAGGATGAGAACCACCTGATCTTTGAGGCACTGGACGAGATCGGTTATCCGTACTGGGAAGAAAGCGACAACCCGGCCTGCAAGCTGTTCCTGGGCTGACGCACAGTCGCCCTCCACACCCTGTGGGGGCGATTTCAATCGCCAAGCAGGCCGCAGGTCTGCCCTGAGATGTTCAAGGGGGCAACGTCGTTGCCCTTGGCGAATGAATTCGCCCCCACAACCCAGTTCCCCTCTCAGCAGAAAGACCTCGTCAGACAATTCCGACAAAAGCGATGTTAACGCTAACAATCTGGTGTTAGAGTGCGCTCCATTCGTTGATCAATCCTTTGGAGGACTGCCCATGTTGACCTGCGGAGAACTGCTGGTTGAGCTGCTGGAAGGCTTTGGCGTGGATACCGTGTTCGGTATCCCTGGCGTGCACACGGTAGAGCTGTATCGCGGCCTGCCCAATACCGCTATCCGTCACGTAACGCCGCGCCACGAGCAGGGCGCGGGCTTTATGGCCGACGGCTATGCCCGCGTCTCCGGCAAGCCGGGCGTGTGCTTCATCATCACCGGCCCGGGCATGACCAACATCACCACCGCCATGGGCCAGGCCTACGCCGACTCCATCCCCATGCTGGTGATCTCCAGCGTCAACAACACCGAACAACTGGGCATGGGCGGCGGCCGCCTGCACGAGCTGCCGTCCCAACGCAACCTGGTGTCCGGCGTTGCGGCCTTCAGCCACACCCTGATGCGCCCGGACGAACTGCCGGACGTACTGACCCGCGCCTTCGCCGTATTCAACGGCGCCCGTCCGCGCCCGGTACACATCGAGATTCCGATCGACGTGATCACCGCGCCGGCCGATCACGTACGCCGCAAGCTGGGCGCGCTGCCGAGCCGTCCCGGCCCTTGCTCGGACGCCATCGCGCGTGCCGCCGAAATGCTCAAGGGCGCCAAGCGTCCGCTGGTACTGCTGGGTGGCGGCTGTGCCGATGCCGGCGCCGAGGCCCAGCGTCTGGTGGAAGCCCTGGACGCGCCCACCGCCTACACCATCAACGCCAAGGGCGTGCTGCCCAAGGGCCACCCGCTGGCCCTGGGCTGCAACCAGGCCTGGGTTCCGGTGCGCAAGATGGTGCTGGAGTCGGACGTGGTGCTGGCCATCGGCACTGAGCTGGGCGAGACCGACTATGACGTGGTGTTCGACGGCAATTTCCGTATCGAGAGCCAACTGATCCGCATCGACATCGACGCTGAGCAGCTGAACCGCAACTACCCGGCCGATATCGCCATCCTCAGCGACTCCCGCAAGGCCATGGCTGCCCTGGCTGATGCGCTGGGCGCGACCGCGGCCTTCAATGCCGACAGCGTGGGCTCGCAGCGCGCCGCCGCCGTGCGTGCCGAGCTGGATGCCCAGTGGCCGGAGACCTGGAACGGCCAGCGCAAGGTCCTGGAGACCCTGCAGCAGACCCTGCCGGACCTGATCGTGGCGGGTGACTCGACGCAGCCGGTGTACTCCGGCAACCACCTGTTCGAAGCCACCCGCACCCGCAGCTGGTTCAACTCCGCCACCGGCTACGGCACTCTCGGCTACGGCCTGCCGGCCGCTGTCGGCGCCAAGCTGGCTGCGCCGGATCGTCCAGTGATCGCGCTGATCGGCGACGGTGGCATCCAGTTCACCCTGCCGGAACTGGCCTCGGCCGTGGAAGCCGGCGCGCCGATCATCGTGCTGCTGTGGAACAACAGCGGTTACGGCGAGATCAAGCGTTACATGAAAAACCGCGACATCCCCACCATCGGTGTCGACATCTACACCCCGGACTTCCAGGGCCTGGCCCGTGCCTTCGGTTGCAACGCCGAGAAGGCCGAGAACCTGGAGCACCTGGCCGAGCTGCTGAAGACCGCCGCCAAGGCCGACCGCCCGACGGTGATCGAGGTGTGGGAGCACGCGGAGTTCCTGCAATAAGGGAGCGGGGGTTCTGTGGGGGCGATTTCAATCGCTAAGCGGACCGCAGGTTCGCCCTTCGAATTCCGGAGGGCAACTGCGTTGCCCTTCGCGAATGAATTCGCCCCCACAGCGATTTGCGCACACCCGTGACTGTTCAGGGATAATGCGCCTCCCCAAAACGGCGCCAGAGGCCAGGATGTCGACCAGGAACAAACCCGCCACCCTGCACGACGTCGCCCAATTGGCCGGGGTTTCCGGCATGACGGTGTCGCGGGCGCTGAGCAAGCCGGACATGGTTTCCCAGCGAACTCGCGAGAAGGTCGAGCAGGCGGTTCGCGAACTGGGTTACGTCCCCAACCTGGCGGCCAGCCAACTGGTCACGCGCCGCAGCGGCATCATCGGTGCGCTGATCACCACCATCACCAACCCCATCCTCGCGGCCACCATCGAGATCCTCCAGCAAGGACTGGCACGAGCCGGTTACCACCTGCTGATCGGTGAAACCCGCTTCTCCCAGGAAGAGGAAGGCAAGCTGCTGCGTGCTTTTCTCGGGCGCCAGCTGGACGGGCTGATCCTCGCCTACGGCTACCACGCCCCCGAAACACTGGAGCTGTTGCAATCCACGGATATCCCGCTTATCGAGCTCTGGGACCTGCCGGAAG
Source organism: Pseudomonas sp. BN411 (assembly GCF_029871235.1). GTDB lineage: Bacteria > Pseudomonadota > Gammaproteobacteria > Pseudomonadales > Pseudomonadaceae > Metapseudomonas. The sequence goes on from NZ_SSOM01000079.1 coordinate 83,661, forward strand.
GCGACGCTCCGCGCACGCCCGTGGGGCAGGTCGTGGGCTTCTCCAACTGGGCAGCGGGTGCCGCGGCCGGTCGCCACCTGGTGGAATGTGGTTATCGCAAGCCGGCGTTCTTCGGCTTCGATGACGAGCGGGAGAACCTGCGCTTCGCCGGGTTCCGCCAGGCCGTGGTCGATGGCCTGGGCATCGAACCCCTGCGTCTCAACACCTCGCCCGTGCCGCATATCGATGACGGCGTGGACGTGATCCAGCGCTTCGCGCGTGGCGAAGTCGACTGCGACGGAGCCTTCTTCACCAACGACATGCCGGCGATCGGCGCGATCTTCACCTGCCAGCGCCTCGGCATCCGGGTTCCGGACGAACTCGGTATCTGCGGCTTCGGCGACCTGCCCATCGCCCGAGTGGCCACGCCGTCACTTACCAGCGTGCGGATTCCCGCCGAGCGCGTAGCCAATGCCACCGTGGAGTTGCTCTGCCAGCGTATTCGCGGCGAAGGCGAATGGGATGCCCTGGTGGACGTGGGCAGCGAACTGGTTGCGAGGGAGTCGACAGCGCTGAGTCGCTGAAGCGCGCAGTGCCTTTCTGTGGGGGCGAATTTATTCGCTTAGGGTGGCGAAGCCGCCCCCGTATGTCTCAAGGGCGAACCTGCGGTCCGCTTAGCGATTGAAATCGCCCCCACAGGGCGTCAGCGCAACAGCCAGTCGGCGAACGCCTGAACCTTGGCATCCCGACATCCCTCCGGCACCACCAGGTAGTAGTCGCCACACTCGAGCGGCTCCTGGCTTGCGATCACCAGCCGACCGGCCTTCACCTCAGGCGCCACGAAGTAGCGCGGCAGTACCGTGATGCCGAGGCCGTGCAAGGCGGCGTCCAGCACGAACTGGAAATGCTCCAGGCGCTGGCCGGGGAGGGCGTCGATTTCCCTGGGCGACAGGCCAGCGCTCTGCAGCCAGATCTGGGTGGAGGACTTGCCCTGGTCGGCCAGGGCGCTGTGGTGGAGCAGGGGGTAGCGCAGGATGTCCCGGCGCTCGATAACCGGGCCGTGACGCTGGAGCAGTTCCGCCGTGCAGACCGCCACCATCTCCCCGCCCATCAGCCGTGTGGCCTCGAACCCCGGCCAGTGGCCGTCGCCGAACAGCACAGCGAGGTCGAAGCCCTCCAGTAGCCCGTAGAGCCTATGCAGGTCGTTCATCACCTGTAGTTCGATTTCGGGGTGCAACTGTCCGTAGGCCTTCAGTTTCGGCAAGAGCCAGCGAGTGGTGAGCGAGGGTTCGGCGCCAACCCGCAGGCGCCCCGAGTTGGTGGCGCTGATGCGCTGGGTGGCGGCTTCCAATTGGTCCAGCAGCGGGCTGATTTCCTCGACGTAGCGGCGGCCGTATTCGGTCAGCAGCAGGCGTTGGCGCACCTTCTCCACCAGGGGGCGTCCCAGCAGGTCTTCAAGGTTCTTGATCTGTCGGCTCACGGCACTTTGGGTGAGGCTGAGTTCTTCTGCCGCGCGGGTGACGCTCATGTGCCGGGCGAAGGCGGCGAAGCAGGTGAGGGAGATCATGCTGGGCAGCTGTCGGCGCATGGGAGTTCATTACGATTTGGAATGAATCTGCGGAAGATAAATCGATATCCCGTGACCAGCAAGCGGCCCTAGGCTGGCCGCTTTCGACCACGCCATTTGCCTGCGGGAGAACCGATGAACACGACAGAACAACAACTGCGCACCGACCTTGCCGCTGCCTATCGCCTGCTGGACCTCAACGGCTGGAGCGATCAGGTCTTCACCCACATTTCCGTGCGTCTGCCGGGGGATGAGCCGGCCTTCCTGATCAATCAGTACGGCCTGCGTCCGGAGGAGGTCAGCGCCTCCAACCTGGTGGCCATCGACGTCGACGGCAACAAGCTCGAAGCCGGTTCGCCAGACGTGAACCCGGCCGGTTTCACCATCCATAGTGCCGTCCACATGAATCGCCACGACGCGGTGTGCGTGATGCATACCCACACCATGGCTGGCATGGCCGTGGCGGCGCTGGAGGAAGGGCTGCTGCCGCTGAACCAGACCAACATGACCTTCTATAACCGGCTGGCCTACTACGACTACGAAGGCGTGCCGCTGGACCTGGAAGTCCGTGCCCGCATCGTCGCCGCCCTGGGCGACAGCAAGGCAATGATCCTGCGCAACCACGGCCTGCTCACCGTCGGCCGCAGCGTGGCCGAGGCCTACTTCCTGATGTACTACCTGAACCAGGCTTGCGAGATTCAACTGGAGGCGATGAAAGCGGGCCGGCCGCTGATCGTGCCAGACCACGATGCCTGCGAATACACCGCGCGCCAGCTGAACAACGAGCGCTATCACCTGGAGAGCGTCGACCTGGTCTGGCAGGCGGAGTTGCGCAGGCTGGATCGGCTTGATTCGTCGTTCCGCAGCTGAGGGCTGGTTTTGCTCTTTGTGGGGGCGAATATATTCGCTGAGCGGACCGAAGGTTCGCCCCTGGAGGGCCAGTGGGGCAGCTGCGCTCCCCTTAGCGATTGAAATCGCCCCTACAGGGTTTGGAGATCGCCGGGTTGCATCGTGCATCCGGCGCGAGTCACCCCTCTCCCTTTGGGAGAGGGGCTGGGGGTGAGGAAGCTAGCCGGCCGGCTCCGACCCTCGGATGCAGGCCAGTTTCGCGAGCAAGCTCGCTCCTACGGTTGGATTCCTTGTAGGGGCGAATTCATTCGCCAAGGGCGGCGAAGCTGCCCCATCGGGGGTTGAAGGGCGAACCTGCGGTTCGCTTGGCGATTGAAATCGCCCCTACAGGGTTCGGCCTCACAGGGTGGCATGGCGTCGCCGGCGCGAGTCACCCCTCTCCTCTTCAGGGAGAGGGGCCGGGGGGGTGAGGGGGCCGTCAGGCCGGCTCCGCCTTCCAGATCCACTCCTTGTAGGGGCGAATTCATTCGCCAAGGGCGGCGCAGCTGCCCCGAAAAGTCCGAAGGGCGAACCTGCGGTTCGCTTGGCGATTGAAATCGCCCCTACAGACTTACAACCTTTCATCCCCAACAAAAAAGCCCGGGCATTGGCCCGGGCTTTTTCGTATCAGGCCGGCGCGGTCGCCGCCCTGGTTGTGGCCTCCCTGGCCTTGCGCTCTGCCAGGTACTGCAGCAGTAGCCGCGCGCAGAGCACCAGCAGCGTCACCCCGATCAGCAGCACGGAGATGGCCGCCACGCTCGGGTCGACGTTGTCCCGCAGTCCGCCCCAGATGCGGCGGGGCAGGGTGTTGACGTCGACGCTGGTGATGAACAGGGTCACCGCCACTTCCTCCCAGGACAGCGCAAAGCTGAGCAGGGCGGTGGAGGCGATACCCAGCTTGAGGTTCGGCATCACCACCAGGAAGGTGGTCTGCATCAGGCTCGCGCCGAGGTTGCGCGAGGCCAGTTCGATGCGGCGGTCGATCTGGCTGAGCGCTACCAGCATGGTCACTACGCCGTAGGGCACCACCATCACCACGTGGGCGATGATCACGCCGGGAATGGTGTCGTAGCCGAAGCCGGGAGCGATGCGGCCGAGGTTGGTTTCCATGAAGTAGAGCACCAGCGCCGAGATCACCGGCGGAATCGCCATGGGCAGCAGCACCAGGCCGATCAGCACGGTTGCCAGGCGCGAGCGCAGGTACCAGATGCCGAGGCTGAAGCTCACCGCCAGGGCGGTGGCGATGATGCTGGTGGCGAAGGCGATTCCCAGGCTCTGGAGGATGCTCGCCATCCACTCCGGGTTGCCCAGCAGGGCTTCGTAGTGGCGCAGCGACCAGTTGCCGTTGGGCATCGACAGGTAGCGCTTGCTGGTGAACGAAACCGGAATGACCGTCAGCAGCGGAAACAGCATGAAGGCCATGGCCACGGTAGCCAGCAGGCGGGTGGAAAGGCCCGTTTTATGAGTATTCATGTTCGATCAGCCCACCAGTCGGTTGACACGTGTTATGCGCAGCAGCAGCCAGATCAGGGCGCTGACCAGGGCCAGCAGCACCACGCTGAGTGCGGCTCCCAGACCCCAGTTGCTGGTCTGGAACATCTGCAGGAAGACGTACTCGGCGATCATTACGGTCTGGCCACCGCCCAGCAGTACCGGCGTGATGAAGAAGCCCAGGCAGAACACGAAGACCATGATGAAGGCGCCCAGCAGGCCCGGTACGGTCTGCGGCAGCAACACCTGCCAGAAGGTGCGCAGGGCACCTGCGCCGAGGCCGCGGGATGCCAGCAGCACGCGCTGGTCGAGCTGGCGCATGCTGGAAAGCAGCGGGAACAGGGCGTACGGCACCATGAAGTGGAGCATGCCGATGACCACGCCTGTCTCGTTGCGGGTCAGCTGCAGCGGCGAGTCGATGAGGCCGAGGCCCATCAAGCCACCGTTCAGCACACCGTTGCTGCGCAGGGCGATCAGCCAGCCGAAGGCCCGAACCAGTACCGAAATCCAGAACGGGATGAAGATGCAGATCTCCACCATGCGTTGCCAGAACGGCGGGCTGAACACCCAGCAATAGGCCAGCAGGTAGCCGATGACCAGCGCCAGGGTGCTGACCGTCAGGCACAGGCGCAGGGTGCGCCAGAGCATGTCGTGGATCGCGGGATCGGTGGCGATGCGCTGGTACTGCTCGATGCCGGGCTCCGGCAGGGTGAAGCTCCAACCCACCACGCCGAGGAACGGCAGCAGGTAGAAGACCACCAGCAGCAGGGGCAGAGGGATCAGCAGCAGGCTGCGCTCCAGGTTGGCGGAGTGGGTTGTGCTCATGCGCGGCGGCTCACTTGGAAAGGTGGGTCAGGTACTGTTCCAGGGTGGTGGCGTAGTTGTCGGCATACCACTCCACGTTGAGGAAGATCTGCTTTTTGAAGTTCTCCTCGGACGCGCAATCCGCCTCGCGTTGCTCGGCACTCATGAGCTTCTGGGTGGCGCCGTTGGACGGGCCGTTGCCCAGCAGTTCGAAGAGCTTGAGCTGGCCTTCCGGCTGCAGGGCGTGTTGGATGAAACGCATGGCTTCCTGGCTGCCGGCCGGGTTGTCCGAAAGCACCGCCCAGCTGCTGGCATTGAGGAAGGCATTGTCGTAGCCCCAGCGGATGCGGCCTTCGCTGTCTTCGGCGAGCAGCTTGGCGCGAGTGCTCCAGATGGCGCCCATCGAGACTTCGCCTTCGATCATCAGCTGCTGGCTTTCCGCACCGGAACTCCAGAACGACAGGACGTGGGGCTTGAGCTCGTCGATCTTGCGCAGGGCGCGCGGGACATCCAGCGGGTAGAGCTGCTCGGCCGGTACGCCGTCGGCCAGCAGGGCGGCTTCCAACATGCCGTTCATCCACTTGTAGAGGGTGCGCTTGCCGGGGAATTTCTCCACGTTCCAGAAATCGGCCCAGCTGGTCGGCCCCTGGTCACCGAACTGCTCGCTGTCCCAGGCCATCACGTAGCTGAACAGGTAGCCGGCGATGCCGTGGTCGTGGGACAAGCCGGGGGCGACCTGGCCACGCTGGATGACGCTGTAGTCCAGCGGCTGGAGAATCTTGTCGCGGCCGAGGGTCATGGCGCTGTAGCTGTCCACGTCCACCACGTCCCAGCTCGGCTTGCCGCTGGCCAGCTGCGAGCGGATGGCGCCTTCTGTGGGGCCGGCGCCGTCGATGCGCACCTGGATGCCGGTGGCCTTGCTGAAACTGTCGGTCCAGGCGCGGCGGAAGGCGTCCAGGGCGTCGCCGCCCCAGTTCACCACCACCAGCGGCTTGCTGTCGGCCGCCCAGCTGATGCCGCTGCGCATCGCCAGCGGTGCGGCCGCCAGCAGGCCCATGGCCTGCATGAAGGTACGGCGGTTGATCTGGCCGTTACGGGCCTTCTCGATGAGGACTTCGATGCAGTCGCGCTGATGTTCCTGGCTCATGGGCAATTCCTCGCGTGGCCCGCCCAATGGGGCGCGGCCGATTGTTGTTGTAGGGAGGCAGTCGAATTAATGGGTTTCGCGGGTTCAGGCATCCAGCAGGAAGCTGCGCTGTACCGGCCAGCTCAGCCATACCGGTGTACCGCTGGCCAACTGGGCACCGGGGTGGTTACCGGGTACTGCCAGGTTGATGGCCGGGGCGTCCTGGCCCAGCTTCAGGGCGAGGTGCGTGCTGGCGCCCTGGTAGACCTTTTCGGTGAGGTGTGCGGCGACGATGTTGTGGCCGGAGAGATCGGGGCGTTCGATGTGCAGGTCCATGTGCTCGGGGCGAACCGCCAGCAGCTTCGGCTGGTCGCCCAGCGCCTGCGGTGCGGCGGCATGCAGATGGTTGTCACCGCAGTGGCCGCTGGCGTTGCTGCCGTTGCGGGTCACGTTGGCCAGGGGGAAGAGGTTCATCTTGCCGAGGAACTCGGCGACGAAGCGGCTGTTGGGCCGGTCGTAGATGTCTTCCGGGCTGTCGACCTGGGCCAGGCGACCCTGATTGAAGATGGCGATGCGGGTGGAGAGGGCCAGCGCTTCGCCCTGGTCATGGGTGACGAAGACGAAGCTGGTGCCGACCTGGCGGTGGATGCGTTGCAGCTCGGCCTGGAGTTGTTCGCGCAGGTTCTTGTCCAGCGCCGAGAGGGGTTCGTCGAGCAGCAGCAGGTCCGGCTCGAAGACCAGGGCGCGGGCGATGGCGACGCGTTGTTGCTGGCCACCGGAAAGCTCGGCCGGTTTCTTCTTCATGTGGGCGCCCAGGCCCACCACTTCGAGGATGTGCTTGACCCGGCGCTGGCGTTCCTCGGCCTTTACGCCACGGATGCGCAGCGGATAGGCGACGTTGTCTTCCACCGACATGTGGGGGAACAGGGCGTAGCCCTGGAATACCATGCCGAAGTTGCGCTTTTCCGCCGGTCGGCGGCTGATGTCGACGCCGTTCTCCATCAGCGTGCCTGAGGTGGCTTCGAGGAAACCGGCGAGGATCATCAGGAGGGTGGTCTTGCCTGAACCCGACGGGCCGAGAAGGGTGAGGAACTCACCCTGGCGGATGTCCAGGTCGATGCCGTCCAGGGCGGTGAAATGTCCGTACTGCTTCCTGATCCCCTGGGCGCTGAGCTGGATGGCCTGACTGCTTGGCACGCTGGTTACTCCCCTTGTTGTGCTGGGACTCGCGGATGGGTCCCGGATTGGGCGTTTTGGCCATTATTGTCAAAGGGAGCGCTACATCAATGGAATTATTTCTCCCTTAATGTTTAGTTTTTTTGGACATTCAAGATCCCGAAATTTCCCGCTCACAGGGCGCCTCCCGTAGGAGCGAGCTTGCTCGCGAACGGGCCAGCACCGAGGCTTCGCGAGCAAGCTCGCTCCTACAAAAGCAGGCTCAGCGGTGTTCGTGCCAGATCTGTGTAGAGGCTTGCAGCTGCGTCTTCACCCAGTTGCTGAAGGCCTGCACGGCCGGGCGTTCGGCCTTCTGCGGGTCGGCCACAAGGTAGTAGCCGCGATGGGAATCGATGGCGATTTCGAAGGGGCGCACCAGCAGGCCGCGGGCCAGGGCGTCGCCGCTGATCAGGTTGTCGCCCATGCCGACTCCCTGGGCGGCGATACAGGCGGACTGCGCGCAGTGGGCATCGGAGAAGACGATACCGGTGCCGGCGTCCACGCTCGATGCCCCGGCGGCGGCGAGCCATACCCGCCAGTCGCTGTAGTCGCTCATGTGCAGCAGCGGGAATCCGGCCAGTTCCTGCGGGGTCTTGAGGCCGCCCATAGCGTTGATCAGACGCGGGCTGCACACCGGGAAGAAGCGCAGGGCGACGATCTGCTCCACCGCCATGTCGGGCCAGTCGCCGATGCCATAGGCGACGAAGAGGTCGACGTTGGCGTTGCTGACATCATCCGGCGTGCGCGGCGAGATCAGCTGCAGTTGGACCTGCGGGTACTCGCGCAGGAAACCGCCGATGTGGTGGCACAACCAATAGGTGGCGAAGCCGGGGTTGCAGCTCACGCTCAGGCGTCCGGAGATTTCCTGGTCATCCAGGCGGCGGCTGGCTTCTTCCAGGTTGGAAAGGATGCGGTGCACTTCGCGGGCGTAGCGTTCGCCCCGATAGGTGAGGCCGATGCCCCGCCCGATGCGCTCAGTCAGTGGGAATCCGAGGCTTTCCTCCAGGCTGCTGATCTGGTGGCTGATGGCGCTGCGGGTCAGGTTGAGCTCATGGGCGGCGGCGGACACGCTGCCCAGGCGGGCGACGGCGTCCAGGGCACGCAGCGCGGTCATCGAGGGGAAGCGCATGGAGGGCTCCGGCGGGTATGAGGTGAAAATATCTAAACATTAGTGGCGAAATAAATCGATTGTTGTATTGCTCCACTCAACAATACTAAGGCCAGCCCGCCGCTGGCCGACCTGCGCGGACGGGCCTTGTCACCCCATCAAGGAATCCCTTTCATGCACGAGCCCAAGCAATTCGCCCTGGACTGGGTGGAGCAGCAGCACAAGACCCTGTCGGACTGGCACCAGGTGATCTGGCATTACGCCGAACCCGCGTTCCGTGAGTACAAGTCCTGTGCCTGGTACGTGGAGCTGCTGCGCAAGGAAGGGTTCGAAGTGGAGGAGGGCAGCGGTGGCATGCCCACGGCCTTCTGCGCCACTTTCAAGAATGGCGAAGGCCCGGTCGTGGCGACCTACGGCGAATACGACGCGGTACCCGGCAACTGCCAGGCGGCGGCGACCCGAAAGATGCCGCGTGAAGGCCTGTCGCGCTTCGCTCCCGGTCATACCGACCCGCATTCGGCACTGGGCATCAGCGCCCTCGGTGGTCTGCTGGCGGCCAAGGCAGCGATGCTCGAACACGGCATCCAGGGCACCCTGAAGTTCTTCGGCGAACCGGCGGAAAAACTGCGCGCCTCCAAGCCGGTGCACGCGGCCAAGGGGTACTACGATGACCTCGACGCGGCCATCAGCTTCCACCCCACCTACATGCTGCCGCTGAACAACACCACCACCTGGGATACCCACTGCGGCATCGCCTACGCGTACATCTACACCTTCACCTGCGATGAACCGCAGAACTGGATCGCCTCGGACAAATACAGCCCGATCCCGCAGAACCACCTGGCCGCCCGCGCACCGGGCGCCAACGATGCGCTGGTGCACTTCTACACCCTGAACGAAAGCTTGCGCCGTTCCACGCTGCCGTTCACCGGCCTGTGGAGCTATAACGAGGCCATTCTCACTGCCGGCCAGGCGACCGCCGACAACCTGCCGCCGCACATTTCGCAGATCCAGTACCTGCTGCGCTGCGACTCCATCGAGCAGGCCGAGACCATCGCCCAGGTGATGGACAACAACGCCGCGGCCGCCGCCCTGGCCACCGGCTGCCAATGGAAGAAGACCTGGGTGTGCAAGTCCCGTGGTGGCTTGCCCAACCACGTGATGGCGCAGGCTACCTACGACAACCTGGCCCTGGTCGGCGCGCCGCGCTGGGGCTTTGAGGCCATCGAAATCGCCCAGGAAATCCAGGCCAACCTGGGCCTGGAGCCGATGGAGAAACCCTTCCTGCCGGCCACCGAAGAACTGATCGAGCCGCAGGAGTGCGAACGCCAGATGCGCCTGCAGATGCCGGCCTGGCAGAAGCACCTGACCTCCGACGACTACCCGGAATACACCTGGCACTGCCCGACCGTGCGCCTGCTGGTGGCGCGACCGATGCTCTCGGCGCCGGCTGGCTACACCTATCCGGACTGGGTCGCCAACGCCCTGGGCGGCATTCGCCAGGCCATCGATCCGATGATCCAGGTGGCGGCCAAGACTATCGCCGCGACCCTGGTGGACCTACTCACCCGTCCCGAGCTGCTGGCTGCCGCCCGCGCCGAGTTCGTCGAGCGCACCGGCGGCGGCATCGGTGGCAGCCGCTGGCAGGCGCCGCTGCTGCCGAAGGACTTCCAGGCACCTCATCGCTACCGCTGGCCGGAGTACATCCGCACCGTGCGCGGTGAGGAATGGTGGATTCCGGCTCGCGACGACGAATGAGCCCGAGGCGGGCCACTCGACCCGCTTTTCCAACCTTTCCAGCGATTCACGACTGACTCTGCCAAGACGGGCGTCAAGCCCGCGATCAATTCGAAGAAGGTGTCACCGCCATGGGTAACTCCACCGACTACCGCTCCAGCAATGTCCCCGGTCCGTCCGGCGCCGCCGACCTGGTGTTGACCAATGGCCGCATCTACACCGTGGATGCCGCCAACCCCTGGGCCGAAGCCGTGGCCATTCGCGGAGGGCGCTTCGTTGCAGTCGGTGGCAACGGAGACATGGAGAGCCTGATCGGTCCCCGTACCCGCGTGCTGGACCTGAAAGGGCGCTTCGCCATGCCGGGCCTCTACGACATGCACACGCACCCGGACCTGAAGCTGGCCCCCGGCTACGCGGGCTATCTGGAAGTGGGAGTGGAAGACCCGACGCCGGAGCAGGTCAGGCAGGCCATCCTCGACTATGCAGCCGCCCATCCCGGCGATGGCTGGGTCTACGGCCAGTACTTCGTGCGCTACACCTTCAAGCAGGCTGGCCTGGTACCGGACCGCTACTGGCTGGACAGCGTCCTGCCGGACCGTCCGGTGGCCATCCTCGACCGCTCCTGGGGCTGCATGATGGTCAACTCCCGTGCGCTGGAGCTGGCTGGCATCGATGCGGACACCATGGACCCGCGCCACGGCTACATCGAGCGCGACAGCGTCACCGGCGAGCCCACCGGCATCCTGGTGGACGGCGCCTATGCGCTGATGCACGCGGCCATGCCGCCGACCCCGCAGCACGCACTGAAGCGCGCTTACCGCGAGGGCGTGTGGTTCCAGAGCGGCCACGGCGTGGTGGGCACCAAGTACGTGCACGTCTGCGAACACCGTCTGAACGCGCTGAAGTCCATCGACCAGGCCGGCGAACTCTCGGTACGGGTGGAAGCCGCCATCAGTTGGCAGGACGACATCTTCCCGGTGAAGCGCCGCTGGGAACTGCTGGCCGGCGAGCGGCACTACTACCGCAGCGCCCGCCTCAACGCCAACGCGGTGAAGTTCCACTTCGACGGCACCCACGAATCCCGTTCGTCCTACCTGTCCAGCGCCTGGCCGGGTGAGGCCAGCTGGCGTGGTCACCTCAACCTGACTCCCGAGCACATCACCGACATGGTGGTGGACATGGACCGCAGGGGCATCCGCGTGATCGCCCACTGCACCGGCGATGGCGCCTCCGACCTGTTCCTCGATGCCGTGGCCGAGGCCCGCCGTCGCAACGGCTACAGCGGCGTGCGCCACCAGTGCGCCCACAGCACCACGCTGCTGGACGGCAACCTGCCGCGCTTCGCCGAACTGAACGTCACCGCCGAATTCTCCCCGGTGGGCTGGTTCCCGTCGTCCTTCGCCTATGCCCGCGCCGTCTTTGGCGAGGACCGCATGCAGCGCGCCTACAACTTCAAGGGCGTGCTGGAGCACGGCGGTGTAGCGGTGATGGGCACCGACTGGCCGGTGTCCAGCATCAACCCCTGGATCGGCTTCGAGGCGATGGTCACCCGCGAGAACCCCTTCGGCGACGAGGAAGGCTGCTTCTACGGCAACCCCATCAGCCTGGAGCAGGCCATCCGCGTGATGACCCTCAATGGCGCCTGGTGCATGGGTATCGAGGACAAGGCCGGTTCCATCGAAGTCGGCAAGTCCGCTGACCTCATCGTGCTCGACCGCAACCTCTTCGACGTGGCGCCCAAGGGCAACATCCACGACACCCAGGTGCAGCTGACCCTGCTGGAAGGCGAGGTGACCTGGGACCGCCATGGCGAGTTCGACGGCACCGAGCATGCCGCCGTCTGGCAGGGCGAACTGCCGAACTTCTGATCCAGCCACCAGGAAACATGCCCATGAGCAGACTCGCCCCCATTCCCGTGACCCTGGTGTCGGGCTTTCTCGGCGCCGGCAAGACCACCTTGCTGAACCGGATCCTCAACAGCGACCACGGCCTGCGCATGGCGGTGATGGTCAACGACTTCGGCGCCATCAATATCGACAGCCAATTGATCGTCAGCCAGACCCAGACCACGGTGAGCTTGGCCAACGGTTGCATCTGCTGCACCGTCGAGAGCGACCTGATCGAACAGCTCGGCCGCCTGCTGGATGATCGCGCCAATCGACCCGAGTACATCGTGATCGAGGCGAGCGGGGTGTCGAATCCGGCGAAGATCGCCAACACCCTGCGCTATCCGCAATTCCGCGACGCGCTGGCCATCGACAGCATCCTCACGGTGGTGGATGCCGAGCAGTTCGAGCGGCTGGATGGGGAGATGGCGCAGCTGGCGATGGAACAACTGGATGTGGCTGACATCATCGTGCTGAACAAGGTGGATCGGGTTAGCCGCGACCAGCTCGATGCCCTCAAGGCACGCTGGCTCTATCCCAACGCGCGGTTGCTGGAGTGCGAATACGGCGAGGTTCCGCTGGAACTGGTGCTGGGCGTCGGTCGCTTCAAGTCCGGCTGGAGCTTGCGGCCGGCGACCATGGCGGCGGCGCCGGTGTTAGCGTCGGTGAAGGAGGAAGATCATTCGGCGATCTTCGAGACCTGGAGTTTTTCCAGTGAGCGTCCGCTATCCCTGAAAGCCCTGCGCCAGGCGCTGGCGACCCTGCCAGCCGATATCTACCGCGCCAAGGGCGTTTGCCAGATAGCTGAAGCAGTGGGTAAGCGTTGCATCCTGCATCTGGTGGGCAGTCGCAGTGAAATCAGGCCGGAAGAGGGCTGGGATGGCCGAACGCCGCAAACCCAACTGATCTTCATCGGCCGGCGCGGGACCATCGATGCGGCCAAGATGCAAGCGACCTTCGAGAAGTGCGTGGCCTGAGGCTTGGTTGTGGGGGCGAATTCATTCGCTAGGCGGACCGGAGGCCACCGCGGCGACGTAGGATGGGGCAGCCGCGCCGCCCTTAGCGATTGAAATCGCCCCCACAGGTAGATCGGTTTTTCGTTCCGCAAAAATGAAGAAGGCGCCACAAGTGGCGCCTTCTGCCTTTCGAGGGGTTGCATACATCGTGATTGCCTGCCTCTGAACGGTGCTCCGGGATCAGCTGATGCGGTTGGCACCGGTACGGTCAGCACCGCCTTCAGCGATACGGTTGGCGCCAGTGCGGTCGGCACCACCTTCAGCGATGCGGTCGGCACCACCTTCGGCGATACGGTTGGCGCCAGTACGGTTAGCACCACCTTCAGCGACACGGTTGGCACCAGTACGGTCGGCACCGCCTTCAGCGATACGGTTGGCACCGGTACGGTCAGCGCCGCCTTCGGCTACGCGGTGGATGCTGGTGCGGTCGGCGCCGCCTTCGGCTACGCGGTAGATGCTGGTGCGATCGGCGCCACCCTCAGCGACGGACAGGGCGAAAGCGGAAGCGGACAGGCTGGCGATGAACAGGCTGGCAAGGATTTGCTTTTTCATTTTCGGGCACCTCGGTGAGGGTTGGAATTGGTCTACGGGGCCCATGTTACTGATGTGATTTCGATGAAGAAGTGATGCTGCGTGATGGTTACCATCGACGTCAGTGATAGTTATATGTGTGCTAATAAAAACAAAGAGTTAAGTGGGTGTTTTTAACGCTGTTACGCCACCTGGAAAGGCTTTTCCCTGGAGCTGGAATAATCGAATCTATCGATGTAAAGATCGAATCGCTCCCAGGCAGAGGCTGGAAACTGGCCTGGATGGCCCATTCCAGAGCGGCTGCTGGCGTGATTCAGGGGAGGAGGGAGGGGAACTCAGCTGCAAGCCGGAGCGAATGCACTCGCTCCGGCTTGCCAATGGCGATGTCGCTGGAAATCAGCGCTTGCCCATGGAGCGGCGGGAGCCGCGGGGCGGCGGATGCAGGCGCGAACCGCGATCATGCCCCTTCAGGGTCTGGTGGTAAGGGATGTTCGGCTTCTTCGGCTTGGCGGGCGCGTCCGGAGTGGCCGCGGTTTCCTGGGGCTGGGCTTCGGCCTGGTCGAGGTCTTCGCTGTTCATGGTGCTTCTGCTCTGTGCGGGCTTGGCCCGCTAGCGGGCCGGAGGCGCGCATCATACACCAACTGCCCGCAGGCCGGCCCCTGGGCGGGCCCACGGGCATCGGTTCAACTGGGCTGCTCCATCTGCCATCCGGTGAGCCGGACGCGATGGTCCACGTGGTTGATCGCCGCCAGGATGTGCTCGGGGTCGGTCAGTGCCGGCGACATGGTCCAGCGGCCGATGGGCTCGTTGCCGATCCGCACCATGCCGGTATGGGTGAGCTGGTTGCCGTCCACCAGCGGGTCCACGTCATAGAAGCCGAGGGCATAGCGCAGATCGAGAATGTCCTGCGGATCGCCGGTGAGGTATTCCCAGCCGGGGCCGATATCGAACTTGTCGACGTACTCCAGCAGGTGGCGGGGCTGGTCCAGTTCCGGCTGCAGGGTGATGGAGTACATGAAGATGTCCCTTCCCACGCGCTCGCCGAGCATCCGCTGCACCTTGCGCAGGTTGGCGGTGGCGGTCGGGCAATTGCGGCCGCAGCTTGCGTACATCATGTTCAGGACTACCACCTTGCCGCGCAGCAGGTCGTCGTAGAAGCGGACCTTTCTGCCCAGATGGGTGAGGAGCGTGGGGTTGGGGAACCTGTCATCGCCCTGGTGAACGTTCGGCCGGCGTTCCGCGGCGGCGCCCAGCGAACCCAGGGCGGCCAGCCCCAGTACGCCGGCACCGAGGCCGCCGATCAGGTTTCTGCGTGTATTCATGGCATACCTCCGGCCGGCGTCATTCGACGTCGAAGCGCAGCATCATCGCGTGGTCTTCGTGGATCAGGTTGTGGCAGTGCATCACGTACTTGCCGACGTAGTCGCGGAAGCGGATGAGCACGCGCACGGTTTCGGCCTCGTTGATCACGTACACGTCCTTGCGCCCCTGTTCATGGGCGGGGATGGGGATCGAAACGCCATTCTTGATGCGCGCGAGGATGCGGCCTTCCTCCAGGTGGATATGGATGGGGTGCGACCAGCCGTTGTCGATGTTCATCAGCTCCCAGATTTCGTAGCGCCCCTTGGGCACCTTGAAGCGCGGGGCGTTGACGTTCACGAACTGGCCATTGATGGCCCACATGTTGTTGGAGCGCTCGAAGACGAAGCGGCGCACCGGCGCGCTCGCGACCACCGCCGGATCTATCGGGGGCAGCGGGCGCAGGTTGGCCGGCACCTGGCTGAGGTCCTGGGCGCTGGGCCAGCGGTCCACCACTATCTTCAGCACGCGCACGCCGGGTTCCTTGATGTCCTTGGGACGACGGGTTTCTTCCTGGCGCATGCGGTTGACCAGATAGAGCGTGGTGCCCACCAGGTACTTGGAGAAATCCACCACTATGTCGGCGCGTTCGGCCATCCCGATGGTCACGCTCTGCTGGTTGAGCAGGGGCTTGGGCAGCAGGTTTCCGTCGTTGCCGATATAGGTGAAGTTCTGCCGCACGTTGTTGGGATTCACCAGCGCGAGGTTGTAGAACCGGCCCGGTCCCCCGTTGAGCATCCGGAAGCGATAGCGGCGCGCGGCCACCTTGAGCACTGGCTCGATCATCCCGTTGACCAGCACCTTGTCACCCAGCACGCCCTCGGGGTTGATCTCGTCGTAGAAGAGCTTGCCGGCGGCGTCGAAACGGCGATCGTTGAACACCAGCGGGTAGTCGTAGGGATGGCTTGGCAAGCGCAGCGCACTCGGGTTCGAGTCGGCTTCGTTGCCGGAGTCCAGGTGGTCGTAGAGCAGGTAGAACCCCACCAGTCCGCGATAGAGGTTGGGTGATGTGAAGTCCAGTGTGTGGTCGTGGTAGAAGAGCGTCCCCAGCGCCTCGCGATAGTCGCCGACGTTGTTCTGCAGGTCCTCGAACCCGGCATAGACGTTGGGATACAGATGGTCCTTGAAGCGGCCCGGGGCGGTCAGGTTAGGGCCGGCCTTGGTCCTGCTGTAGTAGTCGCCGGGGAAGCCGTCGCTCTCCGAACCATCGTGCAAGTTGTGCAGGTGGGTGGAGATTTCCGGTGTGCCGAAACCGGTGTGATTGGCCGGTAGCTCATTGTGGATGCGGCAGATCATCGGGTGGCCATAGTGGGTCATGACCGTGGCGCTGAATTCATTGGCCGGTGTGTTGGCGGCGCGGTAGCTCCAGATTTTCTGCTGCGGGTAAGCCGGGTTGAATACCCAGTTGTGTTCCTTTGCCCGTAGCTCGTAGTACTCGGCATTGGGACGGAACTGTGCCCAGCGCTGGTGGCGGCCACGTCCGGCCTCGCCGCCGGCCACATTGGCCAGTTCGGTGGGCGCGGGGGACAGATAGGCGACGCTGGTAGCGGGTGTTATCTGCGTGGGCAGCTCCATTACCCAGGGTGTGGTTGCCGGGCTTGGGGGCAGTATGGGCACCGTGGCATGGCTGGCCGGAGCGCGTAGCAGCGCAGGCGTGGCCACGGCGGCGGCCGAAAGCTTGAGGAAGCTCCGGCGCGCGGTATCTACCTGCCTGTCTTTCTTGTTCTTGGCGGTTCGAGGGTTCTTGCCTTTCATGGATGTACTCCACCTCCCCACAGCGAACTCGCGCCAACGTCCTGTCCTGGATGCAGTGCTCCAGGGCTCGTTGTCCCCATACGTTCACGCGAAGGTGCAGGCCGCCAGTTATTGGCTCGCGCGGCCAAAGCGCCAATAAGCCGACTAAAGACTTCTCATTTAGTGAGTGCAATTGGCGAAAAGCCAAAAAAATGCCGAAAGCCCTGGTCAGTCGCTTCTGGCTCTAGGCGCGGCGCTGAGTGTTTCGGGATGTGTCACGAAGACGGGCGGCAGGGAAAGGAGGGCAGGCGGTAGAGCGGTTGGAGGGGGTGAAGGCGGCCGGAAAGATGGGGAATCCGGCCGCCTCCGGGGAATCACTTGTACTTGTCGTGGAACAGGGCGATCTGCTTCACCGGCTTCGGCTCTTCCTTGGTCAGGACGTAGACCACGCGCTGGCCGTCCGGGCCCCCGCCGATGTCGACGTAGCTGAAGGTGGGTTCGCCGATGCGATACATGTCCATCATGTCGCCGTAACGGCTGAACACGTAGATGATGCCTTCTTCGTCGCGCAGCTCGCCGTAGAAGGGCTGTGCCGGCGGCATGCTGATGTCGAGGAAGCGCTGGGCGGACAGGGCCTTCACGTCCTTGCCCTGGTCAGCGGACTTGAGCACCAGGACGATATCGCGGCCGAAGCCGTCTTTCTTGCCGACGCTGTGCTTGACCGGCGTGGTGCCGCTCTTCACGTACTCGCGGTAGGTGGCGTAGTCGTCGAAGACGAAGAGTTCTTTCTCGGTGCGGATCTGGTACCAGTCTTCGTTATCCAGGGCTACCGGCTTGGCGGGAGCCGGGGCCTGCATGGCGCAGCCACCGAGCATGGCGGCCAGCAGCGCGGCGGCCAGGGGCTTGATCAGGTTCTTCTTGTGGTTCATCGGAGGTCCTCCCCAGGAAAGTTGAGCAGAGAATCTGCCTGCGACTGATGACCGGCTGATGACGGGATTGTGTCGTTGAGATGAATAGGGGAAGGCTTTGTATTTCAGTGAGTTAGAGTTACTTCTTTAAGTTGGCTGAGTTCCGCGATCGCCCGGTAGGGTGCGCCGCGCGCACCGAAGCAGCTGCACGGTTACGCTGTCCTCCCAGAAAAAGAAAAGGGTGAAGACTTGCGTCTTCACCCTGCAAGGCCCCGCCGGGGCGGGGCAGTCGAGGGGACTCTGTATCAGCCGCGGTAGTAACGCTGCGGCACGAAGGGGGTCTTGGCGACTTTCATCGCCACGCGCTTGCCGCGCACCAGGGCCCAGACCTCGCTGTCCAGGGCGGCGTGGCTGGCGTTCACGTAGCCCATGGCCACCGGGGCACCCAGGCTGGGGCCGAAGCCGCCGCTGGAGACGCGGCCAATCACCGTGCCCTCGGCATCGACGATCTCGGCACCTTCGCGGACCGGCACACGCTCCAGTGGCAGCAGGCCGACACGCTTGCTCGGCACGCCGTCGCGCTGCTGGGCGAAGACCTGGCCGGCGCCGGGGAAGTTGCCGGCACGCAGGCCATCGGCGCGGCGGGCCTTGGAAATGGCCCAGGCCAGGCTGGCCTCGATGGGCGTGGTGGCGGTGCTCATGTCGTGGCCATAGAGGCACAGGCCGGCTTCCAGGCGCAGCGAGTCGCGCGCGCCGAGGCCGATCGGCTGGACTTCCGGCTGGGCCAGCAGGGCGCGCGCCAGGGCTTCGGCCTGGGCCACCGGGACGGAGATCTCGTAGCCGTCTTCGCCGGTGTAGCCGGAGCGGCTGACGTAGCAGGCCACACCTTGCAGGTTCACGCTGGCGAACTGCATGAAGGTCATTGCCTGCACTTCCGGGGCGAGGCGGCCGAGCACTGCGGCGGCGGCCGGGCCTTGCAGCGCGAGCAGGGCACGGGACTCGAACAGCGACTCGATTTCGCACTGCTCGCCGAGGTGCTTGCGCAGGTGCGCCAGGTCCTGGTCCTTGCAGGCGGCGTTGACCACCAGGAACAGGGTGTCGTCCGCCAGGCGGGCGACCATCAGGTCGTCGAGGATGCCGCCGTTTTCATCGGTGAACAGCGCGTAGCGCTGGGTGCCCAGCGGCAGGTCGAGGATGTCCACCGGCACCAGGCTTTCCAGGGCGCGGGCGGCGTTGTCGCCACGCAGGAGGACCTGGCCCATGTGCGAGACGTCGAACAGGCCGGCCTGCTCGCGGGTGTGCAGGTGTTCCTTGAGCACGCCGAGCGGGTACTGCACCGGCATGTCATAGCCGGCGAAGGGCACCATGCGGGCGCCGAGTTCGAGGTGCAGGGCGTGCAGCGGGGTTTTG
>NZ_SSOM01000080.1:0-120 GCF_029871235.1 Pseudomonas sp. BN411
ATTGGCCGGCGAAGCTGGCCCGTAGGGTGGATGACGCTCTTTTCATCCACCGACCCACGGTAGCCAAGTCTCAATACCGCAACGTTGGGCCTCGTTCCTCGGACCAACCTACGGCAGGAC
>NZ_SSOM01000080.1:151-312180 GCF_029871235.1 Pseudomonas sp. BN411
ACAGGAATACCCTGCGTGGGGAACTGTTGTGGGGGCGATTTCAATCGCGATTGGCCGGCGAAGCTGGCCCGTAGGGTGGATGGCGCTCTTTTCATCCACCAATCCTCGGCAGCCAAGACTCAACACCGATGTTGGGCCTCGTTCCTCGGACCAACCTACGGCAGGACGGCGTCCTGCTTGGCGAATGAAATCGCCCCTACAGGAAAGCCGCCCGGTTTTTCCTAAGACTTTTCCTACAGCTTTCGTCCTGCGAAGAGTCGCGCTGCCGACAGCCAGCGTTCCTACGCGCCTTTAACCTTGAGCGCCTACAAACGCGATGGATAGAGTGCCCGCCGTCACGGTTAGTCGTGACCGGGTTTGACGACCCGAACTAGTTAGGTGCGATAGCGCCATGAGGTGCATGTGAGAGCAATCTTGCAGGCATCGGCACTTGGGCAGTTCTGGACTGCCTACTTCATGGCGGATCGTGTGGGGAGTCCTTTAGGGCTGCCGGGTCCTAGCTAGCCGGTTCGTCAACCCCATGCGATCCGCCTCCTTTCATTGACGGCGGGATTCTTCAGGAACGAAGTGGAGTTTCAGCATGCAAGACGCATATATCCCCGTCGTTTTCCAACGCCATTCCCACCAACTACGTGCCGTGATGATCGACAACCAGCCCTGGTTCGTCGCCCAGGACTTCGCCCGCCTTATTGGCGCCCAGCGCCCTGACCGTTTGCCCAGCCGCATGGACCCACACCAGAAGCGCACTGTGCTGCTGCAGTACGCCAGCGGCCTGCGTGAAGAGGTGGAGGTGATCAGCGATGCCGGGGCCTACAAGGCGCTGTACCGATTCGGCCACCCGGAACATCGGGTGATCAGCCAATGGGTGAGTGAAGTGCTGGTACCGACGCTGCATGACTATCACCGCGTCGCGGATGCCTCGCCCCAGCGGGCGTTGATGACCTGGGCCAACCAGCGAATCGGAGTAGTGAAGTGGCAAGGGGAAATCTGGATCGCCCGCAGGGACCTGCCCGTGTTCATGGCCGCAACTGATGACCCGCAGCTGCGGGGTGATCCGACCTGGAGTAGGGCGCCTAGTGGAGATTGAGGAGGAAGGCCCCAGTGATTTCCCTATCTCGCATTTCCAACCCTGAAGGAGGTTAAACGCCTTGAGCATCAACACAACCGGGATACACCAAGGGCCGGTCAGAGTGGCACTATTTCTGGTCTGCTTCTTCCCAGCACTAGCCAAAGCTGCTGTTCCTAAGGACTTCTGCGAATGGGACCGCTTTCCGTCCTCCACCCTCATCACGCTGGAGCTGCCTGACCCGATATTACGCATCGACGAGCGAGTAGCGATAGGTAGCACAATATTGCGCGTACCGTTTCGCAGTGACCCTCAACGCCTGCCAACACTGACTTGCAGCGTCGCACCGAACACCCATAAGTACTCACTTAATGGTCTCAAGTTAGTAGCGGGCTATCCCGACGTATACCAAAGTGGTATCGAGGGGATCGGCCTGAGAATCTTCAGTAGCGGATCCTCGGGCAGTTGGATCAAAGAGGGTTATGTGCCTAGCCATGACAGCTCTGCTTACAACGCCTACACGCCTCGCAACCAATTCGCTTTGGAACTCGTTCGCATGGGGCAACGAGTGGGGTCAGGCACCATTTCCCTTGATTTTTACGTGAATTTGACCAGCTACGTGGTTACCCATGGCACCCAATTTCGCCTGGCTTGGCGAAGCACCGGGAGTGCCACGGTCATCAACGAGGCCATGTATGCCAGTTGCGAACCAGCAAAACCTGTAGTCACCGTCGATATGGGCGAGGTACCGGGCAAGGATGTGAAAGCGGGGCGGGCTCCGGTGACGCCCTTCTCCTTTGACGTCCGCTGCAAGGGGATAAAGCGTCCGAACCATTTGGTCCGGGCTTATTTCGAAGGCAACTCACCACGCACTGGCGTACTCGACGTCCAGGTTGGAGCCGCCGGGCAAGCAAGTGGTGTGGCGCTGGCTCTGACCGATGCCCAGAACAATCCTTTGCATTTCGGCTCTGGCCGCACATATCCGCTCGGATTTACCGGGGAGGACGCTGAGGGGCACCTCTACCGCTTTGAAGGAAACGCCCAGTACATTCCGACTGACGCTCCGCTCGTCACTGGTCAAGCGGACGCGTCACTCACCTACGTGCTGGATTACAACTGAACCCACAGAATCCGTGGGTGGAAACTGGCGTTGTGGGGGCGATTTCAATCGCTGAGCAGCCTGCGGGGCTGCCCTGGGACTCTTGCCCCCACAGCCTCACCCCAATCAGGGCTTGGCTACATGCCAGACCTGATTCACGCCGTCACCTGTGGTGTCACCGGGCTTGGTGTCTTTGACCCAGGTGTAGAGCGGCTTGCCCTGGTAGGCCCATTGGTGGCTGCCATCCTGGCGTACGACCACGCTGTAGCTGTTCTCTTCTTTCGCATTGGCCGGGGCTATGAAAGGCGGCCAATTCTGTGCGCATTGGTCATTGCAGACGGACTGGCCATTGGCGTCCTTGTCGAAGGTGTAGAGCGTCATGCCCCGGCCATCGGCCAGCGTCGGGCCCAGCGCGGTGGCTACCGCCTTGGTCGGGGTGTCGGCCAGGACCGCATGGGACAGGCCGCAAAGGCTCAGGGCAACGGCAGGAACCAGCATTCTCTTCAGCATGGCGAGTCTCTCTCGTCAGGGTGGCGATCCGGCTATCGCCAATGGGTTTGAGTGCGTGAAGCTGTGGCGGACGGGTCCGTAGCGAGGCAGGGGACCCGTGGCTGCGGGGGAGAGACGGCCCGCAGCCTGGTTTATTCCTTGCCCTGAGAAAAAAGAAAGGAAATTCATTTGATCCTGGGAAACCACGTCCCGAGGACGTGGTCATGAACCATCGGCTCTGCTTGTGACGATTGGGTTGCCCGGGTATCAGGATGACGTTCGTAGGATGTGGCGAAGCGAGTCCCATCGGCCCCAACGAACAGCATGGGTATCGCAGGCTCGCGGAACGCCGCCCGACCCATCCTACGTTGCTACGTCGTCGCGGCCAGTTTCGTCGCAGGGAAAGTGCTCCCGGATTTCCTCCCGGACGCGGTTACGCCCAAAGCGACCCGGCACGCAGAGACGGGTAGGGTGCACTGGGCGCACCGGCGGTTTTCAGCGGTGCCGGGACTGACTCCGAAATTGGTGCGCACATGGCGCACCCTCACGCTCAGCCATTGGCTGCATTCCCTCTACGCTCCCGCATCCCGGCGAGCACGCGCTGGGCGTTTTCCTCGCAGCCCATTCCCTCTGGCTTGCCTTCGATATCGGCGATGAGGGCCAGCAATTGCTCGCGGTTTTGCGTCAGGCGCTCCTGCAGGGCGTCGATTTCGACGACCTTGCGGCGAAGGCTTTCCAGCAGCCGATCATGGTGGTCGCCAGGCTCGTTCGGAGCGGGCATGAGGTTGCGCATTTCCTCAAGGCTGAAACCGGCCTGCTGCCCACAAGTAATGACTTCCAGCGTGTGCAATGCCTCCTCGGAGTAATCGCGATAGCCGTTGCCCAGGCGTTGGGCGCTGATCAGGCCGCTGGCTTCGTAGAACCGGATGCGCGACGCGGTCAGGCCGCTGCGGCGGGCGAGTTCGCCGATCTTCATTGAATGAAACTCCTCTATTGACCTTAAGGTTGACTTTAACCTTAGGCTCTCCGTAACCCAACCTCGCCGTGGTTCTGCGATCTGCAATCCGACGCACGGCGCAACCTTCCGGAGAGCCCCATGTCGCCCTTCCAGCCCCTGCAGTTGCCCAATGGTGCCGTCATTCCCAACCGCATCGCCAAGGCGGCGATGGAGGAGAATCTCGCCAACCAGGACCAGACCCCATCGGACCAGTTGCTGCGTCTCTACCAGGCCTGGGCCGACGGCGGTGCCGGTCTGCTGCTGACCGGCAACGTGATGGTGGATGCCCGCGCCTTGACTGGCCCCGGCGGTGTGGTGCTGGAAGAAGGCCAGCGGTTGGAGCGTTTCCGCGATTGGGCACGAATCGGCCGAGCGCAGGGCGCGCAGTTCTGGATGCAGATCAACCACCCCGGCCGGCAGATGCAGGCCAATCTCGGCCAGCCCACCGTCGCTCCCTCCGCCGTGGCACTGGATATGGGCGGCTTCTCCAAGATGTTCCCGGTGCCCCGGGCACTGAGTGAGGACGAGATCGGCGAGCTGATCCAACGTTTCGCCCGCACGGCGGTGTTGGCCGAACAGGCTGGCTTCAGCGGCGTGCAGGTGCATGCCGCCCACGGCTATCTGCTGAGCCAGTTCCTGTCGCCCCTGAGCAACCGCCGCAAGGACCGCTGGGGCGGCTCCATCGAGAACCGCGCACGCCTGCTGCTGGAAGTGGTGAAGGCCGTTCGCGCCCAGGTGTCGCCTAGTTTCTGCGTTGCCGTGAAGCTGAACTCGGCAGACTTCCAGCGCGGTGGCTTCGAGACGAATGACGCGCGTCAGGTCGTGCTCTGGCTCAATGATCTTTCCGTGGACCTGGTGGAGCTTTCCGGCGGCAGTTACGAGGCGCCGGCCATGCAGGGTGATGCACGTGACGGCCGCACCCTGGCTCGCGAAGCCTACTTCCTGGAGTTTGCCGAGGAGATCGCCGCCGTCGCGCGGATGCCGGTGATGGTCACCGGTGGCATCCGCCGCCTGCCGGTGGTGGAGCAGGTGCTCTCGGGCGGCGTGGCAATGGCAGGCATCGCTACCGCCCTGGCGGTCAATCCGGCGCTGCCGAACCTCTGGAAGGCGGGCAATAAAAAGGCCAGCGCGGAATTGCCGTCGATCCGCTGGAAGCGCAAGGCCCTCGCTGCGCTGGCCTATATGTCCCTGGTGAAGCACCAGATGCGTCGCCTGGCCGATGGAACGCATCCGCAGCCGAACGCCTCGCCGCTGCGGACGTTGCTGCAGGAACAGTGGAGCACCCTTCATCGTGCGCGGCAGTACCGGCGGATGATGAGCAGCCGGGCGGGTTGAGGCACCGAGGTAAGCGGGCGGATGGACTTCGACGGCGCAGGGCTGTCGGAGTCCTTCGGGACTCGTGGGAATGACGCTTGTTAGCAGTATCCGGCTTGCCTAATCTCGTTGAACTTTGAGAACGGAAGCCTCAGTCGCTATGGATTTCATCAAGTATCACGCTGCGAGCAACGATTACCTGGTCTACACGGGCGAACAGCCCTTCGACCTTAGTTCGGCGGAAATCTCAAGGACCTGTGACCGGCACAGGGGCTTGGGGGCCGACGGTATTCTTGTGCCGGTGCTCGCGCCGGCCGAAATGCCCGCCGTGCTCATCTACAACACCGATGGCTCCCTGGCTGAGAAAAGCGGCAATGGGCTGCGAATCTTCTGTCGCTACCTCTGGGATCGCGGCCATGTATCTGCTGGGGAGTTCCAGGTGCGTACGGCCGGCGGCGTGGTGTCTTGCCAGGTGCTGGACGAAGGCCGGAGTGTCGCTATTCGCATGGGACGTGCGCAGTTTCCCGACAGGATCCTGCCGGAATTGAACGTCGAGGGGCGCAGGCTTCGGCTGAATCCGGTCTCCATGGGGAATCCCCACTGCGTGATCTTCGTCGAGCAGCCCGATGAGCTTATCGCGCGTTCGCTTGGCCCGATCATCGAGCACCTCGAGCACTTTCCGAACCGCACCAATGTGCAGTTCGTCCAGGTGATCGACCGCAACAATCTGGAGGTACGCATCTGGGAGCGCGGGGTCGGTTATACGCTGTCCTCGGGTACCAGCAGTTGCGCGGCGGCGGCGGTCAGCCGGCGGCTGGGGCTGGTAGATCACAAGGTCGATGTTCATATGCCAGGCGGGATGATCCAGATCGTCCTGGATGATGAGTTCGAAGTCCTGATGCAAGGACCGGTGTGCCGCGTGGGCAGTTACAGCCTGGACCCAGAGTGCCTGGCCTGAAATCGCGGAATCGGTGCGCGTGGCGCACCCTACGACGGGTGAGGCGGAAACTCACCTGGCGGGGCGTTCCGTCTTCCTCTTGCGGCTTCTGATTGGCTCGATCTGCCAGGTTGCGACGATTTCCTCGCCGTACTCGGCCACCCAGGCCCGGTAGGTCAGGTTGCGGCCCACGCGCACCTGTATGGACTGTCGCGTGTGCGGATTGAGATAGGTCCGCAGGGGCTGGGGCGTCGGGCCTGGCACCGCTCGCCGGGTGTTTCGATCCAGCATGGCGAGCAGCTGCGATCGACTGATGCTGTATTCACGCATCAGCGCATGGACGGCGGAAATGAAATGGCGGTCAGTTTCGGAGAGGGCATGCATGGGCATCCTCCTAAAAACGCTGCCACAGCGACACGGGACGCCATGGCAGCTAGGGGAACAACATGCATTGCACTCTAGAGTGTAGCCCCGGTTATCGGTTATCCGCGCCCGACACCTTGCGGTGCAGGGGCGCCACATTCAGCACGCGTGGCGACGATTGGCGCTGCCTGGTGTTGGGGATCGTGTGCTTCGCGAAATCTGCCGGCCGTTCGGGTCAGCCGATGGCCTTGGACATTTCAGCGGTGGCCGCCCAGCCCAACTCTTCATATACCGGCCTGCCGGCCTGGGTCGCGTGCAGCACGGCAAAACTCACCCCGCGCTGTGCAAACTCGGCTTCGGCCAACTTCATGAGCGCCGACGCCAGACCCCGGCGTCGATAGGCCGGCTCGACGAACACATTCAGTACATAGCCGCGCTGGTCCAGGCTTGGATGGGACGGGTGCGGAGGCCATTCGATGCTCATGAGGCCTATTGCCGCCACAGACTGCCCTCCGCCCTGCAGGGCAAAGCCGTAATAACGGCCATCGGTCAGCCGCTGACGCAGCCAGGGCCGGAAGTGCTCGGTCATCACCCGCAACTCCGACGGAACGCCTCCGGCTTCGAGGAACATGGCTTCGCGATGTACGCAGATCATCTCAAGGTCACTCGGCTCCAGCCGACGCGCCTTCAATCCTGAAAAGTCGATGTCCCCGGGAATCTCGTTCATCGCACGGTCCTGCCTGTTTGGAGCGATCGATGCTAGGGCCGGGGAGAAGTCACCGGTAGGTGCAGATCGCAAGCAAATTTTCCATACAGCCACGGCGGTCTGCGCGCTTTTGCTGGCCCAAACGGGAGGGTCTACTCTGCACCGATAGATGTGGCGTCGTGGTTCAGCCTGGCGAGGAGGGGAGACGATGAGAACATTGCGATTGGGCACGCTGGCATTGGCGGTATGCCTGACCCTGGCAGCGGCATCAGGCATCGCCCGTGCCTCCGAAGTGCCCATGATCACCGGCGAGCAATGGATGCGGTCAACGGAGGAGCTCAAGAAGGTCTATCTCATCGGCATCGCCAACGCCTTCGAGGTGGAAGCGGCCTACCACGCGTCGAAGCCGCCGACCGATGAGCAGAGCCTGATTCCGCGTTTCGGCAGGGGCCTGAAGGGGCACACGCTCGATACTGTGCGCGAAGGGCTGAACCAGTGGTACGCCGCCCATCCCGACCGTGTGAATCGGCCCGTCATTGAGACCATCTGGTTCGAGATGGTCGTGCCCGGCCTTGAGAAGAACAAGTAGCGGAGATGAACATGAAGCGGTTGCTTACGTTTGCCGCAGTCCTCACCGCAGTGGGTGTGATCGGCTGCACTTCGATGTCTTCCCAGCAACAGGGAACCCTGAGCGGCGCGGCTATCGGTGCCGCGGCCGGTGCCGGTATTGCCGCCATCGCCGGTGGCAGTGGATGGACCGGCGCGGCGGTGGGCGCCGTCGCCGGCGGGGTTGTCGGCAACATCAGGGGCAGCAAGCAGAAGTAGGCGGGCCAGTCCGCACCCTGGCAATGGCTTTCAATTGCCAGGGACAAGCTTGCGAAGTGACTTCAGGCCAGTAGCCCACCAGCCGGACAGATGTTCGCGGTCGATAGCCGCCACATCCTACAGAAGCGACGTTTGGCTCCCGGAGCCGATTGTTCCGGGTGAGGTGAGCAATGGATCTAGAAACCTTGGCCGTGTTGGCCGATCTGGTCGAGCGAGCCGCCACCGCGCTTGAAGCCAATGGTCGGGCAAGAGAGAGCATCGTGCTGGCAAACCCCACTCGCGAGCGGGTCCTGCTTGCCGGAGAGTTTCTGGTGGAGCAGGCCGCTGACCGGTTCCCGGCGCTTGATCCGTATGTGGCGTCGAATACGGATGGCACCATTACGCTGGTTCTGGATCGTCAGAAGGCCAGGTAATCCCCTTGAGCAATTGCGCAGCGTTTCGGCGCCCTGGCAATCCGCTCGTGCGCATGGCGCACCCCACCGGCGCAGTTTCATCCCGCTGGCTGATGGGCACGGCGATACAGGCTGCTGCCTTCAACTTGCTGGCTACACTCATATCGATTCGAGCGTGCTTCTCCAGAAATTGGGAGAGCCAAGTGGAGCTAATGATTGAGCAGGCCACCGTGCAGGAGAAACCTGTATGGCTGGTCCATGCCTGCGGCATGACGTTCAGTTTTCATGACGAGGCTTCCGCCGTGCAATTCGCGACTAAGCTGCAAGAGCGAGTTGACGCGCCTCACCAACTTTCAGCGGAAGCGGTGAAGCATTGGGCAGCTGAGCATTACCACATGCTACGAGGCTCCTAGCGGTCCAAGCGATTCGAAAGGCAGTGCCCGGCTGCGGGGCACGAGTTGGATCGAACCAGCTCCCAGCAGTGATTCAAGCAGTCTGTTCGGTGGCGGGGACCACTCGAAGGGTCATGCTGTGCGGTAGCGACCATTTCCAGTTGGCCGGCCATTCAATTGAGCGATGCCTTTTTGGCAAGGAGCTTTACATGGTCGATTCAACCAGCAACGTGCAGTTGGGTAAGCAGGCCGAACCCGGCAAGCAGACACAGGTCGCCGCCTCCAGCGATAAATTGAAGGTCGGGGCGCTGATCGCCCTGGTCGTCGGCTCGATGGTTGGCGGCGGTATCTTCTCCCTTCCACAGAACATTGCAGCGAGCGCCAGCGCCGGCGCCACCCTGATCGGCTGGCTGATCACCGGGGTCGGCATGTTGATGCTGGCCTTCGTCTTCCAGACCCTCGCCAACCGCAAGCCCAAGCTCGATGGCGGTGTGTATGCCTATGCCAAGGCCGGCTTTGGCGATTACATGGGCTTCTCTTCGGCCTGGGGCTACTGGATCAGCGCCTGGATCGGCAACGTCAGCTACATGGTGCTGCTGTTCAGCACTCTGGGCTTCTTCTTCCCCCTGTTCGGTGAGGGCAACACCCTGCCCGCGATCATCTGCGCCTCGGTGCTGCTGTGGCTCCTGCACTTCCTGGTGCTGCGCGGGATCAAGGAAGCGGCTTTCATCAACACCCTGACCACCATCGCCAAGATGGTGCCGCTGGCGCTGTTCATCGTCATTTGCGCCATCGCCTTCAAGCTGGATGTGTTCACCTCAGATTTCTGGGGCGCCGG
The DNA here is from genome assembly GCF_029871235.1 of Pseudomonas sp. BN411. Taxonomy (GTDB): domain Bacteria; phylum Pseudomonadota; class Gammaproteobacteria; order Pseudomonadales; family Pseudomonadaceae; genus Metapseudomonas. The sequence continues at coordinate 9,570 of NZ_SSOM01000080.1, forward strand.
CAACAGTGACCTGGGCACAGTGATGAACCAGGTGCGCAGCATGATGCTGGTCACCGTCTGGGTGTTCATCGGCATCGAGGGTGCGAGCATCTTCTCCGCCCGCGCCGAGAAGCGCAGCGACGTCGGCAAGGCCACGGTGGTCGGCTTCGTTGGCGTGCTCCTGCTGCTGGTGGCAGTCAACGTGCTGTCCCAGGGCATCCTGGCCCAGGCCCAGCTGTCTGGCTTGAAGAATCCGTCGATGGCTGGCGTGCTGGAGAGCGTGGTCGGTCATTGGGGTGCTGTCCTCATCAGCGTCGGGCTGATCATCTCCCTGGCCGGTGCTCTGCTGTCCTGGACACTGCTGTGTGCCGAGATTCTCTTCGCCAGCGCCCGCGACCACACCATGCCGGAGTTCCTGCGCAAGGAAAACGCCAACCAGGTGCCGGTCAACGCCTTGTGGCTGTCCAACGGGCTGATCCAGCTGTTCCTGATCATCACCCTGTTCAACAGCTCCACCTACCTCAGCCTGCTGTACCTGGCCACCTCGATGATCCTGGTGCCGTACTTCTGGTCCGCCGCCTACGCCTTGCTGTTGGCCTGGCGGCATGAAACCTACGAGCAAGCTCCCGGCGAGCGTGGCAAGGACCTGCTGATCGCACTGATCGCCGTGCTCTACGCCGTCTGGCTGGTGTACGCGGCAGGGGTGCAGTACCTGCTGCTGTCGGCGTTGCTCTATGCCCCCGGGGCGATCCTGTTCGCCAAGGCCAAGCGCGAACTGGGGCAGCCGGTGTTCACCTCGGTGGAGAAGGTGATCTTCCTGGTGGTGCTGATTGGTGCGCTGATCGCCGGATACGGCCTGTACAGCGGTTTCCTCAGCCTCTGACGCCGGGCATCCACGGCGGACGGCGTTATCCGTCCGCCGTGACCGGTTCGAATTTCGAGAAAGTACGCCATGGATAGACCTGGAGACGAATCAAGGCAGCGGGTGCTTGATCCCGTGGATCGCGCTACCGAAGTGATTTTCGGACTGCTGATGGCAATGACCTTCATCGGGTCACTGAGCGTTGCGACGTCGGGCCGTGAAGAGGCGCGAACCATGCTGATCGCGGCTTTCGGCTGCAACCTCGCGTGGGGCCTGGCCGATTCCGTGATCTACCTGCTGCGCACCTGGACCGAACGTACCCGTAGCCGAACGCTGATGGCCCGCCTGCAGGGGGACGCAGGGGCGGACAGGGGGAGGGCGCTGATAGCCGACGCGCTGCCGCCGCGCATAGCCGAGGCGGCGGACCCCGACGGATTGGAGATGCTGCGTTTGCGCTTGCTGCTCAACGCTGACAAGCCTTTTCGCTCGCGGCTGGACTTCGAAGACATCAAGGGCGCGTTCGGCACCTTCCTGCTGGTGGTGCTGGCGACCTTTCCTCCGGTGGTTCCGTTCCTGCTGATCGATACCACCGGAGTGGCGATCCGCACCTCCAACCTGGTGGCCCTGGGGATGCTGTTCCTCAGCGGCTGGCTGCTGGCCCGCTACTCCGGCGGCAACACCTGGGCAACGGGCGCGGCATTGGCGTTGGTGGGAACGGCGTTGCTCTTCGCAATCATCGCGCTGGGCGGGTGACCGAGGTAGGGTGCGTCGCGCTCACCGTTCAAGGGATTGCGCGAAGCTCAGTTACCCGTGCGCATGGCGCACCCTACCTACGAACCACGCTCACTCAGTGGCCATTTCCTGCAACATCTCCAGCGCTCGATCAAAGTCGAAAAGCTCGACCTGCTGCGCCACCTTGGCCAGAAGCGCCGCCTCTTCCGGGCCGCTAGCCATGGCTTGCAGCGCCTTGAGGGTATCCAAGGCTGCTGTATCGCTATCGGCCAGGAGCCGCTTCAGTTCGGTCAGGCGAGCGCCAAACCGGGCCTGTGAACGTGGCACTGCGGGCAGCTCAGTGGCGGGACTCGATTGCGCGACCCCAGCGAGGGCGGCCAGCAACGGAGAAAGGCAGCGCTCGACCTCCAGGAGCCGGGCCTGTATCTCCTCGGACGCCTCCCCAGCGAGGCAGGCCTGTTCCAGCGCGGCGGCTGCCTGAGCCACCGTCCCGGCACCGATATTGCCGGCGGTGCCGCGCAAGGTATGGGCCAGCCGGGTTGGCGCCGTCGGATCGTCGCTGGCACTTGCCTGCTGGAACTGTTCACTGAAACGCGCCTGGCTGGCATGGAACTTACGTAGCAGACGCAGGTACAGGTCACGGTTTCCCATGCAGGTCGCGAGACCTGCGGCCATGTCGATGCCTTCCAGGCGCTCGGGCAGCTCCGTGGTTGCCTCGGGAGCTTTGACCACCGGCGCCTCAGCCTTGCGACGGGCACCCGGCCTGATCCACCTGGCCAAGGTAGCGAACATGTCGGTCACGTTCAGTGGCTTGGAAATATGGTCGTTCATGCCGCTGGCCAGGGCCTGCTCGCGATCACCCGCCATGGCATTGGCGGTCATGGCAATCACTGGCATTTCATCGAAGCGGGGTTGCTGGCGAATCCGGCGGGTGGCCGTGTAGCCATCCATCACCGGCATCTGGCAATCCATCAGCACGCCATCGAAATCCGCGTCCTGTTCCAGCAGGTCGAGCGCCTGTTGCCCGTCAACCACCTGACTCAGCTCGACTCCGGCGCCCTGCAGCAGCTCGCTGGCGAGTTCACGGTTGAGTTCGTTGTCTTCCACCAGCAGCAGGCGGGCGCCCCGCAAGCCGGCCATGTCGTTTGCACTTTGCCCGTAGCGCTCGCTGGCGCGGGTTCCGGCCTGGGGCACCTTGCCGAGCACCGTGCCCAATGCTTCCAGCAAGGTGGAAGGGGTCACCGGCTTGGTCAGTACGACCGGCAGAGTCACGCCCTGACGCTGGGCCTGCTCGCGCACCTCTTCACGGCCAAAGGCGGTGACCATGATCACCGATGGCGTGCGTTCCAGATTGGCCTCATGCATTCGCCGTACCGTCTCCACGCCATCCATGCCGGGCATGCGCCAGTCCATCAGCACCAGGTCATAGGGCAGGTTGCGCTGCTCGGCATCCACCAGCATGCGCAAGGCCAGGCCACCGCTGTCGGCTACGTCCACCTCCACGCCGTAGCTCCTGGCCATGCTGGAGAGGATTTCGCGGGCGCTGGCATTGTCGTCCACCACCAGAACCCGCGTGCCGAGCAATTCGTCGGCGGTGAACATGCGCCGTGGCTGCGCATTGCGCTGTATGTCCAGGCTCAGGCTGAAATGAAAGGTCGAGCCCTGGCCGGGCACGCTTTCCACCCAGATGCGCCCGCCCATGAGTTCCACCAGGCGTTTGGAGATGGAGAGGCCAAGCCCGGTGCCGCCGTATTTGCGGGTGGTCGAGCTGTCGGCCTGGCTGAAGGACTGGAACATGCGCCCGCACTGTTCCTCGCTCATGCCGATACCGGTGTCGCGCACCCAGAAATGCAGTTCCACCCGCGCATCGTCGCCCCCGATGCGCTCCACACCTACGACGATCTCGCCACGTTCGGTGAATTTCGCCGCGTTGTTACCCAGGTTGATCAACACCTGCCCCAGACGCAGCGGATCGCCCAGCAGCGCCGTCGGCAGGTTGGGGGAGGTGTTGTAGAGCAGCTCCAGGCCTTTGTCCTCCGCCTTCAGGCCGACCATGCTGGCGAAGTTCTCCAGTACATCCTCCAGGTGGAAGGGAATGACTTCGAGGTCCATCTTGCCGGCTTCGATCTTGGAGAAGTCGAGGATGTCATTGATGATCCCCAGCAGATTTTCTGCCGAGCGATGCACCTTCTCGATGTAGTTGCGTTGCCGCGGGTCCAGCTCCGTGCGCAGTGCCAGATGGCTCATGCCGATGATGGCGTTCATCGGTGTGCGGATCTCGTGGCTCATGTTGGCCAGGAAATCGCTCTTGGCTCGGGTGGCCTCTTCGGCCATCTCCCTGGCGCGTTGCACCACGGCTTCGGCTTGCTTGCGCTCGCTGATGTCACGCGCCGAGGCGCACACGCAGGTGCCGCGCCCCTCCAGCGCCGGCAGGTGTGACAGGCCGATCTCCACGGAGAAAAGGCTGCCGTCCTTGCGCACGCCCTGCAGGTCGTCCAGGTTGGCGCCCATCTGCCGGGTGCCGCCCTGAGCCATGAAACCGTCCCGCAACTCGACGTGGCGTGCACGGTACGCGCTGGGCACGAGACGCTCGACGGATTCACCTATCAGTTCACCGGTGGCGTAGCCGAACAGGCTGTCCAGCTGTGGGTTGGTCATCAGGATGCGACCGTCAGAGCCAATGACGATCATGCCGTCGGGCGCCGCCTCGATGATGCCCCGGTACCAGGCCTCGGTAGCACGCAGCGCACTCTGCTGCGATTCCAGTTCCTGCGCCTGCTGTTCCAGTTGCAGCGCCTGGGCGCCCATTTCGTCGGCCTGCCGGCGCGTTTCCGCGAGCAATTCCTGCACGGCCAGATTGCGCTCCATCAGCGCCATGGCCCCGGCCAGCCTGGGCAGCGCCTCCTGCAACAAGGCCGTCTCGCGCTCGCCCAACGCCTGGAACCCAGCCAGTTCGAGCACGCCATGCAGCCGGTCGCCACGCAGGATTGGTTGCAGCAGCAGATAGCTGGCCGGCAGTTCGCCCAGTTGCGAGCGCAGCCGGCCAAACTCCTGTGGCAACCCCTCGAACTGGCGCGGCGTGCGGTCAAGCGCGCACTGTCCGAGCAAGCCGGTGCCCAGTGCTACAACGTCATTCGGTGGGTATTCCGGGTCCGTGGCGTAACTGCCCATGAGTTCCAGATGATCACTGCCTTGCCGGAGGCTGTAGAGCACGCCACGGCAGGTGCCGAGCATGCCGGCCATGTGTCGGAGAAAGGTCTGGGCGAGCTCATCCGGCGTGGTTGCTTGCGGCAGGTCGGCCTGCAAGTGCGCTGACTGCGCCTGAATCCAGCGCTGACGATCCAGTTGCTGGGCTTTGGTCTGCAGTGTGGCAATGGCGCGGGCCAGGTCGCCCGTTTCGTTCGCCATGTCGGTATGGGGGATGTGCTGATCCAACTGCCCCGCAGTCAGCTGGTCGACGGCAACACGCACCCGGTTGAGCGGCAGTCGAATCGAGCGGCTGACCAGGCTGGCGAGCAGCAGTGCCAGCGTCAGCCCACCCAGCAGCAGTACGTAGGTCAGGGTCGTGCTGAACCGGGCGAACTCGGCGATCTGCTTGGCGGTGTCATGGATGAAGTCTTCCTTGACCTGTGCCATGCGGTTGAGCAACTGGTCGGCCTGCTGGTCCAGGGCCTGGAACTCGTCGCTGTTGAGCTGCATCAGCGCCTGGCCCTGATACCCCCGGCCGACCAGATCCAGGGCTTCCTCACCGCCACGCTGTATGCGTTCAAGCAGCACCTCCAGCTCGGCCAGTTGCACCAGGCTCTGTGGCAGGCGCAGCGTCGGCCGCGCCTGAGCCAGCGACTCCTGTAATCGCTCGTGGGTCTCGTTCAGCTGCTTCAGCGCTTCGATACGGATTTCTCCGCTGCTGGTTCCCACGGCGCGCTGCAGCGCCTGGACCAGATGCGGCAGCTGCGCACGTGCTTCCTGCAGGTGGGCGGCGCCTACCAGATCCTTCTGGTACAGCTGCTGCATATCGCGCTGCAACAATTCCTGGGTGCGCAGGCTTTGCACGCCGAGAACCAGGACCAGCGCCAGCAGCGCGGCAAATCCCATGACCAGCTTGTTGCGCAGGGACAGGCGCTCAAGCAGGGCAGACACTTTGTTCATGGCAACTCCCCATTGCCGAAACCAGAAAGGTCACGCCGAGACTCAGGGTTCCTGCGCGATGTGCTCAAGGGCCGCGAGTTGCCTGGCCATGTCCTGGTCGCTGTCGGCATAACGTTCTGCAATCGTGCGGAATTGTCCATGGCAACTCAGGAAGGCATCGCAGATGTCAGGGTCGAAGTGCGAGCCGCGCCCCTGACGGATGATCTCCACCGCCTGCTCATGAGACATACCTGCCTTGTAAACGCGCCGGCTGATCAGTGCGTCATAGACATCCGCAACGGCCATCAGCCGCGCACTGATGGGAATGTCATCGGCAGCCAGCCCCTCGGGATAGCCGCTGCCGTCCCACTTTTCCTGGTGGCTGTAGGCAATTTCCTTGGCCAGACGCAGGAAGCCGACGGAGATGCCCAACTGATCCTCGGCATGCTGGATGGCATCCCGACCCAGGGTGGTATGGGTTTTCATGATGTCGAACTCTTCCGGGGTCAGGCGCCCTGGTTTGAGCAGGATGTAGTCGGGAATGCCGATCTTGCCGATGTCGTGCAGCGGAGCTGACTTGAACAGCAGTCGAATGGTCTCGTCATTGAGGAAGTGCCTGAAGCGTGGATGGTCGCGCAGCAGTTCGGCCAGCAGCTCCACGTAGTGCTGGGTACGGCGGATATGGTTGCCCGTCTCGTTGTCCCGGGTTTCGGCGAGCGAGGTCATGGCCTGGATGGTCACGTCCTGAATGGCCATGACTTCGGCGGTGCGGCGTTGCACTTCCTTCTCCAGGTATTCCTTCTGGTCACGCAGGAAGTCGGCTGCGGCCTTGATCTTCAGCTGGGTTTCCACCCGTGCCAGAACCACCGGTGGGCTGATCGGCTTGGTGATGTAGTCCACGGCGCCCAGTTTCAAGCCAAGGATCTCGTCCTCCATGGCTGCCATGGCAGTGAGAAAGATGATGGGAATGTCAGTGGTACGAGGATCGTGCTTGAGCTGTTCCGCCACCTGATGGCCGGAAAGCCCCGGCATCATGATGTCCAGCAGGATCAGGTCCGGCAGTGGATCAGCCTGCAGTAACCGAAGTGCCTTCTCGCCGCTGTTGGCGGCCTTGACCCGATACCGGTCCTTCAACAGGTCGGCCATGAGCATCAGGTTGTCGGGCGTGTCGTCCACAACGAGCACCGTGGCTGCCTTATAGGTGTCTTGCGTGCTGTCCATGATCAGAAGCTCCCCCAGCCAGTCAGTGAGCGGCGCAGACTCCTGCCGCTCGGTTGTAGGGGAGATTAGTCGTGGATTGTGGAGATGACGATTCTGGCCCCCACCTTCCCGCCTCACAGGCCCCGCAGCCGCTCAACGAAATTGCGGAATGCTGCTGGTTCCCCCTGGAGTTCCTTGACGACGAGAACTGCCACAAGGCCGTCCATCGCCTGTTCAAGGAGGCGGCGACGGCTTGATGGGTTAACCGTAGGGTGGGCTTCAGCCCACCACTACAGAAACATGTGAGCTAAAGCCCACCCTACAAGGCGCGGCCACAGGTTTAGGTGAATGTGCCGCTCATGAGCGTGCTCCAGCGCTGGTTTCTGCGCCTGGCGAGTACAACCTGCGACGACGCATGAGCCAGTAAGCCGCGGGAATGACGAACAGGGACAGCAAGGGCGCGGTGACCATGCCGCCAACCATCGGCACGGCAATCCGGCTCATCACCTCGCTGCCGGTGCCGCCGCTCCAGAGAATGGGCAGCAGGCCGGCAATGATGACGGCGACGGTCATTGCCTTGGGGCGTACGCGCTGTACTGCGCCTTCCCGAATGGCGCCCAGCAAGTCCCTGTTCGTGGTTTGCCCGGCGGCTTGCTGGTCTGACCAGGCGTTCTTCAGGTAGAGCAGCATGATCACGCCGAACTCGGCGGCCACGCCGGCCAGGGCGATGAAGCCGACGCCGGTGGCCACTGACAGGTTGAAGCCCATCAGGTACAGGAACCACACGCCACCGGTGAGCGCGAAGGGCAGGGTAGCCATGATCAGCGCGGCCTCATCCAAGCGCCCGAAGGTGAGGTAGAGCAGCACGAAGATGATCGTCAACGTCGCCGGCACCACCAGCTTCAGCCTCGCATTGGCCCGCTCCAGGAACTCGAACTGCCCGGAGTAGCTGATGCTCATGCCGGGCGCGAGCTTCACCGAGCCATCGACTGCCTGCCGCAGGTCCTTCACCACGGACGCCAGGTCCCGCCCCCGGACGTCGACGTAGACCCAGCCGGAGAGGCGCGCATTCTCGCTCTTGAGCATGGGCGGGCCGTCGACGACGCGGATGGCGGCTACGGTCCCGAGGGTGATCTGGCCGCCCTGGCGGGTGTAGATCGGCAGTTGCTGGAGCGCGGCCACCGAGTCGCGCCACTCGCGCGGGTAACGCACGTTGATCGGATAGCGAGCCAGGCCTTCGACGGTTTCCCCCACGTTCTCGCCGCCGATGGCGCTGGCCACGATGGCTTGCACGTCGGCGATGTTCATCCCGTAGCGGGCTGCCGCCTGGCGATCGATGTCCACATCTATATAGCGTCCGCCGGTCAGGCGCTCGGCGAGGGCGGAGGTCACGCCGGGTACGGCCTTGGCCACCTGTTCGATGGCCTGGGTGGCCAGGTCGATCTCCTGCAGGTTGGTGCCCGCCACCTTGACCCCGATGGGGCTCTTGATGCCGGTTGCCAGCATGTCGATCCGGTTGCGGATGGGCGGAATCCAGATGTTGGTCAGGCCGGGCACCCTGACCACGCGATTCAGTTCGTCCACGAGCTTTTCCGGGGTCATCCCGCTGCGCCATTGGTCCTTGGGCTTGAAGCGGATGGTGGTCTCGAACATCTCCAGCGGTGCGGGGTCGGTGGCCGTTTCCGCACGACCAGCCTTGCCGAAGACGCTGGCGACCTCGGGTACCGTCTTGATCAGGCGGTCGGTCTGTTGCAGCAGCTCCGAGGCTTTCTGTGCGGACAAGCCGGGTAGCGCGGAGGGCATGTAGAGCAGGTCTCCCTCGTCCAGCGGCGGGAGAAACTCGCCACCGAGGCGGGCAATGGGCCAGAGGGTCGTCAGCAAAGCCAGAACGGCCACCGCCAGGGTCGCCTTGGGGAAACGCAGGACGACGTCCAGCGCTGGCTGGTACAGCCTGATCAGCGCGCGGTTGAGCGGGTTGCGCTGCTCCGGCGGTATCCGGCCGCGTATCCAGTAGCCCATCAGCACCGGCACCAGGGTGACGGCAAGGCCAGCGGCCGCGGCCATGGCATAGGTCTTGGTAAAGGCGAGAGGGCCGAACAGCCGTCCTTCCTGGGCCTCCAGGGTGAACACCGGAATGAACGACAGCGTGATGATCATCAGGCTGAAGAACAGCGCAGGGCCGACTTCGGTCGCCGCCTCGGTCATCACCCGCCAGTGCCCGTCACCGCGCAGCTCTTGGCCGGGATGGCGGGCGTGCCAGGCCTCGATGCGTTTGTGGGCGTTCTCGATCATGACCACCGCCGCATCGACCATGGCGCCTACGGCGATGGCGATCCCACCCAGGGACATGATGTTGGCGTTGATGCCCTGGACGTGCATGACGCCGAAGGCGACCAGCACGCCCACCGGCAGCGAGACGATGGCCACCATGGACGAACGCAGATGCCAGAGGAACGCCGCGCAGACCAGGGCTACGACCAGGAACTCCTCGATCAGCTTCTGGCTGAGATTGCGGATGGCCCGCTCGATCAGTTGGCTGCGGTCGTAGGTGGTGACGATTTCCACACCTGGCGGGAGGCTCGCCTTCAGCTCCTCCAGCCTGGCCTTGACCGCCGTAATGGTGTCCCGCGCATTCTTGCCACTGCGCAGCACTACCACGCCGCCAACGGCCTCGCCTTCGCCATCCAGCTCGGCGATGCCCCGGCGCATTTCCGGCCCGAGCTGGACGGTGGCCACGTCGCCCAGGGTCACGGGCGTGCCCTGTGGAGTGAGTTTCAGCGGGACGGCCCGAAAGTCGGCGAGGGTCTTGAGATAGCCGGATGCCCTGACCATGAACTCGGCCTCGCCCATTTCCAGCACGGCGCCACCGGTTTCCTGATTGGCCTTGCCGATGGCCTCCACCACATCGGCCTGGGTGAGGCCCTGGCTGGTGAGGCGGATGGGGTCGAGCTGGACCTGGTACTGCCTGACCATGCCGCCCACGGTGGCGACTTCGGCGACGTTGGGCAGGGTTTTCAGCTCGTACTTGAGGAACCAGTCCTGATAGGCGCGTAGCTGTGCCAGGTCATGGGTGCCGCTGCGGTCCACCAGGGCGTACTGAAAGATCCAGCCAACCCCGGTCGCATCCGGCCCCAGGGCCGCACGGGCAGTCGAGGGCAGGCGACCCTGGACCTGGTTCAGGTATTCCAGCACCCGTGAACGGGCCCAGTAGAGGTCAGTGCCGTCTTCGAAGAGCACGTAGACGAAGCTGTCGCCAAAGAAGGAGAACCCCCGGACCGTTCTGGCGCCCGGCACCGAGAGCATGGTGGTGGCAAGCGGGTAGGTGACCTGATTCTCGACGATCTGCGGGGCCTGGCCCGGATAGCTGGTGCGGATGATGACCTGTACATCGGACAGGTCGGGCAGGGCATCGATCGGCGTCTCGCGCAGCGACCAGATGCCCCAGCCCACCGCAAACAGCGTGGCCAGCAGCACCAGGAAGCGGTTGGCGACCGACCAGCGGATCAGTTTCTCGATCATGGCGCGGACTCCAGTTTCTCCACCTGTTCGATCAGCAGGCCGCTATCGGTCTCGCGCACCTTGATTCGGATGCGGTCGCCGGCCTTGAGGCCATGCGCCAGATCGGGGCGGGCCAGGGGGAAGGTCATGGTCATCCCCGGCATGCCGAGGGTCTTGAACGGACCGTGGGAGATGGTCAGCTCCTGCTCGCCGACCTCGACGATGCTGGCGTCGGCTTCATGCAGTGCCGGACCTGCCTTGAGAGGCTCGGCGTCGTGCAAGGTCCTGGCTTCGATGCCGCGCAGGTTGGCTTCCGAATCAATCAGGAACTGCCCGGAGGCCACGACCTGCTGACCTGCTTCCAGGCCGGCGAGCACCACCGTTTTCCCTTCGCTTTCCTGTCCCAACCGGACTTCAACAGGGCGGAAGCGGCCTTGCGTTTCGGCCAGCATCACCAGCACGCGCTTGCCAGTGCGAATGACCGCCTCGCTGGGGACCAGCAGGACAGCGTCGCGACCTTGCTGATTCAACTGCACCTGCGCCGTCATGCCCGGTCTCAGGCGGCCGGCGGCGTTATCCAGTTCGATACGAACCCGCAGCGTCCGGCTTTGCGGGTCCGCCTCCGGCAGAATCGCGGCGAGAACGCCGTGGGTGGTCTCCCCCGGCAGGGCCGGCAGGCGTGCTTCGACTGCTTGCCCGACCTTCAACGTGGCCGCCTGGGATTCCGGAACGGCTACCTCCAACCAGACCCGGTCGATGCCATTGATTCTGGCCAGCGTCTGTCCGGCGGATAGGGCCATGCCCGTGCGCACTTCGAGATCGCGGATCACGCCGCTGATGGGGCTGGTAAGTGTCAGCGCCGGTTCAGCCTTGCCACGGCGCTCGATGCGCTCGATCAGGACACTGGGCATGCCGACCAGTTGCAGGCGCTGGCGCGCCGCAGCGGCCAGGCTCGGATCACCGGAGCGGCGCAAGGCGAGGAACTCTTCCTGGGCCGCTGCCCATTCGGGAATCAGCACGTCGACGAGGGGATCACCAGCGGCTATCAGGTCACCGGGAGCGCGAGCGTAGGCGCGCTCGACGAACCCGCTGGCGCGCGCCTGGACCAGTGCCACGTTCCTCGCGTCGAAGGCGAGTACGCCGGTCAGCTGGATGTCTTGCTCCAGTTTCCCCGTGGTGACCGTAGCCAGGCGCACGCCTAAGTTTTGCTGGATGTCCGGCTCGATGCGAACGGAGCCAGCTTCATCCGCGTCCTCGGCATATTTGGGGACCAGCTGCATGTCCATGAAGGGCGACTTGCCGGGCTGGTCGAACTTCTGCAGCGGGTACATGGGGTCGTACCAGTAGAGCGGCTGGCGGTTGTCCTGAGGTGTTTTGTGGTCGGTGCCAGTGGCGGGTGCCGGCGCGTGGCTCTCGGCGGCGAACCAGTAACCCCCGGCAGCGCCCAGGAGCAGCATGGCGCCCATCAGCGCCGGCAGGGTCCAGTTAGAGCGGCTCATGGGCGACCCTCCCCGTAGGTGAAGTAGAGGCGGGCTGCCGCCAGGGCCTGCTGTCCTTGCAGGTCGATTTCCTTGAGCCTGACCTGGACGAGCTCGCGTCGCGCGGCGATGACGCTGGCCAGCTCGGACTTGCCGGCCCGGTAGTCCGCCAGGGCCAGGCGCACCTTTTCCTCGGCCAGTGGAACCTGGGTGGTGCGGCTGCGGCTGACCGCCCGATCCAGTCGCTGGTAATCCGCTACGTCGGCCTCCAACTGCTGGGCGTGCTCGCGCAGCAGCGCTTCGCGTTCAGCCTCCAGTTGATCGACCTGAGCCCTGCGCGCGGCGATCTTCGGGTCCTGGCGCGAACCGGAGAACACCGGCAGGTCGAAAGTGAATTGCACGGTCATCATGTCGCCGAATTCACGGCCACGGCGCTGGTAATCGACTTCCCAGCTCCAGTCCGGTTTCTTCTCCGATTCGGCCTCGCGCACCTGGGCTTCGGCTTCACGGGTCATCGGCTCGTAGGTGGCCAGTTCGGGGTGGCGATGCAGGGCATGCAGGTACTGGGCTGCATCGATGTGCCAGCTCGGGAATTCGCCGGAAAGGGGCAGGGCGGCGTCCTGGCCAATCCAGCGCTTTAGTGCCGCGCGTGCCTGGGCGACCTGGAGTTCCAGTTCGTCCTGCTGCTCGGCCAATTGCGCCGCTTCCTGCCTGGGCTCCACGGCGTCCTGCGCCTGGCCGCGTCCGCCCGCCAGGCGGGCCTGTACCGCTTTTTCGAGCAGGCGGTTTTCGCGGAAGAAATCGTCGAAACGGGCCAGTTTGCGCTGACCGGTGTAGGTGGTGATCCAGGCCAGGGCCGTCTCGCGACGGACCTTCACCCGCTCGGCATCGGCTTCGGCGGCGGCGCGGTCAACTGAGGCGCGAGCGGTTTCGATCCGGGCATCGCGCTTGGCACGGTTGGGCATTTCCTGCATCACGCCCACCATCTGCATGGTCATGAAGTCGCGATCCAGGCTCCAGCGGTCTTCACCTTCGACGGGGACGTTCTGCAGGCCCAGGGCCAGCTTGGGATCGGGCAGTTCGCCGGCCGGAATCGCAGCGCTTTTCGCGGCATCCAGCTTGGCGGCTTGCGCCGACAATGAGGGGGCGTTGCGTTCAGCCAGCTGCAAGGCATCGTCCAGCGAGAGCGATGCAGCCTGGACGGGCAGGGCGAGCAGCATCATTGCCAGGGCAGCAGGCACGGGCCATCCACGGCAAGGATTGGGGGAGGTCATCAATTGATTCCTCTGAAGTTTCAGCGCACAGGCGCGAGCCCCACTGCAGCTACAGGTGATGCAGAGGGGAATTCAGCTCAGGAGAGGAATCAGGCGGTGGGAGGTCGCCAGAGATCGGCAGGGGAGCGGTCAGGTATCGCTTGGGAAGGGGCGATGGCCAGTACGGGTCCGTTGTGGGTGACGGGCGGTTTGAGGACGGAAACCTGGAGCATGCTGCCGGTCTTGCATTCCTGACCGGACTTGCAGGCCTTCTTGCCATGCTCGGCCATCTTGCCCATGTCGTGGCAGCAATCCTCATCCATGTCGGCCATGTGGCTCATGCCGCTGGCTTGCATGGGGCAGGGCTCGGTCGGCGCTTCGACGCCCGCCATCCCGGTCAAGGGAAGCGACAGGCTGATCAGGAAGAAGAAGAAAACGCGCAGGCACCGTTTCATGCGGCGGAGTTTAGTTCGTGGCTGGTGGGCGTCGCAATTGTCCACGCATCAGAATTTCGGCGGCCTGGCTTCGGTGGTGTTGCTTTACATGCGGAAATCCATATATTCACTTTTCCATATATTCATTGCCGTCTCCCTCGTAGAGGTTCCCATGGCAAATCTCCTGACCCCAACTGCCGTGTTCAAGGCCCTGGCCGATGAGACCCGGGCACGACTGATGCTGCTTATCGCGCGTGAGGGCGAGCTGTGCGTCTGCGAGCTGACCAGTGCGCTCGGCGAAAGTCAGCCGAAGATTTCCCGCCACCTCGCGCAGTTGCGTACCAGCGGGCTGCTGGCGGATCGCCGCCAGGGCCAGTGGGTGCACTACCGCCTGCATCCCGACCTCCCGGACTGGGTACACAGCGTGCTGAACAGTGCACTGGACGCCAACCAGGGCTGGCTGACCGCGGATGTCACGCGCCTGGATGCGATGGGCGGCCGCCCGGAACGGACCGCGGCCTGCTGCTGAGCGCCCACTGCGACAGGCGATTGATCCTTCTTCCTTTGCAACCACTGAGCACACCTACATGAGCATCAAAGTCGGTATCAACGGCTTCGGCCGCATCGGTCGCCTGGCCCTGCGGGCCGCCTGGGGCTGGCCGGAGTTCGAATTCGTCCGCATCAACGACCCGGCGGGTGACGCCGCCACCCACGCCCACCTGCTGAACTTCGACTCGGTGCATGGCCGCTGGCACCACGAGGCCGGTGCCGAAGGCGATTGCGTGGTCATCGGCGGCAAGCGCATCCAGGTCAGCACCAACAAAGCCATCGCCGACACCGACTGGTCGGATTGCGATCTGGTGATCGAGGCCAGCGGCAAGATGAAGACGGTTGCGGTGCTCCAGGCCTACCTGGATCAGGGCGTAAAGCGGGTCGTGGTGAGCGCCCCGGTGAAGGAGAAGGGCGCGCTCAACGTGGTCATGGGCGTGAACCAGCATCTGTTCGATCCGGCTGAGCATCGCATCGTCACTGCCGCGTCCTGCACCACCAACTGCCTCGCGCCGGTGGTCAAGGTGATCCACGAGAAGCTGGGTATCCGTCACGGCTCCATCACCACCATCCACGACCTGACCAATACCCAGAGCATCCTCGACCAGCCGCACAAGGATCTGCGCCGGGCCCGTGCCTCGGGCATGAGCCTGATTCCCACCACCACCGGTTCGGCCACGGCCATCGCGGAAATCTTCCCCGAATTGCGTGGCCGGCTGAATGGCCATGCCGTGCGCGTGCCGCTGGCCAATGCCTCGCTGACCGATTGCGTGTTCGAGGTGGAGCGGGCGACCACGGTGGAGGAGGTCAATCAACTGCTCAAAACCGCCGCCGACAACGAGCTGAAGGGCATCCTCGGGTTTGAGGAGCGTCCGCTGGTGTCCATCGACTACCGCACCGACCCGCGCTCGTCGATCATCGACGCGCTGTCGACCATGGTGGTCAACGGCACCCAGGTGAAGCTCTATGCCTGGTACGACAACGAGTGGGGCTACGCCAATCGAACTGTCGAGCTGGCCAAGCTGGTCGGTCTGGCAGTCTGATAAGGACGAGCGGCGATCATGAATGCGTTGTCAGGTCTGTCTCCGGATGTCCGCCAATACCTGCTGGTAACCGGCAACTACTGGGCCTTCACCCTCACCGACGGTGCCCTGCGCATGCTGGTGGTGCTGCACTTCCACACGCTGGGCTACACGCCGCTTCAGATTGCCGCGCTATTCCTGTTCTACGAGATCTTCGGCGTCTTCACCAACCTGGTGGGCGGCTACCTCGGCGCTCGCCTGGGGCTGAACCGCACCATGAACATCGGTCTCGGGATGCAGGTCGTGGCGTTGCTGATGCTCACCGTACCGGCAGCCTGGCTCACCATTCCCTGGGTGATGGGGGCGCAGGCCCTGTCGGGCATCGCCAAGGATCTCAACAAGATGAGCGCCAAGAGTTCGATCAAGCTCCTGGTGCCAGGCAACCAACAGGGCACCCTCTACAAGTGGGTGGCCATCCTCACCGGCTCGAAGAATGCCCTGAAGGGTGTGGGCTTCTTCCTCGGGGGCGTCTTGCTGGCGCTGCTGGGCTTCACGGGAGCGGTGTTTGCCATGGCGACAGTGCTGGCCCTGATCTGGCTCGGCAGCCTGGTGATGCTGAAGAAGGACCTGGGCAAGGCCAAGGCGAAGCCGAAATTCCGCGACATCCTGTCGAAAAGCCGGGCGGTAAACGTGCTCTCGGCGGCGCGCCTGTTCCTCTTTGGAGCCCGCGATGTCTGGTTTGTGGTGGCGCTGCCGGTCTACCTGAGCACGGCATTTGGCTGGGACTTCTGGCTGGTCGGCGGCTTCCTCGCGGCCTGGATCATCGGCTACGGCATCGTGCAGTCCCTGGCGCCAGCCCTTACCGGCAAGCAGCGCGGACATGTGCCGGATGGTCGCGCCGCCTTTGCCTGGGCCGCCATGCTGGCAGTAGTGCCGGCGGCGATTGCCCTCGGACTTGCGGTAAGTAGCTCGACCCAGGCCGTGCTGCTGGGAGGATTGATGCTGTTCGGCGTGCTGTTTGCGGTGAATTCGTCGCTGCACAGCTACCTGATCGTCAGCTATGCCAAGGAGGACGGGGTATCGCTGGACGTGGGCTTCTACTACATGTCCAACGCCCTGGGCCGGTTGCTGGGTACCTTGTTGTCCGGCTGGGTCTACCAGGCCCATGGCATGGAAGCCTGCTTGTGGATTTCCACGTTGTTCGTCCTGATGGCAGCCGCAATCTCCTACGCCTTGCCTCGGCACGCAGCAAGTCGGGTGGACCGCACCTGATTTCGTCGCGGTTTCAGCTCAGTCACGTGTGAGCCAAATCTATGGCTCTGAAACACTTTCATACGAATAAGTGCTCATTTGCGTCAATTTAACGGCGCAAAATTGAAGCCGGCGCTTCTGCCCATTTCTTTGACAAACCGGTCATTGGGGGGAGGGAGGCATGATGAAAACTGCAGTTTCAGGACTAGAGCGAAGAACAGGGAAAGAACAAGAACCCTCGCCAAGAACGAGACGGACATTCCTCAAACTCACGGCAGCCGCGGTTGCTGCTCCATTCGCCGGCAATGCCCTCAGCTCGGATGATGACGACGAGCGTCTGCTGCTACCGCCGAGCCCACCCACCATTCCATGGGCGATGGAGCTGCCCACCGAGATAACGCCGATACTGCCGGTCACTCTGGACCCGGTACCTACCGAAACCGCGAACATCGACGCCGGCGAGGCTGGTCGTGCAGCCCACCAACGCTTCGCCCAACTGGGCTTTGAGCTGACCTACGAGCTCACGGCCCTGGAGCGCCCGGACTGGGTGTTCAATCCGGCGTATCCGCCCCAGCCCATCTGGGGTTTCAGGGGCAATACCGAGGTCACCACGCCGGGGCCGACATTCTTTGCCCACTACGGCCAGCCGATCCTGGTACGCATCCGCAACCAACTGCCCCAGGACCACCAGGGGTTCGGCACTCCGGAAATCGCCACCCACCTGCACAACGCGCATACGGGCTCCGAGAGCGACGGCTTTCCGGGGGACTTCTACAGCGCGGTGAAAGCGGGGCCAAACTTGTCCGCTGCCGGTGAATTCCTCGACCACCTGTACGGCAACATCTACGCCGGCCTGGACGAATTCCAGAACGGCATCGGCGACTCGCGGGAGGCCTTGGGCTCGCTCTTCTATCACGACCACACCATGGATTTCACCGCAGCCAATGTCTACAAGGGCCTGTTGGGCTTCTACCTGCTGTTTGACGACATCGACTCGGGCAATGAGCGCGATCCCAACCCCGCTGCGCTGCGCCTGCCGAGCCATCCTTATGACTACCCGCTGGCCTTCAGCGACAAGCGTTTTGCCCCTGACGGCATTCTGTTCTGGGACCAGGTCAGCCCGGAGGGCGTGCTGGGCGACAAGATCACGGTGAATGGCATCATCGAACCGGTGCTGCGGGTCGCCGCGCGCAAGTACCGATTCCGTCTGCTCAATGGCGGCCCGAGCCACTTCTACGAGTTCTACCTGGTAACCCCGGCCGATCGGGAACAGGCCTTCACCTACATTGCCAACGACGGCAACCTGCTGCCGGCGCCACTTCGCAACCAGAGGAGTGTGCGGCTCGGCGTGGCCGAGCGCGGCGACATAGTGGTGGACTTCTCCGTCTACCCGTTGGGCACCGAGCTCTATCTGGTCAATCGCCTCACCCACCGCCCCGAGGACACTCGCCAGCCCAAGGACGTACGCCGCCCGGGCGTGCGTGTGCTGAAGTTCATCGTTGACCGGGCTCCGCCCGAACAGGATCTCAGCCAGGTGCCCGATCTCCTCAGGGAGCTGCGCCCACTGGACCCAGCCGAGCTTGCGGCAGCGCCCGTCCGGCGCTGGGTGTTCGAGCGCGACAGCGGCCTCTGGGCGGTCAACGGGCGGTTCTTCGACCCCGACAGGGTAAATGCCGACATCCCTCAGGGCGGCGCGGAAATCTGGGAGTTCGTGAACCCCGAGGACGGCTGGGATCACCCTATCCACGTGCATTTCGAAGAGGGCCGCATCCTCGGCAAGACCGTCCTTGGCCGCGCGGTGCCCGTGCTGCCCCATGAGCAGGGGCGCAAGGATGTCTATGTACTGGGCGAGGACATGACCATCAGGGTCTTCCTGCGCTTTCGCGACTTCCTCGGCAAGTACCCCATCCACTGTCACAACCTGATCCACGAGGACCACGCCATGATGGCCCGCTGGGACATCGAAGCAGACAGTTCCGGGCCTTCGCCGAGCGCGGGCCCTGGTTCGTCCGGCACGACAACCCCTTAACCGGAGGCGAACCATGAACACTCGACGCATGGTGTTAAGCAGCATGGCGACCGCCGCGCTGGGTGGCGCGCTCTGGTATTCGATGCCGGAGCGCGCGCTGCCTGGCCAAAGGCCACGCGGCCGCTTCCCCAATGTTGCACTCCAGGACCAGCATGGTCGTCAGCTGCGTTTCTATGACGACCTTGTGCGCGGCAAGGTAGTGGCCATCAGCATGATGTACATCCAGTGCGAAGGGAGTTGCCCAACCACCATCGCCAACCTGCGCATGCTGCAGCCCTTGCTGGGCGAGCGGCTGGGGCGCGATGTCTTTCTCTACTCCATCAGCCTGCAGCCGGAGCTGGATACGCCCGAGGCGCTCAAGGCGTACGCGCAACGCTATGGTGCGCGGCCGGGCTGGTTGTTCCTGACGGGCAGGGCGGAGGACGTCCGCCGCCTTCGTTACAGCCTGGGCTTCTATGACCCGGTGCCGGAGGTGGACAACCTGCTGTCCAATCACACCGCGATGCTGCGCATCGGCAACGACCGCACCAACCGCTGGGCCATGGCCCCGGCCCGGTGCGATGCCAGGCGCATCATCACCACCATCAACCATGTGGATACCGCGATGGTGGTGACCCGGTACCAGCCTACCAGCGCGTTGGAGGGTGCAACGTAGTTCCCCGTGGCGAACGAATTCGCCCCTAGAGGAAGGTTGTGGGGGCGATTTCAATCGCTTGGCAGCCCGTAGGATCGGCTTCATCCTGCTGGCCCGCGCACATGAGTTGGCCCCTGCAGGAAGGCGCCAGGCCGGCTAAAGATAACGGCGTAGAGCCTGCCAGTTCCTTTGCAGCGACTATGCTGGAACTCAGCCGTATTGGCAGTGGAAGGTCGACGCTGCAGCGCGCATGACCCGAAAGGGATGTCGAGGCCGGAATTCCGGCAGAAATGACGATCATTGAACAGAAATGATTTGGATCAGAGCCGGCGTGACCTGAGGATCTCCGCCCTTGCCCGCCGGGTCACCGCCAAGTCCGGTTGTTCTCGCCCGAGTGCCACAGCAGAAGGAGAGTTAAATGCTGCCGAATGCCGTTTCAGAAAGGATCCTGTCCCGCGGATTGATGGATGTGCTCATTCGAGCGGGGCTGGTGGCGATCCTGGCCATCTCCTGTTACGAGGTGTTCCGTCCTTTTCTGAACCTGATGCTCTGGGCAATGATCCTGGGCGTCACCTTCTATCCGCTGCATCTGAGCATCAAATCCCGACTGGGCCTGCGTGACGGGCACGTGGCCACGTTGATCGTGGTCGTCTCGCTGATCCTGCTGATGGTGCCTATCTACATGCTGGCGTCTTCCATGGCTGAGTCGGTGCAGGCGGCCATCGAACTGATCAAGAGCGGCAACCTGCAGGTACCGGCGCCGAACGAATCCGTTGCCAGTTGGCCGTTGATCGGCCAGCCGCTGTTTGACTTCTGGCAGCGTGCGTCCAGCGACCTGACCAGTCTGCTCAAGCAACTACTGCCGCACCTGCGCGGCTTCGGCCTGGGCCTGTTCGGCAAGCTGGCCGGCGTTGGCGCGGGCTTCCTGCTGTTCATCGCCGCGCTGATCGTGGGCGGTATCTTCATGGCCTTTGGCGAGAACGGCCACCGCAGCGCCGTGCAGATCGCCTCGCGGATTTCCGGTCCGGATCGTGGGCCGCAGATCGCCCAGCTGTGCACCTCGACCATCCGTGCCGTGGCTCAGGGCGTGGTGGGCATTGCCTTCATCCAGATGCTGCTGGTTGGCGTCGGTTTCGTTCTCATGGGTATTCCGGGCGCCGGCCTGCTGGCGCTGATGGTCCTGCTGCTGGGCATCATGCAATTGCCGGTGGTGCTGCTCACGATTCCGGCAATCATCTTCGTCTTCGCCACGGAAGGGGCCACCGTCGGCACCGTCGTGTTCGCCGTCTACAGCTTCATTGCCGGCATGTCCGACAATATCCTCAAGCCGCTGCTGCTGGGCCGTGGAGTGAACGTACCGATGCCGGTGGTGCTGATCGGCGCCCTGGGCGGCATGGTCACCGGCGGCATCATCGGGCTGTTCATCGGGCCGGTGCTCCTGGCGGTGGGCTACATGCTGTTCTGGCACTGGGTGGAGGACCAGCCGAAGGCTCAGGAAGACGCGGAAGAAGAGGAGCGAGCGGCCTGACCCGGAACGGGCGCCATGGCTCATCCTTCCTGCCTGCGTCTTCTGCTGCTGGGTGCTCTGGGCCTTGGCGGCTGCGTACGCCTGGGCCCCGACTTCCAGTCGCCGCGCGAGCCCTGGGTGGAGCACTGGAACAGCCCGGCGATGGAGCAGATCAGCCTCAACCGCCCACAACCGGACTTCGTCCAGTGGTGGCAGGTGTTCGAGGACCCGATCCTCGATGGGCTGATCGCCGAGGCGGACGCCTATAACGCCAACCTGGAAATCGCCGGCCTGCGAGTGATGGAGGCCCGCGCGCAGTTGGGCATCGCCGTGAGCGGCCGCTATCCGCAATTCCAGCAGGTCAGTGCCGACAGTCTCTACCTGGACCGTAACCAGTCTGGTGGCCAGAACCCCCGCGACACCCACTCCTGGCAGTACAGCACAGGGTTCGATATCGCCTGGGAACTGGACTTCTGGGGGCGCTTCAGCCGCGCCATCGAATCGGCCGACGCCGCCTACTTCGCCGCCCGCGCCAACTATGAAGATGTCCTGGTGCTCCTGCGTGCCCAGGTGGCGGATACCTATTTCGTCATGCGCACCTTCGAAGCCCGCCTGGGCATCGCCCAGGAGAACGCTGAGCGACAGAAGCGCAGTTTCGAGATCACCGAGCGCCTGTTCCACAGCGGTGACAGCTCGGAACTGGACTTCCAGCAGGCCAAGACCCAGTACCTGGGCACCCTGGCGACCATTCCGGACCTCGAAGCCCAGCTCCAGCGGACGCGCAACACCCTCGCCGTGCTGATCGGCCGCCCGCCCGGACCGCTGCCTGAGCTGTCGGGCGGGGAAGGGCAGGTGCCGCTGCTGGATCGCGCCGTCCTGCAGGACGTACCGGCGAACCTGCTGCTGCGCCGCCCGGATGTGCGCGCCGCCGAATTGGCGGTGGCCGCCCAGTCGGCGCTGATCGGTGTTGCCGAAACCGACCTTTACCCCTCGGTGACGCTGCTGGGCAGCATCGCCTGGAGCGCCTCGACACTCGACGGCGTGCCGGACAGCCTGGATCTGGTCGCCGGCCCCAGCATTGCCTGGAACGTCTTCGATCATGGCCGCATCAAGAACGATGTACGGGTGCAGGACGCACGCCTGCAGCAATTGATCGAGGCCTATCGCGACCGTGTGCGCCAGGCAGCGCGGGAAGCCGACGACGCCGCCACCGGTCTGGCCAAGGCACTGGAAAGCGAGAGCATCCGCCGCGAGAGCGCCCTGGCCGCGCTGCGCTCCCTGGACCTGGCCAACGCCCAGTACCGCGAGGGGTTCGCCGACTTTCAGCGGGTGCTGGACGCCCAGCGCGAACTGTTCCAGCAGCAGGAGAGTTACCTGCTCAGCCGCAGCGACGCCGTCAGCAACCTGATCGGCCTGTACAAGGCCCTCGGCGGCGGCTGGTACCGGGACGGCCCGATGATCGACGACGCCACCCGCAAACAGATGCAGCAACGGACCGACTGGGACGACCTGCTGGACGAGCCGCCTCCGGCCCGGCCGGTCTCCGATAGCGAACAAGGTGAACGAGAATGAGCGAGCAATCGCAGGCGCAGGCCGAGGCGCCGAGCCAGTCCGAGCCCACGGGTAAGCCCGATGCGGCGGCGAAGGGAACGCGCTGGGTGGCGCTGGTCATCGTCCTGACGCTGGTCTGGTACCTGCTGGCGGACCGCTTCACCCCCTATACCCAGCAGGCCCGCGTGCAGGCCTTTGTGGTGCCGGTGGCGGCGGAAGTCGCAGGAAGGGTCACCAAGGTGAATGTGCGCAACAACCAGGACGTGGAAGCGGGCGCGGTGCTCTTCGAGCTGGACCCGGCGCAGTACCGCATCGCCGCCGATCGCGCTCGCGCTGACCTGGAAACCATGCGTCGGCAGATCGGCGCCAGTACCGCCGCCATCGACTCGGCCCTGGCCTCGCTGCGGGCGGCCCAGGCCAACGAGGTCAAGGCCCGCCAGGACAGCGATCGCCTCGAACGGCTCTACCGGGAAGATCCGGGCACCATCTCCGTGCGCCGCCTGGAAGTGGCGCGCGCCACCCTGGAACAGTCCAGAAGCCAGGTGGCCGCGGCCCGTGCCGAAGTGCAGCGGGCCCGCGAGCAGCAGGGCGGCAGCGAGGAGGAGAACGCGCAGTTGCGCAGCGCCGCCACCGCACTGGAAAAGGCCCAGCTCGATGAAGCCAACACGCGTGTTAAGGCGCGTTCCGCCGGTCTGATCACCGACCTGCGCACGGATGTCGGTCAGTACGTCGGGGCGGGCAGTCCGGTGATGACCCTGATCGCCATCCATGACCTCTGGCTGAGCGCCGAGATGACCGAGAACAACCTGGGCCACGTCGAGGTGGGCAGCCCGGTGGCCATCGTGCTCGATGCATTTCCGGGGCGGGTATTCGAAGGTCGGGTGCGCAGCGTCGGTTACGGCGTCAGCGTGGGCCAGGCCCCGGCGCCCGGAACCTTGCCGACGGTGGAGAACAGCCGTGACTGGCTGCGACCGGCGCAACGCTTCCCGGTCATCGTGGAGTTCGCGCCCGGTGAGCTGGATCAGCTGCGTGGCTTGCGCGTTGGCGGCCAGGCGGAGGTCATGGCCTTCCCCATCGAGGGCAATCCGCTCAATCCCCTGGGCCGCTTGTTCATCCGACTGATGAGCTGGCTGTCCTATGCCTACTGAGCACGACCCGCGCGGCCGGCGCGCCTTGCGCCTGGCCAGCGGTGTCGCCCTGGCCCTGGCGGTGAGCTTCGGCATGGCCTTGCCGATTCCCTTCCTGGCGCCGATCTTCGCGCTCCTGCTGCTGGTGACGAACAACCGTCCGTTGCCCCTGAAGGCCGCCCCGGCGCTGGCCCTGGTGATCATGCTCACCACCGGCACCGGCCTGCTGATGATCCCGCTGCTGCAACACGCGCCACCCGCCGGGGTGCTGCTGGTGGGCCTGTGCCTGTTCCTCTGTTTCCGCCACGGCTTGCGCGGGGGCAATCCGCTGGTGACGCAATTCCTCGTGGTCGGCCTGACGATGATCTCTGCGGCGGGCACCTTTCTTTTTCCCCTCGCGGTCACCGTAATCGAGGCCCTGGCCAAGGGCATGCTGCTTGCCGTGCTGGTGTCCCTGGTCAGCCACGCATTGTTCCCGGAGCCCGCAGATGCCCCGGCGGCGCGACCCCGCCCGGTGCTGGACGCCAGCGAGTCCGCCTGGATAGCCCTGCGAGCCGCGCTGGTGGTGCTGCCGGCCTTTCTTCTCGCGCTGATCGACCCGAGCAGCTACATGCCGCTGATCATGAAGTCGGTCAGCCTCGGCCAGCAGGTCTGCGGCACCTCGGCCCGCACCGCTGGCCGCGAGCTGCTGGGTTCGACGCTACTCGGCGGCCTGCTGGCAATCCTGTTCTGGAGCGCCCTGAGCCTGTTTCCCCATCTGTGGATGTTCTTTCTCTGGATGCTGCTATTCGGCCTGGTGCTGGGCCGCCGGCTCTACGCCCTGGCGGCGACCCAGCAGACGCCGGGGTTCTGGATGAACACGCTGGTGACCCTGATCATCCTGCTGGGCCAGTCGGTGCAGGACAGCGAGTCCGGCAAGGACGTGTACACCGCCTTCGCGGTGCGCATGGCGCTGTTCATCGCCGTCACCCTGTATGCCTGCGCGGCGGTGTACCTGATCGACCGTCGGCGGTTCCACCGGCAGCGCCGCGCAGCCCCTTGAGAGGTAGTTCCAATGTTTGTCGATCTGCTGGTGGGAATCCCCGTGATGGTGCTTTGCCTGGTGCTGCAGGCGATATTCGTGGCGTACGGGCTGCGCCCCTACGTTCGTTACATGCGGCGCCGGACGGGGCAGGAGTCCATGTGGCACAACACCCTGCTGCTGTCGCTGGTCATGCTGGTGATGTTGCTGGGTAATTTCGTCCAGATGGGCGTCTGGGGCGTGCTGTTCCTGGCGCTGGGGGAGTTCGAGGACTTCGCCACGGCGGTCTACCACTCAGGGGTGAACTTCGCCACGCTGGGCTACGGCGATATGGTCATGAGCGCGGAGTGGCGGCTGTTGGGACCGCTGGAAGCCGCCAACGGCATTTTGATGTTCGGTGTGTCGACGGCGGTGATGACGGCCACCGTCACGGATGTGCTCAAGCGCGCGTTCGAGCAGCGACATCAGGGTTAGGGCAGGGCGCCCACCCCAAAAAAAAGTCTGAACGAATTACCCCGGTGGTGCGTCGGAATCTGGGTAGGCCCCACGCGGGCCTTTCAGCCACCTATTGGCTCGACGCGGCATCGTCGGCGCCAGGCCGGGAGCAAGCCCCATGGACAATCCAGACGATCGCGAAGATATCATCCGCACCCTCAATACCCTGATCGAGACCTGCAAGGACGGAGAAGCCGACTTCAAGTCCTGTGCCGCGGACGCCAAGCGGCCGGACTTGCAGGAATGGTTCACGACCCGTTCGAAGGAATGCGGCAGCTCTGCTACCGAGTTGCAGCGTTCAGTGGTGGAACTCGGCGGCAAACCCGGGCACAACGCCAGCGTCAGCGGCGAACTGCATCGCCGCTGGGTCGACCTTAAATCCCTGGTCTCCGGCAAGGACGAACAAGTCATCTTCGATGAGGCCGAGCGTGACGGAACACTGGCGGCAAAGCAGTACGCCGAGGCCCTGCATCAGACATTGCCCACCGAGATCCGCGCCATGGTCGAGCGCCAGTACGAAGGTGTACAGCGCAATCACGCGGAGATCCGCGCCATGCGCAACGGCGCACGTGCGGGCTGACTACAGAAACGACTGGCTCATTTCCAACATCGGTGTGGCTCGTGCGGGCCACGCCGAGTCGGTCGGCGGAAAGCCTGAATCATTGCCAACGCGAGTGTGTCGACTGCAACAGGAACGACAACGTGAGGAGGTTGCTCATGAGCGATCCTGGCAACAGTTGGGTGCCCGAAAAGCGTTTTGGCGTGAAGGTCGTGACATCCCTGGCGGCACGCCGCCGCAAGCAGCGCAGGAGAGCAGTCAGTGTGGCTCTGCCTGTGTCGACTCGAATGCCCGGGCCAGCAGGATGAAGCCGACCCGGTAGGGTGCGCCGCGCGCACCAGCGGTTTGACGTGGCGCCGAAGAAGCTTCGTCCCTCGACAGGTAGTGCCTTTGAGCGTCGATGACTCCCCCTGAACAAAGCCCCGGTCAGCCCACTGGCCGGGGCTTCTTCATTCCCGCGTCCGCAATGCACGCGGCCTTCTCTCAACGAATTCTTCACACAGACCTGACGCTACCTTCACGCGCCGCTGCATAGGCTCGCCTGCAATTCACGCTTTCATCCTCGAATCCTTGTCATGGAAGCGCTCAAGCGCCGTGCCCATCCCGCCTCACGGCGGCGCAGGCGGTCCGGGGAGGTGATCGAAGAGTCTCGATAGGGCCAATGCAGGACCGGCAAAAATGCTGACGATGGAAATGGAATCAGTACGGGAACGGTGGTTCTGGGGTCTGCTGTTCATTGCTCTGCTAATGCTGCTTTGCCTGTGGGGCAGCGGCGACATCCCATTCCTGAGTGTCAATGAAGCCAGGCGCGCCGTGACCGTACGGGAGATGTACGAGGCCGGCGACTGGATGATCCCGCACATGAACGGCGAGCTTTACCTGGCAAAGCCGCCGCTCTTCTACTGGCTGGCCCTGCTGCCGGTGGAACTGTCGGGACACGTGTCCGAATGGGCCATGCGATTGCCCTCGGCGCTATCGGCATTGGCGGTGCTGGCAGGCGTCTACCTGGCGGGTAGCCGGATTGCCGGCCCGCGCGTCGGTGTACTCGCGTGCATATTCCTGGCCGCAAACGCGGGCTTCAGTATCTTTGCCCGGCGTGCCGAAATCGAAATGACGCTGACCGGCTTCTGCTTCCTGGCACTACTGGCGGCCTGGTTCTATGTGTTCCACGACACGCGGCGGCGGTGGGTCCTGCTCAGCTATGCGCTGCTGGGATGCAGCTTGCTGACCAAGGGGCCGGTCAGCTTGTTGCTGGTGACGGCGCCGCTACTGACATTCGCGATTCTCCAGCGATCAAGCCGTGCCAGGGCTTTGCTATGCGATCGCCTGGGTTGGTTGATCGCCCTGGCCATAGGCGCTTCCTGGTACTGCGTGGTGACTTTTCAGCAAGGCATCGGCATCTGGGCGTCGATCCTGCAGCAGGACATCGTCAACAAGGTTGGCGGCAGCCACGGAGAGCCCTGGTACGCCTACCTGGGGTATCTGGCGGGTGACTTTTTCCCATTCTGGCTGCTGCTCTTCGTGCGTCCGCGACAACTGTGGAAGAGCATTCGTGGCAACGGCGAGCTGATGTTGCTGGCCTGTGTTGTCCTGGTCCCGCTGGTGATTTTCTCAGCCTTCAGTGACAAGCACGCCAAGTACCTGCTGCCGATCTATCCGGCAATGGCGCTGTTGCTGGCCTGGCACTGGCTCAGGTTGCTCGATGCCTGGCAGGGCTGGAAACAGCGCGTACTGGCCTGGCTGCCGATGTTCGTCCTGGGTGGATTCATTGTCTTCTTCGCCATCCTGGAGCCCAGGGTCTTCGCCTACCGGGTGGAGGCGCTGCCGCGAATCAGCGAGACGGTTCAGGCGCATCCGGCCCAGGCGCTGTACAGCCTCGGTGAACCGGATATGCGCCTGGTGTACTACGCAGGGCGTCCAGTCAAGCCATTGGCGGCAGAAGAGGCTCAAACCGTAACCGCGCAAGATGTACAGCTCTTCGTCTCAGGCGCGATTCCCGCGCCTTTGCAAGCACTGGAGCCCTGCGTCACGGAACACTTCAAACCCTTCCTGAAACACGGCAAGGAAGCCTGGTTGATCGCGCTCGGTGCAAGGTGCTCGGGCCACTGATCGTCATGGGTGGAGGAGGGCGCGGGGAACAGGGTCCAAAGCGATAACACCTGGAGCGTTCTGGTCCGATTTCTCGAATTCGTAACGTCTCTTTGACGTTTTTTTCAAACAGCGCTGCCCATCATTCCTGTACCTGCCTGAAGGGGGCCAGACGATGTTGCAGTTAGTGGGAAAGCAGGTCCTGGCGGAGTACCAGCATGCAGGGCGTCCGGCCCTGGCAGTTACGAGGAGTGCGGCATGTCGAGGTTGAAGCTGCCGCCCGGTTGGCGAAATCGCGTCGCTTGGTCGTCGCTGCTGCTGTCGAAGAAGGTGAAGTTCATTGTGCTCGGGCTTTCCGTCTATGCGACGGCGGTGGCGGCCCAGGGATTCCTGCATGAGCGAGGCATCCCGAACCTGGCCCGCGCCGACTCGGCGAAGCGCGAATCCCTGCTCAGGCACTGGAAGCAAGGCGATCTGGTCGTGCTGGTACGTCATGTCGAGCGATGTGACCACTCCGAAGCGCCCTGCCTGGATGCCGAGAAAGGCATCACTCATCGGGCCGTGGACGTCGCGGTCGACCTCGGCAATGAGTTCAAGGAGCTCGGCCTGGAGTCGACGGACCTCTACACCAGTCCGGTGACCAGGGCGATGCAGACTTCGGCCTTCATGTTCCACGCAGGCGTGCCGCAACAGGACTGGCTATCCAAGTGCCGGGAAGCTTTTCTCGACCAGATCGTCCGGCACAAGCAAGCCAATCGAAACCTGGTGCTGGTCACGCACAGTGAGTGTGTGAGCCAACTGGAAGACAGCCTGGCGCTCCTGGACTATCGGACGCCCAACTACGGGGAATCCCTGTTTCTCACCCTTGATGATTCGAAGAAATCGCTCAAGGTGATGGGGTATCTGGGGGTCGCCAGTTGGTCAAAGCTGTCGCCAGCACCTGCTTCGAAGTGAATCGGCCCTGGAACGGATTGCCGAGGCAGGGAGAGGAGGGGAGAAGACCGGTTCGTTCTAGCCGTTATGAAAGGGTCTCGCATAGCTGACGACTATGGTCTGATGCATGTGCCTGATGTAGTCCGCATCGGAGTATTCGTCCAGCCCCACCCGAACCACTGCGCCATCAACGACCTTCCAAGCGCTCTTGTGCCTGGTGAGGTACTCGACCGCGGCCTTGATAGCGTCCTGGAGATTCTTATTGTTCTGGATCTGGGATGTCACATTGTTCAACGTGTTCTGATTCACTGTATCGGGCTTTCGGGAATCGAGATATTCGGTGAGAGAAGTGCCGGAAGCGATGTGAGGGTGGGTCAGCCTTGAACTTCTGTTGAGGAAATTCCGGGGTTTTTCCTGCAAGCTGGCATCGAACTCCTGGATCCTGTTCTGGTACTTGCCGGGCGTTTTGTAAGTGATCGCCGCCATGTAGCAGCAGAATGTGGCCCCGTGCAGCTTGTGAAGTCCTTGGTGTGTGCCATCTTCGGTACCCAGCGCACTGACCAGTTGCTTTATTAGGGCGACGCCGGTGGACGCGTCTGCATTGGTGAACCCCGGGTTACCGCCGCTGAAGCACCAGCCGACATTTATTTTCCTAAAACGCAGGCCCAGGTCGTATAGGGCTGTTATCGCCAGTACGGCGTTGTCAATCCTGGCATCTATGTTGGTCGCGTCGCCATGGGCCTGGATGAACAAGCCGAGCCCACCGGAAAACTCCCGGCGTTGACTCCATACATCCGAAACAGCATTCAGAAGACTGCCGTTGGGCATATCCGGCAGACCTGTGTACGCGAGACTGTTTACATGACCGAAATCGACTTTTACCGAAACGTACTTGTCGCCGTAGCGGGCTTGCAGCAACTGGTCACAGTCATCCAGTTCAGCCTTGCCCTTGTTGGTGTAGAGGATCAGTCCGACGACGAATTCGCAGTCCATTGCTGAATGTCCAATGCGGCTGGAGGGAGTGACTCAGCATAGGCGAGGTTCAGCCAGCGACCACGAACCTTGATGCCCGAGGGATGCTATCAAGGAGGTGCCAATGAACATAACACCGATTATGCGAAGCGATATCTGCAGCCCTGAGCCTAGCCCGTGGTAGGACTATACTTCCTATAATCTATATTATGTTAAATCATGTAGGGACACCTGGCTGGAGGTAATCCGAGGCTAGCTCCTGGCGCAGGCCACCCTAGCCAAAAAAATAATGAACCTGGCTGGCAACTGCTGCTTTGCCGTTGCCCTTCTCAAAATAAAGCTCAAGCGCTCTGCCTTTGCCGTACCCAGCCTTCAAGAGTCGGCGCTGATCCCTCGGTTACCTGCCTGGTCACAACGATCACGGCCGGTGCAACAAGGCATTTCAAATCGGCCTATACCTACAGCAGGGCCAAACCCGCCATTCCGTATCCAATGCTGATGAGCGCAAACATGACTTCGAACCTTGCGCATACGCCACTGCGCGTGGCGACCTGCCTCATCCTGGTCCTCGGTGCCTCCGCCCACGCTACCGAGAACGGCGTGGACAACATTGCGCCTGGAACCGATGGCTTCTTCACCCTGCCTCTGGACGTGAACAACCTGCCTGATCACCTGTTCGCGTTCGTCGTGTACTACAACCATTACAAAGCCAGAAAGCTGAACATCAGCTCCCAGGGAGGCGAGGTGCCCGGCGCCGAGGTCACCTCGGATTCGATCACCGCGCGCCTGGACTACGTGAGCCCACTGCGGATCTTCGGCGGGCGGCTGGGGGGCTACGTCGCCGTTCCCTACGTACGGCAGCGGGTTTCCGCCTTCGGCCTGAACGACGAGCGGAAAAGCATCGGTGACACTACCCTGGCCCCGATCGTCCTCTGGGACATGGGCAAGAGCCTCACTCTGGGCGCCGCGCTGGAAATCACCATTCCCACTGGCAATTACGATGCTGATCGGCTGGCCAATACCAGCAACAACTTCTACACGTACAAGCCGCTGTTTTCCTTCACCTGGCTACCCACGGAACGTACCGAGCTGTCGCTGAAGGCTACCTACAGCTTCAACGAGGAAAACCACGACACCGACTATCGCTCCGGGCAGATCTTCCATTTCGACTACTCGGCCAGCTATGGGGTGACCGACAACCTGCGCCTGGGCCTGAACGGCTACTACCTGAAGCAGACCACTGACGACAAACAGCATGGAAGGACCGTGCAGTTTTTCGGCGAGGATGTGGACGACGGCGTGCGCGGCCAGGTCTTCGCCGTCGGCCCGGCACTCCACTACACCTTCCTCGAGTACTGCAGCGCCGAGATCCGCTGGGCCAAGGAGTTCGATGTGGAGAACCGCCCGGAGGGCGACATGCTGTGGGCCAAGCTCAGCATTCCATTCGAGCTTTGACCTTCCAGGCGGGGTCGGCAGCCCGGGCAAGGGAACGGGATGCCACAGCACGTAGCGAATCTCCCGCAACGCCCAGGTAAATACCGGCCAGTGTTTTGCTCATGGCGCATCGCCCGCTCAAGCGGTAGACGGGTTTCCTTCAACTACCGCTCCGTCTTGCCCTCGCCTGGAAACAACGACTCGAATCGCGGCGTCGCCCGGGCAACGAAACCCACTCCCTTGCGCATGATGAAATAGGCAGCAACGTCATGCTGCTCGGCGAAGGCATAGCCTTCCTCTGGACCGAGCACCATCAACACCGTAGACAAGCCATCGGCATGCAACCCCAAAGGATCGACCACCGTCACTGCTGCCAGCGCGTGCTTCACTGGCCTGCCGACACGTGGATCGAAGGTGTGCGAATAGCGCTGGCCACCTTCCTCGAAATAATTGCGGTAATCGCCGGAGGTGGAAACGCTGTAGCCGTCCAGTGCAATGGCGCGCTCCACTTGCTGCTCTTGCCCGCCGTTCGGCACCTCCAGGGCTATGCGCCAGGGCGAGCCATCCGGTTTGCGGCCGACCCCCTTGAGTTCGCCGGTGATCTCGACCAGATAGGCCTGGATACCCAGGGCCGAAAGCCTTTCGCTGACCCGATCCACCGCATAGCCGGCAACCATGCTGTCGAAATCCAGTTGCGCTGCCACATCCTTGCAAAGGTTCTCGCCATCCAGGCGCACGTGCTGGTGCCCTACCCTCGCCTGCTCCCGTGCCAGCGTGCTCGCATCCGGCACCTTCTCCCCCCGAGCGTTCGGGCCGAAACCCCAGAGGTTCATCAATGGCAGCACCGTCAGATCAAAGGCTCCGCCACTGTCGCGGGACAGAGACTCACCGTACTCCAGCAAGCGACGCATATCTTCCGGTACCGCCTGACAAGCGCCGGCTGGCAGATCGTTGAAGCGGGAAACCGCGGAGTCGGCGCGCCAGTTGGAGAACTGCTGGTCGAGGGCTCCGAGTATCGTCTCGACTTCGGCCTGTACTCGCTGCGGGCCGGGTGACTGCGCGGTGGGTACGTACTGGATCGAATACGTGCTTCCCATGGTCGGCCCAGAAAAGCGCTCGATCTGCTCGCCGCAGCCGTACAGCACCGTCAACAGCACCACCAGCAGGATTGCGCGCATCGTCTGAGACCTCGCTGATCCCGGCCGCCCTTGGCGGCGTTCGGTATCTACCCCAACAGCAGGCACCAACTCGTTAATAGAGAGTAGAGCCGCATCCCCGAATTTGGCGCCCAGCACGCCCACAAATGAGCGCAGCCCGCACCAATCAAGGCCTGGGATCGTTCCGGCGCCCCGGGTGGGCTGGCAATTGGCCTACCGTTCATCAGCAAATATGGTCAAAAACTGAACAAAACCAATATTAGGGGCTCTTAGTCCCGTTAGTTATCGGGTATCGCCCTCGCTATTCGCTCAATTTCCCGGAAGCAAAAAACCATCACGTGCATCAGCGCGTAGGAGAGTTTTTTGCCCAAAGAAAAGTTGGAGGACAGAACATGTCTAGCCATTCGTTGCAGAACAACGAGCGCACGCAGAACCTCGTCCGCGCCCGCCGAAAGCCGCAACAGAAGCCCCTTTGGCAGCAAATGCTGGCCTTCGCCTCCTCCCCACAGCGCAACTGGCAAGGTGGGCTCGAGCTCAGGGGCTACAAGGAGTTGTCCAACTCCACGCCGGTTACCCTGCTCGAAGTCGGAAACGTGCAGCTGGCAATTCCGCTCGAACGTGGTCGCCGCTCTGTCCAGTCGTGCGTGCAGCCGGGACAGCATGTGCGCAAAGGCGAAGTGATCGGTATTGGCGACGACAACACTCCCTGGGTGCATGCCAGCACCTCCGGCATCGTGGAGCGGATCGATCACGTTTTCGTGGCCGACTCGGCCGAGCCGGTCATGGCCGTCATTCTGAATGCAGATGGCCTGGATGAATGGATCGAACGCCCGGTGCTCGAACTGCCGCAAACCCCCGAGGAGCTGGTTGAACGCGCACTGCAGATGGGTATCGTCGGCCTTGGTGGGGCGGGTTTCCCGACAGCCCTCAAGCTGGCCGGCGCCCAGCAACCCGATCTGCTGCTGATCAACGGTGCAGAATGCGAACCCTTCCTTACCTGCGATGACCGTCTCATGCGCGAACGCGCCGACGCGCTGATCGAGGTTGCCGATTATCTCGCCGATCTGATGGGTATCACGCTGACCCGTTTCGGTATCGAAACCAACAAACCTGAGGCGATGGCCACATTGCGTGCCGCTTCTCGCGAGGCGCGCACCCCGGTCGAGATATGTCCGCTGCCGGCGCGCTACCCGGCCGGCGGGCAGCCGTTGATGATCAAGAGCCTGAGTGGCCGCAACCTGGCGCCGGGGACCCTGCCCGCCGATATCGGCGTCCTGGCCCTGAATGTCGCGACGCTCTACGCACTGGGCCGGGCTGTCTTCCATGGCGAACCACTGGTACGACGCGTGCTGACGCTGACCGGGGACTGCGAACGCCCCGGGAATGTCCTGGTGCCGGTGGGTTACCCGGTCAGCGCACTGCGCGAGATTGCTGGCGCGACCCCGGACGGCCAATTGACCCAGGTCGGCGGTCCGATGATGGGACAGCCGCTCCCGGACCCGACTGCTGTCATCAGCAAGACCAGCAGTTGCCTGATTTTCGGCGCTGAGCGCTTCCTGCCGGCACCCCAGCCCGCCGGCAGTTGCATTCGCTGTACGCGCTGCGTGGATGTCTGCCCGATGTCGCTCAGACCGCTGGATCTCTACGCTGCCGCCGAACGCCAGGACAAGGCGAGCCTGCAGGAGCTGCGACTGGATGCCTGTATCGAATGCGGCAGCTGCAGCAGCACCTGCCCGAGCAACCTGCCGCTGCGCGAAACCTTCCGCCAGAGCAAGACGGAGCTGCGCGCATGAGCCTGCTACTTCGCCCCACCGCACACCGACCGCTCCGCACGGTGATGCTGCTGGTCAGCCTGTGCCTCATGCCGGGCACCGCCCTGTACGCCTGGCAATTCGGCGTCGTGGTCTGGTTGCAGAGTTTCTGGTGCGTTCTGCTCGCCCTGTGCTTCGAAGCCGGCTTGCTGCGCCTGCGCGGACATAATGTTCGCGAGGGCCTGAGCGACCTGAGCTGGCTGGTGCTAGGCCTGATACTGGCTCGCGCGTTACCCCTGATGGTGCCGCTGTGGATGATGGCCGTGGCCAGTTTTGCCGCTCTGGCGCTGTGTAAACACGGCAGTGGAGGACTGGGTCGCAACCGTCTCAATCCCGCCATGGTCGGCCTGGGAATCATCGCCATCTGCTTCTACCAGCAGTTGTACCCCGCGCCATCGAACTATGCCCCCTGGACCCTCACCCTGGATGCCAAGGCGGTTCTTCTGCAGCAGCTGCAGCTGGCGCCACGCCTTGATTTGGATGCGTTCGCCGGCGCCACTCAGTTGGCCAAGAACCAGTTCACCCTGATCACCCCCAATCTGTCCGGGTACGGCTATATCGCCGGCGGTCTGATACTGGCTGTGCTGCGGGTGATCCGCATCGAGATTCCGCTGGCGATGCTCGCGAGCACGGTATTGCTGTGCATGGCAGCCGGCCATACCCCGTTGGAAAGCCTGTACAGCCTCAGTCTCGGCGGTTATCTCTTCACAGCCTTTTTCATCGCCACCGATCCGGTCACCAGTCCCGATACACGCGCCGGTCGCATCCTCTTCGGCGTGGCCATTGGTGCGCTGACTGAATTGATTCGCGAATTCGGGCTCTATGCCGATGGCCTCTGCTTCGCCGTGCTGGCTGCCAACCTGCTGGTGCCGCAGATCGACCGGTTGGCACTGCGCCTGCAGCGCCCCTGGTATACGGCGCACACCTGATACGGAGAGCGTGCGCGGCGCCTCAGATAGGCGCCCGCCCTCTCCTGTGAGGGAGACTGCGCACTGATTCCGGGATCGGCTTCGGCACCCCGTCAAACCACCGGTGCGCGCGGCGCACCCTACCGGATCGGCTTCATCACTCCGGTAATCCGGCCAGCCGCAGACCATCCGCTAGCAGGGCAAGATCCTCCGCCCGTTGAATCGGCAACCAATCCCTTAGCCTGGATATACGCAAAGAGGGATCCAGCTCCTGGAGCCGCTGCATCGCCAGCTTCGCTTTCTCCATTCTCCCGAGATGCGCATAACTGGCCGCCAGGAGCGCAGCCGCAGCCAGCAGGCTGGGCAGGTTCCCCAAGGCCTTCTCCGCCCAGTCCGTAGCGGCATCAAAGCGCCCGGCGAAGAAGTGCACGAGGGCCATCCCAACCTGCATCCTGAACATCTCCGGATCCAGCGGGCTCAAGCGCGTTGCATGGGTCAGGTTCTCGATCGCGGAGTCTCTTTCCCCGCGAAGTGCCCGAAGAATTCCGCCCAGGAACCAGGCCGGAGCGAGGTTGGGATTGAGCAACCGCGCCCTGTCTATGAGCGCGATTCCGCCATCGAGATCGCCAGTAAGATGAGCCAGCGCGTGTCCGCCGCGGGTCAGCGCCACTGCATCGTCGCGACCAAGCTCTACCGCCAATCGCGCCAGCCGGGCACCTTCGGCAATTTCTCGCGCTCGGTCGCTCATCCAGCCATTCAACTTGCGCCAGAAGTGGCACCAGGCGGCCATGCCATAGGCCGAGGCGAACTCCGGATCGAGCTCGATGGCCTTGTAGAACAACAGTAGCGCCTCTTCGATAGCCTCCCGGGTTCCGTTGTGCAGCTTCGCCATTCCGCGCAGGTAATAGTCGTAGGCGTCCAGGCTTTCCGTGGGTTTGCGCTTGGCGCGCTCGATTTCCGCCCGTTCGAGCTGCGGCGCGATGGCACCGACGACGCTTTCGGCGATCTGATCCTGCAGGTCGAAGAGGTTGTCGAGCGTTCCTTCGAATCGCTCCGCCCAGATATGCATCCCGGTCGTCGCGTCGATGAGCTGCCCGGTGATGCGCACCTTGTTCCCGGACTTGCGCACGCTACCTTCCAGCACGTAGCGCACGCCGAGCTCCTGGCCGACATCCTTGATGTCCACCGCCCTCCCCTTGTAGGTGAAGCTCGAATTGCGCGCGATGACGAACAGCCAGCGGATACGCGACAGGGCGGCGATGATGTCCTCCACCACGCCGTCGGCGAAATAGTCCTGCTCAGGATCCCCGCCCAGGTTCTGGAACGGCAGGACGGTAATGGAAGGCTTGTCCGGCAGGACGAGCACGGATGGTGGCGTTTCCTTCGGTTCGGCGGGTACGGGATCGTCGATGCCTGGCCCTTCGGGTTGTCGAGTTTCCCCCGAATCACCGACCTTGATCTCGCCGACGAAGCGGTAACCCTTGCGGGCGACCGTCCGAACAAGGCGCTGCTCCTCGCCGGTATCGCCGATCGCCTTGCGAACTGCGTTGATATGGCTGGTGATAGTCGATTCCGAGACGATCCGGCCGCTCCATACCGCCTGGAGCAGGTCGTCCTTGCTGACGACGCGATCGCGGTTCCTGACGAGATGCATTAACAGATCGAAGACCTGTGGCCCGACGGCCACGACTTGCCCGCGCAAGGTCAACTCCCGGCGCCCCTGATCGAGCACGTAGTCTCCAAACATGAATTGCAAAGTCAGGATCCCCTGGATGAGTGCCTTCGGTTCCGTGTCCGAGGCGGCTGGCGATTGGAAGCTGATATAGATAACACGGCAGCGAGTAACTGGCTGTACCGTCCACGACAAGGGCTTCCTTGGACGAAAAACCAAGCTTTCCCGAAGGACAATTCAAAGCCGGCACAAGGACTTCCCTGAAGCGCGTGCGCACTCTCCCCCCTACACAGACGGCAATGGTTGCCGTCGGTAGAAGCGGAGAGAAACCATGAAGATCGTCGTCATCGGAGGCACCGGCCTCATCGGCTCGAAACTTGTGAAGAACCTCCGCGAGCGCGGCCATGACGTGCTCGCGGCCTCCCCCAACACGGGTGTGAACAGCATCACCCGCGAGGGTCTGGCCCAGGCGATGGATGGCGCGCAGATCGTCGTCGACGTGGCCAATGCCCCGGTGTGGGAGGATCAGGCTGTTCTCGACTTCTTTGAAACCTCCACCCGCAACCTGCTGGCAGCCGAAGCTGCCGCTGGCGTGCGCCATCACATCGCACTTTCGATTGTCGGCAGCGAGCGCCTTCCCGACAGCGGCTACTTCCGGGCCAAGGTTGCGCAGGAAAACCTCATCAAGGCGTCCAGCATCCCTTACACCATCCTGCGTGCGACGCAATTCTTCGAATTCGTCAGCGGCATTGCCCAGTCCTTCGCCGTTGGTACGGAGCTGCATGTATCGCCGGCGCTGATCCAACCGATGGCGTCCGATGACGTAGCGGCGGCCCTCACCGACGTCACCCTCGAAGCGCCGGTCAATGGCACGCTCGAAGTCGCCGGCCCTGAGGCCATGCCGATCGATGAACTGGTCCGGCGTTTCCTGCGCGGAACCCAAGACACGCGCAAGGTCGTACCAGACGTGCATGCCCGCTATTTCGGCGCCCTGCTCGACGATCAATCGCTGACCCCTGGCAGAAACCCGCGCCTCGGTGCGATCCATTTCGAGGACTGGCTCGCCAAGTCGGTGGCCTGACGCTCGCAAAGACAAATCAGGAAGGCGTAGACCCGTGCAGGTCGCGCCTTCGCAACACATGCACGCGCAGGAGAATTGTCATGTTCACAAAAGCTTTCCTGGCCGCTGCCTTTGCAGCGCTCTCGATCACCTCAGCGTCTGCCGGTGACCGGCCCCCGGGTAAGGTGACAGTGGTCTTCGACCGCCCCATCCCGAACGTTCCTGGCAAGAGCATGAGGGGCGTGCTCGTGGAGTACGCGCCCGGCGCCGGGTCACCGTCCCACACCCATCCGAAGTCGGCCTTCATCTATGCAACGGTCCTGGAGGGCGCCATTCGCAGCAGCGTCAACGGTTCCCCGGAAAAGGTCTACAAGGCCGGGGAAAACTTTGTTGAAGAGCCTGGCTCCTTTCACGGTGTAAGCGCGAACGCCAGTGACACGGAACCGGCACGCCTGCTGGCGGTGTTCGTTCTCGACAGCAACGAGAAGGAGCTCGTCACACCGGCCAAGAAGTAACCGATCAACGCGCTGATCGAGTCTCGGCAGCCCGAAGGTGTTTGCTCCTGAGGCTGCCGGGGTTCATCGGCATTCAACAGGTACTGAGAGATGAAAGCGCGTGAGGACAAGGTCACCAGCACAACCGGCGAAAGCTTCGGGACCGGTGTCGCAGCGGCGCGGCCGAACAAGAAAAAGGTGGTTGGCTTGCTGCTGCTTGCGAGCGCCATCCTGGTCGTGGCCAGCGGATCGATCATGGCGCTTTCCAGTGGCGCGAGGTCGACCGACAACGCCTACGTCCGTGGTGACGTCACCTCCCTCGCCGCCAAGGTCAGTGGCTATGTCACCGAGGTCGAAATCCAGGACAACCAGGCCGTCAAGGCAGGTGATGTCCTGTTCCGCATTGACGATCGGGACTACCGGGCACGGCTCGCGCAAGCGGTGGCCAACGTCAAGGCGGCCGAGGCGCGACTGACCAATGTCGATGCGGAGACCCAGCTTCAGCGTGCCCTGATTCGCCAAGCCGAAGCCCAGAAGCGCTCGGCTGTGGCCGAGATGAACCTGGCGATCAAGACCCACGACCGCAGCCACAAGCTCATCCGTAGTAACGCGGTCAGCCAGGCCCTGGTCGATGAGAGCGATTCGGCACGCTTCAGGTCAGAGGCGGCGGTATCGGCCGCTTCCGCGACGGTCGAAGCCCAGCATCAACGCATCGCTGTGCTGGTTGCGCAGCGAGAAGCCGCCGTGGCCTCAGTGGCGCAGGCCGAGGCAGCGCTCGAAGTCGCCCAGATCGATCTCGACAGCACCGTCGTGCGCGCGCCCGTCGATGGCGTCGTCGGCAACCGCCAGGTCCGCATTGGCCGCTTCGTCACGCCCGGCGTTTCCCTTCTCGATATCGTCCCGGTCGACGACGTTTGGGTGGTGGCGAACTTCAAGGAGACCCAGCTTGAACACATTCAGCCCGGGCAGAGCGTACGCATCACCATCGACGGCTACCCGGACGGGACGCTCGAAGGGGTAGTCGACAGCTTTGCCCCCGGTAGCGGGTCGGCATTCACCCTGCTCCCCACCGACAACGCCACCGGCAACTTCGTCCGCGTCGTGCAGCGCGTTCCGGTGAAGATCCGCTTCGTCAACAATCCGCTGCCGGGCCGTATCGTGCCGGGCCTGTCCGCACGGGTCGAAATCGAACGGGGGGCAGGCTCATGACCATGGTCGCCACCCTTCCGAGCCGCGTGGAAGCCCGGACCAGCATTGTTCTGCTGCTAGGCGTAGTGCTTGCCACGCTGACGGAAGCCACTGCCAGCACTGTTCTCGCCCTGGGACGCAGCGACATCATCGGCGACACCTATGCAACACCGGATGAGTTCGCCTGGCTGGATGTCGGATACACCGCACTGAAGCTCCTGGGGTTCATGATCGCCCCCTGGCTGCTGAGCCGTTACCCGCCGCGCCAGCTGATGATCGGCGCAACCCTGATGATGGGACTGGCATGCGGATTGGCTGCCATTACCGCCCGGTTGGACCTGCTGATCGCGCTTCGCATCATTCAGGGCTTCGCCGGCGGCACCCTGCTGGTGGCAGGGCAGACACTCATCTTCTTCGCCTATCCCCGGCATCAGCAGCCACTCCTGCAGGCCCTGTTCGCCATGGGCGCCGTCGTCGCATCCGCCACCTTCGCGCCGGCCTTGCAGGGGTGGTTGATCGACAGCCAGTCCTGGACCTGGATCTTCCTCAGCGCCGTTCCGCTTGCCCTTGCATCCGTCGGGCTTCTGCTCATCGCAGAGGCCCCGGCGCCCGCCAAGGTACAGCGGCGTCCTTTCGATTGGCTCGGCTCGGCTCTGATCGCCACCGTGATCCTCTGTTTCACCTACGTCCTGAGCCAGGGCAGCCGCTGGGACTGGTTCGAAGAGCCTCGCATCCTCTGGCTGACCTTGACCGGCGTGGCTGCCCTGCTCGCCTTCCTCGGCCAACAAGTGCTCGCCAATGGCCGAGGCCTGCTCGATTTCACCCTGTTCGAATCGGAAGACTTCACCTTCGCCTTCATCGTCAGTTTCGTAGCCGGTGCCGCATTGTTCGGCAGCGCGTTCCTGATTCCCGCATTCGCCCTGTCCGTTCTCGCGTTCACCCCTACCGATGCCGGCCTGTTGCTGTTGCCCAGCGGCGCGTTCTTCATCGGCGCGCTCCTTTTTGCCGCCTTTCTCATGCAGGCCCGCCGCGTTCCTCCAGTCGCCACCGTGCCGTTTGGCATCCTGATGATCATGACGGCGATGTGGATGCTTTCCGGCTCCACCAACGAAAGCGATACGGCCGACATGATGTCGGCCATCCTGTTGCGCGGCCTGGGCCTCGGCTTCCTGTTCCTGTCGATCACGCTGATTGCATTCACCAGGCTCAACAGCCGAAACCTTGCCGCCGGTATCGGCCTGTTCAATACGGGCCGCCAGCTGGGCGGTCTGATGGGCGTTGCGGTACTCCAGACGCTGATCGAGCATCACATCGTCGCCAATGGCGTGGTCCTCGGCGCTAACGTCACCGCCGGGGAAACGGCGGTTATCGAACGGCTGAGCACCACCACAGCGATGCTCGCGGCGAAAGGGATGGATGCGGTGGCCGCTGGCCGTGCAGCCACCAGCCTACTGGGCCGGGTGGTGACAGGTCAGTCCACCGTGATTGCCTTCGACACCGCGTTCAACGCAGTCGCCCTGCTCTTCGTTTTCGCCGCGCCGGTGTTGGTCGGCATCAAGATCGGGCTCTCGAAACACGCGAAACGCCGCGCTGCACGAGCGGTTGCGTGAGTCTGCACCCGTCCAGGCGCGGAGGCACTGATAGCTTCTGAAGCGATGCCGACAACCCCGCACCTCTGGCATTAGCCCGCACCATCGGCTGGGTCAAATCCAGCCACTTCGGCAAGGTCGCTCATGCTCGTAGAGACGGTCGGCATTGTGAAGCTGCCGGTAGAACGATGAACATCGAATCTGGCTTTCAAAGCTGTGTCTACGCACATGGCACTTCTTGCCCGCCAGCGGTCTCCCCTGCCCGATTGAGCCGGTGCCCGAGCCGGCGGGAGCGCTTGTCCAGGCCCATTAACCGGCCATCCTGGTGAACTTCTACCCGCAGGCCCTCCTCTACGTAGACCACCAGCCCATTGGGCAGATACTCCACGTCAAGCGCCAGCCCCTGATCGCCGTCCTCCACCAGTACCTGCACCGTAGCCTTGCTCTTGATCCAGAACTCGCAGGAGCGTGGCTCGATCACCAGCAGCATCTTCCTCGGCGCGCCATTGACGAAACGGAACTCGCTCATGCCGCTGCACCTTGTCCGGTAGCCGCCTTGCGTGGAGAGAGGGGGACCGCCCGTACCAACCCGCCCGCGCCGAGCTTCAGCCGTCTGGCTGTCAACGCATCCACCACCAGGCTCCCGGCGGCAACGCGGGCCGGAGCGGCGGTGATGCGGCAGCCGGCCAGTTGGCGGTTGTGGATGAGGAACACCTCGGTGTCGTCGCCGGGGGTGCCCAGGCTCAGGACCAGCTCCCGGCTCTCGCGCACCGCGCGGACCTTGGCCACGTCACATTCGATCACCGGGCCGGCGTCGAAGATGTCGATGAAGTCCCG
The DNA here is from genome assembly GCF_029871235.1 of Pseudomonas sp. BN411. GTDB lineage: Bacteria > Pseudomonadota > Gammaproteobacteria > Pseudomonadales > Pseudomonadaceae > Metapseudomonas. Next base: position 51,022 of record NZ_SSOM01000080.1, read on the forward strand.
ATGCTCGAAGCCTTCCGCCTTGAGCATGCCCAGGGCCGGCTCGGTGTTCGGGTGTACACGGCCGATCACCGCGCGGGCGGACTCCGGCAGGAAGCAGGTGTAGAGCGGAAACCTGGGCATCAGTTCAGCGATGAAGGACTTGTTGCCGATGCCAGTCAGGTAATCAGCGCGGGCGAACTCCATCTTGAAGAAGTGCCGGCCCAAGCCTTCCCAGAAAGGCGACAACCCGTTCTCGTCGGAGTAGCCGCGCATCTCTGCAATCACCGTGCGGCCAAAGAGCTGGGGGAACTCGGCGAGAAAGAGGAAGCGCGCCTTCGAAAGCAAGCGCCCGTTGAGCCCGCTGCGGTGACCGGCATGGAGGAACAGTGAACAGAGTTCCGAGTGGCCGGTCATTTCATTGCCAAGGAACAGGGTCGGCATCTGTCGGTTGATCCCCAAAGCGGGCGAGGCGGCGACCGTCAGGCCCACACGGAAGTTGTACCAGGGTTCGCGCAGGCCTACTGCACCGGCCAAGGCGGAGATGCCAACCACGTCTCCTGCATCGTTTTCCAGCACGAACAGGTAGTCAGCATCCGCCCGCTCGGCGTCCCCTGCGAAAGTCCTTTCCGCCCAGGAAACCCGATGATCGAGACGCGCCGGGTCCGCCGGCAAGGTGGTGAGCCCGGTCCCGGCGCTGCGTGCCAGTTCGAGCAGGGCCGGCAGGTCGGCGCGGCAAACGGGTCGAACGATCATGCGCGGTCCTCCGCCCCACAGGCCTGGGTCGCTTTTCGCGGCAGGTGCACCTCAGCCAGCATGCAGCGCGCACTGCCACCGCCGATGCGCTCGATCGTGTCGATGTTCACCGGCAAGGGCTGGGCGTGGCGTTCGATGAGCGTGCGCTGGGCGGAACCGAGGGAGTTCCAGGCGGTGCGCGACATCACCAGAACTGGATCGCCGGCGCGGTTATGCACTTCCAGCATGTTGCCGGCGAAGGACTCCAACTGGTCCCAGTTCAGGGCGAGGATGTCCTTGCCGGTGGCGCGCAGCTGGGTCTCTAGCGCAGTGCGCTCGCCGTTGGCGCTGACCGAGTCCAAGCAGGCGACGGCCAGGCTGGTGCCAACGCTCATCATCACGTTGGTGTGGTAGATGGCCACGCCCTGGCGGTCCTCGGCATGGAAGGCGCAGAGGTTGTAGCCGAACTGCTCGACAAAGTGGCGCAGCGCCTTGGCGTGGGTCCGGCTGGAGTAGCCGGCGTAGCAGATGTGGTGCTGGCGATCGAGCACCATGCTGCCGGTGCCCTCGAGGAACAGCCCCTGCCCTTCCATCTCGGTGAAGTCCAATACCCGCTCGATCCGGTAATCCTGCAGCAGGTTTTCCAGTACGCCCTTGCTGCGTTCGAGCCGGCGGTTGTGCCCCTCCATCGGGTAGAGCGCCAGGGTGCCGTCGGCATGGCTGCTCCACCAGTTGTTGGGGAAGATCGAGTCCGGGGTATGTGGCGCTTCGCTGTCCTGGGCCACCAGCACGTCCACGCCCTGTTCGCGCAGGGCCGCGACATAACCATCGAACTCTTCCAGAGCACGTACCTGCGCCTCTTCCGGCGTGAGAATCTGTTGCTGGAATTTGTTGTTGCCGGCGGTATCCAGGTTGAAGGTGAAACGGGTGGGCCGAATCATCAGGACGGTATTGGTGGTTTGCATGGGGGCCGCTTCGTGGGGTGGATGTTGGGGTCCATTCTCCCGTCGACGCCGTTGCAAACCCGGCTGATCTGGCCCGCGCCGGCGACCAGGAACGCCGAAACTGGCCGCGCGACAGCGGATTTGGCTGCCGCCTTCCGAGCCGTTCCCGACCACGTCCAGCGGCCACGTACTCCGAGTTAGCGCGCCCAGCCAAAGCTGTCGCCCACGCATCCGTAACGACCCGATCCGCCGTGCGCAAGGCCTAGCACGACAGGTTTCGCCCCAGGGCATCCGTGAGACTTCCAGGGCGGGCTCCTGATCCCCAACCAGGACGCTGACTGCCCGTCCCATCAACAAGAACGGAAGCTAGACATGACCCGATACACCCTTAGTCGCCTGGCCATAGCCCTGACCCTCGCCAGCAGCGCCGGACTCTCCCACGCAGCCCCTCTGCTGGATGCCACCCGTGACAACGTGCCCGCCGCCGCGCGCATGGCCGAAAGCAATGCCTGGCTGGAGATCGACCAGGCCGCCTTCGAGAACAACATCGCCCGTATCCAGAAACTGGTGGCCGGCAAGAGCCAGGTCTGCGCCGTGATGAAGGCCGATGCCTATGGCACTGGCATCGCCCTGCTGGTGCCTTCGGCCATTCGCATGGGCATCGGCTGCATCGGCGTCGCCAGTAACGAGGAAGCCCGCATCGTCCGGGAAAAGGGCTTCAAGGGCCGCCTGATGCGCCTGCGCACCGCCAAACTGGGAGAAATGGAAGACGCCCTGCCCTACGGCATGGATGAAATGGTCGGCAACCTGGAAGTCGCCCGCCAGTTGGACGCCCTGGCCCAGCGCAATGGCCGCAAGGTGGCGGTGCACCTGGCGCTGAATTCGGCCGGCATGGGCCGCAACGGCCTGGAAGTAGGTACACCCCAGGGGCAGAAGGATGCTGTCGCTATGGCCACCCTGCCGCATCTGGAGGTGGTCGGCATCATGACCCACTTCCCGGTGGAAGAGCGTGAGGACGTGCTCAAGGGGCTCGCCCACTTCAAGGAGCAATCCGCCTGGCTGATCGAGCAGGCGAAGCTGGACCGCAGCAAAGTCCTGCTGCACTGCGCTAATACCTTCACCACTCTGGAAGTCCCCGAAGGCTGGCTGGACATGGTCCGCCCCGGCGCCGCGCTCTACGGCTACCCAGTGGGCGGCCACGAGGAGTTCCAGCGGGTCATGCAGTTCAAGCCTCAGGTGGCGTCGGTCAACGCCTATCCGGCCGGCAGCAGCATCAGCTACGACCGCACCTACACCCTGACTCGGGATTCTCTCATTGCCAATATTCCCGCCGGCTACTCGGACGGCTACCGCCGCGCCTTCTCCAACAAGGCTTCGGTGCTGATCAACGGGCAACGGGCGCGGGTGATCGGCAAGGTCACCATGAATACCCTGATGGTCGACGTTACCGACATCCAGGGGGTGAAACCCGGCGATGAAGTGGTGCTCTATGGCAGGCAAGGCAAGGACGAGATCACCCAGGCAGAGCTGGAAGCCATCAACGGCGCGTTGTTGGCTGACCTCTACACGGTCTGGGGCAATTCGAATCCGAAGGTATTGAAGGCCAAGTGATGGACCGGTACGCCGCCCGTGGGGCGGCGTACTCTGTGGGGGCGAATGAATTCGCATTCCGTAGGATGGGTGGAGCTTGCGATACCCATCAATCCCGCCGTGATAGGTATCGCTCCGCTCCACCCATCCTACGTTCTCCCGGCCGGTCGCTACTCCTTCGCCGTCTTGACCATGGCGAGCTCCGGGTGGCTGACCAGTTTGTCGATGTGCAGCTCGGGGTCGTTGAACCAGGTTTCCGTCAGCACGCGATAGTGCTCCATGTCCCGGCAGCGCATGCGCAGGCTGTAGTCGAAGGCGCCGCTGATCAGGCGGCACTCCAGCACCTGGGCGCAGCTGCGCGCCTTGGCCTCGAAGGCCTTCTGCGCGGCGCGGCCGCTCTGGTTGGACAGCGCCACCAGTACCAGCAGCGATAGTCCGGGCGTAAGCTTGCGCTGGTCGATGATGGCGGAATAGCCCCGGATCACGCCCATTCTTTCCAACTTGCGCACCCGCTCCAGGCACGGACGCGGTGTGAGGTGCACGCGCTCGGAGAGCTTCTGGTAGGTGATGCGCCCGTCATGGCGCAGCACCTCCAGGATCGCTTGATCGATACGGTCCAGCGCCACCGACGACTCGCTTGACTCGATCATCACGACGTCCTCACTTCAGGCGGCCGGAGAGGAATTGTTGCAGGCGTTCGCTCTGCGGCCTTTCGAGGATTTCTGCACTCCCCTGCTCCTCGACGCGGCCCTGATGCAGGAACAGGACCTGGCTGGACACACGCCGGGCGAACTCCATTTCGTGAGTCACCATGAGCATGGTCCTGCCCTCCTCGGCCAGCGCCTGGATCACCTTCAGCACTTCCCCCACCAGTTCCGGGTCCAGCGCCGAGGTGGGTTCGTCGAAAAGCATGACATCCGGCTCCATCGCCAACGCACGGGCGATTGCTACCCGCTGCTGCTGCCCACCAGAGAGGAAGGCCGGATACTGCCCCGCCACGCGGGACGGCAGACCCACCTTGTCCAGGTAGGTACGGGCACGTTCCTCGGCTTCCTTGCGACTGACGCCGAGGACGCGGATGGGCGCCAGGGTGATGTTGTCCAGTACGCTCAGGTGGCTCCACAGGTTGAAGTGCTGGAACACCATGGCCAGGCGGGTGCGCAGTTGTTGCAGCTGCTTGTCGCAGGCCGGACGCAGGGCACCGGCAGGTCCACGCATGCGAATGGCCTCGCCATCCAGGGTGATGGCCCCCTCGTCCGGCTGTTCGAGGAAGTTGATGCAGCGCAGCATGGTGCTCTTTCCTGACCCGCTTGCGCCGATCATGCTCACCACATCACCCGTTCGGGCATTGAGCGACACGCCCTTGAGCACTTCGTTGTCTCCGTATCGCTTGTGCAAGGCTTCTACCGTCAGCTTGTACATAAGGCACTCCAATGGCTGTGCTGCCTGGGCACAGCGCTTTTGTTCGCAGATGAGGATCGGGGTTCAGTGGGCCGGCCCGAGGAAGGCCAGCCAGCGCCGCTCGGCCAGGCGGAACAGCCCGACGAAGGCGAAGGTCAGGCCCAGATAGAACAGCGCGGCTATGCCGAATGACTGGAACGTCAGGAAGGTCGCGGCGTTGGCGTCCCGAGCGACCTTCAGGATGTCCGGGATCGTGGCAGTGAAGGCCACCGAGGTTGCGTGCAGCATGAGGATCACCTCATTGCTGTAGTACGGCAGCGAGCGGCGCAGGGCCGATGGGATGATCACGTAGGCGTAGAGGCGCCAGCCGCTGAGCCCGTAAGCGCGGGCCGCCTCGATTTCCCCGTGGGGAATACTGCGGATGGCGCCGGCGAATATCTCGACGGTGTAGGCGCAGGTATTCAGGGTGAAGGCCAGTAGCGTGCAATTCATCGCGTCGCGGAAGAAGGCATCCAGCACCGGCTGTGCTCGCACGGCGGCGATGCCGTAGATGCCGGTGTAGATGATCAGCAACTGGATGTAGAGCGGCGTGCCACGGAACAGGTAGGTAAAGAACTGCACCGGCCAGCGCAATAGTCGACAACGCGAAGTACGCGCGATGGCCAACGGCACCGAAAGCACGAAGCCCAGGGCCAGGGAAAAGCACAGCAACCAGAGTGTCATCGCCAGGCCAGTGGTGTTGTAGCCATCGCTGTAAAGGAAGGGTCGCCAGTATTCCTGGATCAGTTCAATCATGGCTGTGCCCCCTTACGCCGAGGTTGTAGCGCGCTTCGAGCCAACGCAGGACGACGTTGGAAGCGCTGGTGATGAGGAGATACAGCAGCGCCGCGAGAATCAGGAAGAACAGCATGTTGAAGGTGGTCTTGCCGGCGTCCTGCGCGACTTTGACCACATCGGCCAGGCCGATGATCGACACCAGCGCGGTGGCCTTGAGCAGCACCAGCCAGTTGTTACCGAGGCTCGGCAGGGCGAAGCGCATCATCTGCGGGAAGACCACATGCGCGAAGCGCTGGAGGCGCCCCAGGCCATAGGCGGTGGCCGCCTCCAGCTGCCCGCGTGGCACAGAGAGGATGGCTCCACGAAAGGTTTCGGTGAAATACGCGCCGTAGATGAAGCCAAGGGTCACGATGCCGGCGCCGAAAGGATCGACGTCGATGTAGTCCCAGCCCATGGCATCAGTGAGGCTGCTCAGCCAACCCTGCAGGCTGTAGAAGATCAGCAGCATCAGCACCAGGTCGGGGATGCCGCGGATCAGGGTGGTGTAGAGCGTCGCCGGCACGCGCAGCAAAGTCAGCGGCGAGAGCTTCGCCGCGGCACCCAGCAGGCCGATGGCGACGCTCAGCGCCAGTGACAGCAGGGACAATTTCAGGGTGACCCAGGTGCCGTGCAGCAGCAGCGGTCCGAAGCCCTGCAGGTCCAGGAAAGGAAGGAGATCGTTCACGGTTGCCTACCTGATTGAAAACGCCGCGCGACTGCCGGGGGAGCAGCCACGCGGCCAAGGCGTGGTCAGTTGTTGTAGAGGTCCAGTTCGCCGAAGTGCTTGCGCTGGATCTCCTGGTAGGTGCCGTTGGCGTGCATGGCCGCGATGGCCTTGTTGATCAGCGCCTTCAGCTCCTCGTCGCCCTTGCGCAGGCCGATGGCGATATCCGAGGGCACCATCGGGTCGCTGATGCCCTTGCTGCTCTGGAAGTCGGCGCCCTGGGGCGACTTGAGGAAGCTCAGCTCGGCTTCGAGCATGTCCTGGATGGAGGCGTCGAGGCGGCCGGATACCAGGTCCGCATAGACCTGGTCCTGGTTCTGGTAGGCCTTGAGCTGTACGCCACCGGGGGCCAGCTTCGCCTTGGCATAGGCCTCCTGGATCGTTCCCTGCTGGAAACCGATGGCCTTGCCCTTGAGGGATTCGGCGGTGGGCTCCAGGCCCGAGCCCTTGCGGGTGACGATGGAGGTGGGGCCGGAGAACAGGCGGTCGGAGAAGTCGATCTGCTTCTTGCGTGGTTCGGTCACGGTCATGGAGGACAGCACGGCATCGATCTTGCGCGCCTTCAGCGAGGGAATCAGCCCGTCGAAGTCGTTGGTCACCCAGGTGCACTTGACCTTGAGTTCGGCGCAGATGGCGTTGCCCAGGTCGATGTCGAAGCCCTGCAACGAGCCGTCAGGCGCAGTGGATTCGAAAGGCGGGTAGGCAGGGTTCACGCCAAAGCGGATTTCCTTCCACTCTTTGGCCATGACGGCGCCGGAGGACAGCACGAGGGTGATAGCGGACAAGGCCAACCATTTGATTTTCATGAGGAGGGTCCCAGCTTTGATTGGATTTATCGCCAACCGAATGGGCTCGGTCAGCACTTTTCAACGGGGCAGAGAAATGGATCGGTGGACGCGTGGCATCCGGTTCTTGTTATTGCCGTGGGGGCTGTCTGCTTGCTGCCAGGTGGCTTGAGCGGACGGCGCCAGAATGCCCCCACCACCCTCTCCGTTGGTGTCGTAACACCGCTTCCTGACAGTCGCTTTCGGCTGTTGAATCAGCCTGCACAGCCGAATCTGTCGCGCTCACGGCACAAGTCGGCTCCGACGCTGCCGGGGCAGCGCCGGAGCCGGGACTCACGCCTTCGGAGCTTCCATCGCCAGCACACGTTCCAGCGGTTCGCCAGCCCGCAGGCGGACCAACAGCCCGGGCTCGGCGCGATCCGACGCCAGGGCCTGCTCGATCACATCCGCCAGCACCTCCGGCGGCAAGATCAGCACACCGTTGTCGTCCGCCATCACCAGGTCACCGGGTTGTACCGGCACACCACCGCAGGTCACCGGCACGTTCAGCGCGCTGGCCGAAGTGCCCACCAGCTTGGTGGTGAGCTGGCTGGTACCGCGGGCGAACACGGGCAGGCCGGCGGCGCGCAGTTCGGCCAGGTCCGTCGCCACGCCGTCGACCACGATGCCAACCGCCCCGGCGCACTGGGCAGCACATTGGGTCACCGCTCCCACGCAGGCGTGCTCATGGTCGCCAGCCATGTCGATCACCAGCGCATCGCCGGGCTTCAGGCTGGCCAGGGCGCGGCTCACCGCGATGGCGTCGGCCTGGGCGACGCGCAGGGTGACGGCGCGGCCGATGAAGCGGACATCCGGGACCAGGGCGCGAATCTCATGGCTGACGAAGCCCTGCTCCAGGAAGTGGCCGAGGGTGGCGAAGCTGATCTCGCGCAATTGCGCCAGCAGGCGTTCCAGGTCCATCAGCGGCCTCCCGCGTCGATCAGCTCGGCGACGCACTCGATCTCCAGCGACACGCCCCACAGCGAGACGCAGACGGTGGTACGTGCTGGCGGCGCGTGGCCGAGGATTTCCCGGTACACGCGGTTGAACTCCTCCAGCTGCGCCGGATCGGTGAGGTAGGCATTGACCTTGACGATGTGGTCCAGGCTGGAGCCGGCCGCTTTGAGGATCGCCGCCAGATTGGCGAAGGTCTGCCGCACCTGCTCGGAGAAGCTGGCGGGCTGTTCGTCCAGGCTACCCAGGGCGGGTATCTGCCCGGCGGTGAACACCAGGTGGCCACTGACCACGGCCTGGGAGTAAGGACCCACTGGCCCGATGGTGCCGGGGGCGGCGTTGATGCGTTTCATGGGGTGTCTCCTGTTCGGCTCGGGAAACCGCCGGCCACGCCGGCGGCGGATGGCTCAGAAAAGCGGCAGGCTGTAGCTGAGGATCAGGCGGTTCTGCTCCTGGTTCGGATCGATGTCCGAATGCAGGGCGCCATTGCGCCAGGCGACGCCCAGGCCCCTGAGAGCGCCGTCCTGAATCACGTAGTCCAGGCCTATGTCGCGCTCCCATTCGGACTTGCCCGCGCCGGACAGGCTCTCGATGTCCTCGCCCTTCAAATACATGACCGAAGCCTTCAGGCCGGGAATGCCGGTGGCGGCGAAGTCGTAGCTGTACTGGGCGAAACCGGTGCGCTCCCCTGCCCGGTTGAAGCTGGCAAGCATGCGGTCGGTATGCAGGTAGATGCTGGCGCCGCCCGCCCCCTTGCCCGGCAGCGAGCCCTGGTTGGGCTGGACGAAGTTGCTGCCGTCGGACACCACCTGGTAACCGGCCATCAGCGCATGGCCCTTGATGCTGTAGGTGAAGGCGGCGCTCCAGGTGTGGTTGTCGATCTCGCCTGTACCGTCCTCGGTGAAACCACCGACGCGGAAGCCCGCTGCACGGCCGGCAGCGGTAGCGTTTGCGCCATCGGAGGTGGTGCGGAAATAGCGCAGCTCGGTCTTGAACGACTGCCCCTCGGCAATCGGCAGGCTGTGGGTCAGGCCGAGGAAGTGCTGGTCGTAGTAGTCCTCCAGGTTGGCGAAGTAGTACTGGGCCAGCAGGTCCTGGCCGAGCTTGTAGTCGCCGCCGGCGAAGAGGAACTGGTTGCTTTCACGGGTGCCGCCGCTGACGGCGAGCCCCGTGCGGTCGCTGGAGCCACGCCCGGTGGCGTGCTCCAGGCGGCCGGCAGTGAGGGTCAGGCCGTCGATCTCGCCGGAGGTGACCTGGCCGCCCTCGAAGGTCTGCGGCAGCAGGCGGCCATCGTTGTAGGTCAACACCGGTAGCTTGGGCAGCAAGGTGCCGTAGCGGGCCTCGGTCTTCGAGAACTTCAGCTTGGGCGTCAGGCCCAGTCGGCTCCACTCGCTGGCCGCGCCGTCGCCGTCATCGGGAATCATGCTGCTGCCGCGATGACGCCCGCCGCCGCTGTCCAGAGTCAGGCCCAGCAGGCCGATGGCGTCGAGGCCCACGCCCAACGTGCCCTCGGTGTAGCCGGAGGCGAAGTTAAGCATGAAGCCCTGGGCCCATTCTTCGGTCTTGCTCTGCCCGGCGCTGCCGGGCCGGTCGCGGAAATCGTTGTTGAAGTAGAAGTTGCGCAGGTTGAGGCTGGCGTGACTGTCGCCGACCAGGTCTGCGAGAACAGCAGGGCTGAACGGTAGCGCAAGGACCCCGGCGGCAAGGCCGAGACTGTGAAAGGTCTTGTTCATCGAAGGACTCTGAATTCAGGGAACAGGCGGCCCACCCAGCTCGGGGCGGGCTCGCGTGAGTGGGTTGGAATCAGGCAGCGCTGGGGGACTTGCCCGCCACCGCATTGAGGTCCTTCTTGAAGGTTTCGGTGAGCAGCAACAGGGCGATCAGCGAAACGACCGCCGAGCCGACCATGTACCAGGCCACCGAAGAACCCTTGCCGGTCATCGACAGCAGCGCGGTGGTCACTATCGGCGTAGCGGCACTGCCCAGGAGGCCCGAGAGCATGTAGCTGATCGACAGTCCGGAGTAGCGCACCTTGGTGCCGAACAGTTCAGCGAGGAAGGTGGCGATGGGGCCGTAGTTGGCAGCAAAGGCGGTCATCAGCAGCAGGTAGCCGGCGAACACCAGCGGCAACTCCTTGGTGTCCATCAGCCAGAACATCGGGAACGCCACGAGGGCCTCGGCAATGATGCCGCCGACGATGATCGGTTTGCGCCCGATGCGGTCGGACAGTGCGCCGAACAGCGGCAGCATGAAGATGCAAGCGGCGCAGGAGACCAGCACCACACTGAGCATCTCGCCCCGTGAGAAGCCCAGGGTCTGGGTGCCATAGGTGAGACCGAAGGCGACGATCAGGTTGTAGGAGGTACCCGTGGACATGGTGGCCACACCACCCAGCAGCACCTGCTTCCAGTACTTCCTGAATACCTCGAAGAGCGGGACCTTCACTTTCGCGCCGGTCTTTTCCACCGCCTTGAACGACGGGGTTTCGTGGATATTCAGACGAATGTACAGGCCCACGACAATCAGCAGGATGCTGGCCAGGAACGGCACACGCCAACCCCAGGCGAGCAGTTCCTCGTTGGTCAGGGTGGTGGCGATCAGCAGGAATACCAGGTTGGCCAGCATGGTGCCCGCCGGCACACCGATCTGCACCCAGGAACCATAAAGTCCTCGCTGGTGTTTCGGCGCATGCTCGACGGCCATCAGCACGGCGCCACCCCACTCCCCGCCCAGGGCCAGGCCCTGAATGATGCGCAGGGTCAGCAGCGAGATGGGCGCCCAGATGCCGATGGACTCGTAGTCCGGCAACAAGCCTATGCCGAAGGTCGCTGCGCCCATGGTCAGCAGCGAAATCAACAGCATCGACTTGCGCCCCAGACGATCACCGAAGTGGCCGAACAGAGCGGCACCAACGATGCGCGCGCCATAGGCCGAGGCGAAGGTGCCGAAGGCCAGCAACGTGCCCACCAGAGGGTCGAAGCCGGGAAAGAAGATCTTGTTGAACACCAGGGCTGAGGCCGTGGCGAAGAGGAACAGGTCGTACCATTCCACCGTGGTGCCGATGACGCTGGCGACGGCGACTTTCTTCATGTCGGTTGTTTGTTCAGGTTGAGAGGTCGCAACCTCGGTGTACGCAGGGCTGGTCATGCCATTTCTCCCGATTTATGCCCGGCGGGCATGGGGTTTAGTTGTTCTTGGCAGTTGTGTTCGTTTCAGGCGTTTCTTGTTTTTCGGGCAAAGGGAACCCGTGGCGCCTGGCAGCAGCGATCGCCGCCGGGCACCCGGGGTGATGCGGTTGGATCAGCTTGTTCGGTCGGCGCGGCTCAGTACGGCGTTGAGCAGCACATCGCAGCCCTTGCTGACGTCATCCGGAAGCGCGTCCTCGGCCTCGTTGTGGCTGAGGCCACCGACGCAGGGGATGAACACCATGGTGGTCGGGCAGTGCCGCGCCAAGTGGATGGCGTCATGGCCGGCGCCACTGACGATGGTCTGGTGCGGGTAGTCCAGGCCCTCCACGGCATTTCTCACGGCGGCGATGCAATCCGGGTCGAAAGGCGTCGCCGGGCTCAGCCAGTGCCGTTCCACTTTCACCTCCAGGCCACGACGCGCGGCGATGGTGGCGATCAGGTCACGAGCGCTGGCCTCCATGGCGGCGATCTGCTCGTCCTCGTGGTGACGCAAGTCCAAGGTGAACGCCACCCGGCCAGGAATGGTGTTGCGCGAAGAGCGCGCGATGTTCAACTGGCCGACGGTAACCAGACCCTTGGGGGCGAAGTCGCGGGACAGCTGTTCCAGCGCGGTGATCATCTCGCCGACACCGAACAGGGCGTCCTTGCGCAACGGCATGGGGGTAGTGCCGGCATGGGCCGGCACGCCCTGCACCTCGATGTCCAACCAGCAGATGGCCTGGCCACCGGTGACCACGCCCACCGGCAGGCCGGCGTCCTCGAGGATCGGGCCCTGTTCGATATGGGCTTCGAAGTAGGCATCGAACTCGCGGCCCAGGGGCAGCTCACCCGCCTGGCCGGTCCGCTCCAGGGCCTCGGCCACGCTGATGCCCTCGGCATCGCGGATGGCCAGGGCGCGCTCCAGCGGCAGGTCGCCGGTGAACACGGCCGAGCCAAGCATGGCCGGGGTAAAGCGGGCGCCCTCCTCGTTGGTCCAGACGGCGATCTCCAACGGGCGCTCCGTCGCGATGCCTGCCTCTTTCAGGCTGCGGACCACTTCCAGCCCGGCCAGCACCCCGTAGATGCCATCGAAACGGCCGCCCTTGGGCTGGGTATCCAGGTGGCTGCCCATGACCACGGGGGGCAGCGCGTCGTTGCGCCCGGGCAGGCGGGCGAAGAGGTTGCCGATGGGATCGAGGCGGATGTTCATCCCCAGGCCACGGCACCAGAGCGCGAACAGTTCCCGCCCAGCCCTGTCCTCTTCGGACAACGCCAGACGGCAGTTGCCGCCTTTCTCCGTCGGGCCCACCTTGGCCATCTGCATCAGGCTGTCCCACAGCCGTTCGCCATTGCATTTCAACATGCTCATTTCCTCGTTCCAGGCGGAGGGTTCAGTAACCGAGACGGGTGTTCACGCGGTTCAACAGGGGCTGCCCTGCTTCCAGACGACGGGCGTTCTCACCGATCTGGCGGGCAATGCAATCGTGGGAAGCAGCCGACGCCATGTGCGGGGTGACGACGATACCGGGGGTGATCCAGAGGCGGCTGTCCAGCGGCAGCGGTTCCTTCTCGAACACGTCCAGCAAGGCGCCGCGCAGGCGGCCGTCCTGCACCGCATCGATCAGCTCGTCCACCGCCACATGGGCACCGCGGCCACAGTTGACCACCGCCGCGCCGGGCGCCAGGGACTCGAACGTCTTGCGGCAGAGAATGCCGCGAGTGGCCTCGGTCAGCGGCAGCAGGTTCACCAACAAGTCCAGCCCGTCGAGAAAGGCAGCGAAGCCCTCATCCCCCGCATGGGTCTGCACGCCTTCGATCCGCTTGGCGGTGCGCGACCAGCCGCGCACGGCATATCCGGCTGCGGCCAACTCTTCGGCGATGGCACCGCCCAGAGAACCGAGGCCCATCACGCCAATGCGGTAATCGGCCGCGGGCTTCTGCGGATGGCGTAACCAGACCTGGCGCTGCTGCTGCTCCAGGGCGCGGTCGAAGTCCCGGTGGTAGTGGATCACCGCCCAACGCACGTACTCGGCCATGCCCTGGCGGTGCGCCGGGTCGACCACTCGGCACACCGGTACTTCGGCATGCTCCGGGTCGGTGCCCAGGTGGTCCACCCCGGCGGCTACCGAGTGGATCAGCTTGAGGTTCGGCAGTCGCGCCAGGCTGCCAGCCGGCGGAAACCAGCAGGCGGCGACTTCGGCCTGCTGCGCAGCGGGGTCGTCGGCGAGCACCACGTGCAACTCCGGCTCCGTTCGGGCAAAAGCGCTTTGCAGCTGACCGAGCAACACGGTATCGGCCGATAGCAGGACTAGCGGTTTCATGAGCAGTAAGACTCGCGTTGGGACTCGATCAGGGTCAGCGCGGCGTTCCAGCTCAGCTCGACGATCTCGGCCGCCTCCTCGCGCTCGAACTGCGTAGCGGTGTGGCGGCATACCTCGTCGGACGGATACACCAGCTTGGCGCCACCGGCCAGCGCCTGGACCTGCGCCTGGCAGGCACGTTCGAGGAAGTGGATCTCGTGGAAGGCCTCGGCCACGCTGTTGCCGCCGGCCAGCAAGCCGTGGTTGCGCAGGATCATCGCCTTGTGCGGGCCGAGGTCGGCGATCAGCCGCTCGCGCTCGTCCAGGGACAGGGCGATGCCTTCGTACTGGTGGTAGGCCAGCTTGTCGTAGAACTTCAGCGCGTGCTGGCTGATGGGCAGCAGCCCCTGCTCCTGGGCCGATACCGCGATGCCGGCAGCGGTGTGGGTATGCACCACGCACTTCATGTCCGGCCGCGCCATGTGAATGGCCGAGTGGATGACGAAACCGGCCGCATTGACCCGGCGCTCGCCGAAGGCCTCATCCACCACATTGCCGTGCTGATCGATGCGCACCAGGTCGGAGGCACGCATGCGGTCGAAGATCACCCCGTAACGGTTGATCAGGAAGTGGTGCTCAGGCCCCGGGATACGCAGGGTGATGTGGGTGTCGATCAGGTCGGTCATGCGGAAGTGCGCGACCATCCGGTACAGCGCGGCCAGTTCGCAGCGGGCCTGCCATTCGACATCGCTGATGTTGTGCGGCTTGCTCATGAAAACTCCTGGTTAGCGAGCGAGGACGGGGTTGGACTGCACCTCGCCGCGCAGGCGGGAGAGGCCGCAGACCCCGATCAGGGAAAGTGCGGAAAGGAAGGTGAAGTAGCAGGCCAGCGGCAGCCATTGACCGGCGAACTGATTGGCGATCAGGGTGCCGATGATGGGCGTGCTGCCGCCGGCGATGGCGCAGATCAGTTGGTAGGCCATCGAGATGCCCGAATAGCGCAGGTGCGCCGGGAAGGCCTGGGACATGTACCCGGCGATCACCGCATAGAGGGCCGACAGGGTGACCACCGCCAGGGCGATACCTAGGGTCATCAGCACCAGGTTCTGGGTGCCCACCAGCAGGAACATCGGGTACGGAACGACCATGCACAGCAGTGCCACCAGCTTGAGGAAGCGGCCTTCGCCGATGCGTTCGGCGAGCAGTGCCGACAGCGGCTGGGACAGGAATTGCAGGATGGTCACCAGGAACAGGCAGTCGAGGATGGTGGAGCGCTCGATGCCCTGGTAGGTGGTGACGTAAGTGATCATGAAGGTGTTGGTGAAGAAGAAGCCCGCCGAGCCGATGGTCACGGCCAGCGCAGCGAAGAGGATCTGCCGCCAGCAGGTGCGGATCACCTCCAGCACCGGGTACTTGACCGTCTGGTCCTTCTCGCGCACCGACTTGAACTCGGGCGATTCATCCACGCCGAATCGGATCGCCAGGCCAACCATCATCAACAGGCCGCTGATCAGGAAAGGAATACGCCAGCCCCAGGCGATGAAGTCTTCCTGATCCAGCATGGACGCCAGACGAAAGGCAATCAGCGCCAGCAGCAGCCCCGCGGGGCTGCCCAACTGGGCGAAGGAGGCATAGAAGGTCTTGCGTTTGGCTGGCGCGTGCTCGCTGGCCATCAGCACCGCCCCGCCCCACTCGCCGCCAACCGAGATGCCCTGGATGATGCGCAGGACGATCAGGCCGACGGGCGCCCAGATTCCGGCGCTGGCGTAGCTCGGCAGCAGGCCGATGCCGGTGGTGGCCAGGCCCATCAGCGCCATGGTTACCAGCAGCATCTTCTTGCGCCCGAGACGATCGCCCAAGTGGCCGAACACCATGCCGGCCATGGGCCGGGCAATGAAGCCCACAGCAAAGGTGCCGAAGGCCGCCAGAGTGCTGAGGAAAGGATTGGAACTGGGAAAGAAGACCTGTCCGAGCACCAGGGCCGCGGCAGTCGCGTAGATGTAGAAGTCGTAGAACTCAATGGTGGTGCCGACGAATGCGGCAGCCGCCGCGCGACGCGGCTGATTGGACGTGTGCATGCAAGGCCCTTCTTGGATTACTTATCGAGGCAGTGTTCTGTTCTGGCTAAGCCGGTCGCGCTCTTTGGCGCTTTTCGGCTTTATCGCGCCCAGGCTATGATTAGTCAATTTGCTAATTCTTATCCGCCGTATTAGCAAGGCTACTAATGGGAGCTAGGATGACAATTCCGACGTCACAATCTGACGCATTGGTCAGCAAATGGGAGGGACGTCGCTTCCTCAACGACCGCCTCGACTGGAACCTGCTGCGCACCTACCTGGTGATCGGCCAGGAAGGCAGCATCAGCCGCGCAGCGGCCCGCTTGCACATCACCCAGTCGGCGGTGAGCCAGGCTCTGAAACGGCTGGAGGAACAACTGGAATGCGCGCTGATCCTGCGGCGCGGTCCGCGCTTCGACCTCACTGCTGCGGGTGAGGAAGTACTGCGCATCGCCACCGATATCTATGGCGACATTTCGCGCATCGGCGCGGCGGTCGAAGAACGCAACGACGGTGTGGCGGGCAAGGTGCGGCTACTCAGCATCAGTCGGGTACAGTCCCCGCTCTACGACGATTTCCTCGCTGAGTTTCACCAAGCGCACCCGCGCGTGGAGCTGGAGATCGAGGTGATGCGAAGCTCGGACATCATCAGCTCTCTGATGCAGAAAACCGCAACGGCGGGCCTGGGCCTGTGCCGCATTCCCCAACCCAAGCTGGAGCAACGTCAGCTCTTGCGTCAGCGCTATGCCTTCTTCTGCGGCCAGCGCCATCGTTTCTTCGGCCGCAGCGATGTGCCGCTGGAAGAGCTCAAGAGCGAGAACTTCGTGAGCTTCGTCAGCGACCAGTTCGGCGGCAACCTGTCTCCCCTCGCGATTTTCCGCGACCAACAGGGCTTCACCGGGCGGATCGTCGCCTCGTCATCGAGCTTCGAAGAGATTCACCGCCTGGTCTGCGCCGGATTCGGTATCGGCTGCCTTCCCGAGCACGTCCTCGACAAGGACATCGAAGAAGGCCTTCTGTGGCGGCTGCCACCAGCGGAAGGCATCGTCGATGTCGATATTTACCTGCTGTGGAACCGCGAGCAGAAGATGACCATTGCCGAAAGCGTCTTCCTGGAGAGCTTCCAGCACCGGCTGGCTACGGCGAATGATTCCTGACGTCAGCGAGAGCTAATGGTGAGCTCCCTGAGTTGAAGTTTGCCTGGGCTGGAGTGCTCGTAATTCGGGGCATGCCTCGTTACGGCATGCCCCTTCATAACGCTGGCGATCAACTCAGGCGACTCGCACGACCTTGAGGTCGGCCAGTATCTCCGTGGCGCAGCGTTGGCCGGTCTCGACTGCGCCGTTCAGGTAGCCCTGGGACTCGATCGAGGTGTGCTCGCCGCAGAAGTGGCAGTTGCCCTGCCGGGTGCCTTCATAGCCGACGAACGCCGTGTAGTTCCCCGGCGCGTAATAGCCGTATGCCCCCTTGGTCCAGCGGTAGCCTGGCCAGTAATTGAGGATGGCCCGGCCATTCCACTCGTTGGTGATGCCTGGCAGTACCCGCTCCAGTTGGCCAAGGAATTGCGCCGCCTTGATGTCCAGCGAAGCATTGTTCATCGCCACCGCAGTCGCACCGCCGGTGAAGTTGTTCAGGATGCCTTCGCTGCCCGCCTGACCGCGAGTGACCTCCCAGGTGTCCTGATAGCCCGTGTCCGAATAGCTCGACCCGTTGCTGTTCTGCTGACGCCAGATGCGTTGGCGGAACTGCAACTGGAACTTGCTGCTGTTGCCCATTGGCATGCTGCCAATCGCCAGACATTTGCGCGCGTCGAAGCCGGCCGCGGAATAGTCGACACTGCTGCGCAGGATGCTGAATGGAATGGCCATTACCACCCGCTGGGCGATCACCTGGCGCGGGCCCTTGCTGGTGTTGAAATCCAGGCTGTAGCTGGTATCCGGATTGAGGCTGATGCGCGTCAGCTCGTGACCGAGATTGATCTGGCCTTCGCTGAGGCGGCTGGCCATGCCACTGACCAGTTGGTCATTGCCGCCACGGATGTGATAGCGCTCATCGGACTCGCCGAACATTTCGAGTTTTTGCTTGCTTGAGTAGCCGAGCAGATAGATCAGGTTGAGCGCACTTTGCTCGCTGCAGGCCGCGCCGTATTCGATTTCGTAAGCCACATCGAGCAGGCGGCCAAGGCGCGAGGTGTTGCCGCCAGGCACATAGCGGTTGATCCACTCGGTGATGCTCATCTTGTCCAGCACCTGACCGCGCGCGGTATAGCTGTTCCACAAGGTCGGGAAGGGTGCGGCCTTCACCTCGCTGGCGAGCTGCGCCTGGATCGTCTGGAAGTCGGCAAAGGCTTCCTCTACGCCGTAGCGCTGGCCCGCGAAGAAGTAGATATCCTCGCCGCCCTGGGCCTTGTCGTAGTCCAACAGGTCATCTACCTGCAGGCCCAGTTCCTTGGCCAGCCTCAGGGTTTCCACGTGGTAGCCGTCAATCAGCTCGCCGCCGTTCTCGGCAATCTGCCCAGGGAACGTGCTGCGGTTGCTGAAGCAACGTCCTCCCAATCGGGTGGAAGCCTCGAAGACGGTCGCGCTGACCCCACTTTTTTTCAACTCATAAGCGCAGCTCAAGCCGGCCAAACCTGCGCCGATTACCGCCACGCCAATGCTGCCCGAGCCGCCACTCGGTGCCGCTTCGGCGAATGTTGGCAGGCCGCCGCCGGCGAGTACCACGCCGGCAATACCTGCGGCCTTGAGCACTTCGCGGCGCGAACGCTGCAGGGCCAATGCCTGGTGGAAGTCCGTGGTTTCCGGGGTGCTGCCGGCAAGGCGGCTCAGCGCCTGCAAACGGCTGAGCAAAGGTGTACGAGCCATCTATGAATCTCCGTTGTTATTGGTATCGGACTGCATAGAACAACTACGTTTGGGAGCGACCGGCCTTGTCGCCGGGCTGACGTCAGCCCGGTCACACCGGGCACCAGGCACTGCTGCGATAACGCCGACTCCCCCGTGCGATATCGCGCCGCGTTCAGGCGCCAGAAGGCTAGATGCGCCTAAAAAGGCCGGCAAATTCTAAATAGAGAAGGCAGCGTTCGATTAAATAGATAGCCAGGCCCGAGGGTGGGTGCGTCCATCCTCCGCCTACCCCGCTACTGCCACGCTGCACGCCTTTAGCCGCGCACCCTGGCCGTGATGAGGGCGGGTTCGCGACTGGAGGCGCGCTTGACCCACTCGGCTGGCGGGCAACCCACCACACTGGTGAACACCCGGGAGAACGACGCCTGGGAGCTGTAACCGACCGCAGAAACGATCACCTTGATCGGCACGCCTTCACGCAGCAGGTCCTGGGCGACTTTCATGCGCCACTGGGTGACGTAGCCCATCGGGGAACTGCCCATGATCTCGGTGAAGTGCGCCGAAAACCTGGACCTGGACATATTCGCCAGGCGGGCCAACTCCTCGACGCACCAGGGGGCTTCAGGCTCTTCGTGGATTCGGCTGAGCACCGTTGCCAAGCGTCCGTCCTGCAGGGCGAACAGCAAACCGCTGGAAATCCGCCCCTCCTCCACCGCACGCCGGACCAGCAGCACGAAGAGGTACTCGAACAGCAGGTTCAAGGCTTTCGAGCGGCCTGGGGCCCGCCCCTGGAACTCGGTTACCAGCGAGGCCATCACCGGCGCCAGGGGCTCCAGCGTATCGAGCGGAAACACCAGCGTTTCCTGTAGCCCGAGGTGGAATGGCCCCGGGGAGTTCCGTCCGAACAGGAAGGAGGCGCAAATGAGCTCCGCAGGCTGCTCGGAACTGGACCGCAACTGGTAACGGCAACTGCTTGGACAGAACAGCACCGCGGGCTCGCTGATCGAGATCTTCGGCACCCCGGGCTGGACCATATCGATGCCACCCCGCTGGACGACATGGATGAACGCCATGTCTTCGGGCTTGTCCAGCACCAGTGTCCCTTCCACCGGGCCCGCGAAGAACAGCCGGCCCTGCAGGTTGGTGCGCTCGAAGAATTCGGAGAGAACATCCATAAAAGGGACAACCCGCAAAAGATTTGGTACGTCCTGGCAAAAGCCCGATTCGACGCGGAATTAGGATTCAACCGTCGCCGATGGTAACCACGAGCCTTCCAGCCCGCCACGGCGAAAACGACTTGCCCTATCGCCGACCGGAGTCCCGTCATGAGCCGTGAGACCAGCCCCATCTACACCGACCCCACTGATCCTGCCTTGCCCGATCCGGGCATGCAGCTCGACCTTGCCAAGGCTGCACTGGTGGTCATCGACCCGCAAATCGACTTTCTCAGCCCCGAGGGTGTGAGCTGGGGTGTGTTCGGCAAGAGCATCACCGAGCACGATACCGTCAAGCACATTGGCCAGCTCTTCGCCGCAGCGAAGGAAGCCGGTATCACCGTTGCCGTTTCCCCGCATTACTACTATCCGAGCGACCACGAGTGGCAGTTTGGCGGTCCGCTGGAGAAGGTCATGCACAGCATCTGCATGTTCGACCGCAAGGGACCGCTGACCCTCGAAGGATTCGAGAACTCCGGGGCCGATTTCCTGCCTGAGTACAAGCCGTACATCCTCGACGGCAAGACCATCATTGCCTCACCGCACAAGGTCTATGGCCCGGAGACCAACGATCTGGCGCTGCAACTGCGCAAGCACGGTGTATCGCAGATCATCCTGGCCGGCATGGCGGCGAACCTGTGCGTGGAGTCGCATCTGCGCGAACTGCTGGAGCAGGGTTTCGAAGTGGCCGTGGTGCGTGATGCGACTGCCGGACCCACGACGCCGGAAGGCGACGGTTACCTCGCCGCGCTGATCAATTACCGCTATATCGCCAATGCGCTGTGGACCACGGCGGAAACCCTGGAACACCTGAAAGGCAATTGAACGCCAGTGCAGCAGGACCGCGCCGGCCGCGGCGCGGTCCTTCACAGAGAGTCCGTTCACATGCGCAAGATTTCCTACCGCTATCGCCAACACGCCGCGGCCGTCATCCAATCAGCGATCACCTGCGCCGTGGCCGCAGCCATCGCCAGTCCGATGCACCTGCCCGCCGCCCCGCTGCTGTCGTACTGGATGAACAGCTGGCTGCTGTCCTGGCTCACCATGGCCCCCATCGTCCTTCTGGTCACGCCCTGGGTCAGGCGTCTGACAGGCGTTTTCGTCCAGGACGACCTGCCGTGAAGCGGCGTGGGCACTCGCTACCCGCCGGTACATCGTCAGCCGTCTACCGGCGCAAAGATCCACCCTTCCCTTACGGGAATTTCTGCTGTGGGCTGGACGAGCTTTTCGGAGTGAAAGTGAAAGAGCCATGCGATCAGGGCGCAGGTCAGAGCATCGACCTGATCGGCGTGGTGGAAATGCGATGGATGCCCCGCGTCAGGTGATTTCCCAATGCCGTATTGCTCGTGCAATTCGGCCATCGTGTTCGAGCGCTTGCAGGCACTGGGATAGGCCTCGATAGCGCGCAGCCGGTTTTGATCCGTCCAGACCCCGCAGGTCTCGATTGTTGGGGCGAAACGCGCCAGCGCATGCATCCCCTTGGTGGCCTGGCTGCCGATCATGTCTTTCAGTGCGGATAAGGGGTTCAAGCCGCGCTCAAACAGGAAACGCTCGGTGCGGCGGAACAGGTACGGGTTTTCCGATGATCCCTCGATTGCGTCGGCCGCCTGACCATTCACCACCAGGTCGATGAAGCCCTGGGAAAAGCCCAGCGGCGTGTCGATGGCCAGGACGACGGAGGCCGATTCGAAGTGATTGGCGTCCAGCTCGCAAAGGCCCAGCAGCCGGGAGATGAAGCTGTCGGTATCCGCAGACTGATTGATGGGACGACGCAAATTGCCTCGCCAAGGACGGCCCAGGAGATTCCGTTGGCTATCGAGCACAACGAGGGCATCGCGGCTGCTCGGGTTCTTGTCGCAGTTCCATCCGCCCACATCCCAACCGATGAACACTGGGGCCGAAGTATCTGAAGTCATGCCTGTCTCTTAATGATTCGAATATGAGGGGCCTTCCCCGCCCTTACACCCTGGACTTCCCGGCCATCCCGAAGCTCTTCGACAGGTTCGACAAGCCCTGGGGCGTCACGCTCAGGGCTCTGGAATCCAGGTGGCGGGTCACCCAGCCGCGCTTGAGCATCAGCTCCAGCAAGGCGGCACCCAATGCGCCGCCGATATGGGGCGTGCGTTCGCTCCAGTCCATACAGGGATAGGCCAGGCGGCGACGCTGGCGGTTCACCGCATCGATGTCGATGCCCAGGCGTTCCAGGGCATCGCTGCCGGTTTCGGTGACGCGGTAATCGCGGCCTTCAGCTTTGATCCAGTTGGCGTGCAGTAGCGCATCGTGCACCTGCACGGCGACTTCGCCGGCGCAGTGGTCGTAGCAGGTGCGCGCAAGACGCAGCACCGAAGGCGTCGAAGGCTGGAAAGCCGCTGCGGGGACTCCGGCCAGTTGCAGCAGGCTTTCCAGCGCCTGGGCCACTTGCGGGTTGGCCAGGCGGTAGTAGCGGTGGCGGCCCTGCACGTGGAGTTCCACCAGTCCCTGTTCCAGCAAGCGGGTGAAATGACCACTGGCGGTGGACGCGCCGATGTCGGCAACGGCGGCCAGTTCCGTGGCGGTACGCGCGTGGCCGTCGAGGAGGCTGCAGAGCATCCGTGAACGTGCCGGGTCGGCAATGGCGCCGGCCAGCGCGGCGAGATGGTTGTCGGCGGTATCTGCATCCATGGTTTGGCCCTCCCCGAAGTGTCGGTTACTCAAATCCCCGGAGCACGGCGAACTCCTCCACCGGAGCCCGCTCGGAGCGCAGGCTGTTCACCACCGCCGTTCGATCCGCGTAGCCCAGGGCCATGCCGCAATAGAGCAATTCATGCTCCGGCAATTCGAAGTGCCGATGCAGGCTCTCCCGCACCATCGCCCAGGCTTCCTGCATGCAAGTCGACAACCCCTGCTCTTCTGCGGCCAGTGCCAGCGACTGCATGAACATCCCCATGTGCGCCCACTGGCCGTGGCCCATGGCGCGGTCGATGACGAAGAACAGCCCCACCGGCGCACCGAAGAACTGGTAGTTGCGTGACAGCGCACGCATCCGCGCGGCCTTGTCTTCGCGGGGAATGCCCATCAGCCCGTACAGGTCTTCGCCGATCTTGTAGCGACGGGAGCGATAGGGCTCGTCCAGTGCTTCGGGGTAGATCAGGTGCTCCCCCGCCTCGCCCTTGGGATTCTTCAGCAGGGCTTCCACCGCCAGGCGCTCCACGGCGAGCCTCTCCGCGCCGCTCACCGCAATCACCTTCCAGGGCTGCAGGTTGCCTCCCGAAGGTGACCAGCGCGCCGTTTCCAGCAGGTCCCTGACCTGTTGCGCGGTGACGGGCGCGTCGCTGAACGCGCGGACGGAGATACGTTTCTTCAGGAGTTCAGCTACGGACATGCTCAGGTCTCCACGCGATTGCGTCCTGCCGCCTTGGCTCGATAGAGAGCCCGGTCGGCGCTTTCGATCAGTTCCAGTTCCCGTCCCGCTGCCTGGGCACCGTGCACGGTGGCGGTGCCGATACTGGCGGTGACGTGGCCAAAGGGGCTGGCGCTGTGCTCGATGCCCTGCGCATTGATGCGTTCGAGCAGATGCTCGGCGACGCTCAGGGCGCCCGATGCATCGGTGTTCGGCAGAATCACGGCCAGTTCTTCGCCACCGTAGCGCGCTACCAGGTCCCCGGAACGCTTCACGCCCCGCTGCAGCTGCTCACCGAAGGTGCGCAGGCATTCATCGCCCGCGATATGGCCGTAGGTATCGTTGTACCCCTTGAAGTGGTCGATATCGATGAGCAGCAGCGAAAGCGGCATGCCATCACGCTTGGCGCGCCTGGCTTCGGCCTCCAGCCGCTCATCGAAGCAGCGCCGGTTGGCAAGGCCAGTGAGCTGGTCCTGGGCGGCCAGTACCTCCAGTTGGCGGTTGGCCACCAGCAGGTCTTCGCGAGCGGACACCAACGAGGCTTCCGCGTCGATGCGGCGCTTGATGTCGAGGATCAGCAAACGGCCGATGGCGACGATGATTGCCAACAGGGTCAGCACCACGCCAACGATCAGCCAGGCCTGGTTCTTCCAGGTCCGCAGCGCTTCGTGCTTGCCCAGCGCCACGGTGGTCACCAGCGGGTAGCGATCGTTCTTGCGGAAGGCGTAGATCCGTTCCGTGCCGTCGAGTCCGGACCTGAAGGAGGCGGTGCCAGACGTAGCGCCGGAGAAATAGCGAAGGAAATTCGGCGAGCGGGAGAAGTCGTGGCCGACGTCCTTTTCGCGGTAGGGGTAACGGACCAGCAATTGCCCGCCGGTGGTACTCAGGCTGATGGTGCCCTGCTCGCCGACATCGATCTTGCCGAACAGGCGCAGGAAGTTCTCGATGCCCAAGGTCACGGCGACGACCCCGGCGAAGCGGCCTTCGTGGTCGACGAAGCGACGGCTGACGGTGAGCACCCAGTCCCCGGTGGAGCGGCTCTTGATGGGCGGGCCAATGAAAATGTCCGGGGACGGATGATCCCGGTGGTGGACGAAGAAGGCGCGGTCGGCACTGTTCGCCCCTTCAGGAATGAGTCCGGTGGACGACATCAGCCAGTTGCCCCGGGCATCGTAGATGACCAGGCCGTTGAGTTGGTCCAGCCAGCTTTCCTGGCGCACGGTCAATTGCTGCAGGCGTTTCAGGTGAGCCGGGCCGCTGCCTTCGGACTCCAGGCGCTCGGTGATGCCGAGGAGCAGCATCGCACTCTGCGTGATGATGCCTTCAGCGTAGGTGTCCAGCGTTTGCGCCAGGTTGAGGTTGTTGGTGTCGATTTCAGCCAACGTGCGATCGCGCGCCGACCAGACCTGCCAGGCGGTGGCCAGAGACAGCGACAGGCAGACAACGAACAGCAAGAGTACGGCCAGGCGGATATCACGCTTCATCCAGGTACCACGCGGAAAGTCCAGTTTCCGGACTGCAGGTTCCGCCGTATCGAAGGCACGACGGTTCTACATCCTCCATCCCGTGAAACGGCCCGTCCTGGACCGGCGATCAGGGATGGCGCGGATTCTACTGCGCCTGGCGCAAAACGCATTGGCCGACGGGCCACCGGCTACCCCAGGTTCGGCAGAGGGTCCGGCCCTTGTTTCAGATGCCAAATAAAAAAAGGCCGCCTTGGGGCAAGGCGGCCATGAATAAAAACCAAAGGATTGATGAAGTGGAGGCGCCGAGTGCAATTCTTGGGGGAGACCAGAAAGTGCACTCGGCAAAAATCTTCATCGAGGGCAAGTTTACCGATTTCACTCGGCCGCCCAAATCAAACACCTTGATAGCCACTATCAACGTCAATACATGGGTTTCTTTGTCTTCAGCTGTTAGGCCGCCAGAAAGATCATCAAAAAGTACTCTTGACAACTCTTTTAGATATTCAGAGAGAAAATCCATGAGCCCCTCTAAATCACCTAAAAGCCCCATCTGTCAACTCACTTGACAATGATTTCAAAGCTAATCATGCGCACCATGATCGTCTTCCAGTATTTCCGCCGCGCAATTTGTGGAAACAAAAAAATGGCCACCTCAAGAGAAGCAGCCAAAGTCAGAGAGTAACTCGATGAAACATCTGCCGTCCGGCGGAGTTGGTTGGCGATTACATGCTTCATCCCGCACATCGTAACGACAGGTAAATTCCTTAAATATTGATCTCATTGATATTTGAAATTGATGCTTACAGTTTTTTAGTTGGAACTCATCGTGATAACTGTTTGCGCGCATCGCGCCGGTACAACCGGCAACCACAACGACAATGAATGGATTTGCCTGTCGACCCGTTGAGCTTCAAGGCTCGCGGGCATCGACAGTTCCTCCCCTTCCTGCCTTTTCCAATACCAACAAAACGACCATCAGGAGCACCCGTGATGCAACTCAATCCCCTGAGCGCCCTGGCGCTGGCGGTTTCCGCCGCCATCAGCCTGCCCGCCCTTGCCAGCGAGCAGTCCGAATCCCAGGGTTTCGTCGAAGATGCCAGCGCCACCCTGCTGCTGCGCAACGCCTACTTCAACCGTGACTTCAAGGACCACACCAACGACGCCAAGACCTGGGGCCAGGGCTTCATCGGTACCTTCGAGTCGGGCTTCACCCAAGGCACCATTGGTTTCGGCGTCGACGCCTATGGCCTGCTCGGCGTGAAACTGGACAGCGGCCGCGGCCGTAACTACAGCGCGTTCTTCGACACTGACAGCAACGGTCACCCGGTGGATGACCTCTCCGAGGCCGGTGCGGCGGTGAAACTGCGCTTCTCCAACACCGTGCTGAAGTACGGCAACCAGTTCCCCAACCTGCCCGTGCTGGCCCATGACGACAGCCGTCTGCTGCCCCAGGCCTTCACCGGCACCCTGCTCACCAGCAAGGAGATCGAGGGTCTGGAACTCAACGTCGGACGCTTCACCGGCGACAGCCCCATGGGTGATCCGGCGCGCGACCCGAATCATCTGAAGAGCATCGACGTGGTCGGCGGTAGCTACGCCGTCACCGATGACTTCAGCGTGGCGCTGTACCACTCCGATGTGGAGGACGTGTACAAGAAGTACTACGCCAACCTGAACTACAACATCCCGTTCAATGACCGGCAGGCGCTGAACTTCGACTTCAACATCTACCGCACCAAGTACGACGACGGCTCTGCGGCCGCGCTGGACTTCGGCGGCGATGGCCATGACGACAAGAACACCCTGTGGAGCCTGGCGGCCAAGTACAGCATCGGTGCCCACGCCTTCATCGTCGCCCACCAGCGCAACACCGGTGACGCGGGTTATGCCTACGACTTCGGCGACGGCGGCAGCACCATCTACGTGGCCAACTCCTACTATTCGGACTTCAACCTGAAGGACGAGCGCTCCTGGCAGGCCAGCTACGAGCTGGATTTCGGCGCCTATGGCGTGCCGGGCCTGAGCTACAAATTCGCCTACGTGCGCGGCACCGACATCGTCGCCGGTGGCGAGAACGACGGCACCGAGCGCGAGATCTTCAACCAGTTCAAGTACGTGGTGCAGGACGGCCCGGCGAAGGACCTGTCCTTCAAGCTGCGCAATTCCATCTACCGCGCCGACAACCAGGTGGGGCCGGACCTCAACGAAGTACGTGCCTTCATCGAGTACCCCCTCAGCATCCTCTGATGCACAAGGTCGCGCCGGTTCGCCGGCGCGATCTCCCCTCCTCGGGGCGGGCGCGTCTAGTGCCTGCCTCTCTCTTTACCAGCCCTCCCTTCCACGGGGCCACGCGCTTGCCGGGACGGCACTCTGATGATCTGGAACACCAGCCGATCGAGCCGGTTGCGCAATCGCGCAATCCAGACGCGCAGGCCGGCGGGTTTCGGCGGCACCGCCGAATCGGGACGAATGGGGATGATTTTGGCCATGGTAGTGCCCTCTTCAGACTTCACGCTGATAACGCCAGCCTGCGCGTGAGCCACCCTCCCCACGTTGATCTGCAGCAACCGCTTTGGCGTGTTTCCATGCGGAAACCTGCGCTTCGTCGGCTCCCACTGCTTCATCCCGATTAGCTTGATCCTCATCAAATCCACGCAGCGGATTCGGCGTAAAAAAAAAGGCAGGATTTCCAATCGGAGTACGCAGCCATGTCGACGCTACAGAGCTCGCGGTCTCACGCCGCCATTCCCGATGCACTCGCTGGTGAGCATTGGGTCGAACCCTTGAAGGACGGCAGCCATGTCCTGGTCCGCCCCCTGCGTCCGGAAGACCGGGAGCGCGAGGTCGAATTCATCCGCAACCTCTCTCCCGAAACCCGTCACTTCCGCTTCCTCTGCGCGGTCAAGGAAGTCAGCCCCACCTTGCTCGATCACCTGATGGAGGTCGACTACCAGCAAAAGATGGCCTACGTCGCCCTGGTACATCGGGATGGCGAGTTGGTAGAGATCGGTATCAGCCGCTACGCCGCTGTCGGTGATGCCGGCGAGTGCGAGTTCGCGGTGACCATCGCCGATGGCTGGGACGAACTGGGGCTGGGCGAGGTCCTGCTCCGCCACCTCATTGATTCGGCCCGCGAGAACGGCTTCAAGCGCCTGTACTCCATCGACGCTGTGTCGAACGTGCGGATGCAACGCCTCGCCCGCGAACTGGGATTCAACTGCCGGCGAGACCCTCGGGAAGCCTCGCAACTGATCCACAGCCTGGAGCTTTGAACCCTCGCCTCTGGAACGCCCGCGGTTAGGCGACGGGGAAAAATCGGCTGGTCAAATCGGAAAAGGCGCTGTACTTTACGCGCCGGGTGTCGGGTCGCTCATGCGGCCCGACAGGTTTCATGTGTTGGTCGGGCCGCCGCACAAGCTGCTGAGTATTAGCGACCATGAACCAAGCCCCTTCCCCAAAGGCGCTGCCGGCTGCGCAGCGTATTGCCGACAAGGCATTCTCCGCGTTCGAGAAATTCCTCCACATCGAAGCCGTCAGCGGCATCGTCCTGCTGATCGCCGCCGCCGCTGCGCTGATCTGGGCCAACTCGCCCTACGCCAGCAGCTACGAGCACCTCTGGCACATGCCGCTTTCGTTCGGCATCGGTGATTTCGTCGTTTCCAACTCCCTGCATTTCTGGATCAACGACGCCCTGATGACGGTGTTCTTCCTAGTGGTCGGCATGGAAATCCGCCGGGAGATACACGAAGGCGCGCTGGCCAATCTCAAGCTTGCCGCCCTGCCGATGATCGCCGCGTTCGGCGGCGTGCTGGTACCGGCCCTGGTCTATCTCACCCTCAACAACACTGAAGGGTTGCGCCAGGGCTGGGCGGTCCCGACTGCCACGGATATCGCTTTCGCCGTTGGCGTCCTCGCCTTGCTGGGCCGCTCCGTGCCCGGCTCGGTGCGCGTCTTCCTGCTGGCCCTGGCGATCATCGACGACATTGTCGCGGTGCTGATCATTGCGCTGTTCTATTCCGGCGGCCTTGACCCGCTGGGCTTCGCCATCGCCGGTGCCGGCATCCTGCTGGTGCTTGGCTTGCAGCACATCGGCATCGGTTCCGCCTATGCCTATGTGTTGCCGGGTGCATTGCTCTGGTTCGGCCTGCTGAAGACCGGCGCCCACCCGACCCTGGCGGGCGTGGTGCTCGGCCTGATGACGCCGGTTCGCCCGGTCAAGGTGATGGCGCCTCCCCTGCAGACCGCCTCGAAGGCCATCAGTGAATTCGCCGAGCGCAAACAGGCCGCCGACAGCGGCGCCAGCGAACTCATGGAACCCATCAAGCAGCTTCGTCACGCCCAGCGCGAACTGCTGCCCCCGGTGATGCGCGTACAGATGGCGCTGCATCCCTGGGTCGCCTACCTGGTGATGCCGCTGTTCGCGCTGGCCAATGCCGGAGTGAGCCTCGACGGCGTCAACCTCGGTGAAGGCGCTTCCATGATGGTGTTCTCCGGCGCGGCCCTGGCCCTGGTGCTGGGCAAGCCGCTGGGCGTTCTCACCAGTAGCTGGCTGATGGTGCGCATGGGCTGGTGCAGCCTGCCACCGGGCATGACCTGGGCCTGGATGGGACTGATCGGCTGCCTGGCGGGGATCGGGTTCACCATGTCGATCTTCATCGCCAACCTCGCCTTCACCCAACAGGACCTGCTGAGCGCCGCCAAGCTCGGCGTGCTGGTGGCTTCGGTAACTGCCGGCGTGATCGGGCTGCTCTACGGCCGCGTGCTGGTGGCCCGAGCGAAGCGCCGCTAAGTCCTTCCGACTATTGGACAGGCCGCCAACCCGATTGGCGGCTGCGTTCTTGCCGGCCCTCTCCAGGCGCCTGGACTACCCTGCATGGTTGCCGGCATCGCATGCGTGCACTGGGGTAGGCGCCCTTTCCTCTCCTGTGTTGCGGTCGCGGACCGCGATGACGGCATTACCGCGAACCTTGTTCCCGCGCCCCAATGCCAGGAAGGAGCAGCCTCATGCCGAACGCCCTGTCCGCCAGCCAGGTCCCCAATCAGTTCGTCGAATGCAATGGCCGTCGCCTGGCCTACCGCGTGATCGGGGATGGGACGCCAATGGTCCTGTGCCTGCGCTTTCGCGGTGTGATGGATTCGTGGGACCCGGCCTTTCTCGACGAACTCGCCGAGCTGGGCTTCAAGGTGCATGTGTTCGACTACAGCGGGCTGGGCCTGTCCGGTGGGACCCGCACCTACGACCCCGCTTCGCTCGCCCGCGACACCCTCGAACTGATCGCCGCGCTAGGACTCAGCAAGGTGGTGCTTGGCGGCTGGTCCCTCGGTGGCATTGCGGCACAGGTGGCCATGTTGCAGGCGCCGCAACTGGTCAGCCACCTGGTGCTGATCGGCACGACTCCGCCCGGCCATCTGGTGCAGACCGGTGAGCCTCTGTTCTATGAGCTGGCGGGCCGCGAGAACGACTTCGAGGACTTCGTGAAGCTCTTCTTCGAGCCAACGTCGACCGCCAGTCGCGAAGCCGCCGTTCTCTGTGCTGAGCGCATTGCGGCACGCCAGGACGGTCGCTGCCCGGAAGTGCCCCACGAGTGGGCCGGCCAGCAGCTGGGAGACGGTCCCCGCAACCCGATGTTCCCGCTGCAACCGGCGCTGGATGCATTGCGCACCACCCGCACACCGGTCCTGCACCTTGGCGGTGACCACGACATCGTCTTCCCGGTGGAGAACTGGTACGCGCTCAACCGCGCCCTGCCCACGCTGCACCTGGTGACCCTGCCGAGCACGGGGCACGGGCCGCACATGCAGTACCCGCAGGCCGCCGCCCGGCACATTGCGGCCTTCGTTGCCGGCTGATGGATTCCGCTGTGGGGCGTCAGGCGTCGGTGGCCAGTTCGACCGGCACCTCCAGCCCCACTTTCACGTTGTTCATCGACACCAGGGTGCGGAAGCGCTTGACGTTGTTGCTCTCGAAGAACAGCTGCCGGGTCAGTTCGGTGTACTGCTCCATGCTCCTGCAGGCCAGGACCAGCACGAAATCAAACTCGCCGGCGACGTAGTAGCACTGCTGCACCTGCGGACAGGCGAGGAAACTGCGCTTCATCGCGTCCAGCAGGTCGAGCCGTTCGCTCTCCACTTCCACCTCGGCGATGATGGTCAGCCCGTGGCCCAGCTGTTGCGGATCGACCAGCGCCACCGTCTTGCGGATCACACCCTCCTCACTCAGGCGCTTCAGCCGACGATTGACCGCTGCGGAGGACAGATTCACCCGGTTGCCCAGCTCCGCCTGTGACAGGCTGGCGTCCTGCTGGACGTGGTGGATCAGCTTGAGGTCGAAGGCATCCAGGCTCATGGGCGGTGGCTCGCAATGAAATTGTTTGTGAAGGCGCGATAGCGGAATAAAAGTACGCAATTACCCGCTAAGTAGAGAAATCGTTACTGCATCGAAGAAATATTATTACGCAGTCATTCAATCTGCCCTGCTGGAGTTTCTCTGATGAGTCCGCTCTCCCCTTCCTCCGCCGTGCTTCTCGATGGCCAGGCCCTGCTGCTGCAGATCCGGCTGCTGGGCGAAATCGGCGCAGAGCCGGAGCAGGACGGCCGCACCCGCATCGCACTGACCGATGCCGACAAGGCTGGCCGCGACCAGTTGCTGCGCTGGATGGAGGCACTGGACCTGGAAGTACGGATCGACCGGATCGGCAACATCTTCGGCACCTTGCGTGCCGACGGTGACCAGCAGGCGCCCCTGATGATCGGCTCGCACATCGACAGTGTGGCCAACGCAGGTGCGCTGGAC
The DNA here is from genome assembly GCF_029871235.1 of Pseudomonas sp. BN411. GTDB lineage: Bacteria > Pseudomonadota > Gammaproteobacteria > Pseudomonadales > Pseudomonadaceae > Metapseudomonas. The sequence goes on from NZ_SSOM01000080.1 coordinate 82,208, forward strand.
GGCTGCTACGGTGTGCTGGCCGGGCTCGCGGTGGTGCGGGCGTTTCGCCAGGCTGGCGTCCTTCCCTCCCGCCCGATCACCGTGGCGGCGTTCACCAATGAAGAAGGCGTGCGCTACCAGCCGGACATGATGGGCTCGCTGGTGCATGCGGGCGGTCTGGACGTCGACGTGGCGCTGGACACCCTGGGCACCGACGGCACCCGCCTGGGCGATGAGCTGGCCCGCATCGGCTATGCCGGCGATCTGGAGCCCGGCGCGCTGGTGCCCCACGAGTACCTGGAGCTGCATATCGAGCAGGGGCCGATTCTCGAAGCCGAAGGCTTGCAGATCGGCGTGGTGGAAAATCTCCAGGGCATTTCCTGGCAACAGGTCACGGTCAAGGGCAGCGCCAACCATGCGGGCACTACACCGATGCACTTGCGCCACGACGCAGGTTCAGTCGCTGCCGCTGCCATCACCCACCTGCGCGAGATCGCCGTGGACGGCACCCTGGCCACCGTCGGGTGCCTGCGCCTTGAGCCGAACCTGATCAACGTGATTCCGCGCAAGGCCGTCTTCACCGTCGATCTGCGCGATCCCGACGAAGCCCGTTTGCAGGCTGCCGAGAAACGCCTGGCCGACCTGCTTGCGCACCTGGCCGAAACCGAAGGCGTCGAGATCCACAGCGAGCAACTGGTGCGCTTCGAACCCGTGGTCTTCGACAGCGACCTCGCCAGCACAATCGCCGCCTCGGCCAGTCGCCTGGGGTTCAGCCACAGGCGCATGACCTCGGGTGCCGGCCACGATGCACAGATGATCGCGCGCATCGCCCCGGCCGCCATGATCTTCGTGCCCAGCCAGGGCGGCGTCAGCCACAACCCGCGCGAACACACCAGCGACGAACTCCTGCTGGCCGGTGCCGACGTGCTGCTCGACGTCGTTCGCCAGCGCCTCGCCCGGTCCTGACCATCCTGCTCGCCTTCAATCGTTCGGAGCCCCAGATGCTGATCGTCAATTCCAAGGCCGCGCGCCGCCCCTATCCCGAAGCCCTGCGTACCGTCATGAACATGCAGCAGGCCGCCGAAAGCCGAGTCTGGCTGTCCACCTGGAATCGCTTCGAGCGGTCGGTCACGCCATTGTTCGAGATGCCCGACCTGGCTGCCGAACTGGGCCTTGCCCAGGTACTGATCAAGGACGAATCCGTGCGCTCGCCGCTGGCCAGCTTCAAGGTGCTGGGCGCCCCCATCGCGCTCCTGCGCCTGATCCTCCAGCGCTTCCCCGAACGCGCTTTCGAACCCAGTGCCCTGCTCGCTGGTAAGCATGCCCAGGAGCTGGCCGGGTTCACCGTGATCAGCGCCACCGACGGCAACCACGGCCGGGCCCTGGCGGCTGCCGCACAGAGCGTCGGCTGTCACTGCGTGATCGTCCTCCATGCCCACGTCAGCGAAGAACGTGAACAGGCGATTGCAGCCTTTGGTGCACGAATCATCCGCATCCGAGGCAACTACGACGACTCGGTCCAAGAAGCCGCCAGGTTGTCGCAGGAAAATGGTTGGACCGTGGTTTCGGACACGTCCTATGAGGGCTACGAGGAAATTCCCCGCGATGTGATGCAGGGCTACGGGATCATCGCCGCCGAGGCGCTGGAAGCCCTTGGCGCGAACGACGGCGCCTGCCCCTTCAGCCACGTATTCCTCCAGGGCGGCGTGGGCGGGCTGGCCGCCGGAATTGCCAGCTATCTGTGGGAGCGCTACGGCGCAGCGCGGCCGACCATGATCGTGGTCGAGCCGCGCCAGGCCGACTGCCTCTACCAGAGCGCCCTGGTGGGGCACGCGGCGAAGGCCAGTGGATCGGTGGATTCGGTGATGGCCGGGCTGGCCTGTGGCGAAACCTCGCCTCTCGCGTGGAAGTTCCTGGAAGGCTGCATCGATGCCTTCATGACCATCGAGGACCAGGAGGCCGTCGATGCCATGCGACGACTGGCCAAGGGCAGCGAGAACGACCTGCCGCTGGTGGCCGGCGAGTCCGCTGTGGCGGGACTGGCGGGTTTACTGCGACTGCTGGAGTCACCCGGCAAGGCTGCCCTGTTGGGGTTCGATGGACGATCCCGTGTGCTGCTGATCAGCACCGAAGGCGCCACCGCACCGGCGCTTTATGCCGAGCTGGTGGGCGAGGCGGCCGCCACTGTGCAGGAGCGTCAGCGCGCCTGGCTGGAGACGCGCTGAGGGGAGCACTCAGGCTCGCTGGGCGCTGCGCTCGACCATCGCGACTCCAGCTCAGGCGCCCTGCTCTTCCATGGGCGCCGCTTCCGAGAGGTGCTCGGCAAGGATCGACAGTTCGACTTCGGCAGCCTTCAGTTCCGCCTCCCCGGCAATCTCCCAGCGATCCTTGAGCACCAGCAAATCAGCTTCCTGATCGGCCTTCAGGCACCACTGGAAATGGTCGTGCCAGTCGCCCAGTGCGGACTGCACGGCCTTCAGAGCGTAGAAGGCGTCCTGGGAAATGGGTGAAAGCTTCGGGTATGCCTCGTGGACGTAGCGCATGCGTTTGACCAGGAGGCGCAGCGCATGGCGGTCGTACTCCGGGTCGGCCAGTGCCTCGCGCAGGCGCTGCAACTGGCGCCGCAGCCGAATCTTCACGCGCTCGCGAAGCTTGTCCAGGTCGCCATCGCGCTCGGCTGCGCGCATCCGCGCCGGCCAGCCGTCGAGCACCGTCATGAAGCGTTGTACCGTGGCGCTGGCTTCGATGATGGCGTAGCGGGACTCCAGCAGATGCTTGCGGCGCTCCGCCTGGTCGTGGAAACCCTGGCGGTCCAGCTCGACGATCAACACCTCAAGGTCACGCACCGGCGTAGTCAGCCGACCGACATCGGCCGCCGCCGCATCCAGCTCCCTGGTGGGCTCCAGCCGACGCATCGGCCGCAACAGGCTGCGCAACTTGCGCAAGCCGATTCGCAGATCGTGCAGTGCCTCGACATCCGTGCGGCAGGCGAGCCGCGCATAGGCGTGGTGAAGCTTGACTTCCAGTTCCAGTACCTGAGCGATGAGCGAATCGACGAATGACATCCTGACTACCCTTCGAAACGGTGTGCCAGGAGATTAGCCAAGGAAAATGAGAGTGATGTTGCATCAGGTCAATTTCGTCACGAGCCGGCACTTCGGCCAGCGTGGACAGGGGACGGAGGTTGTGTCAGCGTCCGGTCGAAATTGGCAAACCAGGGAGTCCGGTGTGGCTGACAAGACAGAAGCGATCGCGCAATTCATCAAGCAGGAATTTCCCCAGACCCGCGTCGAGGTCGACGCCGTGGGCGAACGTAGCGCCCGGGTGTCCCAGGCGGTGGACGAATGCGACCTGCGACCCGGCGGCACGGTTTCCGGCCCCACGCTGATGGCTCTGGCGGACGTCGCGCTGTACGTCGCCCTGCTCGGGGAAATCGGAATCGTGCCGCTGGCGGTGACCACCAGCCTGACCATCAACTTCCTGCGCAAACCCGAAGCCAGCAAGCGCGTCATCGGCGAATGCCAGCTGATGAAAGTCGGCAAGACCCTCGCGGTGGGTGAGGTTTCGCTCTATTCGGAAGGGATGGATGAACCGGTGGCTCACGTGGTGGGCACCTATTCGATTCCGCCGGCACACATGCGCTAGGCGGGAAAACGCACCCTCCCGTCCACCATCCGGCACCCCATGGATGCCCGGGCGTCGCAGGCCCGGTACAATGCGCCCCCTGCATACGTGCCGGACCGTGATTGCCATGTCTTTGCCCAAGAACCAATTAGAACTGCTCAGCCCCGCCCGCGACGTCAATATCGCCCGCGAGGCCATCTTGCATGGCGCCGACGCCGTGTATATCGGCGGCCCGAGCTTCGGCGCCCGCCACAACGCATGCAACGAAGTGGCGGAAATCGCCAAGCTGGTGGAGTTCGCCCACCGCTTCCACGTGCGAGTGTTCGTCACCATCAACACCATCCTCCACGACGACGAGCTGGAACCGGCGCGCAAGCTGATCCACGAGCTCTACGACGCCGGCGTCGACGCGCTGATCGTGCAGGACATGGGCGTCCTCGATCTGGACATCCCGCCCATCGAGCTGCACGCCAGCACCCAGACCGACATCCGCACCCTGGAACGCGCCAAGTTCCTCGACCAGGCAGGCTTCTCCCAGTTGGTGCTGGCCCGCGAGCTGAACCTCAAGCAGATCCGCGCCATCGCCGACGAAACCGACGCGGCCATCGAGTTCTTCATTCACGGTGCCCTGTGCGTCGCCTTCTCCGGCCAGTGCAACATCTCCCACGCCCAGACCGGCCGCAGCGCCAACCGTGGCGACTGCTCCCAGGCCTGCCGCCTGCCCTATACCCTGAAGGACGACCAGGGCCGCGTCGTGGCCTTCGAAAAGCACCTGCTGTCGATGAAGGACAACAACCAGAGCGCCAACCTCAGCGCCCTGGTGGATGCCGGCGTACGCTCCTTCAAGATCGAAGGGCGCTACAAGGACGCGAGCTACGTCAAGAACATCACCGCCTACTACCGCCAGCGCCTGGACGGCATCCTCGAAGGACGCCCGGACCTGGCCCGCGCGTCCAGCGGCCGCACGGACCACTTCTTCGTGCCGGACCCGGACAAGACTTTCCACCGCGGCAGCACCGACTACTTCGTCACCGACCGCAAGATCGACATCGGCGCCTTCGACACCCCGACCTTCACCGGCCTGCCGGTGGGTCAGGTGGAGAAAGTCGGCAAGCGCGATCTGCTGGTCGTGACCCATGATCCGCTGTCCAACGGCGACGGCCTCAACGTGCTGATCAAGCGCGAGGTGGTGGGCTTCCGCGCCAACATCGCCGAGCTGAAGGGCGAGTTCGAGGAAGACGGCGAGAAGCGCTGGCGCTACCGCGTCGAACCCAACGAGATGCCGGCCGCCCTCTCCCGCCTGCGCCCGAACCATCCGCTGTCGCGCAATCTGGACCACAACTGGCAGCAGGCCCTGCTGAAGACGTCCGCCGAGCGCCGGATCGGCCTCGACTGGAAAGCCAGCTTGCGCGAAGAAGCCCTGGAGCTGACCGCCACCAGCGAGGAAGGCGTGAGCGCCAGCGTCAAGCTGGACGGCCCCTTCGGCGCCGCCAACAAGCCTGAGCAGGCCCTGGAACAACTGCACGACCTGCTCGGCCAGTTGGGTACCACCCAGTACCACGCCGAGAAGATCGAGCTGGATGCACCGCAGGCCTTCTTCATCCCGAACTCGCAACTCAAGGCGCTGCGCCGCGAAGCCATCGAGGCCCTGACCGAGGCCCGCGTAAAGGCCCACCCGCGCGGCAGCCGGAAGGCCGAAACCAACCCGCCGCCGGTGTACCCGGATGCGCACCTGTCCTTCCTGTTCAACGTGTACAACCAGAAGGCCCGCGACTTCTATCAGCGCCACGGCGTGCAACTGATCGATGCTGCCTACGAGGCGCATGAAGAAACGGGCGAAGTGCCGGTGATGGTCACCAAGCACTGCCTGCGTTTCTCCTTCAACCTCTGCCCCAAACAGGCCAAGGGCGTGACCGGCGTGCGCACCAAGGTCGCGCCGATGCAGCTGGTGCACGGCGACGAGGTGCTGACCCTGAAGTTCGACTGTAAGCCCTGTGAAATGCACGTAATCGGCAAGATCAAGGGCCATATCCTCGACCTGCCGCAGCCGGGCAGCGATGCGAGCAATGTAGTCGGGCAGATCACCCCGGATGATCTGCTGAAAACCATCCGCCACCGCGCACCGCACTAAGCACGTTCTGCCCCTCGCGCCGCTTCATACGGCGTGCAGGGGCGGCCTTCAGTGCGTTCCTAGCAGCAGGGTCCAGTAGATTCCGGCATCGCTCTGCGGGTCCACCGCGTAGCCTGCGCCCAATTCAGTGAACCTCGGGTCCATCATCCTGGCGCAATACTCCGGGGTGGCCAACCAGCCTTGGACCACACTCACCGACCTGCCAAAACCGGCGGCGATGTTCTCGTCGAGCTGCTGGCCACGGTAACCGGCGGCCCGGGCCAGATCGGCCGGTTGCAGGCCAGCGCCAGACTTGCGGGCGAAGAAATTGTCGTTGGCCATGGCCCGGCTGTAGCGCTCGGCCGCTGTGCCGAGGGCAGTGTTCCAGACCACTGGCGGCGCCGAGGAGAATGCAACGTCACCACAGTTGCGTGAGCGAGTACGCAGCGCGTTGACCAGCACCAGTAGCACCTGTCCTTCCTCCTGCCACTCCCCGAGATCGTCATCCAGCAATGGCCGCGCCAACACGATGCGCCAGCTGCTGCCGGCCTGGCTGACGCCGATATCGATGAATTGGGGATCCAACAACGAATTGCAGTGCCGCGCCTGCAGCATCGCGAAGGCCGCTTGCGCGTCGACTGGGCCAGTCAGACGGATGGTCTTCGCGCTGGCCGCCTGATAACCGGAACGCACCAGATGGTCCTGCCAGTAGCCACTGTCTTCCACTGGAAGCACCAGGCGTGGATCCGCCACCAGCGGCGTCAGGACGTCGGCCTGCTGCCTGGCGCAGCTCTGCGGGTGGGTACGGTAGGAGTTGATCGCCTCGACCAGCTGCACGTCCGAGCCCGCGGCCTGGGCGCTGCCGGCGAGAAGCCCGAGCAGCAACCCAAGGGTCTTGAGCCCGTTTGCAGTGGTGCTTGTCCACGAATGAAGTACCGGCATGGCAAAACCTCCGTCAAACGACGCAGCACTCCCAATATTCGACCCGCCCAAACCCTCCGCGTTGCTTGGGCGAACGGTGCTTTTCCGTGCGTGGAATGGAGAGTAATGTAATGCTTCATACATATTTTGTTAGAGACTCTACATGGAAAGCTGGCTTTCCCTGGTCATCGGCCTCCCGACCTCCAACGCCACTGCGCGAATGCGGGCCTGGCGCGCATTGAAGGCCAGCGGTGCGGCGGTGCTTCGCGACGGTGTGTACCTGCTGCCGGATAGACCGGAATGCCGCGAAGCCCTCTCCGAGGTCGAACGAGACATCCTCGCCATCAACGGCACCGCCTACCTTCTCCCCGTACAGGACCCGCAAGGCGAACGCTTCATCCCCTTGTTCGACCGAAGCGAGGATTACCAGGCCCTGCGCGACGAAGTCGAAGCCTGCCGCAACCAGCTGACCGCCGGGAACGCCTTGGCCAGCACCCGGCAGATCCGCAAGTTGCGCAAAGCATTCGCGCAATTGACGGGAATCGACTTCTTCCCCGGAAAGCCCCGGCAACAGCTGGATGCCGCCTTGCACGAACTGGAAACGTCGGTCAGCCGTGCTCTGTCGGCGGATGAACCGAGCAGCCATCAGCAACCGATCAGGGCACTCAAGCAGCGCGATTATCAGGGCCGCCTTTGGGCCACCCGCAAGCGGCCCTGGGTCGACCGCCTGGCCAGCGCCTGGCTGATCCGCCGCTTCATCGACGCGGATGCACGCTTCCTCTGGCTGGAGTCACCAGGGGATTGCCCGGCCGACGCGCTGGGCTTCGATTTCGACGGCGCGACTTTCAGCCATGTGGGCAATCGCGTCACCTTCGAGACCCTGAAAGACAGTTTCCAGCTGGACGCGCCCGCCCTTCATCGGGTTGCAGCCCTGGTGCATTACCTTGACGTCGGCGGTGTCCAGCCAGCGGAAGCCGCGGGAGTCGAGCGGGTCCTGGCCGGCCTGCGCGAGAGCATTGCCGATGACGATCAACTCCTGGCCGCAGCGGGAGCCATCTTCGATGGCCTGCTGGCAGCCTTCGCGAGAGAAGAGAAAAACGATGGATGAAACCACCCTGCGTCCGACCGGGGAGTCGCGCCCCCTCGCCACCCCCGTGGGCCTGTTCGAGGCGTTCCTGTTCTGGCTCAAGCTGGGCTTCATCAGCTTCGGCGGCCCGGCCGGGCAGATCGCGATCATGCACCAGGAGCTGGTGGAGCGGCGCCGCTGGATCAGCGAGCGGCGCTTTCTCCATGCCCTGAACTACTGCATGTTGCTGCCCGGCCCGGAGGCTCAGCAGCTGGCGACCTACATCGGCTGGCTGATGCACCGGACCTGGGGTGGCGTCATCGCCGGGGCGCTTTTCGTGCTGCCCTCGCTGTTCATCCTGATCCTGCTGTCCTGGGTCTACATCGCATTTGGCGAAGTGCCGGTGGTGGCCGGACTCTTCTATGGCATCAAGCCGGCGGTGACTGCCATCGTGGTCCACGCGGCCCATCGCATCGGCTCACGGGCACTGAAGAACGGCTGGCTGTGGGGGATTGCCGCAGCCTCCTTCGTGGCGATCTTCGCCCTCGACCTGCCCTTCCCGCTGATCGTGCTGGGTGCAGCCGTGATCGGCTATATCGGTGGCCGCGTAGCGCCGGACAAGTTCGCGCTCGGCGGTGGACACAACGCGGCCAAGGCCAGCTACGGGCCAGCGCTGATCGATGACCACACACCGACGCCCGAGCATGCGCGTTTCCGCTGGTCCCGCCTGTTGCTGCTGGTTATGGTCGGCGCCCTGCTCTGGGTGCTGCCCATGGGCCTGCTCACCGCCGTCTTCGGCTGGCAAGGCACCCTCACCCAGATGAGCTGGTTCTTCACCAAAGCGGCGCTGCTCACCTTCGGCGGCGCTTATGCCGTGCTGCCTTACGTCTACCAAGGCGCGGTGGGCCACTACGGCTGGCTGAGCCCGAGCCAGATGATCGACGGCCTGGCCCTGGGCGAAACCACGCCGGGGCCGCTGATCATGGTGGTTGCCTTCGTGGGTTTCGTGGGCGGCTACGTGCATCCGATGTTCGGCGCCGACCAGGCATTCCTCGCCGGCGCCATCGCCGCCAGCCTAGTGACCTGGTTCACCTTCCTGCCCTCCTTCCTGTTCATCCTCGCTGGCGGGCCGCTGGTGGAATCCACCCACAACGAACTGAAGTTCACCGCGCCACTCACCGGCATCACCGCCGCCGTAGTGGGCGTGATCCTCAACCTGGCGCTGTTCTTCGGCTACCACGTGCTCTGGCCGGAGGGGTTCGAGGGCCGCTTCGACTGGCCCTCGGCGGTGATCGCCCTGGCCGCCGCCGTCGCGCTGTTCCGCTTCAAGCGTGGCGTCATCCAGGTACTGCTGGCCTGCGCCGTAACCGGCCTGGCGGTGCACTTGCTGCGAATCTGACGATGGCCCCACCGGGCCGGGAGGTGATCCATGGACCGCATCAGCATTTGCGAATTGGCGGAATGGCAGGCGTCGGCACGCAGCTTCAGCCTTTTGGATGTGCGCCGCGCCAGCGTCCGCAGCGCGGATGCAGCCGAGATTCCCGGCGCGCGCTGGCTGGACCCGGAAGCGGTGTTCACCTGGAAGGACTCGATACCTCGCGACAGGCCTGTGGTGCTCTATTGCGCCCACGGCCACGAAATCAGCCAGGGCATCGCTGCCACGCTGGCCGCCATGGGGCTGGATGCGCGTTATCTCATCGACGGCTTCACCGGTTGGCGCGAAGCCGGACGTCCCACTCAGGGCTTGTGAAGGTGATGGATGGTCACTTGTGTGATGCAAGTAGCCTGATTATATTTTGATCATCATTCAACGATCTGCCGCCTAGCTCCAGGGGGCAACGCGAGGTCCCATGAAAAGAACCAGTTTCCAGGACATGCCCTGCCCGGTCGCCCAAGCCCTGGAGGTGATAGGTGATAGCTGGAACGTGCTGATTCTTCGCGAAGCCTTTTATGGCGCCTCCCGTTTCGATGATTTCGCCCGAGCCTTGGGGATTCCAACGAACACCCTGACCCGACGACTCAAGGACCTGGTGGCCGGAGGGCTCCTGGAGCGGCATCCGTACAGCGAAAAGCCGACACGATACGAGTACCTGCTCAGCGAAAAGGCACGGGAGCTACGGCCGCTGATGCTCGTACTGCTTGAGTGGGGAAATCGCCACGGCAACCTGGGCCAACGGCGGACCATGCTGGTGGACAGCGTTACCGGAAAGCCGGTGGACCTCGTCCTGATCGACCGTGCCACCGGACTGCCAGTCAGCTCGCGGCATCGCGTGCTTCGACAGCGTCGCGATGAGGCCACTCCTGTTTCCTACGCCTTCCCCGAACCTCAAGCCGAGCCGAGCTGAACGACCGGCCTTTCTGTGGCCGTCCGCAGCTCATTGGTAGCGTCCCATTCCCATGACGACCTGGCTGCGTCCCTGACACAGCCGGCTTGACTCCGTATTGCCGAACCTCTGGCATAGCCCGAATTTCCTGCCTTTCGCCCTCCCCGCGCGCGGAATCCTACCGCCCGTCTCCAGCGTCATTTCATCACTTGCATGATGGAAGTAACCATGTTTGGATTATGGCCATCATATGCCCCGAACAGTCGTTGCTTTCACCGTGCGGAAGCAGGTTTCGATCGGACTGATTGAATGATGATCACCATGTGAAATGGTCCTCGCCAATCCCCTGCCGAATCACTGCAAGGCACCTTGAAGCACCTGCGGAACTGTCCGGACCAACGCCCACCTGAAACCACCCCATCGGAGCCCGCCATGAATCAGCCCGAGCAGATCCCCGTCAGCGAAGCCACCGCTGTGGCCCGGCCGAAGTCCCGCAAGCTCATCAAGCTGGCCGTCGCCGGCCTGGTCATGGTCGGCGCAGGCCTTTATGGCGCCCATTGGTGGAACACAGCTCGTTACATGGAAGAAACGGACGATGCCTACGTGGGCGGTGACGTCACCGTCATAAGCCCCCGGGTTGCCGGCTACATCGCCGAGCTGGCAGTGAGCGACAACCAGTTCGTCCATGCCGGCGACCTGCTCGCGCGCATCGACGACCGTGATTACCGCGCCGCCCTGGCCAAGGCCGAAGGTGAGGTGCATGCCGAACAGGCCCTGCTGGGCAACATCGACGCCCAGGCCCAGTTGCAGCAGGCGGTGATCCGCCAGGGCCAGGCGGAAATCGACGCCACCGCTGCCGAAGAGGACCGGGCGCGGGACGATGACAAGCGCTACCGCACGTTGGTCCAGCGCGCCGCCGTCTCCGTGGAAAGCGCCCAGCGGGCCGAAGCCACCTGGAAGACCGCACGCGCCAACAGTGAAAAGGCAAAGGCCACCCTGCTCGCTGCCCAGCGCCAGCTCGATGTCATACACAGCCAGCGCGAGCAGGCCGTGGCCGCCCTTGAGCAAGCCATCGCCAAGCGCGACCTGGCCCGCCTCGACCTCGGCTACACCGAACTGCGCGCGCCGGTCGATGGCTATATCGGCAATCGCCGGGGACGGGTTGGCGGCTATGTCTCCGCCGGCACGCAACTGCTGGCAGTGGTCCCCGCCCAAGGGCTGTGGATCGATGCCAATTTCAAGGAAGACCAGCTGGCCGGGATGACGCCCGGGCAAGCTGTAACGGTGGAAGCCGATGTGCTGCCGGGCAAGGTTTTCCATGGCCACCTCGACAGCCTGGCGCCGGCAACCGGCGCGCAGTTCAGCATCCTTCCGCCGGAAAACGCCACCGGCAACTTCACCAAGATCGTTCAGCGCGTCCCGGTACGCATCCATCTCGATCCCGCCGACAACCGTCTTGGCGAGCTCCGCCCGGGGCTCTCGGTGGTGGTCGAAGTCGACACCAGGGCGCATGAGCAACAGCAAGGCCAGGCGCTCGCCCTGGAGCAACGGCCGTGAACTTCTGGTCATCCGAAGTGGTGCCGGTGGAGCAGCTCTCGACCCGGCAGAAGACGCTCGCCTTCGCCTGCATGTGCATGGGCATGTTCATCGCCCTGATCGACATCCAGATCGTGTCCGCGTCCTTGCGCGACATCGGCGGCGGGCTCTCGGCAGGTGCGGATGACACCGCCTGGGTACAGACCAGCTACCTGATCGCCGAAATCATCGTGATCCCGCTGTCGGGCTGGCTGTCGAAGGTGATGTCCACGCGCTGGCTATTCGCCGCCTCGGCCCTGGGCTTCACCCTGGCCAGCCTGCTCTGCGCATTGGCCTGGAACATCCAGAGCATGATCGCATTCCGCGCCCTGCAGGGTTTCCTCGGCGGCTCGATGATTCCCATGGTGTTCACCACCGGCTTCATCTACTTCGACGGCCGCCAGCGCGTACTGGTAGCCGCCACCATCGGCGCCATCGCCTCCCTGGCGCCGACCCTGGGCCCGGTGGTCGGCGGCTGGATCACCGACATCGCTTCCTGGCCCTGGCTGTTCTACGTGAACCTGCTGCCGGGACTGTTCGTCACCATCGTGGTGCCGATCATGGTGCGTCTCGACAAGCCCGAATGGTCCTTGATCAAGGGCGCCGACTACCCGGCCATGCTGCTCATGGCGGTGTTCCTCGGCTGCCTGGAATACACCATGGAAGAAGGCCCGCGCTGGAACTGGTTCAGCGACGACACCATCCTCGCCACCGCCTGGATCTCCGGCCTGAGCGGGCTCGCGTTCATCGCGCGCAGCCTCACGTCTGCCAACCCGATCGTCGACTTGCGCGCGCTGCGTGAGCGCAACTTCGCTCTCGGCTGCCTGTTCTCCTTCATCACCGGCATCGGCATCTTCGCCACCATCTACCTCACCCCGCTGTTCCTCGGTCGCGTGCGCGGTTACGGCGCCCTCGATATCGGCCTGGCGGTGTTCTCCACCGGCATTTTCCAGGTCATGACCATTCCGCTGTACGCCGCGCTGGCGCGTCGCTTCGACCTGCGCTGGTTGCTGGCGCTGGGTATGACGCTGTTTTGCCTGTCGATGTGGGAGTTCTCGCCGATCACCCATGAATGGGGTGCCGCCGAACTGCTGCTGCCCCAGGCGCTGCGCGGCATGGCCCAGCAATTTGCCGTGGCCCCTACCGTGACCCTGGCCCTGGGCTCGCTACCGCCCGCACGACTCAAGCTCGCCTCGGGATTGTTCAACCTGATGCGCAACCTCGGCGGCGCCATCGGCATTGCGGCTTGCGCCACCATCCTCAACGACCGCACCAATCTTCACTTCCTGCGTCTGGCTGAACACCTGAATGCCAGCAACGAAGCCCTCAACAACTGGTTGGCCCCGAGCCTCGGCGCGTCCGGGCAGTACAGCGAACAGGCCTTGCGGCAGCTGTGGAACCTGACTTACCGCGAGGCACAGACGCTCACCTTTGCCGACTCGTTCCTGATCATCGGTGTCTGCTTCGCGTTCGCCGTGGTGCTGATTCCCCTGCTGCACAAGATCGCCCCGCCCTCTCAGCCGTCGGCTGACGCCCACTGACCCGAGGACCACCCGCAATGCCTTCGACCCTCGCAAAGACCACTGCAATCGGCTTGATGCTTTACCAGCTCGCCGGCTGCACGGTCGGCCCCGACTACCACACCCCGGCAAGCAATCTCAGCGTTCCGCTGGCAGGCGGCGCCACACCGGAGTTACCCATGCGGGCACCGGCGCCGCCGCTTGAGCAGTGGTGGAAAGGCTTCGCCGATCCGGTGCTCGACGGCATTGTCCAGCGCGCGCTGGATCAGAACCTCGATATGGCGATTGCCCTGGCCCGTGTCGAACAGGCCCGTGCGGCGGCGAACCTGGCGGGCGCGGCACGTCTGCCTGAGGGAAGTCTCGACGGGCGCTACCTGCACCAGCGGCAATCCCTGAAAAGCCCGGAGGGCCAACTGGCCAGCACCTCTCCGGGGTTCGATCGCAATCAGGACATTCTCAGCCTCGGTGTTGGAGCATCGTGGGAAGCTGATCTGGCCGGCGGCCTGAAACGCAGCGATGAAGCGGCCCTGGCGGAACTCCAGGCGGCCGAGGCGAGCCGGGCTGGGGTGCGCGTTTCGATCGCGGCTGAAGCGGCCGATGCCTACTTCCGAATCCGCGGTGCGCAACGACGCATTCAGGTGGCGCAAGAGCAGATCCAGACCCAGCAAGACCTCCTCGCGCTGGTTCAGGATCGCTTCAACGGTGGAGTGGCCACGCAACGCGAACTGGCTCAGGCCAAGGCATTGCTGCTGCAAGCGAGGACCGTGCCGCCGCCACTGCGCACGGAGTTGGCGGTGCAGCTCAATCGACTGGATGTGTTGCTCGGCGTGCAGCCCGGCACCTACGCCAAGGTGCTACTGGAGCACCCGCAGGGCTATCAGGTACCAAGCGTCACCGCCGACCTCTCGCCAGCCAGCCTGCTGCGCCGGCGCCCTGACGTGATCGCCGCTGAACGTCGACTCGCGGCCAGCACGGCGCGCATTGGTGTGGCCGTGGCGGAGTACTACCCGCACGTGACGCTTGGCGGCATTCTCGGCAGCCAGAGCCTGCACGGTGGGCTGTTCAGCAGCGATGCCTTCCAGCCCCAGGCCTTCATTGGCCTGCACTGGCGATTGTTCGACTTCGGCCGTGTCGATGCGGAAGTCGCCCAGGCCCGGGGCACGGAAGCCCAGGCGCTGGCCGAGTACCGTCAAACCATGTTGCGGGCCGCCGAAGACGTGGAGAACGCCATCACCACCCAGGTGCATCTCAGCGTTCAACGCCAGGAGCTGGATGCGGAAATCGAGGCTCACCATGTCGCGCGCGAGGCAGCCCGGCAGGCCTATGAAGGTGGTGCGGTGAGCCTGCGGGAGGTGCTGGATGAGGATCAACAGCTCCTGGCAGCACGAGACCTGCAGGCGCAATTGGCCGCGAATGACGCCCGTGCGGCGGTCGCCACGTTTCGAGCGCTGGGCGGGGGTTGGTGATACAGGGGTGGCTACGGCTGCTCCTGCTTTGCTACGAAGGATCAGACGACCGACGCGTCAGGCGTGAAGAAGTAGGCCAGGCCGAGAATCAGGTAGACGGCCAGCAACTGCACGCCCTTGAGCCAATCCGAGCGGCCATCGCCAGCCACCTGGCCGGTAATAAGGACCGCCAGAAGGACGCTCAGTACCAGGCCGCCGGAGAAGGCCAGGTCCATTGGACGAGCACCAATGCCATAACTCGCCAGCACCAGGACCGGTGCGACGAACAGGGCTACCTGGACACTGGAACCGATTGCGATGGAAAGCGAGAGATCCATGCGATTCTTCATCGCCGCCGAAATTGCCGACGCATGCTCGGCGGCATTGCCAAGGATGGCCACGACAAACACCCCGACGAACAGGTTGCTGAGCCCGAGTTGGTGGGCGCTGGGTTCGATTGCGCCCACCAGGATTTCACTGATCCAGGCGATCAGCACTGTTGCCACTGCCAGTACTGCCAACGCCTTTCCCAACGGCCAGAGATGAGCCTGATGCGGATCGCTCCGGACATCCGGGGAGCCCGCGAACAGTTTCTTGTGGGTGATCAGCGAATACACCAGGAACAAGCCATACACCAGCAGCAGGACCAGCGAGATGTACAGGCTGAGTGCCTGGAGCCCATAGGGGGCACGCGATGAGACTACGGCGTTGTAGGCAGCGGGCAGGATCAGCGCGATGGCGGCCAGTGTCAGTAGCGTGGCCTGCGAACGGGCAGCGGACGCGTTGTACTGTTGCTCCGGATACCGCAGTCCCCCCGCCAGCATGGCGGCGCCCAGAACCAGCAGAATATTGCCAACGATGGAACCGGCGATGGAGGCTTTCACCACATCATGCAGCCCGGCGCGCAACGCGCTGAGCGCGATGATCAACTCCGTGGCATTTCCGAAAGTGGCATTGAGCAGCCCGCCTACACCCTCTCCGGAACGCTCCGCGAGTTGTTCGGTAGCTCGGCCCAGCCAACCCGCCAGCGGTACGATGGCGAGCGCCGCCGCCAGGAATACCAGCAGGTGATACTCCCCGGCGACGTACTCCAGGAGGACAGCGATTGGGACGAAAACCAGCATCCAGTTGAGCATCCAGGTCGCTCCATCGAAGCAGTGAATTCCATTAAGGATGGCTCGCCTACTTAGACTCGTCTAAGCACCTGCTGAGGATAGTGCTGCACCGACCGCGTGCGGAAATGCCAAGAGGATGCGAATTGCCAGTAGGGTGCGCCCCGCGCACCGAGAACTTCAGCCGCACCGGGGACGATTCCGGAGCCGGTGCGCATGGCGCACCCTACGGCATCAGGATTCGAGTTCGACGAGGTGGCTCAGACCCACTGGTCGTTGCGCTTGCGCTTGACCCGCAGCAAGGTCGGCAGGATCAGGCCGGCCAGCAGCCCAGCGCCGGCGATGCTGCCGCCGTAGACCATGTAGCGCATCAGCACCTGCTTGTTCTCGTCCCCCAGCTGCGCCTGGGCATCCCGCAGCTCGGAGCGCACCTGGGTCAGTTCGGAATCCAGCGCCGAACGTGCCGCCTGGAGTTCATCGATCAGCTTCTTGCGGGAGTCCAGGGTCTCTTGCATGCCTTGCACGCGGTTCTTCCAGGTGCCGTCGATACCGTCGAGCTGCGCCGTCAGTTCGGCCACTTTCTGTTCCAGTTGCGGCAGACGCTCGGTCTGGCCGGGCACCGTCTGCAGGTCGCGGTTGGGAATCCACACGCTGTTGCCGCTCTCGCTGCGCACCTGGCTGTAGTCGCCCTGGGTGCTCAGCAGCTCCACCTTCTGCCCCGACGTCAGAGTGCCAACGATGCGGTAGCCGTCGGTTGGGCCGCTGCGTACGTAGGTGGTCAGGCTGTCGCTTACCCAGCGCGCGTTGCTCGCGGGTTCCTCGGCCTGCGCCGATGCTCCGGCTATCGCCAGGCCACCCAGCAGGATGGCGCCTAGCAGGCGGCGTGGGAACGGGGAAACACGGGCGGGGAAAGAACAGTGTCGGGACATGGGCAATCTTCACATGGCGATGGAATGAAACCCGAAGTACGGGCGCGAAAAGCCGGCCGGGCAAATAGTTCTGGATAGGAAAACCACGGGGTGAAATTCGGCGCAGCGCAGTCGCCCGCTAGCGACTGGCCATGCCGATTCCCCGCGGGGCCGACAGCGGACAGACAGCGCGATTGCGGAATGAGTTCATTTACACCCGACGGGACAGGATAGGCGGTGCGATACGAAAACGCCCCGCAATGGCGGGGCGCTGTGGCGGCAGTGGAGGGTCAGAGCGCAGTGATGACCTGCTCGGCCGGCAGGCGCGACTTGGGCAGTGCGGCGTTGAAGTCCTTCTCGCTGCGGTGGCCGAGGGAGACCATCACCACGCTGGTGAAGCCACGCTCGCGCAGGCCCAGTTCGGCGTCCAGGGCCAGGGCATCGAACCCTTCCATGGGAGTGGCATCCACACTCAGCGCGGCGGCGCCGAGCAACAGGGTGCCCAGTGCCAGGTAAGCCTGCTTCTCCATCCAGTGCTGCAGGTCCTTGCGCTCGAAGCGGTGCAGGTCCACGTAGCCCTGGCGGGTGCGGAACTGCGCGGCACGCGCTTCGGCATCACGGAAACGCCCGTCCTCCTGCTCCTGCTGGAGCACCTGCGCCAAGTGGGCTTCGGTCAGATCCGTGCGGGCGCAGATGAGGATGACGTGGGAAGCGTCCAGCACCTTGGGCTGGTTGTAGGCGTAGTTGCCGTGGGTCCCCTTGGCCAGGCGGGCCTTGCCTGCCTCGGTATTGGCGACCACGAAGTGCCAGGGCTGGGAGTTCACCGAAGACGGTGCCTGGTGAAGCATCGCCAGCAATTCGTCGATGGTCGCCTGGGGAATGCGGCGGGCCGGATCGTAGGCCTTGGTGGTGTAACGCTGGCTGGCGAGGGAAGCGAGGTTCATGGCTGGGCTCCATTGTCTGTGAGGGCCAGCCGGGACGAACTCACCCAGCCAGCGTATGGGAGGGGAGTCTGCCGAGGATTCGCCGTAGCAAACAGCAGCGAGGCGAAGAAGGACTTTCAAAGGAAAAGCGAAAATAAACAGGGTGAGCTGGTTATTTTCGCGTCAGCGATAAGCCTGGATCAGAAGGAATGGCTGAGCAGCACGCCGCCGCCGGACTCCGGGCTGGCATCGGAGAAGCCCGCCAAGGCGTACAGCTGGACCTTCCACTCCGGCCCCAGCCGTTGCGTCAGGAACAGGCTGAATTCCTGAATCTCATCGCCGTCGGACGTCACCTTCTGCCGCCAGTCATAGGCCGCGCCCACGGAGGTGTTCGGCGCCACCCGGGTAACCAGGCCGACCGAGGTGTAGATGGGATCGCGGAAGTCGGTGTCCGAAGGATCGCCAAACTTGCGCCAGCCGAGGGTGGCGAAGCCGCTGAACGACCCGAAGCCCTTGGTGAGATCGACCTGCGCGGCAAAGTCGGTCTTGCCGGTTCCCAGGCATTTGTCCTCATCGGCCGTCGGCACCTTCACCTTGCCGATCAGGTCCACCAGCAGGCCTCCACCGTCACTGCCATCCAGTAGCGCGTAGTCGGCGCTGGCCACAGTGTCGCCCACGCCCTCCTCCACGCTGCCGCAATCGCCGGCAACGGGCACGCCATCCGGCCCCACGGCAGGATTGGTGATGCGCAGGTAGGGAACGGTCAGCTTGTAGATCATCGGACCGGTTTCGTACTTGGCGATCACCGGGACGTACCAGGTTTCGCTGGTCGCGGGGGTTCCGTAGGAGCCTTGCGAGTAGTCAAGGCCAGTGGACATGGAGAAGACATCAGATTGAGCTGGCAGCGCCAGGAACAGCAACAGACCGGGGACAAGCGCGCGGGTGGGGCTCATGTCTACCTCGTTGCGGAGCGGACTTCGACCTTCACGCCGGCGCATTGCCCGAGACAGACAGGGCCATTCGGGGCGCGGCAGCTGATTGCACCCTGCCCCGCGACTAAGCCTCCGGGCAATGTGCTTTCCCCAGCTTAGCTGGCCTCGCAAAAACCGCGCTCAATGAGGACCGGAATGATCCACCCGTTCGGCCCGCTCCACCGGTTCCGGCCGTTCCACCGACTCAGGCCGCTCGACCCTTTCCACCCGCTCGACCTTTTCGACCCGGTCCGGTTTGTCGACCTTGTCGGGACGGTCGATCCGCTCTATCCGTTCGATTCGTTCCACGCGAACGCCGTCCTGGAAGATCTCGATCCGTTCGCGGGTTTCCACGCGGTCGCCGGACTGGCGGGTTTCTATGCGTTCCCGACGTTGCAGCTCGCCCGTGGGTGATACCACCTGCCGCTCGACACGTTGCCGGGTCTCGCCATTCTCGACGCGCACGCGGGTCTCATTGCCGCTGCCAGAACCGGAGTTGTCACTGCCGTGACCGCTCGAGTCACGCGAGTCATCCGAGCCACTCGAGTCGCCCGATTTGCCTGAATCGTCCGAATCCTCGTCGAGATGGCCAGAACCCTGGTGGGACGCGCCGTCCTGACGTTCGCGGAGGAACTCGATGTGGTCAGCGCGGATGGTACGTCCCTTGTCGAACACGCCCCGCACCCGGATGCGCTGACCCACCGCGAGTTCGGCGTGTTTGCCACCGGCGAAGGCCGTCTTGTCACCCACGAACGCCGTGAAGCCACCGAATTCAATGCGGTTGCCCTGTTGCGAATACACCAGGCCTTCAATCAGTGCCTTGCCGGCACGCCCGCCAAAGGGCAGCCCCGGATCGGCACGGGTCTCGGCCACATTCAGTTCTTTGCCGTTCCAGGTACCGCGGACCAGCACCTCGGCGCTGCGCGGCAACGGTTTGCTCAACGCCAGTCCTTGCAACTCGCCGGGTCGCTGGATGGCGCCGATGGCGCTGACCTGGGTCAACTTCGGTGCCCGGTCAATGCGGCTGGCAACCACTTCGCCCAGCGCATTGCGCAGGCCGCTCACCCGCACCGGCTCACCAATGCGCAGGCCTTCGGCCACCCGTGCCCCTGGAGCGAGACGCACCGGCTGCCCCATCACCCGCAGGGCGGCGGTTCCCTTCGCGGCCTGGGTCACCGGGCCTTCATAGGCATGGAGAATTGCGATGCTCCGCGCTTCCAGACCCCGAGCCGAAGTGCCAGCTTCCACCGCGACCACCTGTCCGATGGCCAGGCGATTGGCACTGGCGGGCACGCCGTTTTCGCTGAGCGCAACCTTGTTGTCGAAGTGCACCTCAACGCCATTGACACAAATGGAGCCGAAGCCGGTGATCGTGCCGACGATGCCCGTGCCACCGATGCCACCCTCTCCGGCAGGCGCTCCGGTGCCGCCAATACCGCCATGCTCGGCCGGAGCACCGGTACCGCCGATGCCGCCGTTCTCCATTGGCGCGCCGGTACCCCCCATCCCACCGGTAGCCACCGCACCCGTGCCGCCCATGCCACCTGGCTCAAGGCAGGCGGGTGCTGCGTTCGCGGAAGGAATGGCAACAAGCAATGGCCCACAAACCACGGCCAAGGTGCACAGAATGCGCGTGGCGATGTTCATGACGATCCAGGTGTCTTCGGCTTGGAAGCCGCCGGGGGATTAGGTTCAGTGTAGAAATACAAGCCGATGGTGATGCGCTGGCGAGCCTCGGGAGGAGGAATGTCCTTGTTTTCCAGATCAGCGGCCATCTGGTTGAAGGCGATCAGCACCTGCATGCCTTCGGCCCTGACAGCTTCGCGAAGCTGGTCGACGCTGGCCAGGGAAAGGCTGTCGTAGTGGACGCTTCGCTCGAAGAACGGATCAGCCGTCTCGGTGAGGTTGTGTACGGCGGCGCAGGCATGATCGTGGAGGTTGTGGCGGAAGTAGGCCGCCATCTCGTCGAACCCGCGCTGCGGAATGAAGGCCATGGTTTCCAGGTGCACACGATCCTGGTCGTCTATCCGCACGATACCGAGGCGTTGCCACTCATCCAGCACCACGCGGGCACGAATGTCCTTGCTGACCTTCGCCACCAGCCCGTCGAACGAACCTTCTCCGCCAACGCTCGCCAGCCGTGCCAGCGGCAACGGCTTCCCGGGCTTGGCGCAGAACGGTGCGTTGTTCATCCAGACGCTGACCAGATGGGCGCCGAAGGACACGTTTTCCGGTAACTCGTTCTCCTCGCCGCCAGCCTTCGAACGGAGCCGTTTGACGTCCTTGCGATGGACGCCGGTGAGCAGGCTGATCCTGCTGTCGGTAGGGCTCTTGTCGTCGAGGCGGAATTCACTCTCGGCGACGTCGACGAAGATCTGTTTGAGCAGGTCGGCGAAGCAGTTGTAGGTCACCCCTTTCCGCAGCATCAACCTCACAATCGGGCGCATGACGTGCTGCAGCGCCGGCAATAGTGAGGGCGGGAAAGTGGGTATTTGCATTCAAGGCACTCCTGTTGAAATGAATACAAAAGCGAAGTGGGGACAACGCCGCTGGGCAAGCTGTCCGTAGCGCCACCCCACTCACTTCGACGGTGCTGGTCGACCGGTGACCCTACTTTGGCTCCCAGGGGCGACCATCACCACCGTCTTCACAGATGCCACAAAACCCGGAGCTACGCCGGGTCTTGTGGACAAGCGGACGGACCTATCAGGCGCCTCCGCGATCATCGCCTACGTCGTGGTCAGGACCATCGTCCGCGCCATGGCCTACACCATGGACTTCACCGACGTCGTGGTCAGGTCCGTCGTCCGCACCCTGGCCAACGCCGTGGGCTTCACCAACGTCGTGGTCGGGTCCGTCGTCCGCACCCTGACCAACGCCGTGGGCTTCACCGACGTCATGGTCGGGTCCGTCGTCCGCACCATGGCCGATGCCATGGGCTTCACCGACGTCGTGGTCAGGGCCGTCGTCCGCACCATGGCCGACGCCATGGGCTTCACCAACGTCGTGGTCAGGGCCGTCGTCCGCACCATGGCCGATGCCATGGGCTTCACCGACGTCGTGGTCGGGTCCGTCGTCCGCGCCATTGCGACCGCTGTTGGCGCTACCCGGTCCACTGTTGCCGCCGTTATCGGCACCATCACCGCCGTGACCCGATCCGCTATGGCCACCGCCATTACCAGAATGACCGCCGCCATCGCCACCGTGGCCACCACCGCTGCCGCTACCTCCATGACCGCCACCACCACCGCCGCTACCACTGCCGCCACCACCGTGGCCGCCACCACTCCCGCCGCCGCTGCCGCCACCACCGTGGCCACCGCCGCCCCCACTGCCACTGCCGCCACCGCCATGGCCGCCGCCACCACTGCCGCTACCACCTCCGCCGCCGCCGCTGCCACCATCCTTGGCGTATACGTGGGAGAAGCTGCCGATGGAATCGGGCAGAAGGACTGTCGACGCTGAGAGAACGCCACCAATGGCCAGAGCCAGCAAGCATTTCTTCAGAAGCATGATGAACCTCCACACGGTGATGCGTAGTCATCTCCCTATCGAACGCACGGGTTAGAAATTCGCGACCGCCCGGTTGAAGCGGCCCAATAACTGGCTTGGCAGTTGCTGACAGCGGTAGAGTCAACCGTCAACATCAAGCGGTCCGTGTAAGCCAGTTTGGAACTTGCCGTGGGAAAATTTCCCACATCCTCAGGTTAGACCTATGAGGATGGGTGTCAACGACCGGCTATCCGGTGATGCACGCGCACAGAACAACGCCGCCGGCAGGTAATTCTGCCGGCGGCGTTGGGTTGGGGCTGGGAATGGCAGGCCTGTCAGGGCCTGCCAGATGCGGTCACTTGAGGTCGTAGCGATCCAGGTTCATCACCTTGGTCCAGGCGGCGACGAAGTCGCGTACGAAGGCCTGCGGCGAGTCGCTGCTGGCGTAGATCTCCGCAATGGCCCGGAGCTGAGAGTTGGAGCCGAAGACCAGGTCGGCCACGGTGGCGGTCCACTTGACGCTTCCGCTCGCGCGATCACGGCCTTCCAGTACATGCTCGTTGGAGGCGGAGCGCTGCCACTTCGTGCTCATGTCCAGCAGGTTCACGAAGAAGTCGTTGGTCAGCGTTTCCGGGCGCTTGGTGAAGACGCCGTGCTGCGACTTGCCGAAGTTGGCGCCCAGGACACGCAGGCCACCCACCAGGACAGTCATCTCGGGGGCGCTCAGCTTGAGCAGTTGCGCCTTGTCCACGAGCATTTCCGCAGTCGAGCCCTCGTAACCCTTCTTCGCGTAGTTGCGGAATCCATCGGCGAGCGGTTCCAGCACCGCGAAGGACTCGACATCGGTCTGAGCCTGCGACGCATCGGTACGGCCCGGAGCGAAGGGAACGGTCACGCTGACGCCAGCATTCTTCGCAGCAGTTTCGATACCGACGCCACCGGCCAGCACGATCAGGTCGGCGAGGGAGACTTTCTTGCCGGAGGCATTGAAGTCTTTCTGCACGCCTTCCAGTGCCGCGATGACCTTGGCCACTTCAGCCGGTTGGTTGGCTTCCCAGTCCTTCTGCGGAGCGAGACGCAGACGGGCACCGTTGGCGCCACCGCGCTTGTCGCTGCCACGGAAGGAAGCGGCGGCAGCCCAGGCGGTGCCGACCAGCTGCGAAACGGACAGGCCGGTCGCGGCGATCTTGGCCTTCAGGGCAGCCACGTCCTGGTCGTTCACCAGCGGATGGTCGACAGCCGGGACCGGGTCTTGCCAGATCAGCTCTTCTTTCGGCACCAGCGGGCCGAGGTAGCGGCTGCGCGGGCCCATGTCGCGGTGGGTCAGCTTGAACCAGGCGCGGGCGAAGGCGTCTTCCAGCTCCTTGGGGTTGTCCTTGAAGCGCCGGGAAATCTTCTCGTAAGCCGGGTCCATGCGCATCGCCATGTCGGCGGTGGTCATCATCGGCGCGTGGCGCTTGCTCGGGTCGTGGGCGTCCGGCACCACGCCGTCACCCGTCGTTCCCTTGGGCTTCCACTGATGGGCGCCTGCCGGGCTCTTGGTCAGCTCCCACTCATAGCCGTACAGGGTTTCCAGGTAGCTGTTGTCCCATTGGGTGGGAGTCGGCGTCCAGGCGCCTTCCAGGCCGCTGGTGATGGCGTCGTCGGCTTTGCCGCTACCGAAGGCGTTCTTCCAGCCCAGGCCCATTTCGGTGATATCGGCTGCCTCGGGTTCCGCACCCACATTGGCCGCGTCGCCTGCACCATGGCACTTGCCGAAGGTGTGGCCGCCCACGGTAAGGGCTACGGTTTCTTCATCGTTCATCGCCATGCGGGCGAAGGTTTCGCGCACGTCGCGGCCGGAAGCCACGGGGTCGGGATTGCCGTCCGGACCTTGCGGGTTCACGTAGATCAGGCCCATCTGCACCGCGGCCAGCGGATTTTCCAATTGCCGGTCGCCGGAGTAGCGGCTGTTGGGCTTGTCGCTGGTGGCCAGCCATTCATGCTCGGCGCCCCAGTAGACGTCGTCTTCCGGCTCGTAGATATCCACGCGACCACCGCCGAAGCCGAAGGTCTTGAAGCCCATGGACTCCAGCGCAACGTTACCGGTGAGGACCAGCAGGTCGCCCCAGGACAGCTTGTTGCCGTACTTCTGCTTGATCGGCCACAGCAGGCGGCGAGCCTTGTCGAGGTTGCCGTTGTCCGGCCAGCTGTTGAGCGGTGCGAAACGCTGGTTGCCGGTACCGGCACCCCCACGCCCGTCAGCGACGCGGTAGGTACCCGCGGCGTGCCAGG
Organism: Pseudomonas sp. BN411; assembly: GCF_029871235.1. Classification (GTDB taxonomy): domain Bacteria; phylum Pseudomonadota; class Gammaproteobacteria; order Pseudomonadales; family Pseudomonadaceae; genus Metapseudomonas. The sequence continues at coordinate 106,452 of NZ_SSOM01000080.1, forward strand.
CCATGCGAATGAACAGTGGGCCGTAATGGCCGTAGTCCGCCGGCCACCATTCCTGGGAGTCGGTCATCAGGGCAGTGAGGTCCTTGATCACCGCATTGAGGTCGAGGGTCTTGAAAGCTTCGGCGTAGTTGAATTCCCCACCCAGCGGGTTGGATTCAGCCGAGTGCTGATGAAGGATCTTGAGATTAAGTTGGTTGGGCCACCACTCCGCATTCGATGGCACTACACCGGCGATCACATTCTTCCCTGAGAAAGGGCATTTTGCTTCGCTTGACATGCTTATCTCCTCTTTTTGTCTTCAGCCAACCACTCTATTCAGCTTGGAATCGAGGTAGCGTCCCAGCCAATAGGTTTTGGAAATGGCATTCATAGTAGACAAGGATTATGAATCCCACGTTTGCAGCGACCGCCTGCAAGCCTTGATCTACACGGCTCGCCCGTCGAGATATCGCGGTAGATCAATGGCTTCTGGGGTTTATCGCGCAAAGTGCTGAGGAGATTCAGCGGGTTGATGGAGCGAAGTTTCGTCCATAGGCGAATTTAATCGTGCGGCATGTGCAAAGGGTGGAGACCGCTGGACGATCTCCACCCTTCGCATGCTGGCAATTGCCTTTTCCCTGCCGGTCAATCGAGCTGATATTTCTCCCGCACCAGATGCCCGATCCCCATACGGTCGAGAATGTCCATCGGGCACAGCAAGGTGACGCGCACGGTCCCCGGCAGGCGGCTGATTTCGATGGAGCCGGTGATGGTGGCCCGGTTCAGCACCTCATCGTAGGGCAGCCCGGTAACGTCGGCGGCACGCTGCAGGCCATTCTTGGTGGCGGCGTTGAGGTCCTCGCCACTGCCGATGAAGGTGATGGGGCCATTGCGTTCGACTTCGTGTTGCCCCCAGCGCGCGCCCAGCTCGCCGACCTTGCGGCGTTGTTCGGCGCTCATGGGGCGAGCCATGGGCGGAAGGTCATCGAGGTTCTGCAACAGGATCGGACCATCCAGCCTCAGGTGCTTGATCACCTCCACCGTCAGCTCCGTTTCCCCCGAGACATCCGTCGCGTGGCCGGCGATCTCGCCATTGCCCTGCTGTGCGTGCATATCGCCCATGTACACGCCGGCGCCGGGCACCTTCACCGGGCAGATCAGGATGCAGCCCTCGCGCACCGAGTTGGTGTCCATATGGCCATCGGTCTTGGCCGCATGCAGCGCTTCGCGGGTCAGGCCGTAGCGATGCGGCGCGTCGACCAGGTGCTGGCCGAAATCGGCGCAGTTGTGCGAGTCGGGCATGTCGATGGCTGGCGTGGTGCCGATGTTGCCGAGGAACGGCCGCATGTGGGCGGCCACGCCGGGCATATCGGCGCGCGCCAGGGAAAGGATCGAATGTTGCGCGGCCAGCTCCGGCAAGGCGGACATTTCCGGGGCGTTGCCGGCCAGGCCGTTGGCCACGTCCTGGTTCACCGTCAGACTGACCTGGTTTTCCTGGTCGAACACGATCACGTAGCCGTGGCTGAAGCGGAAGGCGCTGACTTCCGCGCCGCAGTGGTCGCAGCGGATGGCGTCTTCACCAATGCCTTCGACATGGCTGGCCGGGTGCTCGGTACCGCAGGACGAACAGAATTTGGCAACGAAGGGATCGCCGTTGTAGCGACCCTCGACGAACTTCATCACGCCGGAGGAAGTCGCCAGTGAGGTGACGCGCATCCGCCGGATCTTCAGCGCCACGGCGTCACCCACTTCAGCGCCTTCGATCGCCACCGGTTGTGTCACCTCGTGGCCACCCTGGAAAGCCGGCGTGATCATTGGCCCCCAGCACCCCGGCGGCGTGCCCGTGATCAGGGTGCCGCCATCGGCCAGTGGTCCCAGCATGGGCAGGCTGGGACCGATGATGCCGTTGGTGTAGGTCTGGACCCGGAGCTGGTCCACGGCGTAATTCGTATCAGGCAGGTTTCTCGACATGTTGTCTCCCTGGGCCCGCATTGCCTGCGGAAAAAAAGCCCGGAGAGCGGGACTGACCCACTTCCGGGCAATGATTGGCAAGAGCCGTGGTCCGGTGCCCTGCTGGTAGCACCGGTCGGCGGAGGCAGTTCAACCCAGGCTTGTATCCGGGATGTATTGCTCGGGGGCTGGATTCACAAGCACATGTAACGAGGATGGCCCCAGACACAGGCCGATACAGAAACCAGCCGCCAACAGTGAACGTCAGGCCGGGAACCTCAGGAGGGATATGGCGTGGTCAATCATTGGCACGCCCCTTAGACGCTCCACTCCCGTTTGCACTCCATCAGGAAGTCGACGAACGCACGCAGGCGCAGCGGGACGTGGCGGCCATGGGGATACAGCAGCGTGTAAGGGCGGGAGCGCCCGCCGAACTCCTGGAGTACCTCCACCAGCGAGCCCTCTTCCAGCTCCCGCTCGACAATGAAGCGATAGGTCTGGAACAGCCCGGCGCCGTGCTTGGCCAGGGTCACCCCGCCGAGAACGTCATCCGAGCAGCAGTAATTGCCGTTGGCAAAGATTTCCCGTTCCTTGCCGTTCTCGGTGAATAGCCAGGAAATGCGGCGCCCACTGCTGGGAAGCTCGAACTGGATGCAGTCGTGCCGGTCGAGATCATCCAGGGAAGTGGGCGTGCCCACCTTGGCGAGGTATTGCGGCGTGGCGATCACCACCAGCCGTGCATCTTCGAGATGCCGGGCAATCAGCGTCGAGTCAGGCTGGGCGCGCACACGGATCGCCAGATCATAGCCCTCCCCCACGAAGTCGATATTGCGGTTGCTCAGGTGGATGTCGACCCTCACGCCCGGGTGGCGCTCGCGGAATCGCGCGAGCAGCGGCAGGATGCGGTAGTGGCCGTAGGTGGTGGGAATGCTGATGCGCAACTCGCCCGTGGGTTCGAGCTGCTTGCCCATCACTTCACGCTCTGCTTCCACCAGTTGGGTCAGCGCCTGCCGGCATTGTTCGAAGTAGGAGCGACCGCTTTCCGTGAGGCGGATACTGCGGGTCGTCCGCACGAACAGCCGCGTGCCGAGTCGTTCCTCCAAGCGCGAAATCGAGCGGCTCACCGCCGCCGGCGTGACCCCTGCCGACAGCGCCGCCGCAGTGAAACTTCCCTCCTCCGCGGCAAGACAGAAGAGCTCGATGCTGCCTAACTGGATGTCATCAAAGTGGCGCTTCACGATTCATTACACCGGGTATCAACTGAAGTATCCGAGCCTACATTTATCGTCCGAATACGCACAAATATAGTTCGTCCCGTGCAGTCGATCCCGGCACCTTCCGGCCACTGCCAAGGCGCGCCCTGCCCACGGGCAAGTCACAGCCGAGCGCTGACCCGGTGCCACCACCCACCAGTCCTCCCAGGAGGTTCAAGATGCCGTTCGTAAGCGTACGTATCACCCGTGACGGGGTTACCCGGGAACAGAAGGCCCAGGTCATCGCCGAAATCACCGACACCCTGCAACGCGTGCTGGGCAAACGCCCGGATCTCACCCACATCGTCATCGAAGAAGTGGACACCGATAACTGGGGCTATGCCGGCATGACGACCACGGAGTACCGCAAGAACCAGCCTGGATGACGCCCATTCCAGTGCCTCCCGCCTGGCACACGGCCGGGCGGGAATCCCCTGTCCTCGAACCGGAGGCAAGGGTGAACGCAACGTCCACAGTCACGTAACGCCTGAAGGAAAACGGAGAACATTCCGTGAGTGAACCCATCCGAATCGACTTCATCTCGGACCCCGTCTGCCCCTGGTGCGCCATTGCACTGGAAGAACTGGCGCAAGCCCTGGAACGATTGCCGGCGGAATTGGAGATCGAACTGGCCTTCCAGCCGTTCGAACTGAATCCCGATATGCCGGCAGCCGGTCAGGATGCGGTCGAACACATCATGCAGAAATACGGGCGTAGCGCCGCGGATGTCGCCCGCAGCCAGGAGAACATCACCGCCCGTGGACTGGAGATCGGCTTCCACTTCGACCTCAAGAAGCGCACGCACTTCTACAACACCTTTGATGCCCACCGCCTGATGCGCTGGGCCGAAACCAGGGGGCGGGAGCGGCCGCTTGCCCACCTGCTGTTCCGCGCCTACTTCACCGATGGCCGGAACATCAGCGATCGCGAAACGCTTGCCAGCCTGGCCGGCGATGTGGGCCTCGCCCGCGACGCGGCGCTGGAAGTCCTCTCCTCAGGGCAGTTCAGCCGGGAAGTCCAGGAGCGCGAGCACTACTACACCAGCCGCGGCGTGCACGCTGTCCCGGCCGTCGTCCTCAACGGCAAGCACCTGATCAGCGGCGCACAAGCGGCGGACTACTACGAAAAAGCGCTCCGGCAGGTCGCTGTGGAGCGCTGAAAAACACCAACACGACTTTTCCCGTGCCCGGAGGGAACCTCAATGTCACATGACCTGAACCGTCTCGAGGCGGCCCTCGCCAGCCATCCCCGGATGGTGCTGGTGGATGCCCCCACGCCGATCCAGAAGCTATCTCGTCTGAGCCAGCTGGCCGAATTCAACGGCTGCAACTTCTACGTAAAGCGTGACGACCTCACGAGCCTGGGTGGCGGCGGGAACAAACTGCGCAAGCTGGAGTTCCTGCTCGGCGAGGCGTTCGCAGCCGGCGCCGATACCCTGGTGACCTGGGGCGGCCTGCAGTCCAATCACGCCCGCCTGACCGCGGCGGTGGCCGCGCGCCACGGCCTGGCCTGCGAGTTGATCCTCACCCAGTCCGGCGTGCGCACGGACGATGACTATCAGCTCAACGGCAATGTCCTGCTGGACGCCCTGTTCGGTGCGACCATCCATCGCCTGCCCCTCGGAGCGGCCCCGGACGCCTATGCCGCCGAACAGGTGGACCGTCTTACACGCCAGGGCAGGAAGCCCTTCGTCATGCCACTTGGCGGTTCCAGCCCGACCGGCGCGCTGGGCTATGCCGCTTGCGCGGCCGAAATCCTGCAACAGGCAGACGAAGTCGGCGTGCAGTTCCAGCAGATCATCGTGCCCAACGGCAGCAGCGGAACCCAGGCAGGCCTGCTGTCCGGGGTTACCCTGGCCGGCTCCTCAACAGGAATCACTGGTTACTCCGTACTGGGAACCGCCGAGCAGACGCTCGCAACGACCGTGGAAAAGACCCGGCAGACACTGCAGTTACTCGCTCCATCCACGTCGCTGGACGAAAGCGCGGTCAAGGTGGATGGGACACAGCGCGGCGAAGCCTATGGCGCCCCCACCCAGGCGATGCTGGAAGCAACCCGTCTGCTCGCCTCCCACGAGGGGCTGCTGATCGACCCCGTCTACGGCGGCAAGGCATTCGCGGGATTGCTGGCTGCCGCTCGCAACGGTGAGTTTCCGCCCGGCAGCAACCTGCTGTTCGTGATGACGGGTGGGCTGCCGGGCATCTTCGCCTACCGCAGCGCCTACAGCTGACCGGCCGGAATCTGGCCATGGACGGTGGCCAAAGCACTGGCAAGTGGTAATGGCCTGAATGGAAAAGGGAGGCAACGCCTCCCCTTTCCTGCTCTCAATGCCCAATCGGCCGCCATCCCGGCAGCTCATTCATAGCGGAGCTGGCTGATGTCGATGGACACCAGCAATTGCGCCTCGATGGCCCGGCCTTGCTCGTCACGTCGATAGGCCCGCCGTTTGCCGGGCGTGCGCAGGCCCTCCGCTTCGATGTAGTCGGAAACGTACTGCGCGGCCGGCAAGCCTGCGCTGACGTCAAGCTGATAGTCGTGCCGACGCAGCAGGAAATCCTCGCCGAAGTAGAAGTCCTGTACCGCGCAGTGGGTCGCCACGCTCTCCGGGAAATGCACCCGCAGCCGGCGCCAGGTTTCCGCGCCCTCTTCCCACGGCGCCAACTCTTCGACCCTGACGCCTGGCCAGGTGAACAGGAATGGCATGGTCAGATAGGACCAGAGCGCGTAGCCGTTGAAGTAGGCCCGCTGAAGCGGGTCCCAGGGTGTGGTTTCGCCGTGGCCGTGGAATGACGCTATGGGGTCTGCACGCTCGGCCACCAACTGTCCGCTGATGGTCTCGATTGCGATGCGCCCAGGCGTGTAGGCGGTGCGTTTGTCTGGCGCGCCAAAGGGCGTGACCGACGCCCGCTGCTCATGCAGCCAGACGGTCATCTCCCGTGGGTCGCTGTCCTGGGTCAGGCCCTTCAGGCCCCACAGGGTGCCTCCGGTCACTATGCTGGCGCGCACCGTATTGAAGCGGTTCCAGCGGTCCAGTCCGCCGTGGGCGTTCAGCACCTGTTTCAGCAATTCGCAGTTCCCATCACTCATGGCGGAAGTCCTCGGCAGCAGGTTGTGGTGGTCAGTTGTAGCCCGCGCCCACCAACGGCGGATCGTGGGCGAGCAGCACGGAAAGTCGTCTTCAGCGGTCGAGCGGATCGCCGCTGGAACCGGCCTCGGCCGACTGCGGCGATACCTTCTTGCTACCCAGCGGCGTCGTCTGGAAGCAGACACCGCTGGAGTTGCGGTGATTCTCGGTGGCGGCGTTGCTGTGCACGGCAACACCGGCCAGGGAAAAGGCGATGGAGGTCAGCAGGCTCTTCAGGGTCTTCATCGAACTGGATTCCGCTCAGGTTGTGGGCATCGGGCCCAACCAGCTCCAGGCCATCGAGGCTGTCGCTGGTGGCCAGCTCAGTCTCGACGGGGCCGGTGCCCTGCGTGTGTCGCCCAGCACTTGTTTTGCGTGCTCATGTATCCGGCGGCGCCTGGATACAGAGGGACACAACCCGAGCGCGGAGCACGGAGCGGCGCCCTGCCCTTCAAACCGTCACGCCGCGCGCATCCCGTCTCACGGCCTGGGGCGGCACGCCAAAACCACGTATGAAGGCCTCGCGCATGTGGCGCCGGTCGCGGAACCCGGTTTCCCTGGCGACCACATCCAGGGAATGACGGCTCTGTTCGATCATCAGCCGTGCCGCCTCCAGCCGCAGCCCCTCGATGGCCTTGGCGGGCGACTGTCCGGTTTCGGCGGTGAATACCCGGGTGAACTGACGCGGGCTCAGGTGCACGACTTCCGCCAGCTCCTCAACGCCAAGCGGGCGATTCAGGTGATTGCGTGCATAGTTCAGCGCGTTCTGGATGCGGTCCGACTTGGGCGCCAGGTCGAGCATTTCCGAATGCTGGGACTGCCCACCGGAGCGGCGCTGATGCATCACCAGCTTGTGCGCCACCGAACGCGCCGCCTCCGCGCCCAGGTCCTTCTCCACCATGCCGAGGGCGAGGTCGAGCCCCGCAGTCATGCCGGCTGAGGTCCAGATCGGCTCGTCGACGATGTAGATGCGGTCATCCTCGACATCGATGTCCGGAAATCGCTTGCGCATTTCGAGAGCGAAGGCCCAGTGGGTCGTCGCACGGCGCCCGGCCAGCACGCCCGCCTCAGCCAGCACGAAGCCACCGGTGCAGACACCGGCCGTGCGTCGCGCCTGGCTAGCGGCCTGGCGCACGAAGTCGAGGACGGCCTGGGGAGGTGGCTCCGCCAACGGGTCGTTGACCCCAACGACCATCCAGGTGTCCGCCAGGCGAGGCGCATCGAGTGCATGGGTTTCGATCGCGAGCCCCAGCGAAGAGCGCACCAGACCGCCGTCCGGCGAGTAATTCTGGATGCTGTAGAAGGGTTCCCGGGCCACGAGGTTGGCGAACTCGAATACGGTCTGGGTGGCCAGTGAAAGGACCTGGAAACCATCCGTCAGCAGATAGCCGATTCGATGCATGTGTACCTCCCGGGATGTCCTGAAACATGACTATAAATGTCATTTAAGACATCGTAAATCCGCAGCACTCTGTTCTCCAGTCCCACCCACCCTGGAGCAACAACATGACTCACTCACATCCCGGCACCGCCCTCATCTCCGGCGCTTCGTCCGGTATCGGTGCGATCTACGCCGACCGCCTGGCCCGCCGTGGCCATGACCTGATCCTGGTGGCTCGCAACCGCGAGCGCCTGAATGCGCTGGCCCGTCGCTTGAGCGATGAGACCGGGCGAAACGTGGAAGTCGTGGTCGCCGACCTGGCCAACAAGGAGGACCTCGCACGGGTCGAGAACATCCTTCGCACCGATGCCAGCATCACGACGCTGGTGAACAATGCCGGCATCGGCGCGACCCGCCCTCTTCTCGAGTCGAACGTCGACAAGCTGGACGACTTGCTCACCCTCAACGTGAACGTGCTGACGCGCCTGACCTACGCCGCAGCACCCGTTTTCGTCGCCCGTGGCGGCGGCACCATCATCAATATCGCTTCGATCGTCGCCATCGCGCCGGAGGTCCTCAACGGTGTGTACGGGGGCTCCAAGGCCTACGTGCTCGCGTTCAGCCAGTCCCTGCACAAGGAACTGCAGGAGAAGAACGTCCGGGTGCAGGTCGTGCTCCCCGGCGCAACCGCGACCGACTTCTGGGAGATCGCCGGCACGCCGGTGGAGTACCTTCCCAGTGCCATCGTCATGAAGGCGGAAGACATGGTGGACGCGGCGCTTGCCGGTTTCGACCAAGGCGAGTTCGTCACCATTCCCGCCCTTCCGGACATCGCCGACCTGGATGCCTATGAAGCTGCGCGGCAGAAACTGATGCCGAACCTGTCGTTGAGCGCTCCCGCCGCACGCTACAGCCGCTGAAACACCTGCTCGCCCTAACCCAAGCCGCAAAACAATGCGGGGGCCACTTCTGTGGTGCCCCGCAGTCGGCGTTTTCATGGGCTGAATGCCTGCTGCCAGGCGATCTCGATTGATTACACAAGGTATCAACTGAAGTAAGGGAAACCCGATTTATCGGCGCTTCACTCACAAATATAGTCCGCCTCACCAGCAGCTAATCCCTTCGATCAGCTGCTACGGCAAGCCCCCTGAGCCTATTTGTGAGGAAACCACCATGAGCAAGAAAACTGTCGTTATCACCGGCGCTTCCAGCGGTATCGGCCTGGGCCTGGCCAAGGCCTTCCTCGACGCCGGCTACAACGTCGTCGGCACCGCCCGCTCCGCCGAACGCCTGCAAGAAGCCGCCGCCAGCCTGGGTAACCCGGCCAGCTTCGTCGGCGTCGCCGGTGACGTGGCCGACCCGGCCGCCGCCCGCAAGGCTTTCGCCACCGCGATCGAAGCCTTCGGCAGCGTCGAAGTGCTGGTCAACAACGCCGGTTTCTTCCTGGCCAAGCCCTTCATCGAGTACAGCCCGGAAGACCTGGAAGCCCTGCTGGACACCAACCTCAAGGGCGTGGTCTACACCTCCCAGGTGGCGGCCGCGCACATGCAGCAGCAAGGCGGTGGCCACATCGTCAACATCTCCGCTTCGGTGGCCCTGCAACCCAACATCAGCGTTCCGGCTGCCCTTCCGGTACTGATCAAGGGCGGCGTCAACCAGATGACCCGCGCCCTGGCCCTGGAACTGTCGCCGCACAACATCCAGGTGAACGCAGTCGCCCCCGGCATCATCGACACCCCGATGCACGACCCGGCCTCCCGCGACTTCCTCAACAACCTGGCGCCGGCCGGCCGTGTGGGCACGGTTGAAGAGATCGCCGAAGCCGTTCTGTACCTGGCCGGCGCGAACTTCACCACCGGCGTTGTCCTGGCCGTGGACGGCGGTATGAGCACCGGTAAGTGGTGATGACCTGAAGGCTGATTCGTAGGGTGCGCCGCGCGCACCAGGGGTTGAGCCACGCGCGGCGTCGCCCCTGCAGTTGGTGCGCGCAGCACACCCTACGGTCACGATTGGCTTTCCCGAGGGAGCGATCGCCCCTCGACTAGCGAGTCTTCTGCCCCGCCTCCAATTCGCCAAGAATCCGATAGGCCAGCTTCACCCGCTCCTCATTCGGGTAATTCTTGTTGGCCAGCAGCACGATGCCGAGTTGTTTCTCCGGCACGAAAGCTACGTAGGCACCGAAGCCATCGGTGGCTCCAGTCTTGTTGACCCAGACTGCCTTCTGCGGCGGCAGCGGCGGTTCGATGGCGGTGACCGCGTGGCTTTCCAGCACCATCTGGCTGCCATTGCCTTTCACCAGCGTCTCCAGCGCCACCGGGTAGCTGTACTGCTCCCAGATCAGGTCCTGGGTCATGGCGCCGACCTTGTAGTAGCCTGTCCGGGTCGCGTCGATGGCGCGTTGCAGCCCGGCCTCCAGCGGAACCCGGCCGAGATGGGCCTCGACGAAATGCAGCAGGTCCTTGCTGCTGGTCTTCACCCCGTAGGCCTCGTTGGCCAGCATCGCCGGATTCACCCGTACCGGGGCATCGTGCTTGTTGTAGCCCTGGGCGTAGCGCGGCATCGCATCAGCCGGAACCTCGATGAAGGTATTGCCCATGCCCAGCTTCGGCAGCAGCACGCTTTCCATGGCGGCGACGTAAGGCTTTTCCAGGCTGCTGGCCGCTACCACTCCCAGCAGGCCGATGCTGGGATTGGCGTAGGTCCGGTAGGTGCCAGGCGCGTAGCGCGGCTGCCAGGCGCGGTAGTAGTCCATCAACTGTTGCCGGGTGCGGACGCCATCCGGCAGTTGCAGTGGAAAGCCGCCGGCCGTGTGGGTGGCCAGGTTGATCAGCGTCACCTGGTCGAGCTTGCTGCCCTTGAGCTCCGGCAGGTAACGGCTGGGGCTCGCAGTGAGCTGGAGCTTGTCGAGCGTTTCGGCGTAGGTGGCCAGCGCGACGGTCAGGGTCTTGCTGACCGAGCCGACTTCGAAAAGCGTATCGCTGGTAACGGCTTGCTGCGTCGCCTTGGACGCCACGCCGTAGTTGTAGAAGCGCTGCTCGCCCTGGGCGGTGACCCCAATGGCCAGGCCAGGAATGCCGTATTGCTGCATGACCTGGCGAGCCGCCTGCTGGACGCTGGCACCGAGAGCCGTCGGCAGCTCGCGGGCCATGGCCTGGCTGGCGAGGCTGACCGCCAGCGTAAGCAGGAGTGAAGGTGCGCAGTACTTTCCTGTCGGGCGCATCGGAAGGGTCCTTCGGTCATGAATGGGTGGGAGAACCTACCACCTCGGGCAGGTGCTTCCAAAACCCGTCCATGACCGGGTGTTGCGCAATCAGGTCGCGCTGGCGCCCTTAACGGCCGCATCGCGCTCCTGAAGGAGCTTCTGGATGACCGCCTCCTGCTCTTCATAGTCGCCCTCACCGATGTGCAGCGTGCGCACACGCCCATTGGCATCGATGAAGTAGTGCGCCGGCCAGTACTGGTTGGTGAAGGCATTCCAGATGCGGTACTGGTTGTCGATGGCCACCGGGTGCTTCACGCCCAGGCGGACGGTCGCCTCGCGCACGCTGTCGATGATCCGCTCGAAGGGGTACTCGGGCGTGTGCACGCCGATCACCACCAGGCCCTTGTCGGCGTAACGCTCCGCCCATTGATTCACGTACGGCAGGCTGTTCCGGCAGTTGATGCAGTCGAAGGTCCAGAAATCCACCAGCACCACCTTGCCGCGCAGCTGCTCGTTGCTGAGCGGCGGGCTATTGAGCCACTGGGTGGCGCCATCGAGCGACGGCATCGCGCCCAGGTCCGGCAGTTGGCCGACATCCGCGGCACGGGCACTGCTCACCAGTTTCTCCAGAAGCACCGGAACGCCGTCGATCACCTTGCGCTCCAGCGCTGAGGCCAGGCGCGAGTCACCCACGCCAGCCAGCCGATCCGTGGTGCCACTGGCGATGCCGACCACCGCCAGCAAGGCCAGCGCACCGGCGCCGCGACGCAGCCATTCCACGGTTCCCAACGACAGCTTCGCGCGCTGGAAGGCGCCACGGCCGAGGAAAATCAGCGCCCCCATCGCCACGGCGCTGCCGAGGCCATAGCTGAGAAGCAACAGGCTGGTGGATGCGCTGGGGCCGTTGAGCATGGCGCCGGACAGGATCAGGCCCAGGATGGGGCCGGCACAGGGCGCCCACAGCAGGCCAGCGGCAAACCCCATCAGCCAGGCTGAAAGCGTCGGCGGCAGGCGCCGGGCATCGCCGTGCAAACGGTCACCCAGCCACAGCCAGGGGCGCGACACAAAGGTGCCGAAGCGGTTGGACAACAGGGCCAGCGCAGACACAGCCAGCAGCACCAGGGCGAGGTAGCGACCCCACTGGCTGGCATGGATCACCCACTCGCTGGAGACCACCGCCAGGCTCGCCAGCACGGCAAAGCCCGAAGCCAGGCCGACCAGGGTCAGCAAGGGCGACCAGGCCGGGCCGCCGGCGCGGGAAAACAGCAGGGGCAGGACAGGAAGAACGCAGGGACTGAACAGCGTCAGCACCCCGCCGAGAAAGGCGACAAGATACATGGACACCTCGATGAAAATTGGGCCCGCAGGCTCCGGGCTGGCGATTCGCGCCGTCAGTGGCGCTGGAAACGGGGGGCGTGGTTCAGTTTTCGTTGCCGCACGCGTCGGCCAGCTTGCGATACGCCAGACTGTGCTGCTGTCCGCTGGAGTCCAGGTAATCCATGCGCGCATCCACCACCTGGCACAAGACGGACGGTTCTTCGTGAATGGACACCACTTTGTTGATATCCAGGTGCATGCCGTAGCGGTACGGCTCTGGCGTGACGTTTCCCGCGGCCTGGGCCGCCAGGCTTGCGAAACTGAAGGTGGCTGCCAGCAGGCAGGCGCTCAGGGACAGAGTTTTCATGGAGGTCTCCTCACCAATGGGAAATGGGGCGGATGCACCACTGCATCCGTTGGGCCCAATTCCAGCGGTGGGAGGTATCGCCGATGTGTCCACGGCGGCCTGCGATTGCCCTTCCAGGTATCTGCAAGCATTCCGGATACAGAGAGATACTTTCGACCAAAGTGCAATCGCAGGTATCAGCAAAGCGCTGGATACACTGCAATACAAAGGGCAGCGGGCAAGCTCCGCGCGGCCCGATACACTAGGTCGCGAATCGAGCAGAACGAGGTTTGTCCATGGACCATGTCGATCACATCCTGATCGTTGACGACGACCGGGAAATCCGAGAACTCGTCGGCAACTACCTGAAGAAGAACGGCCTGCGCGTGAGCCTGGCGGCAGATGGCCGGCAGATGCGCACGTTCCTCGAAGGCAACACGGTCGACCTGATCGTCCTCGACATCATGATGCCCGGCGACGATGGCCTGCGCCTTTGCCGGGAGCTGCGCGTGGGCAAGCACAAGGCGACGCCGGTGCTGATGCTGACCGCCCGCAATGATGAGACCGATCGCATCATCGGCCTGGAAATGGGCGCCGACGATTACCTCACCAAACCCTTCTCCGCCCGCGAGCTGCTGGCGCGCATCAATGCGGTGCTGCGGCGCACGCGGATGCTGCCCCCGAACCTGCAGATCAGCGAAAGCAGCCGGCTGATCGGCTTCGGCAAATGGCGTCTGGACACCACCGCGCGCCACCTGCTGGACGCCGAAGGCACCCTGGTGGCCCTGAGCGGCGCCGAGTACCGCCTGCTACGGGTCTTCCTCGACCATCCGCAGCGGGTGCTCAGCCGCGACCAGCTGCTCAACCTCACCCAGGGCCGCGAGGCGGATGTGTTCGACCGCTCCATCGACCTGCTGGTGAGCCGCCTTCGTCAGCGCCTGCAGGACGACCCTCGCGAGTCTGCCTATATCAAGACGGTGCGCAGTGAGGGCTATGTCTTCTCGCTGCCCGTGCAGCTGATCGAGCCGTCGACGTGATGTCCCTGCCCCGCTGGCCGAGCACCCTGGCCGCACGCCTGGCGCTGATCTTCCTGACCGGGCTGGTGCTGGCCTATGGGCTGTCCTTCGCCTCGCAGTTCTACGAGCGCTACCAGACCGGCCGCAACGTGATGCTCGGCAACCTGGAGAACGACGTCAGCACCGCCGTGGCGCTGATCGACCGCCTGCCTGCGGATGAACGTGCCACCTGGCTGTCGCTGCTGGAACGGCGCAACTACCGCTACCGGCTCGATGAAGGCCAGCCGGGTGTCCCCATGGACATGGCCAATCCCCATATGGCCGCTGCGTCCATAGAGCGGGCCATTGGCGAGCGTTTTCCGGTTCGCTTCGAGAACATTCCCGGCCCGACGCCCCACTTCCAGGGTCACCTGACGCTGAGCGACGGCCGACCGCTCACCATAGACGTCACCCCCGGCCCGATTCCCGTGGCGCAGTGGCTGCCGGTGGTATTGCTTCTGCAACTGGCTGTGCTGCTGGTCTGCACCTGGCTGGCAGTACGCATGGCGATCGGGCCTCTGACCCGCCTGGCCCAGGCCGTTGACCACCTCGACCCGGACGCCTCTGGCCCGGTGCTGGATGAGCGCGGGCCACAGGAAGTCGCCTACGCCGCCCGCGCCGTCAACTCATTGCAAGGGCGCATCGGCGCCTACCTGAAAGAGCGCATGCAACTGCTGGCAGCCATCTCCCACGACCTGCAGACCCCCATCACCCGCATGAAATTGCGTGTAGAGCAGATGGACGCCTCGGTCGAACGCGAGCGCCTATGGAGCGACCTGAATGAAATGCAGCACCTGGTGCGCGAAGGCGTCGCCTATGCGCGCAGCATGGACGGCACCAGCGAAGCCCTGTGCCGGGTCGACCTCGACGCCTTCCTCGACAGCCTGGTATGCGACTACCAGGACAGCGGCCAGGCTGTGAACCTCGCCGGTTCCAGCGGCATGTTGCTGGAAACCCGCCCCCATGCATTGCGCCGGGTGCTCAGCAACCTGATCGACAACGCCCTGAAATTCGGCGGCAGCGCCCAGTTGGAAGTTCAGCGCGATGTACAGGGCAAGGTCCTGGTGCAGGTACTGGATGAAGGTCCGGGCATTGCCGAGGAGGAACTGCAGGAAGTGTTCAAACCCTTCTATCGGGTCGAGAGCTCGCGCAACCGCAGCACTGGCGGCACCGGCCTTGGGCTGGCCATCGCCCAGCAACTGAGCCAGGCCCTGGGCGGCCGCCTGACCCTTTCCAACCGCGACAGCGGAGGCCTCTGCGCCCAGCTGGAACTGGGTGCCAACGCCTGAGGCAACCTACACAGCGATACACAACGGGATACGGCAGGACACATCCGGGACAAGCCCCCACGCCAACATGGACGCAAGAGCAGCAACGGCATCCCGCCGCTGCACCCGGACCCAAGGAGCCCGCCCATGTCCAGCCTTGCCCTCTCCCCGTTCAAGTTTGCCTTCAACCAGCTTGACCGCATCGGCGCCTGGAGCGCCGACCTGCCGCTGCGCCTGTTCCTCGCCTGGGAGTTCTTCGAATCCGGTCTGGAGAAATGGAACGGCCAGAACTGGTTCGTCGATATCCAGTCCGCCTTTCCCTTCCCGTTCAATGTGATTCCGGCTGACCTCAGCTGGCAGATGTCGATGTGGGCCGAGCTGATCGCCCCCCTGCTCCTGCTGCTGGGCCTGGGTACCCGCTTCGCCACCTTCGTACTCATGGTGCTGACCGTTGTGGCCATCGCTGCCGTGCACTGGCCGGAACACTGGTCGAGCCTCTCGGAACTCGCCCAGGGTTACGCCATCACCAACAAGGGCTACGGCAACTACAAGCTGCCGCTGATCTACCTGATCGCCGCTATGCCCCTGCTCCTCAGCGGCGCCGGACGCTTCAGCCTCGATCATCTGCTGTTCCGCCGGAAAGCCTGACCGGTCGGAGACGGAAAAGCCCGCGCATCTGAAGGGGTGCGCGGGCTTTTTTGTGGGGGGAATTCATTCGCGAAAGGACTGGGCACCAAGCTAGCCGATGGCAGCCCTCACCCCAACCCTCTCCCAGAGGGAGAGGGGGCTGTCCGTGCCGGGGTTCAGCCTGGGCACTTCCCTGTAGGGGCGAATTCATTCGCTTTGGCCGGTATACGAGCGCGACGCGGTGTCGCCCCACAATCGGTGCGCACAGCGCACCCTACCAATGCGTAGGGTGAACGCGAGCGAAGCTATACCCGCCCTTGCACGGATGAACGCTGCAGATCAGTTGTGAGGATTGTGGAAAATGCCTGTCAGGCGCTGCCCACGGAGGTTCTTGCACACCCATTTGTAGACCGGGTAGCCCAGGAGTGAGAACACCGCAGCGAAGAATGCACCGAACAGCGGAAACATAATGAAATTCACCAGGACGTTGTCGAATCGTTCCAAGGTGACCATCCCCAGCCAGTTGGCGATAAAGAGGATCAACGCCCAGCCGATACCCCCGCAAAAGGCGCTGAGGGCCGTCACGAGCATTAGCGAAAAGACATTCAATTGCACCGAACAGAATTGATAGGTCTTGTTGGGTTCGCTTGCCGTCGGTCCTTCCACGACAGAGTCTCCTCTTGTGCTCGTTGAGTTCGATGCATGTCTTGCAGTCGTGCATTACGGAATTGGCCGAAGTCTAGCTACAGGTCAGGTGACCCGCCCACAAAAAAGCCCGCACACCTCGAAAGGTGCGCGGGCTTCTTTGCAGCAGTGGCGACTCAGGGAATCTCGAAGGTCACTTCGATATTGCCGCGGGTGGCCTTGGAGTACGGGCAGAGTTGGTGGGCTGCTTCCACCAGGCGGGCTTTGACGTCGGTGGCGAGGCCAGGCAGTTCGACGGTCAGTTTCGCCGCCAGGGCGAAGCCACCGTCAGCGGTGTTACCCAGAGCGATGTCGGCGGCTACCGCCACGTCATCCGGCAGGCGGATCGATTGAGCCTGGCCGGCGCGACGCAGGGCGCCAATGAAGCAGGCCGACCAGCCCACGCCCAGCAACTGTTCCGGGTTGGTGCCCGGCCGGCCAGAACCGGGTGGGCTCAGGCGCACAGCAAGTTCGCCGTCGGAGGACTTGCCCTGGCCGTCACGGCCGCCGGTGGTCCGGGTCTGGCCGGTATAGAGGGTCTTTTCAAGAATCGCGGTCATCATTCAACTCCACTCGGTAGATACGCCGGCAAACACCGGCAACAGCTTGCGCCTCAGGCCCGGGTGCCAAGCACCACGCCTTGGGCACGCAGGTTTTCCAGCAGGGTCAGGCCCTGCGGCAGGATGGTTTCAGCCTCCGCACCGATGGCTTCGGCCAGAGCTTCCAGGTGTTTGCGGCCCGAGCCGCTCCGCTCCTGCAGCGACGCCAGCAGCGCATGGGCCAAGGGCGCCAGGCGGGAGAAATGCACCTTCTGGTCGGCGCCGCGGCGCGCCAGTACCAGGGTCGGCTGCTCGGGCGCTTGCTGCGGCAGGTAATCGGGGCCGATCTCGGTCACCGGCCATTGGTACGCCAGGGGCCAGGCCAGGTTCGACAGCACGGGCTCCCCTTCAAGCAGGTCGCCCTTGGGATCGTGGGTTGGCTCTCGGCTGTCGCTCAGCAGCAGCGCAGCCTCCACCCACTCGTAATGGGCCAGTTCCACCACCCAAGGCGGCAAGTCGAGGGCGTCCCCTCCCCCTTCGGCCAGAAAGTCGACGAACTCTCCGGAAATTTCGGTAAACAAGGGCGTCTGGCAGCGGTATTGCGCATAGAAGGTGTCGATCAGCGCCCGCCACTTTTCGGGGCCTAGGCTGGCACGGAGCACCGGGAAACCGCCCGACAGCAGCGACTCCACATTGCCGAAGAACAATTGCCGGTAAACCGCCAGGCGACGCGCCTCGATGCCCGGCGGCGGTGCGTTGTTCTGCGGGTCGCGAACGTAGCGGGCCAGGCTCATCAGCTGGTCATGCAGCACCTCATGCACGGCGCACCTCCGGCCAGGCGATGGCGGCCTGCTGGCGCGTGCGGATCTGTTCCACCTCGCCCAGCAGCTCAGCCAGGGGCGGGAAATTGAAGTCGCGTTCCAGCAGGGTCGGCAGCGCACCGAAGCGTTGGTAGGCCTGTTCCAGCAAGGTCCAGACATCGCCTTTCACGGTGGCGCCGTGTGTATCGATCTTCAGGTCCGGCGCTTCGTCGTAGTGGCCGGCCACATGCATGTACACCACTCGCTCCACTGGCAGCGCGGCCAGGTAGGCGGCGGCGTCGTAACCGTGGTTGATCGAGTTGACGTAGAGGTTGTTGACGTCCAGCAGCAGGTCGCAGTCGGCCTCCTCCAGTACCGCGCGGAGGAAGTCGATCTCCTGCAGCGCCTGATAGGGCGCGGCGTAGTAGGAGATATTCTCCACGGCGATGCGCCGCTCCAGGGCGTCCTGGGCCTGGCGGATGCGCGAGGCGACATGGCGCACCGACTCGTCGGTGAAGGGCAACGGCAACAGGTCGTAGAGCTGGCCGTCGTCCGAGCAGTAGCTCAGGTGCTCGCTGAAGAAGGCCACGTTGTGGCTGTCGAGGAATTCGCGGATGCGCTGCAGCAATTCGCGATCCAGGGGTGCCGGTCCGCCAAGGGATAACGACAGGCCGTGACAGGCCAGCGGGAATCGTTCGGCGAGACTGGCCAGGCCATCACCCTGGCGACCGCCGACCTTGATCCAGTTGTCCGGCGTGCACTCCAGGAAATCCACCGCGCCGGCATCCATCGCCAGCAGTTCGGGCAATAGCACGCGACGCAAGCCGAGACCTGCGCCAGAGGGGAAGGAGGCAGTGCTCATGGGTCATTCTCCAGGCTGTGGAACCCCTCCCCGGCCAGCGGCACAGGGAGGGTGGGATGAAGCGGATCAGCTCTTGGCCTTGCTCATTTGCACGAACAGCTCGGTGGGGACCTTCTTGCCGTTGGAGATGTACTGGTTGGTGCGGAACTTGTAGACCTCACCCTCGGAGAGGAAGCCGTCCTTGTTGGTGTCCATGGCGATGAACTCCGCTTCGCCCTGGGGCGCCACGGTCAGCAGTTCCTTGCGGGAAACCAGGCCGTCGTCGTCGGTGTCGGTACGGGCGAAGGAGGCGTCGCCGCACTTGCCTTCACCACATTTGCCTTCGGCAGCCTTGGCTTGGGTGTTGCTGGCTTCTGCGGCGCCACATTTGCCTTCACCGCACTTGCCTTCGGCTGCCTTGTCGGCGGCGGCCAGCTGGTAGCCCTGGGGCAGAGCCTCCACGGCGAAGGCGGTGGAAGTGGCGAGGTTCAGGCCGCCAGCCAGGGCGACAGCGATCAGGCCAATGCGGGTTTTGTTCGAGATCTGGGTACGGGACATGGTGTTTCTCCGGGTATGGGTAGCGGGTTGGTAACCCTGGAGCGAGGCGTTTGGACTGACCTCGTTCGGGTGTGGCCATTTCGCCTCAGCCATGTATCCGCGACGTATCTGTGGCCGGAAGCATTTGTAAGCGAGTCAACGGAGAAAGAGGCCGGATACAAAGGGATACAGGGCGCCCAAGCCCTTGCACGGTCCCGGATTGAAGCCTCCGAGGAATCCTTTGTGCCAACCCGGCGGTGGAATGCGGCTAAACTTCGCCGTTCATTTATGTGAAACGCTTCGCATCTAGGGTTCGCTGATGGACTCCATCCGCGTAACCCCTGATCCCTGTCGCCAGACCGAACGGCCTCTGCGCCGCCCGAGCTGCGACTCGCTATCTGTACGAGTGCCTTGCCTTATGGAAGAAACCCCAACGACCCTGGTCCTGTTGCCGGGCCTGCTGAACGACGAGCGCCTCTGGGCGCACCAGGCCGCTGCCCTCGCCGACGAGGTAGACATCCATATTCCCGACCTCACCCGTGATGACAGCATTGCCGCCATGGCCCGGCGCGTGCTGGACGAAGCCCCAGAGCAGTTCGCCCTGGCGGCACTATCGATGGGTGGTTACGTTGCCTTCGAAATCATGCGTCAGGCCCCGGAAAGGGTCCTGCGCCTTGCGCTGTTCGACACCATGGCCAGCCTCGACTCGCCGGAGCGCGCCGCAACCCGCAAGGGACTGCTGGAACTTGCCGAGCGCGGTCGCTTCGTCGGTGTCAGCCCGCAACTGATGCCGCGTCTGATCCACCCTCGCTGGCTGGACTCCCAGGTATCCGCCACCGTGCAGCAAATGGCTTCGGCCGTGGGCAAGGACGGTTTCGTGCGCCAGCAGCAGGCGATCATCAAGCGAGACGATTCCCTGCCCATGCTGGGCGACATCCAGGTGCCCACCCTGATCGTGGTCGGTGCCGACGACCAGCTCACGCCGGTGTCCGAAGCCTGGCTGATGCATGAACGCATCACCGGCTCGCGATTGGAGATCCTCGAACATTGCGGCCACCTGCCACCGCTGGAAGAGCCCGAACTGACCACCATCCTGCTGAGGGAATGGCTGGCGGTGGAGTTCGATGGCCGGGGTGTGCGGGACTTCGTCTACACCTACTGACGGTGTGCAAACCCGTCATTGCGACGGGGCCGCCATTCGGTGCCGTGCAGGGACGGGAGCGATTCGCTTGGCTATGTCTGCGTTAGCTGTTGCCAGAGATCGACCATCGGTCTTGGAGCCTTGTAGGAGCTAGCTTGCTAGCGAAAAGGGGCCATTCGCTGGCAAGCCAGCTCCTACGGGCAATGCAGCTACTTGCAACACTTTATGCAGACATAGCCATCAGCGTCGCCCCGCATCTGTGCCGACTCAGGCCTTGGCGGTAGCCAGGAAGGCCCCCACGCGCCGACCCATTTCTTCGCCCAGGGCCTGCAGGCCACTCATGGGACGGACCATCACTTCGAAGTCGACGATCTTGCCCTGCTCATCGAAGCGGATCATGTCGATGCCCTTCAGCTCCCGCCCATCGACGTTGGCACTGAACTCCAGCACCACGCTGCTGCCATCGGCCGTGGCCAAGTGACGGTGATAGGTGAAGTCGACGAAGACCTTGAGCACGGTGTTGAGGATGGTGGAAACCACCTTCACCCCCGGATAAGGCGTGTGGGCCATGGGCGAGCGGAACACCACGTTCGCCGCGAGCAGTTCAGGCAGTTCGCTGAGGTCTTTCTGCGCGACCATTTCGTGCCAACGCTCAAGCGAGGCGGCGGCCTGGGGATGCAGGTTCAGTTCGGACATGCTGTGTTCCTCCCAATTGTTCTTCTTGTGACGGCATACCCGCCACGCACTGGGGCGGCGGACAGCCTGGTGAGGAAGGACGATACGAGCCGGCATACCCCGGCTCAATGATCGAAAATGACAGTCGAATGATCCTGCCGCACAACTTTTGCCGGCCGTTCAGTGGCGCGCGCGGGTCACCAGGAAGTTCTGCAGTTGCGGGTCATCATCCACTTCGATGGCATGCACCGGACGCGGCAGCTGGTCCAGCACCGTGCGCCAGAAGGCGGCGGCCGTCTCATCCTGGCCATAAAAACGCACCAGCCAGTTGCCCTCCCCGCTCGTCAGCACCTGGGTGGCCAGGGCACAACCAATACCCAGCCGGCGGTACTTCTTCAGGACGAACAGGTCGGCCAGTTCCAGGGCATCGATCCCCGGCAGCTCGCTGCGTTCGATCAGCAGGAACCCGGCAATGAAACCGTCCACCAGGATCAGGTTGGCGCTCCACTGAGGCTCCTGCCAGTAACGCGCCAGGTGCTCGTCGTGGATGTAGAAACGGCCGTCCACCTCCACGTCTTCCTGCTCCCAGTCCGAAGACTCGTAGGCATAGAACTGGTACAGGTTGCGGATCAGCTCGGCGTGCTCCGGGCCGGTTTCCACCAGCTCTACCGTGGCATCGCTCATGGCCGGGCCTCACCGAAGCGGTGACGGGGAACGCAGTGGCGGATCGAAGGCATGGGCATCTCGTTGAACAGGCATCTGGGCGGGGCGGTCATTCTAACGGACCGGAAGGATGCCTGTGATCACCAAGCCCGGTGGCAGGAGGCCCATTAGCCCCCTGCCCCGCAGCCCCCTCAAACCAGCGGCAGGTGCTTGGTCACGCAGTGGATCCCACCACCGCCGGCGGCGATCGGGTCGATGTTGAGCTGTTCCACCACCCGCCCCGGATAGAGCGTCGTCAGCAGGTCCTTGCAGTACTTGTCCGCTGCCGCGTCGCCGAACTGCGGGGCGATGACGGCACCATTGATCGGCAGGTAGTTGATGTAGCCCGGCGCGAAATCCGGGTTGTTGCTGGTGTACTGGTTGCTGCGCACCTTCAGGGGCGGCGGCAGGGTGTGCACCACCAGCTTGCGGCCATCGGCATCGGTGGCGGCATTGAGGATTTCCAGGTGCTTGCGGGTGACCGCGTAGTCGTAGGACTTGGGGTCGTTGTCCAGGTTGGCGATCACCACGCCCGGCTTGACGAAACGCGCGTAGAAGTCGACGTGGGCATCGGTGATGTCCTTGTCCTTGATGCCGGGCAGCCAGATGATTTTGCGCAGGCCGAGATTGGCCTTCAGCTCGGCCTCGATCTGCGCCTTGCTCATGCCCGGATTGCGGTTGCTGTTCACCCAGCAGCTCTCGGTCATGATCGCGGTGCCGTGGCCGTCCACCTCGATGCCACCGCCCTCGCCCACCAGCGCGCTGCGAATGTAGTTGGCCTCCATTTCGTAGCTGAGGGTGTCAGCCACGCGGGTGTCGTTCGCCGCCGTCTGCTTGCCGCCCCAGCCGTTGAAATTGAAGTCCACCAGGCCCAGGCCGCCCGCCCCATCCACCACGAAGCAGCCGCCGTAGTCCCGGACCCAGACATCATCCAGCGCCAGGGTGATGAATTCGATATTGGTGGTGCCGCATTTGCTCTTGGCCTGGGCCAATTGGCTGGCGCGGCACAGCACGGTGACCGGTTGGTACTTGGCAATGGTCTTGGCCAGTTGGGCGATGGTGTTGTTCACCGCCGTCTCCCAGCCCTGCCAGACGCGGGAAGATGCCGCGAACGCAAGGATCACCCGTTCCTGCCGGGCGTGTTCGTCGGGCATGAACCAACTGCTGGCCAGCGCCGCGGAAATGCGGGCCGCATCCAGGCCAAGGCCCAGGGAGGCGACGGCGCCAATTCCGCTGGCAGCCATCATCTGCTTGATGAAGTCACGGCGAGTAGACATGCAAAGTCCTCAGTTGAGTGGGATTGCGGGGCGCAGCATCACCCTGCCCGGGTGGCGCCCCGCGCTCTCGACAGTTGGCGGTTTCAGTGGTGGATGGAGGTCTTGAAGGTGGTCCAGGCGCGCATTCGCGCACGCATGTCACGCTGCGGGATGTCCTTGCCGGGTATCAGCCGCGCGTAGGTCGCCTCGTCCACGTAGATATCCGGGTTGTTGCGCATGTCGTCGGCCACCATGGGCCGCGCCTTGGCACTGGAGGTGGGATAGCCGGTGGCATTGCTGATCGCCGCCATGTTCTCGGGGCGCATGATGAAGTTGATCAAGGCGTAAGCGTACTCAGGGTGTTTGGCATCGGCGGGGATGGCCATGGTGTCCATCCAGACCGTGGTGCCTTCGACCGGT
Source organism: Pseudomonas sp. BN411 (assembly GCF_029871235.1). Classification (GTDB taxonomy): domain Bacteria; phylum Pseudomonadota; class Gammaproteobacteria; order Pseudomonadales; family Pseudomonadaceae; genus Metapseudomonas. The sequence goes on from NZ_SSOM01000080.1 coordinate 129,549, forward strand.
ATGCGGTACTGGAAGTTCGTCGCCTTGCCCGCCTCGTCCGAGGCGCGCTGGGCCTGGGTCATGTCGCCGCTGTAGCCAAGGGACAGACAGATATCGCCATTGACCAGTTGGGTAACCGGCTGCGACTGGAACTTGCGGATGTACGGCTTGATGGAACCGAGCAACGCCACCGCCTCGGCCAGTTCGGCCGGCTTGCTGCTGCGCGGGTTATGTCCAAGGTAATTCAGCACCACGGCCAGCACTTCGTCGGGCGAGTCGATCATCGAGATACCGCAGTCGGCGAACTTCGCCGCCAACTCGGGCTTGAGGATCAGGTCCAGGCTGTTGACCGGCGCGCCGGCCAGGCGCTTGTCGATCATCTGCTGGTTGTACGTCAGGCCGATGGTGCCCCAGGTATAGGGCACCGTTGCGTGGCGTGAGTACGGGTAGCGGGTTTGCAGCGTGCGCAGGCCGGGCTCGATGTCAGCCAGGTGTTCGAGCTTGCCCGGATCCAGCTTCTGCAGGGCGCCGGCACGCATCAGCCGTTCGGCCACGGTGTCGCCGGGGAAGATCAGGTCATAGCCGCTGTGGCCGGACATCATCTTCGCTTCCAGGGTCTCGCTACTGTCCATCACGTCGTAGATGACCTGGATGCCGGTTTCCTTGGTGAAGGCGCTCAAGGTGTCCGGCGCGAAGTAATCCGCCCAGTTGTACAGACGCAGGATCTTCTCCTCGGCCTGGGCGGCGAATTGCGCGCAGCCCAGGCCGAGGCCCAACGAGACGATCAACAGCTTCTTGATGGCATTCATCTTCAGGCTCCCTGGCGCTGCCAGCGTTCATGGGTTTGACGTCCATCCAGCCCCAGCAACGGGCCGTACATTTCCGGGCGACGGTCTCGGTAGACGCCCCAATTGAGGCGTTCCTCGCGCATGGCGGCGAGGTCGAGCTGCTGGACCAGCACGCCGGTGCTGTCGCGGTCGGCTTCGGCCAGCAGCTTGCCCTTGTGATCGGTGATGAAGGACGAGCCGTAGAAACGCATCCGCAGTTGCGGGTCTGTGGTCGCCACTTCTTCGCCCACTCGATTGGCGGCGATCACCGGAAGGATGTTGGCGGCGGCATGGCCGCGCTGGGCCAGTTGCCAGTGATCGCGGGAATCCAGCGCCGCCGCGCCCGGCTCGGAGCCAATGGCGGTCGGATACAGCAGCACTTCAGCGCCCATCAGCGACAGGCAGCGGGCCGTTTCGGGGAACCACTGATCCCAGCAGATGCCGACACCGATCCGGCCGTAGGCGGTATCCCAGACGCGGAAACCGGTATCGCCGGGGCTGAAGTACTCCTTCTCCTGGTAGCCGATGGCATTGGGGATGTGCGTCTTGCGATACACGCCAAGCAGGCGGCCATCGGCATCGGCCACCGCCAGGGAGTTGAAGAAGGCGTTGCCGGCGCGCTCGAACCAGCTCAGCGGCAGCACTACGCCTAGCTCCCGGGCGAGGTCGGCAAAGCGCTTGAGGATGGGGCTGCTGCCATACTCCTGGGCAAGGGCGAGGTGCTTGTGGTCCTGCTCGATGCAGAAGTACGGGGTGGCGAACAGCTCCTGCAGGAGGATCAGTTGCGCGCCCTTGGCGGCGGCCTCCCGTACCAGGCGCTCGGCCTGGTCGAGGTTGCTTTCAAGGTCCCAGCTGCACGCGAACTGGGTGGTGGCGACGGTCAGCATGCTCATCGGTCACCCCTTCAGCGGCCAGGCCGGCTGTTGCTGGGTGATGCAGTGCACACCGCCGCCGCCGTGGGCCAGGGTATTGATCTGCACCGGCACCACTTCACGGCCCGGGAACGCCATGCGCAGGGTTGCCGCGGCTTCATCGTCGGCGGCAATGCCGTAGGCCGGCATGATGATCGCGCCGTTGGCGATGTAGAAGTTGGTGTAGGAAGCGCAGAACACTTCGGCGTCCTGGTCCACCGCTTCGCTGGCTTCGAAGAGTTCGAGCATCTCGAATCGGCGCCCCTGGGCGTCGGTGGAAAGCTCCAGGGCGCGACGGTTCTCGCGCGCCACCTGGGCGTAGGTCGAGTTCGGATCGCGGGTCGCGTCCACCAGCAGCGCGCCGGGACGAGCGAAGGCGCACACGCCATCGACGTGACCATCGGTCATGTCGCCGGTGACGTAGTCGGGGTCGCCCGGCAGCCAGATGGTTTTCTTCACCCCCAGCAGGCGAGCGAAGATTTCTTCCATCTCCACCTTGCTCATACCGGGGTTGCGGTTGGGGTTGAGCAGCACGGATTCGGTGGTGATCAGCGTGCCCTGCCCGTCCACATGGATGGCACCGCCCTCGTTGGTCAGGAAGGTATCGAGGCACTCCAGGCCCAGATGGCCGAGGATGCGCTGGGCCAGGCTTTCATCGAGGTCGAAGGACGATTTTCCACCCCAGGCGTTGAAGCGCCAGTTGACCCCGGCAGTGCCCAGGCGCGGATGGCAGACGAAGCTCGGACCGGAGTCGCGGCACCAGCTGTCGTTGATCGGCAATTCCACCAGTTCGATGTTGGCGCCACAGAGCTCGCGGGCACGGTCCGCGGCGGATGGGTCAACCACCATCTTCACCGGCTCGAAGCGGGCAATGGCGTTCGCCACGCGGGCGAAATCGACCTGTACGTCGGCAAGGGTCACACCCCAGCCGTTTTCCCAGAGCGCCTGATTGTGGGGGAAGGCCATCCAGGTGGCAGCGTGCGGAACCCATTCAGCGGGCATTACCCAGCCGTTCTGCGAATCGTTGATTTGCATACAAATGCCTTGGTTAAGTTTTTGTTATCACGAAGAAACCACGGCCGTGGTAATGGGTTGCATGCTAGGCCTGTAAAAACGCCGCAACAAACGATAGATTTTGCGGATTACTGATTAGTAGGTCTTATCGATCATGCTGAAACACTGGCCACCGCTGAACGCCCTGCGCGGCTTCGAAGCCGCCGCCCGCCTGGGCAGCTTCCACAAGGCTGCCGAAGAACTGCACCTCACCCAGTCGGCCATCAGCCAGCAGATCCGCAGCCTGGAAAGCTTCCTCGAACAACCGCTGTTCTTCCGCAATGGCCGCAGCGTGGCCCTGACCGACGCTGGCTTCGACCTGCTCAGCACCACCCAGTCGCTGCTGCAACACCTGGCCGTGGGCATCCGCCGCCTGGACCAGTACCGCAAGCCCAACCAGTTGGTGGTCAACACCACGCCGGCCTTCGCCCATCACTGGCTGGTGCCGCGCCTCGCGGACTTCCACCAGCGCCACCCGCAGGTCGACCTCTGGTTGCTGACCACCGACGAAACCCCGGACATGGCCACCCAGACCATCAACATCGCCGTGCGCGACGACCTCAGCGCCCAGGCCGAATGCAGCTTTCGCGTGCTGCTGGAGGACCGCCTTTACCCGGCCTGCCATCCCAGCCTGCTGGAGCTGGCAGCAGATGCCCGCACCACCCTGCACGGCGAACGTGAAATGGACTGGAGCCACTGGCAGGTACAGGGCGGCGCCTACGTCGGCCAGCAAAACCAGGGGCTGAACTTCTCCGATCCGGGACTGCTGCTGGATGCGGCCAGCCAGGGGCTCGGCATCGCCCTGGTCAGCCACCTCCTCGCCGGCCGCGCGCGGGATCAGGGCCTGCTCGTGCCCATGTCGGAACAGACCGTGCGCGGCCCGAACTGGAGCTGGCTGGTACGTCGCGAAAACGAGGGCGACCCCCTCACCCGTAGCTTCTGCGACTGGTTGATCGAGGCTCTAGAGAGGGAGTGAGGGCATTGACGAGCGAAACCGTGCGGGTCCACAGGGCGCGTTCCGCAGAGCCATCAGGCCATACCTGACAGGGGCAGGCGGCGGCGGGTACAATTCGCGCCTTACGTCATCCCTCTGTTGCTTCCTTTGCCGGATTCACCGGCCAGGATTACCGCCATGATTCGCATCAACGAACTGTCTCTTCCTCTCGATCATTCCGCCGATGAACTGCGCAAGGCCATCGTCAAACGCCTGGGTATCAGCGACGCCGATCTGCTGAACTTCACCGTATTCAAGCGCAGCTACGACGCCCGCAAGAAAAGCAGCGTCATTCTGTTCATCTACATCATCGATCTGGAAGTCCGCGACGAGGCGGCGATACTGGCGAGCTTTGCCGGTGACAACAATATCCGTCCAGCCCCGGATACCCACTACTACCCGGTAGGACAGGCACCGGCCGATCTGAGCGAGCGGCCTCTGGTCGTGGGCTTTGGTCCCTGCGGCCTGTTCGCGGCACTGTTGCTCGCACAGATGGGGTTCAAACCCATCGTGCTGGAGCGCGGCAAGGATGTGCGCAGCCGCACCAAGGACACCTGGGCATTGTGGCGCAAGAAGGTCCTGACCCCGGAATCCAACGTGCAATTCGGTGAGGGCGGTGCCGGCCTGTTCTCGGACGGCAAGCTCTACAGCCAGATCAAGGACCCGAAGTTCTACGCCCGCAAGGTCATGCACGAGTTCGTCCGGGCTGGTGCGCCGGAAGAGATCATGTACGTGAGCAAGCCTCACATCGGCACCTTCCGCCTCACCGGCGTGGTATCCACCATGCGCGAGGAGATCATCGCCCTCGGTGGCGAAGTGCGATTTGAAAGCAAAGTCACCGATCTGGTGATCGACGATGGCCAGCTCGAGGGTGTGGTGCTGGCCAGCGGCGAAACGATCCGCAGCCGCCATGTCGTCCTGGCGCTGGGCCACAGTTCCCGCGATACCTTCCGCATGCTGCATCGCCAGGGTGTGTTCATCGAAGCCAAGCCCTTTGCCGTGGGTTTCCGCATCGAACACCCCCAAGGCATGATCGACCAGGCCCGCCTGGGCAAATACGCTGGCCATCCGGAACTCGGCGCCGCCGACTACAAACTGGTGCACCACGCCAAGAACGGCCGCGCCGTTTACAGCTTTTGCATGTGCCCCGGCGGCACTGTAGTGGCGGCCACGTCCGAGCCGGAGCGCGTCGTTACCAACGGCATGAGCCAGTATTCGCGCAACGAACGCAATGCGAACGCCGGCATCGTCGTCGGCATCAGCCCGGAGCAGGATTTCCCAGGCGGCCCGCTGGCCGGTGTGGAGCTGCAGGAACGACTGGAATCCCGCGCCTATGAACTGGGCGGCAGCGACTACTGTGCGCCTGCGCAGTTGGTGGGCGACTTCATTCGCGGCGTGCCGTCGAACGAATTCGGCGAGGTGGAGCCCTCCTACAAACCCGGCGTGCGCCTGGGCGATCTGGCACCCTCGCTGCCGGAGTATGCGATCGAGGCCATCCGTGAAGCACTGCCGGCATTCGGCAAACAGATTCGCGGCTTTGATCGCGATGACGCGGTACTCACCGGCATCGAAACCCGCACCTCCTCCCCGGTCCGAATCACCCGTGATCACGAGACACTGCAAAGCCTGAACCTGCGAGGCCTGTACCCGGCCGGTGAAGGCGCCGGTTATGCGGGCGGCATTCTCTCGGCGGGCGTGGACGGCATCAAGGTCGCTGAAGCGGTGGTCAAATCGATGCTCTCCGAGCAGAGCCACTGAGCGCCACATCGATGAAATTCGACGACATCAAGAAACTCCACCAGAAGAAATACCGGGCCGAGTTCGGTTATTTCCTGGTGGAGGGCGAGCACCTGTTGCTGGAGCTGCAGAAGGCAGCCCAGCAGAATCCGTTGCTGCAGCGCAGTCAGCTGTATGTAAGCGGCGCCTACGAACAGTGGCAAAGCCCGTTTGAAACCCATGTGATCAGCGACCGCCAAATGGCGCATATCGCGGACACCAAGACACCGCAGGGAATCATCGCCCTGGTGCCCATGTCGGCGATGGACGCGCCGGTTTCTGCACCCACCTGGAACGAGCGCGCCATTTACCTGCATGAAATTCAGGACCCGGGCAATCTCGGCACCATCCTGCGTACCCTGGCGTGGTTCGGTAATTTTCGCTGCCTGCTCAGTCCCGGCAGCGTCGATCCGTATAACCCCAAGGTCGTGCGGTCCAGCATGGGCGCCATTTTTCATGCGCCCATGGAACTTGATGTGGAGCTGGATTCCTTACGCACACGCTTCGAGCGCATTGCCTGCCTGGATATGAATGGCGAGCGCTTGCAGTCCGCCAGCTTCAAGACATTCGATTGCTACCTGTTCGGCAACGAGGCACGCGGCGTGCCCCGCGAGCAGTTGGTCGCACTCAACGCCCAGCCGTTCACGATCCCCGGCTGTGGCGCCATCGAATCGCTGAACCTGGCCACGACGGTCAACATGTGCGCGTACGAACTGAACAGATAGCGGCTCGGGGAGCCTCTATCTCGTGAAGCGGCCCCGAATCGGTCTGCCAGGACCCCGGGGCCAAACCCGACTGCCCATATCGCCCCGGGCAGAGCCTTGACTCACTTACCGCTGGTCACACGCGTCCACAGTCGTGTGCTCAGGCGCATACCGGCCGGCGTCAGGGTCTGGATCGGGAACAGGGTATCGAGTACCGCCTGAGGCGGGTACGCCGCCGGGTTGTCGCGCAGTTCAGGAGCGACGTATGCCAGAGCAGCGGCGTTGCCGTTGGGGTATTTCACGGCGTTGCTGATATTCGCGATTACCTTGGGTTCGAGCAGGTAGTTCATGTAGGCATAGGCGTTGTCCAGGTGCGGCGCGCCTTTCGGTATCACCACCATATCGACCGCCACTGTGGAACCTTCGCGCGGGATGCTGTAACCCAGGTTCACATTGTTCCCCGCCTGGTGCGCGCTGCTCATGGCCTGTAGCACGTCGCCGCTGAAGCCGATGGCGACGCAGATGTTGCCGTTGGCCAGGTCGCTGACGTACTTCGACTGGTGGAAATATTGAATGTAGGGACGGACGGCCAGGAGTGCAGCCTCGGCCTTCTTGAGATCGTCGGGGTTCTGGCTGTGTGGGTCCAGGCCCAGGGTCTTGAGGGTGATGGAGACTATCTGCGTCGGGTTGTCGAGGAAGGCCACACCGCACTGACTGAGCTTCTTGATGTTCTCCGGGTTGAACAGCAGCTGCCAGGACTGGGTCACCTCGGTACTGCCGAAAATGGCCTTGATCTTGTCGGCGTTGTAGCCGATGCCTACCGTCACCCACATATAGGGAATCGCGTAGCGATTGCCCGGGTCGCTCGCCTCGAGAATCTTCATCAGCTTGGGATCGAGGTTGTTCCAGTTGGGCAGCTTGCTCCGGTCCAGCTCCTGGATGGCCCCAGCCTTGATCAGGCGCGGCAGGAAATGGTTGGACGGGCTGACCAGGTCGTAGCCGCTGCCGCCGGTCATCAGTTTGGCTTCAGTGGTTTCGTTGCTATCGATGAGGTCGTAGGTGGTCTGGATGCCGGTGCGTCGGGTGAATTCGGCCAAGGTGTCGTCGGCGATATAACCGCTCCAGTTGGCGATGTTGACGGTGTCCGCCGCATGGGCCGCGCTGGCCAACAACGCCGTTGAGAACAGTGCCGCGCAGGTGTGCTTGATCATCGGGTTCCTCTCTTGTTTTCGCTGAGGCGTATACGCCTGGGTTTCAACGTTCATTCCGCGCCCGCCAGACTTCCCAGGCCATGCGCACGCTGGCGCCGACATCGAAGAAAGGCCTGGGGGGGAGATAGCCTGGCTTGGCCTGTCCGAGTACATCGCTGAGCAGGGGCGAGTCCGCGCCGATCGCCAACTCGACCAGCAAGCGGCCCCACAGGGTGCCGCGCGCGACGCCGGAGCCATTGCACCCGGCTACCGCATGCAGCCCGTCGTCGACCCGAGCGAAGTACGGTTCCCCGGAACGGGTGCCGCTCAGATGGCCAGTCCAGGTGTATTCAAGATCGTGCCCCTGAATGCCGGGGAAGCGCTTCTGCAGCCCCAGCAGGTGTTGACGTTGGCGCGCGGCCAGCTCACCTGCGTCCAGATCGCGTTGGCGGTATTCGACTGTGTTGCGTATCAGCAGGCGGCGGCCTGGCAGCAGTCGCAGCGTGCAGCCCCCCGGCAGGGTGGAAAGCACGCCCCAGCCCTGTTCGTCGAACAGGGTCTGCCAGTGAGCCTCCGTCAATGGGCGGGTAATGCTGGCGCTCAACTCCAGCGGGAACGCGCCGCTGCGATGCAGTCCCACCCGCGGCAAAAAGGCGCCGACGCAGACCAGGACTTGCGCGGCCTCCACCTCGCCGTTGGCGGTGCGTGCTTTCCAGCCTCTGCCCGGCGTGCGGCGCAGCTCCGTCACGGCACTGTTTTCATACACATCCACCTGCACCGGCAGGTGATCGGCCAAGCCTTTGACGTAGCGCGCCGGCTGCAACAGCCCATTCCCCCCCGCGCAATGGATCGCACGGGTGTAGAACGCAGTGCCCAGGCGCTGTTTGAGGCCCGTTGCTTCGACGTAATGCGCCTCGGCGCCAACCGCGCTCAGCGTTTCCACCGCTTCTTCCGCATGATCGAGATGCGCAGGTTCGTGTACCGCGAAGTGGTAGCCGTCGTCGCTGAGCTCACAGGCGATACCCAGTTCGGCAATCCGCCGACGCACCTCGTTACCGGCGGCAACGCCGATGCGGGAAGCCACCTGGTAGGCGGAAAACCCCGGCGTGCCGATCAGTTCGTTGGCCCCCGGCAGCTCGTGGCTCACCACGAAGCCCGAGTTACGCGCAGAAGCACCCTGGGCGACACGCTGGCGATCCAGCAACACGATGCGCTGCGCAGGAAAACGGCTCGCCAAGGTATGGGCTGCCGAAAGACCGGTGATGCCGCCGCCGATGATGAGCCAGTCGGCTTTATGGGCACCTGCGAGGCGCGGTCGCACAGGGGATTCGCCAGCCAGAGCGATCCAGCCACAGTGGTTGTTCATTGCCTGTCACTTCCTCACAATCAATGCGCGAGAGTTATTGGCAATAACCCCATGAATGCGCCGTTGGCCCTTAATTTACGGGCACGCGCAACGTGACTCTAACGTTAAAAAATCATCCATCTATTCGGAATTAGCATGGATAAAATGCTCCGAGTTCCTTCACTCCAGGCACTGCAGGCCCTGGTTCGGGTCGCCGATACCAGCAACTTCACCGAAGCCGCCCGGCAGTTACACCTGACCCAGAGCGCCATCAGCCGGCAGGTTCAGCAGCTCGAAGAGCACTACCAGACCACGCTGTTCGAGCGCACCAGCCGCAAGGTCACGCTGACTGCGCATGGGCGAGAGGTGTACGAAGTGGCGCAGGAGATGCTGAAGTCCTTGCGCGCGCTGGAGCTGCGTCTGGCGCCACCGCCCCAGGATCGGCCCTTTCGCATCCGCATTTTCGTATCGCTGGCAGTGCGCTGGCTGTTGCCCAGGCTGAGTTCGTTCTACGCCATCAACCCCGGTTTGTGCCTGTCCATCGAGACCGTCAGCGGTGAGACGGTGGACACCGGCGGTGACTGCGACGCCTACGTGCTGTACCTGCCCGGCGGTCTGGACGAGCGTCCACTGACCCCACTGTTCGACGAGTACCTGATTCCCGTCTGCGCGCCCGAACTCAGTGGCGGCCTGGCACCGCCGCGCTCGCTCGATGAACTCGCCGGGCACGCACTGATCCACGGTTCCACCGCGCGACATGAGTGGACCCTCTGGCTGCACGCACAGCGGGACCAGGCCGAGCGCGGGTACAAACACCTCCAGTTCAACCTTGACGACCTCGCACTGGATGCCGCTGCACGGGGCCTGGGCGTGGCAATGACCGACAAGGTCCTGGCCCACGATGCATTGGTACGCGGCGACCTGGTGGTGCCCTTCGGCGAGGCGCTGCGAACCGGTGGCGTTTATGCGCTCTGGTTGCGCGACAGTGGCGTGACACACCCCGCTTGCCGAGCCGTTTTGAGCTGGTTCGAGGAGCAGGTTGAACAGACGACCACTGCCGCGAGCAGAAATTTACCCGGCTGAAGCCAGAAGCCGCCTGGCTGGATCGGCGCCTGTTGGCGCCTTGGCCAGCGACAGGTATATGGGCGAGCGTGAAAGGCCGAGTCACGAGGCAGGCACCGATTGCCTGCTCGAGAAACGTCGGAGACGTCTATGAACCACCATTCACTGCTCCAATAGGACCGCAAGAGAGCTGACCGAATCTCCGTTTGGGCCTAGTTTATCTAGACCAGTCTATATAGAAACGGAGATCGCTTCCCATGCCCACGACTTCCCACATCACACGCCAGCAATTGGAACAGGTCATCGCGGTTACCCCGTTCGCGCAGCTGATGGGCGCCACGATTCGGGAGTTCGGCAATGGCGTCGCCGAGTTCGAAATCGAGGTCAAACCCGAATTGATGCATCAGCATCACGGTTTCGTGCACGGCGCCATCGTCGGCTTCATGGCCGATAGCGCCTGTGCCTGGGCGGCAGCTTCCCTGGCCGGCGATGTCGTCACCGCGGAATACAAGCTCAACCTGCTGGCACCGGCCAGGGGCGAGCGTCTGCGGGCACAGGGTCGGGTACTGAAGGCCGGCGGCCGGACGCTGGTGGTGCAGGCCGACGTGTTCGCCCTGGAACAGGGGAACGAGAAACAGGTGGCCGTGGCCCTTGCCAGCATTGCCAGGGTTGGTGCCGCATGAACGTGCCCGAGGGATTCCAGCCTCTGCTACGCAGCAGTCCATTGCTCGATCTGCTCGGGCCCTTCTACTTTCGGCGCGACGCGCAGCATCGCCTGGTAGTCGCGCTGCGGGTCGAAGACAAGCATTGCAACCACGGCGGAACAGCGCACGGCGGGCTGCTTGGCACGCTTGCCGACGTTGGTCTCGGCTATGCCATGGCGTTCTCCCGCGAACCGCCACAACCGATGGTTACGGTCGGACTGCGTCTCGACTTCTGCGCCGTCGCGCGGGTCGGCGACTGGCTTGAAGTGCACACCGAAATCGACAAGCTCGGACAGCGCATGGCCTTCGCCTCGGCGCGGATCCGCACAGGCGAGCGACTGGTAGCCAGTGCCAGCGGTGTGTTCCATCTTCCCTGAGGCTCGGGCAAGCTAACCCGCCGTCGCCGCTACCTGGAGAGTCACGTTTGCCGAAGAAGTCCAACGCCGCCGAGCGCATCGTCCGGGCCACTGCTGCGCTGCTGGCCAGCCGGGGCTATGCCGGTACGGGCCTTAACGACATCATCGCCCGTGCCGAGGCCCCGAAAGGCTCGCTGTACCACTATTTCCCCGACGGCAAGCCGCAGATAGCCAGCGCGGCAATCGGCTTCGTCGGACGTGAGGTCTGCGATTTTCTCGACCAGGCCGGTGGACGGGCACCCCATGCGCGGAATGTGCTGCGCTGTTTCACCGCAACCCTACGTGGCTGGCTTGAGGATTCGCAATTCGCCGAGGCCTGCCCGGTGTTCTCCACCACTCTCAGCATCGACGCCGAGCTGGCGCCGGTACATGCCGAGTGCCGGCAGGTACTACAGGCCTGGCATGCCAGCATCGAACGCGCGCTGTGCGCCGATGGCCTGGAAAAGGAGGCCGCCGCCTCGCGCGCGTGGCTCGTCCTTGCCGCGCTCGAAGGGGCGGTCGCGATCGCTCGTGCCGAACAGTCACTACGAGCACTGCATGCGACAGAGCGTGAACTCCGGGAGCTGCTGCCGGCGTAGCCGTAGCCTGGCGCAGAGCGTGTGTATCGCGCAGCAGGGACGCCTGAGCTCCGGCAGACCGCTTAGCCCCCCTGCCCCGTTCGAACGTTCTAGAAAGTACTGAACGTTTTCCCGGCGCGGCATCTAACGACTCTGTATTCAATCGATTCATTCCACCGCCAATAGCGAACCGTTATGGACGCTGCTCTCAGGTCGGCAGGCTGATTGGATTGGCTGCCTATACTGCTCTGACCGCCCGGGTTTGCCATCCGTGTCGTCCCTCTCGTCGAACCCTGACGCAAAACCAGCAGTTACTCCCCACTGTTTCTGCCCCTCAGAAGACCAACAATGAAAAACTCAATCATCGTGCCAGCGGCGCTGGTCGTCGTTCTTGCAGGCTGTACTTCTTACTCATCGACTTCCGGCTCCGGCACTGGACGCACGGAAGAATGCAAGGCAACCAGCGAACAAGAAATCTCGGCGTTGTTCGATCGATGGAATCGGTCACTGCAAACCGGCGACCCACTCAAGGTTGTCGCCAACTATGCCGAGCACTCCGTACTACTTGCGACCGTATCGAACAAACCGCGAACGACCCCGTCCGAAAAGGAGGATTACTTCCAGCACTTCCTGGAAAACAAGCCGGTGGGCAAGATCGACTGGAGAATGATAGAGATCGACTGCAATTCAGCGGTTGATGCCGGGCTTTACACCTTCACGTTCGGCGCTTCCGGCACCCAGGTGAAAGCTCGCTATACATACACCTACAAATGGGACGGACAGCAGTGGCTGATCACCAGCCATCACTCGTCCGCAATGCCCGAGAAAAATTGAGGCGCCAAGGGCGCAACGCACCTCGACCAGGATGACTACTTCTGGCCAATTTGGCAGCTTTGGGTCGGCTCCGTCCGGTCGTAACCGGCAGCGCCGCCCATGGCTGCCCCCAAGGCAAAATCCGCGGGATCGAACCTCTCGGTGGTGTCCATCCGAATTCCTCGCAAGCCGGCCGTCTCCAAGTGAGATGCGTATAGAAGTTCGGAGAAATAGCTGATCAGAATGGAGCGGCGTCGTGCGCCGGTTGAGTTCAGACTGCCCGCATGCACCAGATCGACATCGAACACCAGGATGTCACCCGCGGAGCCTGAAAGCTGCACAGACCGGGACTCGTCATTGAAATCGAATGGCGGCTCCCCCTGCTCAGGGCGATGGCTGCCGGGGACGATACGTGTCGCTCCGTTCTCGGGGCCATAGTCGTCGAAATAAGCCAGGGCGTTCACCATGTCGCCTGGCCGTTGGGCCGACAAGTCGCGGTGCAGCCGCTGATGACCACCCTCTGCCAGAGGCTCGCGACCCTCCACCTGCGAAAGGAAGAACCTTTCCCCGATCAACTCACCAACCACTGCCAGCACCTCGGGCAGACGACACACAGCCTGAACCTTCCAATCATCGTCCAACAGCGAATGGCGCCAATCCATGCCACGCGGCACTGGCCATTGGCTCGACGGCTTCACGCCTGCATCGAACACAGCGCGAAGCTCACCCAGCCACTCCGCCGGAATCGCGCGAGGAAGCAGCACGTAGCCATCTCGATGAAGTTGCTCGCGGTCAGTCATGGCTTCCTCAATTCCTTTTTCACCAATGCGTCTTGCAGAACCGCCCGGAGCCAGACTAGAGCATCAGGTGTTAGTCAGGCGAATGATGCAAAAAACACTGCCTTTGGCAGAAGCGGCTGGTCACAAGTAGCCAGAACCGAATCAAGCAATGCAGTGGATACATGCGGGAATGATCAAGGGAACCCTGGCCGAGCCGCCCAGACGGAGACGTCAGGCACTGGCGACACCATGAAGGAGGTAATTGGCCAGCTTCGCGGGGTCTGGATGGATTTATGGATGGCGAAGTAACTGGATGTTGTTATTGATGAGGGTTTGTACGATTTCTATCGATCCATTGATGGCAAATTGAACCCCCATGCACACGAGCAAAAAGCCCATCATGCGTGAAACCGCATCAACTCCTGATGGGCCAGTTACCTTCATTATCAGGTCTGAAGCTCGCAAACAGCCCCAGAGTATCAGTGCGGTTGAAAGGAAGATTAATGGTGGCGCTATCAGTATCACCCACGATGGAAAAGTCGTGTTGTGCTTGATGGTGGCGGAGGCACTGATGATCAGCGCAATAGTACCCGGCCCAGCCGTACTGGGCATGGCCAGCGGGATGAATGCAAAACTGGCTCGTTCTTCCTTGCTGTTGCGAGAGGTAGAAGGCTCGGAAGGTTGAGGGAAGAGCATTTTTGCGCCAATTATTATCAGAATTCCGCCACCAGCAATTCGTAAACCCGGTATGGATATATTGAAAGCATCCATGATCAATTCACCTGAATAGTAGGTGAGTATCATGATGAGAAATACGTTAAGTGCCGTCAGGAATGCCTGTTTGTTCTTTTCTTCGCGACTAAGTCCTTGGGAGAAAGCCAGGAAAAGCGCCACTGTCGTTGGTGGGTTTATCAATGGCAGCAATGCCAGAAGCCCCAGCAAAACGGCGTCTAATAAGTCACCCATGCCCAGCCATCCTGAAAGTTTTCTAGTGATTCTCCACAAGTGCCTGGCTGCGGAAATCAATCTGCACCGGCATCGTCGTCTCAATATAGACGTAGAACTCACTGCATCCCCAGATAGAACTCAACGACCTATCGGCACAGATCAATTTCGGCCCAATTGCTGCTCAGCGTGAACCGATACGATCCAGTTCGCGCGGGCACCCGTCGCGGAATTGGCACGCCAGGTGGCGCCCGGGCGTCCAGCCCTGGAAGGGATCCACAACTCTGCGCAACAGGCTGCTCTAGTCATCCAGACCAGTGCGACTTCCAGCGAACCCAATGGACCTACTGAACCAGTACAAGGCGTCCTTCACTTGCCATAACCAGGGTCCATATAAAACGGCACCTTGGCATTTTCCTGGTACTCGTCCCAAAAGGCGCAGGTCCGGAAGTCCTTATGGTCAACGTTGTCATTGGCATCAAAGCTGACCATATACGCCTGACGCTCACCCGCATGGGTGAACAGGTATTCATAGCAAGAGCCTGGCTGCGCCTTGCGCGTGAGAGTCATGGCAGGCTCACCACCGATTTCAATGACCTGCTGCTTGGTCATACCCGTCTGGACTTTCGCCACCAGCGGTTGGTCTCGATAGGTCACGGGGTTGCCGAAACAGCCGCCGACCGCCGCTAGCGCCACGATCATTACGAAATGCAGTTTTTTCATGGCCGCTCTCCTGATACGAATGCGCGAGGAGAACTTCGAATTTGAGGGTGTTCCTTAAATTAAAGTCTCTTTCTCTATGACCGAGGACCTGCGGCAGACTCGTTCCGACAGCTAGGGGGCGGCTTGTCAATAGCAGCCCTTCATAAAATCCGTCCCCCTTTTGGACTATGTCCCGCTTTTTTGTCCCGACTACTATCCGCCAGTTGGCCGACCAGCTTGCCACCTGAGAAGGAGTCCTGGTGCCCTGTTATCGCAGCCCCTGATGGGCTGCATGGTTTTGCACTGTGACCCGACATAACAACAAGAATTGAGGATGTGGATCATGCGAATGAAGTCGCTGCTGTTGCTGTTGTGCCTGATTGGCCCATTGGCCTGGGGAGATGGACGAAGCGCCGCGCAGTTGAGTGAAATCCTCAGTCGCAGCCAACTGATGTGTGCCAGCGCGATGGTCTACTTCAATCCGGCCGAACGTATGCCCGACCCACGAGCCTTGAACGCCACCTACGAGCACCTCAATGCGATGGAAACCTACGTGGTACAGCTGGGACAGCCCGAGTCGTTGTTGCAGCCGCTGCGCGCCATGAAGGAAGTTTTCGACGCCCTCGAGCGACTGCCTCGGACCGAGCGCAAGCGTTACCCGGAGCTGGTCCAGCAACTGCTCGGCCATCAACAACAGCTGCAGGGGGCGACCTCCACTGCTTACGCCAACGCCGGGCCTGACCTGGCCGCCGCCGACATCTGGGCGCAAAGCCAGGCCCTGGCCACACTGTTGCTGGACTACCAGGTTCGTCTCTACCCGCTGTCGCACAAAGGCGGCCTGACGCTGACACCAGATCAGGCAAAGGAGCTCAACCAGATGATCGAGCAGCGTTTCGAAGCGCTACTGGCACGCCATACCGAGCATGCCGAGGTGTTGTCGAAGGCCAGGACCAGCTATCTGTTCGTACGTCCGCAACTGCAGCAGATGACGAAGGGCGGTAGCGCTGGCAGCGGTGGTCCTGAGTTTTATCTCAATCGCGCCTCCATCGATCTGGACGAGCTGGCGGTTGCGGTACTGCCGCCCTCCCCCTGAATCACGTATCGCTTCCCCCTCCCCTTGCAGCCGCTGATGCGGCTGCCTCCCAACTACCTGCAGCGCAATAGGCGACGGGCAATCAGTCCGTCTCTGACGAATCGGCCCGTTGGGCGTCTGTCGCGAAATGAAAAGTGCCTGACAGCCAAAGCGAAGTCGGGAAGAACCGTCATTCCTAGGATCTTGAGCACCGGGCCGGGGCTGCGTCACGCCACAAACTGACCCAGCACACCGGTATTCCCTGGCCCGTCCAGGCTGGAACTCCCCGGCTCCCATACCCATCCGCAGCGTTGCTATCAGCAGGAATACAGATGCGCAAGAACATGCCGACCACCCAACGGGAGCGCAACATCCCGGCCCAACAGCATCTGACCTCGGTCACCGACTGCAACGGCGTCATCACCTACTGCAATGACGAGTTTGTCGCTGTCAGCGGCTTCAGCCGGGAGCAGTTGCTCGGCAGCCCGCATAACCTGGTGCGCCACCCGGACATGCCGAAGCAGGTGTTTGAGCAAATGTGGGACTACCTCAAGGCTGGCAAGAGCTGGATGGGCATCGTCAAGAACCGCTGCAGCAATGGCGACTTCTACTGGGTCAACGCCTATATCACGCCGATTCTCGAGGCGGGACAGGTGGTGGGCTACGAGTCGGTTAGGACCCGTCCCGACACCAGGCAAGTACATCGCGCCGAACGACTCTATGCGCGACTCAACAGTGGCCGGGCGGCAAATTCCATGGGGGAGCGGCTGGGCGTGGCTGCGCGCTTCCTGTTGCTGCCACTGCTCGGCGCCCTGCTGGGCGTGACCTTGTACGCCGAAGGGCATGCCGGGTTTGGCATCGCCAGCGCCCTCTTGCTTACTTTCGGGCAAACCCTGGCCACCCTGGGTTTCGTGAAGCGTGCTCTG
The DNA here is from genome assembly GCF_029871235.1 of Pseudomonas sp. BN411. Lineage (GTDB taxonomy): Bacteria > Pseudomonadota > Gammaproteobacteria > Pseudomonadales > Pseudomonadaceae > Metapseudomonas. The sequence continues at coordinate 146,304 of NZ_SSOM01000080.1, forward strand.
TCTCGGGTGGCACAAGCCGCGCCCAAGGCATTCGCCAGTGAGTTGGTGGCGCGCACCTATACCGACGACACCGGAGCAGTGGCTAGCCTCCAGCTGGCGCTGATCAGCGAGGGGGCGCGCATTCGTACCGCGCTTTGCCGGCTTGGCGATTTCGCCGACCTGACTGCCAGCCAAGCCTCGCAGAATGGCCAGTTGGTTCAACAAGCCGAGCAGGCCCTGCAAGCGCAACAGGTCGAGGCGGAAATGGCGGCCACTGCCATGCACGAGATGGCAACATCGATCGCCCAGGTGTCCAGCCACGTGCAGCAGACTGCCCAGGAAGCCCGACAAGTCAGCCAGCTTTCACTGGAAGGCTCGCGACAGGCGCAGCAGAGCCGGCTCGTGGTGGAGAAGCTGGCACAAACCGTGGACCAGATCAGCACTTCGGTGACCGGCCTGGCCACCGAAGCCGAGTCGATCCAGCAGGCGGCAGACATGATTCGCGCTATCGCCGAACAAACCAACCTGCTGGCCTTGAATGCGGCCATCGAAGCGGCACGCGCGGGCGAACAAGGACGTGGCTTCGCCGTGGTCGCCGATGAGGTGCGCGCCCTGGCGTCCAAGACCCAGGAGTCCACCGAGGCGATCCAGCGCATCATTGCCAACCTGCAGGGCGTGGCCGGTCAGGCCGTGACCATCGCACAGCAAGGCAGCAGTGAGGCGCGCAGTGGGGTGGAACGGGTGATCGAGACCGAAGCTGCCCTCGGCGGCATCACCGTCGCCGTCGAACGCATCCACCTGATGGCCGAACAGATGGCCAGCGCAGCCGGGGAGCAAAGCCGGGTGGCCGAAGATATCTCGCGGCAGATTGGCACCATCTCCGAGGCTGCCGAACACAATGCCGCGATCACCTCGCGCTCCTCCCAGCTGGGCAGCGAGCTGGCAACCACCGCGCATTCCCTGCATGCGCTGGTCGCGCGCTTCAACACCTGAAGACGTTGGATCACCCCTATCGTTTTCCATCACCACGCCCGCCGTCTTCGCGCCGTAATGATCGACAACCAGCCCTGGTTCGTCGCTCCTGACTTCGCCCAGTTGATGGGACTGCATAATCCCCGCCGCTTGCTCCATGCCTTGGAGCGTTTCGAGAAGCGAACCGTCTTGCTCGCGCACACCTGCGACTCTCATGAAGAAGTAGAGGCCATCAGCGATGCCGGGGCCTACAAGGCCCTGTTTCGCTTTGCTCGACCGGAGCATGTCGAGATCAGCCGCTGGCTGAGCGAGGTACTCGTGCCGACGCTGCATGACTATCACCGGGCCCCAAGTGCAGAACCGCGACGGGCCTTTATCAGTTGGGCAAACCGGCAGGTGGGTGTGGTGCGTTGGCAGCGAGAGCTGTGGGTGGCCTGGCGGGATTTGCCGGCCTTTCTGGCGGACGGCCAGGAGGTGTCGCCATGAGTGCCCATGATGAGCGACGGCTGCAGGAGCTGGTGCGGCAGTTGGAGGCTCGGCTGCACACCACTCAGGTGATCGCCGAGGTGTTGATGGATAACTCGGCACTGCGCGACGGCGACCCGGGGCCTTACCTCAACGACTACCGGGAAGGCGCCTTGCTGGATGCGGTGATTCATCTGTCCCGAAGCAGCCACGAGGACTTCTACCGGTTGGTGGAGATGGTGAAATTGCCGGTCGGTCGCCCGGTGCTGTGAGGCGGAAAAGCGCGGCCGTCAGCGGCCGCGCTTCTTCGGTTACCAACTGCCGTATGGAATACCGTGCTTCTCGATATAGGCCTTCGACGCCGGCTTAAGCGGAAGGGCGTACTTCCCTTCGGTTTTTCCTTGAGAGGGTCCTTTAGGCTCAACTTCAGCTTGGACACGCAAGACGTCGATGCTTTCGCCGCAGGTGCTTCTCACCCAGACTGTCACCACACCACCGGGAGCCAGGCCAATAACCAAGCTCCGTCGGAAGCTGTCTGGTACACATATGACTCAAGCCCGGCCCACGGCCCCCAGGTAAAAATCGTGCAGGTCGCCACGGGCAGCCAACTCCCCGGCCGGGCCCTGGTCGACCACCCGACCACTCTCCAGCACATAGGCGTGGTGAGCATGGCGCAGGGCAACATCGATGTTCTGCTCGGCCACCAGGAAGCTCACGCCGTCCCGCCGGTTCAGCTCGCCGACGATGTCGAAGATCTCTTCGACTATCTGCGGTGCCAGGCCCATCGAGGGCTCGTCCAGCAGCACCAGACGAGGTCGCGAGATCAGTGCACGACCGATCGCCACCATCTGCTGTTCGCCACCCGAGGTGTAGCCGGCCAGGCTCTTGCGCCGGGTCTTCAGGCGTGGGAACCAGTCGTAGATGCGCGCAAGCTCCTCGCGCAACTCGCCGCGCCCGATGCGCGTCCGGGCAAAGGCACCGGTAAGCAGATTCTCCTCCACCGTCAGATGGGCGAAACAGTGGCGGCCCTCCAGCACCTGCACCAGACCGGCGGACGCCAGCGCCTGGGGCGCCGAACGGGTGATGTCGCGACCCTGGTAGCGGATGGTACCGCGCACCACTTCACCGCGTTCGGCACGTACAAGGCCGGCGATGGACTTGAGCGTGGTGCTCTTGCCGGCGCCGTTGGCGCCGAGCAGGGCCACCACCTGGCCCTCCCCGACCGTCAGGGACACGCCGCACACCGCGAGTATCACTTGCTCGTAGAGCACTTCGATGTCATCGACCTGCAGGATCATGTCGGACTCCCTTGGCGGAAGACCGGGGCGGGCGCCCCGGCCGGAACGGCGAGCATCAGCCCTGCTGGCTGCAGTCGCGCGGAGTGATGCCCTTCTCCTGGGCGTACTTGTGCGAAGACGCCTCGATGATCGGCCGCAGCAGCGCGCGGTCGGCCTGCACCCAGTCGCTGATCAGATTCCACTTCTGCCCGTCCCACTGCTGGAAGCGCACCGCGCCGCCGCCCTCGTGGTCAGAGCAAGACAGCTGCAGCGGCTGCACCAGCCCCTTGGCGCCCAGCGCCTGCAGGCGCGCGTCGTCCAGGCGCAGGTTCTCGAAGCCCCAGCGCACCTGCTCACCGGTCAGCGGCTGCTTGCCGAACTTCTCCTGGGCGATGCGCACGGCCTCGACGTTGAGGATGCCGTTAACCACGCCGAGGTTGTAGTAGACGGTGCCAAAGCGCTTGGGATCGGCAAGGTCGCCCTGGCCCTTGTCCACCACCTGCTGCTGGATGCCCTGCAGTACCGGGAAGGAAGTGCCGGACGGATGGGTGGTGATGGCGATGAAGCCCTTGGCGGCGGCACCGGCCGGGGCAGCATCCTCCTCCGAGTTGCTCCAGATGTTGCCGATGATGTGGTCGGTCGGGTAGCCGACCTTCTGCGCGGTCTTCAGCGCCACCGGGTTCATCACGCCCCAGCCACGCAGAATCACCCAGTCCGGCTTGATGCGGCGGATGTTCAGCCACTGCGACTGCTGCTCGTTGCCCGGGTGCGGCACCTCCAGCAAGGTCAGCTCGAAGCCGTACTTGTCAGCCAGAGTCTGCAGCACCTCGTTGGTTTCCTTGCCGTAGGGCGAGCCGTGGTAGAGGGTGACGATCTTCTTGCCCTGGAGCTGGTCGAGCCCGCCACTCTTCTCGCCGATCCAGTTGACGATGGCCGAGACCTCGGAATAGGGGTTGAGCTGCAGCGGGAAGGCGTACGGAAACACACTGCCGTCGGTGGAATCAGTGCGCCCGTGGTTGATGGTGATCAGCGGCAGCTTGTCGGCGGTGGAGCGCTCCAGGGTGGCATAGGCGATACCCACCGAAAGCGGGTTGGTGGCAGCCGCCGGAGCGCCGTTCTGGCCCGTCTTCAGGCGCTCGTAGCACTCCACGCCCTTCTCCACCACATACTCGGTCTCGCACTCGCTCCAGGTCAGCTTGACTCCGTTCACCCCGCCGTTGGCGTTGACGTACTTGAGGTAGTCGATGAAGCCGCCGAAGAAGCCGGTACCGCCGGCAGCATAGGGGCCGACCCGGTAACTCTGCAGCGGGAAGTACTGCTCGCTGTCCGCCTGGACGGTGAAGGCGGCGGCAGAGAGGCTGAGCGCCAGGGCCAGGCCGCCGGCGAAAGTGCGTTTGTTCATTGTGCTAGTCCTTGTCGAAATCGCTTGGCATGTATGCGGGCCTTGGCCCATGGGGTTCGCTCAGTAGCGCAGCGGCCAGAGCCGTGCGCGCTCGCGGAATTTCTGCCAGAGGCGCGCGAGACCCTCCGGCTCCTTGATCAGGAAGAGGATGATCAGCGTGCCGAACACGATCTTCTGCAGGTTCTCCAGCTGGCCGGCGTCGATCAGCCCGGCCGGCAGCAGCGCGGCGAGGTTCGACAGCAGCAGCGGGAACAGCACGATGAAGGCGGCGCCGAGGAAGTTGCCGAGGATGCTGCCCAGGCCGCCGATGATGATGATGAACAGGATCTGGAAGGAGCGACTGAGGTCGAAACCGTGCGGCTCCACCGTGCCCAGGTAGGTGAAGGCCCACAGGGCGCCAGCCACGCCGAGGAAGAAGCCGCTGATGGCAAAGGCCAGCAGTTTGGTCTTGAGCAGCGGGATGCCGATCACCGCGGCGGCGGTATCCATGTCGCGCACCGCCATCCAGTTGCGCCCCAGCTCGCTGCGCACCAGGTTGCCGCCGAGCCAGAACAGCGCCAGCACCACGCCGAGGGTGAACAGGTAGCGCCCGGCCGGCGTTCCGAAGTCCAGACCCGCCACCCACAGCGGCGGCGCGCTGATCACCCCGGAGGAGTTGTAGTTGGAGAACCAGCCGAACCTGGTCAGCGCCCACTGCACGAAGAACTGCGCGGCCAGGGTCGACACCAGCAGGTAAAAGCCCTTGATGCGCAGGCTCGGCAGACCGAAGACAATGGCCACCAGGGCCGCTGTCAGCCCGCCGAGGAGAATGCTGAGTAGCAGCGGCAGGCCTGGCACGCGCAGCTCGAAGTTGTAGGTGGCAAAGGCACCGACCGCCATGAAAGCCGCCGAGCCCAGCGACAGCTGGCCGGCGTAACCGGTCAGCAAGTTCAGCCCGAGCCCAGCCAGCGACAGCACCAGGAAGGGAATCAGGATGGCGTTGAACCAGTAGTCGCTGCCGAGCAGCGGCACGCCGATGAAGGCGAATGCCAGCAGCGTGGCGAGGCCGATGCGGTCCTGGCGCAGGCGAAAGAATCGGCGGTCGTCGGCATAGCGCACGCTGAACTGGCCGGCTTCGTTGTAGAGCATTGCATCGTCTCCTTACACACGCTCGATGGCGCGTTCGCCGAACAGCCCCGCCGGGCGCACCAGCAGGAACAGCAGGGCCAGCACATAGGGGAACCAGTTCTCGATGCCGCCACCGATGTAGGGCCCGAGATAGACCTCGGCGAGTTTCTCCGAGGCGCCGATCAGCAAGCCGCCGACTATGGCGCCGGTGATTGAGGTGAAGCCGCCGATGATCAGCACCGGCAGCGCCTTGAGTACCACCAGCGACAGCGAGAACTGCACGCCCAGACGCGCGCCCCAGAGCAGCCCGGCCACCAGGCCGACGAAGCCGGCCACCGCCCACACCACCGCCCACACCCGATGCAGGCGGATGCCCACTGCCTGGGCGGCCAGCGGGTCGTCGGCCACAGCGCGCAGGGCCAGGCCGACGCGCGTGCGGTTGAATAGCAATGACAGGGTGGCCACCAGCAGCGCGGCGGTGGCCGAGGCGAACAGGTCGAACTGCGACAGCAGCATGCCGCCCAACTCCAGCGGCTCATCGCTGATGCCCAGCTCCAGGCCGTGCACCTGGGCGCCCCACAGCGCCTGGGCGGCGCCCTCGATGACGTAGGACAGGCCGAGGGTGGCCATGAACAGGGTGATCGGCGAGCGATTGACCAGCGGCCGCAGCACCGCCCGCTCGATCAACAAGGCCAGCGCCACCATGGTCGCCAGGGTGATGGCGAAGGCCAGCCAGAATGGCACCCCGCGCTCCAGCAGGCTGACGAAGGTCAGCGCGGCGAACAACACCATGGCGCCCTGGGCAAAGTTGAACACCCCGCTGGCCTTGTAGATCAGCACGAAGCCGATGGCGACCAGCGAGTACATCACCCCCGCCAGCAGGCCGCCTATCAGTACCTCGAAGAAGAATTCCATGCGTGCACTTCCTGTTTTCGGGCATGCCGCTCCCCTACCCACGCCATGGCTGCGGGCGGTGACGCGGCGGGGTCAGTGTCGAGTGCCGAGGTAGGCGGCTATAACCTCGGCGTTCTGGCGCACCTCATCGGGCGGGCCGTCGCCGATCTTGCGGCCATAGTCGAGCACCACCACGTGGTCAGAGAGGCTCATCACCACGCCGATGTCGTGCTCGATCAACACCACCGTGGTACCGAACTCGCGGTTGATATCCAGGATGAAGCGGCTCATCTCCGCCTTCTCCTCGGTATTCATCCCGGCCATGGGCTCGTCCAGCAGCAACAGGCGCGGCTCGGCGGCCAGGGCGCGGGCCAGCTCGACGCGCTTCTGCAGGCCGTAGGGCAGCTTGCCCACTATGGCGTCGCGCCAGGGCTGGATGCGCAGAAAGGCCAGAACCCGCTCCGCCGCCTCGCGCTGGCGATCATCCTCGCCCGGCGCACGGCCCAGACGTAGTGCCTGTTCCAGCCAGCTGGCGCGGCGCTTGAGGTTGCGCCCGGTGAGCAGGTTGTCGAGCACGCTCATACCCTTGAACAGCGCGATGTTCTGGAAGGTACGGGCAATACCGCGACGGGCCGCGTCGTGCGGACGCATGGCGCGGCGCGCCTGGCCGGCGAAGCGGATCACTCCGCTCTGTGGCTGGTAGACGCCATTGATCACGTTGAGCAGTGAGCTCTTGCCGGCGCCGTTGGGCCCGATCAGCGCGCAGATCTCACCCTCGGCCACGGCGAAACTGATGTCGCTGATCGCCTTGACGCCCTTGAAAGACAGCGAGATGTCTCGCAGTTCCAGCAGTGTCGTGCCACTCATCCTGTGCTCCTCACGCCGTTTGTGGCCGGCCCAGCGACCAGCTGGCGACGTCCCGTTCGCGCAGTTCGATCCAGCGTTCCGCCGCTGGCCAGTTGCGCACCTCGATCCCGAGCCCGGCGAAAAAGCGCTGCGCCTCTTCCTCCAGCGGCGGCCCCACCAGCAGCGCTACGCGAGTGCGGGAGAAACCCAGCACATCGCGCAACGGCCGGCGCACCAGCAGATGGCCGAGCAGCCGACGCGGTGCTCCGCCATCCTGCTGCAGCGCCCAGTCCACGAGGCGCCGACGCAGGCTGCCAGGCAACGGCAGGCGCTGGCGCACCAACTCGTGCAGGCGACCGTAGGTCTCGCGAGTGCCGAGCACCAGGCTGGGACCCAGCTCGCGACGGTCCTGGTCGCGGGTTTCCAGCCGCTCGGGGAAGTTCAGGCGAAAGCCAGCCACCAGCCAGGGCGCCAGCAGGTAACGGGCCTGACCGCTGGCGGCGAAGGCACGGGCGGCCAGGGCCTCCTCGTGCTCCGAGAGGCGTTCGCCGCGCACCAGCCGCTCGCCCTCCTGTAGCAGCTCGGCATGGCTGAAGCCTTGCCGCTCCACCTTTGCCGCACCGAGACGGTGGAAGACGAACGCCGCGTCCTCGGCGCGAACCGGCGGCGCGCCGTATTCGGCCTCGGAGGTCAGCAGCCGGTCATAGTCCAGCGCCTCGCCTCGCACCACGGGATCGGCCAGGCCACGACCGTCGGCGTAGGCCAGCCATCCCGGCACCAGGCCGACTTCGCGCAGGCGCAGGATCTCCTCCAGACCCTCGGCAAAAACGAAGCCCGCCTCCGTCTCACACAGCACGGTGGCTTGCTTGCCCGCCGCCTCCAGCGGATCGAACAACGCCGCCACCCCACCCAGCCACTGCGCCGCCAGGGCTGCGTACAGCGCCTCCGGGCGCGGCCGGCTGAGGATCACCAGCTGCGCGCAGGGGCCGAAACCACCGGCACGCAGGGCGCCGGCCACGGCCAGCACCTCCGCCTGCACCTGGGCCCAATTGCGCGCCTGCCAGACGCCCAGGCGCTTATGGCGCAGGGCGATGGCGGTCGGCCGACGGCGGGCCTGATGGGCCAGCCAGGCCGGTAACGTGGTCGGGGTCGCGTCGCTCATCGCCATCGTCTCAGGCCACCGCCTTCTCGGCGCGCTTCTCCGTCTCCAGCTCGCGCACCAGCGGCAGCACGTGCTGACCGAAGTACTCGACCTCCTCCTGGAAGTGCAGGAAGCCGGAGAGGATCAGATCCACGCCCACCGCCTTGAGCGCGACGATGCGCTCGGCGATCTGCCGCGGGGTGCCGATCAGGTTGGTCTTGAAGCCGTCGTTGTACTGCACCAGGTCCTCGAAGCTGGACTTGGCCCAGTTGCCCTCGCGCTCGGGGCTGGCCGCGCCGGCGTTCTTCACCTCGGCCCCGAAGGCGTTGACCGCCTCCGGATTGGCCTTGTCGATGATTTCCTGCAGCACGGCGCGGGCTTCCTCTTCGCTGTCGCGGGCGATGATGAAAGCGTTCACCCCGATCTTCACCGAGTGGCCGTTGGCCGCGGCCTTGGCACGGATGTCGTCGACCTGGGCCTTGATGCCCTCCACCGTGTTGCCGTTGGTGAAGTACCAGTCGGACACCCGCGAGGCCATGTCGCGCGCCGCGCGCGAGCTGCCACCCTGGAAGATCTCCGGGTGCGGCTGCTGCAGCGGCTTGGGTTTCAGGGTGTAATCGCGGAAGCGGTAGAAGTCGCCGTTGAAGCTGAAGTTGTCCTGGGTCCAGATGCCCTTCAGCGCGCGGATGAATTCCTCGGAACGGCGGTAGCGCTCGTCGTGCTCCAGCCAGGGCTCGCCAATGGCGTGGAACTCGCCCTTGAACCAGCCGGACACCACGTTTATGGCGACGCGGCCATTGGTGAGCTGGTCGATGGTGGCCAGCTGCTTGGCGGCCAGCGCCGGATTCCACGGACCGGGCAGGATGGCGGCGATCACCTTGAGCTTCTCGGTGGCGGCCAGCAGCGCATGACTGATGGCCACCGACTCGTGCTGGAACTCGGCGCCGTAACCGGCAGTGAAGCGTATCTGCGACAGCGCGTAGTCGAAGCCGGAACGCTCGGCGATCTGCGCCAGCTTGCGGTTGTAGTCAATGTCCCAGCTGGTGCGCTGTTCGATGTTGCTGACCACCAGACCGCCGCTGACATTGGGCACCCAGTAGGCAAATTTGATCGGTTGTTGGCTCATATCTATGACTCCTGTGGTCCTTGGAATTCAGGCCGCGCGAACGGCCGGGCTACGAAAGAAGGCCTCGACCGGGTCAAGCGCCCGCTCGATGCGCTCGAACTGCGCCGCGTCTTCGAGGCGGTAGTCGGAGAAGGCGTCGAGGGTGGCGTACAGACCGTAAGGCAGGGTGTGCGCCTGAAAGAACGCGAACAGCGGACGTAGCTGATGATCGATCACCAGCGCGTGGCGCTCGCCGCCACCGGTGGCGGCCAGCAGCACCGGGACACCTTTGAGGGCCTGGTAATCCACCAGGTCGAAGAAGTGCTTGAACAGGCCGGTGTAGGACGCGCGATAGACGGGGCTGCCGGCGATGATCAGGTCAGCGTTTTCCACGGCACGCAGGTGCGGCAGCAACGCCGAGGAGGCACTGTCGCGCTCCAGCGAACCGGCCAGAACGCTGCCCAATTGGGCAATGCGTACCCAGTGCAGGTCGATCACCAGGCGCGCTTGCAGGCGCTCTACCAGCACCTGCAACAGGGCATGGGTACGCGACGGATCGCGCAGACTGCCCGACACCACGACCACCTTGATTGCTTGACTCATCTCCAACCTCTCGCCCATGGCGCTGCATTGCTTTGCAGAGGTCAGAGCAGCAACCGTGCCAAAGAAAAAACTCCTTTTAAATCATAGCTATACAAGAGGAAGACAGAGAGGACCGGGTGCTCAGTGACTAACAACCTGTTGAACCACTGTTGCTGAGCCAACAGCTTCGCGCCCCAGCCACCGGGAGAAATCGTCGAGGCAGCTGTCTGCAGGGCAACAGCCGCCCAGCAACCTGCCCCGCCGGCCACAGCGGCCCGGCACGGCCATATGAAGTCAAGCCATTGATATATATAGACTTTCACTGAAAGGCACGAAGATTGCCCCGGCCATAGGGTCAGCCGCCTACCAGGAGACCCGCGATGACCGCCCAGCAGCACCTTCCACAGCTTTCCACCGGCGTCGACTACGAGGCGCTAGCCGCCAGGTTTCGTCCAATCTTCGTTCGCATCGCCGAGGGTGCACTGGACCGCGAGCGCACCCGCACCCTGCCCCACGAACCCATCCGTTGGCTCAAGGAGGCCGGTTTCGGTGCCGTGCGCGTGCCGCGCGAGCACGGCGGCGCCGGCGCCTCGCTGCCGCAATTGATCCAACTGCTGATCGAGCTGGCCGAGGCCGACTCCAACATTCCGCAGGCCCTGCGTGGCCACTTCGCCTTCGTCGAGGACCGCCTCAACGCCCACGCCGAGGCCAATCAGGAAACCTGGTTCAAGCGTTTCGTCGCCGGCGAGTTGGTCGGCAACGCCTGGACCGAGGTCGGCAACGTGAAGATCGGCGAGGTCATCACCCGAGTCTCGCGTCAGGGTGAACGCTGGCTGGTCAACGGCACCAAGTACTACAGCACTGGCAGCATCTTCGCCGACTGGATCGACCTCTACGCCCAGCTCGACGACACCGGCGAAGACGTGATCGCCGCGTTACGCACCAACCAGCCGGGCGTGCAGCAGAGCGACGACTGGGACGGCTTCGGCCAGCGCACCACCGGCAGCGGTACCTCGCGCTTCGTCGATGCCGAAGTGGCCGCGGAGAACATCATCCCCTTCGCCAGCCGCTTCAAGTACCAAACCGCGTTCTACCAGTTGGTGCTGCTGGCCGTGCTGGCCGGCACCGGCCGCTCTGCGGTGCGCGACGTGGCCGAGCAGGTACGCCTGCGCACTCGGGTATTCAGCCATGGCAACGCCAGCTCGGTTGACCGCGACCCACAGGTGCAGCAGGTGGTCGGCAAGGCTTCCGCCCAGGCCTACGCCGCCGAGGCCACCGCCGTGCGCGCGGCAGAGGCTGCTCAGTGGGCCTACGAGGCACGCTTTGGCGGCGATGCCGAGGACGAGCGCCAGGCCAACGTCGCCGCCGAACTGGAGTCAGCCCAGGGCCAAGTGGTGATCGCCGAGCTGGTGCTGCGCCTGACCAGCGACCTGTTCAATGCGCTCAGCGCCTCGGCCACTAGCACCGGCAAGCTGCTCGACCGCCACTGGCGCAACGCCCGCACCGCCGCCTCACACAATCCGCTGATCTACAAGGAGCGGATCATCGGCGACTGGGAGATCAACCGCAGCGAACCACCCTACGTCTGGCAGATCGGCGGCGGCGCCAAGCAGGCGAGCTGATAGTGCGAGCCGCGTGCAGGCGGTTCTGTCACCGGGAACTTCCCTGGCTGACAAGAACTGCCTGCAAACAAGGCGTGCGCGTCTTGCTGCTGCCCCAGCAACTCAACAGGACTACCACGGCCCCGAAGTCCTGACCGGCAACGCCCCTCCCCTTCAGACACACCTCCAGCCAAGCCTCACGGCACGGGCGATATAGCCGGCGGGCAGTCAAATATTCCCCTAAATTATTATTAAGTATTTTTTTATTACCTTTTAATTGAACAGACACTCAATCAGCCTCGCCCATACAGGAGTTCCCTTGAAAATCCGTTCCTTGCTGCCACTAGGTTTTGCCCTTCTCACTGCCAGCTCCATCAGCCACGCCGGCCAGACGCTTGATCGCATCCAGAGCAAGGGTGAACTGGTGGGGGTGCTGATGGAGAACTATCCGCCCTTCTCTTTCCTCAACGAGCAGAACCAACTGGACGGGTTCGACGTGGATGTGGCCAAGGCGGTAGCAGATCGCCTTGGTGTGAAACTGAAATTGGAAACCCCATCCTGGGACGTGATTGCCGCCGGCCACTGGAGCGGCCGCTACGACGTCTGCATTTGCTCCATGACCCCGAGCCAGGCCCGTGCCCAAGTGTTCAATTTCCCGGTGAAGTACTACGAGTCGCCTGCCGTAGTCGTGGTCAACGCCAAGGACACCCGTATCGACTCGGGCAAAGACCTGTCCGGCAAAAAGGTCGGCGTGATCAGTGCTTCCACCTACGAGAGCTACCTGCGCAAGGACCTGGTCATCGAAGGCGCTGAGGACAAGCCACTGAGCTACCCCTTCGATCAGGTGGAAATCGCCCCCTACGACAACGAAACCGTGGCCTTCCAGGACCTGGCGCTCGGTACCGGTGTACGCCTGGACGCGATGGTCACCAACCTGGTGACCGCGCGCGAGCGCATCACCCAGGACCCGCGCTTCAAGATCGCCGGCGACACCCTCTACGGCGAGCCCAACGTGGTGGCCACGGAGAAAGGTGATCCGGAGTGGGATGCCAAAGTCACCCAGGTGATCGGCGAGCTCCGTCAGGACGGCACCCTGGCGCGGATATCCAACAAATGGATCGGCGCAGATATCACTCAATGACTGCCTTCGAGCCCCAACTCCCGCCACGTATCGTGGCGGGCCCCAGCCTGATCGAGCGGCTGTTCGGTTTCCGTACTCGGCTGTACCTGACCTGGGCGGTGATGCTCACGCTATGCGTGGCGTTCTTCCTGGGCTTCGACTTGAAGTTCTCGGTGATCATCGACAAGTGGCGCAACCTGACCGGCCTGACACTCGCGCCTAACGGTTTTCTCCAGGGCGCGGCACTGACGCTGTTCCTCAGCCTTTGCTCCATCGCCTGCTCCTTGGTCCTGGGCTTCGTCGCCGCGCTGGCGCGACTTTCCAGCAGCGCCGTGGCCTTCGGTATCTCCACCTTCTACGCCTCGTTCTTCCGAGGCACACCGCTGTTGATCCAGATCCTGCTGATCTACCTCGGTCTGCCGCAGCTGGGCGTGGTGCCGGGCGCCATCACGGCGGGCATCCTCGCCCTGTCGCTGAACTATGGCGCCTACCTCAGCGAGATCTTCCGCGCCGGCATCATCGGTGTGGCGCCGGGCCAGCGCGAGGCCGCCGCCGCGCTGGGCATGAGTGCTGCCCTTACCTTCTGGCGCATCGTCCTGCCCCAGGCCATGCGCACCATCATCCCGCCCACCACCAACCAGTTCATTTCCATGCTCAAGGACTCGTCCCTGGTTTCGGTGATGGGGGTCTGGGAAGTGATGTTTCTCGCCCAGTCCTACGGCCGCTCCTCGTACCGCTATATCGAGATGCTCACCGCTGCCGCGGTCATCTACTGGTTGCTATCCATTGCCCTGGAACTGATCCAGGCCCGTCTGGAACGCCACTACGGCAAGGCCTACGCCGAACGCCGCTGATCTTTCCCGAGAGCCCGCCATCGGGCCCGATCCGAATACCTCAAGGAATGACCATGTCCGATCCCAAGCCCCTTCTCTTTTCCCTCTACGAACAGGCCAGCGTCGGCTGCGGCGGGGCGCCCAGCCTCTGGACCCACCCGGCCGACGAGCGCCTGCACATCAACACCCTGGACTTCTGGTCGAACCAGGCGCGCATCGCCGAGCAGGCTAACCTCGACCTGTTCTTCTTCGCCGATGTGCTGGGGCTTTACGACGTCTACGGCGGCTCCGCCGACGCTGCGCTGAAGTGGGCCGTGGAGGCCCCGGCCAACGACCCCTTGCTGCACATCCCGGCCCTGGCCGCGCAAACTCGCCACCTGGCCTTTGGCGTGACCGTTAGCACCACCTACGAACACCCCTTCAGCCATGCGCGACGCTTCAGCACCCTGGACCACCTGACCGGTGGGCGCATCGGCTGGAATATCGTCACCTCCTACCTGTCCAGCGCCGCCCACAACTTCGGCTTGGACCAGATGATCCGTCACGGCGACCGCTACGAGCGCGCCGAGGAGTTCCTCGACGTGGTCTACAAGCTCTGGGAAGGCAGTTGGGCGGACGACGCGGTGGTGGCCGACAAGTCCGGACTGCGATACGCCCGAGGCGACCGGGTCCGCCGCATCGACCACGAAGGCGCTCACTATCGCGTGGCTGGTCCCCATGTCTGCGCGCCCTCGCCGCAGCGCTCACCGGTGCTGATCCAGGCCGGCTGGTCCGAGCGTGGGCGGCAGTTCGCCGCCAAGCATGCGGAGCTGGTGTTCGTCGCCAAATCGAACCCCGAGGAAATCCGCGCGGGCCTCACCGATATCCGCAATCTGGCCGAAGCCCGTGGCCGGGCCCGCAACGACGTAAAGTCCCTGACCGTGTTGCGGATCGTCACCGCGCCCACCGCCATCGACGCGCAGCGCAAATACGATGAGCTGCAGAGCAACTACCACCTGAATGCCCAACTGGTGAGTTATGCCGGCGATACCGGCATCGACATCGATCGCTACGCCGACAACGAGCCTCTGACCACCCAGACTGAGGGCCTGACGTCTTACGTGATGCGCCCGGACGGTAGCGGCAAGCCGTTGACCGCTGGCGAGGTGCGCCAGCGCTTCGCCCGGGTAACCCGAGGCAGCGACCTGATCCTGGTAGGCACGCCGGCGCAGGTCGCCGACCGCATCGAAGAGCACGCGCGAATTTCCGGTACCGACGGCTACATGCTCAACCCGCTGGTGAGTCCCGGCACTCTGGAGGATTTTGCCGAACTGGTGGTTCCGGAGCTGATCAAGCGTGGTCTGTATCGCACCGAGGCGCCGCAAGGGTCGTTCCGTTCGCGACTGCGAGAGGACAGCTCCGACCGCCTGCCGGACAGTGCTTACGGCGCGACCTTCCGCTTTGATCGCTGAGATTGTCCGCGGGGGCGACATAGGCCAGGCGAAGCGTTTCGGTCATAGGGAAACGCGTTGTTTCACAGACATCCAGTCCAGCCATGCCCACCGCCGTTGGCGAGGGGCAGCAATCGGCAGCCACAAGCAGTCATTCGAAAGAAGCCTCGTTCAGCACCCTTTCCGCCCGGGTAGTAATGGCTTGCCAGAGGGACCAAACACGGCCTCCTCTAGCAGCGCCAAGCACAAGGCGTTCCTGGTTATGCACCCGTCAGCCTGGCCTTTGCCTCCGCGTATTCGCGTTTCAACTGCGAGACGTACTGGGCCACTCCCTGAACCTTGGTGACCGGGGCGATACCCTGGCCACAGCCCCAGATGTCCTTCCAGGCTTTCTTGGCGTCGCCGCCAAAGTTCATCTGGCTGGGATCGCTCTGCGCAAGATCGTTGGGGTCCAGGCCCGCCGCGATGATCGAAGGTTTCAGGTAGTTGCCATGCACACCAGTGAAGAGGTTGCTGTAAACGATATCGTCGGATGAGCACCCGACGATGGCTTCCTTGTAGGAATCGACGGCATTGGCTTCTTCGGTGGCAATGAAGGCCGAGCCGATGTAAGCGAAGTCGGCGCCCATGGCCTGTGCGGCAAGAACCGCACCTCCGGTGGCAATGGAGCCGGACAACGCCAGCGGGCCATCGAACCACTGGCGGATCTCCTGGATCAGCGCGAATGGGCTCTTCTCGCCTGCGTGGCCGCCTGCGCCCGCGGCGACCGCGATCAAACCATCCGCTCCTTTCTCGATGGCCTTGCGAGCAAAGGTGTTGTTGATCACGTCATGCAGCACCACACCGCCGTAGGAATGCGCGGCCGCGTAGATGTCTTCCCGGGCGCCAAGCGAGGTGATGATGATGGGCACCCGGTATTTCACGCAGAGCTCCATGTCGTGCTCCAGACGATCATTGCTCTTGTGCACTATCTGGTTGATGGCGAACGGTGCCGCAGGGCTGTCGGGATTTTCCCGGTTGTAAGCATCCAGGGTCTCGGTGATCTCGGCTAGCCAGTCATTCAGCAATGAGGCCGGACGAGCATTGAGCGCCGGCATGGAGCCGACGATTCCAGCCTTGCACTGTTCGATCAGCATCCTGGGGTTGCTGATGATGAACAGCGGGGAGCCAATCACCGGAAATGGCAAGCGATCCATCGGTGCGGGCAGTCTAGACATGATGAACTCCTGTTTTGTGCGCATGGTGACGCTTGCTCAAGCTGCGGGGCCCCACCGGGAGCCAGCCTCGCGCAAGCTACATGAATGCCGCGCGGGCCGGCCAGCCCCACGAGAGCCGGACGCAGGCCACCCCGGCACAGATCTGGTTCACCGCGGTCAATTGCTGATCGCGGCTCTGGATCGGCCAGGGTGAGCAGCTACTATCACGAGTCTTCACCAATGAAGCGCCATCACAGCGCTCGGATCAGCAGGATGCTCCGCATCCAAAGGGAGGAAAGATCGATGAAGATCGTTGTCACCAGCCTGCTCGTCGACGACCAGGACAAGGCCCTCGCCTTCTACCGGGACGTGCTCGGTTTCGAGCTGAAGCACGACATTCCCATGGGCCCACATCGGTGGCTCACCCTGACTTCGCCGGGCGATCCCAACGGCGTCGAACTGGTGCTGGAGCCCGACATCCACCCAGCCGCGAAGCCCTTCAAATCAGCGATCAAGCAGGACGGCATCCCCTACACCTTCTTCGGCGTCGACGACGTGCACGCCGAATACGCCCGGCTATCAGCCGCTGGCGTCCGCTTTACCCAACCCCCGACGGCCATGGGTTCAGTCACACTCGCGGTGTTCGACGATACGTGCGGGAATCTGATTCAGATCGTGCAGGTGCATTGAACTGCTTGCCACCGGGGCGGACCGAAGGCCCCACAAGTTCATATCAGCGTAGAAATCTAAGGGAATAGCGAATGAGTACTCGGATCGAAATGACAGAGAACCCAGGAGAAGATGAGCTCTCGGCCATCCTCCGGCCCTTGCGGGCGCATAACCGTTCCAAAGCGGGTGACCCAAAGCCAGAAACTATCGCCCTGCTGGTCCGTGATGAACACACCAACGAAATCATTGGCGGCCTTTACGGCGAGATATTTTATCGCTGGCTGTTCATCGATCTGCTCGCCATACCTGAGCAAGCGAGGGGACAAGGCACAGGCTCACGCCTGATGAACATGGCTGAAGACATTGCACGGAAAAAAGGCTGCGTCGGAATCTGGCTGAATACTTTCGACTTCCAGGCCCCCGCGTTCTACCAGAAGCACGGTTTCACCGAGTTCGGCCACCTGGATGACTTCCCCCCGGAGCACAAGCGCTTCTTCTTCCAGAAGCGCCTGGCCTGACGTGCCGAGTCAAGCCCTGACCGATAGGCCTATGACGACACAGCGCTAAGCAACAGGGAAGCAGCTCGCAGTGGCTGGGGCGGGAAGTCTGTTTTCGGCGGGAAGCGCTCGGGGCTGAGGTACTATGCTGCGCCGAAACTTCCGCCCCCTGGCTGCTTATGTCCTCCAATGCGCTGTACACCGACCTGTCCACCTACTACGACCTGATGTGCGCCGACATCGACTACCAGGCCCAGAGCAACTGCGTGCGCCGGCTTCACCAGCTGTTCGGCAATCAGGGGCGCAGGCACCTGGATCTCGCCTGTGGCACCGGACCACACGTGCGCCATTTCCTCGACTTCGGCTATCGCAGTGCCGGTCTGGACATCAATCAACCGATGCTGGATCTCGCCCAGTTGCGCTGCCCCGAGGCACAGTTCAGTCGGCAGGACATGGCGAGCTTCCGAGTGGGCGAGCCGCTGGACCTGATCACCTGTTTCCTCTACTCGATCCACTACAACGCCGGGCTCGAACAGCTGCGGGCGTGCCTGGATAGCGTGCACAGCGCGCTTGAGGATAACGGCGTGTTCTGCTTCAACACGGTGGACAAGCAGCAGATCGACAACCGCTCATTCGTGCGTCACACCGTGGAGCACGAAGGCAGTCACTTCACCTTCGGTTCCGGCTGGTATTACAGCGGTGAAGGCGAGCGACAGGCACTGCGCCTGAGCATCGAAAAGACCACGGAGGGGGTGACCCAGGCCTGGCAGGACGAACACGCCATGGTTGCCCTGAGCTTCACCGAGTTGCAGCAGCTGTTGCAGCCGCACTTCGAAGTGCACGTCTTCGAGCATGACTACGAACGGATAACTCCCTGGGGCGGTACGTCCGGGAATGCTTTGTTTGTCTGCGTAAAGCACTAGGAACCTGCTGACGATCTCTTGATCGTCGGCCACGCTGCATTGCAACGCCGGAGCAGCCGCAAGCTGGCCATTCAGGCTCTGGTGATGTTCCGGACAGAGTTATTTTCTCTGCTCTAAACGTCCAGGTTTCGCCGATTGCGGCCGTTTCCCAGAGGTAGCCATGGGTCGAAAGTGACCGGATGCGAGCAACCGTAGTTGGTCGGAAGCAGAAATACGGAATGGAATAATACATCCCTCATTAACGCAGATATTTCTGCGTCTGATTTCTGTTAGATATACCTTTTCGGTGGAGATTTGGTGTCGCTCTGACTTTTCGTTTTTATTCCGGAAATTCCTACGTTAAGCGCGGTGCTCTGAATAGTACCGATGGCGCTGATGGCACACTGATAATAGCGATAAGATATCGCATTGATTTCATGAGCAGCTAAACTTCTGATCGACAATTAAAAAGGATGAAGTCCTGTTGTTGTGAGTAAAAACAGGCGAGCAAAGCGCTTCAGGGGCTCATCAATCGTTGGGAGTCTTATTGTGAACAGCGCATCGCCCCGCCGCGCGGAACTCGTTTTTCCCTCGAATATGCTCGCCTTTCCCCTCCTCCATGGCCCACCTTTCGTTTGACCAGCAGCGCCACCTCCTGGCGGGGTCATCGCAGTCGTAACCGACCTTCCTTGACCACTGAAGCGACAAGGTCCGCTCAGGTGCGCTCAGGCGGTGGCACTCACCTGGTTAGCGTTCATACCAGCTCTCGCGAGGGGCTCGTACCAACCACGCAACAAGGAGAGCAGCCGACATGCTTACATGGGAAAGCAGAGTGCCCGCCGCGGGCGGGAAAAGGCTCATTCCAGCGAGGGGCTGGAAGCCTACACCCTCTCAAGCTTCACCCGTGGACGGAGCACGCCGCACCTTCCTCAAGTGGTCCACCAGCGCAATGGTCGCGCCGCTGTTGCTGAGTGGCCGTGACAGCTCAGCCGCAAAAGGTTCTGGCAGCGGCTCGCAAACGTCGTCCTCAGGTCCAGGTGGTCAAGACGTCGCCAGCAGTCCACCCACCAGACCGTGGCTGGAAGTACTGCCACGGAAGATTGTCCCGCTGAACAAGGTGGACGCCCTGTTTCCACTCTCCGAGCTGGAAGCCAAGGTGGACGATGGAGAAGCCGGGCGCCCGGCCCACCAGCATTTCGAGGTACTGGAGCGCCTGGGCGGAGCGGACCTCTATGAAATAAACGCCCAGGCGGTTCCCTGGCAATTTCATCCCGACTACCCCCAAGCCAGGCAGATGATCTGGACGTACCAGGGCACCAATCAGACAGCCACGCCGAAGCCGACGTTCCCTCTCACGATCATCGCGCGCTACGGCCGACCGATCATTTGCCGCTTCCACTGCCAACTGACCGAGTCCACGGACCGACTGGTTGCGCAGGGCTTCGTCCGTCCGCGGGTTGGCAGCCCGGAAATGTCCACCCACCTGCACAATCTGCACGCATCCTCCGGGTGCGACGGCTTCCCGTCCGACTTCTATAGCGCCGCAGATTTGCGGGATGCCTCGCAGATCACACCAGGGGAATTCAAGGATCACCTCTATCACAACCTCTACGCGGGGTACCTGGAAAACCTGGAAAATCCCGGCCCGTTCACCGGTTACTCCGCCAATGGCCAGCCGATCGGTGACTATCGCGAGGGACTGGGCACGCTGTGGTTCCACGACCACACCAAGGATTTCACCGCACCGAACACCTACCTGGGGCTGGCGGGCTTTTACCTGATATTCGATGAGTTCGACTCGGGCGACGAGCGCGATTCAAACCCCAATGCCCTACGTCTGCCCAGCGGCGACTATGACTATCCGTTGGCCTTTGGCGACAAGCGCTTCGACGCCAACGGCCTGCTGTTCTGGAATGAGCTCGGCCCGGAAGGCGTGCTAGGCGACAAGGTCACGGTCAACGGCAAGATCGAACCGGTGTTGCCGGTGGATGCCCGCAAGTATCGTCTGCGCCTGCTCAACACCGGGCCCAGCCGCTTCTACGAGTTCTACCTGGTAGATGCCTCTGGCAAGGAACAACGCTTCGACTACCTGTCCAGCGACGGCAACTTGCTGCCGGAGCCGTTACGCGGAGAGACCAAGGTGCGCCTCGCGGTGGCCGAGCGCGCCGACATAGTGGTGGACTTTTCCCAGTACCCGATCGGCACCGAGCTCTATCTGGTGAATCGCCTGCAGCAAGACAGTACCCGCAAGCCCAGCGCGGTACGCAGTCCCGGCACTCGGGTGCTGAAGATCATTGTCGATCGCAACCCGGCGCAACAGGACCTCAGCCAGGTACCCGACCAGCTGCGTCCGTTACGGGAGTTGCCGACCCCGGACGAGCTCGACCGGCTACGAGAACGGCGCTGGGAGTTCGATCGCCAGAACGGCATGTGGGCGATCAACGGCAAACTGTTCGACGCCGAGGACGACAATGGCAACAGGATTCCTCTAGGTGCCGCCGAAGTCTGGGAACTGTCGGGCAAGGGTGGCTGGGACCATCCCGTTCACATCCATCTGGAAGAAGGCCGCATCCTCAGCAAGAGCGTGGAGGGTGTCGAGGTGCCCGTGCCGCCTCACGAGCAAGGGCGCAAAGACGTTTTCGTGCTCACGGGAAGCATGACCATCCGTTTGCTGGTGCGCTTTCGGGACTTCACCGGCAAGTACGTGATGCACTGCCACAACGTGATCCACGAGGACCACGAGATGATGGTGCGCTTGAATGTCGTCGATGAAACGACTTGATCAGCAGCGGTGGATATCAGATGAACACACGCAGAGATTTGATGCTCGGCATGGGTACCGTCGCATTAGGGCTATACGCCTTGCACAGTGTCCTGAACCTGCGCCCCACTGAGGCCGGCACGACCGGCGAGCAACGCATTCCCAATACGCCGTTGTACACGCACGAGGGCAAAGCGGTCAGGTTCTATGACGACCTGGTGCGTGGCAAGGTCGTGGCCATCAACATGATGTATGCAAGCTGTACCGGAATCTGCCCGACCGCCACGGCGAACCTCAAACAGGTACAGAAGCTCCTGGGAGACCGTGCGGGGCGCGACGTTTTCATGTACTCGATCAGCCTGCAACCCTTGCTGGATAGCCCGCAGGTCCTCAAGGCATACGTCGAACAGCATGGCATCGGACCTGGCTGGCAGTTCCTGACAGGCCGGCCTGACGACGTCGAGCAATTGCGCTACGCCCTCGGCTTCTACGACCCCGACCCGCTGGTCGACGCCAACAAGGCCAGTCACACGGGTTTGCTGCGCATCGGAAGCGACGCGGATCATCGCTGGACCACGGCGGCCGCCCTGGCAACGCCCAAACAGATCTGGCGCACGATCAATCACGTGGATCGAACCCGTTTGCGCGCGACATAAGGCTACCGACAGAAAGGAGACAGCGATCTCTCCCTGATTTGCTCAGCTACTTCTGGCTGGCCGCCATGGGACGATCGCTGCCGGTCGCTACCGGCAGAGATTCTGCCGGTAGCGACTGTTCAAGGTTCGCTACAGTGAACAATTCACTTGCGCCAAATGCCTTGAACGTAGGACCAACCGGACGCAACAAGCCATGGTGGCCTTCCATTACCTTGTGGGTGCAACCGTACAGGCGCTTCTCCGCAGGTTCTAGCCGCCAGTGCAGCGTAGAAACCAGCCGTTGGGCACAATGCACGCTCACTACTTCCCTGCTGCTGTTACACCGGGAGCGGTGAATCCGGGAGGTGTTTTGAGCCAAGGGAAGCCCTGCACCGCCATGTCGTAACCGGTGGTGTAGAGACTGCGCATGTATTCGTTATCGAACTCTTCCTTGTGTGGAGCGTTGAAGCTCGAGGGTATGAACCCGAGGTTGAAATCCACACCATCACGCTGGGCGGTGGAATAAATCCGGTAAAGGTCGCCGATACCCTGGCTGTGGATCAACGAGGTGACCGCGCGACCGGCGATGCTCACGGTCTTGCGCTCGACGTCCGCCCAGTCCGGATCGAGTCGTGAATTGCGTATCACGTATAGCTTGCGCTCGCGGGTCACTCCAATTGCTTTTGCTTCCTCATCGACGCGAACCGACGCCGGATAAGCGAATACCTGCGCCATGATGCCGCCGTCCACGTGCATTTCCTGATACGCCTTACCATCGACTTCCACGTCGATCATCATGGGCGGAAATCCTCCTGGAATAGAGGCGGATGCAATCATGACTCTCACGAACAGATCCAATGCCGCAGGACCGCCATAGGTCGCGATTTTCCCCATGTCCCAGATTATGGGGCGTCGCGCATCGAGGTCTGCAGTGGCGACTAACAGAAAGCGGCCCTTGGCGTACTCGGCGGCGATTTCCTTGAGTATCTGTTCATTCAACGATTCGCGTGTCAGCTTCAACAGCGGTGCGTTGTCTGACATTGCATCACCCAAAACGCCCTCGAGAAAACTGCGCGGCTCGAGGACGTCTTTCGGTGACAGCGTGGTATAGAACTTTTTCAGCGTTGCGTCGTACTTCGGCCCCAGAAATGCGAAAGGCGCGATCAGTGCGCCCGTGCTGATGCCGGTAACGAGTTTGAATTCCGGGCGCGTACCTGTAGCCGTCCAGCCATTTAACACGCCAACGGCGAACGCCCCATTGTCACCGCCGCCCGAAATGGCCAGATATACCGCTGGCGGCAGGGGGCCTTTGTGCCCTTGCTTTGCAAGGTAAGCCTGCTCCCGCTGCAGCGCTTGAATGCCGATTCGTGTGAACTCTGTCATATCACCACCCCCGACATAACGCACCCCAGGCATGCCGGGAATTTCCGCTCTCGCCGTCAGGTCGTTCGGTACCGCCGGCAGGCGTGTCGGCGTCATGGTGCAGCCCTGTAACAGTATCAACAGGGCCACGATCAGGTTGGTGGCTTTCATGGTCGACTCTCTCGCTGTGCCTGTATCGTATGAGACGCGTTGTTTGAACATCCCGCCGCACAAGGTCTCGTCGTAGGCAGACCCGTTTCAATCCCTCCGGTCCTTCGCCCCAACCGGGTGTAACGGTAGCGACCTCCGGTCAGGGCGGGATTTCCCTGTCCAGTTCGTCGATGGTTGTCATGCCGCGCAGGACTTTCTTGAGTCCGTCGTAGCGCAGCGGGCGCAGCCCCAATCGCGAAGCCGCTGCGAAAATCTCCGAGGGTTTTGCCCCGGAAATCACAAGATCCTGTACCTCGGGCAGGAGTTCCGCCACTTCATGAATCGCAATCCGACCTCTGTACCCGGTATGCCGACATTTCTCGCATCCGACACCACGGTAGAAGCTGACAGACGGGTTTCCCTCGAAGTCGAAATACCGGGCGAGCTCTTCATACGAAGGGGTATAGGGGGTTCGGCACGCGCGACAGATGCGGCGGACAATCCGTTGCGCGACGACGCCCAATAGCGCACTGGCCAGCCACTCGTCCTGCGCGCCGAGCTGGCGCAGTCGGATCAGCGACTGCACCGCGTTGTTTCCGTGAATCGATGCCAGCACCAAGTGCCCGGTCAGCGCCGCTTCGAAACCAATCGTCAGCGTCTCGCGATCACGTATTTCCCCGATCATGATGATGTCCGGGTCCTGCCGCACGAAGGCACGCAGGACCTCGACGAAACCGAGGCCGACGCCCCGATTGACCGCAACCTGGGTCGCGCCAGGCAAGACGTACTCGACTGGCTCCTCGACGGTGAGGATGTTCTGCTGAGTGGCATCCAGGCTGTTGAGGGCCGAGAACAGTGTTGTGGTCTTGCCAGCGCCGGTAGGTCCCACTACCAGGATCAGTCCGGCGCGCCGAGTCAGCATGGTCTCCAGGGCACGCAGGTTGTCCGCGCTGAGATCGAGGTCTCTCAACTTCGGGATATCGCGCCCGGCCGAGGTCGCGATGATGCGAAGCACCAGGTTCTCACCGAACAGACTGGGAACGGATGACACCCGGAATTCCACCCGCCGTGTCGGCAGGTCGATGGCGAGGCGTCCATCCTGTGGCAACCGCCGCTCGGCGATGTTCATCTTGGCCAGCACCTTGATGCGCGCCGCAACGCGCTGCTGAACCACGTGTGCCAGCACGAAACGCGTCGCCAAGACGCCGTCGACGCGAAAGCGGACGGCTGCATCGGTCTCGCGCGGCGTAATGTGGATGTCGCTTGCTCGCTCCTTGATCGCCAGGGTTATGAGTGCATCGGTGAGGCGGATGATTTCTTCCGACTTGGCGGCGGCATTGATGTCCTCCTCGGTCTTGCCCACCGTGTCCGTCTGCAGTGCCGACGACTCGAGATTAGAAATATCTGCTTCGGTGGGATAGTTGAGTTGCACCGCTTCGGCAATTGCTTCCGGCAGTGCCACGACGAGGCTGAGCGGTGTCTTGATGATCGCAGCAACCTTCGCCACAAGAGCTCTGTCGTCTGGATTGGCGATGACGGCGGTCACCTTTCCTCCGAGCTGGTAAATCGGCATGACGCACTGGCTTTCCGCGAGCTCGCGCGGCAAGAGCGACATCACGGCGTGGTCCACCAGCGTCGCGCCCAGGTCGATCCAGGTGTGTCCGAACCCTTCGGCCCAGGCCATCATGCATTCCTGTGACGGCAGCCGATTGACGGCGAGCAGATGCCGAACCAGCGGCAGAGCATCTTCTTCGCCGCCCATGAGGCGCCGCATCTCGTCCCGGTCGACCAGACCACGCTCCAGCATCTGCAGGACAAAGCCGGGGTTAGGAATCGCGCTCATTTTTTTCCTGCTCCGGCGCAGCCTCGAGCGTGGCCGCGGCTGCTCGCCCTCGGCGCCTGCGCGACGCAGCCAGTTTGCGGATCTCGTCCTGGCTCAGAATGTTCCGGTCGGGCGACGACGGCTCCGGGGGCTCGTCCCGACGAATGTCTTCGAGCATCTGGTTGAGGTCGTATTTCACCGCGCTAGCCCTCTTCTCGGGACTGCCAGATCTGCGCGATTTCGCGACGCAGGTCCTCCAGCGGCAAGTCCTTGCGCAGCAGATAATCCGCCCCGGCATCGAGGCAGTCTTCGACGACATCGGCGCCGGCCAGGGAGGAAAGCATGATGATGGTCACATCATCAGACTGCGCACGCAGGGCGCGCAGGGCCGCGCGACCGTCGAGGATCGGCATGTTGATGTCGAGCAGAACGAGGTCGGGATGGTGCTGCTCGAACAGCGCAATGGCCTCCTGCCCGTTACGCGCTTCGGCGACGACGTCACACCCCATGCCCATGAGCAGGGTCTTCACGAACAGGCGAATATGATCCTCGTCGTCAGCGATCAGTGTCTTGACGTTCTTCATTTCGCATCAGGTCTCCTCGGCAGTCGTTAGGGAGCGCGGCAGCAATACAACGAACCGCGCGCCCCCGCTCGGGGCCTTTTCAACGTCGATACGCCCGCCATGGGCCTCGACGATGTTCTTGACGATGGAAAGGCCCAGTCCGGTGCTCTTTTCCCCGGCGGTCGGCTTGGCGCTCAGCTTCTGGAAGCTCTTGAACAGCAGTTCGCGATCGACTTCGCCGATCCCGGGCCCCTCATCCTCGACCGAAAATTCCACCCCATCGCTGTTGTCCGCGGCACGCACGGTGACGACCGAGCCCAGTGGGGAGAACTTGATGGCGTTGCTGGCGAGGTTGTCGATTACCTGTCCGAAGCGGCGTTTATCCAGTGGCGTCGCCGCCATGTCGCCGGTGATAAGGTCGATACGGATCTGCTTGCGGGAGGCCTGGAGCGTCAGGTGCTCAAGGCGTTCGCGAATAAGCGCAGGAAGATCGACAGGCGATAGCGACAACTCGATACGCCCGGCTTCGATATGGGAGACATCCAGCAGGTCGTTAACGAGGTTTAGCAGCTCGTCGCTGGTGCGGTGGATGACGTTGACGAACTGGAGCCTCTGCTCCTCCGGCAAATCCATTTCCAGCATCAGCTGGCTTAGCCCGCGCAAGGAGCTGAGGGGATTGCGCAGATCATGTGCGGCAATACCCAGGTAGCGATTCTTCTCTGCGTTGGCGCGCTCCAACTGCGCATTGACGGCCTTCAGGCGTCGTCCGGAGGCAGCGCGACGCATCTGCCCGGCAAAGAGGGAATACAGCGCGATGCCGATGGGAATACCCATGAAGCCGACGAGCAAGCCAATGACGAAATAGGCGCGGTCGATTTCGTCCTTTTCGTGAAGACTGCTGAAAACCCCGAGCTGGTAGCCCTTGTTGCCAAGGCTCGCCAGGCTCAGCAGGATCGGCTTTCCGTTGAGAGCCCAGTGCAGGTCATGCAAGCGGCCTTCATAGGGGGCCAGATCGATGGCCTTGAGCTGGTCCTGCCGGTAGTACGTTTTCAGTCGCTCATCATCGGGGCGCCTGGGGGACAGAGGCCCGACATGGTTGAGCAACAAACCGGGATCTCCTGAAGCCACGATCATGCCGTAGCTGTCGATGATGATGAACTCGTAGCCCTTGCGCGACAGATGCTCGACGAATCGCTCCACGGGCAGCCGGGCCACGACGGCACCGGTTGCCTCGCTTTGGGACTCGCCGATCCGCGAGCTGAAATTCAGGCCAAGCTCTCGGGAGGTGCGCCCGACGACGAACATCGAGCCTTCCTCGTTCTTCATCGCCTCCTGGAATGAGGGGCGATCAGCGAAGTTCAGCCCCAGCACGGTGTCCGGTTTATTGGCGTCGCTGCTGGCGATGATGGTTCCGAAGCGATCCTCGACGAAGATCAGGTCGTAGCGTAAGTCGCCAACGATTTCCTGCAGCCTCGCACTGGTCGACTGAACCTGCGCGTCATCCTTGAGCTGCGCAATGCGCTGCGCTACTGCGAGGTCGGCAAAGCTTCGGCCAAATGCACTGTATTTTTCAGAAAGGGCGAGCACGTCGGCACGCACGGTGAGCAACGCCGTAATCTTGCTCAGCTCGAGGAAATTCTGGTTGGCGATGCGCACTGCAGAGTCGCGGTATAGCGCCGTATCAGTGGCAAGCTCCGCGACTTCATCTTCGAGCTGACGTCGGCCATGCAACCAGGCGACCATAGCCACGACGAGTAACCACAGCAGCACAGACAGAACCACAGTACCGCGCAGGCGAGCCAGACCCCGCATAAGCCGCGCATCGCTGGAAAATTCGTCATTGTCGAGAGTTTTCTGGAGCATCCGGAAAGGTCCGTCGAGTCTAGGATTCCGTGTGTCGAACTTCTGCACTTGCCCGGCTCCGAGCGGAAGCCCTCGCCAAACGTCTGCCCACTGCCGGGGGGAAGAAGCATTGAAGTCAGGAACCGGCAAATTCACGGGGCGAGTATTTCTGGAGGAGGCCCTTCATCAATCTAGTCGGCTTTGCACGAAATGCCGGCCCGACCACCAGACCATTTCGGCGAGCGATTTCGGCCGGTTCGACATTCGAGCTAACGTCGAGCTTTTCCAGTGGGTGCGCCTTGTAGGTGCTGACGGTCTTGAAACTGATCCGCAGCTCTTCAGCGATGCGCAGATTGGTCTTCCCTTCGGCGATCAACTGCAGCACGGCCGACTCGCGCGCCAGTGTCAGCACCGTGGGTACGTCAGCAGCCTTCCACACCTCCTGGTGCCCCATCTCCTCCAACAGGTCGCGCAGCGCGCCACGTACTATCGGCGTGGCGTCGGCGATGAACACCGTAGCCGTAGTTTCCTTTCCGGCTCGTCCGTCAGGTGCTCAAAGCATAGGCAATCACCTCACCCTGCAACGTGCTCCCTCGTTTGAAGGCGTCCCCCTGCAAAAAACTGACCCAGATCAATGGCACACAAGATCCTGCACCGGAGGCCGGGATCCTGACATGAACTGCGAAAACCCTGTCACCAAATGAATGGTCGCCTCCCCCCTCTCCATCCCTAGATTTCTCCTCGCGGCCTGAGCTGAGGGCCCCGCTCCCCAGCAGCTCGCCCGGCCGAACAAACTTCGCCAGAGGAGAACAACAAGATGCGCGTAGAACAACTGACTTGCAGTATCGGGGCCGAGCTGATCGGCGTGAACCTCGCGGATGCGGCTTACGATGACGGCCTCTTCGCCGAAATCCGCCAACTCCTGCTCCAGCACAAGGTGCTGTTCCTGCGCGACCAGGACATCAGCCGTGCCGAGCATGTGGCTTTTGCCCGCCGCTTCGGCGAGCTGGAAGACCACCCGGTGGCCGGCAGCGACCCCGAGCATCCGGGCCTGGTGCGCATCTACAAGGAACCGGGCCAGCCCAACGACCGCTACGAGAATGCCTGGCACACCGACGCCACCTGGCGCGACTCCCCTCCCATGGGTTGCGTGCTGCGCTGCGTGGAAGGGCCGTCGGTAGGCGGTGACACCCTGTGGGCGAACATGGCGTTGGCCTACAAGAAGCTGCCGGAAGACGTGAAGCAGCGCATCGAGGGCCTGCGCGCCCGCCACAGCATCGAAGCGAGCTTCGGCGCGGCCATGCCTATCGAGAAGCGCCTGGCGATCAAGGCCATGTACCCGGACCCCGAGCACCCAGTGGTGCGCACCCACCCGGAAACCGGCGAAAAGATCCTCTTCGTCAATGCGTTCACTACCCACTTCACCAACTTCCACACGCCCGAGCGCGTGCGCTACGGCCAGGACTACAGCATGGGCGGCAGCGACCTGATGCGCTACCTGGTCAGCCAGGCCTACATCCCGGAATACCAGGTCCGCTGGCGCTGGAAGAAGAACAGCATGGCCATCTGGGACAACCGCTCTACCCAGCACTACGCCGCGATGGATTACCCGCCCTGCGTCCGCAAGATGGAACGCGCCGGAATCATCGGCGACAAGCCCTTCTGATCATCGAACCGCACAACAACCACTAGATCGCCGATCCCAGGAGTAAGTCATGAACTTCATCGATGGTTCCCTGTTTGTCGAAAACATGGAAAAGCTGGTCATCACCGCCGCCCCCTATGGCCCGGAGTGGATGCCGTCCGACTTCCCGGAAGACATCCCGGTCAGCATGGACGCGCAGATCCAGAAAGCCGTGGACTGCTACAACGCCGGCGCCACCGTGCTGCACGTCCACGTGCGTGAAGAAGACGGCAAGGGCTCCAAGCGCCTGTCCAAATTCAACGAACTGCTGGCAGGTATCCGTGAAGCCTGCCCGGGGATCATCCTCCAGGTCGGCGGTTCGATTTCCTTTGCACCCGAGAACGACGGCGACGTTGCCAAGTGGCTGTCCGACGACACCCGCCACATGCTGGCCGAGCTGACCCCGACCCCGGATCAGGTGACCATCGCGATCAACACCAACCAGATGAACGTCTGCGAGCAGATGACCGCCGCCGACATTCGCGGCACCTCGCTGGAAGACCCGGTGATGCTCAAGGCCTACCAGGAAATGACCATCCCGGCCGGTCCTGCCTGGGTCGAGGAACACATTCGCCGCCTTTCCGCCAACGGCATCCAGACTCACTTCCAGCTGGCCAATATCACCCAACTCAATACCGTCGAGCGCATGATGCGCCGCGGCGCGTGCAATGTGCCGCTGATCCTCACCTGGGTCGCTATCGGCGGCGGCTTCGACTCGCCGAATCCGTACGACCTGGCCAACTTCGTGCGCGCCTGCCCGGACGGTTCGGTGCTGACGCTGGAAACCAGCATGCGCAATGTGCTGCCGCTGAACATGATGGCCATCGCTCTCGGCCTCCACGTACGCTGCGGCATCGAGGACAACATCTGGAACCAGCGCCAGACCGCCAAGATGACGACCGTCGAGCAGATCGAGCAGCTGGTGCGCATCTCCCGCGAGTTCGGCCGTGAAGTGGCCAACGGCGAGGAAGCCCGCAAGATCTACAAGATCGGGACCTTCTACAAGGACGCCGACGAGACCCTGGCCAGGAACGGCTTCGCGCCCAACCGCAAGCCGGGTCAGGTCGGCTTCACGCAGCACACCTGATGCTCCGGTCGGTCAGCAATGCAACTGACCGACCATTACTCGACGCACGCTGCCGATCACGGCAGCGTGCATTTGGGCTCGGTGGTGAACGTGCGGGATACGTCCACGGCGCCCAGGTGTTCCAGGGTGCGGCGACCGATCAGCACCGGGTAGAGCATCTTGCCGCGGTTCTTCAGGGAGAATTCTTCGTTGTAGACGCGATCGCCGATGCACATCTGCAGCTTCACCACCGGACGGTGCTCGGCGCCGCCCGCGCCGCGAACCTTGACGTTCCGTTCCACCGGGCGTTCGAAGGGAATGTTCACCATTTTGCCGGTTTCGCTGTCCTTCACTTCGACGTTGAAGCGAACCCACTTCTTGCCGTCCTTCTCGAAGCGTTCCAGGTCCTTGGCGTCCATGGAGGACGTCAGCGCGCCGGTGTCCAGCTTGATCTTCACCGAGACTTTTTCGGGAAGCAGCAGACCCTCTTCCACCCAGCCGAACACCTTCGCCGGACTCTGGGTGGCGGAGAACGCGGCGGGGATCATCATCAAGCTCGCGAGCAGTGCGAGCAGACGTACTTTGTGGCGGGCCATGAATGGCTCCTTCGCTGGGTAAGGCCCCCACTCTGCTCCCGGCGTCGTCAAGGTTGTGTGAAGACATGACCGCCTCCCAAGGGCAGTCCCACAACCGTTCTTGCGATTGAAATCGCCTCCACAAGCGTCGAGAACGTTGCGCGCTTCAGTGCAGTCACGGCTGGGGCCGCCTCCCGATTGACATAGGGCACGCCCCCGCCGGCTGTCTATCCTCATGCTTGTGCCCGCCCATCTTCTTGACCCCGCCTGACCGCTTTGGAGCCCCGATGAAAAACACCCAGTCCGATCTCCCTCCGCAAGCCACCCTCGCCACAACGCGGCAATCGGGTTGGCGGCGCTGGCTGCCCGGACTGAAGCTGTTGCAGGAATACCAGCCGGCCTGGCTGCCCAGGGACCTGGTCGCGGGCCTGGTCCTGACTACCATGCTGGTGCCGGTGGGTATCGCCTACGCCGAGGCTTCGGGCGTGCCGGGCATCTATGGCCTGTACGCCACCATCGTGCCGTTGCTGGCCTACGCCCTCTTCGGCCCCAGCCGCATCCTCGTGCTCGGCCCGGATTCGGCGCTGGCCGCCATCATCCTTGCCGTGGTGATGCAGCTGTCGGGAGGCGACCCGATGCGCGCCATCGCCCTGGCCAGCGCCATGGCCCTGGTTTCCGGGCTGGTCTGCATCGCCGCCGGCCTGTTGCGCCTGGGCTTCATCACCGAGTTGCTGTCCAAGCCGATCCGCTATGGCTACATGAATGGCATCGCGTTCACCGTCCTGATCAGCCAGACGCCCAAGCTGTTCGGCGTTTCCGTCGACAGCGCGGGGCCACTTCGCGATATCTGGGAACTGGGCCAGGCGTTGCTAGCCAACCAGGCCAACTGGGCGTCCTTTGCCGTGGGCGCCGGCACGCTGGTGGTGATCCTGCTGCTGAAACGCTTCGAGCGGGTGCCGGGCATCCTCATTGCGGTGATCGGCGCGACCCTGGTGGTGGGCGGCCTGGATCTCTCCGCCACCCACGGCGTCAAGGTGCTGGGCGCGATGCCGCAGGGACTTCCGGGTTTCGCCGTGCCCTGGCTGCATCCGGGTGACCTGGTCACCGTCCTGGTCGGCGGAATCGCCGTGGCGCTCGTTTCCTTCGCCGATACCAGCGTGCTGTCCCGCACCTATGCGGCCAAAACCCGCACGGCGGTGGACCGGAACCAGGAAATGGTCGGCCTCGGCGCCGCCAACCTGGCCACCGGGCTCTTCCAGGGGTTCCCCATCAGCAGCAGCTCGTCGCGCACTCCGGTGGCCGAAGCGGCCGGGTCGAAGACCCAACTCACCGGCGTGTTCGGCGCGCTGGGGGTTTCCCTGTTGCTGCTGCTCGCCCCTGACCTGCTCCAGCACCTGCCCAACAGCGCATTGGCCGCCGTGGTGATCGCCGCCGCCATCGGCCTGTTCGAGTTCAAGGATCTCAAGCGCATCTACCGCATCCAGCAATGGGAGTTCTGGCTGTCGATGACCTGCTTCGTCGGTGTGGCGGTGCTGGGCGCCGTCCCGGGGATTGGCCTGGCCGTGGTCGTGGCGGTGATCGAATTCCTCTGGGATGGCTGGCGTCCTCACTACGCGGTGCTGGGCCGGGTCGACGGCATTCGCGGCTATCACGACATCAGTCGCTATCCCCACGCCCGCGTGGTTCCCGGCCTGGTGTTGTTCCGCTGGGATGCCCCGCTGTTCTTCGCCAACGCCGAGCTGTTCCAGAACTGCGTGCTGGGCGCCGTGGCCCAGGCGCCGGGCAAGGTGAACCGCATAGTGATCGCCGCGGAGCCGGTCACCAGCGTGGACGTGACCTCGGCGGACATGCTCGTGGAACTGGAACAGAGCCTGCGAAGCGCCGGCGTGGAACTGCGCTTCGCCGAGATGAAAGACCCGGTGAAGGACAAGCTCGGGTACCTGGAGGTGCTTGCCCGTATCGGCGCTGGCGACGAGATCTTCCAGCCAACCGTCGGGGCGGCGGTAGATGCCTATCTGGAAGAGCATGGGGTGGACTGGACGCCTTGAGCGACTGGGGCAACTGCGTTGCCCTTGGCGAATGAATTCGCCCCTACAGGAAGCGCGGAGCCTTGGCCCTGCGCTCTTGTGGGGGCGATTTCAATCGCTGAGCAGGCCGAAGGGCTGCCCCTACAGCGTCACTCCTCCAGTTTCAACAGCGGCTGGCTCTTGTTCACCGTGTAGGTCGCCAGTTCGGAAGCGGTGACGCTGCCAACGTTCTTCGCCACATGGGGCGTGCCTGCGGGGATGAACAGGGAGTCACCCGCCTTGAGCACGATCGGCGCGCGGCCTTCCAGCTGGTATTCGAAAGTGCCGGACAGCACATGGGCGACTTCCGCGCCCGGATGGGAGTGCCTGGGGGACGCCACACCCGGATCGATATCCACACGCGCCTGGATGGCTTCGTAACCGGGCACCTCCAGGTCGTGGCGCGCCAGGTCAGTACGGTGAATTCCGTTCTGCCAGCTCACCTTGCCGGCCCCGGATTGCGGCTGGGTCTCCCCGGCCTGCACGAGACCCGCGAAAGCAAGCAGGGCAGCAGCGGTGGTGATGAAAACTGAATGCGACATGGACGGGGCCTCTCGTTAGAGCAGTGATGGAGGCTTCACCCTATCCCCGGCATCTGCCGGCGTTGTGTCGGAATCCGTGGGTTTTGCAAGCTCGCATGTCAGAGCGCGAGACCGACACACGAACTTACAAGGAAGGCCCGCTGGAGGACTCCAGAGGGCCCGATGCACCCGGATCAGCGAGACAGTGAACCGGCGCCCTTGCGCTGCTGCTTCACCTCGTACATCTCGTGGT
Source organism: Pseudomonas sp. BN411 (assembly GCF_029871235.1). Lineage (GTDB taxonomy): Bacteria > Pseudomonadota > Gammaproteobacteria > Pseudomonadales > Pseudomonadaceae > Metapseudomonas. Next base: position 179,622 of record NZ_SSOM01000080.1, read on the forward strand.
CCGCCAGCTTGATGGCTTCTTCCGCGTCCACGGTTCCCGGCAGCACCGCCACCACGCCGACGCTGGCGCCACGGTAGTGGATGCTCCCGCTTCCCTCACCCAGGTCGTACTGCCCTTCCGTGGCCTTCGTCAGCCGTGCCTGCAACAGGTCGACGGCATTGCGCATGTCGGCCGAAGGGTCCAGCTGCCCGATTGCCGAGCCAAGCGCGACCACGATGAACTCATCCCCACCGGAACGCCCGAGCACGTCGCTGGTACGCAGGCTGTCCTTCAACTGAGCGGAAACACCCTTGAGGAACTCGTCGCCAGCCTGATGGCCGTAGGTGTCATTGATGAGCTTGAAGCCATCCAGGTCGATCACGCCGACCAGGACGTACTTCTGCTCGCGCTTGGCCAGCGCGAGCAGGCGCGGCAGTTCGCTCAGGATGGCGCGTCGGTTGGACAGTCCGGTCAGGGCATCGGTCAATGCCAGCTTGGCCAATTCGGTGTTCGCCTCCTGCAAGCGATCCACCAGCATCTCCCGTTCGAGCAGATAGCCCACCAGTCCGGAAAGCAGCCGCATGATGGGCTCGACCTCCGGGGAGCGGGCGACCTGGGCGGAGCTTGCGGCACAGACGGTGCCCAGCACGCGGCCATCGTGGGCTTTGATCGGGGCACTCACATAGGTCTTGATGCCGAGCGCCCTGGCGGCGTCCGAGTCGCCCCAGCATTCGGCAACGTCGTCCGAGTACAGGCGGTTCTCGTCGAGGGCACGCTTGCACAGCGTATCGGCCCAGGGCACCACCAGCCCCTCGGGAATCTCCATCTCACCGACGTTGCGCGCGTACTCGACACGCTGTACGCCTTGCTCGGTGTCGATGGTGGTCAGGTAGGTCGACTCCATGCCGGTCACCCTGCCAAGCAGAGTCAGCAGCGGCCGCGTGAGCTGCTCTACGGTCTGGGCCTTGGGAACGGTCTCGGAAAGGAAGGAAAGTATCTGATCCATGCAGAGGCTTCGGTAACCGGCTGATAAGGGTTGGATTGTTATCAGAACACTGACCCTCTGAACAGCGACCAGGTTCAGGAAAACAATTCAGGTCCGCCCCGATTCAGCCACTCCCTGGGGCTCGCGCCCACCTTGCGGCGGAAGGCCCGCGCCAGGGCCGACGGGCTCTCGTAACCCACCTCGTCGGCAATCAGGGCAATGGGGCGCCCCTCGCGCAGGCGCTTCTGCGCAAGGCTCACGCGCCAGCTCACCAGGTAGTCCGCCGGAGTGATGCCCACTACCTCGCGGAACTGCGCAGCGAAGCTGGCACGCGACATGTTCGCTACCTCGGCCAGCTCGGCCACTGACCAGGGTTTGGCCGGGCTGTCGTGCATCTGGGTGATCGCCCGCGCCAGGCGCGGATTCGCCAGCCCCGCCAGCATGCCGCTGGAAATGCCACCGGTATCCATCAGGTGCCGCAGCAACTGGATGACCATCAGCTCGAACAGCCGGTTGAGGATGGCTTCCTTGCCGCAGTCGTCGCCGAACGCCTCGCTGAACAGCCAGTCGACGATGCCATTCACGCTGGGCACGGCGCCGAGGGGCAACAGCATGTGCGCCGGCAGTGCCCGCGACAGCGGGTTGTCGATTCCGCCGTCGAAGTCCAGGGTGGCACACACCAGATCGGCGTGATCATCTTCGGTGGCGGTCAATCGGTGGGCAAAGGGCCCGCCGATCAGTACCAGGCTCGGCACTTCGATGCCAATGCTGCCGCCCTCTTCCGAATCCAGGGTCGCGCGCCCGGAACGCAGCAAATGCACATAGCCACGAGGTTCGTCTGCCCCGTACGAGGCGACGCCGCAGAACCTGCCGCTTTGGAACGTCGAGGCATGCAGGCTGAAGTACCCCAGCAGCGCTGACAGTCGGTCCATGGGCCACTCCTCATACATTTAGACGATCTGTTGCATAACTTGGACGATTTGAATCCAAAGCACCAGCTCATCTCCGTAGCATTCCCTCCAGGCCTTAACGGCAGCCCCAGCCCGCTACCTGATGGAGAATCCCCATGAGCACCGTCACGATGTACACCACCAGCCACTGCCCTTACTGCCGGAACGCCAAGGCCCTGCTGGCACGCAAGGGGGCGGCCGCCACCGAGATCGATATCGAGTCCGACCCGCGTCTGCTGTTGGAGATGATGGAAAGGACCGGGCGCCGCACGGTGCCACAGATATTCATTGGCGATTGCCACGTCGGCGGCTTCGACGACCTGGCCGCGCTGGAGCGCCAGGGCGAATTGACAGCACTGCTGGCCCATTAACGACACGGCGGAGGTGAAGCTGCTTCACCTCCGCCTTTTTTCACCCCTGCAGAATGGTCTGATTCTGCCTAGCCCAGCTGATCGATCATCACCGAGTTGGTGTACACCAGGCTGCCGTCGCTCTCACGATGCCCCACCAGGTGGAAGTGGCCGCGTTCGTCGCCCTTGCTCAGGTAGACGCGGAATTGCAGGTCCGAAAGCGTGCCGCACTCTGACGGCGTGACCAGCTCCATGTGTTCCATGTCGGCGTCGAACATCATGTCCGGCTCATGGGTCTTTTGCAGTCGCTCCTCCGCTTCTTCGAGCCGCAAATGGTCGGCGTCGTTGACGTGGAAGTGCAGCTCCCCCATCGGAATGGACTTTTCCGCACCCTGGGGTTTGCACCAGCTTTTAATGGTCAAGGTATTCATCTGACAACCTCCTGACATGGGGCGTTGCCGCACCAGATGTTCAATCAGCAGTTTAGACAAAGCCCGCCGGGAGAATGCGTCAGTGATCGACCAAAGCCGCGTACCGCAAGGGCTTCAGGCATTCACAAAAGTTTCAGATGCTATAATTTTCCAGTGAAAGAACCATGAATTTTCACCCATGGTTCCAACATAACCAGCAGGCATAAACCCAGCTGTTACGGGAGACGGCATACCACTTCGAACAAGAATCCGGAGGTGTGTCATGAATCGGCATTACTACATCAGCAACAACCTCGATGACCTGGAAACCCTCGAATCCGAACTCGAGGCCAACGGCATCAATACCGAGCAGATCCACGTGCTGAGCGACAAGGATGCCGATGTGGAACAGCACCATCTCCACGATGTGAATTCCTTCATGAAGCAGGATGTCGTCCACTCCGGTGAAGTCGGCGCGGTGATCGGTGTACCGCTTGCCGCCCTGATCCTCCTCGGAGCCTGGCTGGCGGGCTGGACCGAGACACCGGCAGGCTGGGTTCCGTTTGTGTTCCTGGCCATCGTGGTGCTGGGGTTCTGCATCTGGGAAGGCGGGTTCTTCGGCATCCAGGTGCCCAATGCGCACTTCCGCAACCTGAAGGAGAAGATGAAGGAAGGTGAACATATCTTCTTCGTGGATGTGGACCCGGACCAGGAATCCATCCTCGACCGCGTCATCAATCACCACCCGCAACTGCAATTGGCCGGCACGGGCTCGGCCTCACCGCACTGGATAGTCGCCTGGCTGCATCGCTGGCACCAGTTCAAGCGCACCATCTAAACCACCCCTCCCATCCCTCTCCCCCAAGGGAGAGGGATGATCCACACGCACGTCCTGCCGTAGGTTGGTCCGAGGAACGAGGCCCAACACCGCAGAGCCGGTGGATGGAAAAAGCGCCATCCACCCTACGGGCCAGCTTCGTTGACCAATAGCGAATGGATCGCGGCCCTACTGCCCCAGGAACATTCCCCGGCTGAAGAACACGTAGTCCGCCTCGGCGACCATCAGCCCCACCAGCACCAGCAGGCACAAGGGCGGCACCAGGATGGCGTAGACCAGTGCCAGGCGCTCCCAGGCCATGTGCATGAAGATCGAGACGATCAGCCCTGCCTTCAGCAGCATCAGGATGACGATCATCGACCAGCGGAAGTACCCGGTGAAGTGGAAGTAGTCCACCAGGTACGACAGGGTGCTGAGGACGAACAGCAGCCCCCAAATCTTGAGGTACAGGCTGATCGGGTGTTGTTGACCTTCCGCGTGCGCCATCTCATCTCTCCCCTGCTCTACCACAGGTAGAAGAACGCGAAGATGAATACCCAGACCAAGTCCACGAAGTGCCAGTAGAGCCCGGCGATTTCGACGATCTGGTAGTTCCCGCGCTTCTCGTAATCCCCCCGCAGCACCTTGAACGCCACAATGCTGAGATAGATCACCCCAATCGAGACGTGCAACCCGTGGAAGCCGGTGATCATGAAGAAACAGGCACCGAATTGCGCCGCCCCCATGGGGTTACCCCAGGGCCGCACGCCTTCGGCGATCAGCTTGCTCCACTCGAAGGCCTGCATGCTAACGAAAGTGGCGCCGAAGGCTGCAGTGGCCAGCATCAACGCCGCGCAACGCACGCGGTCGCGGCGATAGGCGAAGTTCACCGCCATGGCCATGGTGCCGCTGCTGCTGATGAGCACGAAGGTCATGATGGCGATGAGGATCAACGGGATGCTCGCGCCACCGATGGTCAGCGCGAAGACCTCGCTGGGGTTCGGCCAGGTGGCAGTGGTGCTGATACGGACCGACATATAGCCGGTGAGGAAGCAGGAGAAGATGAAGGTGTCGCTGAGCAGGAAGATCCACATCATCGCCTTGCCCCAGGGCACCTGCTTGAAGGCGTCGCGATCCGAGGACCAGTCCTGCGCTATGGCGCGCCAGGGCGATGGATTGGGTGATGTATTTGCCGCCGGGGTCTCCCGTGTCGTGATGGCCATGGCATCACCTCAGCCCGCAGAAGGCCGCGATGGCCTGGTAGGTTTCCGGCGTGCTGGTGAGCACCGCGAAGAGCACCAGCCACAGCCCCAGCAGGTAGTGCCAGTAGAAGGCACAGAGCGCCATGCCGGTCTGCAGCTTTTCACCCGCCCCAAAGCGCAGCATGCGCCGGGCCACCATCGCCCAGGCCACCAGGCCGCCGGCCAGGTGCAGGCCATGCAGGCCGGTAAGCAGGTAGAAGAAGCTGTTGGCCGGGTTCCCCGACACCTTGAAGCCCCAGGCGGCGAACTGCTGCCAGACCCACAACTGGCCACCGAGGAAGGCCAGGGCGAACACGCCACCGAGCAGGAATGCCAGTGTGGCGTCGCCCATGCGCTCGCGGGCCATGGCCACCTTGGCCCATTGCAGGCAGGCACTGCCGATGCCCAGCAACGCGGTATTCACCCAGAGCATCCAGGGATGGGCCAGGGGCGCCAGAGGATCGGTCAGCGGGCGCCAGTCCGACACCTGGGAACGGGCGATGAAGGCCAGCAGGAACAACAGGAACAGCGACGTCACCACGCCAAGGAAGACACCCAGGCCGATTCTGGCGGTGCGGTCACGATCCTGAATGGGCGCTTCCGGCTGCTGAGCCTCACCCGGATTCCAGCCGCCCGTCCCACCGCCGTCGGCATGCTTCCAGAGTTGCGTGCTCATGGCCGTTTCTCCGTAGTCGTCGCCTTGCCATTGGCTTCGCGCAGGCTCTGCAGTTCCTCTTCCGAAACCGTCTGCGGCACGAAGTCCTGCTCCACGCCAGGCACACTGTAGTCATAGGCCCAGCGGTGCACCACCGGCAGTTTTTCGCCCCAATTGCCGTGCACTGGCGGCGTGTTTGGGGTCTGCCATTCGAGGCTGGTGGCCTTCCACGGGTTGCCCCCGGAGGGACGTCCCTTGAACAGACTCCAGGCCAGGTTGAAGAGGAACAGCAGCTGCGCCGCACCGACGATCAGCGCCGCCACCGTGATGAAGGCATTCAGGTCCTGGGCCGATTGCGGGATGAACTGATAGTCCGGGTAGGCGTAGTAACGCCGCGGCATGCCGAGGAACCCCAGGTAGTGCATGGGGAAGTAGATGGCGTAGGTGCCGAGGAAGGTGATCCAGAAGTGCAGCTTGCCGATCCGGTCGTCAAGCATCCGCCCGGTGATTTTCGGGTACCAGTGGTAGATGGAGCCGAACACCACCAGGATCGGCGCCACGCCCATCACCATGTGGAAGTGCGCCACCACGAAGTAGGTGTCCGAGAGCGGGATGTCGACGATCACGTTGCCGAGGAACAGCCCGGTCAGACCTCCCACCAGGAAGGTGACGATGAAGGCCAGGGCGAAGAGCATCGGCACCGTCAGGTGGATGTCGCCATGCCAGAGGGTCAGGGTCCAGTTGTAGACCTTGAGGGCGGTGGGCACGGCGATCACCAGGGTGGTGATGGCGAAGAAGAAGCCGAAGTACGGGTTCATGCCGCTGACGTACATGTGGTGCGCCCAGACCACGAAACTGAGCACGCCGATGGCGATGATCGCCCAGACCATCATGCGGTAGCCGAAGATGTTCTTGCGGGCGTGGGTACTGATCAGGTCCGAGACCAGCCCGAACGCCGGCAAGGCGACGATGTACACCTCCGGGTGGCCGAAGAACCAGAAGAGGTGCTGGAACAGGATCGGGCTACCGCCCTGGTGGTTCATCGGCTGCCCCATGGAGATCAGCGCCGGCATGAAGAAGCTGGTCCCCAGTAGCCGGTCGAAGAGCATCATCACCGCGCTGACAAACAAGGCCGGGAAGGCCAGCAGCGCGAGGATGGTCGCCATGAAGATGCCCCACACCGAAAGCGGCATGCGGAACAGCGTCATGCCGTGGGTGCGCGCCTGCAGCACGGTGGTCACGTAGTTCAGGCCGCCCATGGTGGCGGCGACGATGAACACCGCCAGGGACACCAGCATCAGCACGATGCCCCACTCTGTGCCCGGCGTGCCCTGGGTGATGGACTGGGGTGGATAGAGGGTCCAGCCCGCGCCGGTAGGCCCGCCCGGCACGAAGAAACTGGCCAGCAGGATCAGCACCGAAACCAGGTAGAACCAGTAGCTGAGCATGTTGACGTAGGGAAAGACCATGTCCCGCGCGCCCACCATCAGCGGGATCAGGTAATTGCCGAAACCGCCGAGGAACAGCGCCGTGAGCAGGTAGATCACCATGATCATCCCGTGCATGGTCATCGCTTGGTAGTAGGTGCTGGGGTCCATGAACTCCAGGCTGCCGGGGAATCCGATCTGCATGCGCATCAGGCCGGACAGCACCAGCGCGATCAGACCGACAAAGATCGCGGTCAGCGAATACTGGATGGCGATGACCTTGTGGTCCTGGCTCCAGATGTAGCGGGTCAGGAAACTCTTGGGCTCGTGCAGGACATCGGCTTCGGCGTGCTCGACATGGGCCATCGGACTACCTCCGTAAATTCGGAGTCCCTCTGGGTTTACGGCGCCTGTTCCTGGTTCTTGGCGTCGGAATTCGCCCTGGACTTGATGAAGGCGATCAGTGCGGCCAGTTCCTGGTCGCTGGGGGTGAAGGCCGGCATCACCGGCGCGAACCCCTGGACGAGCTTGGCGGCGGGAGCCCGTACGGACTCCTGGAGGTAGGCGTCGTCCGCCTCGACCTGGCTGCCATCGGCCAGGGTCACGCGGTGTCCATACAGGCCTTGCCAGCTGGGGCCCACGCCCTTGCTGCCGTCGAGGCTGTGGCAAGCCAGGCAACCGAGAGACTGGGCAAGTTGCTGGCCCTGCTCCACGGCATCGCCACCCGCCCCGGAAACGCCCTGCGCGGGCTGCCCGGCTGCGCTCAGCGACTGGATGAAAGCGACCAGGGCGGCCAGCTCATCCTGGGTGAAAGTATAGGGCACCATCACCGGCGGAAAGCCCTGCACAAGCCGGGCGCGGGGGTCGAGGATGGACTCCTTCAGGTAGGCGTCATCCACCTTCACGCTGCTGCCGTCCGCCATCTTTTCCTCGCGGCCGTAGAGGTCTTTCCAGCCCGGCCCGAGACTCTCGCTTCCATCCTGGCTGTGACAGGCACGACAGCCGTGGGTTTCCGCCAGTTGTCGGCCCTTCTCGGCCAGGCCGCCCTGGTCGGATTTACTGGCGCTGGCCAGGGTCTGGGCGAAGGTGGGCTGCGCAGCCAGCCACTGGTCGAAGGCCTGCACCGGCTCGACCCGCATCATCCCGCGCATGTTGAAGTGCCCGACTCCGCAGAACTCGGCGCAGAGAATCTCGTACTGGCCGACCACCGTCGGGGTAAACCAGAAGTGCGAAACCATGCCGGGGACCATGTCCATCTTTCCGCGTATCTGCGGGATGTAGAAGTTGTGCAGCACATCCTTCGAGCGCAGCAGCACCTTCACCGGACGGTCCAGGGGCAGGCGTACCTCATTGCTGCGGATCAGCACATCGTCCTGGCCGAGCGGGTCGTCAGGGTCCAGCCCGAGGGGGTTGCCGGCGTCGACCCACTTCACGTCGGCACGGCCGAGCTGGCCGTCCTGGCCGGGAAAGCGGAAGGCCCACTGCCATTGCTGGGCGACCACCTCCAGTGGGTAGGCATCCTTGGGAACGTGGACGAAATCGCTGTACACCACCAGCCCCGGCGCCAGCATGCCGATGATGCCGATCGAGGTGGCGACGATCAGCCACAACTCCAGCTTGCGGCTCTCCGGCTCGTAGCGGGCACGCCGGCCTTCGCGGTGTCGGAAACGGATGATCGCCACCACCATGAAGCCGACGATGGCAACGAAGAACACGCCGCAGATGACCAGGGTGATGAATAGCGTGGTGTCGATGGAGCCCCAATTGGACGCGGCCGGGGTCAGGTGCCAGGGCGCCAGGAGATGAAAGAGGATGGAAACGACAACGATGAGAGCCAAGATGATTGCAATCGCCATGTTCCCGTCGCCTCGTTCCTGATGCTCGTGCGCGGGTGGGGCGTGCGACGGTCATCGGCAGTGCATGTGCTTCACATTCCGGCCTCCGGTCGTGCCGGAAGTTCGGTGCCTGTCCCCCAAATGGCAAAGTTGGTGGCAAGTATAGTCGCTGGCGCAGACCTGCCTGCCCTTCCAAACCTATTTCTGGTCGAGCACTGGGTTACACTCCGGCGCTGATAGATGAACGCAATAAGCTCATTTCCTTCATCTATCAAAAGACCGTTCATACCTTTTTCAGAAAAGAGGCTTGCTCGTGGAGAACGATCGTTCTACCATCTCTCACATGGACAGCAAATCAACTTCCGATGTCAGAGAAAGACTTCTCGAAACCACCGAAGACCTGATCTACAGGAATGGTATCCACGCCACTGGCATGGATCTCCTGGTCAAGACTTCAGGTGTTTCGAGGAAGAGTATCTATAAATACTTCGGAACCAAGGACGAACTGGTAGCAGAGGTATTGAGAAAGCGCGACGAGCGCTGGATGGACTGGTTCAGGACCGAAGTCGAAAGGGCCGAAACGCCCGAGGCACGACTGCTGGAGATCTTCAGCGTGCTCAAGGGCTGGTTCGAGTCGAGCGGCTTCCGGGGCTGCGCCTTCATCAATACCGCAGGTGAGACGGGTGATCCGCAGGACCCTGTCCGCCTGGTTGCCAAAGAGCACAAAGAGAAGTTGCTCGGTTTCGTACAGGAGATTTGCCAGCAATATGGCGCCGCCGATCCGGATGCCCTGGCCAGGCAGTTACTGGTCCTGATCGACGGAGCCATTACCGTTGCCCATGTTCTCGGTGATTTCACTTCCGCAGATAGTGCGAAGGAAGTAGCGCGCACTCTTCTGGTGAAGTAAGAAAGTTATCGAGCGGGCAACTTCAAACTTTGAACCTCTATCTGTATTGGAGACTATCCATGTCCTCTAACGCTGAAGTTCGTCCGCCGCTTCCACCTTTCACCCGTGATTCGGCCATCCTGAAAGTGCGCCTGGCCGAGGATGGCTGGAACAGCCGCGATCCGGAGAAGGTCTCGCTCGCCTATACCCTGGACACCAAGTGGCGCAACCGCGCGGAGTTCGCCTTCAACCGCGCCGAAGCCAAGGCCTTCCTCACCCGCAAGTGGGCCAAGGAACACGAGTACCGGCTGATCAAGGAACTCTGGGCCCACTCCGACACCCGCATCGCCGTGCGTTATGCCTATGAATGGCATGACGACTCGGGCAACTGGTTCCGCTCCTACGGCAACGAGAACTGGGAGTTCGACGAGAACGGCCTGATGTTCAACCGCTACGCCTGCATCAACGACCTGCCCATCAAGGAATCCGAGCGCAAGTTCCGCTGGCCCCTGGGCCGTCGCCCTGACGATCACCCGGGGCTGTCCGAACTGGGTCTCTGACCTCCCCGCTAGCGGACGCGGCGCCCAACAGGTGCCGCGTTTCTTCATCGATGCCGTCTATGCCTGCTGCACAGAATCCCTCACTCCACGCACGCGCCGATAAACAGCATCGATGACCCGGTCATCCATAGCGATTGGACGTAACGCCCGCCGCAGCCTTAGCTTTCGCTTCACGAATCGCCTGGCGTCCCTATCCGATGATCGTCCGTCCCAAACCCAACCTGCTGATAATCCTCACCGCGCTGAAGGGCTCCATCGCACGGCACATTGCCCTGCGCACATTGCTGATCACCCTGCTCTCCTGCCTCATCGTGGTCGTCGAGCGCCTGCATCCAGGCTGGTTCACCAGGATCAACGCCATGCCCTTCACCCTGCTCGGGCTGGCGTTGTCGATCTTCCTCAGCTTTCGCAACAACGCGTGCTACGACCGTTGGTGGGAGGGCCGAAAAGCCTGGGGACAGATCATCATCGAAGTCCGTTCCTTCATCCGCCAGAGCGTGGCCATCAACGATGCGCACGCGCGCGAAGCACTGCTGCGCGAACTGTGTGGATTCGCCCACGCGCTCAATGCCCGACTTCGCGGCGAAGATGAACTGGCTGCCGCACTACCGTGGCTGAGCGACACGCCTGACGCCTATGGGATCAACACCAGTGACGGCCTGCTGCGGCGGATCGGCGGCCAATGCGCTCAACTGGCCAGCCAGGGACAGATCAACGAGTGGCGCTACACCTTGCTCGAAACGCGCCTGTCCGGCCTCAGCTGCGCCCAGGCCACCTGCGAGCGGATCAAGAACACGCCGCTCCCCTTCCCCTATACGCTGCTGCTCCACCGCACCAGCTACATCTTCTGCCTGCTGCTGCCCTTCGCCATGGCCGGGACCCTTGGCTGGCTGACGCCGATCATCACCATCATCGTCGCCTACACCTTCTTCGGCCTGGATGCCATCGGCGATCAGCTTGAAGACCCGTTCGGACGCGATGAGAACGACCTGGCCACAGACTCGATGGTGCGCACCCTGGAGCGGGAAATCCTCGATGCGCTCGGTCAGCGTGACCTGCCGCCGCCGCTGGAACCGGTGGACCATGTCCTCACCTGATGCTGCTCAGGGCGCCACGTAGGGCTCGATGAACCAGCAGCCCAGCAGCTCATCCAGGCGCTTGCCGTCGCTCAGGCGGCGAAACAGTCCAGGCGTCATCCAGGGTGCATGTCCATCCACATTGGGCGCCCCGCGTCCGTCCTTGAGATCCTGGATCAACAGCGTGCGGGTCTCGAATGAGATCCGCGTGAGTCCGCTGCTGTTGCCCACGCCTGCGTGAGCGTGGGCACCGGAGAACGCGATCAGCTCACCGGGCTCGATCAGCACCGGCACGCCCTGCTCCTCCGGTTCCGCCAGCAGATGCGGAATGGCCTCATCGGCATCGACCGAGTTGCGCCCGTCGCGATGGGAGCGCTGCAGGATCGCCTGCATGTCGAAACCCGCGCTGGTGTTCGGCAATGGTTTGCGCCACAGGCCGGGATAGATCGCGAAGGTGCGCTCCTCCGTGATCGGGTAGATGGGCGCCCACCAGTTGGTCTGGCTGTAGAGATTGGAACCCCAGGTGTCCCGGTGGAAGGCAATGGTGGCGGTGGTCCGCGCTCGGGGCACCGGCTGACCGGGCTCCTGGTGAGGCTGGAAGCGCAGATGCAAGCGGTCGCAGGCCAATCGATCCGGGTCGAAGCCCATGCCTGCCAGCAACTCACACCACAGCCGGCGCACCTCGGGCGACGTCGCGAACTCCCGCTGGCATCGTTCGAACCAACGCGCCTGCTCGGCGTGTGACAGGTGCAGATGAATCTCCTCCGGACGGAACGGCTGCAACCGGGCCTCCAGCAGCTCCTGGCTGAAAGCCACCAGCGCTGCCATGGCCGGCAAGCGTTCGAAGCGCAGGATCTCCCCGGCGTAGATGCGTGACTGAAAAACGTGGGGTTCCAAGGGGGTGGCGAGTGTGCTGTACATAGGACTCCATCCTGGGTCGGCGGAGTCTGGACTCTAGAAGCAGGTCGCGGACGAAAACAGCGGCAGAGTCGGGGGCGAAATACGGATCAGAACAACGCCACCGACGGCTGGTCGCCAGCAAGCCGGCAACAGCTTCCCATCCGACTAGGCTTGGCGATTGCCCAACCCATTTTTCGAGGACGCCTGCCATGCCTGCCAAGCCCAATATCCTGCTGGTCCACGGCGCCTGGGGCGATGCCTCGCACTGGCGCTACCTGATACCCCTGCTGCTCGACGCCGGATACCCGGTCCGCGCGGTGCAGAACCCGCTCACCTCCCTGGCCGACGACGTGGCGCGCACCCGCAAGCTGGCCGAATCCCTCGGCGGACCGACGTTGTTGGTGGGCCATTCCTATGGCGGTGCGGTGATCTCGGGAGCCGGACACGCGGCCAATGTGGTCGGTCTGGTATTCGTGGCCGCCTTCGCGCCGGATGAAGGTGACAGCCTGGGCGGAATCTTCGCCCGAGCCGAACCGCCGCAAGGCGCCGGCGGCATCCGCCCTGATCCGGAAGGCTTCCTCTGGTTGGCGGGCGATAGCTTCCACGCCAACTTCTGCGCAGACCTGCCCGAGCGGGACGCCCAAGTCATGGCGGTCACCCAGAAACCCATTGCCGCGCGCTGCTTCGAAGACAAGGCCGGAGCGCCGGCCTGGCGCGGCAAACCCAGCTGGTATCAGGTGTCCTCAGGCGACCACATGATCCCGCCTGCTACCCAGGCCTGGATGGCCGAACGCATCCAGGCGAGGAAAACCATCACCCTGGATGCCAGCCACGCATCGCTGGCATCGCGGCCCGGGGAGATATTCGCGTTGATCGAAGAAGCGGCGAAATCGCTGTAGCCGCGCTTCACCCATTCATCGGCGCATCGGGATTGTTGATCGCATAGAGGTAACAGTCCGCCATGCTGTGGTCACCCGCAAAGCTGGAGTAGCTGGCTGTGAAGGTCACGGCCAGCCCCAGGTGCTGGTAGACCCAGGAATCGGTCACGCCCGGCGGGACTTCGGGCACCAGGTCGCTGTCGTTGACCACCCGGTAGGTGGGGATGTTCACGCCGTTGTAGTAGGCGGCGAAGCTGGGGTCGACCACTCGCGGGCTGGCGAAGTTGTAGTGCTGCAGCGGCTGGTCCGGCCACTGGGTGTGCAGGTCGAGCACCGCCAGGCTGGACAGCGCGCTGCCCAGGCTGTGGCCGCAGACCCAAAGATTGCCGCCGGGCTGAAGGCCATCCAGCGCTTGCAGGGCCTGATCGCGCAGGGAGGTGTAGAGCTTCAGGAACCCCGCGTGCACCTGGCCGACGCCCGGCTGCCACGGATAGGCAGCCTGCTTGGCGTCCAGGTCATCCACCCAATCCTGGGCCGATTCGGTGCCACGAAATACCAGGTAGACCGCTCCCGTGGGATCGCTGGCAGCAAAGCCGAAAGGCTCGGACTCGTTGATGTATTTCAGCTCGCTGAGAATGCTCCAGACCGGCGCGGAGAAACTCCACCCGCTCATGCTCGGCGCCTGCCAGTTGAAGTCCGAAGGTTTGCGCGGTTTGTCCTGTTGCAGCCATTGCTCGTACTGGTCGTAGGCCGCCTCCACCAGGTCGGCGCATTGCAGGGCCTGGGAAAGGGAAAACGCAGAGGGGAAGTACATCGGAAGACTGGGCATGATGGCCTCCTTGCCTGTGGGAATGGCTACCCACTCTAGTCGATGCCCGGCTGACGTAAAGCCGCGCCCTGGCACAGGGTGACCACCGGCAACGCCTTTACTCCTGTGCAGCCATCACTAGAATCGCCTGAATCCTAGAGCAGGATTCAGTAATGAAGCCCGTATCCGCCGCCGACCTGAACGTCTTCCTCAGCATCGCCGCCCACCTCAGCTTCAGCCGCGCGGCTGTCGAACTCGGGCTTTCCCCTTCAGCCCTCAGCCACGCCCTGCGCGCCCTGGAAGAGCGACTCGGGGTGCGCCTGTTCAACCGCACCACCCGCAGCGTCGCCCTCACCGAGGCCGGCGAACGCCTGTACGCCCGCATCAAACCGGCCTTCCGCGATATCGACGACGCCCTGGAGGACCTCAACCAGTTCCGCGACACGCCGTCCGGTACCCTGCGCATCAGTGCCGGCCGCGCTGCTGCGCAACTGGTACTGCTGCCGCTGGCGAGTCGTTTTCTGGCGGCGTACCCGGATGTGACCCTGGAAGTCTCCGCCGATGATGCGCTGGTGGATGTGGTCTCCGCCGGCTACGACGCGGGCGTGCGCTTCGGCGAGCGGCTGGAGGCCGATATGGTGTCCCTGCCCATCGGGCCCTACATGCGTTCGGTGGTGGTGGCGTCACCGGACTTCTTCGAACACCATCCCGTGCCACGCAAACCCGAGGACCTCCACGGTCTGCCCTGCATCCGCCATCGATTTCCCAGCGGCAACTTCTACCGCTGGGAATTCGAGCGCGGCGCCATGCAACTGGAGATCGAAGTGGACGGCCCCCTCACCCTCGGCGACGTCGGTCTGATGGTCGGCCCGGCGTTGCAAGGCGTTGGGCTGGCTTACGTGTTCGAAGAGATGGTGGCCGAGTACATCGCTGAAGGACGTCTCGTGCAGGTACTGGAAGACTGGTGCCCCTACTACTCCGGCCTGCACCTCTATTACCCCAGCCGGCGCCAGGTACCGGCGGTGCTCAAGGCCTTCATCGAGTTCGCGCGGGCGGCGCGGCAATCCTGATGGTGCGAAACAGAGAGGCCGAGCCCGGAGGCTCGGCCTTCTGCAAATCGATCGATCAGTCCGTAGGGTGGAAATCGCTTTTCATTTCCACCATTCGATCCCACCCCAGCCACCGATGGTGGACCGGTGAAACGTGGTCCACCCTACACGGCTACATGACATCCGCCGATCAGCGCAACGGCTGGCCCTTCATTTCCGGCATGCGGATGTAGACCACCAGGCTCACCAGGCTCACCGCCACCAGGTAGATCCAGAACAGATGGCCGTAACCGGCGCCCGAGATGGCGGTCATGATGTACGGCGAGGTGCCGCCGAACAGGGTGACCGACAATGCATAGGGCAAGGCGATGCCGGTGACCCGCACCTCAGCCGGGAACTGCTCGGCCATGGTCACGGCCGAGGCGGCGCCGAAGCCGGTCATGATCACCATGGAGACAGTCTGCAGCAGGGCCACTTCCGCCAGGCTGATGCCCTGGTACAGCAGGCCGAAACTCGGCCAGGCCCAGAGGATCGACGCGGCGGCGAAGGCGATCAGCATCGGCCGGCGACCAATGCGGTCAGCCAGCATCCCGGCCAGCGGCAGCAACAGCAGCGACACACCCACGGCGAAGACCCCGGCCAGCAGCGTTTCGCGGATCGGCATGCCGGTCACCAGATGAACCTGCGAGGGGTAGCTCACCATCCACACGTAATTGAGCAGGTTGCCCGCCATGGCCACGCCGATCACTCGCAGCACGTCCTTGCGGTGCTTGGTGAAGATGTCGCGGATCGGACGTTTCTCGACCGCCGCCTTCGCCACGCGGGACTTGAATACCTCTGTCTCCTTCACCGACAGACGAATCCAGAGGGTCAGCACGCCCATCAGCGCAGCGATGACGAACGCCACGCGCCAACCCCAGTCTTCCAGGGCCGTATCACTGCCCACCGAAGCCAGCACCACGCCGAGCAGGAAGGACACCAGGGTGCCGGCGTTGATTGCGAACCACTGCCAGGAGCCAGCGAAGGCGCGACGATTGGAGGGCGCGGACTCGATCAGGAAGGCCGACGCGGAACCGAACTCACCACCGGCGGAGAAGCCCTGGGTCAGGCGCGCCAGAATCAGGATGATCGGTGCCGCGATGCCGATGCTTTCGTAGTTGGGGCAGAGGCCGATCACCAGCGAGGCCACCGACATCAGCAAGATCGACAGGGTCAGGCCCTTCTTGCGGCCGTAGCGGTCGGCGAACACGCCGAGCACCGCGCCGCCGATGGGCCGCATGAGGAAACCGACGGCGAATACGGCCAGCACCGAGAGCAGCGCGGTCAGGCTGTTGCCCGCCGGGAAGAACTGCTTGGCGAGGATGGACGAGAAGGTGGCGTAGATCACCCAGTCGGTGTACTCGACTATGGTGCCCAGCGTGGCGGCCACGATGGCCTTCTTCTCGGTGCGCGTCAGTTTGTGGCCTTCGGCGGCCGTGGCGGCTGGGCTGATATCCGGCATGAGACCACCAATCGCACTATTGTCGTTATGCATTGCATCGCTCCCGTGAGCACACTTTTTGTTGTTGATCGCCCGAAGGCGTTCTCTTCTGGTTAGCGAGCAAGATGCAGCGCCACGAAGGGCCGGTGAAGCGAGATTTCCGCGCTGTTCGCTTGAGTTAAACGCAAGCTACAGCGCAGGGGCGGCGCCCGGTGCAGGCCAGGTGACGCTTGATATTTTTTCAAACCACGGAAGCTGAAAACTCCTTTGAAGGCACAGCGCCGAATGCCCAACCTGCCCCCAACGCCCGGGTCGACAAACAAGAACTGCACCCACTCATGATCCGGGCCTTGAACTGAGGAGACTCGAAGCATGTTCCTGAAAGTTGAGAGCTACATCGGTGGACGCTGCCTGGCGCCGGCTGGTGGTCGCTACGTCGACAAATTCGACCCGCGCACCAGCGAGAAGCTGGGCGAAGTCGCCAACAGCGGCCCCGAGGACGTGGAGCTCGCCATCCAGTCCGCCCAGGACGCGCTGCCCGCCTGGCGTGACATGCGCCCTTCCGAACGTGGCCGCATCCTGATCGAGCTGGCGCGCATCGTGCGCCGTAGCGAAGACCGCCTGGGCAAGCTGGAGAGCGCCGAGACCGGCAAGCCCGGCCGCGAGATGGCCACGCTCATGGACCTCACCGCGCAGTACTTTGAGTTCTATGCCGGGCTGGTCAACGCCATGGACGGGGAAGTGATCAACCAGGGCCCGAACTACCACGTCTACACCCGCCGCGACCCATTCGGCGTGATCGGCGCCATCCTGCCCTGGAACGCCCCGCTGCATCAGGCCGCGCGGGCTATCGCCCCGGCCCTGGCCACCGGCAACACCGTGGTCGCCAAGCCTTCTGAACACACCTCCGCATCGCTGGTGGAACTGGCGCGCATTGCCGTGGAAGAAGCCGGCCTGCCTGCCGGTGTGTTCAACGTGATCGTCGGCAAGGGCAGCGTCATCGGCCCGGTGATGGCGCGCCATCCGCTGATGCGCAAGATCTCCTTCACCGGCGGCATCACGGCGGGCCAGGAGCTGGGCCGCATCGCCGCCGAACGCATCCTGCCGTTGACCCTGGAGCTGGGTGGCAAGTCGGCCAATATCGTCTTCGACGACGCCGACCTCGACGCCGCCGCCAAGGGCGCCACCACCGCTTTTACCTGGAACAGCGGCCAATGGTGCTGCGCCGGTACCCGCCTGCTGGTGCATGAGAACATCCACGACCGCTTCGTCGAGAAGCTGGTGGCCGAGGTTGCCGCCCTGCGTGTCGGTCCGGACTTCCACTCCACCTCCGGGCCGATCACCACGAAGGCGCAGTTCGAGAAGATCCAGAGCTACTTCGAGATCGCCGAACGCGAGGGCCTGAAACCGGCCATCGGCGGCAAGGTGGCCAGCGGCGAAAACCTGGGCAAGGGCTGGTACATCGAGCCAACCGTCTACACCGGCGTGACCAACGACATGACCCTGGCCCGGGAAGAAATCTTCGGCCCCATCCTCTGCGTCATTCCCTTCAGGGACGAGGCCGATGCCCTGCGTATCGCCAATGACAGCGAGTTCGGCCTGGGCGCCGGCATCTGGAGCCGCGACATCGGCCGCGTGCATCGCATGGCGGCAGGCCTGGAAGCCGGGCGCATCGTCGTCAACGAGTACAGCGGCGGCTTCGTCCAGACGCCGTGCGGCGGTTTCAAGCAAAGCGGCTATGGCCGCGAGCAAGGCATCGACGCCCTTTCCCACTACACCCAGTTGAAGTCGGTGATCATCCGGCTCTGAAGCTGGCTCGCCAAAAGAAGAACCCCGCCTCGTGCGGGGTTTCTTTTATTTCAGTTCGTGGAATGTGGTTGATCCTGAAACAACCATCGCTTTGTGATGATGGGTTTCGCTGCGCTCTACCACATCCTACGGGCCATGCTTGAGGGCCATTCGTAGGATGGGTGGAGCCTGCGATACCCATCTCTATGTCGCGATGGGGGCAACGGTGGAAGTGAAGAGCGACTTCCACCCTACATCGACCATTGCATCCGAGCCTGTATCACCAGAGCGGCAAGGTGTAGGTCACGATCAACCGGTTCTCGTCGATATCCGGACCGAAGTTGCTGCGCACCGTCGCGTTGCGCCATTTGAGACCGAGGTTCTTCAGCGGCCCGCCCTGCACCACATAAGCGATGTCGGTATCCCGCTCCCACTCCTTGCCCTCCTCCACTCGCCCGTTCACGGCCACGCCGTCGCCCGATAGATAGCGGGTCATGAAGGTCAGTCCGGGTGCGCCGAGGGAGGCGAAGTCGAAGTCATAGCGCGCCTGCCACGAGCGTTCGTCCTCGTTGCCGAAGTCGTTCACCTGCACCAGGTTCACCAGGTAACCATCGGCGCCGCTGACGTAGGCAAAACCGGTGTCGCCGGACATTCGCTGGTAGCCGAGCCCGAGTGCATGGGGGCCACGCTTGTACGTGAACATCGCCCCCAGCGCGCGGTTGTCGACGTTGCTGCCGCCGTCGTCCTGGCTCTGCGCCCAGCGCAGGTCCGACTTGATGGAGCCGGCCTCGCCCAGGTCCAGCAGGTGGCCAAAGGTGAAGTAGTGCTGCCGGTATATACCGTCCAGTGCGCCGTAGTGATAGGAGGTGGCCAGGGCCGGCGTCCATTTGTAGGTGGCGCCGGCGAAGTCCAGCGCATCGCTGGTCTTGTGGCCGCCCAGGACGATGTTCCGCGCCCCGCCATTGAACACCTGCATGTCCTCGTTATCGGAGGAGTTGCGCAGGTTCACGCGGTCGATCCGGCCGAGGTCCAGGCTCAGGTTCTGCACCTCGGCGCTGCTTAGCCAGGCACCCCGGAAAGTCTGCGGCAGAAGGCGGCTATCGTTGGACAGCGCAATGGGAAGCTTCGGCTGAAGGGTGCCGACCTTCAGCAGGCTCTGGGACGCGCGCAACTTGGCGGTCAGTCCCAGCTCGCCGTACTCGTCCTGGGCCCGATGGGGCTTTTCGCGATCGGATTGCAGCAGGCCGGTGCCGGTGCGGTCCGGGCTGGAATCGAGCTTCACGCCGAACAAGCCCAGTGCGTCGACCCCGACGCCGACCGGCCCCTCGGTAAAGCCCGATTCGTAACGCAGCAGGAATCCCTGCGCCCATTCCTCGGCCTTGCTCTGCGGCGCGCTGTCCTGGCGGAAGTCACGGTTGAAGTAGAAGTTGCGCAATTCCAGGCTGGCCTTGGAATCCTTCATGAAATCGGCGCTGGCGGTGCCGTTGGCACCCAGGGTCAGACCGAAGAGCGCAAACAGGGTTTGCGGACCCATGCGAGTGGTCCGGTTGGGAGTGGTCATGGAGCGGCTCTCTCTTGTTGTTGTGGTACGTCCGGAGCCGATGCTAGGAACCCGCCGGAGGCCGCGACAAACGATTAAAATAGCCCTTTCGCTTGAGATTTACTCAATCAGAACTAGAGTAAGATTCCGCGCCATTTCACCTCTCAGACAAGAAGATCCGGAACATGGACAGACTGCCGCCACTCAACGCCGTGCGGGCTTTCGAGGCCGTTGCCCGGCATCTCAGCATCACCCTTGCCGCCGATGAACTGAACGTCACGCCCGGTGCTGTTTCCCGGCAGATACGCGCGCTGGAGGAATACATGGAGCAGCCGCTGTTCCTCCGTGGGCACCGGCAGATCACCCTTACCCCAGCGGGCGAGCAGTACTTCAAGGCGGTGGCGCGGATCATCGAAGAACTGCGCAGTGCCACCCGCAAGCTCAAGCGCCCAGCCAAGCGCCGGCAGATCAAGGTGCGCGCCTATACCACCTTCGCCATGCAATGGCTGATTCCCCGACTGGCCAGCTTCCATCAGGAGAATCCCAAGATCGAGGTGCTGCTGACCGCGTCCCTGGACCCGGTGGACTTTCACAAGGACGACCTGGACGCCGCCATCCGCCTCGGCAACGGCGACTGGCCCAACTGCAATTGCCATGTCCTCAGCGACAACATTCTCGCCCCGGTGTGCAGCCCCACGCTGCTCGACATCGGCCCCGGGCTGCAGGAGCCGGCGGATGTGGCCGAGTACACCATGCTGCATTCCATCGCTCGCCCGGACGACTGGAGTCACTGGTTGCAGGCCGCCGGCGTCGGTAGCGCAGTGGATGCACGGGCCGGCATGACCTACCAGAGCTCGTCGATGGCCTATGCGGCGGCCACCGGCGGCCAGGGCATCGCCATTGCCCAGCTGTTCCTGGTGGAGAAGGAATTGCGCGAAGGCACGCTGGTGCGCCCATTCCCACAGACCGTCGACATGGGCGCCTACACCTATTACCTGCTCACGCCGAGACACCGGCCGGAAAGCGAGGACATGTCCACCTTCCGCCTCTGGTTGCTGGAGCAGGCACGCCAGACCCGTCAGGCCGCTTGAGTTTTCCTCAACGCTCCCAGGCTCAAAAGTGCTTTGTCCGCGTCGCTCGCGGCTTTCTAGGATGGCCCTCTTCACCCGAACAGGGGTGAGGACCCATCCGTTGAACTGGAGCGACAAGAATGAACGAGAGCATCGGTTTCATCGGCCTCGGCGCCATGGGCCAGAGAATGGCGCGTCACCTGCTCGACCATGGCTTCGGCCTGGAACTCTGCGACAGCAACCCCCAAGCCCTCGAACCGCTGCTGCAACGCGGCGCCCGCAGTCACGCCTCACCACGGGCGGTGGCCGATGCCGCGCAAATCGTGCTGGTCTGTGTGCCGACACCGGAGATCGTCGAACAGGTAGTGCTGGGCGAGAACGGTGTGATCCACGGCGAGCGCGTGCGCGTGCTGGTGGACCATTCCACCACCGGCCCGAGCGTCGCCCGCCGCCTTGACCAGGCACTCAAGGCGCGCGGCATCGCGACACTGGACGCCCCACTGGCCGGCGGCGTCGCCGGTGCCGAAGCCGGCACCCTGTCGGTGATGGTAGGCGGCCCTGCCGAGGCCTATGCGCGCTGCCAGCCGGTGTTCGCCGCGTTCGGCCGCAAGGTGGTTCACCTCGGAGACACCCCCGGCCTCGGCCAGAGCCTCAAGCTGGTGAACAACATGATCGTCGGCGCCACCCTGGTCGCCACCAGCGAGGCGCTGCTGTTCGGCATCAAGGCCGGCCTCGAACCAGGGCTGATGCTGGACATCCTCAATGCCAGCACGGCACGCAGCTACACCAGCGAACAGATCCTGGCGGGCACCGTGCTCAAGCGTGAATTCGACTTCGGGTTCCGCCTCGACCTGATGCGCAAGGACATCCGCCTGTTCCTGGCCGAGGCCGAAGCCAACGGAACGCCCGCGCTGACCTGTGCCGTGGTCAAGCAGCTCTTCGACCAGGCCATCAACAGCGGCGAACCAACCCGTGACATGACCCGTGTGGTGCAGGTATTGGAAGGCCTGGCCGGAGCGAGGATCGGGTAACGATCAACCTGTAGGAGCCAGCTTGCTGGCGAAGCTCCTGAGCCCGGCCTTTCGCGAGCAAGCTCGCTCCTACATAAAGCCCGCACCATCGCTGTAGGAGCCAGCTTGCTGGCGAAGCTCCTGAGCTCGGCCATTCGCGAGCAAGCTCGCTCCTGCACTACGCCGCGACCACCGCACCGTTTTCCAGCATCTGCCCCACTTCCAGCTCACTGAAGCCCATCTCCATCAGCAGCTCGCGGGAGTGCTCGCCCTTGTCTGGCGCTGGCGAGTAGGGCTGCTGCGCTGCTTCCGCACTATTCACCGGGAAGCCCGGGACCCTCAGCGCACCGTGCCTGGGATGCTCAATGGTCGCGAGCATGCCGTTGCTGGCCAGTTGCGGGTGTTCCAGCAGGTCGCTGTAGTCGGCTACCCGAGCGCAGAGGATGTCCGCCTCGCGCAGCCGTTCCAGCCAATGGGCAGTGCTGTGGGTGCGGAAGATTCCATTGAGCGCTGCCTGCATCTCGGCCCGATGCACTACGCGCTGGGCGGAGGTGACAAAGCGCGGGTCGTTCGTCCATTGCGGATTGCCTAGTACCGTGCACAGGCGCTCCCAGCGGTTTCCGTTGTACGCCGCCACCATCAGCCAGCCATCCTCCGTCTGGAACGCTTCATTGGGCGCCGAGTACGGCGCGGCACTGCCAATGGGCGTGGGCAGCTCGCCGTCGCGCAGGTAGCTGCTGATGGACGATTGCTGCAGCGCCAGCGCCGAGTTCATCAGGCTCACGTCCAGGTGGCCGCCCTGCCCGTCCCGATGACGGGCTTGAAGCTTCGCGAGGATGGCCATGCAGGCCATGTAGCCGGTCACCACATCCACCACCGGTGCCTGCACCTTGCAAGGCGGCGCGCCGGGCGTGCCGATCAGGCTCATCAGGCCGGAATCCGCCTGGAGGATGCCATCCACCCCGGCGCGGTCAGCATAAGGACCGTCCTGGCCATAGGCGGATATGGAGCAGTAGACCAGCGACGGATTGATCGCCTGCACCGCCTCGAATCCGAGGCCAAGCCGCGCCATCACGCCGGGTCGCATGCTTTCGATGAGCACATCTGCTTCTTTCACCAGGCGCCGGGCCACGGCCAATCCCTGTGGGTTCTTCAGGTCCAGGCAGAGACCCTGCTTGCCCCGGTTGAACCCGTGGTAAAGGGCGCTGGAATCACCGACCCAAGCTGGCCCGAGGGTGCGGCCAAGGTCGCCTTCCGGCGGCTCGACCTTGATTACCCGCGCGCCCATGTCGGCCAGCAGCATGGTGCAGGTGGGGCCGGCGGCGATCTGGGTAAAGTCCAGCACCGTCAGGCCTTGCAAGGCATTACGCAACATGACGGCGCTCTCCCTGCTTGAAGGTCCCCTGGGCGGTGGCCAGCAGCTCGCCGTCCAGCGTTTCCAGTGATGCCTCGGCGAAGTAGAGACTGCGGCCACTGCGATTGACCCGGCCTCGGGCGATGACGATGCCGGAACGCGCCGCCTTCAGATAGGCGATGTTCAGCATCACGGTCACTCCATGAATTTCTTCCTCGTCTTCGGACGCGTGCAGCCCGGCGTAACCGCAGGCGGCATCCAGCAGGGTCGCGACCAGCCCGCCATGGAGCATGCCCTGCCGGTTCAGGTGGCGAGCCTCGATGGGCATGCGGAACTCCGCGGCGCCGGCGGCCCAATGGACCAGTTCGACGCCAAGGCTCTGCAGGAATGGATTGCGCAGTTGCATGGTGATCCTCCCCGGCGCCTAGCGCCCTTTGTACTGCGGCGGGCGCTTCTCGGCGAACGCCGCGCGGCCTTCCAGGCGGTCCTCGGTGTCGCGCAGAACGCCCCAGTAGAGTTCAGTCAGGCGCTGGGCGTCGGCATCGGACAAGTGCGCCGTCTGCCGCGCCAGCGATTGCAGGGCCTGGATCGCCAGCGGCGCCGCCACGGCAATCCGCTCACCCAGTTCCAGAGCGCGTTGCAGCAATGCCTCGGGCGTTTGCACCAGCTCCGAAACCAGCCCGATGCCCAGTGCCTTGGCGGCATCGATGCGCTGGCCGGTCAGGGCCATCTGCATCGCATGGGCCTGGGGAACCGCCTTGAGCAGACGATGCAGGCCGGACACTGCCGGTATGGAGCCCACCACCGCTTCCGGCAGGCCGAAGCTGGCGTTGTTGGAGGCGATGCGCAGGTCGCATTGCAGTGCCAGTTCCAGGCCACCGCCGAGGCAGTGGCCGTTGATGGCAGCGATTAGCGGCTTGCGCAGGTCGAGGTCGGAAAGGTCCATCAGACGGATGTACAGCCCGTCATCGGCAGCCAGTTCCTTGTCGAGGAACAGCGCCTCGGCGTAAGACGCGTGGGAGGCGCGCGTGCTCTTCAGATCGGCACCGACGCAGAAGGCACGATCACCCTCGCCGCTAATGATCGCGGCGCGAATATCACGGTTGTCCCGAACGTCCACCAGGTGCCCGCGAAGGGCACGCAGGGAGTCGATGTCCAGCGCGTTGAGGGCGTCGGGGCGATCGAGGCGGATGACCGCGATCGCCCCCTGGATTGCCATGTGTACCGGCATGATGACCTCCTCAGACGCTGGCCGACGACAGACTACGCCCGCCGCAGACGTAGAGCGTCTGGCCGGTGACGTAGGAACTGGCTGGGTCGAGGAAGAACTCCACCGCGTTGGCGATATCATCCGGCGAGCCGATCCGCTTGACCGGAACGGTGTCCTTCAGGCGTGCCTGCACGTCCGGTTCGAAGGCCTGGAACAGCGGCGTATCGACGATGCCGGGCGCGATGGTGTTGACGGTGATGCCCTTGGCGGCGAACTCGATGGCCAGGCTGCGGGTCAGGCTCACCACACCGCCCTTGGCGGCGGAGTAGTTGGCTTGGCCGAAGCCGCCCAGCCAGGCGCGCGAGGACAGGTTGACGATGCGTCCGAAGCCCGCCTCCAGCATCAACGGCAATGCCGCCTTGCAGCAGAGGAACTGTGCGCGCAGGTTGGTATCCACCACCAGGTCCCAGTCGTCCTCCGTCATCTTCAGGAAGCGCTTGTCCCGCACCACACCGGCGTTGTTCACGAGGAAGTCCAGGCGCCCGGAGATTTCCCGCATCTTCGCGAAGGCACCCTCAACGTCGGCCCCCTGGGTCAGGTCCAGGGAGATGCCGTGGGCATCGTACCCCTCCTCCTGCAACTGCTTGACGGCCTCCAGCAAGACCGCTGCATCGCGGTCCAGCAGGTAGACGGTGACGCCCTGGCGCGCCAGGCGAGTGGCGATGCCCAGGCCAATGCCACGGGCGGCGCCAGTCACGGCGGCCACCTGGCCTTCATGGAAACGTTGTGCAGTCATTTCACACCCCCAGCACATGGACGGACGACGCGGCGTGGTCCACGCCGGCAATGCCGCCACCAGTGCACTGGGCAACGCCGATGCGCGGGTTGTCGGCCTGGCGTCCCGTGGCGCGGCCCTGTAGTTGCCACATCAGCTCGACCATCTGCGCCACGCCGGTGGCGCCAAGTGGATGTCCCTTGGCGAGCAGGCCGCCGCTGGGATTTACCGGCACTCGCCCACCCAGTGCGGTAGCGCCGGAATGCAGCAATGCGACCGCTTCACCGTGAGGTGCGAGACCGAGGGCTTCGTAGTAGAGGAGTTCGGCGATGGTGAAGGCGTCGTGCAGCTCCACCACGCCGACGTCACGAGGGTCGACACCTGCCTGCTCGTAAGCCAGGCGTGCGGCGCGGGCGGTGATTTCAGCATCGAGGATGTCGTCACGGGCGCCTTCGCGCAGACCGGATACGACGATGGAGCCGAGCACGCGCACGTCCTGAGCATGGGGGCCGGGTTTGTTGCCGAGCACCAGGGCAGCGGCGCCATCGACCTGGGACGGACAGCACTGCAGCAGCGTCAGCGGATCGGCGATCATGCGCGACCCCAGTACCTCTTCCAGGGTCACTTCGCTGCGCTGCTGGGCGTACTCGTTGAGGGAGCCGTGATGGCGGTTCTTCACCGCCACGCGGGCGAGGTCGGCCGGCGTGGCGCCGCGCTCGTGGATGAAACGGGTGGCACGCATTGCGTAGACCGCCGGCAGCACCATGCCGGCCTTGGCGAAAAGGTCAGTCTTCTCGTCATTGCGCTGCATCGGGATGGTGCCGCCACCCAGCTGGGTCAGCTGTTCGATGCCGAACACCAGCACGCGCTCGTACTGCCCGGCCAGCAGCGCGTGGCGCGCCAGGTGCACGGCCGTGGCGCCGCTGGCGCAAGCGTTCTCGACGTTGTAGACGGGGATGCCGTCCAGACCCAGGTCCCGCAGGATCACCTGGCCGAGGATCATGCCGCCGAGCACATTGGCGCAGTAGATCGCCTGGATATCCTTCAGCGCGAGGCCCGAGTCAGTCACGGCAGCGAGGATCGCCTGCTGGGCCAGTTCCGGCGCCATCACGCCCTGGTGGCGACCGAAGCGGGTCATGGCGCCGCCCATTACATGCATCTGGCTCATGGGCGGGCCTCCACGGATTCGAACAGATAGCCATAGGTTTCATTGGGCACGACGCGGTAGCTGGCGCCGATCACCGGACGCTCGCTGCCGTTGATGCGGCCGAACAGGCGGACCGGACCTTCGAGGTCCAGATAGCCCAGGGCAAAGGGAGCCAGGCCGCTCTTCGAGCCAGGATGGATGATGGTGAAGCTGTACAGCTCGCCCGCGCCGGCCAACGTCTCGGTGCGGTACTGATCGGCCAGCGGCGAATGCGCGGGCAGCGCCGGGAAAACCAGTTCGCCCGTGGCGATGTGGCGGGAGCCAAGCAGACGCGAGGGACTGGCGTCGCCCCATAGGGATGGCAGTGGGTTCATATCGACCTCCTGTTGTTTTCAGCCGCGTAAACGGCTCTGGACTGAGGCTATGGTCGACATCAGGTGGGAGCCCGACAAACGATATAAAGACCGCGGCTGATTGAGTTTTTTGCAAGCGTATGGCGTGCTGTGCCCCGCCGGGTGGGCACTTACCAGCAGTAGCAAGGCAGGTTCGGGAATGAAGAAGCAGCCCCTCTCCACGCGGTGAGAGGGGCTATCAGAAGACTCGTCAGGCTTGCTTGAGCTGCGCCGGATCGATGGGCAGGCTACGCAGGCGCTTGCCGGTCGCGGCGTAGATGGCGTTGACCACCGCCGGAGCGATGACCACGGTGGAGACTTCGCCCAGGCCACCAGGGGATTCGCCGCTGTTGATAATGTGGGTCTCGATGGGCGGAACCTCGTTCAGGCGCAGCAACCGATAGCTGTCGAAGTTGGCCTGTTCCACCCGGCCGTCCTTGAAGGTGATGTTGCCGAACAGCGTCGCCGTCAGACCGAAGATGGTGCCGCCCTGCATCTGCGCCACCACCGAGTCCGGGTTGATGGGAATGCCGCAATCCACCACGCAGGTGACCTTGTTCACCTTCACCGCACCACTGGCATCCACGCTGACTTCCGCCACCTGCGCCGCGTAGGTGCCGAAGCAGTACGTCAGCGCCAGGCCGCGACCTTGCCCGCTCGGAAGTGGCGAGTCCCAGCCGGATTTCTCCCGCAGGGTTTCCAGCACCTTCAGCGCGCGAGGGTGTTTCTCCAGCAGCGGCGCGCGGTAGGTGAATGGATCGACCTTGTTCATGGCCGCCAGCTCGTCCATGAAGCCCTCCACCATGAAGGCGTTCTGCGTATGGCCAACCCCGCGCCAGAAAGCCGGGGTGATGCCCTTTGGCGGTTCGTGGCGCACGTAGTGCACCGCAAGGTTGGGGAAGCCGTAGGGCCCGCAGGCATCGCGCACGGCATCGCCGTCGATCCCGTTCATGAATCGGTTCGGCGCCCAGCGCGCGATGATGGACCCGCCGGTGACCTTGTGGGTCCAGGCAATGGGGCGTCCCTGTTCATCCAGGCCAGCGGACAGGTGGTTGTAGTGGAACGGCCGCAGGGTGCTGTGACGGGTGTCTTCCTCGCGGGAGTAAATGACCTTCACCGGGTAATCCACCTGCTTGGCGACTTCCACCGCATGGCCGACGAAGTCCGTTTCCAGGCGCCGGCCAAAGCCACCGCCGAGCAGCTGGTTGTGCACCACCACCTTGTCTTCGGGCAGGCCGGTGAGCTCGGCGGCGAGGGTCTTGGCCCGCGCGGGCACCTGGATGCCGAGCCAGAGGTCGCAGCCGTCCTTGCGCACGTGAGCGGTGCAGTTGACTGGCTCCATGCAGGCATGGGCCAGGAAGGGCACCTGATAGGTCACCTCGACCTTCTTCGCCGCCTTGGCCATGGCAGCCGGCACATCGCCTTCGGCGCGGGACTGCACGCCCTCACCCTTCGACGCCTCCTGGATATTCTTCAGCATCTCGGCGCTGGAAACCTTGGCGTTCTCGCCTTCGTTCCACTTGATCTGCAGCGCCGCCAGGCCCTTGCGTGCAGCCCCCATATGATCAGCGACCACCGCCACCGCATCCTGGGTGCGCACCACCTTGTGTACGCCCTTGACCGCCATGGCCGGCGCCTCGTCCACTTCAGCCAGGGTGCCGCCGATGACAGGGCAGATGGTGATCGCGGCAACCTTCACCCCCTCGGGACGGGCATCGATACCGAACATCGCCTTACCGGTGACCTTGGCGGGGCCGTCAGTGCGCTTGGCTGGCGTGCCGATCAGCTTGAACTGGGCCGGGTCCTTGAGGGGCACCTCAGCTGGGACCGGCAACTTCGCGGCGGCATCCACCAGTTCGCCGTAACCGAGCTTGCGACCGCTCTCCGTGTGCAGCACGGCGCCGTTCTCGGCCTTGCAGCTTTCCACCGGCACCGACCACTGTTGCGCGGCTGCCGTCACCAACAGGGTGCGCGCGGTGGCGCCGGCCTGGCGCAGCGGTATCCAGTTGGCGGGCACCGACGTCGAGCCGCCAGTGACCTGGAAGCCCAGCATGGGATTGGCGTAGCGCTTGTCGTCGGCTGGAGCGTGTTCGATCACCACCTGATCGAGGGACACTTCCAGTTCCTCGGCGATCAGCGCCGGCATGGAGGTGTAGGTGGCCTGGCCCATTTCCACCGGCTGGATGATCAGGAACACCTTGCCGCTACGGTCGATACGAATGTACGCGTTGGGGCTGAACTCGCCCTCGGCGGCCTGGGCGTCGCCCATCACGCCCGGCAGCGCGAAGCTGATCAGCAGGCCACCGCCCACCGCAGCGCCAGCCTTGAGGAAGCCTCGGCGGCTGAAGCTGGGACCGGCGAAGGAAGTCATGTCGTTCATGCTGCGCCCTCCACCTTGGCCGGCTGTGCCTGGGCCGCCACCTTGATGGCTTCACGGATGCGCAGGTAGGTGCCGCAGCGGCAGATATTGCCGGACATGGCGCCGTCGATTTCCGCATCGCTGGGGTTGCCATTGCTGGCCAACAGCGCGCTGGCCGACATGATCTGCCCCGACTGACAGTAGCCGCACTGCACCACTTCCTTGGCCAGCCAGGCCTCTTGCACGCGCTTGCCGACGTCGGTATCGCCAATGCCTTCGATGGTGGTGATTTCCGCACCGACCATGCTGCTCACCGGCATCACGCAGGAGCGCACGGCAGCGCCATTCATGTGCACGGTACAGGCGCCGCACAGGGCCATGCCGCAACCGAACTTGGTTCCGGTCATCCCCAGCACGTCGCGCAATACCCAGAGCAGCGGCGTGTCGGGGTCCACATCGACGCTGTGCTCGGCGCCATTGATCTTCAGGCTGAGAGCCATATCGCCTCCCGGATGATTTCATCAGGACAGAAACCCGCCAACGCGGGCGCTTCACGGTTGGCCGGGGCGATACGGCAGCCCCGGAATCCAAGGCAGGTAAAGGAATGGATCAGGGCGAGCCTGAATGAGCTTCGGCAGGTGTGCCTGGTGAGAATGGCGGAGCGCCATCGAGCGGAACCTGAAGCATGGTTGCCTCCGTGGGCAGGCCGTTCCATCAGGGCTGGGCGGCCGGCGACTCCAAGGCGCCAGCGCGGGGTCAGACAATGGATGCTAGAAGCCCCCGGCGCAGTCTGCCAATCGATTTAAACGCACGACTCGGCTGAGTTTTTTTCAAGCGGTTACGGAGCCCTGCACGCCGCTCGCGTTATCCTGTTGCGCTCATTCGCACAGGCCCGTTGTCCCGATGTCCGTTGCCGCTTCCCAGGAAACCCTTCCCGTAGTGCTTGCCGGCCCCATGTTGCGCCGCATCGAATCCCGCCGCCTTGTGTTCTGGCTGGTGGGTTCGCGCAGGCTGTCGCCGGTGCTGCGGCTGTCGCTGGAAGGTGGCATCGATTATTCCCTGGGTGAGGACAGCTGCCGGGTAATCCCCCTCGGCCGCCATGCCTTCCTGCACCTGATCGACCTGCGTCTGAAAACCTCCCTCCCCCTCGACCAGCAGATCGACTATGACCTGCTGATCGACGGCGAAGGTATTTCCCAGTGGGCACCGCACCTGATCCACGCGCACGCAACGTGCCCCAGCTTCGTCCTGCGCTCACGCATCGACCAGATGCTCCACGGTTCCTGCCGGAAACCTCACTATCCGGCCAACGATGGCCTGCTCTGCGCCGACCGCCTGCTGGCCGCCAACCCCACGCCGGAACAGCGACCGGCACTGCTGATGCTGAGCGGCGACCAGGTCTACGCCGATGACGTGGCCGGGCCCATGCTGCGGGCCATCCACCAGTTGGTGGACCGGCTCGGCCTGTTCGACGAGCGCCTGGAAGGCGCCGTGGTGAGCGACAGCGCCGGGCTGTACTCGCACCCGGCCGGCTACTACCGCCGGGCTGACCTGCTGCCCGCGCTGGAAAGCAACGAAACCCTGCGCGAGCGCTTCTTCGGTGGTGCACGCAAACCCATCTTCACCAGCAGCAATGCGGAGAACCACCTGGTGACCCTGGCCGAGGTCATGGCCATGTACCTGCTGGTCTGGTCGCCGGTGCCCTGGACACTGGTGGCGCCGCAAATGCCGCCGCTGGCACCGAAGGAAACCGAGCGCTATCGCCTGGAAGAGACGCGTCTGCTGGGCTTTCGTGAGGGACTGCCGGGTGCGGCGCGGGTATTCGCTCACCTGCCGACGCTGATGATCTTCGATGACCATGACATCACCGACGACTGGAACCTCTCCGCCCAGTGGGAGCTGACCGCCTACGGCCATCCGTTTTCCAAGCGCATCATCGGCAACGCCCTGCTCGCCTACCTGCTCTGCCAGGGCTGGGGTAACGACCCCGATGCCTTCACCGAAGTGCTGGCGCAGGCCGAGGCGCTCGCCGCCAGCGCGGCGGGTGACAACCATCTCGACAGCCCTGCCCTGGACCGGCTGATCGACCGCCTGATCGCATTCAATCGCTGGCAGTACGTGCTGCCCACCACCCCGGCATTGGTGGTGCTGGACACCCGTACCCGTCGCTGGCGCAGCGAGATCGACCTCAAGCGCCCCTCCGGCCTGCTGGACTGGGAGGCGCTGAGCGAGCTGCAACAGGAATTGCTGGACCATCCCTCGGCCATCATCGTTTCCCCGGCGCCGGTGTTCGGGGTCAAGCTGATCGAAACCGTGCAACGGGTGTTCAGCGCCTTCGGCCATCCACTGCTGGTGGATGCGGAAAACTGGATGGCCCACCGCGGTGCTGCCCAGGTGATCCTCAACATCTTCCGCCACTCTCGCACGCCGGGCTCCTACGTGATCCTCTCCGGCGACGTGCACTACTCCTTCGTCTACGAGGTGCTGATCCGCCACCGCCAGCAGGGGCCGAAGATCTGGCAGATCACCAGCAGCGGCATCAAGAACGAATTCCCCCGGCGCCTGCTGGATGTGTTCGACCGCCTGAATCGCTGGCTCTACTCGCCGCGATCTCCGCTGAACTGGTTCACCAAGCGCCGCCCGATGAAGGTGGTGCCACGCACGCCGGAACACAGCAAGGCTGGTGAACGTCTGTGGAACTCCGCAGGTCTCGGCCAGGTATTTTTCGATCCCGAAGGACGGCCTTCGCGCATCTTCCAGCTCAACGCCGATGGCTCCGAGCCGACCGAGTTTCTTGAGGATCGAGACGACCAACCGGCCGGACAACCCGTGGCCAGGCGGATATGATGCCGGCCCCTGTTCCCGCTAGAGCTTGCCCATGAGCACCCCACCTCCCTTCGGTACCGGCGACGCTTCCTACCAGGCCGCTGGCGGCATCGACGGCCTGCGCCGGCTGGTGGATGACTTCTACCGGCTGATGGACGAACTGCCCGTAGCCGCCGACCTCCGCCGCCTGCACCCGGAAAGCCTGGAGCAGTCCCGCGACAAGCTGACCTGTTTCCTCAGCGGCTGGCTGGGTGGGCCGAAGCTGTTCAGCGAGAAATACGGCTCCATCGCCATTCCCTCCTTCCACGCCCAATGGCCCATCGACGAAGCCCTCAGCGGCGCCTGGCTGGGGTGTATGGAACGCGCCATCGCCCTGCAACCCTTCTCGCCGGAGTTCGCCGAGTACCTGCTGGCGCAGCTGCGGGTTCCGGCCCATCGCGTGGTGCAGGCCAGCCGGGCTCGGCACGGGTAAGGGCCAACTACCTGTCGGGGCAGCTGCGCTGCCCTTCGCGAATGAATTCGCCCCTACAGGAAAAGCAGCAGCCCGCGTGCTGTTTCAACCCTGGGCCGGGCCCTATCTCTGTGGGGGCGATTTCAATCGCTATGCGAACCGAAGGTTCGCCCTGCACCCCGGACCGGGGCAGTTGCCCCGCCCTTCGCGAATGAATTCGCCCCCACAGAAAAAGCAGCAGCCCGCGTGCCGTTTCAATCCAGGGCCGGGCTCCACCTATGTGGGGGCGATTTCAATCGCCATGCGGACCGAAGGTTCACCCTGCACCCCGGACCGGGGCAGTTGCCCCGCCCTTCGCGAATGAATTCGCCCCCACAGGAAAAGCAGCAGCCCGGGTGCCGTTTCAACCCTGGGCCGGGCCCTATCTCTGTGGGGGCGATTTCAATCGCTATGCGGACCGAAGGTTCGCCCTGCAACCCAGACTGGGGCAGTTGCCCCGCCCTCGGCGATTGAATTCGCCCCTACAGGCCACTCATCCAGCCTTTGACGACCGGTCAGTCACGGCCATATAGTAAGCAACGCTTATTATATGGACCACACACCATGGCCATCCTTGAAGAGAGCCTCGGCTTCCTCCTCGCTGACGCCTCCCGTCTGATGCGACGCGCTTTCGAGCGGCAGATCACCGGCAGCAACCTGACCCTCAGCCAGGCCCGCGCGCTAGCCCATGTGGCACGCAATGAAGGTTGCCGTCAGGTGGAACTGGCCGAGCAGCTGGAGGTCAAGCCCATTACCCTCGCCCGCCTGCTGGACCAGTTGGAACAGGCCGGGCTGGTGGAACGTCGTCCCGATCCGGACGACCGCCGCGCTTACCGCCTCCATCTGTGTGCACAAGCCGATCAGGCCCTGGCGGACATCCGCACCGCCGGGGCCGCCATCCTTGCCGAAGCCCTGCAGGGCATCAGCGAGGAAGAAGAAGCCGCCCTGACCAACGCCTTGCGCAAGATGCGCGCGAACCTTTCCTCACGCTGAATTTCCCGGGACCCGCGCCATGAACACCCATACGGTCATAGATCCGGAACAGGCAACGGAATCCACCGCCAGCCCCCGCCTCAAGCGCCTGCTGCTGATGGGGGGCGTGCCGCTGCTGGCAGTGGTGCTGGGCTTGTTCGCCTACCTCCACGGCGGCCGCTTTGTCGAAACCGATAACGCCTACGCCAAGGCTGACAAGGTGCCGATCAGCGCCGATGTGTCCGGCACCATCACCGAAGTGCAGGTGCGGGAGAACGACCGCGTCGATGCCGGGCAGCTGCTGTTCCGCATCGATCCGGCCAGCTTCCGCATTGGCGTCGCCAGGGCCGAGGCGCGGTTGGCCCAGGTCCGCACGGACCTGGCAGCGCTCAAGGCCAACTACCTGGAGAAATCCTCCGAACTGGCCCTGGCCCGCACCCGTCATGCCTTCGCCGAGAAGGACCTGCAACGCCAGGCCAACCTCGCACAGAAGGGTTATCTCTCCCCTGCCCGGCTCGACGAATCCCGCCAGGCGACCCAGGTCGCCGCACAAGAGATCGACGCCCGTGAGCACGACCTCAAGCGCATCGCCGAGAACCTCGGCGGCAGCCCCGAGCTGCCCATCGAGCGCCATCCCAGCTACCTCAGCGCCCAGGCCGAACTGGAGCAGGCGCGGCTCGACCTGCAGCGCTCCGAAGTGCGCGCGTCGCTACCCGGCAGCATCAGCAAGGTGCCGCAACCCGGCCAGTACATCAGCGCCGGCAATACCGCGATGACCCTGGTGGTGGACGACAACCTCTGGGTGGAAGCCAACTTCCCGGAGAAGGACCTGACCTATGTACGGCCCGGTCAGGCAGTAGACGTGCGCTTCGACATCTACCCGGACAACCTCTGGCACGGCGAAGTGGAAAGCCTGAGCCCGGCCACCGGCTCCGAGTTCTCGGTGCTGCCGGCGCAGAACGCCACCGGTAACTGGGTGAAAGTGGCGCAGCGGGTGCCGGTGCGCATCCACCTGCAACCCGACGCCAAGCTGCCGCCGCTGCGTGCCGGTCTCAGCGCAGTCGTGGAAATCGACACCGGCCACCGCCGCAGCCTCGCCAGCCTGCTGCCCTGATCGCCATGAACACGAAAGCCGCCCGGAGCGCCGGCAACCATCGCCGGCTGATCACCCTCTCGGTGATGCTGGCGACCATCATGCAGGCGCTGGACACCACCATCGCCAACGTCGCCCTGCCGCATATGCAGGGCAGCATGGGCACCACCCAGGACCAGATCAGTTGGGTGCTGACCTCGTACATCGTCGCGGCAGCGATCTGCATGCCGCTGACCGGATTCATCGCCGCGCGATTCGGCCGCAAGCGGCTGTTCATCTGGTCGATCATCGGCTTCACCATCGCCTCCATGCTCTGTGGCGCGGCCCAGAGCCTGGAGCAGATCGTCCTGTTCCGCCTGCTCCAGGGCGTGTTCGGCGCCAGCCTGGTGCCCCTCTCCCAGGCGGTGCTGCTGGACTCCTACCCCACCGAACAGCACGGCTCGGCCATGGCCATCTGGGGTGTAGGTGTGATGGTCGGCCCCATTCTCGGCCCCAGCCTGGGCGGCTGGCTCACCGAGTACTACAACTGGCGCTGGGTGTTCTACATCAACCTGCCATTCGGCGTACTGGCTTGGTTCGGCCTGACCGCCTTCCTCAAGGAAACCCCAATCGAACGGGAGCGCCGCTTCGACCTGCTCGGCTTCTCCCTGCTCGCCCTGGCCATCGGCGCGCTGCAACTGATGCTGGATCGGGGCGAATCCCAGGACTGGTTCCATAGCCCGGAAATCCTCATCGAAGCGGTGCTCGCCGGCCTCGGCCTCTACCTCTTCATCGTCCATGCGCTGAACCACCGCGAGCCCTTCATCGACCCGGCCATGTTCAAGGACCGCAACCTCAGCATCGGCCTGCTGTTCATTTTCATGGTGGGCATCATGCTGTTCGCCAGCATGACGTTGCTGCCGCCCTTCATGCAGAACCTGATGGGCTACCCGGTGCTCGATGTGGGTTACCTGATGGCCCCGCGCGGCGTGGGCACCATGGTGGCGATGATACTGGTGGGCCGGCTGATCACCCGTGTCGACCCGCGCTGGATGATCGGCCTTGGGCTGCTGCTCACCGCCCTGTCGATGTGGGAGATGACGCTGTTCACCGCTGAAGTCAGCAGCTTCGCCATCGTCCGCAGCGGCGTAGTCCAGGGCCTGGGCCTCGGGTTGATCTTCGTGCCGCTGTCGACCCTGACCTTCTCCACCCTGGCGCCGCGCTACCGCAATGAAGGCACCGCCCTGTTCAGCCTGATGCGCAACGTCGGCAGCGGCATCGGCATCTCCCTGGTGATCAGCTACCTGGCCCAGCGCACGCAGATCAACCACGCCGCCTTCAGCGACTTCATAACGCCGTTCAATCAGGCGCTGACCCAGGCGACCGAAACAGGCGCAGTCGACCTGTCCAGTCCCGCCGGGCTGGTGGCGTTGAACCTGGAAGTGACGCGCCAGGCCTCGATCCTGGCGTACCTCCAGGACTTCCGCCTGATGATGTTCGTCACCCTCGCTTCCCTGCCCTTGCTGATGCTTCTGCGCAAGCCGCCGAAAACGACCGGCGCACCGAACCCCCACGCGGTCATGGACTGAACTGGCCCGCCGGCTGGCGTCGCAGCTGATTGCGCCGCCAGGCCGCCGGCGGCGCACCGAACTCACGGCGAAAGGCGCGGCTGAACGCGGTATCGGTCTGGTAACCGACGTCTTCGGCAATGCGCGCCAGTGGCGCGTTGCTGCGGCACAGCAGGTTGGCCGCCAGCAGCATCCGCCACTGGGTCAGGTACTGCATGGGCGAGCTCCCCACCAGTTGCTGGAAACGCTCGGCCAGAACGGAACGTGAAGTGCCGGCAGTGCGCGCCAGCTCCTCCAGCGTCCAGGCCTGGGCCGGGCACCTGTGCAGGGCATTGAGCGCAGAACCGACGATCCGGTCCCCCAGCCCCGCCAGCCAGCCGGTGCGCCCTTCGGCCTGTTCGTTCATGTACAGGCGCAACACCTCGATGAAAAGCACCTCGGCCAGTTTGGCCAGCACCCCTTCGCCGCCCGGCCGGGGCGACTTCGCCTCGGACAGGGCATAGCGCACCGAAGCTTCCAGCCAGGGCCCGGCGCTGGAGTCGCGCACGTTGACCCGCACCAGTGACGGCAGCCCGGCCAGCAACATATCCGCCAGCCGCGCATCGCAGGCCAGGTAACCACAGACCAGACGGGTGATCGCACCACCGCCGCCATAGGCCAGTTGCCGGGGCCGGCGCGACAGTACGTCTTCCAGGCGCCCGCCCTTGGCCGGTGGCAGGCCGGGTTGGGAGGTCATGCGATGGGCGTCGCCCTGGGGAAAAATCACCACGTCTCCGGCCACCAGGTGCACGGGCCGGTCACGGCCGAGTTCGACGAAGCACTCGCCCTGGGTGATGAGATGGAAGATCACCACGCGCTCAGCACCGGGCTCCAGCAGGGGCGCCACCGAATCGGCGCGGGGCGACTGGTAGCACCAGGGCGCACTGAAGCGCGCGTTGATGAAGATCGCGCCGACAAGGCGGACGACGCGCAGGGTTTCCGACAAAGCGTCCATCAGTCCTCACCTCCGGCGCATTCCTGAAATTCTGGGCGGCGTATGAATTTCGCAGCGGATCGTCGGATAAGCGGTGGTGCGCGGACGATCGGACAGCCCTTGCCGACGCTCGGGCAGGACGGCATGCCGGAACGGGCGGATAGTTCCCCTGCACGCCGCTTCTGCCCAATCGAACGACGGCGTGTCCGCACTACCCAGAAAGCCAAGAAAACGAGGTCACCATGCCCAAGTTCCTCATTGAAAGAGAGATACCGGAAGCTGGAAAACTCACGGAGCGAGACCTCAAAGCCATTTCACAGAAGTCCTGCCGGGTGCTCAGAGAGCTCGGACCAGAGGTGCAGTGGATACAGAGCTACGTCACCGACGACAAGCTGTACTGCGTCTACATCGCCGCCAGCGAGGAGCAGGTCAGGGAGCACGCCCACCAGGGCGGTTTCCCGGTCAACCGCATCTCCCGCATCAGCTCGATCATCGACCCGACCACCGCCGAATGAGCCCTGAAATGACTTCCGCTATTGATCTGAACGTACTTAAAAGTAAGCAGATGGCCTCTTGGGCCAGCGGCGACTACGCCGTCGTCGGTACCACCCTGCAACTGGTCGGCGAACTGCTCGCCGAAGCCTGCGACCTGCGCAACGGCGAGACCGTGCTGGATGTCGCGGCCGGCAACGGCAATGCCACCCTGGCCGCTGCGCGCCGAGGTGGACGGGTAACCTCGACCGACTATGTAGAGGCCCTGCTGGAACGTGGCCAGGAACGCGCCCGTGCCGAGCGGCTGGAGGTGACCTTCCAGGCGGCCGATGCCGAGAACCTGCCCTTCGCTGACGCCAGCTTCGACGTCGTGCTCTCCACCTTCGGCGTGATGTTCACCCCCGACCAGGCCAAGGCCGCCTCCGAGCTGGCCAGGGTCTGCCGACCCGGTGGGCGCATCGGCCTGGCCAACTGGACCCCGGACGGGTTCATCGGCCAGGTGTTCAAGACCCTCGGCCGCCACCTGCCGCCGCCGCCCGGCGTGCAGCCGCCGTCGCTCTGGGGCGTGGAGAGCCACCTGCGCGAACTGTTCGACGACACCGCCCGCGAGATTTCCGTGGCACGGCGCCTGTTCAACTTCCGCTACCAATCGCCAGCGCACTTCATCGAGGTGTTCCGAAAATGGTACGGCCCGGTGCACAAGGCCTTCGCGGCCCTCCCCGCTGACGCCGCCACCGCCCTCGAACGGGACCTGACCGAGCTGCTGGAGCGCTACAACCGCGCCGGGCCCGAGTCGCTCATCGTGCCCAGCGAATACCTGGAGGTGGTGATCACCCGCCGCTGAGGTGAAGGTCGTACTTGCTCCTGTGGGGGCGAATTCATTCGCAAAGGGACGCGCAGCGTCCCCCTGAGATTTCGAGGGCCGTCCCCTCGGTCCGGTTAGCGAATGAATTCCCCCCCACGATCTTGCGAGCCCGACGAGGCAGGACCCGCTTCTGAATCGGCGCATTTCTGGTAGCCTCGGGGCTTTCCGCCGTACCGGCCCAGCCATGGAAGCCCAGGACCCATGCCCACCTCGATTCTCGACCCACTGGACTATGAAATCGTTCGCGAGCTGCAGGAGGACGGGCGCCGGGCCTTCCGCGAAGTCGCGCGCAACCTGTCGGTCCCCGAAGCCACGGTCCGAACCCGAGTGAAGCGGCTGCAGGACCAGGGCATCCTGCAAATCCTCGCCTTCACCAACCCCTCCAAGCTGGGTCAGGCAAAGCTCGCACTGTTCTTCGTCACCGTCGCCCCGCAGGACCACGACCGCGTCGTCGACACCCTCGGCCGCTGGAGTGAAGTCAGCTACCTCTCCACCACCCTCGGTTCAGCCGATATCTGCGTGCAGGTGCTCTGCCGTGACGACGAGACGCTCTGGGGCCTGCAACAGAAAGTACGCAGCCTGCCCGGCGTGCAGGACGTGCAGATGATGCAGGAAGTGAAGGTGCACAAGATCCGCTTCACCATTCCTTCGGCGCAGCCGGCCGAAGAGTGAGCTGAATTCAGACTCGTAGGGTGCGCCGCGCGCACCAGCGATGTTTGGGTCTACTCCTGCCCCGTCAATTGACGCCGAACCGGTGCGCATGGCGCACCCTACGGGTTGAACCCCCTCTGCAACGCCACAATTCGCTCGACCATTCGTCCGCACTTTGCGCATTTCACGCTGCAACTCTTCGCGCATTGCGCATTTCTCTCCGCGCCATTTTCGCGCATCGCATCCACTGATCCGCCCCCTCTCTCGCCGCCACCCGCTTTAGCACGGGCCTTTCCAGCCGGATTCCGCCTTGGTGCATCAGGCGTGCCATTGTGGCGCAATGCGTATTTTTATTAAGTCATGATTGCGCAATGCGTATTTTCAATCGACATAAACGTATACATGCGCAAATAAACGACTTAGCATCCACTCATCGCGCGACCTTCCTACAAACACAAGACAAGATGAGGGCGATGCACATGCACCAGGCCAATCCAGGCTCCGAACATTCGGCGGCACTCGCAAAAACCATTCGCTGGTGGGACGGGGTGGCCATCACCCTGAGCCTGCCAGCGGCCCTTTTCGTCGGCCTCGGCTACTCCATCGGCGCCATCGGTGCCTGGGCGGCACTGGCACTCTGGGCGGCCATCGCCGCCGTGGCGGTCCTGCATAACTGGGTCTATTCGGAAATGGGCGCCATGTTCTGCGAGAAGTCCGGCGGCATCGCGCTCTACGTCAATGAAGCCTGGAGCCAGCGCATTCCCTGCTTAGGGCCGCTCGCCACCTACGCCTACTGGTTTGCCTGGGCCACGGCTCCCGCCATCTGGGGCCTGGCAGTGGCGCAGATCCTCACCGAGCAGTTCTTCCCCAACGCCAGCTACAGCCTGGACCTGGGCGTGATGCAACTCGACCTGCCGCAGTTGATCGCCCTGGGCGTGGCGCTGTTTTCCTGGGCGCTGAGCATGGTCAACCTGCGCTTCACCATGATCATCATCACTGCCGCCGGCGTGTTGCTGATGATTCCGGTACTGATCTTCGGTGGCAGCCTCCTGGCCAGCGGCTGGAATACCGGCAGCTTCACCTGGCGCATCAGCGGCGACGCCGAGGGCCTACGCACCGTGTTCGCCTGGCTGTTCGTCATGGCCTGGTCGGCCTACGCCGTGGAAGCCGCCGCGTCCTTCATTCCCGAGTTCCGCGACACCGTGCGCGATACCCGCAAGGCCCTGCGTATTTCCGCCTTGATCCTGCTGCTGGTGTTCACCCTCACGCCGCTGGGCCTGGCCGGCCTGCTCGGTGAGCAGGTGCTTGCCGACCACCCCTACGGCTTCCTCCAGATCGGTGCCCAGACGCTGCTGGGTGGTGGTGCCGCGCTGATCACCCTGGTGCTGATCGCCGGCATCCTGGTGCTCTCGGTGATGGGTACCGCCGACGCCGGCCGCGCCCTCTACCAGAGTTCGCTGGACGGCCTGACCATCCGCCAGTTCGGCACCCTCAACCGCTCCGGCGTGCCGGCCCGCGCCGTCACCGTGCAGTTGCTGATCAACATCGCCCTGGTGCTTTTCGTGGGTAACGCCCTGGCGGTGATCGTCGCCGGCAACGTCGGCTACGTATTGGCCCACCTGCTGGCGGTGGCCGGTTTCGTGGTGCTGCGCAAGGACCGTCCGGATGCCGCCCGCCCGATCCGCCTGGGTCGTGGCTGGATCGCCATCGCCACCGGCCTCGCCCTGTTCGATGGACTGATCCTCGTGGTCGGCACCACCAGCGCCTCCATCACCGGCTACGGCGGCCTTAAGGAAGTCGGCATCGCCATCGCCGTGCTCGCCATTTCCCAGGTGCTGTTCCGTCTGCGCCGCCTGCAGGACCGCACCCTGCCCGCCACCGCGCCCTTTCACTGATCCTGATAACGCCAGAAGGAACCGCCCTGATGAGCATCGATAACAAGGCCCGCCTTGCGTGGCCAAACAAGCGCCCTGTTGCCGTTTCACTGACCTTCGACGTGGACGCGGAAGCTGGCCTGCTGGGTGACAGTCCGAATTTCGCCCGACGCCTGACCAGCCTTTCCGAGGGCCGCTTCGGCGTCACCCGTGGCGTGCCGCGCATCCTCGAATTGCTGCGCCGCCACAAGATTCCGGCGTCCTTCTTCGTGCCCGGTCATACCGCCGACCTTCACCCCGGGCTGATC
This sequence comes from Pseudomonas sp. BN411, assembly GCF_029871235.1. Lineage (GTDB taxonomy): Bacteria > Pseudomonadota > Gammaproteobacteria > Pseudomonadales > Pseudomonadaceae > Metapseudomonas. The sequence goes on from NZ_SSOM01000080.1 coordinate 220,644, forward strand.
GAGCAGTTGCTTGAAGACGGTCACGAAGTCGGCCACCACGGTCACATGCACCTGCGCAGCGACCGCATCTCCAGCGCCGAGCAGATCGATGAAATGGAACGGGGCCTGGAAGCCCTGGCCCGAGCCGGCGCGCCGAAACCCGCCGGCTACCGTTCCTCGTCCTGGGAACTGACCCCGGAAACCTTCGAGCTGGTCCTGGCCAAGGGCTTCGCCTACGACTCCAGCTGCATGGGCGACGACCGCCCCTACTACGAGACCTGGAACGGCCAGTCGATCCTCGAACTGCCGGTGCATTGGTCCCTGGACGACTGGCCCATGTTTGGCTGGGGCATCGACAACGGCGGCAATTTCACCCATCCGCGCACCCTCGCCGACACCTGGCTGGCCGAGTACGAATCGGCCCGTCGTGACGGTCGCCACACCAGCTTCACCATGCACCCGGAGGTGATTGGCCGCGCCGCGCGCTTCGAGCAGCTGGAGCGTTTCGTCGAGCGCCTGGTGAGTGACGGCGATGTCTGGTTCGCCCGCCTGGACGACGTGGCGAAGCACGTGGCCCCGCAACTGAAGAAGGTGGCCTGATGAGCATTCGCTTCCGTTCAACCGCCGTCGCGCCTGCTGCCCGTGGCCTGGAATTCGGCCGCGCGCATGCCGAGAAGATCCAGGCAACCGTCGAACGCTACCACGCGCTGTTCGAGCGGGTTGCCACCCGCCCCTACGACCTGCGTGCCCTGGGCAGCCAGGCATTGGTGCGCATCGCCGCGTTCGCCCCGCCGCTGTATGACGAAATCCTCGCCATGGCCGAAGGCGCCGCAATCGAGCCGTCGTACCTGGGCGCCATCAATGCGAGGACGGAGATCCTCGCCTTCCTGGGTGCCCAGCTGCGTGGCGAATGCTCCACCGTGGTCCGCCTGGAGCCGTTCAGCGGCACACCGGCAACGGCGCAAACCTGGGACTGGTACGCGGAGTTCGCCGACCACTGGCTGACCTGGGAAATCCCCCACGCGGACGGCAGCCTGACCACCACCGTCACCGAGTTCGGCATCGTCGGCAAGGCGGGGGTCAACAGCCGTGGCCTGGGCGTGCACTTCAACATCCTTCATCACGCCCACGACGGCCAGGGAATCGGTGTGCCGGTGCACGTGGCCTCGCGCTGGATGCTGGACAGCTGCAACGACATCAACCAGGCCCTGCAACTACTGGGCTCGGCCAAGGTATCGGCATCCAGCTCCCTGACGTTGATCGCCGCGAAGGACCAGTCCAGCGCTGCCGTCTCGGTGGAACTCCACCCCGGCGGTCCGGGCCTGGTGTTCCCCGATGCCGATGGCCTACTGGTGCACACCAACCATTTCCTTTCCAGCCCGGCGCGGGAGTTCGACACCGAACCCGCCGCCTACCCGGACACCCTGATTCGCCACGACCTGCTGGTGCGTCGCCTGTCCGGCCGCCAGGGCCTGACGCCGCAGAAGCTGCTGGCCGCACTGAACAGCCACCTCGGTGGCGGTGCCGCCCTGTGCTGCCACCCGGACCCGGCGCAACCGGCTGCAGGCCAGTACGCCACCCTGGCGAGCATCGTCATCGATGTCGCCAACGGCACCCTCACCGCCCTGCCCGGCGGCCCTTGTGGCCATCCGGACTGGCTCGACAACCACTGAACCCAGACAACAACAAAGGAGCCATCCCATGCTCAAGCTCAAACGCCTCGACAACATGGACATCCTCACCAACGACGTTCAGCGCCTGGTGGACTTCTACCACGGCACCCTGGGCCTCGGTTTCTTCCTGCCTTACGTGGCCGAAGAGAAGTGGGCCGCCATCGAGATGGGCAACGTCACCCTGTACATCTTCCACACCACCGATACGACGCCTGTGGAACGTCGCACCGCCGTGAACCTGGAAGACAAACCGGGCTTCGACTCCTTCGCCTTCGAGGTGGAGAGCCTCGACGCCGCCCTCGACTACCTCCACGGCAAAGTGGAATGGGTCACCGCCGAGCCCATCGAGTGGCAGCATCCCAACGGCACCCACTACCGCTACCGCCCGATGTTCGACCCGGACGGCAACATGCTCTACGTCACCGAACCGCACAAGACCGTCTGACCGCCTCAACCACCGGAGAAATCCCATGACTGCTGCAACCCAAGGGGCCCTGGCTACCCAGGCGCCCGAGGCGGTGCTCGCCCTGTCGCCGGCCGCCCAACGCCTGGAAGGCCGTGTCGCCCTCATCACCGGAGCCGGCCGTGGCGCCGGCCGTGCCCACGCCCGCCTGCTGGCGTCCCGTGGCGCGGCGGTGGCCATTGTCGATATCGACGAAGACGTGGCCCGCGCCACCGCTGCTGAAATCGAAGCCGCCGGTGGCCGCGCCATCGCCCTGGTGGCCGATATCACCGAGCGCAATCTGGCCGAACGCCTGGTGGCCGAGGTGGCCGAAACCCTCGGCGGGATCGACATCCTCGTGCACAACGCCGGGATGATGTACTCGCTCAAAGGGCTCGCCGACACCGATGACGCCAACTTCGACCGCCTGCTGGCGATCAACGTCCACGCCCCGCTCTACCTCACCCGCGCCGCCCTGCCGCACCTGCGCAAGAGCCGCGCCCCGCGGGTGATCTTCATCAACTCGCAATGGGGCCAGGTGCCGGATGGCCACTCCTACGGCTACATGGTGGGCAAGGCCGCGCAGCTAGGCCTGATGAAGACCATGGCCAAGGAATTCGTCAGCGAAGGAATCCTGGTCAACGCCATCACCCCCGGCGCCATCCTCACCCGCATGGTCCCCGAGGAATACATCCAGGGCGAGAAGGCCAACATCCCGCTGGGCCGCCTGGTCCACCCCGAGGAAATCGCCGCCGCCGTGGCCTTCCTCGCCTCCGACGAAGCCGCGTTCATCACCGGCCAGGCTCTGCCGGTGAATGGTGGCGCCCTGGTCGTCGGCATCTGACCCCACAACAAGAATTACGCCGTGAGGATTCACCCATGACTACTGCACTCCCCCAGCGCCAACGCGCCGAACAGGCCATGCGCCGCCAATGGTTCCCGGTCGCCCGTTCGGCCGACCTGGCCACCCCGCAATCCGCCACCCTGCTGGGGCAGCGTCTGGTGGTGTACCGCACCGAGTCCGGCAAGGCGGTGGTGCAGGACGCCCGCTGCCCGCACCGTGGCGCCGACTTCGCCTTGGGCAAGGTGCATGGCGAGAACATCGCCTGCCCCTACCACGGCTGGCAGTTCAGCGCCGAGAGCGGCAAGTGCAGCCACATCCCATCCCTGGAAGACCAGTGCAAGATTCCGCCCCAGGCGGCCATCAAGACCTACCCGGCCATCGAGCGCTTCGCCCATGTCTGGACCGTGCTGGAAGAGCCCGCCACCGAGCTCTACGCCCCCGAGCAATGGAGCAATCTGGAGCTGGACTGGCTGGCCGCCACGCCGCTGGAATCCCCAACCGGCGTGGCCGTGGCCATCGAGAACTTCCGCGACGTGGCGCACTTTCCCTTCGTCCACGAAGTCTCCATGGGCCCCAGCAAGCACGTGGTCGAGCCGCTGAACGTCAAGCGCGAAGGCCTGGATATCTGGATGCAGCGTCCGCTGGATGCCGGCGACGGCGACTGGGCCAACGATGGCGACTGCATGATGTTCTACCACTGCGTCGCACCGGGCCTGGCCAGCATCACCTATGACTACGAGCGCCTCGGCAAGCGCATCGTCGCCGGCTTCCCCAGTCCGGTGGCCTATGACGAAGTGAAGATTTTCTGGGGCGTGGCCAACGAGCGCGACTACAAAGGCCTGGGTCTCGAGGAATGCCTGCGCATCGAGGAGATGGTCTACCTCGAAGACATGCCCATCGCCGCCGGCATCTGGCCGCGCGAGATCGATTGGGACGGCGTCTTCGTCGAGCACTCGGTACCGGCCGACCTCTTCACCCTCAACTACCGCCGTGCCTTCCGCGAGTTCATCGAACGCGCCAACCAGCCGGTGGCACCGCAGGTGGCGTCGTGAACGGGCAGGTCGAGGTCCTGATCACCTGCATGCGGCTGGAGGCCGAAGGCGTGATCTCCCTCGAACTGCAAACACCGGAGCGCACCCCGTTCCCGGAATGGAGCGCGGGCTCACACATCGACCTGCTGCTGCCCTCCGGCCTGGTGCGCCAGTACTCGTTGCAGGGCGACCCGCGCGACCGCTCGCGGCTGTCCATCGGCGTATTGCTGGAAGCCAAGGGACGTGGCGGCTCGCGGGAAGTGCACGAGCACCTGCGGGTGGGTCAACGCATCGCCATTCGCGGCCCGCGCAATGCCTTCCCGCTCGCCGCTGGCCAGCGCTACCTCTTCGTTGCAGGGGGGATCGGCATCACGCCGATCCTCGCCATGGCCCGCGAGGTCCAGCGCGCCGGTGCCGACTGGCAGCTCATCTATGGCGGTCGTTCGCGGCGCTCCATGGCCTTCATCGATGAATTGCTGGCCCTCGGCGGTGATCGCGTATCCATCCAGCCGGCGGATGAAACCGGGCTGCTGGACCTGGAAGAAATTGCCGCCCGCGCAGCCGACGGTCGTCATGTCTACAGCTGTGGCCCGGCGCCGTTGCTGGATGCGCTGACCGAGCGCTTCAAAGTGGACGGCCTGGCCGACCGTCTGCATCTGGAGCGCTTCGCCCCGGCAGCGCCCGCGCCCTGTGCCGGCAATGGCCAGGGCCTGACGCTGATCCTCGCCCGCAGCGGTCGCGAAGTCGTGGTGCCGGACGAGCTTTCGGTCATGCAGGCCCTGCGCGAAGCCGGCTGCAACGTGTCGTCCTCCTGTGAACAGGGCGTGTGCGGCATGTGCGAAACCCGCGTACTGGCCGGTGAAATCGATCACCGCGACATGCTGCTGACGGACGCCGAGCGCGAGCGCAACAACGTCATGATGGTCTGCGTCTCCCGCGCACGGACCCCGACCCTCACCCTGGACCTTTGAAGGAGGCATCTCGGGATGGCCGGGATCGAACAACACGTGCTCAAGGTGTCGATCCTGGCCACCGCCCTGGTGGCCTGTGGCGGCATCACCTTCGGTCTCTGGGCCGGCTCGCAGTCCATCGTCTTCGATGGGCTGTTCAACGCCATCGACTCCTGCATGGCGATGCTGTCGCTGATGGTCTCGCGGCTTCTGGTGAAGCAACCGGGCCGGCGGTTCCAGCAGGGTTACTGGCATTTCGAACCGCTGGTACTGGCGCTCAACGGCAGCGTACTGGTGCTGCTGTGCGTCTATGCGCTGATCAACTCGGTCAGCGGACTGTTGCGCGGCGGGCATGCGCTGGCCTTCGACGCGGCGCTGATCTACGCCCTGATCACCCTGGCCTGTTCGGCCCTGATGCTCGGCTACCAGCGGCGTCGCAACCGCAGCCTGAAGTCCGAATTGATCCAACTCGACATCCAGAGCTGGCTGATTTCCACCCTGATCACCGCCGCACTGCTGCTGGCCTTTGCCACGGGGTTCGCCCTGCAAGGCACGCCCTGGCAATGGCTCACGCCCTATATCGATCCGGCCATCCTCGCCCTGCTCTCCCTGCTGCTGATCCCCGGCCCGCTGCGCACCGTGGTGAAAGCGGTGAAGCAGGTCCTGCGAATCACCCCCGAGTCACTGGACGAGGAAATCACCGGGCTTATGACGGGCATGACGCGGCGCTATGGCTTCGAGTGCAGCTCCCATTCCGTGGCCCAGATTGGCCGGGGGCTGTTCGTGGAAATCCAGATCGTGCTGCCCGAGGCCATGGACCGCTGGCGCGTTTCCGAGCTGGACGCCTTGCGCGCTGAGATTGCCGCCGCCATTGGCCGTGAAGGCCCCAACCGCTGGCTGGCGATCGCCTTTACCCGCGACCGCCGCTGGATCTGAATCAACCCCATCGAGAACTGACCATGTGGTTCCAGACTGAATCCGCGCGGCTGGTGCCGCAGCTGTCCGAATGGATCGCCCGCCTGCTCAACGGCCAGCCCATCGAGCCCAGTGGGCAGTTGGCCGTTCACCCCTCGCTGCGCCAGTCGCTGGAACGCCTGCAACTGGCCTGGCGGCAACAGCGCGCGGCGCTCGACAACCACGAACCGCCGCCCTGCACGGAAGAAGAATTCACCACCCTGCAGCGTCAGCTCGATGTCGGCCTCGACCAGCAGGTGCTGCTCCAGGCTCAGCTCGACGCCGCGCGCCAGCTCCTGGGTGAACAGCAACAGCGCCTCGCGGGCTGGGACCAGGAACAGCGCGCCTGGGAGCTGACCCGCCAGACCCTCACCGAAGGCAGCTGGGACCTGCTGGTGGCAAACGGCGACCCGGACCATCCGCAAAGCCGCATACGCTGGTCCGAGCAGTTCTGCGCGCTGGTCGGCCATAGCCGCAGCGAACTGCCCGATGGCTGGGACAGCTACAACCAGATCACCAACGCGGATGACCTGAAGGTGGTGATGCGGCACTTCGGCGAGCTGGTCCGCGATCCTTCGCCAGACGCTTCCTACGTGGCCGAGTACCGCATGCGCCACAAGACCCGTGGCGATATCTGGTTCCGTGAACGGGCCCGCTGCCTGCGGGACGAGCGTGGTGTGCTGCTGAGAGTGACCGGCGCGGTACGCGACATCAGCGATGAGAAGCAGGCCGAAGCCGCGCGCCAACGGGAACAGGCGGCGATGCAAGCCACCTACGACCAGATCGCCCAGGTGGTGGGCGTGATCAAGGCCATCGCCGACCAGACCAACCTGCTGGCCCTCAACGCAGCCATCGAAGCGGCCCGCGCCGGGGAAGTCGGGCGGGGCTTCTCGGTGGTGGCGGACGAAGTGAAGAACCTGGCCCGCCGAACCCGAGTCGCCACCCAGGAGATCCAGGACATGCTGAAGCGGCGATAGGCCTTTACGGAGTGTCAGCTCTTTGTGGGGGCGAATTCATTCGCTAACCGGGCCGCAGGTCCGGCTGTCGATGCTGTCGGGGGATGCTGCGCATCCCATTGCGATTGAAATCGCCCCCACAGAGTGGAGTGCCGGTGTTTCTGTGGGAGCGAATTTCGCGTTCAGCTACCAAGTGCCTCGATCGCCAATCGCGCCACAGCCAAGTCCGACTCTGCGGATGTGGCATCCCCATCCTCCAGGAACCAGGCGGCGGAGAGCCCCGCATAGGCCAGCACCCAGCGCAGCAGCCGCTCCCGCCCCAAACCGGAGGCTTCGGCGATCACCGCCACCTGACGGGCGAAGCGCTCGGGACGGGTCACGGTGGGCAGCTCGGGATTGCAGATCATGTTCGCGTAGTCGTAACCGCGATCACCGATCACTCGTTTCGGGTCGATGGCCAGCCAGCCGCGCGCGCCGAAATCCAGCACGTTCTCGTGGTGGATGTCGCCATGCAGCACCACCACTTCGCGCTGGGAACCCAGTAGTTCGCGGGCGACACCGGCAGCTTCGGCGAACAGCCCTCCCCGTTGCCGCGCCGCCGGCCACAACGAACGGAACCATTCTTCCAGGGTGGCCAGCTCCGGCGCTGGGGTCGGCCTCGGTGCATGCAGCCGGGCAATGGTGGCGCAGGCGATCCGGCAGGCCTCGTCGTCTTGTCCCTCCAGGGCCATGCGTATCAGCGATCCGGGGCCGGTTGCCCGCTCCATCAATAAGGCATCGCCCTCGAGCCGATAGACCTGCGCCGCGCCTTCGCCATCCCACCAGCGCATCACCTGCGCGCCTACTTTCTCTTCACTGTCCCGGGCGATCTTCAACATCGCCGGCAATCCGTCGAACCGTACGGGCAGCAGATCGCTGCCGGGCGTACGGATGGGCTCGCCGTCGGGTTGCAGGTTCCATTTCGTCAGGTAGGGCTCGAACACGGCCTTGTGCTCCTTGCGGGTGATCGTCAGACCCAGCCATCTCGGACCGGGTGCGCCATGGTAGCCAGAATTCCCCTGTCGGTTGCCACCGTCCTGGCATGGTCATTATCGCTTTACCCGTCCGATTACCGCACAAAACCCCGAGCGACAAATTGACGTAATTAACTGGTTAGTACATTTTCATTGTCATCCCGCTCCGGCTATCCGGACGGAGCCAGAACAACAATGGAGATACCGCTGTAATGACCCGCACCGTCCTGGTTCTCAACGGTCCGAACCTCAATATGCTCGGCACCCGCGAACCCGCCACCTATGGCCACGAAACCCTCGCCGACATCGCCGCCCAGTGCAGTCGCACTGCCGCCGGCCTGGGTTTCGAGGTGGACTTCCGCCAGACCAACCATGAAGGCGAGCTGATCGACTGGATCCACCAGGCTCGCGGTCGTTGCGCCGGCATCGTCATCAACCCCGCCGCCTGGACCCACACCTCGGTCGCCCTTCGTGATGCCCTGGTAGCCAGCGAGCTGCCGGTGATCGAGGTGCACCTTTCCAACGTGCACAAGCGCGAGGAATTCCGTCATCACTCCTTCGTTTCCGCCATCGCCGTCGGTGTGATCTGCGGCCTCGGCAGCCAGGGCTACAGCCTGGCTTTGCAGCACCTCGGCCAACTGTTCTCCAGGGGTTGAGCGCCATGTCCCAACACAATCAATCCATCCTTGCCGGCCTGATCGGCGCGGGTATCCAGGCTTCCCGCACGCCCGCCATGCACGAGCATGAAGGCGACGCCCAGGGCATCCGCTACCTCTATCGGTTGATCGACCTCGACCAGCTGAAACTCGACATCAGCGCCCTCCCCGACCTGCTCAGCGCCGCCGAGCACATGGGCTACACCGGGCTGAACATCACCTTCCCCTGCAAGCAGGCGATCATCCCGCTGCTGGACGAACTCTCGCCCGAAGCTTCCGGTATCGGCGCGGTGAACACCGTGGTGCTCAAGGACGGCAAGCGTGTCGGCCACAACACTGATTGCCTGGGCTTCGGCGAAGGTTTCCGCCGTGGCCTGCCAGACGTTCAGCGCCGCCAGGTGGTGCAGATGGGCGCCGGTGGCGCGGGTTCCGCCGTGGCCCATGCCCTGCTTGCAGAAGGCGTCGAGCGCCTAACCCTGTTCGAAGTGGACGCCGTTCGCGGTCAGGCCCTGGTGGACAGCCTCAACGCGAATTTCGGTGCCGGTCGTGCCGCCCTTGGTACGGACCTGCCCAACGCCATGGCCGAGGCTGACGGCTTGGTGAACACCACGCCCATCGGCATGGCCAAGCTGCCCGGCACTCCGGTGCCGGCTGAGCTGCTGCGCCCCGAGCTGTGGGTGGCGGAGATTATCTACTTCCCGTTGGAAACCGAACTGCTGCGCGATGCCCGCGCCATCGGCTGCTGCACCCTGGACGGCGGCACCATGGCGGTGTTCCAGGCCGTGAAAGCCTTCGAGCTGATCAGCGGCCGCAGCGCCGATGCCGAGCGGATGATGGCGCACTTCGCCAGTATGAATGGCTGATTCGAACCGAGCATCATTCCCACTGTACGGGCGACTTCAGTCGCCAACCGGGCCGCAGGTCCGGCCACCAGATAGGGGGCGGCTGCGCCTCCCTCGGCGAATGAATTGGCTATGTCTGCGTTAGCTGTTGCCAGAGATCGACCATCGGTCCAGGTGCCTTGTAGGAGCTAGCTTGCTAGCGAAAAGGGGCCATTCGCTGGCAAGCCAGCTCCTACTGGCAATACACAGCGAATGAATTCGCCCCTACAAGGCATCAATCCAGCACCGGTTTGAGTAGCGCCTGCGCCTCGTACAGCGGCATCAGGTAACGCTGTCGCATCTCGTCGCCGCTCATCCGTGAAGCGTGGGTGGTGATGGTGAGACTGGCCTTCAGTTCACCCTTGCGATTGGTCAGCGGCACGCCCAGCACGCACATGCCCGCCTCGTATTCCTGGTCCACCACGGCGAAGCCCTGGGCCGCGACCTTCTTCAATTCCGCCTTCAGCTCGTCGATACCGGTGCGCGTGAAAGGCGTCAGCTGGCGAAGCGCGACCCGCGAGAAATAAGCCTCCAGTTCCCCTTCGGAAAACGCTGCCAGCCAGATACGTCCGCTGGCCGTGCAGTACATCGGCATCCGCGAGCCGGGGCGGATCGATAGCGAGGCGATGTGGCTGTAGCGGCTGCGGACGATATGCACGATGTCATCGCCGTCGCGCAGCCCTACCGAGACGTGCTCCTGGGTGGTCCGCGCCACCTGCTCGACGATGGGCCGCAGCATGCGCGGCAATTGCGCCGAGTCCACATAGGCCTGGCCGATGCGCAAGGCCTTGGCGGTCAGCCAGTAATGGCGCCCATCAGTTTCGGCGAAGCCTTCGTGCACCAGGGTCAGCAGGAAACGTCGCGCTGCGCTGGACGTCATCCCGGACATGGCCGCCGCTTCCGGCACGCTGAGGCGCGGGTGGTCGACGCTGAACAGCTGCATCAGCGCCAGGCCTTTCTGCAGTCCGGCAATCAGGTCTCGCTGGTGAATGACCGGCGTCTTCATTCCTTCACTCCGTTGATTTCGCCAAAGACTGCGATTATCGCAGCGTCGTTGCGATAAACAACCTAAATGCCCTTCTGTTTCATTGGCCGCTTCCTGGGCGCTGGCAATACTGCCGGCACAACAACAAGCCCAGGAGATCAGCATGATCCGTGGTTCGACCGCGCTGGTGGCCATCATCGGCAGCCCCATCGCCCAGGTGAAATCGCCGGAAAACTTCAACGCCTGGTTCACCGAGAACGGCCAGGACCTGGCGATGATCGCCGTGGACATGGCCGAGCAGAATCTCGCCACCTTCATCCAGTCCCTGCGCGGCTGGAAGAACCTGCGTGGCTGTGTCGTCACCGTGCCCTACAAACAAGTGCTCGCCAGCCTGCTCGACCAGCTCAGCCCCCGCGCCGCTGCCCTGGGTTCGGTGAACGTGATCCGCCGCGAGGCCAACGGCCGCCTGCTGGGCGACAACGTCGATGGCGAGGGCTTCCTCAAGGCCGCCCGCTCCCACGGCTTCCAGCCGGACGGACGCCGTGCGCTGGTGGTGGGCTCCGGCGGCGTCGGTGCGGCCATCGCCTACTCGCTGTGCGAAGGCGGCGTGCGCCAGTTGGTGATCGCCGACCTCGACGAGCCCCGCGCCGAAGCCCTGGCCGAACGCCTGAGCCAGGCGTTCCCCCAGATCGACATCGGCAACCAATACGAAAGCCTGGGTGCCTTCGACCTGGTGGCGAACGCCACGCCTGTGGGCATGGGCGGAACCGGTGAAATGCCCTTGCCCGGCGTGCTGCTGGAAACCCTTTCTCCTGACGCCCTGGTGGCCGACGTGGTGACGAGCCCGGTGGTAACGCCCTTGCTGGAACTCGCCCGGAGCCTGGGCTGCCGCATCCAGACTGGTCCGGAAATGGCCCGCGCACAGATGGGCAACCTTGGCGCCCACATGGGCGTGATGCCGCAGGACGCCTGAGGAGCCGCCCATGAACTCTGTCGTGCAGACACAAGCCCCCGAAAACCTCGCGGGCACCTGGGACCTGGTGGTGCTGGGCAGCGGTGCCGCCGCTTTTGCCGCAGCCACCACCGCCGCCTGCAAGGGCCTCAGCGTGCTGATGCTGGAGAAAGCGCCGCAGTTCGGCGGCACCTCGGCCATCTCCGGCGGCGCCGTGTGGATCTTCGATAGCGACCAGGCAAGGGCCGCCGGCGTCCAGGACAGCCCGGAAGCCATCCGCACCTACCTGAAGAAGACCATCGGCCCCGGCTATCGGCCCGACCTGGTGGACGCCTTTATCAGCAAGGGTCGCGAGGCGCTGCGCTTTCTCGAACAACACACCGAGCTGGCCTACGCCCTGCGTCCCTTCTCGCCGGACTACTACCCGCTGGAAGACGGCGCCACCGACCGGGGACGCGCCCTGGAAATGCTGGAGTACGACGGGCGCCACCTGGGCGCGCGCTTCAAGGACCTGCGCTGCCCGCCCGAAGGCATGCTGCTGTTCGGCGGCATGATGGTGAACCGCGTCGATATCCAGCACTTCCTCAGTTTCCGCCGCTCGCCCCGGTCCCTCTGGCATTGCCTGAAACTGATGGCCCGCTACGGCCTGGACCGTCTCAGCCATGAACGCGGCACCCGCCTGACCGTGGGCAACGCGATGATCGCGCGGCTGGCTACCACGGCCTTCGAAAAAGGCGTGGACCTCTGGTTGCGGACCAGCGCCGAGTCGCTGGTGATCGAATCAGGCCGAGTTGTCGGCGTTCGCCTGCTCAAGGATGGCCGCCCAGTCGAAGTGCGCAGCCGAGGTGGTGTGGTCTGCGCCATGGGCGGATTCGCTGCCGGAAAGTTGGCCGCCCGCTTTCGCCCGGATGCCGGCAGCGAACACCTGACCATGTCCCCCACCACCAACGACGGTGCTGCGCTACGCCTGGGCGCCGAAGTGAATGCCGCAACCGGAGCGAGCATGGCGGCCAACTTCTTCTGGGCGCCGGTATCGAAATTGCGCCGGCCCAACGGCGAAATCGAGCATTTCCCCCACCTGGTCACCGACCGCGCCAAGCCGGGAATCATTGCGGTGAACGGCGCCGGGCAACGCTTCACCAACGAAGCCAACTCCTACCACAGCTTCGTCCAGGCCATGCACCAGGAAGGCATCGCCACCTGCTGGCTGATCTGTGACGCCGAGGCCATGGGCCGCTACGGCATGGGCCTGGCTCGGCCGAACCCCGTGGACAACAGCGGTCTGATAGAAGCCGGCTACCTGTTCCGCGCCGACTCGGCCGAAGGGCTGGCCCGCGTCATTGGCGTCGATCCGCAGGGCCTTGCCGCAACGCTGGCGCGCCACAACGAGGATGCTCGCAGTGGGCAGGACAGCCAGTTCGGCAAGGGCGCCACCCGCTACAACCAGTCCCTCGGCGACCCACACCACAAGCCCAACCCCTGCCTGGCGCCGCTGACTCGCGCCCCCTGGTACGCAGTGCGTGTACACACCGGAGACCTGGGCTCGGCACGCGGCCTGGTCACCGACGCCACGGCCCGCGTGCTGGACCATCAGGGCCAGCCCATCGCCGGCCTGTACGCCGCCGGTAACGACATGAACTCGATCATGGACGGCACCTACCCCGGCCCCGGAATCACCCTGGGCCCGGGCCTGACCTTCGGCTACCTCGCCGCAAGCCATGCCGCCGAACACCTGCAATCCAACGCCTGAGGCAATCACCATGTATTACGAACTGCGCACCTACACCCTCAAGCCCACCAAAATGGCCGACTGGCTGGCCCTCTACCGCAGCCATTGCCTGGAACTACAGACCGAGCACCTCGGCCAACTGGTGGGCTTCTTTACCACCGAATTCGGCGAAGCCAACCAGGTGGTGCACATCTGGGCCTACGAGAGCCTCGACGACCGCATCGAACGCCGCGCGAAGATGGCTGCGGACCCGCGATGGGCCGAATTCGGCCGGCTGAACAAGGAACTGGACGCCGTGGTGCATCTGGAGTCGCGCCTGATGCGCCCCACCGGTTTCTCTCCCCTGCAATGAACACGGCGAACGAGCGTCACTGCGATGTGCTGGTGATCGGCTCCGGCGCCTCGGGCCTGGCGGCGGCGGTCACCACCGCCCATCAGGGCCTCGATGTGCTGGTGGCGGAAAAGACCGACCAGCTCGGCGGCACCAGCGCCTGGTCCGGCGGCTGGCTATGGATACCGCGCAACCCGCTGGCCCGGGCCGAAGGTATCGAGGACAGCGAACAAGCCGTCGAGACTTACCTGCGCGCCGAACTGGGCGTCGATGCGCTGGATGGGCGCCAACGGGCCTTTCTGCGCCACGGGCCGGAGATGGTCGAGTTCTTCCAGCGCTACACCCAGGTGCAGTTCCAGTCCGGTAGCCGTATGCCGGACATGCACGACTCCCCTGGTGCCGCGCGCGGCGGCCGCTCCCTCTGCGCCCTGCCCTTCGACGGTCGCCAGCTCGGCCCCTGGCTCCAAGCGCTGCGTCCACCGCTGGATCTGATCAGCCTGGGCGACATGGGCATCGCCGGCGGCGCCGACCTCGCGCACTTCCTCAATGCCAGCCGCTCGCCGCGCTCGGCCCTGTATGTCGCCGGACGCCTGCTGCGGCATTGGCGCGATCGCCTGCTGCATGGCCGTGGTCTGCATCTGGTCAACGGCAATGCCCTGGTGGCGCGGCTGTTGCGCAGCGCCCTCGACCTCGGCGTGAGCCTGGAAACCGTGGCCGCCGCCACGCAGCTTCTGCAGGATGGCCAACGCGTCGTGGGTGCGGAGCTGATGCAGGATGGCCGTAACTTCAAGGTGCTGGCGCGTCGGGGCGTGGTACTGGCCTGCGGTGGTTTTCCCCATGACCGCTTGCGCACTGCCAGGCTGTTCGGCCACGAGCATCTCTCCGCCGCACCGGACACCAATACCGGCGACGGTCTGCGCCTGGGCGAAACCGTGGGGGCGCAGGTGGCGGAAGACCTGTCGAGCCCAGCGGCCTGGGCGCCGGTGTCACGCGTGCCCCGAAGCGATGGCCGCTTCAGCGGCTTCCCCCACCTGATGGAGCGGGCCAAGCCGGGGTTCATCGCCGTGACGCGTCATGGCCGGCGCTTCACCAACGAGGCCGACTCCTATCACGACTTCATGAATGCCTTGTTCCGCACCACCCCGGCCGGGGAAGAACCCGCCGCCTGGCTGGTCTGCGACCACCGTGCACAACGCCGCTACGGCATCGGCTGGGCGCGCCCTTTTCCGTTCCCGACGGGACGCTACGTGCGTAACGGTTACCTGAAGAAGGCGGCCAGCCTTGCAGAACTGGCCCGTCTTTGCGGAATCGACGGGGAACGACTGCAAGCCACGGTGGCCGCGTTCAACGCCGATGCAGAACGGGGGATAGACCCGGAATTCCAGCGCGGCGCCTCGGCTTACAACCAGGCGCAGGGCGAACCCTTGCACGGACCTAACCCGTCGCTGGGCGCACTGGCCAAAGGCCCCTTCTATGCGCTGAAACTGGTACCCGGCAGCCTGGGCACCTTCGCCGGACTGCGCACCGATGCGTCTGCACGGGCGCTGGATGACCGGGGCGAAATCATCCCCGGTCTCTATGTGGTGGGCAACGATATGGCGAGCGTGATGGGTGGGCGTTACCCCAGTGGCGGAATCACCCTGGGGCCGGGCATGACCTTCGGTTACCTCGCCGGGCTGGACCTGGCTCGTCAGGAGGTCACGCCTGCAAGAAGCGCAGGACAGACTCGCAGATCATCTCCTTGTGCCGCGCCTTGATCTGCTCGTCCACCAGATCAATTTGGAAGATCTCGCCGAAGGTGTTGCGGTTGGAGACGCGGTAGAAGCAGAAGGAGCTGATCAACAGGTGCAGGTCGAGTGCGTCCAGGCCCGGACGGAACAGGCCTTCGGCTTCGCCACGGCGGAGGATTTCACCGAGGGCATCGAGGATGGTGGTGCTCATGGAGCGGATGGCCTTGGACTGCTTCACGTACTCGCCGTGGTGGATGTTCTCGATGCTGACGATGCGCACGAAGTCCACGTTACGGTCGTGGTGGTCGAAGGTGAATTCCACCAGGCGGCGGATCGCTTCGCGGGGTTCCAGTTCGGCCAGGTGGAGTTTGCCTTCGGTGCTGCGGATATCGCCGTAGAGCTTTTCCAGCACCTCGACGTAGAGCTGCTCCTTGCTGCCGAAGTAGTAGTAGATCATCCGCTTGGAGGTGTGCATGCGCTCGGCGATGGCGTCCACGCGGGCGCCGGAAAGGCCCTGCTGGACGAATTCGGTGATGGCCGCCTGAAGGATGTTCTCTCGGGTTTTCTCCGGGTTGTTCTTGCGCCCTTTACGAGGGGCCTCTGCGGGCAGGTCTTGGACTTCGGCAGTTATTGTCATTTTGGGCTCACGGCCAGCGGAAACTGGGTCGATTATGGGCTGGGCAGCGGCCGTAAGGAAGCCTGGCGCGGACGTGGCGCCAGGCTTCCACGCGGTCTACAGCTTGGCCTTGGCCAGGGCGCCGCTGCGCGCCTTGGCCATGGCCGCCAGGCGCACCGCGACGTTGGCCGCGCCGTAGCCAGCGTAGCCGTTCTTGCGCTGGAGGATTTCGAAGAAGAAGCGCCCCTCGAACGGCTCGGTGTAGACGTGGAACAGCTCGCCACCCTGGGCGTCACGGTCATACAGCACGTTGTAGTACGCCAGCTCGCTGAGGAACTCGTCGTCGAAGTCAAAGCGCGCGGCCAGGTCGTCGTAGTAGTTCAGCGGGATATCCAGGAGCGGCACGCCGGCGTCCTTGGCGCGACTCACCTCGGCAAAGATGTCCTCGCAGGAGAAGGCGATGTGGTGTGCGCCCGAGCCGCGGTAGCTGGACAGCGCGTGGGAGATGGCCGTGTTGCGGTTCTCCGAGATGTTCAGCGGCAGGCGGATGCTGCTGCAGCGGCTGCGGATGGCACGGCTCTTCACCAGCCCGTACGGGTCCGGCAGCACCACTTCGTCGTCGGCCTCGAAATCCAGCACGCTCTTATAGAACAGCACCCAGCTGTCCAGGCCATCGGCCGGCAGCGCCAGCGCCATGTGGTCGATGCGGTCGAGCTGACCAGTCTGCGCGGCGCCCGCGTCGAGGACGAAGTCGCTGTCATAGATGGTCTGCCCGGCCTGGGCCTGCTCCACCAGATAGATGAGGCTGCCATCCGGCGCGCGCACGGCGGGAATCTCGCGTTCGTTCGGGCCGACCAGGCCACGATAGGGCTGGCCCTTGAATTCGCGGGCACGCTCCAGGGCGCTCGCGCTGTCCTTGACCCGCAACGCGGTGGCGCACAGCGACGGGCCGTGGGCCTCGAAGTAGCCATGGGCGAACGAATAGGGTTCGGCGTTCAGCACGATATTGATGTCGCCCTGGCGCAGCAGGCTCACGTCCTTGGAGCGGTGCTTGCCGGCGCGGGCGAAGCCCAGGCGCTCCAGCCAGCCGGCCAGCTTCGCGCCCTGGTTCTCGTCCACGGCGAACTCGAGGAACTCCACGCCGTCGTAGCGGCTGGCCGGCGGTGGCGCGAAGAGGATGTCCCGGTTGGCTGGGGGAGTTGCGTCTTTTTCCAGCAGCTTGCGGGTCTTTTCTTCGAGATAGAGCAAGGAGCGCAGGCCATCGGCGGCATTTGCACGGGGTGGCGCGGCGCGGAAGCCGTCGTTGAAGATTTCCAGGGACAGCGGGCCGGTGTAGCCGCTGCGGATGATGGGCGCGAGGAAGCCCGCCAGATCGAACTCGCCCTGGCCGGGGAAGCAACGGAAATGCCGGCTCCATTCCAGCACGTCCATGGCCAGCAGGGGCGCGTCGGCCATCTGCACGAAGAAGATCTTGTCGCCCGGAATCTCAGCGATACCGCTCGGATCGCCCTTGATCGACAGGGTGTGGAAGCTGTCCAGCAATACGCCCAGAGCCGGATGATCGGCCTGGCGCACCAGATTCCAGACCTGCTGCCAGCTGTTCACATGACGGCCCCAGGCCAGAGCCTCGTAACCGATACGCAGGTTACGCGCGCCGGCGCGTTCGGCCAGCAGGCGCAGGTCGTCGACCAGAATTTCCTCGTCCGGCAGTGCATCGGGCTGGACGTTGCTGCACACCAGCACCAGGTCGGTACCGAGCTCCTGCATCAGGTCGAACTTGCGTTCGGCGCGGTCGAGGTTCTTCTGCAGGCGGTCGCGGCGGCAGCCTTCGAAATCACGGAACGGCTGGAACAGGGTGATGGCGATGCCGAGGTCCGCGCACATCTGGCGGATTTCGCGGGGGCTGCCGGCGTAGTAAAGGAGGTCGTTCTCGAAGATCTCGACGCCGTCAAAGCCGGCGGCGGCGATGGCCTCGAGTTTTTCCGGCAGGGTACCGCTCAGGGAGACGGTGGCAATGGAACGCTGCATGCTTCAGCTCCTGGTGGGTGGGCGCCGGCTCTGCGGTCATCGGCGGGGTCAGGCAGGGCGGCAGTTCACCTGTGGGGGCGAATTCATTCGCTATCGGCAGCGCAGCTGCCGTCATCGAGATGCCGAACCTTCGGTCCGGTCAGCGAATGAATTCGCCCCCACAAAAAGCCACCCGCACGGCTTGTTTTCGTAGCTGGATCGATTATTCGCGCGTAAAGTCAGCCCATCAATTCAATATGTACGAACCAGTTAGTTTTGTGTTCGATCAGCGAACAGAAGGCCGGTTATCGAATTGACGCTTTTTCGATCACTGCGCAACATGAACCCCATGTTGCAGGCAACCCACCGGGTGGCATCACTGCCCAGCCCAGTCACCCGGCAGGCCCTGCGATGGCAACCAAGTGTCACGACATAACAATTTCAAGAAACGGGTAACAGCTCATGCACATCACCAGCTACCTGATTGAAGCCCCCTCCTACAGCCGGCATGCCACGGCCCCCAGATCGAGTGCGACGCGATCGTCGCCACTCTGAACTGACTCCCTGACACAACTCGGACGGCGATAACCGGCCAGCTCCCCACGAGCAGCGCCGCGCCAGCGTGCACACATTCCAGCCAGGCCCCGCGCCGATGGGATGTGCGTCCGGCTACCTAACAAAAACAACGGAGACATCGATGGCCACCACCTCCAGCTCCCAAGCCAAGAAAGCAACTGCCAGCGGATGGATAGGCTCCGCCCTGGAGTACTACGACTTCTTCATCTATGCCCAGGCGGCAGCCCTGATCTTCCCGCAGATCTTCTTCCCCAACACCGATCCGAAAATGGCCATCATCGCCTCGCTGGCCACCTACGGCGTCGGCTACCTGGCCCGCCCGGTAGGCGCCTTCGTGCTGGGCCACTGGGGTGACACCCGCGGTCGCAAGAATGTGCTGCTGCTGTGCATGTTCCTGATGGGGCTCTCCACCATGGCCGTCGGCCTGCTGCCGACCTACCACGACATCGGCATGCTCGCGCCGGTGCTGCTGGTGCTGCTGCGCCTGGTCCAGGGCTTCGCCGTGGCCGGTGAGATTTCCGGTGCCAGCTCGATGATCCTCGAACATGCGCCATTCGGGCGGCGTGGCTACTACGCCAGCTTCACCCTGCAAGGCGTACAGGCCGGCCAGGTGATGGCGGCTGCCGTGTTCCTGCCGCTGGCCTACTTCATGCCGAGTGAGGCCTTCAACGAATGGGGCTGGCGGATTCCGTTCCTGATGAGCGCCTTCGTCCTGGTGGCCGGCTTCATCATCCGTCGCGAAGTCCATGAGACCCCGGCCTTCGTCAATGAAGAGAACCAGCAGAAAGTCGCCAAGTCGCCTGTAACCGAAGCCTTCCGCCACAGCTGGAAGTGCATGGTGCTGGTGATGTTCATGGCCCTGATGAACGTGATCCCGGTGGTGGCCACCATCTTCGGTGCCGCTTACGCGGTGCAGCCGGCCTACGGCATCGGCTTCGACAAGAGCGTCTACCTGTGGATTCCGGTGGTGGGCAACATCGTCGCCGTACTGGTCATCCCCTTCGTCGGCAACCTCTCCGACAAGATCGGCCGTCGCCCGACCATGATCGCCGGCTGCCTGGGCTCCGGCCTCCTGGCCTTCGTCTACCTCTACGCCATCAGCATCCAGAACGTGCCGCTGGCCTTCGCCACCTCGATCCTGATGTGGGGCATGGTCTACCAGGGCTACAACGCGGTATTCCCGAGCTTCTACCCGGAGCTGTTCCAGACCCGCTACCGCGTATCGGCCATGGCCATTGCACAGAACATCGGCACCATGCTCACCGCCATGCTGCCGGCTCTGTTCGCCGCCGTCGCCCCGCCCGGTTCGGACAACATCCCGGTGGTGATCGGCAGCCTGGCCTTCCTCATCACCTGCGTGTGCGCCCTGGCCGCCTACGTGGCACCGGAAACCCACCGCCTGGCCATGGAAGACCTCGGCAACCCGAACGCCAAGCCGATGGACAAGAACCAGTACGAGTCCAGCCGCCAGAACAGCATGCGCGCCGTCAGCCACTGATCGCGCCAGTTGCTAAAGAGAGAAGGCCCCGTATGGGGCCTTTTCTCTTTCTATCGGACAGAGTTCGATTGACCAGCGGGAGCGAATTCATTCGCAAAGTAGCTGAGCATCAAGCCAGCCTGTGGCAACCCTCACCCCCGGCCCCTCTCCCGCAAGCGGGCGAGGGGTGACTTCTGGCCCACCTCCGGCACAGTCCTGTGGGGGCGAATTTATTCGCGAAATGGTCGGCACCAAGCCAGCCGGTGGCCACCCTCACCCCCAGCCCCTCTCCCAGAGGGCGAGGGGTGACTCTCGGCCCACCTCCGGCACAGTCCTGTGGGGGCGATTTCAATCGCTAAGCAGGACGCAGTCCTGCCCTGTGGGAGTGAACTTATTCGCGAAAGGACCGGCCACCAAGCCAGCCGGTGACCACCCTCTCCCCCGGCCCCTCTCCCAGCGGGCGAGGGGTGACTCTCGGTCCACCTCCGGCACATTCCCGTAGGGGCGATTTCAATCGCCAAGCAGGACGCAGTCCTGCCCTTCCTTGTGAAAGCCAGCGCGCAGCCCTCACCTGCCTCGCTGCATCCAGGCCGCGCCAAGGCCACTCAGGCAGATGATGGCGATGCCGGCCAGGCTGGTGGCGTCCGGCGTGTGGGAGAAGATCAGGAAACCCAGCAGGCCGGCGAACACGATCTGGCAGTAGCCAAAGGGCGCCAGCAGGGCCGGAGCCGCCAGGCGAAAGGCCTGGGTCAGCAGCAGGTGGGCGGTCATCCCGGCACCGCCCAGGGCCAGCATCAGCAAGCCGTGGCCCAGGTTCGGCACCTGCCAGAAGAACGGCACCAAGGCGCTCATCGCCAGGGTATTGCACAGGCCGGCGAAGAAGTTGCTGGTGGTGGGGCTGTCGTGGGCCGCGACCTTGCGTGTGAGCAGCTGGTAGAAGCAGAAACCCAGGGCCGAACCGA
Source organism: Pseudomonas sp. BN411 (assembly GCF_029871235.1). Classification (GTDB taxonomy): domain Bacteria; phylum Pseudomonadota; class Gammaproteobacteria; order Pseudomonadales; family Pseudomonadaceae; genus Metapseudomonas. The sequence continues at coordinate 241,388 of NZ_SSOM01000080.1, forward strand.
AGGGAAACAGGATGGCCGGGGTAAACAGGTCGCCGCCGGGATGGACGACCACCAGAACGCCGACGAACCCCATCACCACCGCCGCCCACTGTCCCCTGGTGACCTTTTCCTTGAGCAGCGGTACTGACAGCGCCGTCACCAGGACAGGAGCGAGGAAGTTGACCGCCGTGGCCTCCGCCAGCGGAATGTATTGCAGGCCGGCAGTGAACAGCAGGCTGGTGCTGAGCAGGCTCAACGCCCGCAGCACCTGGAGCAACGGACGCCTGGTGCGCAATACGCGCAGACCCGCCTGGGGCAGGAATATCCCGGCCATCAGCAGTGTGTGCACCAGGTACCGGGCCCACACCACCATCACCACCGGATAGAGGCCGCCGAGGAACTTGGACAGGGCGTCATGCCCGGCGAAAAGGAAGGTGGCCAACAGCACAAGCAGGATCCCCGCAGCGGTTGGTTGGTACCGGACAGCGGAGTACTGGCGCTCATGGGTTGCTCGAAAAAAGAACGCGGCCCAGCCGGCCGCGCGAAGGGTGAAATCTCAGAGGCGTTGGAGCAGTGCCTGCGCCTTGTCCATGGCCATTTGCGCGCGCGTCCGGGCACTGACGCCCTGCTCCATCAGCTGTCGCGTGGGGATTTCCAGGCTCAGGGGAATGTTCGCTGGCAGCGCACGCAGCAGGCCGATCAGGTCGCTGTCGCCATCGCCTGGGAAACGCCGTTCATTGCGCGCCTGACGCAGGATTTCCTCCATGTCGTCCGGACGCGGCCCGGCCACATCGCAGAGCTGGACGTAACGAAGACGGGCCGGCGCGACCCGCGCCAGGTCGCCCAGGCACGACGCCGAACGGTTGAAGTGGAAGGCATCCACCAGCACGCCGCCGTTCTTCCGCCCCGCGTTCTCCACGATGCGTACCGCCTGGGTGAGATTGCGGGCGTCGGTCCAGGGCATGAATTCCAGGCTCGGATGAATCCCGAATTGCGCGGCCAGGTCGCAGAAGGCGGCGAAATTGTCGGTCAGGCGCGCCTCGTCGGCGTCGTTGCCTGCCACCAGCACCTCAGTGGCACCAAACTCGGCACCAGCCGCGAGGATCGGCTCGAAGTCGGGCACGTGGGTTTCCGCCTTTAGCCGCAGGATCTCGATATCCAACACCTGTACGCCGGTATCGCGCAGGCGCTCAAGGGTCTGGCGACGAAGCCCGACGTCGGCCACCAGCGGGAAGTGATGCTCTTCAGGGGTAGCCGGTACCAGACGCAGCCCGACGTGGCTGTAGCCGGTGCTCGCGGCCACTTCCACCATTTCTGGCGGCGAGAGTTCGAGGACAGTCAGAGCGGCGAGGGAGAAAACGCGTTCAGTCATGATCTTCTCGGAATCCAGTTCCACAATTGGATTCGCAATATTTAGAACGTAGTTCCAAATAATCTCAAGAAGTAAATTCGACCGACGCGACGAACGCGGGATTCGCGAATTTGTAGGAGGGAGGAGAAATCGGTAGGGGCGATCTCAATCGCCAGGCAGCCCGAAGGGATGCCCTGCGGACCAGCATGGGGCCGCTGCGCGGCCCTTTGGTGAATGAATTCGTCCCTACAGGAATGCAGTCAAACGAAGAACTCGGACGCCTGGCTGGCTGCCGAGAGTTCCGCCACGGCTTCCAGCAGGAGCGGCGCCACTTCATGCATGCGCTCCACCGGCAGGCGCGCGGTCGGGCCGGCGACGCTGAGTACACCGATGGCCTTGTCGGTACGCGGATCGCGCACCACCGCAGCCAGGGCTGACATGCCCACCGACGAGCTTTCCACGACCCAGGCATAACCATGCTCGCGAGCCATACGCAGGCGTTCCAGCAGTTCGATGTTGGAGCGCGGCGCGTTGGGCCCGAAGCTGGCCGGGTCGCCCACTCCCTGGCGCTCCACCAGACCCAGCGCCTCGGCGTCGCTCAGGCTGGCCAGCCAGGCATGGCCGGAAGCGGTGTAGAACAGCGGCGCATCGCGCCCCATGTCGGGGTCGTAGCGCAGGCCGGAACGCGCGCCCTGGGATTTGACGATCCAGGTCAGGCGATCCCCTTCGATCACCCCCAGGCGAACCAGCTCACCAGTCTCCCCGGCCAGGCGATCGAGGATCGGCTGGACGATGTCGGCGCCGCTGCTGGCCAGGTAGCGGAACGCCATTGCCACCAGCCGGGTGGACAACTGGTAGCGGCTGTTCTCCTGGTTCTGGCGCACGTAGCCCAGGCGGATCAGCTCGGCCAGCATGCGGTGGGTGGCGCTCTTGGGAATATCCAGCTCATCGGCCAAGGTCTGCATGGGCAGGCCGCGAGGGTCGCTGGTAAGACGTTCGATCAGGTTGAAGGCGCGTTCGATCTGGCTACCGGCCATGGGGGATAGGTCCTCCTGAGTGTGCGCCGATTCTAGAAGACAACACCCGTCTTACGAAACCTGGAACTGCGACAGCGCATTCATGCAGATCGGCACGAGAAATGTACGGAATGGTTAGTTTTAGTTCGATAATCGAACAAAAGCGCTTCCGGCGGATTGAACGCGGGACCTGCGGATTTCACTATCGGTTCCAGGCGCGAGGCGTTGCCGCAACCAGCCTGCGATCCCAGCAACGCCTCGCCTTTTACCGACATAAATACAAGAAAGGTCGAAACGATGTTCCAGCCCCGCACCTCCGATGCCTTGCCGCCCATACCCGGGCCACTCTTCGATTGCGCGTCGCCGTTCGCCTCCATTGCCCTGGTCCAGCTGGCCAACGGCGAGCATCTGGGCAACCGGCTGCAACGCGGTCTCGCCCGTCTGATCGAGCGCCGCAAAGTCCGCTGACGCCCCCATAGCTCCAACCCCCACCTGCATTCGCGCAACCGCCGCGAAGGGGCTTTTGCGCACCCGAAAACAACAATCAAAGAGGCAAGAACGAGCATGAATTCCAGCCGCCGCCAGGTCCAAACCTTTGTCCCGTGCATCCTCTCCGCCGCCGTCGCCCTGGCCGCCCTGCCCGCCCAGGCCGCCGACGAGCACGGCTTCGTCGAAGACGCCACCGCCACGCTGAACCTGCGCAACTTCTACATCAATCGCAACTTCGTGAACCCGACTAACCCGCAGGGCAAGGCCGAGGAATGGACCCAGAACTTCATCCTCGATGCCCGCTCGGGCTTCACCGAAGGCCCGGTGGGCTTTGGCGTCGACATGCTCGGCCTGCTGTCGGTCAAGCTCGACGGCGGCAAGGGCACCAAGGGCACCCAACTGCTTCCGGTGCATGACGATGGCCGCCCGGCCGACGACTTCGGCCGCCTGGCCGTGGCCGGAAAGATGCGCGTATCGAAGACCGAGTTGAAGGTGGGCGAGTGGATGCCGGTGCTGCCGATCCTGCGTTCCGATGACGGCCGCTCCCTGCCGCAGACCTTCCAGGGCGGCCAGGTGACTTCCCAGGAGATCGACGGCCTGACCCTCTACGGCGGCCAGTTCCGCCAGAACAGCCCGCGCAACGACGCGAGCATGGAAGACCTGTCCATGAACGGCAAAGCGGCCTTCACCTCGGACCGCTTCAACTTCGCCGGCGGCGAATACGCCTTCAACGAGAAGCGCACCCTGGTTGGCCTGTGGTACGCCGAGCTGGAAGACATCTACCAGCAGCAATACCTGCAGGTGGTGCACAGCCAGCCCGTGGGCGACTGGACCCTGGGCGCCAACCTCGGCTACTTCACCGGCAAGGAAGACGGCTCGGCGCTGGCCGGCGACCTGGACAACCAGACCTGGTCCGCCCTGCTGTCGGCCAAGTACGGCGGCAACACCTTCTACGTCGGCCTGCAGAAAGTCACCGGCGACGACGCCTGGATGCGCGTCAACGGCACCAGCGGCGGCACCCTGGCCAACGACAGCTACAACTCCAGCTTCGACAACGCCGACGAGAAGTCCTGGCAGGTTCGCCACGACTACAACTTCGCCGCCCTCGGCGTTCCCGGCCTGACCCTTATGAACCGGTACATCAGCGGCGAGGACGCCCACGTAGGCAGCGTGACCGACGGCAAGGAATGGATCCGCGAAACCGAACTGGCCTATGTGGTCCAGTCCGGCGCCTTCAAGGCACTCAACGTGAAGTGGCGCAATTCGAGCATCCGCCGCGACTACAGCAACAACGAATTCGACGAAAACCGTCTGATCATCAGCTATCCGCTGTCGATCCTCTGATCCTTTGGTAAGCGTGCTTTGACTACCTTGGCCCGCCTTCTGGCGGGCTTTTTTTATGGCTGGGCAAAACCTCTCTAACGGCACGCCCGATTTCCGTTCGCTGACCGGCCACTTGCGTCCCCCTGCCCTTGGTCGCGGCGAACAGCGCTCATAAAATACGGAACATGGTTCCAGTATTTAAGGATTCCCCGACATGCCTGCCGAAAACCCAACACCGAACCACCTCGACTGCGACCTTCTGGTCATCGGCTCCGGCGCTGCGGGCCTGGCTGCGGCGGTAACAGCGGCCCACCACGGAGAGAAGGTGATTCTGGTCGAGAAGGAGCCGGTCTTCGGCGGCGCTACCGCCTGGTCCGGTGGCTGGATGTGGGTGCCGCGCAACCCGCTGGCCCGGCGCGCCGGAATCATTGAGGACATCCAGCAACCGCGCACCTACCTGCGCAACGAATTGGGCGAGCACTTCCGCCCGGAGCTGGTGGACGCCTTCCTCGAAGCCTGCCCGGATATGGTCGCGTTCTTCGAGCAACACACCGCCCTGCAATTCGTCGACGGCAACGGCATCCCCGACATGCATGGCGACACGCCCGGCGCAGCTACCGGCGGCCACCAGGTGATCGCAGCGCCCTACGATGCCCGTGAGGTCGGCGAGCTGCTGCCGCGTCTGCGCAAGACCATGCGCGAAACCTCATTCATGGGCATGCCGATCATGGCCGGCGCCGATCTGGCCGCGTTTCTCGGCATGACCCGCTCGCTGAAGGCCTTCGCCTATGTGACCCGGCGCTTCCTCACCCACCTTTACCACCTGGCTCGCTACGGCCGCGCCATGCACCTGGTGAACGGCGTGGCGCTGGTGGCGCGCCTGGTCAAATCGGCCAATGACCTGGGTGTCCAATTGCTGGAGTCGGCACCGGCGCGCCGATTGCTGATTGAAGATGGCACCGTTCGCGGCGCAGTGGTCGAACAGGACGGCCACGAAGTTGCGATCCACGCCAAGGCGGTGGTGCTGGCGGCCGGGGGCTTCCCCAACGATCCGGTGCGGCGCAAGGCGCTGTTCCCTCGCGATGCCAGTGGCCACGACAACCTCGCCCTGCCTCCAGCCTCCTGCTCCGGGGACGGCCTGCGCCTGGGCGAATCCGCCGGCGGCGTTGTAGCCGACGACCTGCGTTCCCCGGTGGCCTGGGCACCGGTTTCGAAGGTGCCCTACCCCAACGGCACCTTCGGCCACTTCCCCCACATCATCGATCGCGGCAAGCCCGGCATCATCGGCGTTCTGCAGAATGGCCGGCGCTTCGTCAACGAAGCCGGTGGCTACTACGACTACGTCGACGCCATGAACCGGGCCGTGCCGGAAGGCGAGGAAAGCTGTTCCTGGCTGGTCTGCGATCACCGATTCCAGCGCCGTTATGGCCTGGGCTTCGCCCGCCCCGCTCCCATACCGCTGTGGCCGCACCTGCGCAACGGCTACCTCAAGCGCGGCAGGACCCTGGTCGAACTGGCGCACGCCTGCGGCATCGACCCGGCGGGCCTGACAACCACTGTCGTCGAGTTCAACCACCATGCCCGCCAGGGCCAAGACCCAGAGTTCGGCCGGGGCAGTACCCCGTTCAACCGCCGCAACGGTGACGCCCTGCACGACGGCCCCAATCCCTGCGTGGCCCCCATCGAACAGGGCCCCTTCTACGCCGTGAAAGTACAACCGGGTTGTTTCGGCACCTTCGCCGGCCTGCGCACCGACGGCCAGGCACGGGTACTGGACGAGCACGCCCAACCGATTCCCGGGCTCTATGCCGCTGGCACCGATATGGCCAGCGTACTGGGCGGCCATTACCCGTCCGGCGGGATCAACCTGGGACCCGCCATGACCTTCGGCTACATCGCCGGCCGCCATGCGGCAGGCACTACCCTTGATGCATAAGGAGCAGCACATGCGGAACCTCACCACTCGCCATGGACTCGACATGCCCCAGCTCGGTCTCGGCACCTGGCCGATGAAGGGCGAGGAATGCACGCTCGCCGTGCGCCAGGCGCTGGAACTGGGCTATCGCCACATCGACACAGCACCCGCCTACGAAAACGAAGCGGCCGTGGGCGAGGCATTGCGTCAGAGCCACGTCCCCCGCGAAGCCATCCACCTGACCACCAAGGTCTGGTGGGACAAGCTGCAACCAGCCGCCATGCGCCAGTCCCTGGAAGACAGCCTGCGTGCCCTGGGCACCGATCAGGTAGACCTGTTCATGATCCACTGGCCGACGAAGGACTGGGATCTGCCGCGCAGCATCGAAACCCTGGTGGCCCTGCGCGATGAAGGCAAGGCACGCAGCATTGGCGTCGCCAACTTCCCGCTCGGCCTGTTGCGCCGGGTGGTGGAGGAACTGGAAGCGCCGCTGTCGGCGATCCAGGTGGAGTACCACGTCCTGCTCGACCAGCAGCGCCTACTGGACTATGCCCGTAGCAAAGGCCTGGCGCTGACCGCCTACACCCCGCTGGCTCGCGGCCAAGCGGCGGAGCAGGCGGCGATTCGGCAAATCGCCGAAAAGCACGGTGCCCTGCCCAGCCAGGTGGCGTTGAAGTGGCTGCTGGAGCAGGACGGCATAGCCGCGATTCCAAAGGCTTCTAGCCAGGCGAACCAGCAGTCGAACCTGGATGCCCTCAAGGTGCAGCTCGATGATGAGGACCGCGCCCTGATCGCCGCCCTGCCGAAGGACCGCCGAGTGGTCAGCCCGGACTTCGCGCCGGAGTGGGATGTCTGATGGGGACGCTGCGCGTCCCTTAGCGAATGAATTCGCCCCCACAAGGTAGAAGCCTGCTTCGATGTAAGGTGCGGCACCTATCCTGTGGGGGCGATTTCAATCGCGAGGCAGGCCGAAGATCTGCCCAGTTGGGGCAACTGCGTTGCCCTTGGCGAATGAATTCGCCCCCACAAGGTGGAAGCCTGTTCCGACTCACGGCCCGGCACCTGTCCTGTGGGGGCGATTTCAATCGCAACGCAGGCCGAAGGTCTGCCCAGTTTGGGGCAACGGCGTTGCCCTTGACGAATGAATTCGCCCCCACAAGGTGGAAGCCTGTTCCGACTCACGGTCCGGCACCTGTCCTGTGGGGGCGATTTCAATCGCCAAGCAGGCCGAAGGTCTGCCCCAGTTGGGACAACTGCGTTGCCCTTGGCGAATTAATTCGCCCCCACAAGGTGGAAGCCTGTTCCGACTCACGGTCCGACACCTTTCCTGTGGGGGCGATTTCAATCGCCAAGCAGGCCGAAGGTCTGCCCAGTTGGGGCAACTGCGTCGCCCTTGGCGAATGGATTCGCCCCTACGTCCGCATTTCCCGACCCAATAAAAAACGCCGCCCGGATGCGTGGTCCGGGCGGCGTTCGGGTCTTGCGGCGGATCAGCCTTGCAGCGATTCCACCCCAAGCTCGTCCCACACGGCTTCGGCCAGGTGGAAGGTGGCGTTGGCCGCGGGGATGCCGCAGTAGATCGCGCTCTGCATGATCACTTCCTTGATCTCGTCGCGCGTCACGCCGTTGTTCTTCGCGGCACGCAGGTGCAGCTTCAGCTCGCCCTCGCGGTTCATGCCGATGAGCATGGCGATGGTGACCAGGCTGCGGGTGTGGCGCGGCAGGCCCGGGCGGGTCCAGATGTCACCCCAGGCGTGGCGGGTGATCATTTCCTGGAACTCTTCGTTGAACGGCGTCAGGTTCTGCAGGCTGCGGTCCACATGGGCGTCGCCCAGCACCGCGCGGCGCACTTTCATGCCGGCTTCGTAGCGTTCTTTCTCGTCCATCTCGAAGTCCTCGTAGGAGCGAGCTCTGCTCGCGAACCGCTTCGCGAGCAAGCTCGCTCCTACATCAATAGTCAGGCAGTGAGGAACGCCAGCACGCGCTGGCTGAAGGCATCGCCAGCCTGCACGTTGGACAGGTGCGCGGCATGGAACTCCACCAGTTCGGCACCGGCGATGCGCTCCTGCATGAAGCGGCCATGTTCGGTGGTGGTCACCGGGTCACCACTGCCGCAGACGATCAGGGTCGGGGCGCTGATGCGACCAAGCTGCTCGCGGTAATCGGCGTCACGCACGGCGGCGCAGTTGGCGGCGTAACCCTCGGGCGAGGTCTGCGCCAGCATGCCGACGATGGGCTCGACCTTGGCCGGTTCGGCCTCGGCGAAATCCGGGGTGAACCAGCGGGAGATCGAGGCATCGCGCAGGTCGCGCATGGCCTGGGCGCCGCCGGACAGCACGGTGTCGATGCGCGGGTTCCAGACTTCGGGGGCGCCGATCTTGGCAGCGGTGTTGCACAGCACCAGGCGCTCGATGCGCGCGGGGGCGTTGATGGCCAGCCACTGGCCGATCAGGCCGCCCATGGACAGACCGCAGAAATACGCCTTCTCGATGTCCAGGGCATCCAGCAGCGCCAGCACGTCACCGCCCAGTTGCTCGATGCTGTAGGGACCTTCGCTGACCAGGGATTTGCCGTGGCCACGGGTGTCGTAGCGCAGCACCTGGAAGTGCTGGGTGAAGGCGGGAATCTGCGCGTCCCACATGTGCAGATCGGTGCCCAGGGAGTTGGACAACACCAGCACCGGCTTACCGGCCGGGCCTTCGAGGAGGTAGTTCAGGTCGCCATCGGCGAGTCGTACGGCAGGCATGGAAAACTCCTAGCGCGAAAATGCGTTGTGTTCGGCCAGTGCGCGGTCCACCCAGCGGCGGGCCTGGCCAAGGTAATGGGCCGGATCGAGCAGGCGGTCCAGCTCGGCGGCGGAAAGTTGTGCGCTGACGTCGGCATTGGCACCGAGCACAGCACGCAGGTGAGCGCCCTCCTTCACTGCCTGACGGCAGCAATGCTCCACCAGGTGATGGGCGGCGTCGCGGCCAATGCGCTGGGCGAGCGCGATGCTCACCGCCTCGGCCAGCACCAAGCCCTGGGTCAGGTCGAGGTTGCGGCGCATGCGTGCTGCGTCCACTTCCAGACCGGGCACCACCAGCAGCGCCTGCTGCAGGGCACCGGAAACCAGGCAGCAAAGCTCCGGCAGGGTTTCCCATTCGGCGTGCCACAGGCCGAGGCTGCGCTCGTGCTCCTGGGGCATGGCGGCGAACATGGTCGACACCAGGCCCGGCGCGCGAGTGGCGGCACCGATCAGCACAGCGGCACTCACCGGATTGCGCTTGTGCGGCATGGTGGACGAGCCACCCTTGCCGGGCTCGGAAGGCTCGAAGACTTCACCCGCTTCGGTCTGCATCAGCAGGCTGAGGTCACGCCCCAGTTTGCCGAGGCTGCCGGCGATCAGGCCGAGCAGGCTGGCGAATTCCACCAGGCGGTCGCGCTGGGTATGCCAGGGCTGGTCCGGCAGGTTCAGGTCCAGTTCGCGGGCCAGCGCTTCGGCCACCGGCCAGGCCTGTTCACCCAGAGCGGCCAGGCTGCCGGACGCGCCGCCGAACTGCAGGCAGAACAGGCGCGGCTTGAGTTCGGCCAGGCGCTGGCGATGACGGGTGACGGCACCCAGCACGCCGGCCAGCTTCATGCCCAGGGTGACGGGCGTGGCCTGTTGCAGCCAGGTACGACCGGCCAGCGGTGTATCTGCAAAGCGCTCGGCCTGGACCGCCAGGGCTTCGGCCAGGCCGGCCAGGTCCTGTTCCAGCAGTTCGGTGGCGGCACGCAATTGCAGTACCAGGCCGCTGTCCATGGCGTCTTGGCTGGTGGCGCCCAGATGCACATAGCGTTCAGCTTCGCTGCTCTGGGCGGCAACGCGCTTGCCCAGGGCCTTGACCAGTGGAATGGCGGAGTTGCCGGCGCTGGTGATGGCCTGGGCCAGAGCGGCAAAGTCGTAGAGTTCGGCGTTGCAGGCCGCCTCGATGGGTGCGACGGCATCAGCGGGGATCAGCCCCGCGCTCGCTTCGGCGCGGGCCAGTGCGGCCTCGAAGTCCAGCATGCCCTGCACCCGGCCCTGGTCGGAGAAGACCGAACGCATGGCAGGCGCCGTGAAGTAGGCATCGAAGAGTTGGTTGCTCGGGCTGTTCAAGCCAGTGCTCCGCAAAATCAGGATGGTGTTTCGTTTTATAGCAGCCGGCCGTGTGGGGCCAGTGGTGCAATCAAATGAGCAATCCGTAGGATGGGTAGAGCCTGCGAAACCCATCAATGCACAGCATGGGTTTCGCTCCGCTCTACCCATCCTACGTCTCGATTACACCTTCTCGATGGCGAGAGCGAGGCCTTGGCCTACCCCCACGCACATGGTCGCCAGACCCAGCTTGCCGCCGGATTTCTCCAGTTGGTGCAGTGCGGTCTGGACCAGGCGTGCGCCGCTGGCACCCAGCGGGTGGCCGAGGGCGATGGCGCCGCCGTTCGGGTTGACCTTGTCGCTGTCGTCGGCGATGCCGAGTTCGCGCATCACGGCCAGGCCTTGAGCAGCGAAGGCTTCGTTCAGTTCGATCACGTCGAAGTCACCGATGGCCAGGTTCAGGCGTTCCATCAGCTTGCGCACCGCCGGCACCGGGCCGATGCCCATCACGCGCGGGGCAACGCCGGCGCTGGCCATGCCGAGCACTTTCGCGCGCGGGGTCAGGCCGTGCTTCTTCACCGCCTCGGCGGACGCCAGGATCAGCGCCACCGAGCCGTCGTTCACGCCGGAAGCGTTGCCGGCAGTGACGGTCTTGCCTTCACCGTTGACCGGCTTCAGCTTGGCCAGGGCTTCGAGGGTGGTGTCCGGACGCGGGTGCTCGTCCTGGTCGACCACGGTCTCGCTCTTCTTGCCCTTGATCACCACCGGGACGATTTCCTCGGCGAAGAAACCTTCGGCCTGGGCGCGACCGGCACGCTGCTGGCTCCGCAGGGAGAACAGGTCCTGGTCTTCACGGGAAACCTGGTAGTCGTCGGCCACGTTGTCCGCAGTTTGCGGCATGGCATCGACGCCGTACTGGGCCTTCATCAGCGGGTTGATGAAGCGCCAGCCAATGGTGGTGTCTTCGATTTTCTGGGTGCGACCGAACGCGCTGTCGGCCTTGCCCATCACATAGGGCGCGCGGGACATGGATTCCACGCCGCCGGCGATGGCCAGTTCCATTTCGCCCGAGGCGATGGCGCGGAAGGCGGTGCCCACCGCATCCATGCCCGAAGCGCACAGGCGGTTCAGGGTCACGCCGGGAATGCTGTCCGGCAGGCCGGCCAGCAGCAGCGCCATGCGCGCGACGTTACGGTTGTCCTCACCGGCCTGGTTGGCGCAGCCGAGGAATACCTCGTCCAGTTGATCCCATTTGACCTGGGGATTGCGTTCCACCAGGGCCTTGATCGGGACAGCGGCCAGGTCGTCGGCGCGAACCGGCGCCAGCGAGCCGCCAAAGCGGCCGATGGGCGTACGGATGGCGTCGCAGATGTAGACCTCGCGACTCATTCCTCACCCCCCAGCTGGCCGTGGGCGGCAGCAGTGCGGGCTTCCAGGGCACGCAGAGCGGTCAGCTCGGTGTCGTTGGGGGCCGGGGTTTCGACTACATTCGGCGCGAAGCGAATGGCCCAGCCGGTGTTCTCGATCACCTGCTCGCGGGTTACGCCCGGGTGCAGCGAGGTGACGATGAATTCGTTGGTGCCGGCTTCCGGCTCCATGATGCAGAGGTCGGTGATCAGCGCGACCGGGCCTTTGCCAGGCAGGCCCAGCTGCTTGCGGTGGTCGCCGCCTTCGCCAAAGCCCACGGAAGTGATGAAGGCCAGCTTGTCGACGAAGGTGCGATGGGACTGCTTGAGGATGATCAGCACTTCCTTGGCGGAACCGGCGATCTCCGGAGCACCGCCGGCACCCGGCAGACGTACTTTCGGGTTGTTGTAGTCGCCGATCACGGTGGTGTTGATGTTGCCAAAGCGGTCTACCTGGGCAGCACCGAGGAAGCCGACGTCGATACGGCCACCTTGCAGCCAGTAGCGGAAGATTTCGCCGGTGGGCACCACGGTGTCAGCGGTTTCGGCCAGTTCGCCGTCGCCAATGGACAACGGCAGCACGCTCGGCTTGGCGCCGATGGGGCCGGACTCATAGATCAGCACCACGTCCGGGGACGAGGTCAGGCGCGCCAGGTTGGCGGCCTTGGACGGCAGGCCGATGCCGACGAAGCAGACGGCGCCATTCTTCAGGCGGCGGGCAGCCGCCACGGTCATCATTTCATTGGTGGTATAGGAGCTCATCACTTGGCCTCCGCAATCTTGGCTTGGAACTCGCTGAAATCCTTGGTGCCACGGATGTACTCATCGATCCAGGCAGTGAAGGTTTCGCGGTTGCGGGCGATCGGGTCCCAGGCCTGGTAGAAGCGGTTGTCGCGCTCGTAGTAGCCGTGGGCGTAGGACGGATGGGCGCCACCGGGAACGTGGCAAACAGCGGTCAGGGCCCAGGTGGGCAGGACGCAGGCGTTCATCGGCGCGTTCAGGTCGTCGACGATTTCTTCGACGGTGACGATGCAACGCTTGGCCGCCAGGGCCGCTTCCTTCTGCACACCGAGGATGCCCCAGAGCAGCACGTTGCCCTTGCGGTCAGCCTTCTGGGCGTGGATCACAGTGACGTCCGGGCGAACCGAAGGCACGGCAGCCAGTTGCTCGCCGGTGAACGGGCACTGGATGAACTTGATGTTCGGGTTGACCTTGGGCAGGTCGGAACCGGCGTAGGCGCGCAGCACGGCGAACGGCAGGCCCGAGGCACCGGCTACATAGGAGTTGGCCAGGTCGGCATGGCTGTGCTCGTCGATTTCCAGGGCATTCGGCCACTGCTTCTCGACGGCGTCACGCAGGCGGTGCAGCGAGCCCACGCCGGGGTTGCCACCCCAGGAGAAGGTCAGCTTGCGGGTGCAGCCGGCGCCGATCAGCAGGTCATAGACCAGGTCGGGGGTCATGCGCACCACGTGCAGGTCTTTCTTGCCCTGGCGAATGATTTCGTGGGAAGCGGCAGTAGGAATCAGGTGGGTGAAGCCCTCTAGGGCTACTTTGTCGCCGTCGTTGATGAAACGCTCGACGGCTTCGCGGAGGGAAATGATTTCAGCCATGGTCGATCTCGTGTTGTTATCCAGGGCGTTTGGGGCGCCGGGTGAGCAAAAAGTACTCCCCGGCCCCACCCCGAACAATCCGATAATCGACTATTCGTGCGGTTATCGAACGGATGTGTATGTTGCTACCGAATCCGTTCCGGGCCGCAACGGCCTCAACCGTCGAAGGCTTTCTTCAATGCCGCGATATCCAGCTTCTTCATCTGCATCATGGCCGCGAATGCGCGCTGGGACGGCGCCGACAGCGAGTCCTCGAGCATCTTGATCATCGCGATGGGCACCACCTGCCAGGACAGGCCGTAGCGGTCCTTGAGCCAGCCGCACTGCTGGGCATTCGGGTCGCCACCGGCGGAAAGCCGGTCCCAGTAGTAGTCCAGCTCTTCCTGGTCGTCACAGTGGATCTGGAAGGACACCGCCTCGTTGAACTTGAAGATCGGTCCACCGTTCAGGGCGGTGAAGCGCTGGCCGTCCAGTTCGAAGTCCACGGTGAGTACCGATCCCGGCTCCCGGCCATGGACGTCCCGGCCCGCCTCGCCATAGCGACTCATGGTGGTGATCTTTGAGTTGGGGAAGATGCCGACGTAGAAGTTGGCAGCAGCCTCCGCCTGGTCGTCGAACCATAGACACGGGACGATGGTATGAATCCGCTTGCTCATGGCGCACCTCCTGGTGGGTGGGATGACGATAGCTAATCATCCCTTTGTCGATGGACGAGCTATCGGATCGACATCCAGGCGACTCCCTTCGTCGCCTTTCTGTGGGGGCGATTTCAATCGCGATGCGGACCGCAGGTTCGCCCTAAGGGATTTCAGGGGGCAGCTGCGCTGCCCTTCGCGAATGAATTCGCCCCCACAGGAAACGTAGTGCGCCAGGGAGCCGAAGACTCAGCCCTTCATCTCCTCCACCAGTACTTTCACCAGTTCCGCTGCGGGCATCTCCCGCGCCAGGGGAGCGCCCTGCCCCGCCCATTGCACGGCGAAGTCGTTGCAGCCCTTGGCGCTGGCGGCGGCGTGCAGGGCCTTGGCGGCATCGTAGGTATTCGGGTAGTCCGGCAGGGCCGGGGCATCGGCGGTGTCGAGATCGGTCCAGAGGCGGTTGACCATGCCACGGGCGGCGCGGCCGGAAATGGCGGCGGTGATGCGCGTCTGGTGGGCGCGCTCGCCTTTCAGGGCCGCGCGATAGGCGGCATTGGCGGCCGATTCCGGGCAAGGTACGAAGGCGGTGCCCAGTTGCGCGCCCTGGGCACCCAGCGCCAGTGCGGCGCGGATGCCCTGCCCATCCATCATGCCGCCGGCAGCGATCACCGGCAGGCGGCAGTTGCGGGCAATCAGTCTCACCAGCGCCAGGGTGCCGATCCCGGCATCGCCCTTCTCGGGTTCGAACACGCCACGATGGCCGCCGGCTTCGATGCCCTGGGCCACGATGGCGTCGACGCCCGCAGCCTCCACCAGACGAGCTTCTTCCAGGCTCGTGGCGCTGGCCAGCAGACGGATTCCGGCCGCCTTGAGCGCATCGATCCAGTCGCGAGACGGCAGGCCGAAGTGGAAGCTGACCACGGCCGGACGCTCGTCCAGCAGCATCTGCACCATCTCCGGGTCGGCGAGGAAGCTCTTGTAGATCTCGCGAATGCTGGCTGGCGGCTCGGCGCCGAACTCGGCAAACAGCGGTCGCAGGTGTTCCAGCCAGGCAGCCTCGCGCTGGGCGTCGGCCACAGCTGGGCGATGGCAGAACAGGTTGACGTTGAAGGGGCGGCTGGTCAGGGCTCGGGTTTCCGCCAGCATGGCGCGGGCCTGGGCCGGCGTGCTGGCACCGATGCCGATGGAGCCCAGGGCGCCGGCGTTGGACACGGCAGCCGCGAGGGCCGGGGTGGAAACACCCACCATGGGGGCCTGGATGATGGGGTATTCGATACCGAGCAGTTGGGTGATGGACATGACGCCGCAACTCCGTTGTACGTGAAATCCTGGCCAATCTATCTCAAATAAAGAATAATTTTAAGCATTCATTCTCTATTAGAGATTATTAGCCATGGATCTATCCAGCCTGGAGATATTCCGCGCCGTGGCCCTAGAGCACAGCGTGACCCGCGCGGCCCAGCGCCTGCAGCGGGCGCAGTCCAACGTCACCACGCGGATTCGCCAGCTTGAGGAAGAACTGGGCACGCCCCTCTTCCTCCGTGAGGGCAAGCGCATGACCCTGACCGATCGCGGCCAGGCTTTCCTCGACTACAGCGAGCGCCTGCTGGCCCTGGCGGACGAAGCGCGCCAGGCCATGCACCCGCAACAACCCGGCGGGCGCCTGCGCCTGGGCAGCATGGAAAGCACTGCCGCCAGTCGCCTGCCCGGCCCACTGTCGCGCTTCCACGCCCAGTACCCGGAGGTGGAACTGGAAGTGAGCACCGGCACCAGCCAGGCGCTGCTGGAAGGCGTGCTCGCCCGCCGTCTCGATTGCGCCCTGGTGGCCTGGCCAGAGGGCAAGGGGCCATGGCACGAGGAAGTCTCTTCCCTTGGGCTGGAAGCCCTGCCGGTATTCGAGGAGGAGCTGCTGCTGGTACTGCCTACGGGTCATCCGCCCGTGGAAAACCCTGCCGATGTCCAGGTGAACGGCCTGGCAGGTTTTGCCGAGGGCTGCACCTACCGGCAGATCGCCGAGAACTGGTTGTCCGCCGATGGGCGCCCGCAGCCGAAGGTGCAGCAGGTGGGCTCCTACCACGCCATCCTCGCCTGCGTGGCGGCCGGCTCCAGTGTCGGCATCCTGCCCCGCTCGGTGCTGGAGTTGCAGCGCGAGCCATCTCGCCTGCGCCAATTGCCGCTGATGCAGGTCCCTACCCTGCTGGTCTGGCGCCAAGGCTACGCAACTGCTTCCTTCGAGGCGTTCCGCGAGGCACTGCCCAGCGTCGACTGACACTCGACGGCGCGGTCACCCGGCCTGCCACTCAACCGGCTCACCGCTGTTGGCCCAACCCTCGTGACGTGGCAAGCCATCTTCCGGCAGGGTCAGTAGAGGGTGTTTGGAACGCACGAACACATAGCGATCCGGCTTGCCGCCGACATCGCACTCGCGGTCCAGGGTCGGGACATGCACCAGTTCGAAATCCGGGAAGCTGTCCACGTGCAGGTACATGTGGCAACCGCATTCGGAGCAGAAATAGCGGTGGCAGGTGGACTTGGAATGGAAGCACTTGAGCTTGCCGGCATTGGCGGTGATCTTGAAGGCGCTTCGGTCCACCACTGCGATGATCGCCATGGCGCCGCCGCAGGTATCAGTGCAATCGGTGCACAGGCAGTAATGCACTTCCGCAGGTCGGGCGCTGTATTCGTAGCGCACCGGGTTGTCGTCGCACCGGCAGCCGCCGACCGCCTTGAATGACTCGGTCATGACCATTCTCCCATCGAAGTTGAACCTGACGCCCGCGCCGGAGCGTGCCGGCGTGCACCGGCGAGGACCTGGTTCGTGGATGTGGGAAGAACGCCGGGAAACCGCCCCGGAGCGGGCAAATGCCCGCGCAGGTACGGATCAGGTGGGTCTCACCGCTGCACTGTTCAGATTAGTTCAGAGCCTGCCGTGCAGTGCCTTCTCGAAGATGCGGCTGTAGGTCTGCGCGTCGTACGGCACCGGGTTGGTGCCCGCCGAGGGATCGACTTCCGCCATCCGCCCGACCTGTTCGATACGCGCATCATCGATGCCGATGTCCCCGAGGCTATGGGGAATGTCCAGCTCGCTGCGCAGGTTCACCACCCAGTCGAGCACGCCGGCGAAGCCCGCCTTGGGCAGCCCGAGGTAGCGGGAAAGGCGAGCCATGGGGCCTTCGATATGGGCGCGATTGGCCTGCAGCACATAAGGCATCAGCACGGCATTCAGCAGGCCGTGGTGGGCGTCGTAGAGCGCGCCGAGGGGATGGGCCAGCGCATGCATGGCGCCGAGGCCGCGCTGGAATGCGGTGGCGCCCATGCTGGAGGCCACCAGCATCTGCAGCCGGGCCTCCACGTCGCTGCCTTTGGCGGAGGCCCGTGGCAGGTAGTCCTTGACCAGGCGCATGCCCTCCAGGGCGATGCCTTCGGCCATCGGGTGGTAGAGCGGTGAGCAGTAGGCTTCCAGGCTGTGGGACAGCGCGTCCATGCCGGTGGCAGCGGTGATTTTCGGCGGGAGGCCGACGGTGAGTTCCGGGTCGAGGATGACGATGGCCGGCAGCATGCGAGCGTGGAAGATGATGCGCTTGATATGTGCCTGGTCGTCGGTAATGACCGCCGCGCGTCCCACTTCGGAACCGGTGCCCGCGGTGGTGGGCACGGCGACCACCGGCGCCATGCCGGCCACGTTGACCCGAGAGGCGTTGTCACCGACATCTTCGAAGTCCCACAGCGGACGGTCCTGCCCCACCATCAGCGCGATGGCTTTGCCGGCGTCCAGCGCCGAGCCGCCGCCGTAGGCGATCACGCCGTCGTGCCCGCCGGCCTTGAAGGCGGCCACGCCATCCATCACGTTCGGCCCGGTGGGGTTGCCCTTGATCTGGTGGAAGAGCCCGGCCTTGAGCCCCGAGTCGCGGCATAGGCGCAGGGCCGCGTCGATCATCGGCATCGCGGCAAGGCCGGGGTCGGTGACCAGCAGCGGCGCGCGCATGCCCAGTTCGCGACACGCCGCGTTCAGCTCGGCAATGCGCCCGGCGCCGACGCGCACCGAGGTCGGGTAGTTCCAGTTCATGCGGAAGTGGCTCAGGTCCATGGGACGCCTCACAGGCTGGTCTTGAAGTGGAAGGACTTGGGCCGGGTCAGGTGCTCATAGCCCACCCGTGACAGGGTGCAGCCCCGCCCGGATTGCTTGACGCCGGTCCAGGCCAGTGCCGGGTCCAGGTAGTCGCAGCGGTTGAGGAACACCGTGCCCGCCTCCACCCGGTCGGCCAGCTCCAGGGCAGCGGTTTCATCCTGGCTGAAGATGGCAGCGGTCAATCCGTAGGGACTGTCGTTCATCAATGCCAGCGCCTCCTCGTCGTCGCGCACCTTCTGGATGCCCACCACCGGGCCGAAGGATTCCTCGTTCATCACCCGCATGCCGTGATGAACGCCAGTCAGCACCTGCGGTGCCAGGTAGGCGCTGCCAGGCTCGTCGCGCACAAAGGCAGCCGGGTCCAGATGGGCCTTGGCGCCCTGCCCCACGGCTTCGCGGATCTGCGCCCGAACGAACTCCGCCGCTTCCGCCCGGACCAGCGGCCCCAGGGTGGTTTCCGGATCGTCGGAACGCCCGAGTCGGTACTGGCCCACCAGCGCCACGGCCTGCTCGACGAAGTCATCGAAGAGATCGGCATGCACGTAGATGCGTTCGATACCGCAGCAGGACTGGCCGGAATTGAAGAACGCGCCGTCGATGGCGGTCTCCACCGCGTGAGCGAGGTTGGCATCCGCCCGCACGTAGGCCGGGTCCTTGCCGCCCAGTTCCAGCCCGGTGCTGATGAAGCGTCCGGCAGCAGCGCGTTCGACCATGGCGCCACCCGCCACCGAGCCGGTGAAGGCGACATGACGAACCGGCTCGGCCTGGATCAGTTGCTCGGTGTCGCCGTGGGTCAGGTGCAGGTACTGCAGCACGCCGGCCGGCAGGCCCGCATCGGCGAAGACCTCGACCATGCGTTCGGCGCAGAGCGGCGTCTGGGCCGAATGCTTGAGCAGCACGCAGTTGCCCGCCAGCAGCGCCGGCACCACGGCGTTCACCGCGGTCAGGTAGGGGTAGTTCCAGGGCGCGATCACCAGCGCCAGACCCAGCGGCTCGCGCCGGATCAGCCGAGTGAAGCCGGGTTTGTCCGGCAAGCGGATGTCGGCCAGGGCGTCTTCGGCGATGTCAGCCATCCAGTTGGCGCGTTCGACGAAGCCGCGAATTTCACCGGGTGCATAGCGGATCGGCCGGCCCATCATCCAGCAGAGTTCTTCCGCCAGTTGCGCCTCGCGGGCGGCGAAGGCAGCAATCGCGCGTCGGGTGATGGCCACACGCTCGGCAACCGGCACGCCCTTCCACATCCCGCGCGCGGCTTCGGCTCGCCCCAGCGCGGCGGCGACCTCCGCTGAGGAGGCCCAGGGCCGCTCGACGTAGACCGAGCCATCGATGGGTGAAAAGGTCTGCAATAGCTTGCTCATGGAGCGATCCCCCCTGGATTGCCTGCCTTGATTCAGCCTAGCCAACGCGTCTACTGGCCGAAGACTTCCTTGAACAGCGCCTGCATGTCGGCCCAGGAGTTTTCATCGGCCACCTTGCTGTAGCCGAGATCCGGCCCCTTCTCGCTGCCGTGGCCGGCATGGCTCAGGCGATCAGCGTCCGGGTTGCTGAAGCTGTGCTTGGCCTTGGGCTGGATCACGACCCGGTAATCCACCTGGGCGGCGTCGAACTCGTCCTTGAAGGTGTTGACCGACGCCATGGGCACCAGGGTGTCCTTCTCGCCATGCTCCACCAGCACCTTGGCCTTGACCGCGCCCGGCTTGGCGGCCGAAGTAGCGGCCAGCACGCCGTGGAAGCTGACGACTGCGGCCAGGGGCACGCCTTCGCGGGCCATGTCGAGCACCACCTTGCCGCCGAAGCAGTAGCCGATGGCGGCGAGCTTGTCGGGGTCGGTCTGGGGCTGGGCTTTCAGCAGATCGAGGCCGGCGAGGAAGCGCGCCTTGGCCGCCGGCGCACTGGCCAGCGCGGCCTGCATGAACGCCTGGGCATCGGCCGGGTGCTCGGTGTTTTTGCCGTCGCCGTACATGTCGATGGCCAGGGCGCTGTAGCCAAGGGCGGCGAGATCGCGGGCGCGGCGCTTGCTGTAGTCGTTGAGCCCCCACCACTCGTGGACCACTACCACGCCCGGACGCTTGCCGGTGATGGCGTCGTCGTAGGCGTAGTAACCGATCAGGGAGGTGCCGTCCGGGGCTTTGTAGGGGATTTCACTGGTCTTGATTTCAGCCTGGGCGAGGCTGGTGCCGAGGAGCAGCGCCAGCAACAGGGCGATTCTGGACATGCAGCTTTCCTCCAACCGGAAGTGAGAAGAACGACTGCATCCAGTGTCGCGCGTTTGCCGGATTTCGCCAGCAATCCCGGGAAGGAAACGTGGTGAATACGAATTGAGAGGGGTATCTCGGGTAGTGCCATCGGTTTTGTAGGAGCGAGCTTGCTCGCGAAAAAGCTCCAAGCACGATCTTCGCGAGCAAGCTCGCTCCCACAGGTCAGTCCCGGTCCAGCAGGTGGAAGCGCGGCAACGAGAGCCTCCAGTGGATGGCCGCGAGGCGGATCAGCAGGACCACCAGCATCGCCGCCGCAGAGACCAGCCAGCCCGGCAGAGCCAACTCGCGCAAGGCCAGGAAGACCAGGGAACCGGCGATGCAGGCGATGGCGTAGATCTCCTTCTGGAAGATCAGCGGCACCTCGTTGCAGATAATGTCGCGCAATACGCCGCCACCCACGCCGGTGATCACCCCCATGA
This sequence comes from Pseudomonas sp. BN411, assembly GCF_029871235.1. GTDB lineage: Bacteria > Pseudomonadota > Gammaproteobacteria > Pseudomonadales > Pseudomonadaceae > Metapseudomonas. The sequence goes on from NZ_SSOM01000080.1 coordinate 262,014, forward strand.
TCACCGCCGTGCCCGGCTGCAGGTGGTGCTGCAGGGCGACTTCGGTGCCGTAGACGGTGAACACCGCCAGGCCGAAGGCATCCGCCAGCAGCAGGCCGGTTTCGTTGATCGGCCGGGTCAGGCGAACCCAGAGCACCGTGCCCACGGCAGCCAGGGAGGCGACCAGGATGTAGGTGTCGTCCCTGATCCAGCTCACCGGGTGGTTGCCGAGGATGACATCACGCAGCGTGCCGCCGCCCAGCGCAGTGATGATGGCGATCACCAGCACGCCGAACAGGTCCATGGATTTGCGCCCGGCCATCAGGGCGCCGGTGATGGCGAAGACCGCTACGCCGAACAGGTCTGAAAGGTAGAAGAGTTTCTCCATTCGGGATCAGGCACCCACCGGGGTACGCATGGTGACGAACTCTTCGGCGGCGGTGGGATGCACGCCGATGGTGTCGTCGAACATGCGCTTCGTGGCGCCGGCCTTGATCGCCACGGCCAGGCCCTGGACGATCTCGCCGGCATCCGGCCCGACCATGTGGCAGCCGAGGACGCGGTCGGTTTCGGCGTCCACCACCAGCTTCATCAGGGTGCGTTCCTGGTTCTCGGTCAGGGTCAGTTTCATGGGCCGGAAGCGGCTCTCGAAAATCTTCACCTTGTGACCGCTGGCGCGCGCCTGCTGCTCGGTCAGGCCGACCGTACCGATGTTGGGCAGGCTGAACACGGCGGTGGGAATGTGCTGATAGTCCACCGGACGGTATTCCTCCGGCTTGAACAGGCGGCGGGCGACGGCCATGCCTTCGGCCAGGGCGACTGGCGTGAGCTGCACGCGGCCGATCACATCGCCCAGGGCGAGGATGGACGGTTCGGTGGTCTGGAACTGCTCGTCCACCTTGACGAAGCCACGCTCGTCCAGCTCGACGCCGGTCGTTTCCAGGCCCAGGTCGTCGAGCATCGGGCGGCGACCGGTGGCGTAGAACACGCAATCGGTTTCCAGGTGGCGGCCATCCCGCAGGGTGGCCAGCAGGCTGCCGTCTGGCTGTTTCTCGATACTGGCGATATCGGCGTTGAACTGCAGGTTCATGCCCTTCTTGCCCAGCTCATCACGCAGGTGCGTGCGCACGGCGTCATCGAAGCCGCGCAGGAACAGCTCGCGACGATAGAGCAGCGTGGTCTGGGCGCCCATGCCGTGGAAGATGGAGGCGAACTCGACGGCGATGTAGCCACCGCCCACCACCAGCACGCGCTTGGGCAACTGTTCGAGGAAGAAGGCTTCGTTGGAGCTGATGGCGAATTCGCGCCCCGGAATATCCGGGATCTGCGGCCAGCCGCCGGTGGCGATGAGGATGTTCTTTGCGGTGCAACGCTGACCGGCGACTTCCACGGTGTGCGGGTCCACAAGCCGTGCGTGGCCTTCCAGCAGGGTGACGCCGCTGTTGACCAGCAAGTTGCGGTAGATGCCATTGAGGCGGTGGATTTCGCGGTTCTTGTTGGCGATCAGGGTGGGCCAGTCGAAACCGGCTTCATCGAGGCTCCAGCCGAATCCCTTGGCCTGCTCGAAGTCTTCAGCGAAGTGGGCGCCGTAGACCAGCAGCTTCTTCGGCACGCAGCCGACGTTGACGCAGGTGCCGCCCAGGTAGCGGCTCTCGGCGACGGCCACGCGGGCTCCGAAGCCGGCCGCAAAGCGCGCCGCACGCACACCGCCGGAACCGGCACCTATGACGAAGAGGTCGAAGTCGTAAGCCATGGCAAGTCTCCATAAATCAAGCCGCCAGCATACCGGAAGATCTGTCTCTGACCAGTTGCCGGGCCTATTCTTGAGGCATCGAGAAGGAGATTCCCCATGCGCCCCACCCTCACCCATGTGGCCCTTCATGTACCGGAGCTCGAACCCTGCGTTCGCTTCTATGCGGACTTCTGCGGGATGCGCGTCATCCACGAGCGTGCCGCCAAGGGTTCGAAGATCGTGTGGATGGCCGAGCCCGGCAAGGAACACCAGTTCATTTTCGTGATCATGCCCGGGGGCCACGACCGCCACCTCGCCGCGGACGACTACAGCCACTTCGGCTTCGCCGTGGACAGCCGTGAACGGGTCGACGCCATCGCCGCCCAGGCCGAGACGGCAGGCTGCCTGATCTGGCCGCCCCGGGACGAGCCCTATCCCGTGGGCTACTACTGCGGCCTGCGCGACCCGGCGGGAAACTATGTGGAGTTCAGCTATGGCCAGCCGCTCGGGCCGGGGTCGGAGGCGATGCCGATTCCGTAGGGGCAGTTGTAGGGGCGATTTCAATCGCTATGCGGACCGCAGGTTCGCCCTTCAACATTTAAAAGGGGCAGCTAGGCTGCCCTCAGCGAATGAATTCGCCCCCACAGGAAAAAGCGAACACCTTGTGCCACAAATGAAAAAGGCCGCCCGAAGGCGGCCTTTTCACGGGTTTGGCCCGATCAGTAGGCCTTGCCGGTCTTGTACAGGTTCTCGAAGCAGTAGTTGGTCGCTTCGATGTAGCCTTCCGCACCACCGCAGTCAAAGCGCTTGCCCTTGAACTTGTAGGCCAGCACGCAGCCGTCCTGCGCCTGTTTCATCAGGGCGTCGGTGATCTGGATTTCGCCGCCCTTGCCCGGCTCGGTCTGCTCGATCAGATCGAAGATGTCCGGGGTCAGGATGTAGCGGCCGATGATCGCCAGGTTGGACGGGGCATCTTCCGGCTTCGGTTTTTCCACCATGCTGTTCACGCGGAAGATGTCGTCGCGGATCATCTCGCCGGCGATCACGCCGTACTTGGAGGTTTCTTCGCGCGGTACTTCCTGGATGGCGACGATGGAGCAGCGGAACTGGTTGTACAGCTTGACCATCTGGGTCAGCACGCCATCGCCTTCCAGGTTCAAGCACAGGTCGTCCGCCAGGACCACGGCAAAGGGCTCGTCGCCGATCAGCGGGCGGCCGCTGAGGATGGCGTGGCCCAGACCCTTCATTTCCACCTGACGGGTATAGGAGAAGCTGCACTCGTCGATCAGGCGACGGATGCCGACCAGGTATTTCTCCTTGTCGGTGCCCTTGATCTGGTGCTCCAGCTCGTAGCTGATGTCGAAATGGTCTTCCAGGGCGCGCTTGCCGCGGCCTGTAACGATGGAGATCTCGCTGAGGCCAGCGTCCAGGGCCTCTTCAACGCCGTACTGGATCAGTGGCTTGTTGACCACTGGCAGCATTTCCTTGGGCATCGCCTTGGTGGCCGGCAGGAAGCGGGTACCGTAACCGGCGGCGGGAAACAGGCATTTCTTGATCATTTCGATCCTTTGGGGTGGGTGTTATGGCGAATTGCCGCGCAGTCTAATCACGCGGCACTCGCCTTACAATGGCCGCTTGCGGGCCGTCCTATGCCCCGATAGAGGAACCCCGCTTCGACCAGCTGCGCCGGCTCGTAGAGGTTGCGTCCATCAAAGATCACGGGCATGCGCATAAGACCGCGAATCCGCTCGAAGTTCGGTTGGCGGAACTGCTTCCATTCGGTGACCAGCACCAGCGCGTCAGCGCCTGACGCCGCATCGTAGGGGGAATCCACCAGACGCAACTGGCCGGATTCGACCGCCTTCGGATAACGCGCAGCCACGCCCGCATTGGCCACCGGGTCATGGGCCTGGACCCGTGCGCCGGCCTGCAGCAAAGCATCCAGCAGCACCAGGCTGGGGGCTTCGCGCAGATCATCGGTACCCGGCTTGAATGCCAGCCCCCAGAGCGCCACCACCCTGCCCTGCAGGAAGCCGCTGAAATGATCGCGCAGTGCCTGGAACAGCAGCGTCTTCTGCAACGCGTTGCGGGCCTCCACGGCGCGCAGGATGCCGGGCTCCATGCCCTCCTGCTCGGCAGTGCGGATCAGCGCGCGTACGTCCTTCGGGAAGCAGGAGCCGCCGTAGCCGCAGCCCGCATAGATGAAATGGGTGCCAATGCGCTTGTCGCTGCCCACGCCGCGGCGCACGTCCTCGATGTCCACGCCCAGCCGCGCGCAGATGCCGGCCATCTCGTTCATGAAGGAAATCTTGGTGGCGAGGAAGGCGTTGGAGGCGTACTTGGTGAACTCGGCCGCACGCACGCTCATGGCCAGCACCCGTTCGTGATTGCGCAGGAATGGCGCATAGAGGCGGCGCAGGTGTTCAGTGGCTTCCGCGTCGTCACAGCCGATGATGACCCGGTCTGGGCGCATGAAGTCGTCGATGGCCGAGCCTTCCTTGAGGAACTCCGGATTGCTCGCGACCTGGACCTTGAAGCCCAGACCGCGCGCGGCAAGACCGTCATGGATGCGTTGGGCGACGCGCTCCGCCGTACCCACCGGCACCGTGGACTTGTCGACCACCAGGCAGGGGCGCCTGAGGCTGGCGCCCAGCTCGTCGGCCACGCCCAGCACATGGGAGAGGTCGGCCGAGCCGTCTTCGCCGCTGGGGGTGCCGACGGCGATGAAGATGACGTCCGCCTGGTGCACGCCCTCTTCTATATTCGCGGTGAAACTCAGCTGGCCGCTGGCGAGATGGGACTGAAGCATGGGCTCCAGGCCGGGTTCGTAGATGGGTACCTGGCCCCGGGAAAGGCGCGCCAGGCGGAAGGGATCACGCTCTACACAGCTCACCTGGTTGCCCATTTCGGCAAAGCAGGTAGCCGTCACCAAACCCACATAACCCGCACCAATCACGCATAGCCGCATGGAGAGCCCCTCCGCCAGTAATAGGCGGATTCCATCCAAGGCACGTGGCAGTGCCGTGACAGTGACATGACAGTACGGAGAAACAGCGACGGCCCGATCGGGCCGTCCGGTCAGGATTCCTGCGGGAGCTCGTTCAGTTCCAGCTCCACCAGGGCTTCGTTGCCCTCGTGGTGAATGGGTTGGTCGCTGTAGACGGCCAGTGCTTCCCAGTGCTGGTCCAATCCGGCGCCGATGGCGGCCAGGTGGTCGATCATGCGCCTTCCCGCGCTCTTCACCGATGGGTCCTCGCTGCGCATCATCTCGAACGACATTTCGCTCATTGCCGCCGTGAGATGCGTGAGGCTCCGGGTGGTCAGGCTGAGCAATCGCACCAGGTGCTGCTCTTTCGATTCCATTCGATACCTCTCTTTCACCTGATCCATTCAGGTTCCCCTAAAGCTAGCCGAAATTACGCGATGAACAGCCCATCAGGCTCCATCGCAACTCCAGCGTTAGTCAGCTCACGGGCGTCAAAGGTTCGGTCAGGCCAAATGCTCGACGACGTGGGCCTGGCGATCATATAGGAAGGGTTGTGGCCGAGAAATCGACAGATACGAACAGGCCCGCACATGGCGGGCCTGGAATTCGTAGTAGGTGGCCGGTGCTGGTTTCCGGCTTACGAGGTTTATCGGGAATCTGACAGAAGCAAGTCACTCTTCTGCTTCACACGGCGTAAGGGCTGGATTTCATCGGGGAAATCTTTCTAACCGTGTACCCTTCGGAGCGCGCCCCACGTTTCCTCGCTATCCGCTTGCGCATCAGTCTGCGTATCCACCTACTGATATTGAGGCTAGCAAAGCCCTTCGCCACGGCCAGCGCATTTTTAGACCGATTTCTTTCAGCGAAAAGACAAGCTGGAACCGAACGCACTCAGCCTCTCGACTGCTTGAGGGCCGGGCGCGCCCGAGCAATCGCGCAGATCACGAATCTACTCGAACAATGGCTCACAAGCGCTTGATTTTAATGGTTCATGAGCGAGGCTAGAACTTACCATCTGAAGTCCGCACATTTACTGACTTCACTATTAGTCACCTACCACTCCGTATCCCTAAACGTATTCCTAAATCTGGAAGTGCCCTTGGGATCTATATCTGTCTAGTCCTGCTTCTCCCGGTAATGGCAGAATGCCGCGAATTTTCTGACAAGGAGGTCGCCGTGCGCGCCATTTCCCTCGCTCTGCTCTCGCTGACCGCGGCCCTTACCATGACTGGCTGCACCAACCGTATCGCCGACCTGACTGTCGCCAGCACCAAGAACTTCAATATGAACTCGACCGCGCTCGAAACCGGCCGGCGCGTCGAAGGCACAGACACGATCGCCGTCGTGCTTCTCCCCCTGGGCGAACCGAACATTAAGGAAGCCATCGACCGCGCAGTTGAAAAAGAGCGCTGCGCTGTTGGCCTGTCCAACGTGGTGATCGATCAGGAGTTCTTCATCTTCCTAGTCGGCTACGTGAAGCTCAACGTGGAAGGCAACCTGATCCTGGACCGAGCCCTGCCAGGCTGTGGTGGCGTGGCCGATCAGGGCTACCGGCCGGCCCCTGCCCAAGGCGCCCAGGCTCCTGCGCCCTCTTACAGTGCGCAGGAGCAGCAACTTCAGCAACTTCAGCAGCGACAGGGCAGCCTGAGCTACGAGGAGTATCAGCGGCGGTACCGGGAGATTGTGGGGCAGTGAGATGAGAGCTGGGGCGTTCGAGAACCACAGCGAGTGGATCGTTTTTGTCGATGAAAGCGGCGACCACAGCCTCACGTCGATTGACGAGACCTATCCGATCTTCGCCCTCACTTTCTGCGTTATTCGCAAAGCGGAATACATCGAACGACTCACGCCCAGGGTGAGAGCGCTGAAGTTCGACCTGTTCGGACACGACCTAGTGATCTTTCACGAGGCGGAAATCGTTCGCAAAAAAGGAGCCTTCGCCCAACTCGGCAAAGAGGCGCGCGAACATCTTCTGGAGCAACTGTCGCAGATAATGGCTGAGACGGATTTCTCGATCTTCGCCATCATTATCGACAAGAAGCTCCATAAGCAGCGCTACGCCGAGCCTGAGCACCCTTATCACTTGGCCATGCAGTTCGGGCTAGAGCGGATCTACAAATTTCTGTCGGCCTGCGGGCAAGAAAAGAGGGACACGCACTTTATCTTTGAAGCGCGGGGCTCGAAGGAAGATAAGGAACTGGAACTGGCGTTCAGGCGCGTTTGTGATGGCGCCAATTGGGGACAAAGAGTCTATCCGTTCAAGATCGTGATCGCTGACAAGAAGACCAATTCAGAGGGCCTGCAGGTGGCTGACCTGACGGCACGTCCGATCGGTCTGTCAGTGCTGCGCCCAGACCAAGCGAACCGCGCATACGACATCCTGAAGCCCAAGCTAGGCAAGTACGGACGCAAGGTTTTTCCATAGCCCCAAAAAGCGAAAGGCCCCTGAGTCAATGTCTCAGAGGCCTAGCGCCGGCCGCGTAGTCGCAACCCATTTATCTTGCCTGCATCTGCAAGCTGCTTGAGCGGATTAAAGCAAGATTCCTTTCCTTTGAATAGTGCCACAATGCAATCAATTTCACCCTTCCGAGTGAATCCCTACACATTCCGCCATCGAGCGGGGCTTCTCATTTCTGCTCTTTCCAACTGGAGCACCGGAACCGTCCGATAGCGCCAGCTCGGCGCCCTGCCCTACTCTGCCCCTGAGGAAAGCCCGCCGAGTGCGGGCTTTCTCGTTTCTGGCTGCCCTTCCCTCCCGCCATTGCACTGGATAGCATTGCGCCACCAATGCATGGAGCACCTTCATGGCACGACGCCGCCCCCTCACTTTCCAGACCTGGGCCCTTGGCCTGGTTGGCACCATCATCACCGCCCTTGTTGTCTACTACGCACGCGTGGCGATCATCGAACAGATGGGCCAGCGGCAGATTGCGCACACTCAAGCCGCTCTTCAAAAGCGGCAGGAACAGCAGGCCCAGCAGGTTGCTGCTCGTGCCCAACCGGCTCTACAGCGCCAACATCGCCAGACCATGTCGTCAGAAGAAGCCAAACGCCAGGCCGCCGCAGATTCACGGCGGGCAGTGGAAGCCCAGCGCGCTCGTATCGATGAGCAGCGCCAGCACGACGCCGCCTGGGAGAGCTTCTACAAGCCAATGCGTGGCTGCGACAACTGGCAAAGTGACTCTCACATGGTCGAGTGCCAGAACCACAAGCTGCGCGCCAAGCGTGAGTTCGAGCAGAAGTGGGCTGCTGGTGAATTCAACCAACCCAAGGGGTGAGCATGCTTGATGCTCTGATCGATCTCTTCGTCAATGACCTGTGCTATCGCCTCGGACACCGAATATTCGGAGTTCTGTCGCGCGGTCGATTCCCTGGCCGGAGCAGCTACTGGTTCGGGCTGTGCCTCGCGACCGGCAGCGCAGCGATCATCGCTGCTCTAGCGTTGGGGATCTATCTCGTATCGAGACTGCACTAAGTAGCCCCGCCACCGAGCGGGACTTTTCATTCTCCAGGACCTGCCAACGTCGAACAGTTTGTAATTTCTGTCCCGAGGCTTGGCGGCCTCGCACTTGGGATCCGTCAGGGGCGTTACAGTGCACGCCATGGGAATACGTTCTCCTTGCCGAATCGGCGTACCTCGATTCGTATTCCTAAAACAGGAATACGCACAGAGATGGGGAGACGAACAGAAACGACAAGGACGGCTTAAAGTGCCGTCCTAGAAGGCTTTCGTAGACTTCTAGAGGCCCACGAAAACTGTTGAATGGTGCCCGGAGCGGGACTCGAACCCGCAAGCCCAAAGGGCGAAGCATTTTAAGTGCTCTGCGTATACCGATTTCGCCATCCGGGCTGGAGGGGCATTGGTGCAGGGCGCTGATTTAAGCCGAAATAAAATTTCGAATCAATCACTTAGGCGACAAACCATGACCAGTTATCACCACGCAGGAGGATCGCCCCCTCCCGTGCGGGAGGGGGCGGAAGCTGGCTCTATGCTTGGTGGATTTCCCGATCCTTGGTTTCCGGCAACAGGAAAGTGCCAAGAATGGCCGTCATCACGGCGATGACGATCGGGTACCACAGCCCGTAGTAGATGTCCCCCGTAGCCGCCACCATGGCAAACGCCACCGTGGGCAGGAAGCCGCCAAACCAGCCGTTGCCGATGTGATACGGCAACGACATGGAGGTGTAGCGGATGCGCGCCGGGAAGAGTTCCACGAGCCAGGCGGCGATCGGCCCGTAAACCATGGTCACGTAGATCACCAGGATGGTCAGGAGCAGCAGCACCATCAGGTAATTGGTCTTGGCCGGGTCGGCTTTCTCCGGATAACCGGCTTCTTTCAGGGCGGTGCCGAGGGTGGCGGTGAAGGCCTCGTTCTGCGTCTTGAAGTCGGCCGCTGGCATGCCGGTGCCGTCAAAGCTCGCAATCACCTTTTCGCCGATCCGAATCTGCGCCAGGGCGCCTGGCTCGGCCCGTTCGTTCTCGTAGGGGATGGCTTTCTTCGCCAGCAGGCTCTTGGCGAGGTCGCAGGAACTGGTGAATTTGGCCTTGCCTACCGGGTCGAACTGGAACGAGCACTGGTCAGGGTCGGCCATGACGACGACCGGGTTCAGCTCCTGGGCGACGAACACGTCAGGGTTACCGTACTCGGTTAGGCCCTTGAAGATCGGGAAATAGGTCAAGGCCGCGAGGATGCAGCCGGCCATGACGATCTTCTTGCGGCCGATCTTGTCGGAGAGGCTGCCGAAGAGGATGAAGAACGGCGTACCAAGCAGCAGCGAACCGGCAATCAGCAGGTTTGCCGTCTGCGCGTCGATCTTCAGCGTCTGCAGCAGGAAGAACAGCGCGTAGAACTGGCCGGTGTACCAGACCACGGCCTGGCCGGCGGTGCCGCCGAGCAGGGACATGATCACCACCTTGAGGTTGTCCCAGCGGGCGAAGGATTCGGTCAGCGGCGCCTTGCAGGCCTTGCCTTCGGCCTTCATTTTCTTGAACACCGGCGACTCGTTGAGCTGCAGGCGGATGTAGACCGAGACGATCAGCAGCAGGATCGACAGCAGGAACGGAATCCGCCAGCCCCAGGCCTCGAACGCTTCGGTGCCGAGCACGGTGCGACAGGTGAGGATCACCAGCAGCGAGAGGAACAGGCCGAGGGTCGCGGTGGTCTGGATCCACGAGGTGAAGAAGCCGCGCTTGCCTGGCGGCGCATGCTCGGCCACGTAGGTCGCCGCGCCGCCGTATTCACCACCCAGCGCCAGGCCTTGCAGCAGGCGCAGGCTGATCAGGATGATCGGCGCCGCGACGCCGATGGTCGCGTAGCCGGGCAAGAAGCCCACCACGGCGGTGGAGATACCCATGATCACGATGGTGATGAGGAAGGTGTACTTGCGCCCGATCATGTCGCCCAGTCGGCCGAACACGATGGCGCCGAAGGGGCGAACGGCGAAGCCCGCGGCGAAGGCCAGCAGAGCGAAGATGAAGGAAGTGGTCTCGTTGACGCCGACGAAGAAGTGCTTTGCGATGATCGCGGCGAGAGAACCGTATAGGTAGAAGTCGTACCACTCGAAAACGGTGCCCAGGGAGGAAGCGAAAATGACCTTCCGCTCCTCTTTGGTTATCCCGCGGTTGGGCGCACTCCCCGCGGATGTACCGACGATTACCGCCATGAGTATTCTCCGTCTTGTTATTCAAGGCCGGAGTACATGACTACCGTTACCGTACCCAGGCCCCAGGGGGCTGAAGTGATCGGATCACAGCCTGCGCGAAGCACGTTGAACGGTTGACCCACGCTTATCGCTGCAAGTTTCCATTAAAGAATAATCGCCCGTGCAGGGATATCCACTTGCCATCATGGATCATGACGGGCTGGGGGTTGTTGGCAGCGGCCGGATCAGACCTTGAAGTGAGTACGCGTGCGGAACTGCCCCGGTGAAATGTCGAATTTCTCGCGGAAACAGCGGTGGAAGTGCGGCAGCGTGGCGAAGCCGCTGGCGACGGCGATCTCGATCAGGGACTTGTTGGTGTGCTGCAGCAACTGGCGCGCGTGGGTGAGCCGCAGTTCCAGGTAGTAGCGTGGGGGCGTCGCCTTCACATGGCGCCGGAACAAGCGCTCCAGGTGCCGACGGGAGATGCGCGCGTAGCGGGCGATCTCGTTGATCTCGATGGGGTCTTCGATGTTGCTGTGCATCAGCTCCAACGCGAGCTTGAGGGTTCTGGGCAGAGTCGGATCGAAGTCGATCGAAACCACCGAGACGTCAACGATTTCCCGCATTTTGTCGCAACCCAGCACCTCCTCGACCGCGTCCACGAGTTCCTGACCCGCGCTGTGCTTGACCACTTCGAGCATCATGTCGAGCGAACTGTTGGCACCGGCACAGCTGATCCGTTTGCGGTCCAGCACGTGGGAATGGCTGGTCACCGTCACCTTAGGAAAGAGCTCCGACATCATGGCCCGGCCATCCGGGTGGAATGCACAGTCATGGCCATCCAGCACGCCCGCGTCAGCCAGGAAGTAACAGCCGTTCCAGAGACCGCCAAGCACGGAACCCGCCGCATCGGCATGGCGCAGTTTGGTCCGCAGGAGGGGATCGGTTTCGAGGCGGACTCGGAATCCGCCACACACGACGATGATGTCCTGCTGCCTTTCGTCCAGCTCGGCCAGGGGGCAGTCGGTAGCGATGGCGATCCCGAGGTCGCTCAGCACCAGGTTGTTCTCGCCGCCGACCACCTGAACCTCGAACACCGGCATCGAACTCATCAGGTTGGCGGTGACCAGCGCATCCACCGCGCCGGTGAACGCCATCATCGAAAAGTGCTCGCGCAGGATGAAGGACACACGGCGAACCGGCACCGTCAGCCCAGCACGACTGGCCCTGTCCAGGTGGGCCAGGTTCTTGCTCTTCAAGACACTTTCGAATGACGTTCTCATCGCTCGACTCACAGCAGTTCTGCGGGTTGCCGCCGGAGCCCGATTCCAGGCTCCGGTGGGCTGAGGCCCTTCCTACGAGGCGCTGACGGCCGTTGCGCCGAACAGCAGCGCAAACAGCTTCGCACAGTCCGGGCTGCCGGGCAGTGCCGCAACCGCCTCTTCGATAGCCCGCCGCGACTCCACCCCCAGGCTGATGCCCGCCAGCAGGTCGAACTTCGCCAGGAACTCCGCCCGGCTCATGGCTGTTTCCGGGTCGCCCTTGGCCGCGGTGATGGGGCTGCTGAACGTCTGCCCATCCTTGAGCCATACCAGGACGCGCGAAAGGATTTCGTTGGGGAAACGCGCGGAGAGTTCGTCGCTTTCGACAATTTCAATGCGTTGGCTGACCGCCAGGATATCGGGCGCATGGATGGCGTCGCCCGTCACTTCCAGCGGGCCGACCTGGCCGCGCACCACCAGGGCCGCCAGCGGGAACGCCAGCGCGTACTGGGCCTCGTCGGCGTTGGCCGGCGTATGCCCCTGCAGGCGCATGGATTCATGGAAGGTCTGCACCTGGATCAGCTCGACGTTCTGGCCACGGATTTGCGGATGCTCGGCCATCAGCGCGGTCATGGCGGTCAGGGCCGGCTGGGCCCAGCGGCAAACAGGCCAGGGCTTGAAGTACTGGGCGTCGATTTCCCAACGCTCGCCCAGGTTGCACCAGTGGCTGGCCACTGCCGTCGCTTCCACGGATACGGCCGGTGCACCGGTAACGCCGGCCTCTGCCAGCAGCAGGGCATTCACGCCGGCGAAGGCCCCTGCCCCATGGGCATCGCGCAGCATCGAGGGATAGTCCACCAGGCGCATCATCGGGCAGCGCGGACCGAAGTATTCGGCAATGCCCAGGGCATGGCGGAAGCGCTCCTCATCGAGGCCCAGCAGGCGTGCGCCACCGCAGACGACACCTATCCCGGAGAACGCGCCGGACGCGTGATATTCGGGTGCGGTCGCCATCAGCGCGGCGCCAGCACGCAGGGCGGTCTCGTAGCCGATGCAGATGGCGCTGAGCAGCTCTTCCCCGCTGATGGCCCTGCCCTGTTCCCGGCAGGCATCGGCCAATGCCAGCAAGGCCGGCACCACGGTCGCCCCGGCATGGCCCTTGGAGGTGAAGTGACCTTCATGGGCATCCAGGCTGTCCACGCTGAAGCCCCCTGCCCAGGCGGCCCCCAACGGATGGACCGCGCGCCCGTCGAAGAGCAGGCGGCTGGCGAGCCGCGTGGCCGGATAGTGCTCCAGGGCGTAATGCTTGAGTGCCTGGCTGGTGTGGTTGTCGCGGGCGCCGGCGGCGACGCCGAGGATATCCAGCAGACAGGTCTGCAGCAGTTCCCGGGTGTGGGACGGCGCCTGACTGAAACGGAAATCACGGACGAACGAATAGAGCGACATGTGGACACTCCACAATCGGGTTCTGTCGGGTTGAAGGAATGGGGTGCCCGCTACGGGGCACCCGCTGCCTGTGTTACTTGGACGCCTGGGCGGCGGCGGCGCGGGAAGCCTGGATCCAGGTATCGAACTGCTGGCGGTGCGCGGTGACCCACTCCTTGGCATGACGCTGGATGTCGGCGGGCTTCTTCTCGCCCTGCTGCATCTTCAGGTTCTGTGCGCTCTCGTCGTCGGTGCTGATCTGCACCAGCGAGAGGAACTTCACAGCCGCCGGATTCTTCTCGGCGAAGTCCTTGTTCAGCACGGCCACGACCTTGTCCACGGCAAACCCGAGGTTCTTGCCCTTGTACATGGTGTCCACGTCGTTGTTGCCATCCGGCAGGTCGGTCTTCGGCACTTCCAGCCAGACCACGTCCGTGTTCTCGACCAGCACGCTGGCGATCCACTGCGGCACCCAGGTGAAGTACAGAATCGGCTTGCCTTCCTTGTAGCGGGTGATGGTGTCGGCCATCAGGGCGAAGTACGAGCCCTGGTTGACGTGCACGCTCTTGTCCAGGTCATACGCCGTCATGTGGTGGGAGATGACCAACTCGCAACCCCAGCCCGGGTTGCAGCCCGTCAGATCGGCCTTGCCGTCGCCATCGGTGTCGAACAGCTTGGCGATCTCCGGTTTTTTCAGGTCGGTGATGTACTTGATGTTGTATTGGTCCGCGGTTTTCTTATCGATCAGGTAGCCCTGGCTGACACCCGGCAGGATGTCGCCGGTCTTGACCATCACCTCGTCACCGCCGGCCTGCTGGTAGAACTTGTCGTGCAGCTTTTCCCACAGGTGCACGGTGAAATCGGCATCGCCATTGGCCAGGGCCACCATCATCACGCCGTACTCGGTTTCCTTCGGCTCCTGGACGTCGTAGCCCAGTTCACGCAGGCCTTCCATCGCCACCTCGCCGCGGAAGCGCTCTTCGGCGATGGAGGGGAAGATCGGCGTGACTTCGACGCCCTCGCCGGGCTTGTCGGCCGAAGCGCTGGCACTCAGGGCGGCGACCGTCAGGGACAGGGCGGTGGCGCATTGCAGGAGGCTGCGGGAGAACTTGGATCGATGCATCGTCTCGTACCTTTTTGTGGCTTGTTGTCGGGTTCGGCAGATCGAATCAGTCGGCTCAGGCAGTCTTGCGCCGCCCGGAGGCTTGCCCGGCTCCGCACAGACGCAGCAGCGCGCCAACGGGGCCAGTGTGGTACCAGCGCAGGCTCGGGTCGGCGCTCGTGCGCGCCCCCATGGCCTGGGTCAGGCGGTCGAGGAAAATGGCCAGCAACACCAGCCCTACCCCGCCGACGGTGGCCAGCCCCATGTCCAGGCGACCGATGCCGCGCAGGACCATCTGTCCAAGGCCGCCAACCGAGATCATCGAGGCGATCACCACCATCGACAGTGACAGCATCAGGGTCTGGTTCATTCCGGCCATGATGGTCGAGGTGGCCAGCGGCAATTGCACGCGGGTCAGCATCTGCCGTGGGGTGCAGCCAAAGGCGCGGGCGGCCTCGATCTTGTCTTCGGGCACCTGGCGGATGCCCAGGTTGGTCAGGCGCACCAGCGGTGGCAGGGCGAACACGATGGTCACCAGCACGCCCGGCACGTCGCCGATGCCGAACAGCATTACCACGGGCACCAGGTAGACGAATGCCGGCAGGGTCTGCATGGCGTCGAGCACAGGCCGCACCACTCGCTCCATGTGGTCGCTGCGCGCGCAGAGAATACCCAGCGGGATTCCGATCACGGCGCAGAAGAACACCGAGGTCAGCACCAGCGCCAGGGTGGTCATGGACTCCGACCAGACGCCGATCAGGCCGAGCAAGGTCAGGGTGACGAAGCAAAGCAGTGCCATGCGCTTGCCGGCCAACTGCCAGCCAAGCAAGGAGGACAGGATGATGCCGATCGTCGGCGGGATGCTCTGCAGGACGTACTCGATGCCATTGAGCACCTGGTCGATGGGCCAACGGATGGCACGGAATACATCGCGGAAATTGTGCACCAGGAAATTCAGGGTGGTTTCCACCCAGTCACCCAGTGGAATGTTTGCGCTCTGGAAAGGATCGAGAAGACTGAACTCTGACATGCTGGCTACCTACTCTCCGAAGTTGCGGCTGCTGTGTGGTCCGTGGCGCGCTCAGTGGCGGCTCAGGGTGTGCAGCAGCAGATTCTTGGAAATGGTGCCCTTCAGAGCACCGCTGCGATCCAGGACCGGCACGGGGTAAGGCAGTGCCGCAACGATATCCAGCACGTCATGAAGCGGCGTGTCGGTGTAGACGGGGTTCTGCTTGTGCAGGCTGAACTGCTCGTCCGGCTGGCTGATGGACACACCGCCCGCCTCGTCCGCACCAACCACGGCCAGCAACTGGTCGCGCTCGTCGATCAGGTAGCCGTAGGGCACCCCTGCCTGGAAGTGCGGGGCCTTGCCGTTCACGCGGCAGACCATCGCCGGATCCAGCTGGGCCACGTCGCCGGCCTTGAGTACCCGGGAGCTGTCGAAGCCCTTGAAGAAGGTCTCGACGTACTCGTTGGCGGGCTGGTTCAGCAGCTCCTGCGGAGTGCCGATCTGCACCACCCGGCCGCCTTCCATGATCGCGATGCGATGGCCGATGCGGATGGCTTCCTCGATGTCGTGGGAGATGAAGATGATGGTGCGCTGCTGCTCCGCCTGAAGGCGTATCAGCTCGCCCTGCATCTCGCTGCGAATCAGCGGGTCGAGCGCGGAGAAGGCTTCGTCCATAAGCAGGATGGCGGGGTCGTTCGCCAGCGCGCGGGCCAGGCCGACACGCTGCTGCATGCCACCGGACAGCTGGTGCGGGTAGCTGTGCTCGTGGCCAGCCAAACCCACCTGGCGGAGCGCTTCGCTGGCACGGGCGTGGCGCTCACGCTCGCTGACGCCGGAGATTTCCAGGCCGAAGGCGGTGTTTTCCAGAACGCTCATGTGCGGCATCAGCGCGAAGGACTGGAACACCATGCCCATTTCCTTGCGACGCACATCGAGCAGCGCCTTGTCGGAAAGGCCGGTAATTTCGCGTCCGTTCAGATGGATGCTGCCCGAGGTGGGTTCGATCAGGCGGTTGAACAGCCGCACCATGGTGGACTTGCCCGAGCCGGACAATCCCATGATCACGAAGATCTCACCGCGCTTGACCGAGAAGCTGGCGTCGAACACGCCGACCACATGACCCGTCTTGCGAAATATTTCGTTCTTGTCGGCGCCTTTGCGCAACATCTCCATGGCGATGTCCGGATGGGGTCCGAATACCTTGAAGATGTTCTTTACCGAAAGAATCTCATCGGCCTGGTTCATACAACCCTCATTCTTATGCTTATAACCAATTACGAACTTCGCACTGTCACTAAACAGCCCATGACAAGTGCAGAGAAAAAAGGCCGGAATCCTGTCGCAATATCACTTTGGCAAACCGGCGCGCAGAAACTCCTGCTTCATAAAAACGACATCGAAATGTGATGCCGCGTTGCAACTTCAAATTAGGATTTAGCTATCGCAGCGTCCAACGACATTTGTTCGCCCTAAACCATAACTTGATGTTATTGGTCGGGACTGACGCTGCCCTGCATGGGCGCCAGCTCCCGCTCCGCACTCCCCTGGCGGGCCAGGAATACCGCCGCAAGCATCACCATCACCCCACCCAGGAACATGGCGTAGGTGAACGGCTCGCCCATGAGCAGCACAGCAATGGTCACGGCCACGACCGGCTCCACGGTCGAGAGCGTGGCCGCCGTGGACGGGCCTATGCGCGGGGACCCGGCAAGGAATGCCGCCACCGGCACCAGCGTGGCGAATACGGCCAGGCCCAGGGTCGCCCACCAGGCCGAAGCCGTCGAAGGCAGGGAGGCGCCTTGCAGCAGCGCGGCCACGGCGAAGGTCAGGGCGCAGCCCAGAAGCAGCATGGCGGCGGATGCCAACGGGTTCTCATGAGTGATCCGGTGGGTGCCGTAGATGATCGAGGCGCCGTAACAGATTGCGGCGAACAACGCCCACAGGGCGCCTGCCGACACGCTCGACATGCTGAGCCCGGTGGCCATCAGCACGCCCCCCAGTGCAAGCGCCAGGCTTGCCAGCTTGAGCACGCTGAGCCGCTCGCCCAGACAGGCGATGGACACCACCGTGACGAACGCCGGGAAGGTGTACACCAGGATGATCGCCAGGCTGACCGAGGTGGAATGGCAGGCGCTGTAGTAACCCAGCGCCGCCAGTCCATAGCCGAAGCCCAGCAACAGGTTCTGCCACACCAGCCGCCCTTTCGGCAGGCCGATTCCCCGCCAGCGCAGGATCGCCAGCAGTACCACCGCAGCCAGCGTGAAGCGCGCCAGCAGCAACCCCACCGGGTCGGCGCCACCGGCGTAGGCGTATTGGGCGAAGAGCGGCTGCAGGCCGTAGCAGAACGCAGCCAGCAGCACCAGGCAGAAGCCCCTGGCATGGCCGTCGAGGCGAGAAAGGAAGTTCAGCGAATGCATTACCGGGTCCTTGGCCGCAGGGCCATCCAGACAGACGAAAGCCCCGCCTCACCGGATCGGTGAGACGAGGCTGGATCGAAGGTGAATGAAGGCTCAGTCGGCCAGTCGGCTGATCATGGTCGTGCAGTACCAGTCCACGAACTGGCAGACGCCGTTTTCCGCGATCTCCGAGTAAGGGCCGGGCTCATAGGCGGGCGAACTGACGCCGGCCTGGGCGCCTTCCACCAGGCGTCGGTCCTGGTCGTTGGTGGCGATCCAGACACGGGTCAGACGCTCGATGTCGTAGTCGATGCCTTCCTGGGCGTCCTTGGGCACCAGCCATTTGGTGGTGACCAGGGTTTCGTTTGGCCCTTGTGGCAGCACGCGGAAACTCAGCGCGTGGTCGCCCAGGAAGTGGTTCCAGGTGGACGGATAGTTGAAGTACAGGAGCGCGCCGATGTCCTCCTCGCCACTGCGATCCAGGCGTCTGGCCACCGCAGGCTTGCCGTCCATGGTGTAGCTGACGGCACCGGTCGAGAGCGGAATGCGCGTCATGCGGTACTGCCCGGCCTCGTCCATCACCAGCCGGCTGGGCAGGCCCGCCGCCTCGCAGCGATCCCAGTGCGCCGCCAGTTCCGGGTCCTCCGCCCCACCGACGCCGGCCACGGACAGGTTCTCGACGAAGGAGTTGAGCAACTCTGGGTGGCTGCCGTCGCAGTGGTAGCACTCGCGGTTGTTCTCGAAGACCAGCTTCCAGTTACCCCGCTCCACCAGGTTGGACTCGAACGCCACCTTGCAGTCTTCCAGGTTGTGCGGGGTGATGAAGGGGGAAACGGCATCGCGGAATCGGGTGAAGTCCGGCGCCTTGTCCGCCACGCAGACATAGATGTAGCTGTTCACCACCTGGCAATGGGCGGGTTTCAGACCGTAGTCGGCCGCATCGAAATCAGGGCCCATGTTGCGGGCGAACAGCAGTTTCCCATCCAGGTCGAACGCCCACTTGTGATACGGGCAGACCAGCCGGGCAACCTTGCCCTTGGCTTCGGTGCACACCTTGGAGCCGCGATGCCGGCAGGCATTGTGGAATGCGCGGACCTGACCATCCCCGCCGCGCACCACGGCAATCGGGTAGTCGCCGATCTGCAGGGTCAGGTACTGGCCGGGCTTTTCCAGTTCGAAGGTATGACCGGCGAAGATCCACTCTCTGTGCCAGATTCGTTCGAGGTCCTGGCGATACACCTCCGAGTCGCTGTAGGCGGCACCAGGCAGGGCGTGGCGCTCCTTGCGCTGGCGAATCAGGTCCAGGACGGCGGCGTTATTGTTCATTGTCATGCGCACTCCAGATCAGGCACGGGAGGTTGTGTCGGTATTGGCTCTTTGCGGCAATCAACGGATGCGTACTCGACAGTCCGCATTTTCCGGTGTCAGGCTTGTGCGCAACGTCTGCGAAGCCACTGCGCCGCAATTGCCCGCAGTCTAGGATCAGGTTGCCGGCCGGCAGAATCGACTTTTTATCCAGGATCTTGATTACTTCCCGTTATGGTTAAACACACCGAACCCGATCAGACCCTGATCAAAATGCCCTCCCTTCGCGCGGTGAAATCCTTCGTCGCGGCGGCCAAGTACCAGAACTTCACCCGCGCGGCGGAGGCCTTGTGCGTGACCCAGGCGGCGATCAGTCGGCAGATTCGCGAATTGGAAACCTACCTGGGTGCGGAGCTGTTCAAGCGCGTGGGGCGCGCCGTGGAGCTCACGGCAGCCGGGTCGATCTTCTTCGATGCGGTGCAGTTGTCCTTCGTCAACATCTCCCAGGCCGCCGAGAGAATCCGCAGCCACAGCACGACCAAGCGCGTGCTCACCCTCTGCTGCTCACCGGCGTTTTCCGCGCTATGGCTGTCCCACCGCCTGCCGAGCTTCTTCAGCGCGAACCCGGACGTGGACCTCAACCTGATCACCACGCAAAACTTCCTCTCCATGGAACCCGGCGTGCGCCCCGACATCTTCGTCACCAAGATGGCCAAGATCCGCGAGGGCTATCGCAGCTACCCGCTGATGCACGACGTGATCTACCCGGTGTGCACGCCGCAGTACCTGGAGCAGCACCCGGAACTGGGCACCCTGGAGGGCCTGCGCGACAGCGTGCTGCTGAACCTCAGCCCCTACGGACGATCCCAGGTGGCCGAGCACGTGGACTGGAAGGTCTGGCTGGCCTTCCACGACATCGACATCGAGACGCGCACCGCCAATGCGCCGCACTTCTTCAACGCCAACGACTACAACCTGCTGATCCAGATGGTCCTGAGCCACCAGGGCGTCGCCCTCGGCTGGAACCACCTGGTGGGCCATCTGGTGGACCAGGGCGCACTGGTTCGCCCCGTTGCACACGAACTGGTGCTCAAGGACAGCCAGCACTACCTGACATTCAATGAAGACAAAGAGGACGACGAGGCCTGCTGTCGTCTGCGCGACTGGCTGATTGCCCAGATCTGATTACCTAGCGTTATTGTCAGCCCCAAGTTCTGGTTGTTAATAATTAAATTCGCAGTCAGACAATATCGATCGAATATTCCGCACTACCCAAAAACAAGAGACCTGCCATGAGCAGGTCTTTTGTTTTTCGCGCCTCGCAAACAACTCATAACCTCCGCTCATTGATTGCCAGCCTTAAATGTTGCTTGTTGGTGAAAGAATCGCGTCATTAACCTTCATGTCGAAATTCCCAACAAATACAACTTGTTCGGCTAGGTGATTACATGAACTTTGATGGTGTCTGGACCCCCGTTGTTACCCCCTTCACCCAAGAGGGTTCCATCGACTTCGCTGCCCTGCCCCCGGTGATCGACAGCCTGATCGGCCATGGCATCCACGGCCTGATCGTCGGCGGTACCACCGGCGAGTACTACGCCCTTAGCAACGGCGAGCGCAAAAAGCTGTTCGACGCGGTTTCCGAGCTGGCCGGGGGTCGCATCCCGCTGATGGCAGGTATCAACGCCACCACCACGGAAGAAAGCCTGGATCTGGGCCGCTACGCCAAGTCCGCTGGCTTCAACTGCATCCTCCTGGCCGCGCCCTACTACTGCCAGCCGACCCAGGACGAGTTGCTCGCCCATGCCTGTACCGTGGACGACGCCCTCGACATGCCGACCATGCTCTACAACTTCCCCGCCCGTACCGGCACCGCCATGAGCTTCGAGTTCATCGATGCCCTCAAGCAGCGGCCGAATTTCCAGGCGATCAAGGAAAGCACCGGCTCCATCGAGCGCATGCACACCCTCACCCAGGACTACGCCGGCCAACTGCAGGTCAGCTGCGGCATGGATGACCAGGTGCTGGAGTTCTTCACCTGGGGCGCGCGCAGCTGGGTGGCCGGCGCCTCCAATTTCCTCGCCCCCGAGCACGTCGCGCTGTACCGAACCTGTGTGGTCGAGCAGGACATGATCGCCGGACGCAAGCTGGCCAGCCGCCTGCTGCCGATGCTCAACCTGCTCGAACAAGGCGGGAAGTTCTGCCAGTACATCAAGTACGGCTGCGAGCTGGCCGGCCTGCCGGTGGGCCCGACACGCCGTCCGCTGCTGCCGCTGGGCGAGGACGAGAAAGCCGCCTTTGCTCGCACCTACGAGCAACTGATTGCCCATCGCGGTTAGTTCGCCGGTACTGGAGGCGTCCCATGCAGCTTCAATGCAATTTCCTGCCCCAGAACGACGGCCGCTGCGGTTGGTATGAAACCCTGCCACCGCCGCCCCCCGGCACCTCTCTGCGCGGCACCGTGCAGGCGGATTGGGTGGTGCTGGGCGCCGGGCTTTCCGGCCTGGCCGCTGCCCGCCGCCTGGCGGAGCTGCAGCCGGAAGCGTCGATCGTCCTCATCGACGCCCGGCGGGTCGGCTTCGGTGCCGCCGGACGTAACTCCGGCTTCATGGTCGACCTGCCCCACGACCTCACCTCCCACAGCTACACCAACAGCCAGGAGGCCGATCAGAAGATCATCCGCCTGTGCCGCGGCGCCATCGACTACGTGCGCGATATCGTGAAAACCCACGGCATCGAATGCGACTGGCGCGAGCAGGGCAAGCTGCACGGGGCGGTCAATGGGCGGGGCACCCACTCGCTGGAAGAGTTCGCCAAGGGGCTATCCGTACTTGGCGAACCCTACCGCATGCTGGATGCCAGGGAGATGAAGGCCGTTACCGGGACCGACTTCTACCAGGCCGGCCTGCATGCACCCGGCGCGGTCCTGGTGCAGCCCGCGGCACTGACTCGCGGATTGGGCCGGACCTTGCCGGAGAACGTCCGGCTGTTCGAGGACAGCCCGGTGCTGACCATTGAAGTCGGCAAGCCCCACACCCTCACCACCGCGCAAGGTTGCGTGAAGGCGCCGCGCCTGGTGCTGGCCAACAATGCCTACGCCTCAACCTTTGGCGAGCTGGGCCTGAAGGGACGCATCCTGCCCGTGTACACCTACGCGAGCATGACGCGACGGCTGAGCCCACAGGAGCTGGCCGCCCTGGGTGGCGAGGAGTCGTGGGGCCTGATTCCGGCCGACCCGCTGGGAACCACGGTACGGCGCCTGGCCAACGGACGGATCTGCATCCGCAACTCCTTCACCTACAACCCTCAGGTCCAGGCCAGTGCCGCGACGCTTGAGCGAGTCCGCCGCGCCCATCGCAAGTCCTTCGAAAACCGCTTCCCGATGCTGCCCGGCGTCGAATTCGAATACACCTGGGGTGGCGCCCTGTGCCTGGCGCGCAATTCCGGTTCGGTGTTCGGCGAGATCGCCCCTGGCGTTTACAGCGCGGTGTGCTGCAACGGCCTGGGCCTCACGCGCGGGACCATCTCCGGGAAGCTGATCGCCGAATACGCCCTGGGCATGGACAGCGACCTGCTGCGCAGCATGCTCGAACAGCCCAAACCCTGCCGCAATCCACCCGAGCCCTTCCTCGGCATCGGCGTGCGTTCCTCCATTGCCTGGAAGGAATGGACTGCCGGCGCAGAACTTTGAGACCCGCCCCACTCTGGAGAACAACAATGACCGACGCCCTTACGCGCAGCGCCATCGATCAGCAGATCGAGCGACTCGAGTACCGCAACCAGGCATTCATCAACGGGCGCTTCGTCGCCGCCCGTTCAGGTGCCACCTTCGCCACCCTCAACCCCGCCACTGGCCAGGTGCTGACCGAAGTCGCCGCCTGTGATGCCGACGACATCGACCTTGCCGTGAAAGCCGCGCGTGCCGCCTTCGAATCGGGCGCCTGGTCGAAGCTGGCTCCAGCCGGCCGCAAGGCGGTCATGCAGCGCTTCGCCGACCTGATCGATGCGCATCGCCTGGAACTTGCCGTGCTGGAATCGCTGGAATCCGGCAAGCCGGTGGGCGAATGCTTCGCCATCGACATCCCCGACACGGCGGCGACCATCCGCTGGCATGCCGAAGCGGGTGACAAGCTGTACGACGCCATCTCGCCGTCCAATCCCGGCAACCTGGGCATGATCAAGCGCGAGCCGGTCGGCGTTGTGGGCGCCGTGCTGCCATGGAACTTCCCCTGCATGATGGCGGGCTGGAAGCTGGGGCCCTCGCTGATCACCGGCAACAGCGTGATCCTCAAGCCCGCTGAGCTGACCTCCCTGGCGACCCTGCGCCTGGCCGAACTGGCCTTCGAAGCCGGCATTCCCGCCGGTGTGCTCAACGTGGTGCCCGGCCTCGGGCATACCGCCGGCAAGGCGATCGGCCTGCACGCCGACATCGACCTCGCCGCCTTCACCGGCTCCACCGAAGTGGGCCGTCTGTTCCTGGAATACTCGGCCAGGAGCAACCTCAAGCGCGTCGTGCTCGAATGCGGCGGCAAGAACCCGCAGGTGGTCATGGCCGATGCCGGCGACCTGCAGACAGTGGCCAGCCATGTGCTCAGCGCCGCGTTCTGGAACATGGGCGAGAACTGCTCGGCGGGCTCGCGCCTGATCGTCCACCGCTCCATCAAGGACGCCCTGGTCGACGAGCTGGTGCGCCAGCTCGAAGACTGGGCCACGGGCGACCCGCTGGACCCGAGCGTGCGCCTGGGTGCACTGATCGAGCAGGCCCATATGAAGAAGGTGCTGGGACACATCGAGCAGGCCAAGGCTGAAGGCGCCCGGCTGGTTACCGGTGGCGTGCGCCTCAATCCGGAAAGCGGCGGCTACTTCGTGGCACCGACCATCTTCGATAACGTGACCAACGCCTCTTCGGTCGCCCGCGAAGAAATCTTCGGCCCAGTCCTGGCGGTCATCACCTTCGACACCGAAGAAGAAGCCATCGCCATCGCCAACGACACCTGCTACGGCCTCGCCGCCTCGCTCTGGACCGACAACATCAATACCGCCCACCGCATGGCTTCGGCCATTCGCGCAGGCACCGTGTCGGTCAACTGCTTCTCCGAAGGCGATATCTCCACGCCCTTCGGCGGCTACAAGCAGTCGGGTTTTGGCGGCCGTGACAAGTCCGTCTACGCCCACGACCAGTACTGCGAACTGAAGACCACCTGGATCCAACTAAGCTGAATCCACCCTGCCCGGCTGGCTAAGGCCGGGCAGGTTCCCCCTCTGGTTCATCACGCATCTTGATGGCGTGATCTCTCCCCTCTCCCGCCAAACACCGGCCATCAGCCGCCGCATCTTCAGTCGATTTGATGTGCTGCCCCACGCGCCGTCGCCTGCTCGAATCGGAACGCTTGACATTAAACTTAACATGAACGTTAGGGTTTCTCTCGCGGGCCTCACGGGCATGCATTGGCAGATGATCGAGAAACCTGAAAGGACCGTTTCGATGACCGACTTTCCATCTGCCGAAGCAATGACTCCCGAGCGCAAGGCACCGAAGACAACGAACACGGCGGAGACTTCGAAACATGAAAATCGGCAGCATTGCAGTAATGGCAGGAGTACTCATGAATACCGTTTCGGTATTCGCATGGGCAGAGAATCCAGCTGAAATCAAAGAGGCTGGACGTACGATGATCGATATTGCCGGCCATGAGGTTCCTGTGGTCGCAGGTGGTCTGTATGACCGCTTCCGCTCCAACCCCCCTCTTTCCACCATAGAGTCGGAAGCCCCTGGCGTTGACCTGAGTTGGTTCAAGGGGCTCAAGAAGACAAAAGTCGACATCGGGTTCGAGTCCTACTCGCCAAACTTCTATTACCAGAACAACAGGATTACCGCTGTCTTCACGGCCGATATGGAAAAGCTGAAAGCGTTGATACCTGCTGCCGTCCTGGACAAGGTGCAACCCCTTCAGGTCTGGCCGGGCAGAGGCCTGGTCGCTCTTACCGCTTACTCCTATGAGTACTGCGACAACGACAGCTATAACGAAATCGCCCTGTCCATCGTCACGAACAAGCCTGGCTCGTCGAACCTGGGCCCCATCTCCCTGGTCGGTCAGTCGATCTCCAAGGACTTCTGGGGGTACGTACTGAAACTCCCGGTCAATACCGAGCTTGCAAGGGTAAGGGGTGTGGTCGGATACAACCTGCCGAAGTGGCTGACGGGTATCAATCGCCGGGATAGCGACAAATCCGTGATCTTCGAGATTGTCGATCACGACACTGGCAAGGTTGACGTTGTCTTTGAAGGTAAGAAACTGAGTGATACGTCAGATGAAGTTGAACTGGTGACCAATAGCTTCACCAATGTCGGCCATGACGGAGCGTTGACCTACGGCTATGCGGTATCCCGCCAACTGAGCCACGCCTCCAGCACGAGTGCAGACTCGGTCAACCTCACACTGAATGACGGCAGCCTTTCTACGTTCATGAAGTCCCTGAAGCTGGGGAAATTGATGAAGTACGAGTACGTGCCTCAGTTCCAAAGCGCGCTCTATGCCCCCGAACCCCTGAAATCCATCCTGGCCACCGAGTAACTGTTCTCAGGTCAGGCCATCGTGGCCTGACCTGAACTACAGGGATGAACTTTGCCTCAAGCTTCCCGTGCTGCCAGTCCTTCTGGACGACCATCAGCAGGTGACGGATCTCCTCCAGCGAGGAGCACTTCGGAAGAAGCATTGACCTTAAAGTTCACTTCAATCCTAGAGTACTTAAGCGGCCAATCAACGCACGGTGACGGCAGGCACTCACAGGCAGGGCCAGCCGCGCGTTACCAGCCGTATTTCCAGTCATCCGCCCATTGAGAAACGTGCGGGACTCTCGCCATGACCGGTAGCCATTGGCGCACACATCGCCAATTCCCGACCTCCACATCACAGAGGAGAAGCGAACATGGGGTACGTCACAACGAAAGATGGAGTCGAGATCTTCTACAAGGACTGGGGGCCGCGCGACGCCCCGGTGATCCATTTCCATCACGGCTGGCCGCTCAGTGCGGATGACTGGGATGCGCAGATGCTGTTCTTCCTGGCCCACGGCTTTCGCGTAGTCGCCCATGATCGCCGCGGCCATGGACGATCCAGCCAGGTCTGGGATGGCCACGACATGGACCATTACGCCGATGACGTAGCGGCGGTCGTGAACCACCTCGGCGTGCAGGGAGCCATCCATGCCGGCCACTCCACGGGCGGTGGTGAGGTCGTGCACTACATTGCGCGGCATCCTGAAGACCCTGTCCCCAAGGCGGTCATCATCAGCGCGGTCCCGCCACTGATGGTGAAGACCGCGAACAACCCTGGCGGTCTCCCCAAGGATGTCTTCGACGGTCTGCAAGCCCAGCTCGCGGCCAACCGCGCTCAGTTCTATCACGACGTTCCGGCGGGGCCCTTCTACGGCTACAACCGACCTGGAGCGACGCCCTCGGAGGGCATCATCCGGAACTGGTGGCGCCAGGGCATGATGGGCAGCGCCAAGGCCCACTACGACGGCATCGTGGCCTTCTCCCAGACCGACTTCACCAAAGACCTTGAGCGCATCACGATCCCCGTGCTGGTGATGCACGGCGACGACGACCAGATCGTTCCCTATGAGAACTCTGGTGTGCTGTCGGCGCAGTTGCTGAAGAACAGCACGCTCAAGATCTACCCGGGGTTCTCACACGGCATGCCCACAATCAACGCCGATACCATCAACGCTGACCTGCTTGCCTTCGTGCGAAGCTGAGTTTGGCGGGGGCCGGGATTCTCCTTCTGGCCCCCGCTTTTCAGGGCGAAGAATCCGAAACAGGCAGCTATGAACTCCAGCAGCCTCGTATTCCGAAGCGCTGACTACTTCCGCTTGAAGGCCTCCCGCCGGGCCAGGCGTTCGTCTGCGAAACGATTGCTTATCGACGCTTCCAGATCCTTGCGCTCCACAGGAACGCCACAGTGCGGACAGACGCTGGCCACACCGACGTCATGGCCACACTCACGGTGCACAAAATGCACCGCCAGTCCCTCATCCTCGTTCTTGCACCATGTTTCGCCCCAGGCGCGCAGCGCGTAGATCACGGGATAGAAGTCCCAGCCCTTCCGGGTCAGGTGGTATTCGTAGCGCAGCGGCTTTTCGCTGTATGGCCGGCGCTCGACCATGCCGTCGGCTTCCAGCGCTTTCAGGCGCGACGTCAGCATCTGCGGTGTAGCGCCGGTCTGGATCTGCATTTCCTCGAAGCGTGTCGCGCCCATGTAGAGCTCACGCAGCACCAGGATCGTCCACTTGTCGCCCACCACGTCCACCGAGCGCGCCACCGGGCACAGCGTATCGGTCGTCTCGTCCTGCACTTGCATCACGGTGCTCACTCCAAGGCCACTATCGTTTTCATAGTAACACGAGCAGGACACGCGAGACCCCCTGAAATCGCCCGCAAACCAGCATGCCCGTTGACACTATGTTTTTCATAGTTACTATGGGCCGTAACGAGGATCGAGACATCGCGCAACGGAGCCGTAGAGGCAAGCGCCCACTTACGAGGAGCGAGTTCAATCGCGCCTCCTTTCAACTGGAGCACCGAAATGACCAATCCTGTGTATTCCCCGGCGCGTACCGGCCTGCTGCTGGTCGACCCTTACAACGATTTCCTGTCCGATGGCGGCAAGCTGTTCCCCATGTTGAAAACCGTTGCGGAGGACGTGAATCTGCTCGACAACCTGCGCACCGCCGTCGCAACCGCGCGCGGCCATGGCATCCAGGTGTTCTATGTCCCGCATCGTCGCTGGCAGCCCGGCGACTATGACCACTGGGATCACCCGAATCCGACCCAGCGCCTGATCCAGCAGCGCCACACCTTCGCCAAGGGCACGTGGGGCGGCGAATGGCACCCCGACTTCGTGCCGCAGGACGGCGACATCGTCATCCAGGAGCACTGGGGCCAAAGCGGGTTCGCCAATACCGATCTCGACTTCCAGTTGAAGCAGCAAGGCATCACTCATGTCATCGTCGTTGGCCTGCTGGCGAACACCTGCATCGAATCGACGGCGCGCTTCGCCATGGAACTCGGGTATCACGTGACGCTAGTACGCGATGCGACAGCGGCTTTCAGCAAGGACATGATGCATGCGGCGCACGAGCTGAACGGGCCGACCTTTGCGCATAGCATCGTCGATACCCGCGGGCTCCTCCTCGCCCTGCAACAGCACTGAAGGAGACCGCGCCATGCCCACTCCATCCGCGGTCTCGACCGGAATACCCGCTCGTCTGGTCGCCGCGATGGCGGTGTGCTGCGCGCTGGCCGTATCGACCATCTACTACCACCAGCCACTACTGCCGCAGATGGCCGCGGCGTTTGGCCTGGCGCCGACTCAGGCCGGTCTGATCGCCACCTTGACGCAACTCGGCTATGCGACCGGCCTTCTGCTCATCGTGCCGCTCGCGGACTGCCAACAGCCACGCCGGCTCGCGTCGCTGGCCATTGCGGCGAATGCGGTGGCGTTGATCGCCTGCGCTGCCGCACCGAGCTTCGCGTTGCTGTGCGTCAGCTGCTTCGTGGTTGGCGTGACAGCGATCACGGCGCAGATCCTCATCCCTGCCCTTGCGGGTCTGGCGACACCCGCTGCACGCGGCCGAATCGTGGGCACCTTGCTGAGCGGCCTCTCTGCGGGTCTGCTCTTGGCGCGCACCATCGGTGGCTTCCTCGGCGCGCAAACGGGTTGGCGAGCCGTGTTCCTACTGGCCGCGCTCATCGATCTTCCACTGCTGGTCATCATTGCCCGGAGTCTCCCCGCATCCACGAGCCTGAGCTCGATCGGCTATGCCGGGTTGATGCGTTCGCTGGGCAGCCTGGTGCGCGAGGAAAGTGTGCTGCGCTTCTGTGCGGCGAGCGGCTTCATGATATTCGCCGCATTCAGCGCGCTATGGGCTTCGCTGGCCGCGCTGCTGACGCAACCGCCCTATGCATTCGGTCCCGCCACCATCGGCATGTTCGGCCTGGTCGCGCTGCTGGGTATCGTCGCGTCGCCGCGCATCGGTGCACTGGCCGATCGCCTGGGAGCGCGCACCCTGGTCCTGGCAGGCGCGATGGCCCTCGCCGTGGGTTTCGCGTTCATCGCCGCGGGCGGACACAGCCTCGGCTGGCTGATCGTCGGCATGGTGCTGCTCGACTTCGGCAATCGTGCAGGCCTGGTTGCCAACCAGGCGCGCATCTACACCCTGCGCCCCGAGGCCCGCAGCCGTCTCAATACGGTATTCATGGGGTCGTACTTCCTGGGCGGCGCGGTCGGCGCTGCATTGGGAAACTACGGCGTGCACCGTGCCGGCTGGATCGGCCTCGCAGCAGTCGGAGCCTTGCTGGCCCTTGCGGCCACGGCGATCAATGCACTCAGTCCCCGTGAATCGACCACTGCGCTCACCAACCTGCGCACATGAGCCAACCGCTCGGAATGCGTTCAAAGCCATCCCGAGCGGCAACAGCCTTTATCCAATCAATCCCCCGTTGGGTGCTTATGCAGTTTCACCGGCTCGGCTTGCTGGCGCGCACGGGCCATACGCGCGCGGATGTTCAGGGCTTCCACGGCCAGGGAGAAGGCCATTGCGAAGTAGACGTAGCCCTTCGGCACATGGACATCGAAGGATTCGGCGATCAGCACGGTGCCCACCACCACTAGGAAGGACAGCGCCAGCATCTTCAGGCTCGGGTGCTTGTCGATGAAGTCGCTGATGGTGCCAGCGGCCAGCATCATCACCAGCACGGCCGCGACGATCGCGGCGACCATCACCGGAATGTCGGACACCATGCCGACGGCGGTGATCACCGAGTCCAGCGAGAACACGATATCGATGATGGCGATCTGGATGATGGTGACGACGAAACCGCCGCCCAGCTTTCGTGGCCCGTCCTCGCCGTCTTCGCCACCCTCCTCGCCTTCCAGGCTCTGGTACATCTCGCTGCTGCTCTTCCACAGCAGGAACAGGCCACCGAAGAAGAGGATCAGGTCTCGCCCGGAGATGCCTTGTCCGGCCAACTGGAACAGGTCGGCGGTGAGTCGCATGATCCAGGTGATGGAGAGCAGCAGCAGAATGCGCGTGACCATCGCCAGGGCCAGGCCGCAGAAGCGGGTGCGTGCCTGCAGGTGAGGCGGCATGCGGCCCACGAGGATCGCGATCATGATGATGTTGTCGATGCCAAGGACGATTTCCAGGGCGGTGAGGGTGAAGAACGCCGCCCAGATCTCCGGGCGCAACAGCCATTCCATCTCAGGCTCCCAAGCAGGCTGAATCAAGGGTCGAACAATGGCGCAGGCGCCGCTCCGCTCGTGACGGATGGGCGCCTGCACCTGGACAAGCATAGTGAAGTCGCTGCGAGCCGGGGCTCGCGCGTTGGTGCGGAGCACCGCGCATGCTGTCCGGGATCGCCGGACAGCATGCAGGGGCGGCCTGGTGTCAGGCCACCGCGTAGACCACCAGTTCCACGAGCATCTCTTCGCGCGCCAGACCGGCTACAACCATGGCGGCGCGGTTCGGGTAAGGGGCAACGAAGTATTCGGCGTAGACCGCATTGACGGTCGCCAGGTAGCTGCGGTCGGTGACATAGATCAGTACCTGGGTCACCGCCTCCAGGCCGAGACCCGCGCACGCCAGGGTGTGCTTCAGGTTGTCGAGGGTCTGGCGCGTCTGGGCCTCGATGCCGCCGTCCACCACACGCCCCTCGACGTCGATGGGAATCTGCGCCGTGTACAGGGTCCCGTTGCCGATCACGGCCCACTCCAGCGGCGCCTTGGACGGATACAAACGGGTACTCACGGACTGTTTCATTGGGTTCTCCAGCATGGGAAGAAAAAAGGAGGGGCGATGGGCATCGCACCCTCCCAAGGGACTAGACCTGCTGCTCCCGGGCCAGTCGCCGTGCGATCTGCGGGGCGTTCCAGAGCGCCGGGAGGATCAGCAGGGAGACCGGCACGGCGGTGATGACGATGAAGGATTGCAGGGCCGTGACCCCGCCCGAGCCGATGGTGATCAGGACCACTGCGGCCAGTCCCATGCCGATGCACCAGAAGGCCCGCAGCCATTTCTTCGGTGCATCGTTGGCAGACATTGCCAAGGCGACGGTGTAGGCCATGGCATCCCCATTGGTGGCCACCGAGATGAAGCTGAGGAACAGGAACAGCGCGGACACCAACCCCGCCAGCGGCAAGCTCTGGGTGACCCCCAGCAGCATGGCCTCGGGCTGGCTGCCGTGGCCGGTGACGATACCGGGGGTCTGCAGTTCAAGACCGATGCCGGTACCGCCGACCACGGTGAACCAGAACATGGTCACCAGCGGAGCGATGATCGACAGGGTCCCGATGATCTGGCGGATGCTGCGACCCCGGGAAATCTTGGCGACATACAGGCCCATCATCGGCGCGTAACCGATGAACCAGCCCCAGTAGAAGACCGTCCACCAGTCGAGCCACTTCGGGTCGGCGCGATACATCGTCATCGGCAGGAAGTACTCCAGCTGCAGACCGAACGCCACGGGGAAACCCGAGAGGATGAACAGCGTCGGCCCGGCCACGATCATGAAGGCCGCCAGACCGATCATCAGCCACACGTTGATCTCGCTGACGAAGCGGATGCCGTTCAGGCCGACCAGGCAGGACGTGGTGTACATGGCCGTCACCAGGATGATGGTGACGGACTGGGTCACCAGGTCGTTCGGCACACCCCAGATCGCATTCAGCGCATTGCTGATCTGCAGCCCGAGGAAACCGATCGGGCCGATGGTGCCGGCGACCACCGCGATGATCGACGTGGCGTCGGCGAGATTGCCGATTGGCCCTTTGAGCGCGCGCGCGCCCAGCAACGGGTAAAGCAAGGTACGCGGCGCCAGCGGCAATCCCTTGTCGTAGTGCAGGTGCATCAGCACGATCGCCAACAGGCTGCCCAGCACCGCCCAGGCCAGGAACCCCCAGTGCACGAACGACTGGGCCAGGGCCAGGTGGCCGGCATGCTCGCTGTTTGGCTGCACGCCGCTGAACAACGGCGGCGGACTGGCGAAGTGCATCAGCGGCTCGGCGGCCGCCCAGAAGGCGCCACCGCCGGCGAGCAGTGCGCACATGATCACGGCGATCCAGTTGAAGGTACTGGTTTCCGGCTGCCGGCCGACGCCGCCCAGGCGAACGCGGCCGCTCTTGCTGAAGAAGATGCCCAGGCTGACGAGGAAGGTTGCCAGCATCAGCAACTGCCAATAGAGCCCGAAGGCTTTCGTCGACCAGGCGAACAGGGTGTTGACCAGTGCCGACACCGCGTCGATGTCCACCAGCGCCGCCACCAGGAAACTGAGCAGGAAGCCGCCGCTGATGATGAACAAGGGCCAGTCGATGCCTTGCAGTGCCGGGTGCTTCATCGGCGCGCTGCCTACGGTCTGGGTCGGGAACACTTTCATGATGCCTCCAGGTTGTTGTTCTGTCCCCGCAATGCGGGGCAAATGACCATGGGTTGGGATAACGGAGCGAAAGCGCCTGTCAGCGCGGTAGCGAGGTTTCGCTCCTGCCCTCTGGAGGCAGGGGTTGTCGGGGATTTGCGGTCTGGCGCGGGCCAACTCCGGGGTAGGAGGTGGTCGAGGCTCTTTTCTTGTTCTTGTTCATGGCGTCCTCACGTGGGGTTGAATCAGGGAGTCACTGTCGCGGTGCGATACCGCGCTCCAGCAGGTCGAGCCAGTTCAGGCCCATGATCTTGCGCACCTCTTCCTCGGCGAAGCCGCGTTCGCGCAGGCCTCGGGCGATGACGGGGAAGTCGCGGCTATCACGGAACCAATGCAGCGGCTCCGGCCAGTCAGCGTTGTCCGCCGAGCCTTCGCCGTAATCCTTGGCCTTGCTCCAACGGCCGTTGCGCATCCACTCCAGCACCTGCAATGGCTGCTGCTGGCAGAGGTCGGTGCCGATGCCGATGTGGTCGATGCCCATCAGGTCCGCAGTGCGCGCGACCATGTCGCAGAACTCATCGAGCTGGCACTGCGAACCACCGCGAAGGTGGAAGGGATAGGTGCTGAATCCGAGCAGGCCGCCCGATTCGGCAATGCCGCGAAGCACCGCGTCGGACTTGTTGCGTTTGGCCGCATGGAAGCTGGTGGGGTTGGCGTGGGAGATGATCACCGGACGGCTCGACAGCTCGATCGCCTCCAGGGTGCTGCGCTCGGCGCTGTGGGACATGTCGATGATCATGCCGACACGGTTCATCTCTTCGATCACCTGGCGGCCGAAACGACTGATGCCATTGTCTTCGCGTTCGTAACAGCCCGAGGCCAGCAGGCTCTGGTTGTTGTAGGTCAGCTGCATGATGAAGACCCCGAGCTGGCGGAAGACTTCCACCAGGTCGATGTCGTCCTCGATGGGCGAGCAGTTCTGGAAGCCGAAGAAGATCCCGACGCGCCCTTCCTGCTGCGCCAGGCGGATGTCCGAAGCCTCCCGCACAGGCCGGATCAGGTCCGGGAAGGCCTCGAAGCGGCGATTCCATTCGCCGATGCGCGATAACGTCTCACGCGCGGTCTCGTGGTAGGCGATGGTGGCGTGGACGGCACTCAGCCCGCCTTCGCGCATCTGCCTGAACAGCTCGGGGCTCCAATTGGAATACTGCAGGCCGTCGATCATCAGAAGCTCTTGCATGGCGCTCTCTCCCTCAGGGACGCACATAGACGGTCTTGACCACCGTGTAGAAATCGCGGGCGTACTGCCCCTGCTCGCGGGGGCCGAAGCTGGAATCCTTGCGACCGCCGAAAGGCACGTGGTAGTCGGTGCCGGCGGTGGGCAGGTTGACCATCACGCAGCCGGTGTTGGCGCGGCGCTTGAAGTCGCTGGCGTGCTTCAGCGACTGGGTCATGATCCCGGCGGTGAGGCCGAATCGCGTGTCGTTGAGGATGGCCAGCGCCTCCTCGTAATCCCGCGCCTTGATGACGCAGGCGATCGGGCCGAAGACCTCGTCACGGTTGATGCGCATGTCGTTGCGGGTGTCTACGAACAGCGCCGGGCGCATGTAGAAGCCTTCGTGCTCCTCCTCGATTCGCTCGCCACCGCACACCAGGCGCGCGCCTTCGGCCCTGGCCTCGTCGATGTAGCGAAGGTTCTGCGCCAGTTGGCGCTCGTCGATCACCGGACCGATCTGCACGCCTTCGCGCAGCGGGTGCCCTACCTTGAGCTGCGCCATGCGCTCGACCAGCGCCTCGACGAAGCGGTCGTGCACGCCCTCGGTCACGATCAGGCGCGACGACGCGGTGCACTTCTGGCCGGTGCCGAAGAAGGCACCATTCACCGCGCACTCCACCGCCAGTGGCAGGTCGGCGTCGTCGAGCACCACCAGGGCGTTCTTGCTGCCCATTTCCAACTGGCAGCGGACGAAGTTGGCGGCGGTGGCAGCGGCGACCCGGCGGCCGGTATCCACCGACCCGGTGAAGCTCAAGGCATTGATGCCGGTGGAGTGGATCAGGCGTTCGCCAACCTCGGCACCGCTGCCCATCACCAGGTTGAAAGTCCCGGCCGGCAGCGCCTGGCGGGCGATGATCTCGGTCAGTGCCCAGGCGCTGGCCGGTACGGCATTGGCGGGTTTGAACACCACTGCGTTGCCGAATGCCAGGGCCGGGGCGATCTTCCAGGCGGCGGTGGCCATCGGGAAGTTCCAGGGGGTGATGATCGCGACCACGCCGACGGGCTCGCGGCGTACCTCGATTTCCACGCCGGGGCGCACCGAGTCCGCCGTCTCGCCCATCTGCCGCAGAACCTCGGCGGCGTAATAGTGGAAGAACTGACCGGAGCGGTAGACCTCGCCAACGCCTTCGGCCAGGGTCTTGCCCTCTTCCCGCGACAGTTGTTCGCCCAGTTCGGCCTTGCGAGCGATCAGTTCGTCGCCAATGGCCATGAGCACCTGGTAGCGCTCCTCCAGCCCGCTGCGCGCCCAGATGACCTGGGCTGCTGTGGCGGCGGCGATCGCCTGGTCCACCTGGCGGGCGTCGGCCTGGGTGTAGTGGCCCACGACGTCCTCGACGTTCGCGGGGCTTCGGTTGGCAATACTCGAGCCGCCTTCTACCCAGGCGCCGTCGATGTAGTTGCTGAAGATCTTGCTGGGCATACGCACCTCCGTTCTCGCTTTGAGCGCATGGTAGGTGCCACCTCAGATAAACTAAAATTAGTTGTGAATATCTCTTGATAAGGAAAACTTACCATGCTGCCCGACCTGAAGATCGTCCAGTTGCGCCACTTCGTCTGGGTTGCGGAGCTTCAGGGTTTCCATGCGGCAGCCGAGCGGGCGCACCGCACCCAGCCGGCCATTTCGCTGTCCATCCGCGACCTGGAGGGCAAGCTGGGCCAGGCCCTTTTCGAGAAGCGCAACGCACGCGTCACCAAGCCCGAGCTGACGCCCTTCGGCTTGCAGTTCCTCGCCTATGCCAAGGAATTGATCGATCACCATGATCGCGTGGTGCGCGACATGAGCCTGATCGCCCAGTACAAGTCGGGGCATCTGCGTATCGCCTCGGTGCCCTCCATTGCCAGCCGCCTGCTGCCCGACATCCTCACTCGCTTCATAGGCGACGCCACGGACCTGCACGTCAGCCTGTTCGATGACAACTCCGAAGCGGTGCTGACCATGGTGGAGAACCAGCAGGTGGATTTCGGTATCTCCAGCCTCTGGGAACCGGAAAGCGATATCCGCTTCATTCCCATCTGGGAAGACAGCATCGGTGTGGTCTGCCACCAGGCTCACCCGCGGGCATCCGAGGAACAGATCGGCTGGCAGCAATTGCGCGGCGAGCGTCTGATCGCTAACGGCACCTCCCGCCTGCTGGCTGGTACCAGCGCCGAGGAGCTGGTGGCCGATTCGCAGTTCTACATTTCCAACATGATCTCGCTGCTGGCGATGATCGAGGCCGGCATGGGCATCACCACCCTGCCCCGCTTCGCCTTCCCCGCCGAAGCCGGCCAGTTGCGCTTCATTCCCCTGGCGGACCCGCTGGTGACCCGCGACATAGGTATCGTCCGCCTGGCTAACCGCTCCCTGCCGGTGGCCGCCCAGGCACTGTTCGAGTTCATCCTGCGGGACAACGAACTCGAACCGGACGACTGGCGCTAGCCACACTGATCGATCAAACCATTTGAATAAGGATTGCTTATCAGGCGATAGGGCGATCTGAATTGCTCGGGGACGCCGGCTGTCCCACCATCGACGGCAGATCAATAACAAGCCGCCTCCCAGTCGCCACCGGGCAACGGGTACGCGGTGCACGCCAGTTGAGGGCCCCAGAATGAGCACCCCTTCAATCATGGAATCCGGTCTGCCCGAGGCCGCGTCCCTGCCCATGCGCCCCGCCAGCCTGGTCATGGACCTGGAACGTCTGGGCAGCCTGCACCAGAGCCGATTGAGCTTCATGCGCAGCCTGGTCCGCCGGATCATGCGCGAGCGTTGGCAGATCGACGCGCAGCGCTTCGACCTGGATGCCGAGGGCTACGGCACGGTGATCTACCGTATCCGTACACCCAGAGACCTATTCAGTTTCGTACTTTTCTCTCAGTACCTGGCACCGGAAAAGCGCAATGACCGGGTCATCGCCAGCGAGTGGGACCTGACCATGGCGCTCTGCGAGGGCGAAGTCGAGGATGCCTATGTCGACTACCTGCGCCGCAACGTACCGCTGCAGGAAGCCGGCCGGCTCGACGCCAAAGTGATGGTGCTGTCACGCGCCAACCGCAGCGTGCGCAATTTCGACAGCGTGGTGGATGCCCTTGCCGGTGGCCGGCAGCCAGACGTCGCCCAGATCGCGCGGGTCGGCTACCTCTATCGGACAACGGCGGTCTACGGCAGCGGCAAGTTGGGCATGGCCGACTGGGAGAAGGTCAGCCGCAAGCACCCGGACTTCGCCCGGCCCTTTGCCGCCGAAATGTTCACCTGTTTCATGCTGCGCAATTTCAGCCTGCAGCAAGCCGAGTACATCGCCCGACGCCGCTCACCGGCCACTGCCGTGACGCTGGAGCCGAGACTCAAGCGCTACTTCGGCATCGGCAATTCCACCGGCCTCGGCATGGCCCCCTACCTGATCAATCACCCGCAACTGATCAGCCGATGGATCGAAATGCGTGAACTGGCCCTGGCGCGCATCCTTGCGTCTCCCCAGGTGGCTGCCGAACGGCTAGAACGCCTGCCACAGCTGGTGGACCGCGCCATTCGCCATCTCGAGGAAACCTTCACCGAAGATGAATGGCAGACCGGTAACAACCAACGCGTACTGGCGGACCTGCAAGCCCTGCACGAGCACCTGGACCAGTATCCGCGGCAAACCTGGCAGCCTCTTCTGGACTGGGCACAGCGCCACGCCAGCCTGCAGGGCCAGGAACTGATCAACTGCATCCTGCTGGAGCTTCACCCCGAGCTAGTGGACGAACTCGAAGATCGGCTCGCCCTGCCCGAGCAGCTCGAATTGAACCCGGAAATGCCCGTC
This sequence comes from Pseudomonas sp. BN411, assembly GCF_029871235.1. Lineage (GTDB taxonomy): Bacteria > Pseudomonadota > Gammaproteobacteria > Pseudomonadales > Pseudomonadaceae > Metapseudomonas. Next base: position 299,325 of record NZ_SSOM01000080.1, read on the forward strand.
ATCCGCCTTAAAGCGTTGATCGAGGCGAATTACGACTGGGCCCTGGCAATCGATTTCAACGCAGACGGCGCCCAGGAAACTTTCTGGTACCGGTCCGAAGAAAAGCAGGAGCCGCGGCTCGGCAGCTGCAGCCTCGATGAAGGTCGGGAAAAGCAGATGCCCCTTGGCATCGGCTACCTGGTGCAGCAGTGCTACCAGCGGCTCACCGAGTACGTGGCCGAGAACCCGAAACACACGGTTGCGCGCTTCCTGCTGCGCCACCCGGAACAGCGCGGCATTGTCCGCCGCATTCAAGGGATGGCGTTGACCCACTACGGCGAGATTCGCGCCAATCTGCTGGATCGCGACGTACTGCCCATGCACCTGCTGCGTTGCAAGCTGTCGTTCTTCGGGGTGAGCAAGTTCGACCCACGCTCACGTCTGTGGGTCCGCAACACCATGTTCCAGGGCGCCCCCTTGCTGGAGGATATCGGCCATCCCTTCGACGATGACTGGTTCCTGCCGCTCGCCCCTAGCCAGGAGAAGTCTTGATGCTGATTTCCGCCAACGAACTTACCGCCCTGCTCAAACGCGTTTTCGAGGGCATGGGCTATACGCCGGGGCACTATGAGGACGCCGCCGCCCTGGTCAGCTGGCTGCAATTACACCGCGAAGACGGTCTCGGTGAACTCGAGCGAGCGCTGGACTTGGTTGCCGACCGTGACCGCCAGGCCAACGAGCTGGTCGCTGAAGGACCGGCCACTTTGATTGCCGAGTGCCATGGCCGCAGCGCCCTGAACTGCTTGCCGATACTGCTGGAACTGGCTTGTGTGCAGGCACTGGAGCAAGGCTCGATCCGTGTGGAAATCCGGCACTGCCACAACCGCAAGTTCATCCTCAAACTACTGGCGGACTGCGCACGGCAAGGGTTATGGGCCCAGGCGCGCTGGGATAACGGCCATGACCGGGTGCGCCGTCACGTCGCCCGGATCGAAGCCGGAGCCGCCTACCCGAGCTACCGGGAATACCGGCTTCCTGATCATCCGCCCCAGGCGAATCGGCAGTCGCTGACGCTGGATCTGGGCACGGTCACCCACCCGAAACCGGAGCTTGAAGTCGGGGCTGCCTGGGAGGAACGCTGCGTTACTCCGGCGGACTTTGCCCTCGCCCGCCAGCAGGCCCTGGAAAATGGAACGGAGATTTCCCCGGCCCTGTGGCAACGCCTCAACCAGCTCTCTGAAGCGGTACTGGTGGAAAGCTCTGAACGCTCGCGCAGCGGTGCAGGCGGACGCTGAGCATCATGGCTCCGGCTGCCCGGTCGCGATGAATCCTTGGTTGTCGGGCCGCCGGCTCTAACCCTTTGGGTAGGCCGCTGAAGATGGATGCGCGGCTTGAGTGCTACGCATGGCGAATCCACTTGGGCAGGCCTGGGTTTCATGACATGTCGTTCGTCAAAGTGAACGGTGTCATGTCGCGGGAACGGGATCCGTCACAGCGACGGTCATCCAGTTCAAATTGAAACGACGTGCTGGGCGAGAGGTCACTTAGGCCACTTGCCCTTCCACGCACCCGCTCCGGCGGGGTTTTGAGTGCTCGGAAAACCGCCATATCGCATGGAGGTGTCGAGGGCATGCAAATTCACATCGACTCAACGACGCAGGACCCATGTCGTGAGCTGAATTGATTCTGACGGTCAGCTACCGCGCGGGTCGCGTAGTAGCTTCTCCTTGCTCTCCCGTGCCTGGTGGGAGTGGAGAGATTAGGTTTGCATTCCGGGCGTATGGATAGTGCCGCAACAACCAACTCGCTTCACGCCGGACATTCCTCGACATTTTTGTGTCGTTGGCCAGTCCCATCAGTAAGTTCCACACCCGGTAGACCGATTGCGCTCGCGCATTGGACGGATTCATACACTACCCCTTGAAACTCGATTGAATGGCCCCTGCCGGTGCATGAGGCTCACGAAATATCAATCTACTGAATCCGGGCAAGTCCAAATATCGTCGTTCACAGACACCTGCTGTAGAGATTGCGACGAGTACTTGTAGTGGATTGGCGACAAGTCCGTCCGGCGGCGCCTGCCAGCCGAATCAGCAGCACGATTACGCTCGACCAGGAGCAGGATTCGGCTCGACGTTTTCAACGACTCAAAGACGATCTCCTAACCGCCCTGGCGCCCTACCCAGCCGGAGGTTTGCTCGATCTCTGCGATCGGGGAAACGGAGTGCGACTGCTCCAGCCATCGGTATCTGGGGTCATTGCCGACGAGCCCAGCAGTCGCTTTGGCAACCACCTGATCACCTACACCAAGGTCCTTTGCCGCCGCCAGGACCGCCACCAGCGCCTGCATCAAGGCAATCTCTCAGTCATTCTTCATCGGGACATCCACCCAGGGTGCCTTATCCCAAGTCAATAAGCTCCAACAGCCAACGCGCCAGCACCACACGACGCAGTGCTCTGGATCGCAGACGAAAGGAACAGTCGCGTGAAGAAAACGATCGGCCAATTTGCCGGCTTCCTTGGGTAGTCGAATTCAACCCGCCCCAGTCACCCCATTTCTGGCCCCCTGTACACCACTCTGGCGACAGAGCCTTTGGCAACCATCGTCCCAGACTCAAGCTTCTCGGCGAGCAGATGCAAGGAGTCGACGTTCTGGTGCAGCAAGGCGATCGCATCCATAAGAGCCAACGCCTGCCTCCCCGGTAAGCCCCTGGCAACCAGCCAGATGGGTACGGTGGCTTCCTCGCACCGCATTTCAATTTTCAGCAACTCCTGGCACAGCTGCTGGTTCAATTGGTTCATGCCCATGATTCACACCCCACGTGCCGACGGGGCGCATGGCAATGACCTTACCCGCCTATGGCCTCGCGTCTATCGACGAGAGAAAGCTCGCCTCTCTGCGCGCCTTTTGCAGCCACATCAGCTGTCGTTCGAGGCGATGCAATCACCCGTATGGCGGGACCTCCATCAAAGTTTGACTCTCACGGAAGCTGGGCATTCAACCTCAATTAACGCGACCAGAGATGACGCCAGATTTTCTGACGCGTTATTAAGAAAGCGGCTCGCGTTCGTAAGCAGCAGTTGCCTGGCCAGAGGCAGGGCAATCGGAGGCGCGACAGAATTTCCGGCTGCCGAGAATCGGCGGCCGGCACTCGTACCGCAGGAACTGGCCCGACTTTTCACCCGTTGCCTGAATCTGATCGTGGATAGACCGGAAGAGGCCGACGGGAGTGAGCCATGCGCGGTGGTCATCCCTCCATCCAGCACACAGCCCAGAGCCCCTTGGTCGGCTCGATCTTCAGCCACTCCTTTCCGCACTCCAGGCAGCGCATGCGAATGCAACGCCTGCCAACGGGTGCGCTCTCAACGCAAACTGCCATCAGTGCTCCGTAGCCACGCCGACGGGTAGGGTCCGGCTCAGCCACCATTGCCTCACAACTGGCACAGATGCCCATTTCACGCTCATTCTGAAGCGCACCACTGACCAAGTGATGCTGCTTACCAGTGCCTGCAACCAAGCGTCATCCGCACAGGCGGCATTGCATCGAACGACTGGTCATCGTCGTCTCCACGCTGTAGCTGTTCCTCGCCCCTCTCTGAACGAACAGACAGATTCAGGTGGATCTTTTGAGAGTACGGATGGTGCTTTACCAACCAGGCCGCTTCCTGCCGGACTTCCTTCGGCAGATCAGCGTCCTGGGCTACCCCAATCAGAAAGTCCCATTCCTGGAAGATCGATCGAGTCCGAAAATTCGAGAGATTCATACAGCGCCCCCTGATGCTCGACTGGATGACTCACGCCCATGGATGAGTGCCACGGGGAGGCCAATGTATTGAATCTGGAAAAGCCCAAAAATCGTTGTTCACGGACATTTGCTGTCGCGATTCAGACAGATTGCTTGTAGTGGATCGGCGACAGGTTGCGCCATGGTTCAACCCGCAACCTCGCCCGCACGACACTGGCCTTCCGAACCAGCGGTGGAGTATCGCAAGACCGCTCGCTCAAGCGTCTTTCAACGGAGCCAGCGCGTCATTTCCTTCCGACTATTCGCTCAACATCTCTGAATGGCGCAGGCTTCTTGCAAGCAAATTCTGCGTGCCACGCTTGCGCCCAGGGCAGAAGACACACAGGATTCCTCACATGAAAACAGGCCCCGTCATCGGTGAAGCGCGAAAAGCCAAAGGCTGAACCCTTGAGGCACTCGGTGTTGATACCAGCCAGCAGTTTCGAGCTGAAGCAGGGTTCGGAAATCTCACTGCGGCACGAATAACCACAACAGGGAGTTTCGATGCGCACCATAGCGATCGCCCTCACCTACTTGGCGCTCTACGGTTGCGCCGCCGACATGACCAGGGAAGAGGTCTCTGAGCCGCTTCAGATACCGGTGGAATCCAGATCCCAGCTGGTCGTCAATTTCAGGGGCAGCGGAAAGGCTACGGGCGGCGCCGACTGGGCACGATTGAAGTCGGCCTGGCGCGCCGCGCTTCAGAGTGAAGCATCGACATATGGACTCTCCGTATCCGAGCAGGCCGGCGAGATCAGAATGGGCACCACTCCAGGGGTGCTGGTGGTGATCGACGTGAACGACTTCCGCTATGTCACGGAAGCAAAGAACGCGGCCTTCGACTTCTGGACTGACGATGCCTGGGTGGATGCCGAGGTGACCTACCTGGATGCGCAGACGGCGAAGCGATACGGGGAACGAACCTACGACACCTCATCGCCTGCCTGGGAGGATGTCTTATCTGCCAATACTGACGTGCAGATCCAGGCGATCGCCAAAGACATGGTGGATGAGATCCACACGGTCGCTCCACCCCAGGATTTCGCACCACAACCTGCCGCCACTTCCTCACCGCCAGCAACGACTGAGGCGGCCATGCCACCGTCAGGTCCCGCCCGCGAAAGCGCGGAATACGAGTCGGTATCAGACGGTGGTGGTGGCGGAGCTACCGGAGATGGCGACGGCATCACTCGCGAACAGTTGAAGCAGCAGCAATTGGATCAGCTAAAACGTGACACTGGTCTGAGCTACGAGGAGTATCAGAGGCGGTATAGGGAGATCGTCGGGCAGTGATCCAGGCGATCTGAAGGTGGGCTTCTTTTCACCCATGCGCCATCCGCGCACCCGCAAAACCCCGGTTGCGAGTAAGGACTCCGCAGACACATCTTCGCTGACTGACTTGGGCTCTTTCCTGGGACGTCGACTGCATCAAGGATGCCCACCGGATTAGCAACGCCTGCAGCCCGTGTCTGAGCTAGCCAGAGCTGAAGAATCGTTGGGATGACGCCTGTCGCGAAGCCGCGCTATGGACTTTCGCAAGGAATGAAAAAAGCCCCGTAGATTTTTGATCTACGGGGCTTTTTAGATGGAGGCCGAAGTCGGAATCGAACCGGCGTACACGGATTTGCAATCCGCTGCATGACCACTCTGCCATCCGGCCTAAACGATGACGCCGCTTGCGGCGGCGTCATCGCGTGAAACTGGAGCGGGAAACGAGACTCGAACTCGCGACCCCGACCTTGGCAAGGTCGTGCTCTACCAACTGAGCTATTCCCGCTTTGTCGTGTTGACGGGCGCCATTCTATAGATTCAGGAAGCGCCGTCAACCCCTTGATTCAAAAAAACTTTTATTTTTCCTTCGGGTCGGTGCTGAGGTGCGGCAGAGCCGCCAGCAGGTAGTGCAGCATCGACCAGAGCGTCAGCGCTGCAGCCAGGATCAGCAGGAAGTAGCCAACGCCGACCCAGAAGGTGAGCAGCGGCGGGTTGGCCAGCAGGATGACCAGCGCCACCATCTGCGCGGCGGTCTTCCACTTACCCAGACTGGACACCGCCACATGGGCGCGCGCACCGAGTTCCGCCATCCATTCGCGCAAAGCCGACACTACGATTTCGCGGCCGATGATGATCGCAGCTGGCAGGGTCAGCCAGAGGTTGTGGTGCTCTTCCACCAGCAGTACCAGCGCCACCGCCACCATCAGCTTGTCTGCCACCGGATCGAGGAAGGCACCGAAGGGCGTGCTCTGTTGCCAGCGACGAGCCAGATAGCCGTCAAACCAGTCGGTGACGGCAGCAATGGCAAAGACTGCGCTGGCCGCCAGATAGCTCCAGGAGAACGGCAGATAGAACAGCAGAATGAAGACGGGAATGAGCAGTACGCGCAGAACGGTGAGCAGATTTGGAATATTCATCGTTACGGCTAGTTCTGAAGGAAGGCGGCATTCTACTCGCTGTGCAGGGCCGCATAAATCGACTCAGCAAGCTTTTTGCTGATGCCTGGCGCCTTGGCGATTTCCTCGATACTCGCGCGATTGAGTTCCTGCAACCCGCCGAAATGCTTGAGCAGCTCCCGGCGGCGCTTGGGCCCTACCCCGGCGACGTCTTCCAGGCTGGAGGTGCGTCGCGCCTTGCCGCGTCGGGCACGGTGCCCGGTAATGGCAAACCGGTGCGCTTCGTCACGGATCTGTTGGATCAGGTGCAGTGCCGGGGAATCCGCCGGCAGGGTGAATTCGTGGGCGGCATCGTTCAGGTAAAGGGTTTCGAAACCGGGTTTACGGGTCACCCCCTTGGCCACACCGAGCAGGATCAGCTCGGGCACCGCCAACTCCTTCAGGACTTCCTGGGCCATGGCGAGCTGGCCTTTGCCGCCGTCCACCAGAAGGATGTCAGGCAGCTTGCCCTCCCCGTCCTTCAACTTGCTGAAGCGGCGCGACAGCGCCTGATGCATGGCGGCGTAATCGTCGCCCGCAGTGACCCCTTCGATGTTGTAGCGACGGTAATCCGACTTCAGCGCACCTTCAGGCCCGAACACCACGCACGAGGCTACGGTCGCCTCACCGCTTGAATGGCTAATGTCGTAGCACTCCAGGCGTTGTGGCGCCTCATCCAGGCCCAGGGCTTCGGCCAGAGCTTCGAAGCGTGCCGCCGTGTGTTGCCGATTGGCCAAGCGTGCGGCCAGTGCCTGTTCGGCGTTGGTGACGGCAAGTTGCTGCCAGCGCGCGCGAGTACCACGTACCCGATGGCTGATATCCGGCTCACGGCCACGCAATTCGGCCAACGCTGCAGCCAGCGTCGGGAAATCCTCGTGGGTCGTGTTGACGATGAGTTCGCTGGGCAGGTCGCGCTCGTGATTGCCCAGGTAGTACTGGGCAATGAACGCCACCAGTACGTCAGCGCCCTCCTCCTCGATGGCCACCTGCGGGAAGAAGTTCTTGCTCCCCAGCACACGCCCGCCGCGAACGCTGATCAGGTGCACACAAGCGCCGCCGGGGGTAGCGATTGCCGCGATCACATCGATGTCGCCAGTGCCACCTTCCATGCTCTGCTGATCCTGGACGCGGCGCAGGATGGCGACCTGGTCGCGGAGTTCGGCCGCCCGTTCGAAGTCCAGACGTTGGGCCGCCTCTTCCATTCCCGTGGATAGTTCCTGGGTCAGCGCATTGCTACGCCCTTCCAGGAACATCACCGAGTGGCGCACGTCCTCGGCATACTCGGTGGGGTCCACCAAGCCTACGCAGGGCGCCTTGCAGCGCTTGATCTGGTACTGAAGGCAGGGCCGGGTGCGGTTCTTGTAGTAACTGTCCTCGCACTGGCGGACCAGGAATGCCTTCTGCAGCAGGTTGAGACTTTCGCGGATGGCACCAGCGCTGGGATAAGGCCCGAAGTAACGTCCCTTCTGCTTCTTCGCCCCGCGATGGATACTCAGCCGCGGGTAGTCACCGTCGCTGAGGTGCACGTAGGGATAGGACTTATCGTCGCGCAGCAGGATGTTGTAGGGCGGCCGCCATTCCTTGATCAGCGTCTGCTCGAGCAGCAGCGCCTCGGTTTCGTTGGCGGTGATGGTGGTTTCGACCTGGGCGATGCGCCCCACCAGGGCGGCGGTCTTCGGGGCCAGGCCAGTCTTGCGGAAATAGCTGGCCAGGCGCTTCTTGAGATTCTTCGCCTTGCCTACATAAAGCAGCTTGCCGCCCACGTCGAACATCCGGTAAACCCCCGGACGACCGCTGCAGGCGGCAAGGAAAGCACTCGCATCGAATGAGTCGGACATCTTAGCTGACGGCGTCTACCATGCCGTGTCGAACAGCCAGCAACGCCAGTTCCACGTCGCTGGAAATGGAGAGTTTGTCGAAAATCCGGTAACGGTAGGTGTTCACCGTTTTCGGCGACAGGCAGAGCTTGTCGGAAATGCTCTGGACCTTCTGGCAATTGGCGATCATCAGCGCGATCTGGATTTCACGCTCCGACAGCAAGTCGAATGGCGATCCGCTGGCCTGGGGCTGGAAGGACTTGAGCGCCAACTGCTGGGCAATCTGCGGACTGATGAAACGGTGGCCGGCGAAAACCTGCCGAATCGCCTGGACCATTTCTTCCAGGCCAGCGCCCTTGGTCAGGTAGCCGGCCGCACCAGCCTGCAACAGGCGGGTGGGAAAGGGATCCTCTTCGCAGGCGGTCACGGCAACCACCTTGATATCGGCGTGGCTGCGCAGCAACTTGCGGGTCGCCTCCAGGCCGCCGATGCCGGGCATCTTGACGTCCATCAGGACCACATCAGGCTTCAGTTCCCGCGCCTTCTTCAGGGCCTCCTCGCCGCTATCGGCCTGCCCAACCACCTGCAGGCCATCGATATCGGCCAGCATGCGGGTAATCCCCGTTCTCACCAGATCGTGGTCATCGACCACCAGCACCCTAATCAAGCGACACCTCTCAGTGCATCGCGCGCTGCCATGGCAGCAAGCTTGTTCAAATGAAGCTCACATTAGCAAATGAGCGGAGAATGACCTAGCTCCGGATGCAGGGCCGTCAAACGGGCAGCGCCAATTTCTCAACCGAAAAGCGCCCCCGACCGGCCCGATCAGACACCCGATGGCAGTCGAATACGAATAATTACAATGAATTGCCCGACATTTCAGATGCGGATGATAAAGAAAGGACGACAAAGAGCGCGAGGGTGTCCCTGTTAAACCAGGGACACCCTTCTTCACTTCAGGAGACCGCGTCCCATTCGCGGTCGACGTGGTTCAGCGTGGCAAGAATATGCTGCGTGCCGGTCAATGCCGGGGCCATGGTCCAGCGCTGGTAGTTGTCGTTCCCCATGCGCACCAGGCCGGTATGGCTGGCCAGGTTGCGATCGACCTCAGGATCGACATCATAGAAACCCAGGCTGAAGCGAATGGCGTCGATGTCCTCCGGTGCTCCGGTCAGGAATGCCCAGCCCGGTCCGATGTGATGCTCTTCGACATAGGCCTTGAGCACATCCGGCGTATCCAGCAATGGCTGCAGAGTGATGGAGTGCATGAAAACGCTCCGCCCCGCCCTGTCTCCTAGAAGCTCCTGGAGCTGACGCAGGTTGGCCGTCATGGTCGGGCATTTGCCCTCGCACTGGGTGTACATCATGTTGAAGGTCACGACCTTGCCGCGGATGAGGTCGTCATAGAACCTCACCTTGCGCCCCTCGTGGGTATAGAGCGTGACGTTGGGGAACGGAATGGCGCCGGCCCCCTGCGCGGAAGTGGCCTCCGCCAGGCCAGCGTTTCCGCGCATTGCAGTCCAACCGGCCAGCAGGGCAGCAGCGCCGCCGATTCCTGCCAGCATGTTTCTTCGCGTGTTCATGACGATTCCTCCCACCTCGAAGTTGCGCCGCAGCAGGCCTCAGACGATGTCCCAGCGCAGCATCATGGCGTGGTCCTCATGGATCAGGTTATGGCAGTGCATGGGGTACTTGCCCTTGTAGTCGCGGAAACGCAGGAAGATCCGCAACGTAGTGAAGGGCGCGACCACATAGACGTCCTTGCGCCCCTGCTCATGGGCGGGAATAGGAACACTGACCCCATTGACGATCTTCTGCAGGATCCGCCCTTCTTCGAAGTGGATATGGATGGGGTGACTCCAGCCATCGTTGACGTTCGAAAGCTCCCATATCTCGTAACCGCCCTTGGGAATCTGGGCCCTGGCGACGTTCACATCGACAAACTTGGCGTTGATCGCCCACATGCCCTTGTCGCGCTCGAAGATCCAGCGCCGCACTGGCGCCGAGTTGATTTCCGCCTGCGTGATCACCGGCAGAGGTCTCAGGGTGGCCGGCACCCGGCTCAGGTCCTGGGCCGGCGGATAGCGGTCGACAATGATCTTCAACACCCGGTCGCCTGGTTCCTTGATGTCCTTGGGCAGGCGGGTCTCTACCTGGCGCATCCTGTTGACCAGGTACAACTGGGTCCCGATCACGTACTTCGAGAAGTCGACCACTATGTCCGCACGCTCGGCAACGCCGAGAGTCACGTTGGTCTGATTGAGCAGCGGCGCCGGGAACAGATTGCCGTCGTTGGAGATGTGCGTGAACTTCTGCAGCACATTGGTCGGTGAGACCAGTGCCAGGTTGTAGAAACGGCTCGGCCCAGTGTTCAGCAGCCGGAAACGGTACTTGCGAGCCGCTACCCGCAAAACCGGCTCGATTCGACCATTCACCGCCACCTTGTCCCCCAGGACTCCTTCCGGGTTGACTTGGTCGTAGAACAGCCGACCGTTTGCGTCGAAGCGCCGGTCATTGAAGTTCAGCGGGTAGTCGTACGGATGGCTCGGCAGACGCAGTGCATTGGGATTGGGGTCAGCCTCGTTTCCCGAATCCAGCTCGTCGAATATGTAATAGAAGCCCGCCAGCCCGAGGTAGAGATTGGGCGCCGTGAAGTCCAGCGTGTGGTCGTGATAGAAGAGCGTCCCCAGTGCCTCGGTGGGATCGCCCACCAGGTCCTGCCGCGCCTCGAACCCGGCCTTGACGTTGGAATACAGGTGATCCTTGAAGCGCCCGTTGGCGGACAGGGTCGGACCATGCTTATTCGGGCTGTAGTAGTCGCCCGGAAAGCCATCGCTCTCCGACCCGCAGTGCAGGTTGTGCAAGTGGGTAGAGATTTCCGGCGTGCCGAAGCCCACATGGTTCTGCGGCAACTTGTTATGGATGCGGCAGATTAGCGGACGCCCATAGCGCGCATGGAAAGTGGCGCTGGGCATGGTCTTGTCCGGATTGCTGTTGGCCTGGAAGCCCCAGAGGCGCTGGGCTGGATAGGACGGACTGTAGACCCAGTCGTTTCGCTCAGTTGCGCTGATCTCGTAGAGCAGCGCACCCGGCGCGAACTGCGCCCAGCGCTGATGGGGATTTCTCCCCGCCTCGCCCCCGGCGACGTTGGCAACCTCGGTAGGCACCGGGCTCAGGGACGAAACCGGTGTAATTGGATTCACCTGGGTGGGCAATTCATGGGCCCAGGGAACGGTCGGCGGGCTGGGTGGAAACACCGGGGGCGCGACTTCCGCTCGGGCCCTGGTGCCCGTCATCAGCAACGGCGCCGCCATCGTCGCTGCTGTCAATTTCAGAAATGTCCTTCTCCCTTCGCCGTCTGCCAAATCCTCAGGCCGACCTGTAGCGTGCTCGCAGTCAGGGCGTTTCATGACTCTCTCCAGTTGCTGACCCTCGACACCGGCCGGGCGCCTTAAGGCGCCTCTGGTAAGGACTTCACCGGTGAAGGAATGGGCTGTTTGAGCATTCGCTCGTTTTGTTTAGCGCCGCAGAACGTCAATAACCTGACTAAAGAGCAGGTGTATCAAAATGTAAATGCCAATTGTCACGATATTGACGCGTCTGTCTGTAAAGACTGAATGAATCGCCCCTAGTTTCGTAGACACCTCCAAGCCTCATAATGAGGCCCGTTAGGAGGTGCCATGAGCAACCAGCGTTACCCCGAAGAATTCAAAATCGAAGCGGTCAAGCAAGTGACCGAGCGCGGCCTCCCCGTAGCCGAGGTGGCAGCGCGGTTAGGCATGTCGGTGCACAGCCTGTATGCCTGGATCAAGCGCTACGGCAAGCCCCAGGCGCAGCGGCAGCAAGAAGATGATCAGCAGGCCGAACTGCGTCGTCTACGCGCCGAACTCAAGCGAGTGACCGAAGAGCGAGACATCCTAAAAAAGGCCGCCGCGTACTTTGCCAAGGAGTCCGGCTGAAGTACGCCTTCATCAGCAAGCTGTCGGTGGAGTACCCGGTACGGCGTCTCTGCCAGACCCTGAAAGTGCATCCCAGCGGTTACTACGCCTGGCTGGCCGAGCCGAAATCCGTACGCGCCAAGGAAGATCAGCGCCTGCTCGGGTTGATCAAACATGCCTGGCTGGAAAGCGGTGGGGTCTACGGCTATCGCAAGATTCACGACGACCTGCGTGAGCTGGGAGAGTCCTGTGGCCGGCACCGCGTGGCTCGCCTGATGCGGGGAGAAGGGCTGCGCTCGCAGACCGGCTATCGTCGGCGCCCCGGCTATTACGGCGGCCGGCCAACGGTAGCTTCGCCCAATCGCCTGGAGCGGCAGTTCAACGTCAGTGAACCGAACAAGGTCTGGGTCACCGACATCACCTACATCCGCACCTATGAGGGTTGGTTGTATTTGGCGGTGGTGCTGGATCTGTTTTCACGCCAGGTGATCGGCTGGTCGATGAAGCCACGGATGTGCAGCGACCTGGCCATCGATGCCCTGTTGATGGCGGTCTGGCGGCGCAAGCCCAAGCAGGAAGTGATGATCCACTCCGACCAGGGCAGCCAGTTCAGCAGCTCGGATTGGCAGAGTTTCCTCAAGGCCAACAACCTGATCAGCAGCATGAGCCGACGCGGCAACTGCCACGACAACGCGGTAGCGGAAAGCTTTTTTCAGTTGCTGAAACGGGAACGCATCCGACGGAAGACCTACGGCACCCGCGAAGAAGCTCGGAGTGATGTGTTCGATTACATCGAGATGTTTTATAACCCCAAACGCCGGCACAGCAGCGCTATGCAGCTATCGCCAGTGGAGTTTGAAAAGCGCTATTTCCAGAGCTTGGAGAGTGTCTAGGAAAGCCGGGGCGATTCA
>NZ_SSOM01000081.1:0-89751 GCF_029871235.1 Pseudomonas sp. BN411
ACAAATCCAGGGCTGGGTGGCCAACCGCTTCTACTACCAGGTGAACATCCCGCTGAAGGACGCCGCCATCCTCGCCAACTGCCCGGACCGCGACACCCGCCGCGAATGGGTCCAGCGCATCCAGGACCACGACGGCGCCCCCGGCGAGGAAGGCGGCATCGAGGCCTGGCTGCGCCTGGCCGAGGCGGTGGGCCTCGACCGCGAGCAGGTGCTCTCGCAGGAGCTGGTGCTGCCGGGGGTGCGTTTTGCGGTGGACGCCTACGTCAATTTCGCCCGTCGCGCGACCTGGCAGGAGGCGGCCAGCAGCTCGCTGACCGAACTGTTCGCCCCGCAGATCCACCAGTCGCGCCTGGACAGCTGGCCGCAGCATTACCCCTGGATCGACCCGTCCGGCTACGCGTACTTCCGCACCCGCCTGGGCCAGGCCCGGCGCGACGTGGAGCATGGCCTGGCGATCACCTTGCAGCACTACACCACCCGCGAAGGGCAGTCGCGCATGCTGGAAATCCTGCAGTTCAAGCTGGATATCCTGTGGAGCATGCTGGACGCCATTAGCATGGCCTATGAACTGAACCGCCCGCCGTATCACAGCGTCACAAGCGAGCGGGTCTGGCACAAGGGGATCGCCCTATGAGTTTCGATCGTCAAAAAGTTCCCGCCTGGCGCCCCGGCTATCGTTTCCAGTACGAACGGGCGCAGAAGGGGCACGTGCTGCTGTACCCCGAGGGGATGATCAAGCTCAACCGCAGCGCCGGCCTGATCGGTGGACTGATCGATGGGCAGCGCACTGTCGCGGCGATTGTCCATGAACTGGAGCAGGAGTTCCCCGGTGTATCCGAGGTCGCCGACGACATCGAGCAATTCATGGAGGTGGCCCGTGTCGAACACTGGATCACCCTCGCCTGAGGTGCCGGTCGGCCTGCCGCTGTGGCTGCTGGCCGAACTCACCTATCGCTGCCCGTTGCAGTGCCCGTACTGCTCCAACCCGCTGGATTTCGCCGAGCAGGGCAAGGAGCTGAGCACCGAACAGTGGTTCAAGGTGATGGCCGAAGCCCGTGAGATGGGCGCCGCGCAAATCGGCTTCTCCGGCGGCGAGCCGTTGGTGCGCCAGGACCTGGCCAAGCTGATCGGCGAAGCCCGGCGCCTGGGTTACTACACCAACCTGATCACTTCCGGCATCGGCCTCACCGAGCAGAAGATCGCTGCGTTCAAGAAAGCCGGGCTGGACCATATCCAGATCAGCTTCCAGGCCAGCGACGAGCAGGTGAACAACCTGCTGGCCGGCTCGAAGAAGGCCTTCGCGCAGAAGCTGGAGATGGCCCGGACGGTGAAGGCCCACGGTTACCCGATGGTGCTGAACTTCGTTACCCACCGGCACAACATCGACAAGATCGACCACATCATCGAGCTATGCATTGCCCTGGAAGCCGACTTCGTCGAGCTCGCCACCTGCCAGTTCTACGGATGGGCGCACCTCAACCGCCTCGGCCTGCTGCCGACCCGCGCCCAGCTGGAGCGAGCCGAGCGCATCACCAACGAGTACCGGGCCAGGCTCAAGGACGACGGCAACCCGTGCAAACTGATCTTCGTTACCCCGGATTATTACGAAGAACGTCCCAAGGCCTGCATGAACGGCTGGGGCAGCCTGTTCCTGACCATCACCCCCGACGGCACCGCGCTTCCCTGCCACAGCGCGCGTCAGCTGCCGGTGCAGTTCCCCAACGTGCGCGACCACGACCTGCGGCACATCTGGTACGACTCGTTCGGCTTCAACCGCTTCCGCGGCTACGACTGGATGCCCGAGCCCTGCCGCTCGTGTGACGAAAAAGAGAAAGACTTCGGAGGATGCCGATGCCAAGCCTTCATGCTCACCGGAGATGCCAGCAAGACCGACCCGGTGTGTGGCAAGTCACAGGATCACGGCTTGATCATTAATGCTCGTCGAGAAGCGGAACAAGTGTCATTGGCAATCGGCGACTTGATCTCGCGTAACGTGCACACTTCACGTCTGATTTGCAAATTCTGAGTGTTCTATCTGTATTTCTAATATTGGATATAACACGACTTCCAAGCGCGCACTAATTACTATCAAGGTGTGGTTGGCGCTTTTGCGGTATTCCAAAAATGGCTTTCTTTGAAGTCGAGCGACGAGGCCTTGTTTAAACATGGCTCTTGCATCGAGAGTTCGATCTATTGCTGGTCTTTGAGGATGGATATCTAAGGAGTTTTGGAGGTAGAGGCTGAATTCCTGATTGAAGCGGCTGGTGTAATGACAATAACAATACTCGCGAGGTGCCAATTTTCTATTTGGCAGCTCCGGACTTCATCGTTTCTAAGTTGGGCAAAAAATGAAAAATACAAGAAATCTGATTGCCGCGAGCGCTATTGCTTCGTGCGTTGTATGGGCGGCATATGCAAGTGCTGCTGAACCAATTCGCCATGAAGATTGGGTGCTTGAGCCATCATTAATGGTTACTCTTGGTTATATCAATGGCAAGAACCAAGACTTCGGTAGCTCATCCAGTATTATTGGTTCAAAGATTGATCGAAGTTCAAAGCGCTTCGAAGGTATGGCTCTACCGGGTTTGAAATTGACCCATGAAACAGAAGGTTTCGGTGATTTCTACGGCGCCGGTTCGGTCATGGGCGCGTTCAGTCATGGCGATACCGACGCTGTAGGGCTTGCGCGCGGTAATCCGCGGAGAGCTGCGGTGGAGGAGCTGTATGTCGGCTGGAAAAGCGCCGATCTGTTTCCGCAACTCGGACAGGATGCTCTCAAGCTGAGCGCTGGTAGACAGGCCTTCTATATTGGTGATGGCTTCCTGATCGGTGACGGCCACCTTGACCAAGGTCGCGACGGCGCAGGATTAATGGGCCTGCGCCTGGCATTCGATCGAGCCGTAGTTGCCCAACTGGATCACGAAAATCTGCATGTGGACATGTTCGATCTACTCGGTAACTACGACATTGATGCCTTGGACTACCGCGACCGGCTCGGCATGCGAGGCGTCAACATCGAGTGGCGAGGTGAGGAAAATTTGCTCGGATTGACTCGGTTGCGGACGCGTGATGCGGACGTTGAACAGCGAGATGATCTGGATGTGAGCATGGTGAGACTGAACTTCGCCAATGTAGTTGGCGTCCCCGATCTGGATCTCAATGCAGGCTATGTCGACCAGAAAAAGAGCGATAACGAACATGCCTGGTACGCGGGTGTCGAGTACACCTTCTCAGATAAGCCTTGGCGCCCAAGCCTGAAATACATGCACTCGGAATTCAGTCCTGGATACGATTTACTGGCATATGGTTGCATGGATACGTACGGCAACTGGTACCAAGGCAAGATCACCGACAATATATGGTTCTTCAAGAATTCCCGCGTAAATATGTACAAGGTCTCTGTGCAGCCAATTGACACATTGAAGACTGGACTGATGTTCTATGACACTCGCCTGTATGACAAGCGCGGAGTTAGTGCGTATAGCGATTTTTCATCGGATATCAATCTCTACGTGGAGTGGCAGGCAACCGAACGTCTCTCGGCATATTTCTTGGGAGGATACGCGCGACCGGGTAAGGCTGCCGAAGAGATTCTGGGGTCCAATGACGATAGCGTGCTAGTCGCTGCTGCACTTACTTGGTATTACTGAAAAGCAATTTCAGACAATTTCAACTCGGTGTGCCACGAGCGGATACCCGGCGCTTTACCGGACGATCATGGTTGAGTAAAGGCAGCTCAGGTCCTGACAAGAAGCTCCAACAGCCTGGTTCTGATCCGCTCCAGATCTCCTTCACTGACTCCTAACATCTCCCACTCGCTGTATTGCACCTCGGCGTACCGACTGCTTTCGGCCGACATTTCACGCGCTGAAGTTCCTTGGCAACAGGCTCAACGCGGCGCAGCCGGTCAGACCATGTTCTTTAGCGGTTCTGCAGGCCTTTACGAGTGTGATGCGAATGTTAGCGATACGTGCTGCCCGATCATCGATCTGCAAGACCAAGATTGATTACGGGTTACAGGAGAGGTGGCCGGAAGGCTCCGGGAACCTCGGAAGGCTTCCGAGGTTCTCCCGGGGCGCCGCTCAGACTCCGCCTCGATCATCTCCGGGCTCGCCGGCCGCCCGCCCGCCATGATCATCGCCGACATCGTGGTCGGCCCCATCATCGGCTCCATGACCCACACCGTGGGCTTCGCCTACGTCATGCCCTGGGCCATCGTCGGCACTATGCCCCACACCATGTGGTCCGCCCGCCTCATGACTTGCACCGTCATCGTCGCCACGCCCACTGCGCGCGCCGCCGTGATCACTGTCGCTGCCGCGCCCCGTGCTATCCCCTCCATGGCTCGAACCTCCGTGGCCACCGCCATTGCCGCCATGGCCTCCACCACTGCCATTTCCTCCATGGCCACCTCCCCCATGACCTCCACCTCCGCCGTGGCCACCCCCACCATGACCACCGCCACCTCCTCCATGACCCCCACCGCCTCCGCTACCACCCCCACCGCCGTTACCACCACCATCCTTGGCATATGCGCTGGAGAAGCTCGTAATGGAGTCGGGCACTAGCACGGTTGCTGCGGAAAAGGCGCCACCGATTGCCAGCGCCAGTAAGCATTGTTTTACAAGCATGGTGATTCTCCGTTACGGCATCGTCTCGAAACGCCCCAGCCTGGGGACGAGCTATGCGACAACCAGCACGAGATCTGTGGCCAGATGAGGAGCCGTGAATCGAATCAGGCCAATTTCTGCATCAGGGTCTCTCTACCGGGGGAGATGGACAGGACGTAATCAAAACGGCCGTGACCAATCACCCAGCTGGCTGCGGTATGCATTGATGTAACCGACCGCACCTCCGGCGGGACGGACACCTGAAAAGGCACTGGTTTGCAATGTAAGCAGGCCTTCTAGGCGACCGATGCTCCGTCGGCCAGGTGCCGGGAACTAAGCAACTGCCGTACCACCGGTGCTACCCCAGGACAGAATGGCTATGGGAGGGGGCACCGAGGCGTTCACCTGCGGAGTCCGAAAGTGAAGCCCCCGTTTCAGTGGGGGATATTCCCCAGCATTGGGTGTTTCTCGAAGCGTTCCAGTTCAAGGGGGGCGGTACCAGCTATGACTGGGACCGGGCATCGTTGCGCGCAGCATTGGGGGGCGAAAGTGTCATTCCTGGCGCGCGCCGTCGGCCCCCCCGCCACGCCTGCGCGCTAGATGGGTCGATTTTTCTGCATTTCTTCGGTGCCCTGGAAAGCGGGCAGGCTGGCTGCTGGCTGAACGTTGACAATGCGAATTGGTCCCTTTCTGCTGCTGGCGGTCTACCTGCAGGTGTCGTATGGCCCAATAGAAAGGGGAGGCGTTCTCTCTGATTCCTAGGAACGCTATCGGAAAAGATAATTTTGGTAATTCGGGCTTCTGAGTGGCCTGAAACCAGCGTGGTACTAGGGATTGAGCAATTACCTTGAAAGGCAGCTTGGGGTAAGTTTTTTAGGGGTGAAAGGTAAGGTTTGATTCGAGCTGACGCCCTGGAGAAGAGGCTTGTCTTTGAGGAGTAGTGGGCAGTTGCGCCTGACGCGGCTGGAAAGGCGAAGTACAGCAGGAACATCCAGTACAGCGAGTTCATCTTCTCTTCCTTGAAGCGACGGCGGCACGAGCCTGAGCCCCGGGGCGGCAGTATAAGGACGATGGACCACCCTTCGAAACACTAAGCACTGGCCCGTCCGCGTCGCCATTCTTGTAGAGGCTGGATAGGATCACCGCTGAATATTTCCCGTGCTTGCAACTTGGGTGAGCTAGCGCTGATGTCATGCCGCTCAGATCAGTTCGAGCTGTCCGGCTCGTGCGTTGACCTGCTGCCGGGCAAGGTTCATGGCCAGCATGACTCGCTTGGATTCCGCCGGACCTGTGAGGGACTCTCCGCAGGTATTGCACCAGTCCGCTTCTACGTTGGGGATGAGGGTGCTCTCGCCCTTGTAGATGTATGGAATGTCGCGAACGTCGTGGACCAGGTCAGCCTGGCCGCAGGCTGGGCATTTCATGGTCAGCGTCCTTGAGACTTGGACACAGGCCCCGCGGGGCCTGTGCCTGGCATTGAGAGGCTCAGACCACTGGGAAGAACACGCTCGGCTCTACATGGAAGCGCTTCGACAGCGCCTGGATATCCGCGCTGCTCAGGGTGCGCTTGCCATTGAGGGTGCGCGATACCACGGTCTTGTCGCCGATCTCTGGTAGGTCAGAACCGGTGAGATGGTTCTGAGCCATCAGGAACTTCAGCATCTGCACGCCGGTGATGGCCTCCACGCCGGCATTGAACTCGGCGAACTGGGGGGCGGTGTCCTCATAGCGTTTGATGGCCAGGCAGAGCTGGTCGACCAGACGCTCGGTTTGCGGGGTTTGCTCGGCTACTTCGGTGAGTTCGTCCAGCAGTGCCAGGGCGCGGTCGTACTCAGCTTCGCTGGTGATGCTCTGGATAATGGTGCCGCCAGCGCGCTCGAGGCTGCGCTGGAATTTCTTGAGGTGCTCCGCCAGTTCGTGGATGCCGGCAGTCGGGGCGTAGTCGATGGCGACGGCGCTCATGGCATGACTCCTGTGTTCTTGGGGCTTCGGTACCACTTGTTGGCCTTGTCGTACTCGGCGTGGTTGAAGATGTGTTTGACGAAAATCCGTTGCTTCTCGAAATCGATGGCGGCAATCAGGCGCAGTTCGTTGCCGCCTATGTCGATCACCCACCAGCCGTGTCGGTGGGTGAAGTTGTCCAGCGATGACAAGGTCGCCTTGAGCTCCAGCGGGGTGCGGGCGGTGGACTTGTCCAAGACCTTGAAGATTTCCATGATGCTCGTTGCTTTCACGGGGTACTGCTCACATGCATCAGTGAAAGCCTTCTTCTTGAAAACGTGCATGTCCGTCCTTGTTGATGTTTTAGCAACCTTAGGGTGAGGTTGCTAAATTGTCAACTTTGGAGGGCTCGACTCTATTGGGGGATGTTGTCGGCTGTTTTCGAGTTCCATTGCGGTCGTCATGCCCCCATCGCCCAACCGATGCACCACCTGCTCCCCCAGCCACTTCGTCTTGTCAATCTGCGCCTTGATCCCCTGCACCCGATAACGCCACTCCGGGCTCAGGTCTGGCCTGCCTCGTGCCAGGTTGAGGTCGCTCTCGTTGGTCTGGTCCAGGTGGGAGATTTCGATCGCCTCGAGCCAGCGTCTCTACTGCCGCTGTTGGGCCTGGCGAAACAACCTCCGTCGCTGCCCTGGTTGATCGAGGCATGGCCGCCAAAAGGGCCACTGCCGGCACCACCCACCAGGATTCCTGGGGATACGGCCTTGGCGAACTGCTCCATGCCGAAATTGCCGTTCTGGTCGGGCTAGCCAAGCCCCAGGACCAACGGGAACTTCAGGCATTGGCGAGAGTCGGAGTTCGCCGAGATTTTCCCATCCCGTCCTATCTGAACTCAGGTGAGAGCACCCCGATGCGCCACAGGAAATTCTTCCCGACTCTGTTGCTTGCCGTCTGCGCGGCCGTCACCTTACCCGCGTTCGCTTCTGGTCCGCGGAGCAATGGTGCGTCGGGCGCTTTTCTGGAAGCAGCGGCGCTGCAGCTGGAGTACGGCGAGGTAGAGCTGGCGGGCGACACCCTGGAGCGCGCCCTGCGTATCGAGCCGAACAATCCGGCGATCCTGCATCAGCTGGGTCAGGTGCGGTTCCAGCAAGGGCAATATGCGCAGGCTGTGGCGCTGGCGATGCGGTCCAACGCACGAACACGCAACGATGCCGATCTGCGCAGTCGCAATCTTCAGTTGATCCAGTCGGCGCGACAGGCCATGGGGCCGGGTGTAGCGGGCGGCTCGGAGGCGGAAGTGGAGGTGGATGAGCAGGCCGAGGTCCGGGTCGGTCTCGATCAGTACATACCGGCTCGTCATGAGGCGGGTGTCTCCGCCGGTGGGGTTGAGGCCTATTGACCCTCCCCTGGGGCGCGCGGCCTTGAGGCGTCTATGTCGTGACTTCGGCGGCAGGGCATAATCGCTGTTTCCTCCTCGCTGGAGCTTTTCCATGCAGCTCGACTTCTCCCAGCTGGCGCCGCTGGATGCTTATCGCTGGCTAGCTTCAACCATCACCCCGCGTCCCATTGCCTGGGTTTCCACCCTGTCGAAGGATGGGGTCAGCAACCTGGCGCCGTTCAGTTTCTTCCAGATCATCAGTGACAACCCGGCGACGCTGCTGGTGAATATCAACACCCGTGGCGACGGGCAGCTCAAGGACACCCTGCGCAACGTGCAGGACACCGGCGAGCTGGTGATCCATCTGGTTTCCTTCGAGCAGGCGGAGGCCATGAATGCCAGCGCGGCTCTGCTGCCCCACGGCGAGAGCGAGTTCGAGGCCTGCGGTATCGCCACGGAGCCTTCGCTGCGCGTGCGTCCGCCGCGTGTGCAGGGCGCGTCGGTGGCTTTCGAGTGCAAGCTGGCGGAAATCCAGCCCTATCCGCGCGCCAATCCCAATTGCCACCTGGTGTTCGCTGAGGTGCTGCTGGCGCACATCGATGATTCGGTGCTGACCGACGTGGGTAGGGTGGACCCGCAACGCCTGGACCTGGTGGGGCGCCTGGGCGGCAGCGCCTATACCCGCACCCGTGACACCTTCAACATGGTGCGGCCGACCTGAGCCGCACCACCTGACTTGCCCGTAGATCACCACCAAGGGGCGCAACCGTCGTCCGCAACGTCACGTTGCTCGATCGGCGTCAGGTCAGGGGCGGGCGTCTTTTACTGGCGATGTAGTGGCGCAGCCACTTGTCGGCCTCGGCTACCGCACAGGTGGCGACCGCCGTGGCCAGGCACCAGCCCCAGCCTTCCAGGCTCAGCCCACGGGTGCCGAACAGCGACTGCAGCGCGGGCACGTAGGTGAAGCCTAGTTGCAGCAGCACCATCAGGCCCACCATGGCCCAGACCATCGGGTTGTCCCGGATGCCGAAGCGCGCCGGGCCATTCAGGCGCCGGCTGCTGAACAGGTAGCCGATTTCGCCGAACACCAGCGCGTTCACCGCCAGGGTGCGGCTGGCTTCCATGCTCCAGCCGAGCTGCTGGGAGTGAATGAACAGCCCCAGGCTGGCCAGGGTCAGCAGCACCGATACCAGCAGGATCAGCCAGAGCAATTCGCCGGACAGCAGCGGAGCCTTGGGGTCCCTCGGCGGCCGCGCCATAAGGTCGTCTTCGGCAGGCTCGAAGGCCAGCGCCAGGGCCAGGGTGACCGCGGTGATCATGTTCACCCAGAGGATCTGCAGCGGCGTGATCGGCAGCGTCAGACCGAGCAGGATGGCGGTCAGCAGGACGAAGGCCTGGGCGCCGTTGGTGGGCAGGATGAAGAGGATGGACTTCTTCAGGTTGTCGTAGACGGTGCGGCCTTCCTCCACGGCGTGGGCGATGGTGGCGAAGTTGTCGTCCGCCAGCACCATCTGCGCCGCTTCTTTGGCCGCCTCGGTGCCCTTGATGCCCATGGCGATGCCGATGTCGGCGCGTTTGAGGGCAGGGGAGTCGTTGACGCCGTCGCCGGTCATGGCCACCCGCTCGCCGATCGCCTGCAGGCGCTCCACCAGGCGCAGCTTGTGGCTCGGGCTGGTGCGGGCGAACACGCTGGTTTCCCGGAGCAGGGCATCCAGTTCGGTGTCGGTCAGGTCGTCCAGGTCGGCGCCGGTCAGCGGGGTACCGGACGGCAGGCCCAGTCTTTCGGCGATGGCGGCGGCGGTGGCGGCGTGGTCGCCGGTGATCATCTTCACGTGGATGCCGGCGTTGTGGCAGTCCTCGATGGCGAGGATGGCCTCTTCTCGCGGCGGGTCCATCATCCCCACCAGGCCCAGCAGCACGAAGCCGCTGTCCAGGTCGGCATGATCCAGCTCGTGTTGGCCGCTGCCGATAGCGCGACGGGCCAGGCCTATCATGCGTAGGCCGGCGGCCGCGCCTTCATCCAACACGTCGTCCCAGATGCGTGGGTCCAGCGGCTCGGCGGCAGCATCGCGCCATTGCTGGTCGCAAACTTCCAGTAAGCGTTCCGGTGCGCCAACCAGGTAGATCACGCCCTGGCCCTTTTCATCGCGGTGCAGGCTGGCCAGATAGCGGCGCTCGGAGCTGAAGGGAATGGCGTCCACCCGGGGCTGGCGCAAGGCTTCGTCGCTCGAATCGAGTTGCAGCTTGCCGGCCAGGGTGAGCAGGGCGGCTTCGGTGGGATCGCCGGTGATGCACCACTGGTTGTCCACTTCGCAGAGGCTGGCACTGTTGGCCAGTAATCCGGCCCGCGCCAGCTCGTGAAGGTCATGGGCCAGGTCGCCACTGGGGCTGACATCGCCTTCGGGCGCATAGCCCACGCCGGAAATCTCGTAGCGGCGGGCAGCGGTGTAGACGCGCTGCACCGTCATTTCATTGCGGGTCAGGGTACCGGTCTTGTCGGAGCAGACCACCGTCACCGCCCCCAGGCTTTCCACGGCTGGTAGCCGGCGGATGATCGACTGGCGGCGAGCCATGCGTTGCACCCCCAGGGCGAGGATGATGGTCAGCACCGCTGGCAGACCCTCGGGAATGGCGGCCACGGCCAGGCCCACGGCGGCCATCAGCATGTCGTCGGCACTGTAGCCACGCAGCAGGATACCGAAGACGAAGGTGGCCGCTGCCAGCACCAGGATGATCAGGGTGAGCTGGCGGGCGAAGCGGGCCATGTCCGCCAGAAGCGGGGTCTGCAGCTGCTCCACGGAGCCCAAGAGGTGGCTGATGCGCCCCAGCTCGGTCTCGCCTGCGGTCGCCACTACCAGACCCACGCCGCTACCGGCGCTGACCAGGGTGCCCGAGTAGGCCATGCTCTGCCGGTCGCCCAGGCTGGCGTCGACGGTGACGGGACGGCTGGTCTTGTCGGCGGGAACGGACTCGCCAGTGAGCGCGGCTTCCTCGATGCGCAGGTCACGGGTTTCCACCAGGCGCAGGTCCGCTGGTACGCGGTCGCCGGCTTCCAGCAGCACCAGGTCGCCCGGTACCAGTTCCTCGGCAGGCACCTGGCGCACTTCGCCGCTGCGTTTGACCCGACTGTCCAGGGTCAGCAGCTTCTGGATGGCGCGCATGGCCGACTCCGCCTTGCCTTCCTGGATGAAACCGACCACGGCATTGATCAGCACCACGCCGAAGATCACGGCGCTATCCAGCCATTCGCCCAGGGCCAGGGTGACCAGGGTCGAGGCCAGCAATACATAGATGAGCAGGTTGTGGAACTGCAGCAGGAAGCGCTTGAGCGGCCCGGCCCCGGCACGTTCGGGCAGGCGGTTGGGCCCAAAGCTGGCCAGGCGGCGCCCGGCTTCCTCCGCGTCCAGTCCGGTCGGCCCGCTGTCCAGTCGCTGCAGGCTGTCCTCGACCGTCTGGGCGTGCCAATGGGTGGGTGATGGCGTGGTCATGACGTCCTCCTTGGCGAGTCCTGAGTCAAGCCTAATTCTCAGGCCAAGTTCCTTTATTGGCCTGGGTCAGTTCCCCGAGGTTCCGTAGGAAGCATAGAAAGCGATCCAGAAACGACCTCCACTTAGCCAAAAACAGCAGGTCAATCCGGGCGGCGGGATTGTGGCTTGTCGCCAGCATCCGGCTGCTCCTATGTTCGCCCTTTCAGGGAAGCGGATGACAGATCGCGTCCATGCAGTTGTCGCCTTGCGGGGAGGTAGGAGCATGTGGACTGTCTTGCAACACCGGCTGGCCAGCCTGAGTACTGCCAGCAAGCTGATGCTGGGATTCGGCGTCGTGCTGGCGCTGACCCTGGTGGTGGCCGCCACCGGCTTCACCGCCCTGCGTGCCGTGGACGACAGGGCCCGTCTGCTGGAAGAGATGCGCGCCATCAGCGGCGACGTGCTGGTGATTCGCCGCACGGAAAAGGACTACGCCCTCACCTCCGACGCCAAGCATGCCGACGCGCTGCGCCAGCAGGCTGAAGCCATCGTCGCCCGCAGCGAGGCGCTGGCCGCGCAACTGAGCGGACCGGGTCACGACGCCCTGGGCGAAGTCACCCAGGCCATGGCCGAATACCGTGGCGCCTTCGACCGCTACGTGGAACTCACCGATAACCAGCGCCTGGCCCTGGAAGCGGCCAACTGGCTGGTGGTCAGCGCCTCCAACAGCCTCGATGTGCTGCAGAGCGGCCTGAACGAGGATGGCGTCGACTTGCTGAAAAGCTCCCAGGGTGCTGAAGGTGCCGACCTGGTGACCCAGGGTGGGCAGATCGGCCGCGTCTATCAGTTGCTCCTGCAGGCACTCAACCAGGCCCGTCTGCGCCTGGAGCAGAGCCGCGGCAGCGAGGAAGCCGGCGCGCCGCAGATCCAGGAAGCCCTGGACGCCCAGAAGCTTGCCGCCGAACTGCGTGACGGCATGCAGGATCCCGGCTACGCCGCCGTGCTCACCGAAGTGATCGGCAACGTCGACTCCTTCAACGAACGCCTCAAGGATTACACCGCCACCCTGGCCCAGCAGCGCCAGGAGTACGCGCACCTGGCCGCCGAGGCTGATCGCGTGGTGCAGGCCGTGGAACGGGCCTATGAACTGCAGAAGGCCGACATGCGCGCCCAACAGGATTCCAGTTCGCTGCTGATTCTGCTGGCGGCGGCGCTGGCGCTGGTGATCGGGCTGGCCGCCACGGTGCTGATCAGCCTGCTGATCGTCCGGCCGCTGCGGCGAGTCATCGGTCTGGCACAGCAGATTGCCGAGGGTGATCTCAGTGCCAGCATCGAGGTGCAGCGCCGCGACGAGATCGGCCAATTGATGGAAGCCATGCGGGGCATGTCCGCCAACCTGCGGGACATGGTCGGCCGCCTGCAGGGCGGGGTCGCGCAGATTTCCGCCTCGGCGCAGGCGCTGTCCAGCGTCACCGAGCAGACCCGCGTCGGCGTCAACGGCCAGAAGGAGGAAACTGATCAGGTGGCCACCGCCATGAGCGAGATGGCCGCCACGGTGCAGGAGGTGGCGCGCAACGCAGAGGCCGCTGCCAGCTCCACCGAGGCGGCCGACAACCGCGTCAGCACGGGCAGCCAGGTGGTGCGCCAGACCCTGGAGCGGGTCAACCAACTGGCCCATGCGATGGAAGAAACCACTTCCAGCATCCAGCGCCTGAGCCATGACACCCAGAGCATCGGCACCGTGCTGGATGTGATCAAGAGCGTCGCCGAGCAGACCAACCTGCTGGCGCTCAACGCTGCCATCGAGGCAGCCCGCGCCGGTGAGCAGGGCCGCGGTTTTGCCGTGGTGGCGGACGAGGTGCGGGCGCTGGCGCGGCGCACCCAGCAGTCCACCGCCGAGATCGAGCGGCTGATCGCCACCCTGCGAGAAGGCGTACGCAACTCGGTGGAGCACATGCAGCAGAGCGAAAGCCTGGTGGACCTGACCGTACGCGACGCCAACCTGACCGAAGAGGCCTTGGCCGGCATCGCCGAAGCCGTGACCCTGATCCATCAGATGAACCAGCAGATCGCGGCGGCAGCGGAGCAGCAGAGCGCGGTGGCCGAGGAGATCAATCGCAGTGTCACCAGCATCCGCGACATTGCCGACCAGTCCGCCGCGGCCATGGATGAAACTGCGACCTCAAGCGTGCAGCTGGCCCGCCTGGGCCAGGAGCTTCAGGGTATGGCGGGGAATTTCCGCCTCTAGGTCTTGTACGAAAAGTGCCTGCGCTCGGTGATGCGTCGTTAAAAACCGGTTCGGAATGCTCATTAACAGCTCGTTAACTCCGCTTCCTCACCGTTTTTTGCCTAGCCTGACCTTCGCTCGACGACTTTTCGAACAGACCTGGCAGCGGTGCCGGAAGTCCACCGCGAACGAGAAGATCTGGAGGATTCGGCATTCCGTCGCCTGACGCGGCGCCCTAGAATGGTGCCCCTGTCCAACCGGCCTGGAGTGTCGCAATGCTGAAGATCTGGGGGCGAATCAATTCCACCAACGTGCGCAAGGCGCTCTGGGCGGCGGAAGAAGTCGGTGTCGCGTACGAACAGCGGGATGCCGGCGGCGCTTTCGGGCTGGTCAACGAGCCGGCCTACCGTGCGCGCAATCCCAACGGCCTGGTGCCGATGATCGAGGATGGCGACCTGGTGCTCTGGGAGTCCAACGCCATCGTCCGCTACCTGGCCGCGCGTTATGCAGCAGGCACCCTGTACCCGGAATCCCCGGTGGCGCGCGCCGAGGGTGACAAGTGGATGGACTGGACCACCTCCAGCTTCGCCACGCCCTTCCGCGACCTGTTCTGGGGCACCCTGCGCACACCGCCGGCCGAGCGCAACCAGGCGCTGATCGACGCCGCGCTGACCCGTTGCGGCGAGCTGCTGGCTATTCCCGACCGGGCCCTGGCCCAGCGTCCGTACCTTTCCGGCGACGCCTTCGCCATGGGCGACATCCCCTTGGGTTGCTTCGCCTATGCCTGGTTCGAGATTCCCATCCTGCGGCCGGAGCTGCCCCACCTCCAGGCCTGGTACGAACGCCTGACGGCGCGGCCTGCGTATCGCAAGGCAGTGATGACGGCGCTCACCTGAGTCCCCAGCTCGCCGACCTGGCCATTGGAACCTAGGCTGATGTGCAGCGATGCATGGTTGAATTTGCTGGCATTTAGCCTTATCTAGCCACTTCCCCTTGAAGCAGACGAATCCACTATGAGTTCCGCCCTGTCCATCCGGCAGTTGACCAAGACCTACGGCAATGGCTTCCAGGCCCTCAAGGGCATCGATCTGGAAGTGGCCGAAGGTGATTTCTTCGCCTTGCTCGGCCCCAACGGCGCGGGCAAGTCCACCACCATCGGCATCCTGTCCACCCTGGTGAACAAGACCAGCGGCAGCGTCAGCGTCTTCGGCAACGACCTGGACAAATCGCCCTATGCGCTCAAGCGCTGCCTGGGCGTGGTGCCCCAGGAGTTCAACTTCAACCAGTTCGAGAAGGTCTTCGACATCGTCGTGACCCAGGCGGGTTACTACGGCATTCCGGCGAAGGTCGCCAAGGAGCGCGCCGAGCAGTACCTGAACCAGCTCGGCCTGTGGGAGAAGCGCAATTCGGCATCCCGCGAGCTGTCCGGTGGCATGAAGCGCCGCCTGATGATCGCCCGCGCGCTGATCCACCAACCGCGCCTGCTGATCCTCGACGAACCCACCGCAGGCGTGGACATCGAGCTGCGCCGTTCCATGTGGAGCTTCCTCACCGAGCTCAACGAGCAGGGCATCACTATCATCCTGACGACGCACTACCTGGAAGAGGCCGAGCAGCTCTGCCGCAACATCGGCATCATCGACCACGGTCGGATCGTCGAGAACACCAGCATGAAGGAGCTGCTGAAGAAGCTGCACAAGGAAACCTTCCTGCTCGATCTCAAGGAGCCCCTGGAAGTGGTGCCGCAGCTCAACGGCTACCCGGCCGAACTGGTGGATGACCACACCCTGGAAGTGCAGGTGGAGAAGAGCCAGGGCCTGACCGAGCTGTTCCGCCAGCTCGCCGCCCTGAACATCGACGTGCTGAGCATGCGTAACAAGTCCAATCGCCTCGAGGAGCTGTTCGTGTCCCTGGTGGAGAAAAACCTGGCGAAGGTGGCCGTATGAGTTCGGAACTCTCCGCCAACCTGGTCGCCCTCAATACCATCGTCACCCGTGAAGTCCGCCGTTTCATGCGGATCTGGCCGCAGACCCTGCTGCCCCCGGCCATCACCATGGCGCTGTACTTCGTCATCTTCGGCAACCTGATCGGCCGGCAGATCGGCGACATGGGCGGCTTCAGCTACATGGACTACATCGTCCCCGGCCTGATCATGATGTCGGTGATCACCAACTCCTACAGCAACGTGGTGTCGAGCTTCTTCGGCAGCAAGTTCCAGCGTTCGGTGGAGGAGCTCCTGGTATCGCCGGTGTCGGCGCACACCATCCTCCTCGGCTACACCATCGGTGGCGTGCTGCGCGGGTTGGCGGTGGGGGTGATCGTGACTTTCCTGTCGCTGTTCTTCACCAAGCTCCAGGTGCACCACATCGGGGTGACCGCGCTGGTGGTGCTGCTGACTGCCACCATCTTCTCCCTGGGTGGCTTCATCAACGCCGTCTACGCACGCAA
This sequence comes from Pseudomonas sp. BN411, assembly GCF_029871235.1. Classification (GTDB taxonomy): domain Bacteria; phylum Pseudomonadota; class Gammaproteobacteria; order Pseudomonadales; family Pseudomonadaceae; genus Metapseudomonas. The sequence goes on from NZ_SSOM01000081.1 coordinate 16,075, forward strand.
CTTCGACGATATCTCGATCATCCCGACCTTCGTGCTGACCCCGCTGACCTACCTGGGCGGCGTGTTCTACTCGATCAACCTGCTGCCGCCGTTCTGGCAGGCGGTGTCCCTGGGCAACCCCATCCTGCACATGGTCAACGCCTTCCGTTACGGCATCCTCGGCGTTTCCGACATCAACATTGGTGTCGCCATCGCCCTGATGCTGCTGACCATGGTCATCCTCTACACCGCCTGCATCCGTCTATTGGTGAGCGGACGGGGCATGCGTCAGTAAGGCGAAACAATGCGGCACAGAGTGGCATTATCTCTGTAATGCCACTGGCGAGCCTGCCGATATAGTCGGCAGGCTCCTTTCCTTCCGAATCGTCCCAGAGGCTCCAGATGAAGGTCCGTCGCAGTGTTTGGCTGTTGTTCGGGGCGCTTGCCTCGTTGTCCGCCATGGCCCAGGAGGCGCCTCTGGTGGAAGTGGCCGAACCGCAACGGGCGCTGGTGCGCGACGAGCTGGTGACCTTCGGGTCCCTGCGCTCGGACGAGTCGGTGATGATCCGCCCGGAAGTGGAGGGCAGGGTGGCCACCCTGCATTTCCAGGAAGGCCAGGCGGTCAAGGGCGGCGACTTGCTCATCAGCCTGGACGACGCCATCGCCCGCGCCGAGCTGGCGCAGGCACGGGCCAACCTGGACCTGGCGGAGAAGAGCTACCAGCGGGCGAAGATGCTGTTCGCTCGCGGCGCCAGCAATGCCCAGGCCCAGGACGAATCCCTGTCCCAGGAACAGGCCGCCCGCGCCAGCCTGGCGCTGGCCCAGGCGCGCCTCGACAAGACCCAGATCCGCGCCCCCTACGACGGCACCCTCGGCCTGCGTCTGGTAAGCGTCGGCGACTACCTCAGCGCCGGCCAGGACATGGTCAACCTGGAGGTGCTGGACCCACTCAAGGTGGATTTCCGCGTGCCGCAGAAGGCGGTGAGCCAGGTGAACATCGGCCAGGCGGTGGAGCTGAGCCTGGACGCTTACCCGGGCGAACGCTTCCGGGGCGCGATCATCGCCCTCAATCCACGCCTGGATGAGGTCGGCCGCAGCCAGGCGATTCGCGCGCAGATCCCCAACCAGGACCACCGCCTCAAGCCCGGCCAATTCGTGAAGGTGTCGGTGATCCTCGCCGAGCGCCCGCAAGCCTTGCTGATCCCCGAGGAAGCCGTAATGCCCCTGGGACACCAGTTGTTCGTCAACCTGGTGGTGGACGGCAAGGTGGAGCGGCGCCCCATCAAGATCGGCCAGCGCCTGCGCGGCAAGGCCGAGGTCCGTGAAGGCCTGCAGGGCGACGAGCAGGTCATTACCGCGGGCTGGCAGAAAGTCAGCCCAGGGCTGGAGGTCCGCACCGTAGCGCGGGGTGGCGTATGACCCTCTCAGATGTGTGCATCCGCAGGCCGGTATTCGCCACCGTCCTGTCACTGATCCTGGTCCTGCTCGGCTTGCTGGCCTACCAGCGGCTGGCGGTGCGGGAATACCCCAACATCGACGTGCCCATCGTTACCGTCAACGTGATCTACCCCGGCGCCAGCCCGGAGATCATGGAATCCCAGGTGGCCCAGCCCATCGAGGACGTATTGTCCGGCATCGAGGGCCTGGACTTCGTCGCCTCCATCAGCCGTTCGGAAAACACCCAGATCACCGCCCAGTTCCGCCTCGGCACCAACGCCGACGAAGCGGCCAACGACGTGCGCGACCGCCTGGGCCGCGTGCGTGGCCTGCTGCCGGACGAGATCAATGAACCCATCGTGCAGAAGGTCGAGGCCGACGCCCAGCCGGTGATCTGGATCGCCTTCTACAGCGAGCAGCACTCGGCGATGGAGATCACCGACGTACTGGAGCGGGTGATACGGGACCGCCTGCAGACCATCCCGGGTGTCTCTGAGGTGCAGATCCGGGGTGCCCGGCGTTTCGCCATGCGCATCTGGCTGGACCCGGAAAAACTCGCCGCCCACGACCTCACGGTGCAGGACGTGGAAGATGCCCTGCGCCGGCAGAACGTGGAGATTCCCGCCGGCCGCATCGAGTCGGTGCAGCGCGAGTTCAGCGTGCTGTCGGAAACCGACCTGCGTACCCCGGAGGAATTCAACGACCTGATCCTCAACGACCAGCGCGGCTACCTGCTGCGCCTGGCCGATGTCGGCCACGCCGAAGTGGGCGCGGCGGACGAGCGCAGCATCGTGCGCTTCAACGGACGCGCGGCAGTGTCCCTGGGACTGGTCAAGCAGGCCACGGCCAACCCGCTGGAGATTTCCGACGGGCTCGATGCCGCGCTGCCGGAAGTCCGTGCGTTGCTGCCCGACGGCATGAAAATGACCATCGCCAACGACAACTCGTTGTTCATCCGCGAGTCCATCGACAACGTCTACACCACCATCTGGGAAGCGGTGGTGCTGGTCATCCTGATCATCTTCCTGTTCCTGCGCTCCCTGCGCGCCACCCTGATTCCCCTGGTCACCATCCCGGTCTCGCTGATTGGCGCCTTCAGCCTGATGGTGCTGCTGGGCTTCTCCATCAACACCCTGACGTTGCTGGCCATGGTGCTCGCCATCGGCCTGGTGGTGGACGACGCCATCGTGGTGCTGGAGAACATCCACCGGCACATCGAGGAGGGCATGTCGCCGATCCAGGCGGCCTACAAGGGCAGTCGCGAGATCGCCTTCGCGGTGATCGCCATGACCCTCACCCTGGCGGCGGTCTATGCGCCCATCGGCTTCATGCAGGGCACGTCGGGCAAACTCTTCACGGAGTTCTCCTGGACGCTCGCCGGCGCGGTGCTGGTGTCCGGCTTCGTCGCCCTGACGCTGTCGCCGATGATGTGCGGCCGGTTGCTCAAGCCCCACGCGGCGCAGCAGCACGGGCGCTTCTACAACCTGGTGGAATCCTTCCTCCACGCGCTGACCTACAGCTACCGCCACCTGCTGGAGCGGGTGCTGCGGGTCTGGATGCTGATCATCCTGCTGCTGGCGGGCATCCTCGTGCTCTGCCTGGTGCTGTTCAGCGGCCTGCGCAGTGAGCTGGCGCCCACCGAAGACACCGGCACCATCGTCGGCTCCATCAATGGCCCCGACGGCGCCACCATCGAATACACCAGCCGCTACGCGAAGATGCTGGAAGAGGCCTACCAGTCGATCCCCGAAGCCAACCGCTACATGGTGGTGGTGGGTTTCCCGACCGTGGCCCAGGGGCTGTCATTCCTCAAGCTGGAGGACTGGGACTCGCGTGGGCGCAGCCAGTTCGAGATTCGCGACGAGCTATTACCCAAGCTGCGCGACATCCCCGGCGTGCGTGCCTTCCCCATCAACCGGCCACCCCTGGGACAGAGCGCCCGCAACCAGCCGGTGAACTTCGTGATCCGCTCCTCGCTGGAGTACAGCGAGCTGCAGACCTACGTCGACCAGCTGATGGAGCGGGTGCGCGACTACCCGGGGCTGGAGAGCCTGGACAGCGACCTCAAGCTCAACTCGCCGCAACTCAAGGTCACGGTCAACCGCGAGCAGGCAGTGGCCGTGGGTACCGATGTGGCCGCCATCGGTCGCAGCCTGGAAAGCCTGTTCGGCAGCCGCCAGGTGACCCGCTTCAAGCAGAACGGCGAGCAGTACGACGTGCTGGTGCAACTGGCCAACGTCGACCGCAGCAATCCTGACGACCTCAACCGCGTCTACGTGCGCGGCCGCAACGACAGCATGGTGCAACTGGCCAACCTGATCGACGTACGGGAAACCGTGGCACCCCGCGAACTCAACCACTTCAACCAGCTGCGCGCGGTAACCGTCACCGCCAACGTCGGCTCCGGCTACACCCTCGGTGAGGCGTTGGATTATCTGGAGGAAGCGGCTCGCGCGGTGTTCCCGCCGGATACCCAGTTCGACTACACCGGCACCTCGCGGGACTTCAAGGACTCCAGCAGCGGCGTGGCGCTGATTTTCGCCCTGGCACTGGTGTTCATCTACCTGGTGCTGGCGGCGCAGTTCGAGAGCTTCATCGACCCGCTGATCATCCTCTTCAGCGTGCCGCTCTCCATGGCCGGTGCGCTGCTTGCGCTGACCATTTTCGGCGGCACCCTGAACATCTACTCGCAGGTGGGGATGGTCACCCTCATCGGCCTGATCACCAAGCACGGCATCCTCATCGTCGAGTTCGCCAACCAGCTCCTGCGCCAGGGCGTGGACCTGCACGAAGCGGTGATGGAAGCCTCGGTGAAGCGCCTGCGGCCAATCCTGATGACCACCGGCGCGATGGTGCTGGGCTCGGTGCCCCTGGCCATCGCCAGCGGTGCCGGCGCGGAAAGCCGGCAGCAGATCGGCATGGTGATCGTCGGCGGCCTGCTGGTGGGCACTTTCTTCACCCTCTTCGTGGTGCCGACCCTCTACCAGCAGCTGCGCCGCTGGAAGCCGATTCACCGGCTGGAGACCGCGCCGGCGTGAGGTCATTCACAGGGCAGGTCACCTGTGGGGGCGATTTCAATCGCTAAGCAGACCGCAGGTCTGCCCTTGGGGCGTTCGGGGCAGCTGCGCTGCCCTTAGCGAATGAATTCGCCCCCACAGCAATGTCTGCGGCAGATCACAACCGCTGAAAGAACAGCGGATAGCGATTCACCAGGCCGTCCTCATCCAGCGTCAACACCGCCTCGAAGCCACTGCCGTCGAGGTTCTGGTAGAGGTAATGGGTCTGGTCGAGGCGGGTGTAGGCCTGGCGCATGCGCCGTACGGTCAGTTGCGGGGCTTCGACGAAGACCGTCTCGATCTCCCGCCGCTCGCCGGGGTTGAGGAACAGCCGCCAGATGCTCGGGCTGTTGGTGAAGGGCGTGGGCCAGAGGTCCAGGTCGAGGCTGCCGGACAGCTCCGGCAGCTTCTGGCCGTTGCCATCAAACCAGTGCAGGCCATCCCGGCGCAGGGTCAGGTTGCGGCTGCCACGTCCGTCACGCACCGTGGCGTTGAAACCCCGGGGCTCCCAGCCTTTCTCGTACTCCACGCTGTAATTCAGACGATAGGACTTGCCGTCGTCGTCGAAGGCCAGCATTCCGCTGTCCGCACGGCGTCCCTCAAGGCGGAAGTCTTCCAGGCCCTGGGTGGGCGCCCGGTTGTTCCACAGATGGGTCCAGAGGGCGGTGGTTCTCATCGCTTCAGGCTTCCTGGCGCTGGGGTTTGCGCATGACCAGATAGAGCAGCGGCCCGATGGAGGCGAACACCGCGGTCAGCACGTAGAAGGGTAGCAAGTAGGCCAGGCTGCGGCCCTGGCGACGGTTGTCCCGGTACATCCAGATGCCGATCAGCGCACAGGCGAGGTAGAGGTCGATCACGACCTGGGCCGTATCGGCGCGGCTCATCAACTGTGCGCCGAACTCCAGCAGGGGCTGTTCGCTGATGGCCATGACCCAGAGGGTGTAGCCACCGAACAGGACCAGGGCGACCAGGGCGAAGGAGCGAATGGACATGAGACTTTCCTTGTCGTTGGGGGATTCAGTCGAGGCGTAGCCCCACCTGCCGGACCTTCGGCAGGCGCGCCACCACCAGCTGGTGGGAGCGGGTGATCAGATCACGCAGCTCCTCGTCGCCCATGGGGTAGGGCCGTTGCATCGCGATCCAGTGGGCGCGGGCCAGGTAGGGGGCAGGGCTGATGCCAGGGCGGTCGACGTAACCGAGGAAGAGGTCCTTGTCGACCTTGAAAGTCAGGCCATCCCCCAGGAAGTCGAGGATGGCGAACATCTTGTTGCCGGCGATGGAGAACACCCGGTTGCTGCCCCATTTGAGGTCTTCCCGGGCGCCGGGCAGTTGCAGGCAGAAGGCAGCGACTTGGTCGGGGGTCATGGGGGCTCCTGTTCCGTCAGGTTCGGGTTTCGCCGCGCAGCAGCCACAGGCTGAGCAGCATGCCGGTCAGCGCCATCAGGGCAGCGACCAGGAAGATGGCGGCAAAGCCCGCGCCACCGGCGATGGCGCCCATCAATGGCCCGGCGATGCCCAGGGCGAGGTCGAAGAATACCGCGTAGGCGCCCAGCGCCGAACTACGGCTGGCGGCTGGAATGCGTGTGACCGCCTCGACGCCCAGGGCAGGGTAGACCAGCGACAGGCCGAAGCCCGTGAGGGCCGCGCCGGCCAGGGCCAGCCAGGGTGAGGTGGCGGCCCACAGCAGGAACAGGCCGAGGCTCTCCACGGCCAGGCAGACAATGGCCACCCGGTAGCCGCCCAGGTGCTTGATGGTGCCCACGAACAACAGCCGCGCACCGATGAAGGCGCAGCCGAACGCGGTGAGGCAGTAGGCGGCGCCTTCCCACCCGACACTGGCGTAGTAGAGGGTGATGAAGGTGGCCAGGGTCCCAAAGCCGATGGAACCCAAGGCCAGCGCCGTGCCGTTGGGGGCGATGCGCAGGAACACGTTGCTGAAGGGCAATCGCTCACCATGGACGATAGGCGAGGGGCGCTTCGGCCAGGCCAGCAGGAGGGCGATGGCGCAAAGCAGGGCGATCAGCCCGCCGATGCTCCACAGGCCCAGTGAATCCACCATCACCACACCCAGGGGCGCGCCGATCGCCACGGCGCCGTAGGAGGCGATGCCGTTGAACGAGATGACCCGCGCCATGTTCTCCGCGCCCACCAGGCCCACGCCCCAACTGATGGAACCGGTGCCCACCAGCCCCTGGCCGATACCCAGCAGCACGCGCCCGCCCAGCAGCAGCGCAAGGCTCGTCATGGGGAATTGCGCCAGGGAGGTGGACAGGAAGGTCAACACCCCGGACAGGCCGCAGCAGGCCATGCCATACATCACCGCGCGCTTGGCGCCTAGCCGGTCGGCCAGGCTTCCGGACATGGGGCGGGAGAGGAGGGTGGCAAGGTACTGGGTACTGATGACGATCCCCGCCATCACCGAGCCGTAGCCCATGTCGTCGTGCACGTAGCCGGGCAGCACCGCGATAGGCAGGCCGACGCAGAAGAAACTGATGAAGGTGAAAAAGACGACGGTGATGATCTGCAGGGTATTGGAGGACGCGGGCAGCCGTGGCGTGCTCATGGCAGAACCTGGAATCGGGGAGACGGGCGTGGATGCCGTCCATCATCCCTGACTCCCTGCGGCAAAGGAAGCTGGCTAATGGTTGTCTTGCTTGGCAGCGTTCAGATCACCGTTCCCTGATGGCGGGAGAAGGCTTCCGCGAGGTGTTCGATCCAGGCGCGAACCGCAGGCAGCAAGCCACGTCTGTGGGTGTAGACCGCCTGTAGGTTGCCACCCGGCAGATGCCAGTCCGGCAACAGACGTACCATGCTGCCGTCGCGCAGTTCGGCCTCGCAGTTCATCTGCGGCAACATGCTGAAGCCGAGGCCCGCCAGTACCGCGTGCTTGCGCACATCGAAATCCTCGATGCCCAGGCGCGCCTCCAGCACCACCTCCCGGCGATTGCCCTGGGCGTCCCGCAGGTCGTGATGGATGCGTCGGTCGGCTTCCAGGCCGCCAAGGGCCGGCAACAACTGGAGGTCGTCGGGTGTGAGGATGCTCCGGCCCTCAACCAGGCTGGGGGCGGCGACCAGGAATGCCTGCGCCGGCCTCAGGACGCGGGCGATCAGGGTCGGGTCTTCATCGCCTTCCTCGCGAACCCGTAGCGCCACGTCTACCCCTTCCTCGCGCAAGTCCACCCGGCGGTTGGTCAGGATCATGTCCAGCTGCACGAGGGGGTATTGCTGGAGGAAGTCGGTGATCATCGGCCTCAGCATCGCGTGCGCGAGTTCCGTTGGGCAGGACACCCGCAGACGGCCCCGTGGCTCGACCGTGAGGCTGGCGACCACTTCCTCGGCCTGTTCGGCCTCCAGCAGCATGGCCTGGCAATGGCGCAGGAAGCGCTCGCCGACGTCGGTCAGCGCCATCTTGCGGGTCGTGCGCTGCAGCAGGCGGGCGTCCAGGCGGGTTTCCAGCTCCGCGATGCGCCGGGAAAGGCGAGATTTCGGCACCCCGAGCAAACGCGCGGCCGCCGAGAAGCCACCGTGCTCCACCACCTTGGCGAAGTAGAAAAGGTCGTTGAGATCCTGCATGGCTGGATTGTTCCGTGTGGGGTACGAACTATCGCACCGGAGCCTGTTCGGCAGCCATCGTTTTCGCTGGCGGTACGATGCGCCGGGAATCAGTCGACCGGGCCGTGGGGCCTGCCTATGCTGGTCATCGATCCGTGGCGCTATACCCGCAATCGACAGCGAGGCTCGCCTACTCGGTGAGCGAGGGACGGCGTGCACGCCGGCAGGTATGCCTGACAGCGGTTCCCGGTACGGAAGGTGAGCACCATGTTGGTTCGTCTTTCAGCAATCCTGGCTCTTCTTGTCCCGCTGGTGGCGTTCGGCGCCCCGGCTGTCGGCATGCACCGCCTGGAACTGGCCGACCCGCTGGACGAAGGCCAGCGCTTGAGCGCGGTGGCCTTCTACCCCGCGCAGGGCAAGCCACGCAGCACGGATGTCGACCTCTATCACGTGGAAGCCGGCGACGATGCGCCCATGGCGGACGGGCATTTCCCCTTGGTACTGATCTCCCACGGCAACGGCGGCTCGCCGCTGGCCCACCATGACCTGGCGACCGCCCTGGCCAGGGCCGGTTTTGTCGTGCTGGCCGTGCAGCACACCGGCGACAACTACCAGGACCAGAGCCGCGCCGGGACCTTCAGCAACCTCTACGGCCGTCCGTTGCAGTTGTCCGCCGCCATTGATGCGGCGGCGTCCGATGATCTGCTGGCCGGCGGGCTGGATACCGAGCGGGTGGGCGTGATCGGCTACTCCGCCGGTGGTGAGTCGGCCCTGATATTGGCAGGCGCCCAGCCCACCCCGGAACGGCTGCATGACTACTGCCGGCAATGGCCAGATGACCGGGATGCCTGTAGTCGCGGCGGCAAGTTGATCGTCGACCGGGACGACCTTTCGGCCTTCGCCGATCCCCGGGTGGGTTCGGTGATGCTGATGGCGCCGCTGGGGCTGATGTTCGATCGCAAGGGGCTGGAGCCGGTAAAGGTTCCGGTGCTGATCTACAGCGGGGACGATGACCGCATCCTGCAACTGGAACAGAACGCCGGCGCGCTGGTGCGGCGCCTGCCCAGTCCGCCGGATTTCCGCCTGCTGCCCGGAGCGGGGCACTTCGTCTTCATGGCACCCTGCCCGCGAGCGCTGGATGCCGTGGCGCCACACGTTTGCCAGGATGCCGAAGGCGTCGACCGGGCGGCGATCCATGAGGAGCTGAACGACGAGGCGGTGCGCTTTTTCAGCCGGACCCTGGAAGATCCCCAGGACCCGTTCCGCTGACCGCGCCGGAGGCGTCCCGCGGATGGAACGAAGTCGCGCGGGGAGGGTGCGGCCCGGCATTCACGCGCATTGCCGGGTGGCCGGTCAGGGGCTATACCTGAGCCTTTCCCATCCACCCGAAAACGGAGCGATCACCATGTCCTTGTCCATGTACGAGGCGTCCATCCCGGTCCTGACGCGCATGCTCGGCAACCTTTCCAACCTGCTGAAAAAGGGCGAAGCCAACGCCCAGGTGCGCAGCATCGACCCCAAGGTGTTCATCGATTCGCGCCTGGCGCCTGACATGTATCCCCTTGCCCGCCAGGTCCAGATCGCCAGCGACATGGCCAAGGGTTGCGCGGCCCGTCTGGCCGGCGTCGAAGTGCCGAGCTGGCAAGACACCGAAAACACCTTCGACGAATTGCAGGCGCGTATTGCCAAGACCCTGGATTTCATCAAGGGCATCGACGCCGCCAAGCTGGAAGGCAGTGAAACCCGCACCGTGGTGCTGAAGATGCGCAGCGGTGAAATCAGCTTCAGCGGTCGCGACTACCTGCTCGGTTTCGCCATGCCGAACTTCTATTTCCACGTCACCGCGGCCTACGCCATCCTCCGCCACAACGGCGTGGACGTGGGCAAGATGGATTACCTGGGCGGGGTCTGACGCATAGCGGCGCGCTTTTTCTATCCACCATTGGGGCTAGATCACGCCTCCAATGGTGGATCGGTGAAGCGTGATCCACCCTACGCAGAAATTTTTGTCCCATGAGTGAGACGCTGAATCACGAAATCGCCGTCTAATCAGCTTTTATCGACATGGATAGGATTACCCCCAATCCGATCGGCCGTCGCCGGTCGCCCAACTGAGGGTAACCAACCATGAAACTCCTGCACCTCGACTCCAGCATCCTCGGCGACGCCTCCGCCTCCCGCCAACTGAGCCGCGACGTGGTCGCCGCCTGGAAAGCCGCCGAGCCGACCGCCCAGATCACCTACCGCGACCTGGCAAGCGATGCCATCAGCCACCTGTCCGCCCTGAGCCTGGTTGCCGGCGGTACTCCGGCTGACCTGCGCGACGCCGCCCAGAAGCACGAAGCCGAACTGGGTGAAACCACCCTGAACGAGTTCCTCGCCGCCGACGCGGTCGTCATCGGCGCGCCGATGTACAACTTCAGCGTCCCGAGCCAACTGAAGGCCTGGATCGACCGCATCGCCGTTGCCGGCAAGACCTTCCGTTACACCGAGAACGGCCCGGAAGGCCTGGCGGGTGGCAAGAAGGTGGTGATCGTCAACACCGCAGGCGGTATCCACACCGGCCAGGTGACCGGCCAGGCCCATGAGGATTACCTGAAGCTGGTGCTGAACTTCCTCGGCGTGACCGACATCGAAGTCGTCCGTGCCGAAGGCCTGGCCTACGGCGAAGAGCCCCGCGCCAATGCCATCAGCGCGGCCAAGCAGCAGATTGGCGAGCTGTTCGCCACTGCCTGATTCGGTACGCCGGAAAACACAAAGCCCCGCAATTGCGGGGCTTTGTCGTTTACAGCGAGCGATCAATCTCAAGAGGCATGGTCTGCTTTACCTGTGGGGGCGAATTTATTCGCTGACCGGACCGAAGGTTCGGCCGTCTGTACCTCAAGGGGGCGCTTCGCACCCCTTAGCGAATGAATTCGCCCCCACAAATGACGCGATACCGCACCGGGCGGTTCCGATCAGACAATCACACCCTGGCTACGCAGGTAATCGTCATAGGTGCCGCTGAAGTCGGTCACGCCGTTCTCGTCCAGCTCGATGATGCGGGTGGCCAGGGAACCGACGAACTCACGGTCGTGGCTGACGAAGATCAGGGTGCCCGGGTAGTTCTCCAGCGCCAGGTTGAGCGCCTCGATGGATTCCATGTCCAGGTGGTTGGTGGGTTCGTCCATCACCAGCACGTTGGGCTTCTTCAGGATCAGCTTGCCGAACAGCATGCGGCCTTGCTCACCACCGGAAATCACCTTCACCGACTTGAGGATCTCGTCGTTGGAGAACAGCATGCGGCCAAGGGTGCCGCGCACCAGCTGCTCGCCACCCTGGGTCCACTGGCCCATCCAGTCGAACAGGGTGATGTCGTCTTCGAAGTCATGGGCGTGGTCCTGGGCGTAGTAGCCGAGGTCCGCGCTTTCGGTCCACTTCACGCTACCGGCGTCCGGGTTCATCTCACCGACCAGGGTACGCAGCAGGGTGGTCTTGCCGATGCCGTTCGGGCCGATGATGGCGACGCGCTCGCCAGCCTCGATCTGCAGGTCCAGGCCCTTGAACAGTTGCTTGCCCTCGAAGCCCTTGGCCAGCTTCTCCACGGTCACCGCCTGGCGGTGCAGCTTCTTGTGCTGGTCGAAGCGGATGAAGGGGCTGACGCGGCTGGACGGCTTGACCTCGGCCAGTTGGATCTTGTCGATCTGCTTGGCGCGCGAGGTGGCCTGCTTGGCTTTCGAGGCGTTGGCGGAGAATCGGCTGACGAAGGTCTGCAGCTCAGCGATCTGCGCTTTCTTCTTGGCGTTGTCGGCCAGGAGTTGCTCGCGGGACTGGGTCGCGGCGGTCATGTACTCGTCGTAGTTGCCCGGGAACAGACGCAGCTCGCCGTAATCCAGGTCCGCCATGTGGGTGCACACGCTGTTCAGGAAGTGGCGGTCGTGGGAAATGATGATCATGGTGCTGTTACGCGCCGTGAGGATGTTTTCCAGCCAGCGGATGGTGTTGATGTCCAGGTGGTTGGTCGGCTCGTCCAGCAGCAGCACATCCGGGTCCGAGAACAGCGCCTGGGCCAGCAACACGCGCAGCTTCCAGCCGGGAGCGACTTCGCTCATCGGACCGAAATGCTGGCTGAGCGGAATACCGAGGCCAAGCAGCAGCTCGCCGGCGCGGGATTCGGCGGTGTAGCCGTCCATCTCGGCGAACTCGGTCTCCAGCTCGGCCACGGCCATGCCGTCGTCCTCGCTCATTTCAGGCAGCGAATAGATGCGGTCACGTTCGGCCTTGACTCGCCACAGCTCGGCATGGCCCATGATCACGGTGTCGATCACGCTGAATTCTTCGTACGCGAACTGATCCTGGCGCAGCTTGCCGAGGCGCACGTTGGGTTCCAGCATCACCTGGCCGCCAGAAGGCTCCAGATCGCTGCCGAGGATCTTCATGAAGGTCGACTTGCCGCAGCCGTTGGCACCGATCAGGCCGTAGCGGTTGCCGTTGCCGAACTTGACGGAAACGTTCTCGAACAGCGGCTTGGGGCCGAACTGCATGGTGATGTTGGCGGTAGAGATCACGATGGAATCCTGAGCTTGGGGGCGCTCGCGCGCAAAAAAGGCGCGATTGTAGCGGTTTTGCCCAGGGCTGGGGTGAACCTTCGGCGGCTGTGGGACGAAAGGGCGTGCTAGTTCGCCGACACCCTTCGAACGGGAATAGGGTCTCGGCGTCTATGGGGGATTCATGCCCGAGGGGGAATTGATCCCCATCACGATGCGCCTCGCCACGATGAGCATGATGAACACCCATTAAGGACGAGGGGGAAGTGACATGCTCTATCTACTGCACAAATTCGCGCATCTCACGGCAGCGGCTTTTTTCATAGGCGGGGTGTTCTTCGAGGTCATGATCCTCAGCCGGGCGGCCCGCAGTCTGGAGGCGGGGCCTCGTGAACAGCTGTCCAGGGCCCTGGGGCAGCGCGCCCGGCGTGTCATGCACTGGGTCATCCTCATACTCTTCGGCGCCGGCCTGGCGCTGGCCTGGCATTACCGAGCTGTGCTGCAGGACCCTTTCTCCAGCAGTTTCGGCACCTTGCTGGTGCTGAAGATCTGCCTGGCACTGAGCATCCTCGGGCACTTCCTGTTGGTCGTTTTGCTGATGCGCAGTGGGCGCATGACGCCGGCCCGCTCCCGTCTGATCCACCTCAGCGTGCTGGTTCAGATGCTTGGCATTCTGTTCCTGGCCAAGGCGATGTTCCTGGTCAGCTGGTAGCGCGGTCTGCAGAGGCTGCGAAGGTGCGGAATACCCGCTCTGGCCTGTACACGGCGCTATCACGAAACCGTCAAGAACCAGCGCTAGCCTGACCTGGCTTCCACGGCACTTTGACTCTCGATCGCGCTGCCCACGCTACGCGATGCAGGCCAACCTGATCAGTTGGCCTTTTTTCTTTCTGCCGTTCCGCCGTGGACCAGTCGGAGTATCCATGGACATCGCAATCCAGCAGGTCAGCCGCAGCGACAGGGAAGAGTGGCAGGTGGAGGTCTTCGGCATGAAGGTTTCCTTCCGCGACAAGGCGGCTGCGCTGGCCTTCGCGATCAGGCTGCAGGAGCGCGTGGAAGCGCCCCATCTGCTACCGGGCACACCCGATCAGGATGATGTTCAGACCTGAGGCTCAATTTCTTGTCGGTTCCAGCTATTGCGTGGCGGGCCTGGGCTGGGGCAAAAATGTGCCTTCCGGACCAGAAGGAGAAGGCACGTGAAGAGAGCTCTGATTTTCGTTGCACTGACCTTGCAGGCCTGCACCTTCGCAGCGGTGGCGGGGGAGTGGCCGCAAGGTGGTGGCGAGAAGTTCACCCAGGAATGCGTTGCCAGCGCGGCCAGGCAGGTTCCGCAGGACAAGGCCGTCGCCTACTGCAACTGCTCCAACGGCATGATGCAGGAGGCCTTCACCTCGCAGCAGCTGGTGAGCGTGACCGAAGGCCGGAAGCCGACCGAAGACGAATTGACGGTCCTCACCGATATCTCGCGTACGTGCGCTCGCGAAACACTGCAATGATGGCGTCGGGGCACGGAGTGAAGGCGCTGCAATAAGGCCTTCACATTCCGGCGCGAGAATAGGCTCTGCGCCACGGACGGTGCCCATTCTCGCCAGATGCCCCTCACTCCCTGAAGAACACCTGCACCAGGTGATAGCCGAACTGGCTTTTCACCGGGCCATGGATGACGCGCACGGGCTTCTTGAAAATTACCTGATCGATCACTCGCACCATCTGGCCAGGGCGCACTTCGCCCAGGTCGCCGCCGCGCTTGCCAGACGGGCAGATGGAGTGCTTCTTGGCCAGGACCGCGAAGTCTTCGCCCTTGTCCAGGCGCTTCTTCAATTGTTCGGCTTCCGCCTCGGTCTTGACCAGAATATGGCGGGCAAGGGCCTTGGCCATGGGAATTCCTCTTGGACTGTGGAGCGGTTCATTGTGCCAGTACGGGCAGCCGCCATACAGTTGGGCACCGGTGATCCGCCAAGCGGATGCCTTCACCTGACACGGGATGTGCACCTTCGATGGACCTCTCTGCGATGCTCAAGATCCTGGCTACCCAGGATGGCTCCGACCTCTACCTGTCCACGGGCGCGCCGCCCTGCGCCAAGTTCAACGGCCTGTTGCGGCCGCTCAGCAACGAACCACTGAAGGCCGGCGACGTGGCCAGGATCGCCGAGTCGATCATGGACGCCGAGCAGCGTGCCGAGTTCGACCGCGAACTGGAGATGAACCTGGCCATCTCGCTGCCGAACATCGGCCGCTTCCGTATCAACATCTTCCGCCAGCGCAACGAGGTGTCCATCGTCGCGCGGAACATCAAGCTGGATATCCCGCGCTTCGAAGACCTCAAGCTGCCCGAAGTGCTGCTCAAGATGGTGATGGAAAAGCGCGGCCTGGTGCTCTTCGTCGGCGGAACCGGCTCTGGTAAGTCCACCTCGCTGGCGGCGCTGATCGACTACCGCAACCGCAACACCGGCGGCCACATCATCACCATCGAAGACCCGGTGGAATACGTGCACCGGCACAAGAAGTCCATCATCAACCAACGCGAGGTGGGGGTGGACACCCGCAGCTTCCACGCCGCGCTGAAGAACACCCTACGCCAGGCGCCGGACGTAATCCTGATCGGCGAGATTCGCGACCGCGAGACCATGGAACATGCGCTGGCCTTCGCCGACACCGGCCACCTGGCCATTTCCACCCTGCACGCCAACAACGCCAACCAGGCGCTGGACCGCATCATCAACTTCTTCCCTGAAGAGCGTCGTCCGCAACTGCTCAACGACCTGGGCAACAACCTCAAGGCCTTCGTTTCCCAGCGCCTGGTACGCACCCAGGACGGCAAGCGCCGAGCGGCGGTGGAGGTGCTGTTGGGCACGTCGACCATCAGCGACCTGATCAAGCGCGGTGAATTCCACTCCATCAAGGAGATCATGGAAAAGTCCCGCGGCCTGGGCATGCAGACGTTCGACCAGGCGCTGTTCGACCTGGTGGTGGAAGGTGCCATTCCGGAAGAAGAGGCGATCAAGAACGCCGACTCCGCCAACAACCTGCGCCTGAAACTCAAGCTTTATCGCGAAGGCCCTGCTGCAACGCCCGCACCGGCCGCAGCGTCGCCAGCACCGGCAGCTGCCCCGAGCGCCACCCCGGATTCCGCCGGCTGGGGCCTGGAGTTGAAGCTGGAAGACCTGGAAGAAGACGCGCCAGAAGAGCCGGGGCCTCGGATGGGTTAGTTCGTTGTGGGGGCGAATTCATTCGCTGACCGGACCGCAGGTTCGGCCGTGCCTTGGGGCAGCTTCGCTGCCCTTAGCGATTGAAATCGCCCCCACAGATAGAAGCACGACCGATTTCCACCAACTACCGGTCAACCTGTATGGCCAAATTTAAATCTGTCTGTACATAGCAGCCGTCTCGCGGCCCGCATAGATTCGCTGCATGCACCCATGCGATCCGGGAGGTCGTGATGCGAATCGCCGTACTGACATTCGAAGGTTTCAACGAACTGGATTCCTTCGTGGCCGCCGCCTTGCTCAACCGCATGCGCGGGCAGGGCTGGCAGGCGGAGATCACCTCGCCCAGCGACTGGGTGACGTCCATGAACGGCGTGCGGGTCCAGGCCCAGCAACCGCTGGAGTTCGCCAACAGCGCCGACGTGGTGCTGTTCGGTAGCGGCATCCTGACCCGCGACATCGCCAAGGACCGCAGCATCCTCGACCGCCTGCAACTGGACCCGCAGCGCCAGCTGATCGGCTCCCAGTGCTCCGGCGCCTTGCTCATGGCCAAACTCGGCCTGCTCGACAATCTGCCGGCCTGTACCGACCTCACCACCAAGCCCTGGGTGATCGAGGCCGGCGTACGGGTGCTGGATCAGCCCTTCTTCGCCAGCGGCAACCTCGCGACCGCCGGTGGCTGCCTGTCCGCCCCCTACCTGGCCGCCTGGGCGATCGCCAAGCTGGCCGGCGAAGACGCCGCAGCTTCCGTGCTGCACTACGTGGCGCCGGTAGGGGAGAAAGAGGCCTATGTGGAGCGGGCGCTGGGTGTGATTCGGCCCTACTTGTAATCCGGTTCGGACCTCGCTTTTCCTGTGGGGGCGAATTCATTCGCTGACCGGAGCGAAGGCAAGGTCCACGATTTCTCAGGGGGCGCTGGACGCGCCATAGCGATTGAAATCGCCCCCACACAAGATCGAGCCAGGCCGTAGGGTGGGCTTCAGCCCACCATTGCAGGTCAGCTGTGGGCTAAAGCCCACCCTACAAGGCAACCCCCTTGAGCATGCGCGGGCCGCCCCTTCAACTCTGAAGCTCTGGAAGATCCCGATACAACTCCAACGCCTGCGGGTTGGCCAGGGCATCGGTGTTCTTCACCGGCTTGCCATGCACCACATTGCGCACCGCCAGTTCGACGATCTTGCCGCTCAGGGTGCGGGGGATGTCGGTTACGGCGATGATCTTCGCCGGCACGTGGCGCGAGGTGGTGTTGGTGCGGATCACCTGGCGGATGCGCTCGCGCAGGGCATCGTCCAGCACCGCGTCATCGCGCAGGCGAACGAACAGCACCACCCGTACATCGCCTTGCCAGTCCTGGCCGATGGCGATGGATTCCAGCACTTCTTCCACCTTCTCCACCTGGCGGTAGATCTCGGCGGTGCCGATGCGCACGCCGCCGGGGTTGAGTACGGCGTCCGAGCGCCCGTGGATCACCAGGCCGCCGTGCGCGGTTTCCTCGGCGTAATCGCCGTGGGCCCAGACGCCGGGGAAGGTCTCGAAGTAAGCCGCCCTGAACCTCGCTCCGTCCGGGTCGTTCCAGAAGCCCACCGGCATCGACGGGAAATGCCGGGCGCAGACCAGCTCGCCTTTCTCGCCGAATACCCGTCTGCCGTCCTCGTTCCACACCTGCGTGTCCATGCCCAGGCCCTTGCACTGCAGTTCGCCGCGCCATACCGGCAGCACCGGGTTGCCCAGGGCGAAGCAGGAAACGATGTCGGTGCCGCCGGAAATGGAAGACAGGCACAGCTCGCCCTTGATGTCGCGGTAGACGAACTCGAAGCTCTCGTGGGACAGCGGTGAACCGGTGGAAAGCAGCGCCTTCAGACGCTCCAGGCGGTGGCTCTGGCACGGTTTGATTCCAGCCTTCTCCAGGGCGGCCAGGTACTTGGCACTGGCACCGAAGATGCTGATGCCCTCGTAGTCGATCAGGTCCATCAGGCGTTCGGGGCCGGGGTGGAAAGGTGAACCGTCGTAGAGCACCAGGGTGGCGCCCAGGGCCAGGCCGGACACCAGCCAATTCCACATCATCCAACCGCAGGTGGTGAAGTAGAACAGCGTGTCCGAGGCCGACAGGTCACAGTGCAGGCCGTGTTCCTTGACGTGTTGCAGCAGGGTGCCGCCAACGCCGTGGACGATGCATTTGGGCACCCCGGTGGTGCCGCTGGAGTAGAGGATGTACAGCGGCTGGTCGAAGGGCACCGGGGTGAATTCAGGTTCGCCGCCGGGCTGGTAGAAGTCGTTCCACAGGGCGACGCGGGCGCGCGTGGTTAAGTCCGTCGGCTGTGCCTCAGGGCGGGAGTAGGGGACCAGCACCAGCTGTTCCAGCCAGGGCATGCGTTCGAGGATTTCGTTGAGCTTGTCGGTCAGGTCCAGGTTCTTGCCGGCGTAGCGGTAGCCGGCGGCAGCGATCAGCACCCTCGGCTCGATCTGGCCGAAGCGGTCGATCACCCCCTGGGTGCCGAAGTCCGGCGAGCAGGACGACCAGGTGGCGCCCAGACTGGTCGCGGCGAGCATGCCCGCCACCGCTTGCCAAGTATTGGGCATGAAGGCCGCAACGCGATCGCCGACGCCCACGCCCAGGGCTTTCAGGCTCTGCTGCAGGCCGGCGACATGGTTGGCCAGCTCGGCATAGGTCAATTGCACGCGGCTGCCGTCTTCGCCGATGGCGACCAGTGCCGGCTGCTCGTCGCGGCGGCGCAGCAGGTGCTCGGCGAAGTTCAGGGTGGCGTCGGGGAACCAGCGGGCGCTGGGCATCGCGGCGCTTTCTTCCAGCACGGCCGTGGGCGGCGTGCTGAAGCGGATGTCGAAGAACTCGACGATGGCCTGCCAGAAGGCCTCGCGGCGGTCCAGGCTCCAGGCGTGCAGGGCAGGGTAGTCGGGCAGGTCCAGGCCCTGTTGCTGGCAGACCTGGCGGCGGAAGGCGTCCATGCGGGTGGCGGCGATCCGCACCGGGCTGGGGGTCCACAGTGGCTTATCCATCTGCGCATCCTCATCTGGCGAGACGTGGGTCATCCGGTTGCTATTCAGCATAGGCCCTGGCTCAGGGCCGGGGCAGGTCCATGCGGCTCCAGTCGTGGGCCTTCAGCAGCACGTCGCTGAGGGCCTGGGCGGCGGTGGAGAGCTGGTGCTCGGCCAGCCGAAAGAGGCCCACGCGGCGCTCCACCTGCGGGCTATGCAAGGCAATGCAGCGGGCACCGAGCTCCTCCATCTGCTGGATGCACAGGCTGGGCACGGCGCTGACGCCCAGCCCCTGGGCCACCATGCGGCCCACGGTCACCAACTGGTGGCTCTCGAAGGCGACCGGCAGGCGGCCGTGTTGCGGCGCGAGCACTTGTTCGAGCATCAGGCGCACGGCCGACGGGCGCTGCAGCGTGATGAAGTTGCCCTGCAGCAACTCCGTCCAGCCGATCTCGGCGCGCTGCGCCAGCTCGCAGTCGGCGGGTACCACGGCAACGAAGCGGTCGGTATAGAAGGGCAGGAAATCCAGGCCGTCGAGGGACTCCGGCTCGAAGGCGATGCCCAGTTCCACCCGCCGGTTGCGCACCATCTCCAGCACCTGCTCGTTGATCACGTCATGCACCGCCACGTTGACCTTGGGGTGCTGGTCACGAAAGGCCTTGAGGGCTGCCGGCAGCAAGTTGCCGGCGAAGGAAGGCATGGCGGCGATGGAAACCTTGCCCAGCTGCAGGGTGAAGTGCTGGCGCAGCAGCTCCTCAGCGTTGTCCCAGTCCGCCAGCAGGCGCCGGGCGATGGGCAGCAGGGTTTCGCCCTCGGGCGTCAGGGCGACGCTGCGGGTGGTGCGCACCAGCAGCTGGCCACCGAGGGAATCTTCCAGGTTCTTGATCGCCAGGGAGAGGGCCGGCTGGGACAGGTGCAACCGCTCGCAGGCCTGGGCGAAGCTCAGGCTCTGCGCCACGGCGAGGAAGGCGCGCAGCTGCTTGATGGTCATTGATTTGGTTTGCTTATTAATCGTTAGGAAAAACAAACTTAACAAATCAGTCTGCGCGGGAGAAGCTCTGACCCACTCAACGGCGGTATCCCCGCCGCGACCAATAAAGACAAAGAGGCACATGAGCATGAGTGGACTCGACAAGCGCGTATACAGCTACGAGGAAGCCCTGGACGGGCTGACAGACGACATGACCGTCCTGGCCGGTGGTTTCGGCATCTGTGGCATCCCCGAGAACCTGATCGCCGAGATCCGCCGCCGTGGCGTCAAGGGCCTCACCGTGGTTTCCAACAACTGCGGCATCGATGGTTTCGGCCTGGGCGTGCTGCTCGAAGACCGCCAGATCCGCAAGATGATCGCCTCCTACGTGGGCGAGAACGCCCTGTTCGAGCAGCAGCTGCTCAGCGGCGAACTGGAAGTCGAACTGACTCCCCAGGGCACCCTCGCCGAGAAGATGCGCGCAGGCGGTGCCGGCATCCCGGCCTTCTTCACCGCCACCGGCTACGGCACACCGATTGCCGAAGGCAAGGAAGTGCGTGAGTTCAACGGCCGCAAGTACATCCTCGAGCCGTCGATTACCGGCGATTTCGCCATCGTCAAAGGCTGGAAGGCCGACCACTTCGGCAACGTGATCTACCGCCACACCGCGCAGAACTTCAACCCGCTGGCGGCCACCGCCGGCCGTATCACCGTGGTCGAGGTGGAAGAAATCGTCGAGCCGGGCGAACTGGACCCTGCCCACATCCACACGCCGGGCATCTACGTTGACCGCGTGATTGTTGGCAGTTTCGAGAAGCGCATCGAAAAGCGCACCGTCCGCTCCTGATCACGACAAGAAGAATTCGAGGAAACCGACATGGCACTGACCCGCGAACAGATGGCCCAGCGCGTGGCCCGCGAACTGAAAGACGGCTACTACGTGAACCTGGGTATCGGCATTCCGACCCTGGTCGCCAACTACGTACCCGAAGGCATGCAAGTGATGCTGCAGTCCGAAAACGGCCTGCTGGGCATGGGCGCCTTCCCCACCGAAGATGAAGTCGACGCCGACATGATCAACGCCGGCAAGCAGACCGTCACCGCGGTAAAAGGTGCTTCGATCTTCTCCTCCGCCGAGTCCTTCGCGATGATCCGCGGCGGTCACGTGGACCTCACCGTGCTCGGCGCCTTCGAAGTGGACGTGCAGGGCAACATCGCCTCCTGGATGGTCCCGGGCAAGCTGGTCAAGGGCATGGGCGGCGCCATGGACCTGGTGGCCGGTGCCGAGAACATCATCGTCACCATGACCCACGCCTCCAAGGACGGTGAGTCCAAGCTGCTGGAAAGCTGCTCGCTGCCGCTGACCGGCGCCGGTTGCATCCGCAAGGTGCTGACCGACCTGGCCTACCTGGAAATCGAGAATGGCGCCTTCATCCTGCGTGAAACCGCGCCGGGTGTGAGCATCGCCGAGATCGCCGAGAAGACCGCCGGCCGCCTGATCGTCCCGGACGACGTGGTTGAAATGACGTTCTGATTGCTCTGCCGCTCTGGAGGAGGCCACCACGCATGGCTCTCCTCCGGCGCGGTTTTTTCAATGTTTAGGTAGGAGCGAGCTTGCTCGCGAAGATCGTTTCGACTCGCGAGCACGGTCGCTCCTACGGATCAAATGGAGATCCCCATGCAAGACGTCGTAATCGTCGCCGCCACCCGTACTGCCATCGGCAGCTTCCAGGGCGCGCTGGCCAACATTCCCGCCCATGAACTGGGCGCTGCCGTGATCCGCCAGCTGCTGGAGCAGACCGGCCTCAAGGGTGAGCAGATCGATGAAGTGATCCTCGGCCAGGTCCTCACCGCCGGTGCCGGCCAGAACCCGGCGCGCCAGGCTGCCGTCCTCGCCGGCCTGCCACATGCAGTACCGGCCATGAGCCTGAACAAGCTCTGCGGTTCCGGCCTCAAGGCCCTGCACCTGGGCATCCAGGCCATCCGTTGCGGCGATGCCGAGGTGATCATCGCTGGCGGCCAGGAAAGCATGAGCCTGGCTCCCTACATCCTTCCGGCCGCCCGTACCGGCATGCGCATGGGCCACGCCAAGGCGCTGGACACCATGATCCACGACGGCCTGACCGACGCCTTCAACAACTACCACATGGGCGTCACTGCCGAGAATCTGGTGGAGAAGTACGGCCTGACCCGCGAACAGCAGGACGCCTTTGCCGCCGCTTCCCAGCAGAAAGCCGCCGCCGCCATCGAGGCCGGCCGTTTCAAGGATGAGATCACTCCCATCCTGATTCCGCAGAAGAAGGGCGACCCCATTGCCTTCGATACCG
Source organism: Pseudomonas sp. BN411 (assembly GCF_029871235.1). Classification (GTDB taxonomy): domain Bacteria; phylum Pseudomonadota; class Gammaproteobacteria; order Pseudomonadales; family Pseudomonadaceae; genus Metapseudomonas. Next base: position 38,122 of record NZ_SSOM01000081.1, read on the forward strand.
ACGAAGGCCCGCGCGCCGGCACCACCGCCGACTCCCTCGCCAAGCTGAAGCCCGCCTTCAAGAAGGACGGCAGCGTCACCGCTGGCAACGCCTCCACCCTGAATGACGGCGCCGCCGCCGTGGTGCTGATGAGCGCCGAGAAGGCCAAGTCCCTGGGCCTGCCGGTACTGGCGCGCATCGCTGGCTACGCCAACTCCGGTGTCGACCCGGCGATCATGGGCATCGGCCCGGTCACCGCTACCCGTCGTTGCCTGGACAAGGCCGGCTGGAGCCTCGACGACCTCGACCTGATCGAAGCCAACGAAGCCTTCGCCGCGCAGTCCCTGTCGGTCAGCAAGGAACTGGGCTGGGACATGGCCAAGGTCAACGTCAACGGTGGCGCCATCGCCCTCGGCCACCCCATCGGTGCTTCCGGCTGCCGCGTACTGGTCAGCCTGCTGCACGAAATGATCAAGCGCGATGCGAAGAAGGGTCTGGCGACCCTGTGCATCGGCGGCGGCATGGGCGTAGCCCTGGCCATCGAGCGCTAGTTCCGTATCGCACTACCCGTAGGTTGGTCAGAGCGAAGCGAAGCCCAACGAGTCCAACCGTTGGGCCTCGCAGGCTCGGACCAACCTACGGAAGCTCCACCCATAACTAGAAAGCTCCAATGGACCGGGCCCACCTGGTTCTCGCAAGGCCATCACGCAAGAGCCCACGGCTGAAAGGTCACGGGCACCCGACCTCACCATGCCCCTCCCGGGCGTGGCGTCGTTGTTTCAGACAGAAAAGAGGGCAAAGACCCTCGGATTCTTTTCAAGACCACTGTCCCGGCACCCGGCCCTGGCTGGGTGAATGCCGATAAAAACAACACTCCCGAGGTACCCGATGGCCACCACACTTCAAGAAAGCCGTTCAGCCCGCTTTGCCATGCGCTGCTCCGCCTGGGCGGAACGTTGGTTCCCCGACTCCTGGGTTTTCGCCGCAGTCGCCGTACTGCTTGTCACCGTGGCCGCGCTGGGCATGGGTGCACCGGCCAGCCAGGCCGCCAAGGCCTTTGGCGACGGATTCTGGAGCCTGATTCCCTTCACCATGCAGATGGCCTTCGTGGTCATCGGCGGCTACGTGGTCGCCAGCTCTGGCCCGGCCTCGCGCCTGATCGACCTGCTGGCCCGCGTGCCGAAGAACGGCCGCTCCGCCGTGTGCTGGGTGGCGCTGATCTCGATGGTCGCGTCCTTGCTCAACTGGGGCCTCTCCCTGGTGTTCGGCGGCCTGCTGGTGCGCGCCCTGGCCCGCCGTGAAGAGTTGAAGATGGATTACCGCGCCGCCGGTGCCGCCGCCTACCTGGGCCTGGGCGCGGTCTGGGCGCTGGGCCTGTCCTCTTCGGCCGCGCAGCTGCAGGCCAACCCGGCCAGCCTGCCGCCGTCCATCCTTGCCATCACCGGCGTGATTCCCTTCACCGAGACCATCTTCCTCTGGCAGTCGGGTGTGATGCTGCTGGCGCTGATCGTGGTGTCCCTGGTGATCGCCTACATGACCGCACCCAGCGCTGCCAGTGCTCGTGACGCCAAGGCCTGCGGCATTGACCCGAGCTTCACCGCGCCGCCCCAGGTCAAGCCGACCCGTCCGGGCGAATGGCTGGAACACAGCCCGCTGCTGATCATCCTGCTGGTGGCCCTGGCCGGCGGCTGGTTGGCCCAGGAGTTCGCCAGCAAGCCGGCGATCACCGCCATCTCCGGCCTGAACACCTACAACCTGCTGTTCATCATGGCCGGCGCGCTGCTGCACTGGCGCCCGCGCAGCTTCCTCGACGCCGTGGCCCGCGCCGTTCCGACCACCACCGGGGTGCTGATCCAGTTCCCGCTGTATGGCTCCATCGCCGCCATCATGACCACCGTCAACGGCAGCGATGGCCAGACCCTGGCGCACCACATCTCCACCTTCTTCGTGCAGATCGCCAACCACGACACCTACGCGCTGCTGATGGGCGTGTATTCGGCTGTGCTGGGCTTCTTCATCCCGTCCGGTGGTGGCAAGTGGATCATCGAGGCGCCCTACGTGATGCAGGTGGCGAACGAGCTGCAGTACCACCTGGGCTGGTCGGTGCAGATCTACAACGCCGCGGAAGCGCTGCCGAACCTGATCAACCCCTTCTACATGCTGCCATTGCTGGGCGTGCTGGGCCTGAAGGCGCGCGACCTGATCGGCTTCTCCTTCGTCCAGCTGCTGGTGCATATCCCGCTGGTGATGGTGTTGCTGTGGGCGCTGGGGACGACGCTGACGTATGTGCCGCCGGTGATGCCGTAACGCGTGCAAGGCAGGTAGGGTGGGCTTCAGCCCACCATCAACGAGCCACGTGGGCTGAAGCCCACCCTACGAGCTGATGTGAGCCCTATTGGTCACAGGTCGCACGGACAGCCCCCTCTCCCTGAGGGAGAGGGTTGGGGTGAGGGGGAAATGCTGATCACCTGGCCAGAGCTTCAAATGGACACAGCAATAGGAGCGCTACGCGCTCCTTAGCGAATGAATTCGCCCCCACAGAAGAGGGGCGAATCGCGAGCTGAGGTCAGCCCCTCTTGGCCAGAATCGCCCGCGCAACCCGCGAGCCATTCTCCTTGCCGAGCACCGCGCAGATACGCTGGCCGGCGTCCACCAGCTTGCCCATGTCGATACCGGTCTCGATGCCCATTCCATTGAGCAGGTAGAGCACGTCTTCTGTGGCGACGTTGCCGGTGGCACCCTTGGCATAGGGGCAGCCGCCGAGGCCAGCGACCGAGCTATCGAACACGGCGATGCCTTCCAGCAGGCTGGCGTGGATGTTCGCCACGGCCTGGCCGAAGGTGTCGTGGAAGTGGCCGGCGAGCCTGTCGCGCGGCACGCGGGTGCCCACCACGTTGATCAGATGGCGGGTCGCGCCGGCGGTGCCGGTGCCGATGGTGTCGCCCAGGGAGACTTCGTAGCAGCCCATGGCGTACAGCTCGGCGGCGACGGCAGCCACCTGTTCGGCGGGCACCTCGCCGTCATAGGGGCAACCCAGCACGCAGGACACATAGCCGCGCACGCTGATGCCGTTGGCCTTGGCCGCTTCCATCACAGGGACGAAGCGTTCCAGGCTCTCGGCGATGGAGCAGTTGATGTTCTTCTGCGAGAAGGACTCGGACGCGGCAGCGAACACCGCCACTTCCTTCACCCCGGCCTCCACGGCCGCCTCGAATCCCTTGAGGTTCGGTGCCAGGGCCGCGTAGGTGACGCCAGCCTTGCGCTGGATCTGCGCGAAGACTTCGGCGGAGCCTGCCATCTGTGGCACCCACTTGGGCGATACGAAACTGCCGACTTCGACATAGCCGAGGCCGGCGGCGGTGAGGTCGTCCACCAGACGCACCTTGTCGGCGACGCTGATGGGTTGCTTCTCGTTCTGCAGGCCATCGCGTGGGCCGACTTCGACCAGGCGGACCTTGCTGGGAATGTTCATTGCGTCATCTCTCAAATTCACCGGAGTTCACGACCGTAGGATGGGTCGGGCGGCGTTCCGCGAGCGGAGCGAAACCCATCAACCCCGCGATGGGTATCGCGGGGCTCCACCCATCCTACCGAAAGCCGATCAAACGCTGATCTCTTCCAGCTCCACCAGCGCGGTGCCTTCTTTGACCAGCTCGCCCTCGTTGCAATACAGCGCCTTGACCACGCCGTCGTGGGGCGCGCGGATGCTGTGTTCCATCTTCATGGCTTCGAGCACAACCAGCGCGGTGCCAGCTTCGACTTTCTGCCCGGCTTCCACCAGGACGCGCACGATACTGCCGTTCATGGGCGCCGTCAGCCCGCCGTGGTGGGCGTGGCTGGCTTCCACTTCCTCGATGGGGTCGACGCGGGTGACGCTGCGCAGCTCGCCGTTCCATTCCAGGTAAAGGTTTTCACCGCGACGGATTGCCAGGTGCTGGCGGCGCAGGCCGTCCTGTTCCAGGGTGATCTGCTCGCCCTTGAGCTGGATCGGGCTGGTGGCGGCACCACGCAGGCGGACCACCTGACGCTCGTCGCCGCAGGTCAGATGCAGGTCGGTTTCGCTCGGCAGGCCGGCGCGCCAGCCGCTGTTACGGCTCCACGGCGAGTGCGGGTCATCGCCGCGCACACGCCCGGCTTCGCCCTGGCGGAAGGCTTCGGCGGCTACCTGCCAGAAGGCCGGGGGCAGGGCGGCCGGGGTGGGCAGCAGCTGCTCCTGGTGACGGGCGATGAAGCCGGTGTCCAGCTCGGCTTCGGCGAAGGCGGGGTGGGCCAGCACGCGACGGAGGAAGGCCAGGTTGGTCTTGAAGCCGCCCACGGCGGTCTCATCGAGCATGGCCAGCAGGCGTTGGCGTGCTTCCTCGCGGTTTTCGCCCCAGGCGATCAGCTTGGCCAGCATCGGGTCGTAGAAGGGGGAGACTTCATCACCTTCGGCAACTCCGCTGTCCACGCGGCGGCCGGGGCCGGCATTGGCTTCGCGGTAGAGGGCGAGGCGGCCGCTGGCCGGCAGGAAGTCCTGGTCCGGGTCTTCGGCGTAGAGGCGCACTTCGATGGCGTGGCCGATCAGCGGCACTTGCTCCTGGGTGATCGGTAGCGCTTCGCCACGGGCGACGCGAATCTGCCAGGCCACCAGGTCCAGGCCGGTGATGGCTTCGGTGACCGGGTGTTCCACCTGCAGGCGGGTGTTCATCTCCATGAAGAAGAAGTCGCCGCGTTCATCCAGCAGGAATTCCACGGTGCCGGCACCGACGTAGCCGATGGCCTGGGCCGCACGGACGGCGGACTCGCCCATGGCCTTGCGGATTTCCGGCGAGAGGCCGGGGGCGGGGGCTTCCTCGACGACCTTCTGGTGACGGCGCTGGATGGAGCAATCGCGCTCGTTCAGATAGAGGCAGTTGCCGTGGCTGTCGGCGAACACCTGGATTTCCACGTGGCGCGGCTTGAGGACGTACTTCTCCACCAGCATGCGCGAGTCGCCGAAGGCGGACTGGGCTTCACGCTGGGCGGAGGCCAGGGCTTCGGCCAGCTCGCTTTCGCGCTCGACCACTTTCATGCCCTTGCCACCACCACCAGCGGCGGCTTTCAGCAGCACCGGGTAGCCGATGCGCTCGGCGGCGGTGCGGAAGGTTTCCAGGTCCTGGGCTTCGCCGTGGTAGCCGGGCACCAGCGGTACGCCGGCGGCTTCCATCAGGGCCTTGGCGGCGGACTTGCTGCCCATGGCATCGATGGCGGTGGCCGGCGGGCCAAGGAAGATCAGGCCGGCGTCGGCGATGGCGCGGGCGAAACCGGCGTTCTCGGAGAGGAAACCGTAGCCGGGGTGGATGGCCTGGGCGCCGCTGGCCTTGGCGGCGGCGATCAGTTTGTCCACCAGCAGGTAGCTTTCGGCCGGCTTGGCGCCGCCGAGGTCCACGGCTATATCGGCCTCGCGGACATGGCGGGCGTTGCGGTCGATGGCGCTGTGCACGGCGACGGTACGGATGCCCAGCGCCTTGGCGGTGCGCATCACGCGGCAGGCAATTTCGCCGCGGTTGGCGATCAGCAGGGTGGTGATCATTGTTATTGCTCCTGCCAGGACGGTTTGCGTTTTTCCAGGAAGGCGCGCAGGCCCTCCTGACCTTCGGGGCTTACGCGGATACGGGCGATGGCGTTTTCGGTATAGCGGCGCAGGTTGGGGGAGAGAACGCCGCTGCCGACTTCGCGCAGCAGGTCTTTGGTGGAGCTCATGGCCTGCGGGCTGTTCTGCAGCAGGTTGGCGGTCCAGCTCTCCACGGCCTGATCCAGCTCCTCGGCCGGGTAGCACTCGGCGAGCAGGCCCAGTTCGCGGGCACGCTCGCCGCTGAAGCGCTCGGCGGTCAGGGCATAGCGGCGCGCGGCGCGCTCGCCGATGGCCTGGACCACGAAGGGGCTGATGACGGCCGGCAGCAGGCCGATGCGTACTTCGGACAGAGAGAACTGCGCGTCCACGGCGCCGATGGCCATGTCGCAGCAGCTGATCAGGCCCAGTGCACCGCCGAATGCGGCTCCCTGCACCACGGCCAGGGTCGGCACCTTGAGCTGGTAGAGGTTGTACATCAGCTCGGCCAACTCGCGGGAGTCGTCGAGGTTGGCGTTGTAGTCGAGCTGGGCGGATTCCTGCATCCAGGCCAGGTCCGCGCCGGCGGAGAAGTGTCGGCCACGGCCGCGCAGGATCAGGAAACGCACCTTGCCATGTTCCTTGACGGCGTCCAGGGCGAGGATCAGTTCGCGGATCATGCCGGCGTTGAAGGCGTTGTTCTTCTCCGGGCGGTTCAGCCAGAGGGTGGCGACGCCGTTGTCGGCGATGTCCAGTTGCAGGGTGTTGAAGTCGGTCATCGTGCTCTCCTGTAGGAGCGAGCTTGCTCGCGATCAGCGGTGGAACCCGGGTTCGCCAGCAAGCTGGCTCCTACGATGGCTCCACCGGTCGCAAGCAGGGGTTACATCCGGAACACGCCGAAGGTGGTCCGCTCGATCGGGGCGTTGAGGCTGGCGGAAAGCGCCAGGCCCAGCACGTCGCGGGTTTGCGCCGGGTCGATCACGCCGTCGTCCCACAGCCGCGCGCTGGAGTAGTACGAATGCGCCTGGCGCTCGTACTGCTCGAGGATCGGCTGCTTGATGCGAGCTTCGTCTTCGGCGCTCAGGCTGTGACCAGCGCGTTCGCTCTGCTCGCGCTTGACCTGGGTGAGCACGCCGGCGGCCTGTTCGGCGCCCATCACGCCGATGCGCGCGTTGGGCCACATCCACAGGAAGCGCGGGTCGTAGGCTCGGCCGCACATGCCGTAGTTACCGGCGCCGAAGCTGCCGCCGATGATCACGGTGAACTTCGGCACCTTGGCGCAGGCCACTGCTGTCACCAGCTTGGCGCCGTGCTTGGCGATGCCGCCTTCCTCGTACTTCTTGCCCACCATGAAGCCGGTGATGTTCTGCAGGAACAGCAGCGGAATGCCGCGCTGGCAGGCCAGTTCGATGAAGTGCGCGCCTTTCTGCGCGGCTTCGGCGAAGAGGATGCCGTTGTTGGCGAGGATGGCGATGGGGTAGCCGTGGAGGTGGGCGAAGCCGCACACCAGGGTGGTACCGAACAGCGCCTTGAACTCATCGAATTCGGAGTCGTCCACCAGGCGGGCGATGACTTCGCGTACGTCGAAGGGTTGCTTGGCGTCGGCCGGGATCACGCCGTACAGCTCATCGCTGGCGAAGCGCGGGGCGAGTGGGGCACGCAGGTTCAGCTCGCCGGCCTTGCGCCAGTTGAGGTTGGCGATGCTGCGGCGTGCCAGGGCCAGGGCGTGTTCATCGCTTTCGGCGTAGTGGTCGGCCACGCCCGAGGTCTTGCAGTGCACATCGGCGCCGCCCAGTTCCTCGGCGGTCACCACTTCACCGGTGGCGGCCTTCACCAGCGGCGGGCCGGCGAGGAAGATGGTGGCCTGGTTGCGCACCATGATGGTTTCGTCGGACATCGCCGGCACGTAGGCGCCGCCGGCGGTGCAGGAGCCCATGACCACCGCGATCTGCGGAATGCCCATGGCGCTCATGTTGGCCTGGTTGAAGAAGATGCGGCCGAAGTGCTCGCGGTCGGGGAACACGTCTTCCTGGCGCGGCAGGTTGGCGCCACCCGAGTCCACCAGATAGATGCACGGCAGGCGGTTCTGCTGGGCAATGGTCTGGGCGCGCAGGTGCTTCTTCACGGTCAGCGGGTAGTAGGAGCCGCCTTTCACCGTGGCGTCGTTGGCCACGATCATGCATTCCACGCCTTCCACGCGGCCGATGCCGGCCACCACGCCAGCGGCGGGTACGTCTTCGCCATACACCTCATGGGCGGCCAACTGGCCGATTTCGAGGAAGGGCGAGCCGGCGTCCAGCAGGCGGTTGATGCGCTCGCGGGGCAGCAGCTTGCCGCGCGAGGTGTGGCGTTCCTGGGCCTTGGCGCCGCCGCCTTCATGGATGCGGCCGAGCAGCGTGTGCAGGGCACCGACCTGGTCGAGCATCGCCGCGCTGTTGCGGGCGAACTCCGGGGAACGGGTATTGATCTGGGTGTGCAGGATGGCCATCTGGCGCGCTCCGTCGAGTGTCTGTACCGGCGCTTTCCTGTAGGAGCCAGCTTGCTGGCGAATGCTTGTTCGCGAGCAAGCTCGCTCCTACAGGAGCGAGGTGTGGCGATCAGCGGGTTTCGTTGTACAGCTCGCGGCCGATCAGCATGCGGCGGATTTCACTGGTGCCGGCGCCGATCTCGTAGAGCTTGGCGTCGCGCAGCAGGCGGCCGGCCGGGTACTCGTTGGTGTAGCCGTTGCCACCGAGCAGCTGGATGGTGTCCAGGGCCATCTTGGTGGCCATTTCGGCGGTGTAGAGGATCACCGCGGCAGCGTCCTTGCGCGATTCCTCGCCGCGGTCGCAGGCCTTGGCCACGTTGTACAGGTAGGACTTGGAGGCGTTCATGCCGGCGTACATGTCGGCCAGCTTGCCTTGCACCAACTGGAATTCGCCGATGGACTGCTTGAACTGCTGGCGCTCGTGCACGTAGGGCAGCACCACGTCCATGCAGGCGGTCATGATCCCGGTCGGGCCGCCGGAGAGCACGGTACGTTCATAGTCCAGGCCGCTCATCAGCACGGCCACGCCACGGCCTTCCGCACCAAGGATGTTCTCTTCCGGCACTTCGACGTCTTCGAACACCAGCTCGCAGGTGTTGGAGCCGCGCATACCCAGCTTGTCCAGCTTCTGGTGGCGGGAGAAGCCCTTGTAGTCGCGCTCGACGATGAAGGCGGTCATGCCGCGCGAACCGGCGTTGACGTCGGTCTTGGCGTAGATCACGTAGGTGTTGGCGTCCGGGCCGTTGGTGATCCACATCTTGTTGCCGTTGAGCACGTAGCGGTCGCCTTTCTTCTCGGCGCGCAGCTTCATCGACACCACGTCCGAGCCGGCGTTGGGCTCGCTCATGGCCAGCGCGCCGACGTGCTCGCCGGAGCACAGCTTGGGCAGGTACTTGAGCTTCTGCTCGTGAGTGCCGTTCTTGCGGATCTGGTTGAGGCACAGGTTGGAGTGGGCGCCGTAGGACAGGCCGACCGAGGCGGACGCGCGGCTGATCTCTTCCATGGCCACCACGTGGGCCAGGTAGCCCATGTTGGTGCCGCCGTATTCCTCTTCCACGGTCATGCCCAGCAAGCCCATGTCGCCGAACTTGCGCCACATGTCCATGGGGAACTCGTTATCGCGGTCGATCTGGGCGGCACGCGGAGCCAGTTCGGCTTGGGCGAACTGGTAGACGGAGTCGCGCAGCATGTCGATGGTCTCGCCGAGACCGAAGTTGAGGGTGGGATAGCTCATCGTTACACCTGTGCTTGTCATTGTCGGTGAGTGGGGGAGGGGTCAGGCATTGACGCCCTGTTTGCGTTCGGTTTCGGCCATGGCCGCCAGGCAGCGTTCCTCGGCCGTATCCAGTTCCAGTTGCATCTGCTGGATGTCCAACAGCTGCTGTTCAAGCTGCGCGCGGCGCGCGGCGATCTTGCCCATGAAGGTTTCCAACTGCTTGCGGTTGCCGCTGCTGGGGTCGTAGAGGTCGATCAGTTCCTTGCATTCGGCCAGCGAGAAGCCGATGCGCTTGCCCCGCAGGATGAGCTTCAGCGCCACCAGGTCCTTCGGGCTGTAGATGCGTTCCTGGCCACGGCGCTCCGGGCTGAGCATGCCTTGCTCTTCATAGAAGCGGATGGCGCGGGTGGTGACATCCAGTTCGCGGGCCAGGTCGGAAATGCTGTAGGTGGTGGGCATGGAAGGGGCCGTCTCTGTGTTTACCTTTACGTTAACGTAAACCTGTGCCAACCTGACTGTCAACTACGCACCGCAACGGCAAGCGACGGCCGGAATGGCTTGATACTTGCTCCTTGCGGGGGAAGTGGCCCGCTCTTTACGGACGCGGGCCGGGGGTGTAGACATTCAAGGCGTGCGACCAACCGCCGGCCCAAGCCGGGGCGCACGCTGGAGCGAGAGATGGCGCAAGACATTCGAATAAAAACCGCTGCCGATCCATTGCAAGAGTCGCGGGAGTTCCGCCTGAAGCTGGCCAGCGAGGGCGAACTGCCCCAGGGCGTGCTACGCGACGAAATCGATGCCTCCTGGCGACGCAGCCTGGAGCACGGCCTCAACTGCCTGGAAGGCGACCAGGTGGGGCTGGAGCAGGGCCACGACCTGCAACTGCTGCTGGACAGCAATCGCCTGCTGATCGACGCCGCCACCCCGGAACTCGAATACCTGGTCAGCCAGCAGGGCAAGGGCGGGCTGATCATCCTCGGCGACGCCCAGGCCAACGTCCTCGCCATCGAGGGCCAGACCGAATACCTCAAGACCTTCGGCCTGCGCGACCTCAAGCCCGGCAGCTGCTGGAGCGAATCCCTGCGTGGCACCAACGCCATCGGCACCGCCGTGGTCGAAGGGCGCCCGACGCTGATCAACTGCGGCGAGCACTACCTCGACCGCCTCAGCCCCTTTTCCTGTACCTCGGTGCCGCTGCGTGACCCGCAGGGCCGCGTGGTGGGCGTGCTCGACCTGACCCGCGAAGGCGTCATGGCCCAGCCTCAGGACAACCTCTCCACGCTGATGCTGGCGGCCGGAAACATCGAGAGCCGCATGTTCGGCCTCTGCTACCCGGACCAACTGGTGCTGGCCTTCCACAACCGCCCGCAATATCTCGGCAGCGCCTGGCACGGCCTGCTGGCGCTGAGCCTGGATGGCGAAGTGCTGGCTGCCAACGAGCGCGCCTGCGACCTGCTGCAGATTCGCCGCGAAGCCCTGGTGGGCCGGCGGTCCAGCGACCTCATCGGTGAGCGTTCGCCGCAGTTCATCGCACGCCTGCTGCAGGGCGGGGTGAGCAGCGTGCAGACCGCCAAAGGCGAATTCTTCTTCCGCGCCTTGCAGGTGCCGCGCCATACCAACCTCAGTGGTCCAGCACCCGCTGCCAAGGCTCCGTCCGCGCAGAAAACCCAGATACTTGAAGAACTGGCCGGCCGCGACAGCCGTTTCGCCCGCGCTCTGCGCATGGCCCGTCAGGGGCTGGCCAACGAGCTGCCGGTGCTGCTGCTGGGCGAGACCGGCACTGGCAAAGAGGTGGTGGCCCGCGCGCTGCACCAGTCCGGCCCGCGTGCCGACAAGCCCTTCGTGGCGGTGAACTGCGCCGCCATTCCCGAGGGCCTGATCGAATCCGAACTCTTCGGCTACCGCGAAGGCGCCTTCACCGGTTCTCGCCGGGGCGGCATGGTTGGCCGGCTGATGCAGGCCCACGGTGGCACCCTGTTCCTCGATGAAATCGGCGATATGCCGCTCAGCCTGCAGGCGCGCCTGTTGCGCGTGTTGCAGGAGCGCAGGGTGGCGCCGCTCGGTGCCGGCGAAGAGCAGGACATCGACGTTGCGGTGATCTGCGCGACCCACCGAGACCTCAAGCGCCTGGTGCAGGACAAGCATTTCCGCGAGGACCTCTACTACCGCATCAACGGCGTCAGCCTGCGCTTGCCGGCCCTGCGTGAGCGGGATGACCTGGCGGGGATGATCGGCAGCGTGCTGCACAAGTTCGGCGCTACCAACGTCAGTCTCGACAAGGACCTCAACGAGTTGCTGGCCGGCTACGACTGGCCGGGCAACATTCGCCAGCTGGAAATGGTCCTGCGCTCGGCCCTGGCCATGCGTGAAGAGGGCGAGACGGTGCTTGGCCTCGACCACCTCACCGACAGCCTGCTGGACGACCTGACCGCCAGCTGCCGCCAGCCGGGCAGCATCCGCGAGAACGAACTGGAGCTGATCCGCGGCGCGCTGGACCGCCACCAGGGCAATGTCTCGGCCGCCGCCGATTCCCTGGGCATCAGCCGCGCGACGCTGTATCGCAAGTTGAAGCAGCTGCGGGGATGACTCAATTCCTTGTAGGGGCGAACGGTCCTTGTAGGGGCGAATTCATTCGCCAAGGGCAACGCAGTTGCCCCGAATATCCAGAGGCAGACCTTCGGCCTGCTTGGCGAATGAATTCGCCCCTACAGGGTTACGGCCCACTTTGGCAGTGAATCCATGACCCGCCTCTTCCTCAAACTTGTAGAAACCAGCAACCCCGACCTGCTGCGCCGTGCCCTGGCCTGGCTCTACGGCTTCATCCGTCCACAACTGCGCGCCATTCTGGTGCTGCTCGGCCTGTCCCTCGGTGCCTCGTTGCTGGTGCTGGCCCAGCCCTGGTTGACCAAGACCCTGATCGACGACGGCCTGCTGGCAAAGGATTTCAGCAAGCTGGTGCAGGTGGCCGTCGCGATGATCGCCGTCGGCATCCTCGGCACGATGCTGTCCGGCATCAACCGCTACCTGCACACGCGGCTTTCCGGGCGCATCCTCTTCGCCCTGCGGGACGACCTCTATCGCCATCTCCAGCAACTCTCGCCAGCCTTCTACGGCCGCAAGCGCATCGGCGACATTCTGTCCCGGCTCGATGGCGACGTGGCGGAGATCCAGCGTTTCGCCGTGGATTCGCTGTTCTCGGCGGTTTCCAGTGTCATTGGCCTGATCGGCGCGGTGGCGCTGATGCTGTTGCTGTCCTGGCAACTGTCGTTGCTGCTGGCGCTGTTGATTCCCATCGAAGTGCTCTGGCTGCGCTGGATGCGGCGCAAGGTAGAGCGCGAAGTACGCAGCCTGCGTGAGCGTTCGGCGGATGTGTCGTCCTTCCTGGTAGAAACCCTGCCGGCGATGAAATTCATCCAGGCCGCCGGCCAGCAGAAGCGCGAGTCGCGCCGTCTGGAAGGGCTGGGGCAGGGCTACATGAGCCAATTGCTGCGGGTGCAGGTCACCGAATTCTTCACCCACGCCGTGCCCGGCACGCTTACCTCGCTGTCTCGCGCCTGCGCGTTCCTCATCGGCGGTTACTGGGTGATCCAGGGCACCTGGCAACTGGGCGCGCTGATCGCCTTTTCCACTTATCTCGGCATGGCCGTGGGCCCGGTGCAGAGCCTGCTCGGCCTCTACGTGGCGCTGCAACGCATGACCGTCAGCCTTGGCCGGGTGATGGAGCTGCAACAGGAACCGGTGCCGGTACGCCAGCCCGAGTCGCCCAAACCCATGCCGGAGGGCAGGGGAGAGCTGCGCCTTGAGGGCGTGCACTTCGCCCATGAACAGCGCGCCGGCGCTGTGCTGAGCGGGGTGGATGCGGTGATCCCCGCTGGCCTCAAGGTGGCCATCAGCGGCGCTTCGGGCGTCGGCAAATCGACCCTCATCGACCTGCTGCAACGCTTCTACGACCCGGATCAGGGCCGCGTGCTATTGGACGGCGCGGACCTGCGCGAGTTGGACCTCTTCGCCCTGCGCCGGCGCATCGCCGTGGTCAGCCAGGACATCGTTCTGTTCCGTGGCACCCTGGCCGAGAACCTTGCCTACAGTGCCCCAGAGGCCACGCGCGATGCCCTGGAGCAGGTGGCGCGGCTGGCCCGGCTGGACAGCCTGATCGAATCCTTGCCTATGGGCCTGGACAGCCCCCTGGGCGAGCGCGGCCAGCAGCTTTCCGGCGGCCAGAAACAACGCATCGCCATTGCCCGCGCCTTGCTGCAAGACCCGCTCATCCTCGTGCTGGACGAAGCCACCTCGGCGGTGGACGAAGCCACCGAACGGGAAGTGATCGCCGCCATCGACCAACTCTTCTTTGGCCGTACCCGCATTCTCATCAGCCACCGTCCGTCCACCCTGGCCCAGGCCGAGATCGCCTTCCGCCTGGAACAAGGCCAGTTGCACAGCCTGGAGCCGGAGCAGGTGAGCCATGGCCATTGAGCTTGCCATTGGCATCATCGACAGCGGCTTTGCGCCTGGGCAGGGCGATCAGGTCGCACTGGCCAGGCGCTTCTGGCTGGACGGCGGGGAGTTGCAGGAGGGCGAATCCCAACCCGACTCCCTGGGTCATGGCAGCGTGGTACTGGACACCCTGACTCGCGAAAGTGGCCCGATTCGCCTCTGCGTTGCCCAGGTCTTCGGCGACCGCTGGCAGACCAGCCCACTGCAGGTCGCCGCCGCGTTGCACTGGCTGATCGAGCAGGACGTTGCGCTGGTGAACATGAGTCTCGGCCTGCGCAACGACCGCCCGGTGCTGCGCGAGGCCTGCGTGCTGGCCCAGGCCTCCGGCATCCTGCTTTGCGCTTCCAGCCCGGCGCAGGGCGAGCCGGTGTATCCGGCCGCCTATCCGGGCGTGATCCGTGTAACCGGCGACGCCCGCTGCGCACCGGGGCAATGGTCTTGGCTGAACAGTCCCCAGGCCGACTTCGGCGCCCATGTCTCCGCCGCCAATGGCGTGGCCGGCTCCAGCGTGGGCTGCGCGGCACTCTCCGGGATCATCGCGGGCTACCTGCGGTCCCAGCCTGGTGCAAGCCGCGAGGCGGTGCTCCAGTGGCTACGGGACGGTGCAACCTTCATCGGCCCGGAGCGCCGTGGCCATGACTGACATCGTCGTACTCGGCGCCGGACCGGCCGGCGCGGCGGTGGCCCTGGGGCTGAAGCGGCTGGGTTACTCCGTGCGTGTGGCCAGCGAATGGCGGCGCTTTGCGGCGGTGGAAGGCGTGTCCCAGCGCGTGCTGGACGGCCTGCGCCAGGCCGGCCTCCAACGTGCGCTGGCCTGTGCAGCCGCGCCGTCGCCTCGACGCGTGCTGTGGAATGGCGACGGCCAGTCCATCAACCAGGAATGCCTGCTGGACCGCCCACAATTCGATGCGGCCATCCGCGAAGACCTCCGCGAGGCGGGAATCGAAGCGCTGGAAGCCCGCGTGCTGAAAGTGGAAAGCACCGATGCCGGCCACCTGATCCATCTCGACTCCAACGAACCGCTGCGCGCCGACTTCCTCGTCGAAGCCCGAGGCCGTTCAGCACCGCTGGCCGGCGGCCGCCTGCGCGGGCCGGAAACCCTCAGTTTGCTCAATCAGTGGCAGGAGGCGCCGGGCTATCGCGGTTCGGCGGTGGAAAGCCTGCCCGATGGCTGGGCCTGGATGGCGCGCCTCGCTGATGGCCGCTGCTATTGGCAGATCACCCAGGACGCCGGTGGCCTGCCGCCCAAGGACCAGCTGCCGGACTACTGCGCCAAGCGCCGCGCCGAATCCGCCTTGGTGCGCGAACTGTTCGGCGCCGCCGCATTGGAGCCCGCCAGCCTCCACGCCCGCAGCAGCACGGCGATCCTCTTCTATGAGGCCAGCGGCCCCAACTGGTTGCGGGTAGGGGATGCGGCGATGGCGGTGGACCCGCTTTCCGGCAATGGCATCTTCCAGTCCCTGTCCTCTGCGCTGCAGGCTCCGGCCGTCATCAACACGATGCTGCAACGCCCTGACCGAGCTGAGTTGGCCCGACAGTTCCACCAGAGCCGGGTAGAGCATCTCTTCCTGCGCTTCGCCCGCACTGGCCGAGACTTCTACGCCCTGGAACAACGCTGGCCCGACCAACCCTTCTGGCGCGACCGGCGCAGCTGGCCGGATGCCGAGCCCATGCACGTCCCGGCGGATTTCAGCCAGGTGAGGGTAGAGCGGGCACCGGTGATTCACGGCGACCTGATTGAAGAGGTGGACGTTGTGATCACGGCCGACCAGCCCTTGGGTATCTGGCATCTGCAAGGCATCGAACTCGCGCCCCTCGTCGCCGCACTTAAGCGAGGGGAACTCAACCAGGCCCTGGCTGGATTGCCCGAGCCGCAGCGCCGCATGGTCCAGGGCTGGCTCCTGTCCCAGGGCTACCGCCCCTGAAGGTTTCTGCCAAACGCAACGCTCTACCAGGGCAGCCCTTCGGTCTGCTTGGCGATTGAAATCGCCCCTACAGTTGCCGGGCCAAGCCATCCAGCGCGATTCAGGGCGAGGGGCAGACGGGCCTGCTCCAAACTAACCCGTATACCCAAACCGCTTTCCCTGTAGGGGCGAATTCATTCGCCAAGGGCAACAGCGTTGCCCCCTCGAACCAGCACGCCAGCCCACCATCCACTGGAGATGGCAGAGTGCAGCCCGTCGGTCTTCACTGATTGTAAATTGACACTACGCCCATCAGTCACGCTAAGTGTCGGAGTAGTCGGCAGTTTCCAGGACATGCCATGAGTGAAGACCAGAAGAATAACGAACGCAGTATCTGGCACGTTTACCAAGGAAAGCTGGGCGCACCTCTGGCGCTCGCGGTGCTCGTATTCATCGGGTGCTTGTTGGGCATCCTCACCCGTCCGGAAAACCATCTCGCCTCGCTGTGGCTGGCCAACGCCACCATGGCCGGCTTCATGCTCAGGGTGCCGGCCTCGGCGAGCCCGCTTGGCTGGCTCTTCTCGACAGCGGCCTTCCTCGCTGCGGACCTGCTGACCGGCTCCGGGTTGTTCAAGGCGGGGATTCTCACCGTCGCCAACCTCCTGGGCGTGGCGGCGACCTATACGGTCTACAAGCGTCTGTCCAAGGGTGTGATGGGTATCCGCCAGCCGATGGCGGTACTTCAGCTCGCCATCGCCGGTGCGTGCGGTGCTGCGGCGTCCGGACTGGTGGGGGCGGTCGCCAATCCGCTGTTGTTCGGCGGCGGCATGCTGATCGGCTTCATCTTCTGGTTCGTCACCGAGTTCGCCAACTACATCGGCATACTGCCCGTCATCCTGAGCATGCCCGAGCCCGCCGCGCTGACGCGAAGGATGGTGAGCCACAGCGCCGCACCGATCCGCTGGCGCGGCATGCTTCCGGTGTTCGGGCTATTCGTCTCCTGCATGGGCGCCATCGTCATCGGCGGCCCTGGCGCCATCGCATTTCCGGTGCCCGCGCTGCTGTGGTGCGCGGTGACCTACTCGGTATTCGCCACCTCGCTGCTCACCCTGATGGCCAGCGCCTGGATGCTGATCAACTTTTCCCATTCCTTTCCTTACGATGAGGCGCTGCTCATCTCCCTCCGGCTTGGCGTGTTCCTGATCGTCCCCGGTCCGATCATGCTGTCCAGCGTGATGCAGAGTAATAACAAGCTGCTGATCACCCTCAAGCAGATGGCCGCGCGCGATGGCCTGACCGGCGTGAGCAACCGCCTGGACTTTCTTGACAGGGCCCAGGAACAACTGAACGACGTCTCGTCCTCCGTCGGGGTAATGATGATCGACCTGGATCACTTCAAGGAGATCAACGATACCCACGGCCACTCCGCCGGCGACGCCGTGCTGATCGCGGTAGCGGGGCGCATCCAGCGTTGCCTGCGGGGCAGTGACTTGCTGGGCCGCCTGGGTGGGGAGGAGTTCGCGATTCTGATTCCGGGCCGCTCCGCCGAAGAACTCATCGCCGTGGCCGAGCGTATTCGGCACACGGTGGCGGATTCCAAGGTCGGCCTGCCAAACCACACATCGATCCCGGTCACCATGAGCATCGGCCTCGTGGTGGTCGAGAATGGCAGCGGTTTGAGCATCGAGCGCCTGCTGATCGAGGCCGACCTGGCTCTCTACAAGGCCAAGAAAGCCGGGCGGAACCGGGTGGTACTTTCCAGTGCACTTGAGCCGGTCAGCTGAGGCTTCGGCAGGCGACTGACTCGGAATCTGTGGGGGCGAATTCATTCGCCAAGGGCAACGCAGTTGCCCCCTCCAACGCCCTGGTGCAGACACGCACGGTGGGGGGGGCACGTAAGCCATGCGGACCTCGGCCGATGGGTATCGCAAGCTCAACCCATCCTACGATCCAGGCCGAGCTAAAGAGGTCGACGGTATCGGCGCGAAAACCTACTACATTGAGTTTCGTTGCGGGAAAGCCGGAATTCCCTTTGCCCGTGATCAGACCGACCGGAGCTTTCGGAGGGCAGGGCACGTGCCGAACTTGATATTGAGCAGATTCATCGACCGCGCGACGGAACTGAGCCGCATGAAGTCGGAGCCTTGCGAATGCGTGGCGGCCCTGGCTCCGCTCATGCGGGAATTGATCGACGTTGCCCCCGGCTTTCTGGAGCCGGAGCACTATCGCAGCGATGCCGGGCACTACTCGCGCAATCTCATCTATCGGGCCGAGGACGACGGCCTGTCGCTGTACGCCCTGGTGTGGATGCCCGGGCAGTGGACGCCCGTGCATGACCACGGCAGTTGGGGTGTGGTGGGGATAGTCGAAGGCGTGCTGGAGGAGCGTAGCTACGTCTGCCTGTCTGCAGATCGCTCCCGTGATGAGGGAATCGAACTGGTTCGCGGGGGTGTCATTCTTCTGCCGCCTGGTGCGGTTACCAGCTTCGTGCCCAACCCCGATCACATTCACATCACTGGCGTTCCCGTCGAACGCGAGCGCGCCGTGAGCCTGCACCTGTATGGGCGGATGATGAACAACTTCCACATCTACGACGTGGAGGCTGGCAGGCGTTATCTCACGGAGCTTGAGCACAACCCCAATTGATGGGGCGTGGCGCCTCTTATCAGTAACTGCCACGCGCTTCCCGACTTGCACGTGGCTCATGGCGGTTGATAGCCTTCCGGGCCTAAGAAACCAGCAGGCCTGGGTATGGTAATCAGGGTTGTCGAAGCACAAGAAGTAGACCAGCAGCGGATAGCCATTCCCGGTTGGGAGCAGCAGTACACGCAGATGTCTGCCGGGCGATTCGCGGGGCGAATCCTGCATGCCGAGGTCGAGGGGATCGAGCTCTATGAAGAGCAGATGAACCTTCGTGTGGAGCAGGAATTCCATGCTCCCCCCGGCGCCCTGGTCTTCAGCTTCGACATGTCGGAAAACACGCTCTATCTGCTCGATGGCGAGACCCGCAATGCCTGGGTCACGCCGGAGAACTACCGCGAGGTGGCGGTGGTGATCAAGCAGGCGGGGCAGTGGGGTCAACCGCTCGATGGGTTCAATGACCTCGTGCTGACGCCGCTTCGATCCGACAACTGCAGGTCGGTCGCGGCCTCGCTCAGCAACATGCTCACGGGCGCGTCCGGCGGCCAGCACCAAATGGATGCTCCCGGCGTCGCGCAAACCATCGTGTCCGACTGCTTCTCCCTGCTCTGCGAGGCTCCGTTGGGCGACGGGCATCGCTCGCGCTCCATGGTCCAGGCCAAACGGGTCGTGCAGCGGGTCAAGGAAGTGGTGAACGATTGCCCCGAAGAGAACTTCGGGATGACCGAGTTGGCCGCGAAAGCGGGCGTCTCGACGCGCAGCCTGCAGCAATCCTTCCTGCGTTATGCCGGCATCCCGCCCATCGTGTGGCTCAGAAACCGTCGCCTGAATGCGGCTCGCCGCGACTTGCTGGGCGCCGCCGAGTCGGGCATGACGGTGGCCGAAGTGGCTATGAAGTGGTCGTTCTGGCACCTGGGCCGCTTCTCCCAGTCCTACCACGCGCTCTTCGGCGAATACCCCAAGACCACCGTCAAGCAGGGCGGCCGGGCCTGATCGTTGGCATAGACCGTAGGATGGCGTGGAGCGAAGCGATACCCATCAATCGCGTTCGCCGCAGCATGGGTATCGCCCAGGCTCCACCCATCCTACAAGGGCCGATTTATCAGCCCAGCAATTCCCGCACCCGATACCACGCCATGCCCAGAGCCAGCAGCGGGGAGCGCAGCAGTTTGCCGCCGGGGAAGGTGAGATGCGGTACCGCGCTGAACAGGTCCAGCCCCTTGCTTTGACCGCTATGGATGGCTTCTGCCAGCAGCTTGGCCGACCAGTGCGTCACGTTCAGTCCGTGACCGGAATAGCCCTGGGCAAAGAACACGTTCGGATGCGCCTTGAGCCGTCCTACCTGAGGGAAGCGATTGGCGGTGATTCCGATCATGCCGCCCCACTGGTAGTCGATCCGCACCTGCGCAAGCTGTGGGAATACCTTGAGCACCTTCGGCCGCATGTAGGCGCCGATGTCCTTCGGGTCCCGACCGGAGTAATGGCAGGCACCTCCAAAGAGCAGGCGCCGATCAGCCGTCAGGCGGTAGTAGTCCAACCCCACCTTCTGGTCGCACAGCGCCATGTTCTGCGGGATCAGCTGCGCTGCCAGTTCCTCGGACAACGGCTCGGTGGCGACCACGTAGCTGCCGGCGGGCAGCACCTTGCCGGTCAGCCTGGGTTCCAGCTCGTCCAGGTGCGCATTGCAGCCGAGCACCAGGTTGTCCGCCAGCACGCGTCCCTGTGCGCAGTGGACGATCGCAGTCTTGCCGTGCTCGATGCGCAGCACCGGGCTCTGCTCGAAGATCTGTGCGCCGAAGGCCTTGGCGGCGCGCGCTTCGCCCTTTACCAGGTCCAGCGGATGCAGATGGCCTGAGCCCATGTCGATCAGGCCGCCGGCGTAGCAGTCGCTTGCCACCACCTCACGCATCTGGCTGGCGCCCACAAGCCGGGTCTGATGCGGATAGCCCAGCGCATTCAGCTCCGCTTGCTCCTCGGCCATGGCGGCGAACTGGGCGGGAGTATTGGCCAGCTCGCAGAAGCCCCA
Source organism: Pseudomonas sp. BN411 (assembly GCF_029871235.1). Classification (GTDB taxonomy): domain Bacteria; phylum Pseudomonadota; class Gammaproteobacteria; order Pseudomonadales; family Pseudomonadaceae; genus Metapseudomonas. The sequence continues at coordinate 58,477 of NZ_SSOM01000081.1, forward strand.
GCGCAGGTCGCATTCGATGTTCAGGTCACGGATGCGCTCCGCCACCAGGGTCACCGAGTCGAGGCCCGCGCGTTCCAGGTAGCGGACTCCTTCCTCGCCCACGTACTTGGCGAAGCCACTCACGTCGTGGCCGATGCCGCGTATCAATTGGCCGCCGTTGCGTCCGCTTGCGCCCCAGCCGATGCGCCGGGCTTCCAGCAGCACGACGGAGTGGCCACGCTGGGCCAGCTCCAGTGCAGTGTTGACGCCTGTGAGCCCACCGCCGACGACGCAAACGTCCGCACGAACATCCCCCTTGAGCGAGGGATACAGCTGTTTGTCTCGGGCGGTTGCGGCGTAATAGGACGCGGCATGCTCCTCGGTGTGAGTCATGGGTCGTTCTCGATTCATTGGTTGAACTTGATCTTGCTCCAGCTGCGGGTCATCAGGCGCATGATCCTGGGCGGCGGCGCCTTGGCGATGTACAGCTTGTCGAGCACGGCCTGGCTCGGATAGACCTCGGGGTTGTTCTGCATCTCCGGGTCGAGCAGCGTCTTGGCGTCAACGTTGGCACTGGGGTAGCCGACGTATTCGCTGATGCCGGCGATCACCTTGGGCTCCAGGATGTAGTTGATGAATGCCAGCGCCTGGTCCGGGTTCTTCGCATCGGACGGGATGGCCATCAGGTCGAACCACAGATTCGCGCCTTCCTTGGGAATGCTGTAGGCGATCTCGATGCCGTTCTTGGCTTCCTTCGCCCGCGCCGCCGCCTGGAATACGTCTCCGGAGTAGCCGAATGCCACGCAGATGTCGCCGTTGGCGAGATCCGAGATGTACTTGGACGAGTGGAAGTAGGTGACGTAGGGGCGCACCGCCGCGAGCTTGGCCTCGGCTTTCGGGTAATCGGCCGGGTTGGTGCTGTTGGGGTCCAGGCCCAGGTAGTTGAGCACCGAGGGGATCATCTCGTCGGGGGAGTCCATGAAGGCGACGCCGCACGCATGCAGCTTCTTCAGGTTCTCCGGCTCGAACATCACCGACCAGGAGTCGATGTGGTCGACGCCCAGCACCTGCTTGACCTTCTCGACGTTGTAGCCGATGCCGTTGGTGCCCCACAGGTAGGGCACCGAATGGCGATTACCCGGGTCGTTCTGTTCCAGCAGCTTGAGCAGCTTCGGGTCCAGGTGCTTCCAGTTCGGCAGCTTGCTGCGGTCGAGTTCGAGGAAAACCCCGGCCTGCACCTGGCGGGTGAGGAAGTGGTTGGACGGCACCACCACGTCGTAACCCGAACGGCCCGCGAGCAGCTTGCCCTCCAGGGTTTCGTTGGAATCGAAGACGTCGTAGATCGGCTTGATGCCGGTGGTCTTCTGGAATTCGCCCAGGGTGTCGGGGGCTATGTAATCGGTCCAGTTGTAGACGCTGATCGTCGGTTCAGCGTGGGCGACCTGGGCCATCGTGGCCAGGGCAAAGGGCGCAAGGTAGCGCAGCAGTCTCATATCGACTCCCGTATTTTTGTTGTGATGGCGGTGGGGCGGGTTAGACGCTCAGCAGCAGGAACTCACGCTCCCAGGAGCTGATCACTCGCTTGTAGTTCTCGTGCTCGGTGCGTTTCACGGCCACGTAGCCTTGCACGAACTTGCGGCCCAGGTACTCACCGAGCACTTCGCAGTCTTCCATCTGGGCCAGCGCGTCCTCGATGGTGATCGGCAGACGCAGGTTGCGGCGCTCATAGCCACGCCCTTGCACCGGGGTGCTGGGGGCAACCTTCTCGACCATGCCCAGGTAGCCGCAAAGCAGGCTGGCTGCCAGCGCGAGGTAGGGGTTGGCGTCTGCGCCGGGCAGGCGGTTCTCGACCCGCATCGCCTCGGGCGAGGAGGGCGGAACACGCAGCCCCACGGTGCGGTTTTCCTCGCCCCACTCGACGTTCACCGGGGCCGAGGTGTCCGGCAGGAAGCGACGGAAGGAGTTCACGTTCGGCGCGAACATTGGCAGCACCTTCGGAATGTACTTCTGCAGGCCGCCGATGAAGTGGAGGAACAGTTCGCTCTTGGAGCCATCTGCGTTGGCGAAGATGTTCTTGCCGGTGGCGACATCCAGAACGCTCTGGTGGATGTGCATCGCGCTGCCCGGTTCATCGGTGATGGGCTTGGCCATGAAGGTGGCGCTAACGTCGTGCTTGAGCGCGGCTTCGCGCATGGTGCGTTTGAACACGGTGATCTGGTCGGCCAGGCTCAGCGCGTCGCCGTGACGGAAGTTGATCTCCATCTGTGCGGGGCCGTCTTCATGGATCAGCGTGTCCAGGTCCAGCCCCTGCGCTTCGCACCAGTCGTAGACGTCCTCGAAGAGCGGGTCGAACTCGTTGGTGGCATCGATGGAGAAACTCTGGCGGCCGCTTTCCGGGCGCCCCGAACGACCCACCGGCGCTTCAAGGGGGAAGTCCGGGTCGCTGCTGCGCTTGGTCAGATAGAACTCCATCTCAGGCGCCACGACCGGCCTCCAACCCTTGTCCGCATACAGCTTCAGGACGCGTTTGAGTACGTTGCGCGGCGACAGCTCGATCGGATTGCCGTACCGGTCGAAGGTGTCGTGGAAGACCATGGCGGTCGGCTCCAGCGCCCAGGGCACAAGGAAAATCGCGTCGGGGTCGGGGCGGCAGAACATGTCGATGTCGGCTTCGTCCAGCAGGTCGTAGTAGACGTCGTCGTCAACGAAATCACCGGTGACCGTTTGCAGCAGGACGCTTTCCGGGAGCCGCATGCCGCCTTCGCCGAGGAACTTGTTGGTAGGGGAGATCTTCCCGCGGGCGATGCCGGTCAGGTCGCTGACCAGGCATTCGACTTCGGTGATTTTTTGTTGTTTTAGCCGTTGCTCCAGCTGCTCGGCGGGGGTGGTCATACAAGCCTCGGAAGGTTCATGGTTTCGGAATGAGCGCGTGCCAGCAGCAGGTTGCTACCAGGCCGCGGGGATAGTTTCGTTCGCAGGGGCGAACCCGTTCTATCCACTTTCCGCACACATGACCGAGCCGTGTCATAGCGCTCCCTTTTTGCTGTGGGGGCGAATTCATTCGCTTGGGGCGACGCCGTTATGGTGCGGCTTTCTAACTGGGCAGACGATCGCGTCCCCATAACCTTGCAACCGCCAAGCGAACGATCGGCGACAGCTTCGTAGTGGCCATATGACACATCTCGTTGTAAATTCCACGCGCTGGCAAGTGTCAATTTGCCATCGTCAATAAGTGGATCGGCAAGGAGCTATCATGCAGGGATCGTTTCGCCTTACGGCGCTCAGTTGCGCCTTTCTAACGGCAGCAGGTTGCTCCAGCCAGCAAATGCAGGGCCTCAAAGACTCCGTCAACAGTGTTGGCAAGGACTACGGCATGGCTGTTCTTTGCACAGTCGGCGTCGTCGGTGGCGCAGCAGCGGGGTATGCACTCAATGGTAAGAACGGCGCCATAGCTGGTGGCGCGGTTGGCGGCGCACTCGGTTGCGCGCTTGGTTATGCCTGGCAGTCTCGACTCCAGGAGCTGGATCGCATCGCCAAGGAAGAAAATCTGAAGATCACTACCGAGCAGTTGACTGTAGCTTCCAGCGCGGTTGTTACTGCCGTGCCGAAAGAAGCCGGTCTAGTTACCCAGATCGAAGACAGTGGCATGTTCGCCACTGGCTCTGACCAGCTTACGGAAAGCGGTCAGCGTGCAGTCGGCAAGCTGGCGCAAATGTACTCCAAGCCAGCGTCTACCGATCAGAAGGTCGCAGCCGAGCAGCGTCTGGAGCGTCGTCTGCTAGTGGTTGGCCACAGCGATGCTACCGGCAACGCTGAGTACAACCAGAAGCTGTCGGAGCGCCGCGCAAGAACCGTAGGCAAGGTACTGATGCAGGCCGGGATTCCTGCCACCGCGATCTTCTACCAGGGCGCAGGCTCTTCTCGCCCGATCGCCGACAACAGCGATCCATTTGTACGTGGCCAGAACCGCCGTGTAGAAATCGTGGAGCTGGCAAACGAGCAGGCCTTGGTCATGCGAGCTCAGGCTGAAGAAGGCAATACCAAGTACCTGCACTACGGTACATCCACGACCGTCAAGCCACACGTGGCCGCCAGCCAGGCAGCTAAGGCATCTGCAACCACGAGTGCACCGGTAGCCACCGCGCAGCCTGCTCCTGTGACTACTGCTGCCAGCACCAGCGCTCCTGCTATGACGATTGCAAAGACCAAGCCCGCTGTCGATTTCGCTGGCAAGCCTGTTGACGCATACAACTGGTCCATGGCCCAGAGCATCAAGCCCAAGAGCAGCGGCTTTGAGTTGATTGGCTCCGCTCACGCTAACGAAATGCCTATGGCCAGCTGCGAAGCCGATATGCCGCGGAATGCAGGCGAAGTCCTGAGCATGGCCGATGACAAACCTCTGCAGCGCCACGCTACCAAGGATTACCTGCCGGGCTACAACAACCGCGTTTGGGCCAACACCGTAAATGGGCACCTGGTCACGGTGTCGCCTGTTTCGATCCTGCGCGAGAACGCGCAAGTTGATCGCCAGCCAATTCTGCAGGTTGTGCAGAACTACGACCAAAACACCAAGAACAAGGCTCAGACGATCAAGGCGGTGGCTAACACCTACGAAGGAGAGAGTCAGGTGCTGTACCGGGTGTTCGCCACGGGTGACAAGGCATCCGTGTCCTGCATGGATCTCGTGTTCAGCAAGGGCAACGCGCAAGTTACCGAAGGTGCCCTGTTCTATGCCGCCGGATCGGAAGCCTACGTGGCGTCCTACATGCCAATTCCCGCCACCAAATAAAACAAGTCATGGAAGTCCTAAATGGAAGACTTATCTTTTGCTGCACTCAAGTCGTTGATCCTCGCACACCAGATGCTGACCTCCGGCGTCATCTTGCTGCTCGCAAGCGCCGTGGTCGTATGGAAGTACTGGGAACAGGTTTCCTACTTCCTGATCCGCGTCTGGCATAGCTTCCCCCTGATCGGCACTGTTGCTCGCCTGTCGCGCAAACCGTCCTCGGTCGATAGCGATGGCTGGATCAATCACGAAGTTACTCTGGCCAACGTGTACAACCGCGAATTCAAGAAGTACATGAAGGGGCCGGAGGCCTATAACGCCTCCCTCGACTACCTGGCCAAGGCCGGAGAAGCTGGCCGCTCTCCGCGTCCGGCATGGGTTCTGTTCCTGGTAGTTGGTCTGGTTCTGATCGAGGCGATGGGGTTTGCCTATGTGCTCGCAGGCTGGATGAACATGGATGCCTCTACCAATGACCGTCACCTCCTGACGGCGGGTACCGCCATCCTGCTGGCAGTGGCGTCTGCGATCTTTGCTGAGGCCGCCGGCCATACCGTGCACCACAACACCCTGATTGCCCGTGCACGTCACTGGTGGCAGGGGGAGGAGCCGAGCAAGCGTTCCCGTACCCTGAAGGCTAACAGGGCAATCAACCTGGAAGACTCCTTCTCGGACAGCAACAGCGCTGACTATGAGCAGTTGCTGGCTCGCTTGAGTGACGTCAATTCCAGCGTTTCCCGCAAATTCCTCTGGCTGATCGTTTGCGGTGCCTTCGTCACCTGTATGGCCGTTGGTGCGTTCGTAGTCCGCTCTGCCACTCTCGACAGCATTGAGACTGAGATGGTCAACAGCATGCGTGCCGAGGCCACCGCTCAGAGCGACAGCAGCGTTGGCTCGCCATTTGATCTGCCGGAAGAGTCTCAGGCCATCAATGACGACGCTCAGGACGCCACTATCGAAGACAAGATGGAGGCCATCCGCCAGGCCAGCCTGACCACCTACGTCATGCTGTCCCTGATCTACATCGCCATCCAAGGCATCAGTATCTGGCTGGCCAGCAAATACTATTTCGCCGGCACTCATTCCTACACCGCATGGCGCCTGACTCATGAGTACGCCACTGCTGAGGAAATGATGGACGCCATGGACCAGAAGCGTACTGCCATTGCCAGCCACGCTGATGACAAACTGCGCCGCCTCCAGACGATGCTTTCCAGTCGCGACCATACCGATTCCGGCGTACTCGGTGCCCTGGAGGGTGTGAATTCAGCTCACCGCAACTTCCTGGCCTATGTCGAGTACAAGGCTGGCAAGGTATCCCAGAAAGCCGTTGCTCAACCCAATCCTGCGGTACAGCCGGCCCCCGTAGCTCCGGCTGCACCGATCGCTCAGGCTGAATCCGCTGTTGCACCGGCTGTTGCTGCTCCTGTAACTGCTCCGACTGTAGAACCGGCCGCCGCTATCAAAGCGTCTGACTTCCATGATGTCACTGGCCTGCCAGAGGAAAGCCTTGCAGCGGCTAGCCGAGCGCTGAACGTCACCGAAGCTCAGCTGCGCGATATTCGTGAGCAGCAACAGGCTCTGAAAGCGCTGGGGCTCTTCCCGGCCAAGAAAGAGGAAGCACTGTCGTGAGAGCTGCCAAGGCGTTGATTCTTGCGCTGGCGCTGCCTTGTGCCGCGCTAGCCACCGAACGGAACGACTTGCAGAGCTGCTATGAGCGCAGTGGTCTGAGCGAGATCAAACCAGCTGGTACGGGGCGCGAACTGGTGGTCATCATCGACCAGACCATCCCGATGCCCGAGGATCTGCAGCGCAGCAGCTGGGGGCAGATCGATCGCTTCGTTCAGGCCGGTGACCGCGTCAAGCTGTACACCTTCTCGGCATTCCTGCCTGGCGAGTATCTGCGCCTGACCTACGCTGGGGAGCTGGACATGCCGCTCGAAGGCGAAGTCCGTGATGATGTGAACATGCGCAAGCTGCGTGGCCTGGACCAGTGCCTGACCACTCAGAAAAAGGCATTCCAGACTGGCTTCGGCAAGCAGTTCGTGAACGGCCTGCGCCAAGCTCGTCAGGACATCCCGAAGAGCGAAATCATGAACTCCCTGCGTAAAGTGGGCGAAGACATGGAGCGCGAGCAAGGCGTGAATGATCGGGTGGTCTTCCTGATCTCGGATATGCTCGAGCACTCCGACTACACAAGCTTCTACGCCGCCAACCAGATCAAGCAGCTCAATGTGAGCAACGAGCTGAAGCTCGCGCAAAGCAAGGGGCTGTACGCTGATCTGCAAGGATCTCGTGTCTATGTGTCAGGCGCCGGCCTGGTTACCGATTCGGTGAAGCACGCCTACCGCTCCGGCAAGACCATGGATGCGCTCGGCCAGTTCTGGTCTCAGTATCTCAAGGCATCAAACGCGTCCCTGGAAGGCTTCGGTACACCAAGCTTGAGTACTGACCTCCACTGAAGTCAGTCCCATCCCAGCAAGAAGCCCGCTTTATGCGGGCTTCTTCGTTTGGGCGGCATTGCGCCTGGCCTCGTAACGCCAGGTTGACGGCCGTTCTGGGCTCAATGCCTCGTCTTGCGCTCAAGTGCCACCTTGATAGCGTCCGGCACCTGTATCGGCTATCTACCGACGCACTACGCCAACATCTGGGTCGCTCGCGCCATGCTCCGTCCGATTGCACCGCAGCGACTTGCGTACAGTGCGGCGTTCCATTGCATAACCCGACAAGGACAAACGCCAACAAACGCGTTGGCGAGACTGCTGCAAGCCCTGGACACCGCGCAGAGCTCGTTGAGCTGACACCACTCTCCATCTCCGTGGAAATAATGGATTCAAATGGGCCATGACCATGACGAAAAAAGGCCCGGAGAGTCCGGGCCAAGGGTTTCGTTGGGTTCTGGAACGTCCATTGTCGAATACGCCACTACGTGACGCAGACATCCGTCCCGAAAAATCCAGACGAGGAAATCGGGCTTAGAGCCCCAAATAGGCCATGATTTTCTGCTGGGCAGGTTCGCCACTGAACGTAGTGACGCCTTCGAGCCACTTCGCCACGACTTCTGGATGATCCTTCAACCACTCCTTCGTGACCTCCATTGGATCTTCCTTCTTGACGACCCGGGCCATGATCTCGTCTTCCATGGAAACGTCGAACTTGAGATTGTCGAGCAGTTTCGCGACATTCGGGCAGCGTTCTTGGTAGCCGTTTGCAACGACGGTATAGACTTCGGCCGAGCCGTAATTGGGGCCGAATTCCTTATCTCCTCCGGACAGGTACTGGATCTTGTAGGACAAGTTCATGGGGTGGGGTTCCCAGCCGAGAAACACAATCCACTCCTTGCGGGAAACTGCACGTTGAATTGATACCAGCATGCCCGCTTCGCTGGACTCTATCAGTTTGAAATCGCCCAGATTGTGCTCATTGCCTTTAATCATCTTTTGAATGACTACGTTCGCATCGTCACCGGGCTCAATTCCGTAAATTTTTCCGCCAAGCTTGTCTTTGAACTTTGCAATGTCATCGAAGCTGCGTAAACCACTTTCATACGCGTAACTAGGTACGGCCAGAGTGAACTTGGCACCTGTCAGGTTCGGTGTCGGCAGTTGCGTAACGGAATTGGAATCGAGATAAGGTTTGGCATTCGCATCTTGCGACGGCTTCCAGTAGCCAAGATAAATGTCAATATTCTTGCGTTTCAGACCAGCCCAGGCGAGGGGGATCGAGAGTGTAACGTCGGTGGGTTTATATCCGATCCCTACAAGTATGTTCTTTGCAAGCGCCGTCGTTGACTCGAGATCCGCCCATCCGATTTTTGCGAATCGAGGAGACATACAGCTCGTCGGTTCTTCTGCTTGAATGGCAAAAGACATGAATGCTGCCAGCGCACAACCACAACGAATTGCAAGCTTCATCATTGGAAACTCCACGTAGTCTCAGATGTGTTGGATAGCGTCAAAGGACGGTACGTTGCTCAATTCCTTCTGAATGTTCTGCGAACGACAGAGCCACCAGTAGGCGAGGGCTGATGCGGCTAGTCCGATTGGCATGCTGATATCAGCACCATCCAACTTTTCAGATACATATCCCATGTAGAGGCCGGTATTGGAGAAAGGCAGCATAACCACGAAGCCAACAATGTATGCACCAATTCCGCGCCAGTTCCATTTTCCGTAAATGCCGTTCGGATTGAATATTTCCTTGATCGAGTATTTCCCGTGGCGGATGCCATAGAAATCAACCAGATTTATTGCAGTCCACGGGGTGAACAGATAAAGCAGAATCGCCAGGAAATCACCAAACTCCTTGACGAAGTCAGCAGAAGCCGTCAACGCAATCAACATTGCAGAGCCGCCTACAGCCAACATCGAAATAATACGTTTGAGGAGCGTCGATTTTTGGGTTTTTATCGTGTCGATGATGCTAAGCAAGGTAATCGAAGCGCCGTAGAAGTTTTGCGCTGCGCTGGTAATCAGAATAAGCACCGAGATGATCACGAGCGTTTCGCCGAACCCTGGGAAAACCATGTTTCCCAGCATGACCAGGCCGGCCGCCAGATTCTGGCCAGGGCTGAGCGCCGCGGCTGTGGCACCGATCAGCATCATCCAGACGCCGCCAATCATGGCGCCCATGTATGTCCACCAGAACGAGGCGCGCACGCTGACGTTGGCGGGCAAGTATCGGGAATAGTCGGAGACGTAGATGGCCCAGCTCAGTTGGTAGGCGGCTGCAGCAAAGAACTGGGCCAGAAAGGCATTAAGTTTAAACTCACCAATAGCCAGCTGATTGGCTGGAAGCTTGGTAAACATGACCAGGCCGAAAGTCAGCACCAGCATCAGTGCGACCATCAGAAAAGCCAGGCCGCGTTGTACCTTATGGAAAGAGTTGTATCCGACGACCGCCATGATGATCGCCAACAAGGAAAAGACCATCGCCGATCCGTTTTCGGAGACACCGAGCAGTTCATGCAAGGTTTGCCCTACGAGCAACTGGTTGAAGGCGTTGTATCCGACATAAGTAACGATGGCCACCAAGTAGACGAGCAGGGCGCCGAGATAGCCAAATTGGGGACGGGACTGAATGAGTTGGGGCAGTCCCATTTGCGGGCCTTGAGTGGAGTGCCCGGCCATGAACAAGGTGCCGAAAGCGCAACCAAGAATGATGGCAATGGCCGACCACAACAGATTGGCGCCCATGCCGATCCCGATGATTCCTACGGCCAGGGTCGTCAGTTGTGCTCCACCGCAGAACCAGATTGGCCACAGATGCCAGGCTTTGCCATGGCGCTCCGATAAGGGAACGTGGTCAATGGAGCGTACTTCCAGATTGAATCGTCCAGCAGGTGAGGGGGTTTCTTTGGCTAACATGATCGTCGTACCTATATTTCTTGTCGTAGTACATTTGTTAGGCAGAAGAGCAAATAAGTTGAGTGGTATTCAGGTCGCAGGCTTTTCAGTCGCCGGTGGAGAGTTGAGTTTCCATTTCAAGGTGCGTTCCCTATGCCACTGGCGATTGGGTCCACTTTTACTTGTTTGCTGGGTTGGAGTTCCGCCCGAGGGCTGCGGTGTATTCAGATTTTTGTCTGAAAGCGTGCAAGGCTTCTATCTTTGAACTCCAGGTTTAATGGTTGTCTATCTTTTCATCGAATCTATCTCTCTTGAAATTGATCAATGTCTTTGAGGCGGGTGCAGCGTAGCGCTATTGGTGAATAAGCATCATGCCTATTCATGCCATTAGTTGGTTGCGTCCTGCGTGTGGTCTTTTGGCTAGTTCTCGCTGAACTGCCGGGGTTGGAATATCAGGGTCTGAACTTCAATTCTGGCTGGGGGGGGACTTTTGCGGGAAATTTCTTTCAATTTCATTGGCGAGTCTGAGAATGGTTTCTTCATCGCCAAATCTGCCGACTATTTGCAATCCGATGGGCAGGCCATTAGCCATAATGCCGACCGGCAAACTAAGGGCTGGTTGTCCCGTCAGGTTGAAGATTTCGGTGAAGGGAGAGAAGGCATATGCATTTTCGTACCAGACATTCAGCTTCTTCTCTCCAGATGCCGTGAAGCCGCCGATCAAGGGTGGTGCAAGGGCCACAGTCGGCGTGATGAGCACATCGAACTCTTCGAAGCAGTTGGCAATACGACGTGAGACGCGGTTCTGCACCGATCTCGCGTTATGTACATCGAGAGCGGAGCGGCGGCTCGACTGCTTGTACATTTCGTAAGTGATCCATTCGACATCGCCTTCGGCTATGGGACGGCCCAGAGCTGCTGCCTGCTGTGTCATCAGTGCTTCGATCTCCAGCTGCCAGAACACGGCGGCGGCATCGCCTGCGCCAGTAAGGTCCGGCCAGCCAAAATCCCGCAACTTGTGGCCTTCCGAGCCGAGGAATTCCAGGACATTGAGCACTGCATTACGAATGGACTCGTCAATTTCCGTTCCGTCGGGACGGGTGCAGCTGAAGGCTATTTTCAACGAGGGAGAAGCCTTGTTCAGGCTCTCGAGCCAGGAGGCTGGCGCAGGTGGGGCCGCATAAGGCGCACCAGACTCAAAGCCGGCCAGTACGTCCAGCAACAAGGCGGTGTCGCGGACAGTCCTTGTCAGTACGTGTTCGCTATCCAGGCCGCCGACGAACTCCCCAACATGGGGACCGACAGGGTTGCGTCCACGACTGGGTTTCAGTCCCACCACACCGCAGACGGATGCAGGAACGCGGATCGAGCCGCCACAGTCGGTGCCGTGGGCCACGGGCACCATGCCGGCTCCTACTGCGCAGGCCGAGCCGCCACTGGAACCGCCGGAAGCGTACTTGGGGTTCCTGGGGTTTCGACAGGGACCGAAGTACTCGGGCTCGGTGACGAAATCCCCTGCAAACTCTGGCGTCTTGGCCTTTCCAAGAATGATGGCGCCAGCCTTGCGCATACGCCCGACGAGTTCGCTATCTGTCTCTGCCGCAGGGGCATCCTTGTACAAGCGCGATCCATGTCTGGTGGCAAAGCCACGGACATCGATATTCGTGTCCTTTATCAGTACAGGCAGCCCTGCCAGTGCACCTTGCCCATGGCTTCTGGCTGCCTGGCGGGCGGATTCGGCATCGATGGACACGACTGCCCCCAGTTCGTGGTCCTGGGCTTCGATTTCGTTGAGCGCCAGGTCGACCAGTTCCCGGGCGGTGACTTCTCCAGCCTGCACCAGTTGAACAAGGCTCACCGCATCGAAGTTCTTATATTCATCGCTATTCATATCTACACCTTCAGGTCATAGCCAAGGAGGTTGTTGAGGAACTCATAAGCCAGGCGTCGGGAATCGCCGATGGTTTCCGGGGTTGGGTCAACCGCTGCCCGCAGCCACAGGCCGTCGATGAAGACCGCAATCATCTGTGCCTTATAGCGAGCGGTTGTCTTGTCCATGCTTTTCGCCAGGGCATGGAAAAGCAGCGAGTGGCTGCGGCGAGCCACAATGTTCTGAATTCGCTGGAACTGTGGGAATTGCGGGACCTGCGCCCAGAAGGCCAGCCACGCGGCGACGTTCTCGCGTGTCAGGTTCAATGCACTGACGTTGCCTTCGACGAAGGCCTGCACCCGTTCGGAGGGCGTTTTGGATTGACGGAGATGGTTGAAGATCTCGGCGTTGATCCGCTTGTTCAGCTCCCGCAGGGTCGCTTCAAGCAGGGCGTTCTTGTCCGAAAAATAGTGATGCACTATCCCGTTGGACATCCCCGATCTTGCGCTCACTTGCGCCATGCTCGTGCCGGCAAGGCCCTGCTCGCCGATTAGCGAGAGCGTGGCCTCCACCAACTGCTTCTTGCGTATTTCCTGCATTCCTACCTTAGGCATGGCGTTGTCTCTTTTTTCATTGGTCACTCAATGAAAAAAAATTAGCATCCGTTTTGCCACTGATGCAAGGAAAAAACTGCGTGCCGTAAAACGCATCGGGGAGAGGGGAGGGATCGCAGCCAGCAGAAGGCCGGACTAGAGCGGATCAGCTCGGAAAGCCAGGCGGGCCGGCAGATGAAAGGCATGCGAGTAGGTGTCGGGCTTTCCATGGAGCAGCCCTTGTCCAAAGGAGCGTGATGGTGTGATTCGGGGCTGCGAGTCACCGAGCCCGCTGCACGGAGGCGCATCCATTTATCGGTGGTCGCTGCGACGCTGGTGGCGATTCTCCGCAATCACCAGCCGACAGCAGCCGCTCGCAAACGGCCGCTCACAGGCAGGAACAAGCCTCCTCAATTCAGCGGCGCGCTAGAGCAAGCGGCCCCCCTTGATCGCTGATCAATCCCGCGTAATCTCCCGCTACCCGGTGAAACGACTTGCCGTAGGCATCTGGAAGCTCGGCTTTGCCTACCAGATAAGGACATTTATCCAATGCTTTTTTCCGACGTATCGAACGGTGATCTGCTAGCGCCCACGCAGCCCGATGCAGTGGTGCCCTGGTGGAGCTTTACCAAGACCGTGTTGTCTGCTGCTGCCTTGTCATTAGTGCGTGACGGCCTGATTGAGCTTGATGAAGTTCTCCCGGAAGGCTCGTTCACTTTGCGTCAATTGCTGCGCCATCAGGCGGGGTTGGCGGACTACGGTGAGCTGGCTGAATACCATGCAGCCGTTGCTCGTGGTGATACGGCCTGGACGACCGACGAGATGCTGAATCGGCTTGACGCCTCCAGATTGCGATACGCGCCCGGAACCCAATGGCGATATTCCAATGTGGGTTACCTGTTCGTGGCGCAACTTATTGAGCGTCTGACTGGCCTTTCGCTGCAGGAGGCGTTGAAGGAACGTGTCTTGACGCCTCTCGCCGTACCGCATGTGTCGCTCGCAAAGCCAGGCGAACAGCTGGACGGTATCTGTCGGGGAGTAATGTCCGGTTACGATCCGGGCTGGGTTTATCACGGCTTGCTGCTTGGCACGCTTTCGGACGCGGCCTTGCTGCTGGAGCGGTTGTTGAGCGGGCAACTGCTCCCTCGTTCGTTGCTTCAGGAGATGCAGGCGGCGCTCGTCCTTGGGGGACCAATGCCTGGTAGACCCTGGACCGCTCCCGGATATGGCCTCGGCTTGATGATTGGCGGGGTGAGCGACGGTCTTACCCTTTGCGGACACACGGGAAGCGGACCGGGCAGCACAGTCGCGGTCTATCGCTGTGCTCACGCAGGCAACTCTGCAAGCTGCGCTGTTTTCAGCGAGGGCGATGATCAAGGGGCCGTGGAAGTAGCCGTCTTGAGCCATCTTTCGGCGCTCCTGGTCAGTAAGCCAGGTGGTTGAGCCACGAGGTCGAAGGATTGATCGCAGCACTGGACCTCGGCTGTTGGGTTTCGCTTCGCTCTAGCGGAACGCCGCCCGCACCAACCTACAAGGGGCACGCAAAAAAAAGCCCGCCATAGAGGCGGGCTACAAGCCGTCCAGCTTAAAACTCAGTAGGCGTTGTCCATGCCATCGTCGATGGCGATGCCTTTTTCGCGCATCTGCTTGATCAGGCCGGCGCGGGTGTCCGGCAGGTTGAGCAGGGTGACGCTGCGAATCTTGGCGACTTCAGCCTCGGTGTAGGGCTTGTAGTCGTCAGGCACGCTGCTACCGGCTATGCCGTCCTTGCGCATCATCCAGTTGATCAGTTCGGCGAGCTGGGCGTTGTTCAGCGCCGACTGGGACATGCCCGGCACACGCACCAGGAACTCACGGCCGCCTTCCACTTTGAGGAAGTTGCCGACGAAGCCTTTCATCTTCGGCGTGTCGTTGGCCTTGGAGCCTGTACCGTCGCCCAGGTGGCAGCCAGCGCATTGCAGCTGGTAGTTCACCGGGGTGCTGTAGCCGGCCTGCGAGATAGGCGTTTGCGGCGCTTCGTTGCCTGGCGCGTGCTTCTGGTTCGGGTCCGGAATGGCGCGGGCCATGGCCAGCGGGGCCGCCATTGCGCACATCAGTCCGGCAATCAACAGGTAACGCATGGCAGCCCTCCGGCGGGTCAGATCGCGACGCCGCGGATGATGGAAACGGTGCAGTGGTAAATGTGCGACTTGGCCGCCAGGCACCAGTTGACGTCGTTGTTGTTGAACGGACGGTACGCCGGTTCCTCGCTGTCGTTGCGGGTACAGGCGCACTGGGCGCAGCTGTGCTTACCGCAGCAGTCGTTGTAGGAAATGATGTAGTCCTTGTTGTCGGCCGGGTTGCGGCAGGTGCCGATCCAGGTCACCTGGGAGGCCTCGGTGCCGGGCGGGCAGGAGGTCACCGAGCCGCCGCAGCAGCTGCACAGGAAGCCGTCGACGGAGCAGTAGCGCCAGTAGTCGCAGCTGTTGGGATCACCCGGGTCGCCGGCCATCGGCTTGTCGGCGGCCAGGGCCTTGCCGGTGCGGTCGATGGGCAGCAGCACCGGCAGGGCGGCGCCGGCAACCATCAGGGAGCCGATGCGGCCAAGGAGTTTGCGCCGGGAGGTGGTGTCGGCGACATGGCGCGTGGAGCGCTCGAAAAGGCGGTCTAGCAGTTTCATGGAGGGCTCCCTTCCTTAGTGGTTGTGCGCGCCGTGGTCGTGCGCGTGGTTGTGCAGGTAATGCTGCAGAGTGGCGCTGCCCAGGTGTTCGGCCTCGAACAGGCTGTCCAGGTGCTCGCGGGAGTTCACCAGGCCCTTGGAGCGCAGCACACCGGCCTTGTCGACCAGGGCGGCGTAGGGGAGCTTGCCGATCTGGTAGGTCATGCCCACTTCCGGGCCGACCACGTAGGTGGCGTCTTCCAGCTTGTGCTCGGCGATCAGTGCTTGCTGGGCGTCCATGTCGCCGTCGCTGACGTAGATCACTTCGAGGCGGTCGGCCTGGTCCTTGGCGATGGACTTGATGGCCGGCAGCAGGGATTTGCAGATCGGGCAGGTGGGCGAGAGGAAGAACAGCAGTTGGGCTTTCTCGCCGGCGTAGCCGAAGTTCACCGGGCGGCCGTTACGGTCGGCAGCGGTGACTTTCGGGGCGGGTTCGTTGACGGCCACGCCTTTGTCGACCATCAGCGCGCCGGCCGGGGCCAGACGGCCGTGGAGTACACCAATTTGACGCACCAGGCCCATGACGGCGAAGGCCAGAGCGATCAAGAGGCACCAGAGCAGGACGTTGGAAACGATTAGGGCTTCCATGATTCACCTTCCAATGAGTTTGAGCAGACGGGGAGCGTTGGCCATCAGGCCATCCGCAGCGGCATACAGGAGCAGGGTCGCGGCGCTGGAGGCGATCACGACGAAGATGTCGAATGCGCCCAGCTCGCGGCTGTGGGGGGCGACGCTGGCGACCAGCGCCAGGCTCACCAGTACGGCGTTACGCGCCAGAAGCACCGGGCGGATCGGCTGGGCCTGTTCAGGGCCTGCGCAACCGCAGTCGATGTCGCGGCGGCCGCGCCACAGGTTGATGGCGATGGCCCCGGCGTAGCCGGCCAGCAGCGCGGCGGCGGCCAGTGCTGCAGCGTGACGGCTGGCGGGCACCAGCAGGGCGAAGGCCACGGCCACTTCGATGAAGGGCACGAGACGCGACACCGGGCGTACCAGACCGCGCGGCAGCAACTGGTAATCCTCCACCTGGTTGGCGAAGCGCGCTGGCGCACGCAGCTTGTGGGTCGCCGCGCTGGCCAGGATCACCGCGACCGCGAGGGCGGCGGCGATGATGAATATGGGATCAAGTTGCATGGCTGCACCTCGTCAGTGGCTGAGGATCTGGGTCGCGGTCTTCTGGATCCGTTCCATGGTGCCGGTGTGCTTGCCGCTCTTCAGGTCGAATACTTCCAGACCGCCGGCGATGTTGGTGCCCAGCAGCAGGGGGTTCTCGTCGCTGGTGGCTTGCAGGCTCCAGATCGGGTTCGGTGCTTCCAGGGTACCGATGCGCTTGTGCGTCTTGAGGTCGTAAACCCAGACGATCGGGCTCGGGTCTTCCCACTTCATCGCTTCATGGGCGTCATGCATCAGCACATACAGACGATTCAGCTTCGGCGCGACGGTGATCAGCTGCCAGCCGCCAGGCGCCCAGCCAGCCTTCTTCTCGGCGGCGTCGGTCACCAGCTCCCAGGCTTCTAGGACTTTCGGCTGCTTGCCGGAGAAGTCCACGCCGCGCACGGTGCCGGTGGTGGTGACGAAGTAGTAGATGTCGCCCACGGCGTAGGCGCGCTCAACCAGCTTCTCGGCGTTGGGGTCGAAGAAGGCGGTGTGGGTGCGGGAGACTTCCTTGCCTTCGTCGTTCAGCGTCAGCAGTTGCAGACTGCCGTCACCACACAGGGAGGCGAAGGAACGCTTGCCCACCGGGTAGTTCAGTACGCAACCAGGGATGGCGATTTCGCCGGCTACGGCCTTGGCCTTGACGTCGACCACGGTCACCGAAGTGGACGGGGTGAAGTTGTAGACGTAGACGAAGCGGTCATCCGAGCTGGTGCCCAGGGAGTAGCGCTGGGTCAGGGCCTCGGCGCGCTTGGTGGGGATCAGCACTTCGTAGGAGGGGGACAGGGTGCTGGTGTCCCACGCGGTCAGCACGTCGGTGCGGGTGCCACGGGTTCCACGGGAGTAAAACAGGTCGGCGGTGAACAGCGTCTTGCCGTCGCGGCTCAGGGTAGAGGGCGCGGCGAAGCCGGTGGGCACCATGCCGAGCATTTTCTTCTTCTCGGGGTCGACCACAGTCACGCGACCAGCGACGAAGCTCTCGAACTCGACGTCGACGATATATGCGCGGTGCGGTTCCGGCGGGAAGGGCAAGGTGGTCTGGCCGATGCCTGTATCGGCCGGCAGCTCGGCACTGGCATTGCCGAGGCCGATGAGCGAGACGCCCAGGGCCAGCGTTGATTGGGCGAGGATCCTGGTTATTCGCATTGGGGCGGCTCCCTGAATTATTGGACTTTGTTGCGGGTGCAGGGCAGAAATCTGCAGTCCTAGTCTGCCCCTGGCGGTCGGCGTGGAGCTTGTTGTCCGTGCCAACCCCTTGTGTGCCTGTGCCACTTCTTTTGGCAGGCTGCCAACGCTTTGGAGAACGCGCCAGAAAGCATAGACCCGGTGCGGGATGTGATGGGGGAGGGGCTGATTGCGGGAGTGAATCGGGGGCAGCGGCGCTGCCCTTGGCGATTGAAATCGCCCCTACAGGGCTCGGTGTTGCGGGGGAAAACTTGTGAGGGCGACTTCAGTCGCTGAGCAGGCCGAAGGCCTGCCGCGCTGCCCTTAGCGATTGAAATCGCCCCCACGGGTTTTTCGACCGTCAGGTCCCCGACTTCAGCTTCGTCCAGGCGCGGGTGCGGGCGCGTTCGGCATTGCGCTCCAGCGGCAGCAGGGTGAAGAGCGTGGCCTGGGCCTCGGCGGTGGGATAGAGGTTGGGGTTGTTGCGGATTTCCGGGTTGACCAGAGCGGTGGCGTCCTTGTTCGGGTTCGGGTAGCCGACGAAGTCACTGACCGGGGCGATCACCTGGGGCTGCAGCAGGTAGTTGATGAAGGCATGGGCGTCCTCTGGGTTCTTCGCGCCTTTGGGGATGGCGAGCATGTCGAACCACACCGGTGCACCTTCCTTGGGCAGGCGCATGTCCACCACCACGCCGTTGCCCGCTTCCTTGGCACGGTTGGCCGCCTGGGAGAAGCTGCCCGAGTAGCCGACGGCTACGCAGATGTCCCCGTTGGCGATGTCGGCCATGTACTTGGAAGAGTGGAAGTAGGCGACGTTGGGACGGATTTTTTGCAGCAGCTCGGCGGCCTTGTCGTAGTCCCTGGGCTGGTTGCTGTTGGGCGGAAGACCCAGGTAATGCAGCGCAATGGGCAGGATTTCCGACGGCGAGTCCAGCAGCGCCACGCCGCATTGCTTGAGCTTGGCGATGTTCTCTTCCTTGAAGATCAAGTCCCAGCTGTCCACCGGGGCGTTCTCGCCCAGGGCCGCCTTGACCTTGGCCGGGTTGAAGCCGATCAGCACCGTTCCGTACATGTAGGGCACGGCGAAGCGGTTACCCGGATCGTTGGCCTCGATCAGTTTCATCAGCTGCGGGTCGAGGTGATTCCAGTTGGGCAGCTTGCTGCGGTCGAGCGGCTGGAACACGTCGGCCTGGATCTGCTTGGCGAGGAAGACGTTGGACGGCACCACCACGTCATAGCCGGAGTTGCCGGTGAGCAGCTTGGCTTCCAGCGCTTCGTTGGTGTCGAAGATGTCGTAGATCAGCTTGGCGCCGTTCTCCTTCTTGAAGTTGTCCAGCGTCTGCGGGGTGATGTAGTCGAACCAGTTGTAGACGCGCAGGGTGCGTTCTTCGGCCAGGGCCTGGGTGGCGAGCAGGCCGCACAAAGCGGCGCCCAGGAGGCGGGGGAGTCTGTGCTTGATCAATTGCGGCAACCTTTGGGTGGGCTTGAGTGGGGCCTAAATCGATATCTATCTGTTTAGGTCGCAAATATGAAAGCAAATGCCGCGCCATATAAATGGAAAGGCCGATATAGATCGGTTAATTGGTCGAGGGAGCGAGGATTGGGGAGCGTGGGGATTACCGGGCGTAACGAGCAGTGGCACCGGGCTACCCAGTTCTCAGGGGCTACGAATCCGTTGTAGGGGCGAATTCATTCGCCAACCGGGCCGCAAGTCCGGCCTCCTGATGCTTCAGGGGCAGCTGCGCTGCCCTTGGCGAATGAATTCGCCCCTACAAGAACCCGGTCTGCTGGCTAGCCGGAGTGTTGGATTCAGCTAGCCACCACCCGCACCAGTTGCCAGGCGGCGAAGCCCAGCAGGAAGACGCCGGCGGTACGGTCGATCCACTGCATGGCGCCCACACCCAGACGGTGGCGAACGGTGGACACGCCCAAGCTCAGTGCCAGCCACCAGAGGGCTGAGCCGCAAAACACGCCCAGCACCATCACCAGGCCGTCCACCCCGGCCAGGGCCTCGCCGCCGGACAGGGTGGCGAATATGGCGATGAAGGACAGGATGGTCAGCGGGTTGCTCAGGGTCAGCAGGAACACCGAGACGAACGCCGGCAGCGCATGCACCGGGTCGCTGGCACTGGCCGCGCGCTCGGGCGGGGTGGCGCGCAGCATCTTCAGGCCCATCCAGGCCAGGAACAGGGCGCCGACTATGGCGAGCGGGGTGGCCAGCGCCACGAAAGCGCGGGTGATGGCTCCGATACCGAAGGCTCCCAGTGCCCCGTAACAGGCATCCGCCGCCGCGGCGCCCAGGCCGCTGATGAAACCGATGCGTGCGCCATGGCCCAGGGTGCGCTGGATGCACAGCAGGCCGATGGGGCCGACAGGCGCGGCGATGGACAGGCCGATCAGGACGGATTTGAGAAACAGCAGGGCCGCCATGATCAGGCTCCGGAGGCAGTGGACGTGGGCAATATTTTGCGTTGCACTGCATTGAGGCTGAATGCAGGGATTACGGAAGTTTTGGGTGATCGCCTGAATAATTTACGAAGTTAGCCCGGGAGGCCTGAGAAAAATGGAGCTCGACGCCAAGTCCTGGAAAATCCTGCAAGTGGTGCAGCGGGAAGGGCGCATTTCCCTGACGGACCTCGCCTCACGAGTAGCGTTGTCCTTGCCGGCCACCTCCGAGCGGCTCAAGCGCCTGGAGGAGGCCGGGGTGATCGAGGCCTATTGCGCCACGGTCTCGCCGGAGAAGGCCGGGTACGGGGTGATGGCGCTGATCGGCATGACCACCCCGCAGCCGGACAAGGCGCGACTGATCGCCCAGTTGCAGCAGATGCCCGAGGTGCTGGAGTGCCTGCATGTCACCGGGCAGGACTCCTTCATCCTGCGGGTGGTGACCCGCGACATCCGCCACCTGGAACGCTTTGTCGGCAGCATCAACCACTTTGGCGAGACGCGGACGTCCATTGTCATGTCCGCGCCTATTCCCCTGCGTGGCGTGGAGCCGCCGCGCGATTGACCGCTCGATATAGGGCAACTGCGCCGCCCTTGGCGATTGAAATCGCCCCCACAGGGTGTGTGTTCTGGTCACGGTATTGCCGGTGGAAATCCTTGTGGGGGCGAATTCATTCGCCAACCGGACCGCAGGTTCGGCCTTTGAATCTGCAGGGGGCAGCTGCGCCGCCCTTGGCGATTGAAATCGCCCCTACAGGTAATTAGCGAGCTGCGCTGCTCGTTTCTGTCATATGGCGGCAATCTGCCATACGGTGTCACCGCCCCGGCTGACTTTGTTTAGAATGCGACCCGTTTTCAGCCGCCCGTTCCGGGTTGGCTTTCCGCTTGATAGGTTTTTCATGCTCACGGGCAGCTACGACTATTCCCTTGTTCTCATTTCCCTGCTGGTGGCCATTCTCGCGTCCTATACGGCGCTGGACCTGGCCGGGCGGGTGACCAGCAGCCAGGGACGTGGCGCGGTGTTGTGGATCGGCGGCGGTGCCGTTGCGATGGGCATCGGCATCTGGTCCATGCACTTCATCGGCATGCTCGCCTTCAGCCTGCCCATTCCGTTGGGCTACGACCTGCCGCTGACCTTGCTGTCGCTGCTGATCGCGGTGCTGGTATCCGGCTTCGCCCTGTGGCTGGTGAGCCAGCCCGAGCAGCCCTGGTTGCAGCTCCTCTGCGGCGCACTGACCATGGGCGCCGGCATCAGCTCCATGCACTACATGGGCATGCACGCCATGCGCATGCTGCCTGGCATCGACTATGACCCCGGCCTGTTCTCACTCTCCCTGGCCATTGCGGTGGCCGCCTCCGGTGCGGCGCTGTGGATCGCCTTCCGTCTGCGCCAGGACACCCCCTATGTGCGCCTGGCACGGATCGGCGCGGCTCTGGTGATGGGCGTGGCCATCGTCGGCATGCATTACACCGGCATGGCAGCGGCCAATTTCCCCTTGGGCAGTGTCTGCGGCGCCGCGATAGCCGGGCTCGACAGCCGCTGGCTGGCCAGTCTGGTGATCGCGGTCACCCTGGCGATCCTCGCCATCGCGCTGCTCACTTCTGTGCTGGATGCCCGCCTGGAAGCGCGAACCGCCCAGCTCACCGCCTCGCTGGAGCGGGCCAACCAGGAGCTGACGCACCTGGCCCTGCACGACAATCTCACCAAGCTGCCCAACCGCACCCTGCTTGAGGACCGCATCGACCAGGCGATCCGCAGGGTGGACCGCAATGGTGGCTGCTTCGGCCTGCTGTTCATGGACCTGGACGGCTTCAAGCCGGTGAACGACGCCTTCGGCCATCACGTGGGCGACCTGCTGCTGCGGGCGGTGGCCCAGCGGCTGAGCAGCCATCTGCGCACCGAGGACACCCTGGCGCGCATCGGTGGCGACGAGTTCGTCCTGTTGGCAAACCTTGGCGAACCCGACGACGCCGTGACCCTCGCCAGCCAGCTGGTGGCCTTGGTGGGCAATGCCTTCATGGTGGGCGGTCAAGAGTTGCGGGTTTCTACCAGTGTCGGCATCGCCCTGTACCCCGGCGATGGCGCTACCCGCGAAGACCTGCTGATGAATGCCGACGCTGCCATGTACCACGCCAAGGGTGCGGGCAAGAACGGCTACAGCTTCTTCGAACAGTCGATGAATACCAACGCGCGCAATCAACTTCAGTTGCTCCACGACCTGCGACAGGCGCTGGATGCCCGGGAGCTGGAGCTGCATTACCAGCCCAAGTTCGCCGCCGCTGACGCCCAGCGGGTAATCGGCGCCGAGGCGTTGCTGCGCTGGCAGCACCCGCGCCGTGGCCTGCTGATGCCTGACCAGTTCATTGCGCTGGCAGAGAAGACCGGCCTGATCATCCCCATTGGCAACTGGGTGCTGAACGAAGCCTGCCGGCAGATGAGCCGGTGGTACGCCGAGGGCCGCCACGACTGGCGGGTGGCGGTGAACCTCTCGGCCCTTCAGTTCTGCCACGCTGGTCTGATCGATAGCGTGCGCAACGCCCTGGAGCGCCACGCGCTGCCG
Organism: Pseudomonas sp. BN411; assembly: GCF_029871235.1. Lineage (GTDB taxonomy): Bacteria > Pseudomonadota > Gammaproteobacteria > Pseudomonadales > Pseudomonadaceae > Metapseudomonas. The sequence goes on from NZ_SSOM01000081.1 coordinate 81,067, forward strand.
GCCAACTGCCTGACCCTGGAAATCACCGAAACCACTGCCATGCAGGACGCCGACGCCAGCCTGGCGATCCTCCGCAAGCTGGCCGAGATGGGTGTCGACCTGTCCATCGATGACTTCGGCACCGGCTACTCCAGCCTGCTGTACCTCAAGCGCCTGCCGGCCAACGAACTGAAGATCGACCGTGGCTTCGTTCGTGACCTGGAGCGCGACAGCGATGACGCGGCCATCATCTCCGCCATCGTCGCCCTCGGCCAGGCACTGGACCTGCGGATTGTCGCCGAAGGGGTGGAGACCGAATCCCAGCAGGCCTTCCTGACGGGGCTGGGTTGCGACTCGCTTCAGGGCTTCCTGTTCGGCAAGCCGGTGCCGGCGGATCAGTTCATGGCCTGCTCTGAAGCGTTGGCCTGAGGGGGAGGGGAGCGCCGGGCGAGACGGGCGCCCTGGCTGACGTCATACTCCCCCCGGTAATCGCCAGGAGAGGCAATCGATGACCAACCCCGTGGTAGCCGCGCACCAGGACGCCATGCTCAAGCGTCTGGCCCGCATCGAAGGGCAGCTTCGCGGCCTGCAGGCGATGATTCGCCGTGGCGAGGACTGCGAGGCAATCGCCCAACAGTTCAGCGCCTCGCGAAAAGCGCTGGACCGGGCCTACCAGCAGATGCTGGTCTGCCTGCTGGAAGAGGCCATGCTCGACCCGGCCCAGGACGCTAGCGAGACCCTCGAGCGCGTTCGCGCCATCTTCACCAAGTACACCTGATTGCGGGGGCGGCAACTGTGGTTGCCGCTCATCCGGGTCGGTTGCCGGCTAGGATTACATACCCCTGGGGGTATATGATCGCGTGATTCCAATTGCCGTGGCCGGTCTGGCCAGGAGTCCCGATGTATATCGACTGGCCTGCTTTCACTCCCTGGAGCGCCCTGGCCGGCGGCGCACTGATCGGCTTGTCCGCCAGCTTGTTCATCCTTGCCAATGGCCGTATCGCCGGCATCAGCGGCCTGCTTGGCAGCCTGCTTCAGCGAGAGGACGGCGGGCTGGGTGAAAAGGCCCTGTTCCTGCTTGGCCTGTTGCTCTCACCACTGCTCTGGGTGGCCTTGAGCGAGGCGCCCGAGGTCCGGATCGAGACGGGCTGGGCGGGCCTGCTCATTGCCGGTCTGCTGGTGGGCGTTGGCACGCGCTTGGGTTCTGGCTGCACCAGCGGACATGGTGTTTGCGGGCTGGCCAGGCTGTCACTGCGCTCCCTGGTAGCGACCCTCGGCTTCATGGCGACGGGGTTCCTGACCGTCTTCGTGTTGCGCCATCTGTTGGGAGGAGCGTTGTGAACCGGCTCAGTGCCTTTATCGCCGGTCTGGTCTTCGGCTTGGGCCTGATGTTGGCCGGGATGACCAACCCGGCGAAGGTTCTTGCGTTTCTCGACCTGGCTGGTGCTTGGGACCCGTCTCTGGCGCTGGTCATGGGCGGCGCTATCGCGGTGGCCCTGCCGGTGTTTACCCTTGTCCGGAAGCGGCCCGTATCCTTGCTTGGCCGGCCAATCCAGCTGCCGCCGAGGCGCGACCCCGATCGTCGCCTGATGGGTGGCAGCCTGCTGTTCGGCGTGGGTTGGGGCATTGCCGGAATCTGCCCGGGGCCGGCCATCGCGCTGCTGCTGACTGGTCACTGGCAGGCCTGGGTGTTCGCCATGGCCATGGTGGTGGGAATGCTTCTCTACGGGCTCCTGGCGCGGAGGCAACTAAGCTTGAGAAAACCTGGCCAGGAGAGCCCCCTATGACCCCCCGTGTTGAAGCCTTCTTCGACGTGGCCACCTGTTCCTACAGCTATGTGGTCAGCGACCCGGTCAGCGGGCGCTGCGCCGTCGTCGATCCAGTGCTGGACTACTGCGCTGCCAGCGGGCGCATCTCCCATGCGGGGGCCGAGCGGATCGCCGCCTACGTGCGCGAGCAGGGGCTGACGGTGGACTGGCTGCTGGAAACCCATGTGCACGCCGATCACCTGTCCGCCGCCGCCTGGCTCAAGCACGAGCTGGGCGGGGCGCTGGCCATCGGCGGACATATCACCCAGGTGCAGCAGCGTTTCGGTGCGCTGTTCAATGCCGGAGAGGACTTCCCCATCGACGGCCGTCAGTTCGACATTCTGCTGCAGGATGGCGATCGCCTGGCCATCGGTAACCTGGAGTTGTTCGCCATCCATACGCCGGGCCACACGCCGGCGTGCATGACTTACCTGGTCGGGGATGCCGCCTTTATCGGCGACACCCTGTTCATGCCCGACTACGGCACCGCTCGTTGCGATTTCCCCGGTGGTGACGCCCGTGCCCTGTACCGTTCCATCCGGCGCCTGTTCGGCATGCCGGGCGAAACCCGCCTGTTCCTCTGCCACGACTACAAGGCACCGGGGCGCGATGAGTTCTGCTTCGAGACCACGGTGGCCGAGCAGCGCGCGAACAATGTCCACGCCCGCGAGGGGATCGATGAAGAGACCTTCGTCGCCATGCGCACCGCGCGGGACGCCACCCTGAACATGCCCGCCCTGATCCTGCCGGCGGTGCAGGTGAACATGCGTGCCGGCCAGCTGCCGCCCGCCGAAGCCAACGGTATCCGCTACCTGAAGATTCCCATCGACACCTTTTGATATCCGGACGCCGCCCGGCCTTTCGGCAATGTTCCCAGTCTGGAGCCGGGCGGAGCAGGGAGAGCGCAGCGGATCGTGCCGGTCTCCATGCGGCAATCCACCACACGGCATTGCCGCTTCCGGCCCTGGAACGCCGGTGCTAGAGTCCCCGCCCATGAAATTCGCCCGCCAAGACCGCTCGCTGATTGCCTGGATGCTGTACGCCTGCGTCCTGTTCAATCTGTTCGCCTGCGGCCTGCACCACGGCCAGGCGATGGGGCTGGAACTGAGCGGCATCGGCGGGCAGTTCTGCTCCGGAGATTCCGCCAGCGGTCTGGCCCTGGACGGCGACCTCGGCGGCAGCGCCGCCAGTAGTTTGTCCAGCCTCTTCAATTGTCCGCTCTGTTCTGGCGTCATTCTCGGCGCTGTTGCCGTGGTGCTGCTGTCCTGGCTGCTCGGCGCGGGCAGGGCGCCGTTGCTTCCCCGCGCCGGGGGTGACCAACACCCGCCGCGCCATGCCTGGCCTTCGGCCAATCCTCGGGCATCCCCGCTCGCCTGACATCGCTCCAGACCCGGATTCTTCCGTCTGAACGCTGCTGCCGGCATCCCTTTCTCGGGGTGCCGCTGTGGCTCGATTGTCCACGCAACCGGATTCGCCGATGCCCATGGCTGCTCCACGCATCCGCCATCGTCACGCCCATTCCACGGCCTTGCCCGTGCGGATGCGGCTGGGCCTGTGGCTGGGGCTGTTCGCGATGCTGGCGATCTATTTCGGTGCCCTGGCATCGCAGGTTCGCGTGGCGCAAGCGGAGCTGCCCGGCTGGCTCACGGAGCTGGCCTGCGACCACGGCGAACAGCCGTCTCCGATGCCCAGCCACCATGGGCCGGCATCACCTCTGGATGCCTGCGGCTATTGCAACCTGCTGGCGGCGAGCCCGGCCCTGGGCAACACGCTGCCGGCTGCCGCCCTGGCGGTGCCAGTAGAAGGTGCTCCGGAGCGAACCCGGTTCATTGGCCTGCCCGCGCAGGCGCCGCTGTTCCCCGGCGCCCGGCCACGCGCGCCACCCCGTTCTTCCTGATTCGCCGACGCACTGCCCCGGAGGGGCAGCCTGACCATCGATTCTGGAAGACTCATGAAACAGCCCAACCATCAAGGCCGCGCTGCTGCGCGCCACTGCCCCCGTCCTTTCACACCGACCACCGCCGGCCTGCGCTGGCAACAGGGTTTCGCCCTGTTCCTCGGCCTCTCCCTGTCCGGACTCGGCGTGACCGAAGAACGACTGCCGGAAGAAATCGAGCCCACGGTCGTTACCGCCGTGCAGCAGAGTTCGCCCCTGACCGTGGTGACGAACCCGAAAGACCCCCGCCAACCCGTTCCCGCCAGTGATGCGGCGGACTACCTGAAGACCATTCCCGGCTTCTCCGTCATCCGCAACGGCGGCACCAATGGAGATCCGGTGCTGCGCGGCATGTTCGGCTCGCGGCTCAACCTGCTCACCAACGGCGGCTTGATGATCGGCGCCTGCCCGGGCCGCATGGACGCGCCGAGTTCCTACATCTCCCCGGAAACCTTCGACCGGCTCACCGTGATCAAGGGGCCGCAGACAGTGCTCTGGGGCCCCGGCGCTTCTGCCGGCACCGTGCGCTTCGACCGTGAACCGGAGCGCTTCGGCGAACTCGGCAGCCGCCTGCGCGGCAGCGTGCTGGCCGGTTCCAACGGACGCTTCGACAAGGTGCTGGATGGCGCCCTGGGCAGTGAACTTGGTTACCTGCGCGTGGTGGGCAACCAGGCCCAGGCGGACGACTACGAGGATGGCAACGGCGATACCGTGCCGTCGCGCTGGAACAAGTGGAACGGTGACGTGGCCCTGGGCTGGACGCCGGACGCGGACACCCTGGTGGAACTCACGGCCGGCAGGGGCGACGGCGAAGCACGCTACGCTGGACGCGGCATGGACGGCAGCCAGTTCCTGCGGGAAAGCCTCGGCCTGCGATTCGAGCGCAGCAACCTCGGCGGTGTGTTGGACAAGTTGGAGGCGCAGCTCTACTACAACTACGCCGACCACGTGATGGACAACTTCCGCCTGCGCAGCCCCGATCCCGCCAGCTCGATGCCCATGCCGATGGCTTCGAACGTCGACCGCCGCACGGTGGGCGGGCGTTTCGCCGCCACCTTCAGCTGGACCGACGTGGAATGGGTAGCCGGCCTGGACCTGATGCGCAGCGAACACCGCAAGCGCAGCTCGCGTTTCGACATGATGAGCGGCCGCTTCACCGACGCCGACCAGTTCCCCTGGAGCAAGGACGCGCTGTTCCACAACTACGGCCTGTTCTCCGAGGCCACCTGGAACTTCGCGCCGCGCGATCGTCTGGTGGCCGGCGGCCGCCTGGATCGCGCCTCGGCCGAGGACTTCCGCGCCACCAGCGGCATGATGGGCCGGGCCAACCCCACCTTCGGCGAAACCCGCGCCGACACCTTGCCCAGCGGTTTCGCGCGCTACGAGCACGACCTGGCCGATTCGCCCACCACCCTCTACGCCGGACTGGGCCACGTGCAGCGCTTCCCCGATTACTGGGAGTTGTTCTCGCCGGGACGCGGCCCAGCCGGCTCGGCCAATGCCTTCGACGGGGTGAAGCCAGAGAAGACCACCCAACTCGACTTCGGCGTGCAGTACCAGAGCGGCGACCTGGAAGCCTGGGCGTCCGGCTATGTGGGCCAGGTGCGCGACTACATCCTGTTCACCTATACGCCGGGGATGATGGGCCCCACCTCCCGCGCCGAGAACATCGACGCCCGCATCATGGGCGGTGAGCTGGGAGCGGCTTGGCGCCTGGATCGCCACTGGAAGAGCGACGCCACCCTGGCCTACGCCTGGGGCAAGAACAGCTCGGACGACGAGGCCCTGCCGCAGATGCCTCCGCTGGAAGCACGCCTCGGCCTCACCTATGAGCAGGACAACTGGAGCGCTGGCGGCCTGTGGCGCGTGGTGGCGGCGCAGAATCGTGTGGCCGAAGGCAAGGGCAACGTGGTGGGGCAAGACTTCGGCAAGAGCGCCGGCTTTGGCGTGTTCTCCCTCAACACCGCTTTCCGCCTGAGCCCGGAGCTCAAGGTCAGCGCGGGCGTCGACAACCTCTTCGACAAGGCCTACGCGGAACACCTGAATCGTGCGGGAGACGCTGGTTTCGGCTTCCCGGCCGATCCGGTGGCGATCAACGAGCCGGGGCGTACGCTCTGGACCAAGGTGGATTTCAGCTTCTAATGAAGTGCAGCTGCCGGCCCTTGTGGCCGGCAGCCATTGCCAGGCCGGGGAGGCGCTTTCCCGACGAAGGGTAGTGCCAGGACGCCATCACGGGACAGGCGGGCCCGGGGGCTGGTAGCACGGGCATATAATGGTCCGTGCAATACATCCAGAGTTTCGCACCCTCGCCATCCTGTTGTTCGTGTTCGTGCCGGCTCTGACGGAAGGTAGGGCCCAGCGTTTATCTGACGCGGCGCAAGGCCCATTCACCAACCGGAGGAGAGAGGCAGTTCGCCCGGTCCACCCCATCACGGCCAGCGACCCTGCAGCGACTTTTTCATTTCCGGAGGCCCTCAGGTCACGAGGCCAGCTCGCCCTTGCCACAAGGGTTCATGGAGCACTCCCTCTCTCTGTATTGCGGCGGCCCGCCGGACACCCCAGTGGGCGCCTGCGAGGAGGTATCGACATGAAAAGACCCACAGCCCTCACCATTCCTGTCCTGCTGCTCGCCGGAGCGCTGGCGGCCAGTGTTCTGGCTGCCACTGACCCGGCGGCCAGTGGCTTGGCTGCCGGTGATCCGCTGGCCGCTGACCCGGCCGCCGTCAACGCAGTGCTGCGCTTCAGGGGCGGCATTGGTGTGATTCCGGTTTCCAGTGGGCAGGGTTTGGAGGCTATCGCCACTGTGGTCAACCGCAACCTGGTGCGCGGTGTGCAGCCAGCCGGGCAGATCTGGGTGATCCGCAATTTCAATGCGCAGGTGAGCGCGACCGGTGACCTTGTGGCACGCGGCCGTGGCCTGATCCTGGGTGGGGGCAACAACATCGGTAGGGCTACCGGGCAGTCGGTGTTCGCCACGCTGTTCTGTGGCGCAGTGGCACCGTTCACGGAGCACAGCACCGACCTGGCCGGCGTGCCGCTGACCGACGAAGGTGACTTCGTGATCCGTGACGTGTTCACCCCCGCACCACCAACCCCATGCGACAGCCCCGTGCTGCTGATTCGCAATGCGGCCAATCAGAGCTGGTTCGCAGCGGGTATCCCGCGGGCCAGGATCGTCCAGCCGGACGAAGAACCTCCGATTGATAACCCACCGCCAGCCGAACCTCCGGCCATGCCTTGAAGTCCTGGTCTTTCTCTTTCCACTGATGGCTCCCTCTCTCTCCGGAGGGAGGGGCGCCGATTTCGCCAATCCGTCACCGCGGTCTGAATCCTGGTCACCGGCCTATCCCGGCTGGCCCGGCTCCCGGATATACTCGCCGGCATCTCCCCTGACCCATACGACTGGAGGGTGCCGTGGATTACCTCGGTGCATTGCTGGCCATTTCCGGTGTCCTGATGCTGAGCGTCGTCAGCCCCGGCCCCAACTTCGCCATCGTCACCTCCACCGCGACCTTGCGCTCCCGCCGTGCTGGTGTGGCTACCGGATTGGGCCTTGCCGCCGCTTCCGCCACCTGGGCGCTGCTGGCCGTGGCAGGGCTGGGCCTGATCGTCACGCAGGTGGAATGGCTCTACCTTGGCATCAAACTGGCCGGTGCCCTGTATCTCATCTGGATCGGCGTGCGGATGATTCTCGGCGCACGCAAGCCGCTGGCCACCGCGCCCGACACGCTTGAATCGGGCGTCTTCGCCGCAGCCCGCAAGGGCTACCTGGTGAGCATGACCAACCCCAAGGCGCTGGCCTTCTACGGCAGCATCTTCGCCGTGATGGTCCCGGCCCATGCGCCGGCCTGGTTCTACGCGGCCATCGTCAGTATCGGCGCCAGCGTCTCCTGCCTCTGGTACTGCGGGATGGCGGTGCTCTTCTCCAGCCCCGCCGTGCGCGGTGGCTTCATGCGCTTCAAGGCGGTGTTCGAGACCCTGATGGGGGTGTTCCTGCTGGGCATGGGCGGCAGGCTGCTGCTTAGCCGTTGAATTTCATTCTGCGGGGGGCAAATTCTTTCGCGATTGAAATCGCTCCCACACCTGCATTGCTGCATCGAACGGTTCCGTAGGATGCGGTGGAGCGGAGCGATACCCATCATCGAGCGATTGAAGGGCGAACCTATAGCCCGCTTGGCGATTGAAATCGCCCCTACAGGTGAATTCACGCCCTGTACCAAACCTGCAAGGACGCAACATGGAAATACCCGCCGACCTCATCGTCCACCAGACCGACCACTGGATTCTCAACCACCGACTCGATTCAGCGCTGCCGGGCTACCTGATGCTGGGCAGCCGGGCGCGGGTCGAGGCCTTTCATGAATTGCCAGATGAGGCTCTGCTGGAACTGGGGCCGCTGATGGCGCGCACGCAGCGGGTCATGGAGCGACTGCTCGAACCGTGCCGCCTCTATATCGGCCGCTACGGCCATGTGCCGGGCTGGCCGATCCACTTCCATTGCATCCCCGTCTACGGCTGGGTCGAGGAGCTGTTCTGGCGGGATGAACGCTATCGACTGCTGGAGACCTTCGCTGGTGGCGAACCACAGACCGCCACCGATGGTGCTGAACTGACCCTGTTCGTCTGGAGGGAGTTCTGCGAGCGGCCCGATCCGCCCGCGATCCAGGGGCCGGGGAGGGGAGAGGTGATCGAGCGACTGCGTGCTGCATTTCTGTAGGAGCGAATTCATTCGCCAAGGGCGGCGAAGCTGCCCCCTTCAGGGTCGAAGGGCGAACCTGCGGTCCGCATTGCGATTGAAATCGCCCCCACAGGTGAATCCCAAGGCCGACCTTCGGTGGTTGGGCAGCTTTTCGTGGGGGCGAATTCATTCGCCAAGGGCGGCGAAGCTGTCCCCCCTTCAGGGCCGAAGGGCGAACCTGCGGTCCGCATTGCGATTGAAATCGCCCCCACAGGTGAATCCCA
>NZ_SSOM01000081.1:89801-101775 GCF_029871235.1 Pseudomonas sp. BN411
GCGATTGAAATCGCCCCCACAGGTGAATCCCAAGGCCGACCTTCGGTGGTTGGGCAGCTTTTCTGTAGGGGCGAATTCATTCGCTAAGGGCGGCGAAGCTGCCCCCTCCAGGGCCTAAGGGCGAACCTGCGGTCCGCTTTGCGATTGAAATCGCCCCCACAGGTGAATCCCAAGGCCGACCTTCGGCAGTTGGGCAGCTTTCTTTGTGTGGGGGCGAATTCATTCGCTATGGGCGGCGCAGCTGCCCCCTATACAGGGCCGAAGGGCGAACCTGCGGTCCGCATTGCGATTGAAATCGCCCCCACAAGTGAATCCCAAGGCCGACCTTCGGTGGTTGGGTAGCTTTCTTTGTGTGGGGGCGAATTCATTCGCTATGGGCGGCGAAGCTGCCCCTAAGGCATGTGCTTGCCCTGGGACGGGGCATGCTGGCTACGTAGTACTACGTAGCCGTGCTTCGTAGTTGTGCGAATTTCTCCGTAGTCGCCACGCGCCGATAGTGTCGGCTGCCCCTATCCGGGCATAAACAACAACAAAAGCCGCCGCAGGTGACCCCACGCGGCAGGAGACCATTCCATGACCCAACTGGCTTCCCGAATTGCCTGGTTCGCCGTTGCCCTGCTGGGCGCATTTGCGCTGGGCACCGTGGCACTGCGTCGGGGCGAAGCAATCAACGCCCTCTGGATCGTTACTGCTGCAACTGCGATCTACCTGATTGCCTACCGTTACTACAGCCTGTTCATCGCCAACAAGGTGATGCAGCTGGACCCCTCCCGTGCAACACCTGCGGTGTTGAACAACGATGGTCTGGACTACGTTCCGACCAACAAGCACATCCTCTTCGGTCACCACTTCGCCGCCATCGCCGGCGCCGGCCCGCTGGTGGGCCCGGTACTCGCCGCGCAGATGGGCTACCTGCCCGGCACCCTCTGGCTGATCGCCGGTGTGGTCCTCGCCGGTGCGGTGCAGGACTTCATGGTGCTGTTCCTCTCTACCCGCCGTAACGGCCGCTCGCTGGGGGACATGGTCCGTGAGGAGATGGGCCGGATTCCGGGCACCATCGCCCTGTTCGGCTGCTTCCTGATCATGATCATCATCCTCGCGGTGCTGGCACTGATCGTGGTGAAGGCCCTGGCCGAAAGCCCCTGGGGCATGTTCACCGTGATGGCGACCATCCCGATCGCGGTGTTCATGGGCGTGTACATGCGCTACGTCCGCCCGGGCCGCATCGGCGAAATTTCCCTCATCGGCGTGGTGTTGCTGCTGGCCTCCATCTGGCTTGGCGGCATCGTGGCCGCTGACCCGGTCTGGGGGCCGGCCTTCACCTTCACCGGCGTGCAGATCACCTGGATGCTGATCGGCTATGGCTTCGTCGCCGCCGTGCTGCCGGTGTGGCTGATCCTCGCTCCCCGTGACTACCTGTCGACCTTCCTCAAGATCGGCACCATCGTTGGCCTGGCCATTGGCATCCTGATCATCGCCCCCGAGCTGAAAATGCCGGCGCTGACCCAGTTCGTCGACGGCACTGGCCCTGTGTGGAAGGGCACCCTGTTCCCGTTCCTGTTCATCACCATCGCCTGCGGCGCGGTATCCGGCTTCCACGCGCTGATCAGCTCTGGCACCACGCCGAAGCTGCTGGCCAACGAAACCCATGCCCGCTACATCGGCTACGGCGGCATGCTGATGGAGTCCTTCGTCGCCATCATGGCCATGGTCGCCGCTTCGGTGATCGAACCGGGCGTGTACTTCGCCATGAACAGCCCGGCCGCGCTGGTGGGCACCGACGTGAACGCCGTGGCTGCCACCGTCAGCAGCTGGGGCTTCGCCATCACCCCGGAAGTGCTGCAGCAGACCGCCACCGATATCGGTGAGCACAGCATCCTGGCCCGTGCCGGCGGTGCACCGACCCTGGCGGTGGGCATCGCGCAGATCCTTCACCAGGTGCTGCCGGGTGAGAACACCATGGCCTTCTGGTACCACTTCGCGATTCTCTTCGAGGCGCTGTTCATCCTCACTGCCGTGGACGCCGGTACCCGTGCCGGTCGCTTCATGCTGCAGGATCTGCTGGGCAACTTCGTCCCGGCGCTGAAGAAGACCGAGTCCTGGGCTGCCAACGTCATCGCCACCGCCGGTTGCGTGGCCCTCTGGGGTTGGCTGCTGTACCAGGGCGTGATCGACCCGCTGGGTGGCATCAACACCCTGTGGCCGCTGTTCGGTATCTCCAACCAGATGCTGGCGGGTATCGCCCTGATGCTGGGTTGCGTGGTGCTGATCAAGATGAAGCGCCAGCGCTACGTCTGGGTCACCCTGGTACCGGCTGTGTGGCTGCTGATCTGCACCACCACCGCAGGCCTGATCAAGCTGCTCGACCCGAACCCGGCCGTCGGCTTCCTGGCCCTGGCCAAGAAGTACAGCGACGCCGCCGCCGCTGGCCAGATCCTGGCCCCGGCCAAGGACATGGGCCAGATGCAGCACGTGATCTTCAACGCCTACACCAACTCGACCCTGACCGTGCTGTTCCTCTTCGTGGTGCTGAGCATCCTGTTCTACGCCATCAAGGTCGGTCGCAGCGCCTGGATGAAGTCCGAGCGCACCGACAAGGAATCGCCGTTCCAGCCGGTTCCGGACGCTTGAGGAGACCACGAGCATGTTCAATGACCTCAGCCGCATGGGTAAGTACCTCGGGCAGGCTGCACGCATGCTCGTGGGCATGCCCGACTACGACACCTATGTCGAGCACATGCAGAACAAGCACCCGGACAAGCCGGTGATGAGTTACGAGGAATTCTTCCGCGAGCGCCAGGAGGCGCGTTATGGCGGCGGCAAGGGACGGCCCGTACGCTGCTGTTGAACCCTTGATGCGGTAATCTGAGCGCCACGCCTAGCCGTGGCGCTCTTGTTTCCGGTCATCCCCCGGAGCCCTTTTTTGTAGGGTTGAAACCTGATTTCGAGGATTGCCCGATGTCTGCCCATCTCCCCATTCCGGTCACCGTGCTCAGCGGATTTCTCGGTGCCGGTAAGACCACCCTGCTCAAGCACATCCTCAAGGCCGAGCACGGCCTGAAGATCGCGGTGATCGAGAACGAATTCAGCGAAACCCCCATCGACGGCCAATTGCTGGGCGATGACGCCGTGCAGGTGATGACCCTGGCGAACGGCTGCGTCTGCTGTTCCATCCACGTGGAGCTGGAGAAGGCGCTGTTCCTGTTGCTGGAGCGCCTGGACGCCGGCGAACTGGCCTTTGACCGCCTGGTGATCGAGTGCACCGGCCTGGCCGACCCGGCGCCGGTGGCGCAGACCTTCTTCGCCGACGAGGAACTCTGCGAGCGCTATGTGCTGGACGGCATCATCACCCTGGTGGACGCGGTGAACGCCGAGCGCCACCTGCAGGAAACCATGGCCCAGGCCCAGGTAGGCTTCGCCGACCGCATCCTGGTGAGCAAGCGCGACCTGGTGGGCGAGGCGCACTTCGATGCCCTCTGCCAGCGCCTTTCTCGCATCAACCGCCGTGCACCGATCCGCGTGGTCGACCACGGTCGCATCGACCTGGCCGAGTTGCTGGACGTGCGCGGCTTCAACCTCAACGCCGACGTCGGCCCGGCACTGACCCTGCGTCCGCTCAAGCCAGCCGCATTGCCGGACCGCATCGGCACCCTGGTGCTGAAGAGCGAACGCCCGCTGGACATGGACAAGCTCAGCAGCTTCATGGAAGGGCTGCTGGAAGAGCACGGTAATTCCCTGCTTCGCTACAAGGGCGTGCTCTGCGTCGACGGCGAACCTCGTCGCCTGGTGTTCCAGGGCGTGCTGCGGCTCTATGGCTTCGACTGGGACAGCGAGTGGCAGGAAGGCGAGGCGCGCGAGAGCGTGATGGTCTTCATCGGCGACCAGCTACCGGAAGAGAAGATCCGCGCCGGGTTTGAAGCGTCGCAGGTGTGAGGTCGGCAAATCGCGAATGAATTCGCCCCCACAGGTGGATCACGCTTCACCGATCCACCATCGGCCCCGATCCGGGCACCAGCGGTGGAAGTGAAAAGCGACTTCCACCCTACGATGACGCGCGCGGTCTCGGCCACGTGGTGAAGTGAATGACCATGCAACTCAAACACAAGATCGTCACCCTCAGCGTCATGCCGCTCATCGTGTCGGTGCTCTTCATCTGCGTGCTGGTGTTCGCCCAGAGCCGCAAGCTGGAAGAGGAGCAGGCCAGGCTGGTGGAAAGCAGCATCATGGCCGTCAAGAAGGCCGAGATCAAAAACTACCTGGAGCTGGCCCTCAGCCTGATCGCGCCCCTGTATGACAGCGGCCGGGACGATGAGGAGGCCAAGCAGCAGGCGCTGCACATGCTGTCGCGGGCGAATTTCGGGCTGGATGGCTACTTCTTCGTCTACGACCGCCATGGCAAGAACCTGATGCACCCCCGGCAGGCGAACCTGGTGGGCAAGGAGCTCATCGGCATGAAAGACAAGAACGGTCTGCCGGTCATCCAGGCGTTGCTCGAAAGTGCCGAGAATGGCGACGGCTATCAGCTCTACGCCTGGGAAAAGCCGTCCTCCGGCCAGGTGACCGAGAAGCTTTCCTACGTGGTGATGCTGGATCGTTGGGGCTGGATGCTGGGCACCGGCATCTACATCGACGACGTGGAAGTGGCCACCCTGAAGTCGCGCCAGGAGGTAGCCACGGGGGTGCTGACCACGGTGCTGGCCATTGCGTCCTTTTCGCTGATCGCCGTGCTGGTGGTGTTCACCGGCGGCCTGATGCTGAACTTCACCGAACATCGCCTGGCCGACCGCAAGCTGTCCGCCCTCAACCAGCGCATCGTCCACCTGCAGGAAGAGGAGCGCTCGCGGGTGTCTCGCGAGCTGCACGATGGCATCAGCCAGCAGTTGGTATCCATCAAGTTCCAGTTCGAACTGGCCAGCCTGGAGCTGGAGAACGGACAGGGTAGGGGACTGGAGAACCTGCGCGCGGGCACGGCACGCCTGGGCGAGGCGATCGGCGAAATCCGCCGCATTTCCCATGACCTGCGGCCATCGTTGCTGGACACCCTCGGCCTGTCGCCGGCCATCGAACAGCTGGTGAGCGAGTTCGAGCAACGCACGGCAATCCGCACCCAGTACGAACGCGGGCTGGACGACAGCAGCCTGGACATGGACGTTCGCGTCACGCTGTTCCGCATCATCCAGGAAGCCCTGGGCAACATCGAACGCCACTCCAGGGCCAGCGCCGCTATAATCTCGCTCGCTTCCAGCCAGGGCGCCATCGCCCTGCGTGTGGAGGACAACGGCGTGGGGTTCGATCCCGGCCTGATGGACCGGAGCCAGGGAATCGGGCTGCGCAACATCAGGGAGCGGGTCGACCATCACCACGGCACCTTCACCCTGTCTTCGATGAGCGGCCGCACGGAACTGCAGGTCGAGATCCCCCTGCAGCGGGCCTGACGGCCCGGTTCGTGACTCCACAGAGGCCGTGATGAGCTTGTCGCACCCCATCAGAATTGCGCTGATCGACGACCACGTGCTGGTGCGCGATGGCGTGAAATCCCTGCTCTCGGCGATGCCCCATTTCGATGTGGTGGCTGAAGCGGAGTCCGGGGAAGCGGCACTGGAACTGGTGGCCTCCACCGAACTGGACCTGCTGTTGGTGGACGTCGGCCTCAAGGACATGAACGGCCTGGAACTGACCCGCAGGCTGTGCAGCCTCTATCCGGGCATCAAGATCCTCATCCTCAGCATGTACGACAACCAGGAGTACGTGCGCACCTCCATCAATGCCGGCGCCTTCGGCTATGTGCTGAAGAACGCACCTTCCACCGAGTTGATCGCCGCCATCGAGGCCATCGTGGCCGGCGGCAGCTTCTACAGCCCGGAAATCGCCCGCAAGCTGGCCACCAATGTCCGCGACGAGAACGAACTCACCCCGCGCGAACTGCAGGTCCTGTCGATGATCGCCAAGGGGCTGAACAACAAGGAAGTCGCCCGCGAACTGGATATCAGCGTGCGCACGGTGGAAACCTACCGCCTCAGCATCCGTCGCAAGCTGAACATCGACACGCCCGCCGCCCTGGTGAAATACGCCCTGGAGCATGGGCTGATCTCGATCTGAAATGCAGGACCCGCAGCGGTGCCGAACCTTGGAACGTTGGGCTTCGTTCCTCTGCCCAACCTACGGGAGGCCTGCGGCCTCTATAGCGAATGAATTCGCCCCCACATGTGCAGCGGACTCGGCATTGTGGGGGCGATTTCAATCGCTGACCGGGCGGAAGACGGCGGGGTTGTTCATCTGAGGAAATCGTAGGTTGGTTCCGAGCGCAGCGAGGCCCAACGCAGCGATGCTGAGCCTTGGAGTGTTGGGCTTCGTTCCTCAGCACCAACCTACGGGAGGTCTGCGGCCTCCATAGCGAATGAATTCGCCCCCACATGTGCAGCGGACTCGGCATTGTGGGGGCGATTTCAATCGCTGACCGGGCGGAAGACGGCGGGGTTGTTCATCTGAGGAAATCGTAGGTTGGTTCCGAGCGCAGCGAGGCCCAACGCAGCGGTGCCGAACCTTGGAACGTTGGGCTTCGTTCCTCTGCCCAACCTACGGCAGGACTGCGTCCTGCTTCGCGAATGAATTCGCCTCCACATGTGCAGCGGTCCCGGAATTGTGGGGGCGATTTCAATCGCTGATCGGGCGGAAGACGGCGGGTTTGTTCATCTGAGGAAATCGTAGGTTGGTTCCGAGAGCAGCGAGGCCCAACGCAGCGATGCCGAGCCTTGGCACGTTGGGCTTCGTTCCTCTGCCCAACCTACGGCAGGCCTGCGGCCTCCATAGCGAATGAATTCGCCCCCACAGGGAACTGGGTCTAGAACAGCACCATCTGCTTGTCGATCAGCGAGACGAAGTCGTCGCCTACGAAGGGCAGGATGGCGTCTGCAATGGGTTGCAGCTGACGGGTCAGGTAGTGGTCGTAGTCGATGGCTGAGCTGCGTGTTTCCAGAGGTTCCGGGCCGTTCACGGTGATCAGGTAGCTGATCCAGCCGCCGTTCTGGTACTGGCGCGGTCGGCCCTGGCGGTCGTTGAATTCGTCGGCCATGCGCGCCGCGCGGACGTGGGGCGGCACGTTGCGGGTGTAATCGTCGAGCTGGCGGCGCAAGCGTTTGCGATAGACCAGCAGCTCGTCCAGTTCTCCGGCGAGGGTCTTCTGCACGTAGTCGCGCACGTATGCCTGGTACGGCTGGCGATTGAAGATGCGCTGGTAGAGCTCCTGCTGGAACTGCTGGGCCAGGGGCGACCAGTCGGTGCGCACGGTTTCCAGGCCCTTGAAGACCATCTCCTGGCTGCCGTTCGGGCGCCGTACCAAGCCGGCGTAGCGCTTCTTGCTGCCTTCCTCGGCACCCCGAATGGTGGGCATCAGGAAGCGCTGGTAGTGGGTTTCGAACTGCAGTTCCAGGGCGCTTTCCAGGCCGTATTCCTGCATCAAATGCTCGCGCCACCACTGGTTGACCTGCTGCACCAGGCTACGACCGATGCGCGCGGCCTCGTCCTCTTCATGGGGCCGCTTGAGCCAGACGAAGGTGGAGTCGGTATCGCCGTAGATCACGCTGTAGCCCTGGGCTTCGATCAGCTCGCGGGTGCGGCGCATGATCTCGTGGCCACGCATGGTGATGGAGGAGGCCAGGCGCGAGTCGAAGAAGCGGCAGCCGCTGGAGCCGAGTACGCCGTAGAAGGCGTTCATGATGATCTTCAGTGCTTGGGACAAGGCCTTGTTGCCGTCGCGCTTGGCTTCGTCACGACTTTGCCAGACTCGCGCCACGATGGAGGGCAGGCTGTGCCGGGTGCGGGAGAAGCGGGCGCCACGGAAGCCCGGCACCGAGTGTTCGTCGTCCGGCTGCCGCAGGCCTTCGATCAACCCCACCGGGTCGATCAGGAAGCTGCGGATGATCGATGGGTACAGGCTCTTGTAGTCCAGCACCAGGACCGATTCGTAGAGGCCCGGGCGCGAGTCCATGACGAAGCCGCCGGGGCTTGCTTCGGGACGCTTCTCGCCGAGGTTGGGCGCGACAAAGCCCAGCCGGTGCATCAGCGGCATGTAGAGGTGGGTGAAGGCTGCCACCGAGCCGCCGCTGCGGTCGGTGGCCAGCCCGGTGACCGTGGCGCGTTCCAGCAGGAAGTGGAGCAGCTCGGTCTTCTCGAAGATGCGCGTGACCAGCTCACAGTCCTTGAGGTTGTAGCGCGCCAGGGCGGGCTTGTCCTCGGCGAACATGCGGTTGATCTCGTCCATGCGCTGGTAGGGCGTGTCGATCGCCTTGCCCTCGCCGAGCAGTGTCTGGGCGACGCTTTCCAGGCTGAAGGAGGGGAAGCTCCAGGTGGCCGAGCGCAGCGCCTCGATGCCGTCGATGATCAGGCGCCCGCTGGCCTCGGCAAAGTAGTGGTTGTTGCCGCTGCCATGCTCGCGCCAGCCCATGGGGTCGCCGCCACGCCCCAGCAACAGGGGTACCTTCAGCTTCTCGGCGTGCGCCTGGAGCACGCGCAGGTCGAACTGCACCAGGTTCCAGCCGATGATGGCGTCCGGGTCGTGCTCGGCCAGCCACTGGTTCAGGGCCTCCAGGAGTTCAGCGCGGCTGTCCCGGTAATCGAGCTGGAAGTCGACCCCGCTTGCATCGCCGTTGGCCGGCCCGAGCATGTAAACCTGGCGCTGGCCGCAGCCTTCCAGGGCGATGGAATAGAGTTCGCCACGCTCGGTGGTTTCGATATCCAGCGACACCAGCCTGAGCGTTGGTCGGTAGTCGGATACCGGTTTGAGCTGGGCATCCAGCAGTACGCCGCTCTCGTCCGGGGTGCCGCCGAAGTGCACGGGCGCGGTGATGAAACGCTCCATGAGGTAGCGCTCGGGCGGGCGGATATCGGCTTCCAGGACGTCCACCCCGGCCTTGCGCAGGGCCTTGTCCAGGCGCATCAGTTGGCGGTGCTGCTTGCAGTAGAGGCCCAGCACCGGGCGATGCTGGAAGTCGCACAGGGCGAGGGAGCGCAGCTCCACATCCTTCTCGCCTCGCAGCAGGGTTTCGGCGCGCTCGCGATGTTCGACAGGAATGAAGGCGACTGAAGTCTGCACGGGCAGGCGCACCTGGCGCGGGCCGGTATCGGTCGCCAGCCAGAATTCGACTTCCGTCCCCTCGGGCGTGTCCCGCCAATGCCGGGTCAGGACGAACCCTTGCTGTAACTCCACCACTGCAACCTCGGAACCTTTTTTCACTGCGGGATTCTACTCGTCATCGCCTCGGCGCGCGCGTTGGCAAAGGCTCGGCCCGTGTTGTTCGTTCAACATGAAGAAGGCGATCTAAGCCATTGAATTGACAGCATACATTCTGTCTGAACAACCCGATTTTCCCTGGCCAGAAGGGGGGCTTTTCATTATGCTCCGCGGCCATTTTCATCCGTCCGGGAGACGACCATGCTGGACAACACCCTCGTACAACTCGAACAGCTCGTGAGCGAGCTCCTGCAACAGAACCAGGGCATCGCCGAAGACAACGCTCGCATCCGTGCCGAGCTGCGCAAGGCCCGCGAAGAGAACGACAGCCTGCAACTGGCGATGATGGAGCAGGAAGAGAAGAGCAACGCCACCGCCGAACGCCTGCAGGCCCTGGTCCGCCGCGTCAGCGAGAGCCGCGCCAGCGCATGAGTACCGACAGCGTCCGTGTGCTGCGCATCCTGGGGCGCGAGTACAACATCAAGGCACCGGCTGGCGAAGAGCAGGTGCTGCAGGACGCGGCAGCGATGCTGCAGGCGGAGATCGCCGCCAACAAGAAGAAATTCCCCTATGTCACCGCCAACGAGCTGGTGGTGCTTTCCGCGCTCAATCTTTGCGCGCGCCAGTTGAATGCTGGCGACAAGCCCCATGATGCGGCCGATGTCAGCCAACGCCTGGCCAGGCTAAACCGGCGAATTCGCGAGCAACTGGACAGCGTCGGTTCCTGAGATTCCTGGCCAGGCTCAGTGCCGCGTACTGGCCTTTCCTTGTAGGGGCGAATTCATTCGCCAAGGGCGGCGAAGCTGCCCCCTGCAAGGTCGAGGGGCGAACCTGCGGTCCGCTTGGCGATTGAAATCACCCCTACAGATGGAGATCGCCCCCACAGGGTTGGTGCCGGGATTGGCCATTCCTTGTGGGGGCGAATTCATTCGCGAAAGGACGGCGAAGCCGTCCCCTCGGCGGTGGGGTCAACCAATCACGCGCAGGATGTCGGCGCGGTTGATCTCGGTGCGGCCGTCTTCGTACCAGTCCGGAATCGCTTCCTTGAGCAGTTCCTTGTCGCCATCCAGCTTGAACGGCTGGGTGTAGCGCTTCTTGCGGTAGGCATAGATGTAGTAGGTGCCGTCGCGATACAGGATGCGGTCGAAGGTGTAGAAGCCGATGTGCGAGCCGTTGCAGCGCGCGGTCAGCACCACATCGCCTTCCTCGTAGGGCAGGGCGCCCTCGGCGCATTCGTAGGTGAAGAACTCACGGACATCATCCCAGGCCACGCCGTCGCTGCTGGACTTGAGGTGATCGCGCGCCTCGTCCTCAGACTGTTGCGAGTGGTCGCTGTACCAGATGAACAGCGGAATGCTCTGGTTGATGTCGTCGCCCAGCCAGCCTTCGCTGTCCAGGTATTCGGCGCTACGAGCCAGGCCCGCCTGCATGCGGCGATGGTTCTGCTTGTAGGCGTCCAACGCATCCTCGAAGGCTTGCGAGTGGTTGCAGGGCAACACGCCATCGGCGGATTTGAGGGCCTGGACGCGGGCCAGGTAGGCGTCGTACAGGGTGGCATCGTTGATCACGGTGCAGGTGTCGCGCACCAGGCTGACGCCCACCTGGGTGAGGTTGGCGCTGCCGACGATGACCACGTCCGGCTCGATCAGGTAGAGCTTCCAGTTCACGCTCGCCTGGTAGCGGAAGTCCACCGACAGGACCAGGTCCGGGTTCGCTTCATTGAGGCAGTGCTCGATGAAGTCGGGGGACGTGAGCGAGTTGATGGAACCGACCAGGATGTCCAGTTGGTTGCCGTTCTCGATCAGCTGGTCGATCAGGGGCTCGGTGCCGCTGGCGAAGGCGGAAACTATCGTGATCTTCTTTCCGCTCAGTTCGCCCAGATAGGTTTCAAGGCTGTCTTCGTAATCCAGAATTTCCATACAGTCTCCAGCGACATCTTTTCTGCAATTTCGCCATTTTCGCACAGGCAATGACAAAGGCCAGCGTCAGAAGCACTTCGCGCGCCATTGAAAGCTTAAGATGCGTCGGCCGCAAGGCTAGGCGTGTCGGCGTTCATAGTCGACAGCGTGAGGTCGGAGGGGAGGAATCGAATCCCGCAAACATGCGAGAACCAGGGCTTGCCCTGGTTCTCCGAGGGTGTGCCGATTCGTCTAGACGACGAAGTCCGCAGTCGACATTGCTGTCACACCGACCAGTTGGATCGCGAATTCGGCAGTGGCATCAGCGTCGGTGTTGCCGTACAGCACGCCGCTGGCGAACTTCAACTGGCCTGCTGCCGTAAAGGCGCTGGCGCTGCCTATGACAGCGGTGAAGGCGTCGTTGGTCGTGGTGGCGGTGTTGGCGTCCAGTGCGGAGAGGTCGATCCGGTCGGCGCCACGGGTGAAGTCACTGATTACATCCCAGGTGGTGCTGGTCAGTCCCAAATCCGCCAGATTGCCGAAGGCGAAAATGTCATTGCCTGCGCCACCTGCCAGGCTTTCCTTGCCGGCTCCGCCGGTCAGTCGGTCATTGCCCGCGCCCCCGGACAGCGTGTCGTTACCCGCTCCGCCATCCAGCAGGTTGTTGCCGGCATTGCCTGTGAGCGTATTGGCCAGGCCATTGCCGGTGGCATTGATGGCGACGGTGCCGGAGAGCGTCAGGTGCTCCTGGTTGAGGCCGAGGACGCGGCTGACGCTAGAGACAATGGTGTCGATGCCTCCCGTCGAGCTCGTTTCCGAGACGACGTCGGCGGTGTTGTCGACGTAG
>NZ_SSOM01000082.1:0-95003 GCF_029871235.1 Pseudomonas sp. BN411
TGGCCTTCGGCCAGACCGCAGGCACGGCCAACCATCTTCTGGGCCAGGGTGAAGCCCTTGCCGTTGTCAGCCGGGGATTCCGGCTTCTTGAACAGGTCGGAAGCACCCAGACCCAGCTCGGCACGGGCCTTCTCGGTCAGGCCTCGGCCGATAATCAGCGGAATACGACCGCCGGCGCGGACTTCGTCGAGCAAGACCGGGGTCTTCAGCTCGAAGCTGGCGAGCAGCACTTCGGTGCCGTGTTTATAGACCTTGCCTGCGTAGGGATAGACGTCGATGACGTCACCCATGTTGAGATTGGCAACGTCGAACTCAATCGGCAGTGCCCCAGCGTCTTCCATGGTGTTGTAGAAGATCGGCGCAATCTTGTTGCCAAAGCAGAAGCCGCCAGCACGCTTGTTCGGCACGTACGGGATGTCGTCGCCGAAGAACCACAGCACGGAGTTGGTGGCGGACTTGCGGGAGGAACCGGTACCGACCACGTCACCGACGTAGGCCACCGGGAAGCCCTTGGCCTTGACGGCTTCGATCTGCTTCAGCGGGCCGACGGAGCCCGGCTGGATCGGCTCGATGCCATCGCGGGCCATCTTCAGCATGGCCAGGGCGTGCTGCGGGATGTCGGGGCGCGACCAGGCGTCCGGGGCGGGGGACAGGTCGTCGGTGTTGGTTTCGCCGGGCACCTTGAACACGGTCAGGGTGTACTTGTCGGCGATGGCCGGACGGGCGGTGAACCACTCGCCGTCGGCCCAGGATTGCAGCACGGCCTGGGCGCAAGCGTTGCCTTTCTTGGCGTGCTCGGCGACGTCATGGAAGGCGTCGAACATCAGCAGGGTGTGCTTCAGTTGTGCGGCGGCAACGGTGGCCAGTTCGGCATCCTCCAGCAGCTCGACCAGGGTGGCGATGTTGTAGCCGCCCTGCATGGTGCCCAGTAGCGCAGTTGCGTGCTGCCTGGAGATCAGCGGGCTGGTGATTTCGAGTTTTGCGATAGCGGAGAGGAAACCGGCTTTGACGTAGGCGGCTTCATCCACACCCGGCGGTACACGGTTGGTGATCAGATGGAGGAGGAACTCCTCTTCACCAGCCGGGGGATTCTTCAGCTGCTCGACTAGGCCTGCGGTTTGCTCGGCGTTAAGAGCCAGAGGCGGCAATCCTTCTGTGGCTCGCGTGTTTGAGTGATTGCGATAGGCATCAAGCACTGTGTTCACCATTTTCATAAGATCGTGAAATGATTTGCCGGGACATTTAGAAGGATAAATAAGGGGCTGGTTATGTAGGTGTGCGTGTTATTTGGTGGTTCTGGATTTGCCGTAGAAATGGCTGCTGTTTATCTGGGTATCTTGAAGTGAGAACGCGTGTCTGCACACTTGAAGCAGCGCGAAAACTTGCTGGGTAGATTGTTTTAACTGGAATCTAGCATCGCTTTAGTTTTAGGGGGAGCGGGATAAATGCACATCGAGTGTGCATATTTTGATGACTATCTATTATGTCTTTAGAATGCAATAGAAGTAATTTGGATCGAGCAACTGGCCGAGCGCTAAGAACTACGCTGGAAAACATGCCGTCCCTACAGTCAGAAGCGGCGTATGGGATCGAAACTTGTCGTCGATGGAGATTTCCTTGCCCATAAGGTGAGGCGAATGCGCGGAGGCCACTCGCGGTTGTCTAGTGAGATCGCCCAGATTTTGTGCTTGGTACAACGTGGCACAATTTCCTAGTATTGCGCTTCCGTTGACCAGCAGTGCGTGTACGTCATCAGTGATAGTTAACAGGGATGGCGCGGCCGATAGGCCACGCCTCCTATAGATGACTGAGAGACTAAGCGCCTTCAACAATCAACAGCTCGGCGAAGGCATGTCCCTCGCGGTGTTTCTTTGCCGCTTGGTATTCCGTTGAATGGTAGCATTCAAGTGCCTTATCCATCGATTCGAACTCGATAACCACGTTGCGCTTGCGTGCTTCCCCCTCAAGGCTTTCAAATCGGCTGCCTCGGGCCAATACGTTGGCTCCGTACTTGGCAAAGCAAGAGCTCGCAAGGTTGGCATAGATCGAGTAGGGTTCTGAATTAACAACATCGACGCGGGCAACCCAGTAGGCTTTAGGCATTGTTACTTCCACCTTGGTTTTGGATGTGAGGAAAATAGAGTCTTTGGATGCTTGAGATATCCAGGGAGGGGTTATCGCTTGAGGCTGCGCCATGAAGAGCGAAGACGTTGCGAGCGGCGGCGCCAAGCGGTACAGCGGCGCTGGAGTATTGGGCACAATCAATTGCGAGTCCCAAGTCTTTCAACATCAACTGAACTTGGAAGCCTCCGTGATAATCATTGCTTGCGGGCACACCTGCCATTAAGTTTGGCCATGGATTCCACTTCTCAACCATGAAGTTGCCCCCGCTACTGTTTCGCATTACGTCGCTGAGAACAGAAGGGGCTAGACCATTTCGCATGCCAAGAGCTAAAGCTTCGGCAGTGGCAGCCATGAGTATTCCGGCCATCATGTTGTTGCAGATCTTGGCGAGTTGACCTGTACCGTGGTCGCCAGTATGGATAATTTTCTTTCCCA
Organism: Pseudomonas sp. BN411; assembly: GCF_029871235.1. Lineage (GTDB taxonomy): Bacteria > Pseudomonadota > Gammaproteobacteria > Pseudomonadales > Pseudomonadaceae > Metapseudomonas. The sequence goes on from NZ_SSOM01000082.1 coordinate 2,560, forward strand.
TCTGCCCCAGTAGATCTGACGCTCGAGCCAAAACCTCTACTTTTCCACCCACCATGAAGCAGAGAGTTCCGGCCTGTGCGCCCATTACTCCACCTGAAACCGGTGCGTCCAAGAATGAACTTCCCATCTTCTCGGTAGCCGCAGCGACTTTCTGTGACATCTTAGGGTCAATCGTGGAACAGTCGATGAAGATCGAATTATCGTTACTCTGTGCCAGAATGCCCTCAGCGCCAAGATAGACTGACTCCACGACGCCACTGTTGGGGAGCATCGTAATGACGACGTCAGCACCCTTAGCGGCTAGCGCTGCACTTTTTGCTCGAACTCCACCCTTGCTTACAATGGCCTCTAGTGCGACAGCGTTAAGGTCAAATACCCTGACGTCGTGCCCTGCTTTTAGCAAATTAACTGCCATGGGTAATCCCATGTTGCCGAGCCCAATAAATCCTACGGAGGACATAATGACACCTCATTGTTTTTATCGTTGGCTCCTCGCAAATAATTATAAAATCTTGCGGGAGATTGTTATCATGTTTGGGGTTGGAATATATATATATCAGCGCTGTAATGAACATTGAAGACACGGCGTGCGCACAGCGTGTGTGCATCTGTGCACATGAGGCGAAACGATGAACTGGGATGACCTTAGGTTCTTTCTCGATCTGGCCAGAACCGGAAGGCTGACCGCTTCAGCCAGGCGACTCGGTGTCGAGCACACGACGGTAGCGAGGAAAATTCAGGCCTTGGAGACCTCTCTTGGTGCCCAGTTGTTCGTTCGCTCCCAAACCGGCTATGCGCTTACCGAGCGGGGCCGCCGCATCTTAGAAAGCGCGGAGGACATGGAGATTGCGTATGGCCATATCACTTCCAGCATCGACGAAGACGTTGATGTGGCCGGTCTGGTTCGTATTGGTTGTAACGAGGCCTACGGAACTCAGATAATTCCGCGCCATGTGGCGGAGATAATGGCAAAATATCCGGAACTTCGTGTGGAAGTCCTCGCGCTGCCTCGGGCTATTCCGTTGCCGCGCAATGAGGCTGATATCGTTATCAGTATAGATAGGCCAGAGCGAGGCCCTTACATCGCGTCAAAGCTTGCTGACTATGAACTGGGGGTATATGCATCTCCAGGATATCTCTCAATGCATTCGTCAATAAACACCGTCGATGATTTGGCTGGTCACGATTTTATTGATTATGTATCGGAGATGGTTTTGGCAAAAAACGTACCTAAGCCAGCAGACTATGCTGCCCCTGGTAGAATCAAGTACCGGAGCACTAGCATATTGGGTCAGAAGGCGGCTGCTGAATCGGGGTTGGGGATTGTGATTTTACCCATTTATGTGGCGGCGCAATCACTTGGGTTGGTCAGGGTATTGCCAGGGGAGGTTGTTCTGCATAAGAGTTATTGGATAACTATGCACTCTTCTCTGCGTAACGTATCTCGTTTCAGGACAGTGTGGAATCAGCTAAGGGAAATGGCTGAAAGTGAGCTTGGCCAGGCTTCCGCGCTCGCACTTGCGCTGCAAAAAAATACCCCAGGTACCGATTAACAATTGTTGGGTTGGACTTCAGGATTGGTTTCGAGGGGGACTAGGTGAAGTTTGCCTTTGCGTGCACGTAAAGGCCTGATTTATTCACTCGTTTCTGTTGGCCCTTAAGAAGCGCAGACGTAACTAAAATGCGGTTTGGCGGCTGAAGATAGGCTGGGTATCTGTCCCTGGTGAGCATCCAGCCATGACTGGGAGGGGCGAAGTCTATCTCGTTGTCTACATCCCAATAAAAAAAGCCCCCAGCCTTACCTTTCGGTTTGGCTGAGGGAAAAAGAACTAAGGGAGGTAGACCGGGCTGGGACTCAGGCTACTGCCTTGTTCTGCGTGGCCTTTTGGGCTTCGGTGGACATGGTCAGCACGAGGGAAGTCGCGTCCATGTCGGCGCCGCCGTTCTGTACGTGATTGCTCATCAGCGCGTGTGCTGCTTCAGCAGTGGAGATGTTCAGGCCGACGCTGCGACCGGCAGTCAGAGCGAGGCTGAGATCCTTCGCCAGCAGCCAGGTCTTGAAGCCAGCTTTGAATTCGTGCGAGGAGGGGGCTTCTGCCACGACGCCCGGTGCTGGGTTCCAGGTACGGAACGTCCAGTTGTCACCGGAGGAGCGAATGATGATCTCGAACATGGCCTTGAGATCCAGTCCCAGGCGCTCGGCCAGAGCAGTAGCTTCGCAGTTGACGGTCAGGCAGACGGCCATGATCAGGTTGTTCACGACCTTGGCAGCTTGGCCAGCCTTAGGGCCGCCCACATGAGCGATGTACTCGCCCAGGGGTTTCAGCATTTCAGCGGCTTGGGGGATGTCTTCGTCTTTGCCGCCCATCATGAACGTCAGGGTTGCATCGCGAGCACCTTCGGTGCCGCCGGACACCGGAGCTTCGACAAAGCGCGCGCCAAAGGCGTCAGCGCTTTCATGGATTTCACCAGCGGTGTCGATACCGATGGTGGAGCAGTCAATAACCAGGGCGCCCGGAGCCGCGTTAGCGAACACGCCGTTCGGGCCGGTCAGTACTTCCTTGACCTCTTTGCCGGTCGGCAGCATGGTGTAGATCACTTCAGCGCCTTTGACGGCCTCGGCGACACTATAGGCAGCGATCACACCGTTCTTGGTGGCACGAGAAATGGCATCTGGGTCGATGTCATAACCGCGAACAGTATAACCAGCTTTAATCATGTTCTTGGACATGGGGTTGCCCATGAAACCAAGACCAATCCAGGCGACAGTTTTCATTGTTGTACTCCTGCAATTAAGAACGTAGTCGATTGGAGTGGATGTCTGTCACAACTCCAGCAGCCGACCAGAACAGTTTTCTCGGATTACGAAGTCGTCACAATGGCATCGGCAATCAATGGTTGTGCAGAAACGCACAGCTGCCCGCGAGCCTTGTATCCGCGTACGTCTGATGGCTATTTCTTATCGCCAACGTTGACGATGAATTCGTGGATGCTGACATCTTTCCAAACACCAGCTTGGGCGAAAGGGTCAGCTTTATGGAAGGCAAGAACTTGTTCTTTGGTTTCTGCCTCAACGACCAGAAGGCTTCCTATTTTTGCCTTGGTTACTTCGTCGAGCAGAGGGCCAGCCATCAAGATTCTTAGTGACGGAGAGGTCAGAAAACCTCTGTGAGCGTCGTAGTTTTTTTCACGAAGGTCAGGAGTCTTCGGGTTGTCCAGGCAGTGAATGGCGAATAGCATCTTGTTTTCCTCGCGGTAATTGTGCTTGTTGACAAGTGACGCGAATGGAATTAATTGGCAAAATGCAATTTCGATCAATGATATAAGTGCACAACCATTCTGTGTTAATGCACAGCCCCAGGGGCAGTTATGGTTGCCACCAGCCTATCTTAAATGGGCTATAGGTTCTCACCCATGAACATGGCACGGTTGTCATGAACTTGCTCGGCAATAAAATTGGCGACCATTCTCACGTGCGCTGCACGACGGTGATCTTCATGTACATGCATGTAGAAGGATCGCGTCAAGGAGATTTCGTCAGGCAGGATGGGAATCAGTTCGGGGAACTCGGAGGCGATATAGCAGGGCAGAATACCCAAGGCATTGCTCTTGAGCGTAGCAAAGACCTGGGTTAGAAGTGCCGTGCTCCTTAATCGTGGGATAGTGTCTAGCGAGAGTGCGTCGAAGTACTTGAGTTCTGGTGCAAATAGAGAGTCTTCAGCGTACCCAACAAATGGATGGTTTATCAGGTCAGCTCGATTTTTTATCGGCTGCGACTTCGCTAAGTAGCGTCTAGATGCATACACCAGGAGTTTGTAGTCGGTTAGTCTGCGCGAAGCTACTCTGGAGTGCTCGGCGCTTGCCAGTCCTATCGCAATATCGGCCTCTCGCTTTGCTAGGCTGAATATTCTGGAGGCGGCAAATATTTCGACATCAAGCTTGCTGTGCTTAGCTAGCAATCCCTGAACAAGCGGGGCCAGAAATAAACTTCCAAAACCATCGGGTGCCCCGACCCTTACGGTGCCTTCAATGGTTTCGGGATCTTTGATGGCGTTCTGGGAGGCGACGACAATTCCCTCAATTTGCTGTACGGACTCCAACATCGTTTCGCCTGCGCTGGTGAGGGAGTAACCCGTGTTGCTCTTGTGAAAAAGGCGAATATTCAGCTTTTTTTCCAAGTAGCCAATATGTCGGGAGACGGTAGTGTGCTCGGTGCCGAGTTGCTCAGCCGCTGCGGATAAGGTTCCGAATCGTGCAACAGCAAGAAAATAACGAAGGTGATCCCAATTGTCTGATTGAGTTTTGCGTGGCATGAAAGTACTCCCGAGCAAGTTATTACTTATTGGTGGGCCCTCAGGGGAGACGCGGGCTACCTTGCTCATTAGCGATTTTATCAAATCTTTATCGTGAAATTGCTGCACTTGGTGCAGTAGAAAACTGCATCAATCAGCACTGGTGCTGCGCGTGATTTTCATGCCGGGATGCATGAAGGCTGGGAAACACTTAGCGATGTGCCTCACTGCTGCCAGGTGTTCATGGAAGAGTATGGGATTCTTCCCAGTTAGATTATTGTGCGCGGCCGGGTGGTATAAGCTGGGCTTGGCGGCAGCTACTCCGTTCACCCATCTGCCGAAATGGGCTCGCAATCCGATTGCGGTGAGGTGTCTGGTGACACCTCCTATTCTGGCTGAGCCATCATGTAGACCAAGGTGGCCCTGCGGCAAATTTTCGCTCGATCCACTCCTTGAACACCTTGGTCTTCGCCGGTGCATTCCGTGCTGAGGGGCGGACGAAATAGATACCTGAGCGAATGTCCAGCTTCCATTCGGACAAAATGTGAACCAGGCGCCCAGCGAGCAGATCCCGACTCATTAGCCAGTCGCCTCCGGCTAGCACCCCGAGCCCTTGAAGTGCTGCATCGAGCAGGGCCTCGTTGTCGTTGCTTGTCAAGCTGCCTTTGATTAGTACCGTTTTCTTCTGGCGACCGTTGGAGAGTTTCCACGCAGGGTAGGTGGCCAAATTGGTGAAGCCTAAGCAGTTATGTGTCGCCAGGTCAGCTGGTTCTTTCGGAGTACCGTGCTTGGCCAGGTAATCAGGGGAGGCGCAAAGGATCCGGTGGTTGTCGCACAGCTTTTTCGCTTTCAGGCGGCTGTCAGGCAATTCTCCGACCCGAATCGCGGCATCGAAGCCTTCTGTGATGATATCGACGAAAAGATCCGAGTACTCCGCGTGAACCGTTAGCGTGGGGTGCTGCGCGGTGAATTCGGCAATTATCGGTGCCAACCATGTCCGCCCAAGAGCCGCCGGCAAAGCCAGCCGAAGCGTGCCTGTTGCGTGGTCGGCGCTAGCTGTCACGGCCTGTTCGGCGTCCAGCAAGACGTCTCGAGCGCTCTGAAGATGCTGGACGTAAAGCGTTCCTGCCTCGGTAAAGCGCAAGTGCCGGGTCGTTCGTTCCACCAAGCGTATGCCAAGCCTGGTTTCCAGTTCCGCGACACGCTTGGAGATGATGGTCGGGTGACGTTGTAATGCTTTACCCGCAGCGACGAAGGAGCCACCGTCACTGAGGGCGAGGAGCGCCGCGATCTGATCGGCGTAATGGCTTTCGAAAGGGTTCATGCTGGTGGTCGCCTCTGGCGGCGGGCGGCCAGCCAGAGGGCTTTCGTTCCTAGTTGGTCAAGACCTGAGTATAACGGCACCTTGACTGCTGCCACTCTCCAGCAGCTCATGAGCTTGTGCGACGTTGCTGAGCTTAAATTCGTGGCAAGGATTGGGTCTGATGATCCAATCCGCGTAGGCTTTAAGCACATCCGCTGCTCGTCGCTGGTATTCCGCTGCCGTTGCTGTATGCGCTCCAAGAGAGGGGCGGGTCAGGAACAGGGAGCCCTTTGCATTCAAAGTAGCAATCTCCACGGCCAACGGTGCGCCGGAGGTCATTCCGTAGGAAACCATCAGTCCACGTGGTCGAAGGCTGTTCAGCGAGGCTTCGAAGGACGCGCGGCCCACACCGTCGTACACAACGTCGACTTTGTGGCCGCTAGTGACTTCCATTACCTGTTCCGGTAGCGAAGCAGCGTCGAAAACCAAAACTTCGTCGCACCCAGCACGCTTGGCTCGCTCAACGCTTGATTGCTTGGAAACAACGCCGATGACCTGGGCGCCTAAGTACTTTGCCCATGGAACCATGATCTGACCCACCCCACCCGATGCCCCATAGACCAAGATTCGCGAGCCTTTCGTGACCGGGAAGGTTGTCTTCAGCAGGTATTGCGCAGTGATGCCCTTGAACAGCAATGAAGCTGCGCCTTCGTAACTCAGCGAGTCTGGCAGTAGGATGAGGCGCTCTGCGGGGAAGATGCGGCCACTGGCATAGGCGCCAACGGGCCCCGTTGCATATCCCACTCGATCACCGACAAGAAAGTTTTCCACGCCAGGGCCAACCGCCGTGATTTCTCCTGCCCCCTCAAGGCCGAGACCCGATGGCAGTTTCAATGGTACAGCGCCTTTCCGCTGGCTCACATCAAGCGGATTGACGCCAATTGCATGCTGCTCGATCCAGACCTCGCCGTAGCCAGGGGCAGACTTCTCCTCCTCGACCAGTTTGAGTGTGTCCAGACCACCGGTTTCTGTTAAGCGAACTACCAAAGCCATCGTGGATATTCTCCGCAGTTGAAGGTTGGTTCGACCTTAGGCAGTTCTGGTGAAGGTGAGTAGTGGCCCTTGATGCAGCGGAAGCATGTATGCCATGCAGCAATCCTTTGTATCGGAGTTTCTGGCCTGCTGACGCTGACTGTTGGTGCGGGAGGCGAGGGTGATGAAAGCCTGATCGCGGGTACTGAATTGAATAGATGCCGTCAGAGCATTTAAGAAGTGCGCTTGGTGCAGCTATATATAGCGGTTCTTTTGATAGGGTTATGGGCTGTTTGAGCCTGTCCCTTATGATGCTGACGACAGTAGTTAACGAGGACATCCATCATTTGCTTTACGGAGTTTGTCATGAGCACCAACCAGTCGCCTTGCCAGTGATAGTCCTTGAGAGCTACCCACCAAGGTGCATTCACACACTGCTCTCATCCAGGTGGACATCCTTGGCAATCTATATCCTGAGCTTTGTCCCGCTGCGGACAAGCCGGCTTCACCGGGTTATGCCGGGTGTTTCTAAGAATATGCTGAGCCAGACAATACGCGGGCGGGAAATGGACGGTCTGGTCAATCGAAAGGACTACGACTTGATGCCGCTGATGGTGGAGTACTCGCGACCGACCTGGGGACGGAGTGTGTGAAGCCCCCGGCGGCGAAGTATGACTGGGCAGAGGAGAATTCGGCCGTGCTCGATAGAGTCGAGGCGAATCGAAGTTTGAGTGCTTCCGAAGCCAATTGATTGAACTGGTGCCTATGACATGTATCAATCGGGGCAGGGGCGTGCGTAAGTCCAGGGTGAGCAGGTCGCGCCAAGGGGGCAGTCGAGGCAATGGTGGCAGTCGTATGCACTCGCAAGGAGAGAAGTGACCGGGCCGATGGCCCGGTCACGCTACAGTCTTACCAGAGGGGCAAGGTGTAGCTCAGGATCAGGCGGTTCTCGTCCAGGTCGTTGCCGAAGTTGGTCGAGCGCACGGTTGCGTTGCGCCACTTGAGCCCCAGGTTCTTCAGCGGCCCGCTCTGCACCACGTAGGCGATGTCGGTGTCACGCTCCCATTCCCTGCCATCGTCGCGGCCGGCACCCAGCTCGATGCCATCACCACTGAGGTAGCGGGTCATGAAGGTCAGGCCGGGAATCCCCACGGCGGCGAAGTTGTAGTCGTAGCGCGCCTGCCAGGAGCGTTCCTCGCGGTTGGCGAAATCGCTGATCTGCACGAAGTTCACCAGGTAGGCATCAGTTCCGTTGACGTAGGCGAAGCCGGTGTTGCCGCTCATCTTCTGATAACCCAGGCCCAGAGCGTGGCCGCCAATGCCGTAGGTGAACATTGCGCCGAAGGCCTTGTTGTCCACGTTGCTGCCGCCCTCGTCGGTTGAGCGGGCGAAGCGCAAGTCGCTCTTCAGGCTCTGGCCATCTCCCAGCGGCAGCAGGTGATTCAGGGTCAGATAGTGCTGGCGATAGAAGTCGTCCAGCCGACCGAAGCCGTAGCCGGTGGTGAGTTGGTCGTTCCACTTGTAGCTGAGGTTGGCGAAGTCGAAGGCATCGCTAGTGGTGTTGCGCGCGCGGATGTTCTTCACACCGACGGTGGTGATACTCATGTCCTCGTAGTCGGAGGAGTCGCGCTGGTTCACCTGACGCAGGCGACCAGCATCGAAGGTCAGGCCATCGAGCTCCAGGGAATTGAGCTGACCGCCCTCGAAGGTCTGCGGCAGCAGGCGTGAGTCGTTGGCAAGTAGCACCGGCAGCTTGGGCATCAGGGTGCCGAGCTTGAGGGTGCTCTTCGAGGCACGCAGCTTGGCGGTCAGGCCGACCTCGCCATATTCGTCCTGGGCGCGCTTGGGCGCCTCGCGGTCACGCTTAAGCAGGCCGGAGCCGGCGCGGTCGGGACTCGAATCCAGCTTGACGCCGAGCAGGCCGATGGCATCTAAGCCAACGCCGATGCTGCCCTCGGTGAAGCCCGACTCATAGCGCAGCAGAAAGCCCTGGGCCCACTCCTCTGCCTTGCTCTGCGGCGCGTTGTCCTGGCGGAAGTCACGGTTGAAGTAGAAGTTGCGCAGCTCGAGGCTGGCCTTGCTGTCTTTGACGAACTCCGCTGCGGCAGTGCCGGACAAGCCGAGGGCGCCACCGGCCACGAGCAGACCGATAGTTACGGAATTGCGGTGCATGGTGAATCCTCTTGTTTTTGTTGTCAGCCGAAGTTGGTGTGAGTTGTGGGCTCGGAATGAGAGGGTTAACTCCAGCCTTTTTCAGCCCCTTTGCCCGGCGACGCTGCGCTGCAAATCCTGGTGAACTAGGTCACCAGGGATGTGCCGGCGGGGCGTAAAAATAGGGGCACACTGTTGATGTGCCCCTATACGAAGTGCTGCCGTGACAGGTCATCAGGCAGCGCTGGGTTTCGTTACTTCAGGTTGATGGTCGTGTTAACACCCTCGTTTACGCTCTTGTCGTCAAACCAGCGGGCAGTGACCGTTTTGGTCTGGGTGTAGAACTGCACCACTTGCTTGCCGTAGGGGCCGAGGTCGCCCAGCTTGGAGCCACGGGAACCGGTGAAGCTGAAGTAGGGGACGGGTACCGGGATCGGAATGTTGATTCCGACTTGGCCGACGTCGATCTGGCTCTGGAATTTCCTGGCAGCTGCGCCGCTCTGGGTGAACAGACCAACGCCATTGCCGAACGGATTGGCGTTGACCAGGGCGATGGCTTCATCGAGGGTATCCACTTCCAGCACTACTAGAACTGGCCCGAAAATCTCCTGGGTGTAGATCTGCATGTCGGTCGAGACGCCGGAGAACAGGGTCGGGCCGACGAAGTTGCCGTCCTCGTAGCCGGGCACCACGACGTCACGGCCGTCGAGCTCGAGCTTGGCGCCCTCGCGTATACCGCTCTCGATCAGATCGAAGATGCGTTGCTTGGCACGTCTGGAGATCACGGGGCCAATGTCCGTGCCAGGCTCGCAACCAGCATTCACTTTCAGCTTCTGAGCCAGGGCCTTGATGTCCGGGAGCCATTGCTTGGACTCGCCTACCAGTACGATCACCGACGTGGCCATGCAGCGCTGACCGGCGGCGCCAAAGCCTGCGCCAACGATGGCATTTAGGGCTTGAGTCCGGTTGGCATCGGGCAGAATGACCGCATGGTTCTTGGCGCCCATCATCGACTGAACGCGCTTACCGTGCTGGCCGGCCAGGTTGTAGACGTGGGTGCCTACGTGGGTCGAGCCCACGAACGACACTGCCTTGATGTCCTTGTGGGTGCAGAGTGCATCGACCACGTCCTTGCCGCCATGAACGACGTTGAGCACACCAGCAGGAACGCCGGCCTCGACTGCCAGCTCCACCAGCATCATGGTCGACAGCGGGTCTTGCTCCGAAGGCTTCAGCACGAAAGTGTTGCCGCAGACAATCGCCATCGGGAACATCCAGAGCGGGATCATCGCGGGGAAGTTGAACGGGGTGATGCCGGCACAAACGCCGATGGGTTGGCGGAGCGTATAGGTATCAACGCCACCGGCAACGTTCTCGGCGAACTCGCCCATCTGAAGAGTGCCGATGGAGCAGGCGTGCTCGACCACCTCCAGGCCACGGAATATGTCGCCTTCGGCATCAGCGAGGGTTTTGCCTTGCTCCGCGCTCAAAACGGCAGCGATGCGCTTCGAGTGTTCACGGATCAGGGCCTGATACTTGAGCATGATGCGCATGCGTGCGCCAATCGGAGTGTCTTTCCAGGTGGCGAAGGCGCGTTCTGCCGCTGCAATGGCTGCATTGACCTCGTCAGCGGTGGCAAGCGGAACCTTTGCAAGCACTTCCTGGGTTGCAGGGTTTACAACATCTAGCCACTCTTTGGTTTGCGAGGTTACCCATTCCCCGTTAATCAAAAGTTTAACCTGGGAGAATTGTTCTTTGGACGACGTACTCATTGTGTTCTCCTGTAGAGAATAGTCTAGGCAGACCGATCATGCGAAGGGCTTTTGCCGTATCGTTAGTCTGTAAGCGAAGTGCGTTCTACTTGAATTAATATTTAAAGCTCAAACTTTGTCTAGGTCGACGCCCTTCGTTTCTTTAATGCAGAGAGTGCCTACTACAAAACTGATGCCGGTGACCACTACCGGATACCAAAGCCCGTAATAGATGTTGCCGGTGTACACAACTAAGGCGAAAGACACCGTTGGCAGGAACCCACCGATCCAGCCGTTGCCGATGTTGTAAGGAAGCGACATGGAGGTGTAGCGAATACGAGTTGGGAACAGTTCAACCATAAAGGCTGCCAGTGGCCCGTAGGTCATGCAGGCAATGAGCATTAGTCCGAGGATGACCAATACAACCATGGGTTGGTTCACCTTGGTCGGATCAGCTTTTTCCGGATAACCAGCATCGATTACTGCTTTTCGAATAACTGCTTCGTCGAAGCCTTGAATCTGCTGATTGCCCACGGTAGTCACAACCGAGCTGCCAGGTGCTGCGTGCTCAGAGTTGTAGGGCACACCCATCTTGGCAAGGTAGGTTTTTACCTTGTCGCAGGGGCTATCGAATTTAGCCTTGCCAACAGGGTCAAACTGGAACGTGCAAGTAGCAGGGTCGGCAATAACGGTGACCGGCGACTGGCGAGTCGCAGCATCGATCTGCGGGTTTCCGAATTGGCTCAACGCGTTAAACAGAGGGAAGTAAAGCAAGGTTGCCAGCAACAGTCCGGTCATTAAAACCGGCTTCCGGCCAATCTTGTCAGAGAGCACACCAAACAGCACAAAGAACGGAGCGCCGATGACGACCGCAATGATCAGCAACTGGTTCGCTTGTGCTGGATCCATCTTCAAGAACTGAGTCATGAAGAACAGTACATAGAACTGCGCGGTATACCAGGTTACGGCTTGGCCTGCATTGATACTGAAAAGCGCAGTGAGGACAACCTTGAGGTTGGCCCACGAACCAAAGGCATCACGAATAGGCGACTTGCTCTGCTTGCCTTCCGCTTTGATTTTTTCAAAGGAAGGTGATTCGTGCATGCTGAGACGAATCCAGGCGGAAATGGCGACCATGATGATGGATAGCAGGAAAGGCAGGCGCCAACCCCAAGTATCGAACTGGTCACCGGTAATGTACCGGCAGACCAAAATTACCATCAGCGAGAGCAGAAGTCCCATGCTGGCCGTGGCTTGGATCCAGCCGGTATTTTGTCCGCGCTTTCCTTTGGGGGCATGCTCGGCCACATAGGTAGCAGCACCGGCATATTCACCTCCGAGCGCCAGTCCCTGAAGCATCCGAAGCGATACGAGAATAATCGGGGCGGCGATACCCCAACTTTCGAACGTGGGTAATAGGCCTACTAAGAACGTAGACAAGCCCATTAGAACTACGGTAATCAGAAATGTGTACTTGCGGCCGATCATATCGCCAAGGCGGCCGAATAGCAGGGCGCCGAAAGGACGAACAACGAATCCGGCAGCAAATGTCATCAGCGCCAGGATGAAAGCAGTGGTGTCATTTACACCGGCGAAGAACTGTTTTCCGATAATTGCAGCCAAGGCGCCGTAAAGGAAGAAGTCGTACCATTCGAAAACGGTGCCGAGACAGGAGGCGAACAGTATTTTGCGCCCTTCATTGGGCTTGGGTTGGGCGGAGACGATTGTTTTTTCGTCGATATATTCTGGCATCTTTGAGTTCCTCTACCCTCGTGGGTCGCAGTACTTATTTTTGTTTTCTTACTGATGCATGACTGTGCGAACTTTTAAGTTCTACTGATGCTGATCAGTAAGGCCTTTCATTTGGCGCGGGACTCAGTCGCGCTATTATTAAAACTATTCCTCCGGATATTCGCGGGGTTATTTAAGGCCCCGGTGAGTACGAGATTGAAATAAGCTAGTTGCCTGGCGGGGCAATAAGCCGCTGTTTCGCCAGATCTTATGAGTCTCGTGGCGATAGGAGCAGAGGAGGAATCGCCCAATGGATGTGCAAAATTGCACCGTGCTGAAGCGGCGCTAGCGGTTGAGCGCCTCTAGCACGCGGGTTAGAGGGGGGGGAGTCAAAATGGCAGAGGTGCTACCAATTACTGCACGCTGTGCAGGTCACAGATGCATTGTTCAGTGGCTGGTTCTGGCACGGGGCTGCGCCGTTTGTCCGGGGGGCGGAACAGGGCGGAATGAGCAAATGGAGGCCGGAGACAGACGGTTTACACGGCACGCAAGTCAACGTCACGGGACACTACTGGCAAATCGCGCAGTCGTGCCAGCACTATTCTGCTGACTAATGGTGGTCTTCTGTGTATGTGGCAGACAACGTGGCTGATGCCACCCAGATTCTAAAGTTTGAGTAGATGGAGTTGGAAGCGGGGCTGATTCCAACATCTCTGAGCGTAGCAAAAGTCCTGGAAGGCCTGGCACGGCTCAGCGCAGTTGAGTCCTGGCCGATCAAGTGATGTTGGTTTGAGTACAACAAATGGCCCTTAAGGGCCTTTTTGTTTTGAGATCGTTTGGACAGCAATCGTGAAAATGAGAGCCACTCTATACGTTGTGCTAGGGCTCTCTGATCCTGTATCTGAAGAGGGAAAAGTCAGAAACTGTTATTTAAACTGACTACTTTCTCCTCGTCATAAGAAGGTCAAACAGAAGTTGTGCTACAGGTGATAAAGCACGCCCCCGGCGTGATATGAGCCCTAGGGTTCGGCTGATAGAGGGTTGTGTCAATGGACGAGTGACAAGCGTGGGATGACCATCAGCGGGCATTGCTAGCTTGGGCACCACTCCGATCCCCAGTCCAGCCTCTACCAAGCTCACCAAGGCGGGTACATGTTTAACTTCGCAAAAAGATCGTGGGCAAACATCGCGCTTTGCTAGTGCTTGGTCAATCAAGAACCGATTGCCGCTGCCTTGCGCCAAGCTAATATAATCAGAGCCCGAGAGATCGTCCCAAGTCAGCGATTGGCGCGCGGTTAACGGGTGCCCTACCCGAAGTGCAACGATGAAATCTTCTTCCAGCAATGGTTGAAAAACCACCTCCGAGTCTTGGGTGCCGATGTAGGTAAGGCCGAAGTCCGCCTCGCCCCTGGCTACCACGGTCAATATGGTGGATGACGATTCATCGATGACCCGAATCCGAATTCCGGGGTACTTGGCATGGTATTGAGCGATCACGTCCGGCAGAAAATACGCAACGGCGGAAGGCACGCAAGCGATGGTGACTTCGCCGGAGAGCCGGTGGGAAAGGTCGTGAAACCCAATTAGCGCATTCTCGAGTTCGTTCACCACGTTTCTTGCGCGAGGCACAAAGCCCCGCCCAATAGTGGATAGCTCGACCCTGCGCGTGGTGCGCTCGAACAACTTAACGCCTAGCGCTGTTTCCAGCTTGTCGACCCTGCGGGATAGCGCGGACTGGGATAGATGCATTGCCTGGGCTGCGGCGCTGAAACTGCCAAGGTCAGCTACCGCAAGAAATCCTCGGAGATCTGCCAGATCGAAATTCATGCGTAATGCTCATAAATTGAACGGTTATTTGCAATTTACTTTTTAATCGCCATCTCCCATTCTGTCAACTCGCAGGAAGACGAAGTAACCTCGAGTTTGTCCTGTCCGATTAAAAACATTTTATTTGCTGAACTTCTGGCGATTACGCCCGCGAGCATAATATTGCCTGGAATTGGAGTGAGCTTAATTATATGAACAATAAAAATGAAATTCTTTTGCTTTCTGTCGATGATATCCGTCAATTGGGAAGCCTTGCGTTTCAAGGGCTTGGTCTTACGGCGTTGAATGCCGAGCAAGTTGCAAACGTATTAGTGATGGCCGATCTATTCGGACTGACTACTCATGGTTTGAGTCGCGTCGAATCTTATGGTGAGCGACTTGAATCAGGCGGTATCAGCGCTTCGGCAGTACCCAAGGTGAAAGCGCTTGCACCGGCTATTGCTCAAGTTGACGGTCAGAACGCTGTCGGCCCGTTGGTGGGCATGGCCGCGCTTGAAGCTGGTATGAGCCTCGCAAAGCAGTACGGAATCGGCTTGGTACTTGCCAAAGGAAGCAACCACTTCGGGCCGATTTCTCCGTACTCTTACATCGCTGCCGAACAAGGTTTTGCCAGCATTATTGGCAGCAACGCGACTACCACAATTGCACCCACGGGGGGCAGTGACGCGCGGCTAGGTAATAGTCCTCTCGGGTTCGGCATTCCACACCCAAGTGGAGAGCATTTCATGCTGGATATGGCGATGAGCGTGGTGGCCCGTGCGAAGATCCGAAATGCGCTCAAACGCCAAGAAAACATCCCCGACACTTGGGCGACAGACGCGCATGGCAAACCTACCGTTGATCCCCGCGCAGCGCTGGACGGTTTTCTGCTTCCCATTGGCGGCCACAAGGGCTACGGCTTGGCATTGATGGTGGATCTGTTCGCGGGTTTACTGTCCGATGCGGCGTACCTCACTCATGTGAAGTCTTGGGTCGACGCCCCGGATGAACCACAAAACCTGGGCCATTTTTTCATCATTATCGATACCACACGCCTAGGATCGACGAGTTGGCTTAAGGATCGGATGACTGATTTTGCCTCTATCCTGCATGCGAGCCCGCCCGTAGATAGCAATTCGCCGATCATCGTGCCTGGTGAGATTGAATTGAAAAAGATGCAGCGGTACTTGCGCGACGGTGTACCTGTGGATCAAGCAACCAAGGTACTTCTTGACCGCTATGCAAGCCGGACGGCCTAAGGGATCTCGACATGAAACTAATCAATCCAGAACTAGCAGCCGTAATAGCCCCCACCGGTAAACTCCGTGCGTCGATCAACGTAGGAAACCCGATCCTTGCTCGGCTTGATGAGAAAGGCAATGCGGTTGGTGTTTCCGTTGATCTGGCAACTGCTTTCGCTAGGGAGACAGGCTTACCGTTGGAGCTTTGCGTGTTCAAAAGCGCCGGGGAATCGGTCGCTGCTGTATCAGCCGGCAAGGCAGACTTTGGTTTTTTCGCAATTGACCCTGTACGAGGTGAGCAACTGGCGTTTACCGAACCCTACGTGCTGATCGAGGGCTGCTACCTAGTACGTGTCGATTCACCACTGACAGACAACTTTCAGGTTGATCGTCCCCATACCCAGGTAGTTGTCGGTACAGGGAGCGCCTACGATCTGCACCTGACCCGTGAATTAAAGGCAGCGACGATTGTTCGTTCACCTACCTCCCCGACTGTCGTCGATGTATTCCTCGCTGAAAATGCCGATGTGGCTGCTGGTGTAAAGCAACAACTGGAATTCGATGCAGAGCGTTTTTCGGGCTTGCGATTGTTGCCAGGTCGCTTCATGGAAATCCGCCAAGCCATGGGGATTCCTCACACGTATGGAGAGGAAGCGGCTAACTTGTTAAGGCAATTCGTTGAGTGGGCGAAGGCCAGCGGGTTCGTGGGAGAAGCTTTAGAACACCACGGCATCGTCGGTGCCACCGTCGCAGGCTGAAAGCGTCGACTTCAAAAAAGTCAAAGCCGTCTGTGGGGACGCTGCCTTTTAGCGCGTCGCCCGCAGGCCAGCTGCTAATTCATTATAAAAACAAGAGTATCTAACATGTTGGCATTTCTCGGATTGTCGATGGTCGTGGTATTTACCTACCTGATAATGGCGAAGCGGCTTTCTCCAATAGTTGCGTTGATCGTCGTGCCAGTAGTGTTTTCAATAATCGGCGGCTTTGCCCTTACCACTGACAAGATGATGCTCGACGGCATCAAGATGGTAGCGCCCTCCGCAGCGTTGTTGCTTTTCGCTATTCTCTTCTTCGGTGTGCTTTTTGATGCCGGACTCTTTGATCCGATGATCAAATTTATCTTGAAGAAAGTGAATGGCGATCCGGTAAAGATCGCCGTTGGCACAGCAATTCTGTCGTTGACCGTCGCGCTGGATGGCGATGGCACAACGACCTACATGATCACTTGTGCGGCAATGTTGCCCCTCTACAAACGCATCGGCCTTAACCCAATGATCCTTGCGAGCATTTGCGTACTGTCGCTCAGCGTGATGGGCGGGATGACGCCTTGGGGCGGCCCGGCAACTCGGGTGATAGCAGCTCTTGGTCTGGATGCGGGGGAGTTCTTCATCCCGCTACTCCCGACGATGGCCGTGGGTGCGTTGGGTGTGCTGTGCACGGCGTTTTTGCTGGGGCGGCGCGAGCGAAAAATTATTGGGAATGTGACCCTGACCAGCGGTGGTGATGATTGCTACATCGAATCAATCGTGGGTCATAGCGTGAACAAGAACCCCAAGATGGTGATCCCCAACTTGGTACTGGTTCTGTTGGTAATGGTGTGTCTGGTTACAGGGCTCCTGCATTCCGTGATCAGCTTCATGCTCGGGTTCATTATTGCCTTGTCGATGAATTACCCTCAATTGAACTTGCAGAAGGAGCGGATGCTCGCTCATGCGGGCAGCGCCATGGTAGTAGTGCTCTTGGTTTTTGCTGCTGGCATATTTGCTGGGATATTTTCGGGCACGAAGATGGTAGACGCGATTGCGCAGCTACTTGTGGATGTCATTCCACCTTCTTGGGGGCATCTGTTCCCGCTGGTGGTTGCGATCACCAGCATGCCTCTGACTTTTCTATTATCCAACGATGCTTATTATTTTGGTGTCGTACCGATACTTGCCAATGCTGCCACCGCATACGGAATCGACCCTATTGAGATTGCTCGGGCTTCGGTGCTCGGTCAGCCAGTTCACCAAATCAGCCCGCTGGTGGCCTCCACATTGCTACTGGTAGGCATGATTGACCGGGATCTCGGTGACTTCCAAAAAAGCACGATCAAATGGGCGGTATTACTGTCGCTGCTGATGACCTGTGTGTCATTGCTTACAGGAGCAATCACGCTGTTTACGTGACACTAATCAGAAGCATGGAACCAGGCTTGAGTGGGCGCATCAATTACGCCAGTAGTTCTTTTGCAGCGAATGGCCTGACGATTAAATACAGCAACCAGTTTTACATGGTTTTTCGCACGGCCTGACGGGCTGATGTGCAGATGCTTGGAGTGCTTATCTTGATCGAGTTTGTAAACTCGCCAACCTTTTGGTTGGCAGTGGCGCAAATCATCGCCATCGACATTTTGCTCGGAGGCGATAACGCAGTGGTTATTGCATTGGCGTGCCGTAAGTTACCAGAGGCTCAGCGTAATCGCGCCATTATCGGTGGTGCACTGGGCGCGATAGTGCTTCGCATCGTGATGATTTTCTTTGCACTGCAATTGTTGGAGTTGCCCTACCTCAAGCTCATTGGAGCGGCGCTGCTGTTGTGGATTGCTACCAAGATGCTGATTCCAGAAAAGGAGGATGCGCATGACAACCCTGCTGCCAGCCCACGGCTGTGGGGAGCAATCAAAACGATTATTGTCGCTGACGCCGTCATGAGCCTGGATAACGTTGTTGCGGTCGCGGGAGCCTCCAACGGAAGCCTAGAACTGGTGATTTTTGGCATCGCCATCAGCATCCCAATCATCATCTGGGGCAGCAAGCTGGTACTTCACTTTATGGATCGATTTCCATTGGTCATCACTCTCGGAGCGGCGTTGCTGGGTTGGATCGCCGGCAGCATGGCTATCGGTGACATAAGCCTACCAAGTCTTCCATCTTGGTCGCATTACGCAGCTGGGTGTGCCGGGGCGGTATCGGTCTTGATCGTGGGAATGCTGGTGAAGAGCCGCCAGCAGACTGATTGTCAGTCGCCTCCAAATTCTGAAAGAGGTGAGCAGTTATGAGTTTCGATATTGCAGATGTGCGTGGAGATTTACTGCCTAAGCGAAGATTTAACATCCGGAACGTTGAGACGCAGAATCTCCTTCTATCCGGCCCTACCAGGAATTTTTAGCCCGAATACGGCGGGTCACTCACCGCGCTAATGAAACGGTGGTTAAAGCCTATGTGGACGAGGTATTAGCCCCCTGTTTGGCTAGTACGCTTGTCAGCATGTGCTGTGAATACTGCGAAATCCACTTAAAGCAGGTAAGCGAATTAACCGCCTAGGCCGACAGAAACAATATTAAGTAGGGGGTATTGCAATAGTAATTGTTTATATATGCGATTGGTGGTTTTGGGTCTTGCATTGCGCGCTGCTACATCGAAGTAGGGGTAGATATCATCAGTGCCACGATCTCAATATAAGGCTCGCACATTAATACGGCTCGCATCGAAGTATTTTAAAAAGCTAAATTTCAGTCCTTCATGTGTGTCGCATGGATATATGGATTTTTTTGTGCTTGTTGCTCGAACAAGAAAAGCGGAGCGTTATAAGTCAGCATTAAGAGGATTGCTGCAGCTTAAGTATTTATCAGTTTTGCCCTGAGTACCCAGGCGCATGCTTAATTTCTAAGTGATAGCAAAGCCACCTTGAGAATGAGAAGCTTCTACTTCAATAACGACAGCCGTGATGGCACTGCGGCGCCTTCGAAAATCGAAGAGTGGGCTCAGGTTTTTACGCTGGATTACAAGTCCGGTTATACCGATGGGCTCGTTGGCTTTGGTATTGATACCCTTTGGTTAATGGGCGTAACCCTGGACAGCGGTAAAGGTCAGCACGTTGGCCGCACCATGAATCCTTCAAAGAGTGACAATCATGCAGTCGATGAGTGGAGTCGGTTGGGGCTGACTGGTAAGGCGAAAATATCGAAGACCGAATTGCGCTACGGCGCGCTGATTCCGAATCTTCCGATTTTTGTCGCTAACGATGGGCGTGTGCTGCCACAGACGTTCCAAGCCGGTCAAATCACATCGAGCGAGTTCAAATATCTGACCCTGATTGGTGGACGAATCGAACCTGCAACAGGTCGCGGTTCAACTGATCAGACGGGGCTGGCCGCTGTAGGCGGAACACGTGAAAGCAACCAGTTTGACTTCAACGGGGGCGACTGGAAAGTCACCAAGGGTCTGGCGGCGCAGTACTACTATGCCCATCTCGAGAACTACTATACCCAACAGTTTTTCGGACTGATTCACACGCGTGCGTTCTCGGATAACCAATCCCTGAAAACCGACCTGCGATACTTCAAAACTGACTCGTCAGGTGAGAATAGTTCCGGCACCTCTGGCTACAGAATCAGTGGCTTCACTGAAAATGGCGATGGGGAGATCGATAATCGCACCTGGAGTGCCGCACTGATTTACACCATGGGTGGGCACGCTGTTACGGCGGGATATCAAAGCGTTTCGGATGGCAGCAATTTTACTCAACTCAATCAGGGGAGCTTGGCAGACAAAGGCGCTGGTGGCTCAAGTCTGTATCTCAATACAGATCGTATGATCAAGAACTTCACTCGAGCAGTGGAACGCACAGCATTCGGTCAGTACGCGTATGATTTTGCCGACATGGGTGTCCCTGGCCTGAAAGCCTCGCTTATTTATGTCTCCGGGGACAATATCAAGACCAAATCCGGCGACAATCAGAAAGAATGGGAAAGGGATACCAGTCTGGAATACGTCCTTCAGTCGGGAGCGCTCAAAGGTGTTGGCTTCGGCTGGCGTAATGGTAAATCCAATACCGAAGCCGCTCGTGATCAAGATCAGAACCGGGTGTTTGTAAACTACAGCATCTCACTTCTCTAACAAGCGTCACACGTGGCTATTCGGACATGTAGGGCGATTATCGTCCTCTTTACTTCAAGGTATGTAGAAAATGGCAAAGGCGGCGGACATCGTTGTTCAGTGTTTGGAAAGTGAAGGCGTCGAGTATGTTTTCGGTATCCCAGGCGAAGAGAATCTTGATCTTCTCGAATCGCTTCGACGTTCCAAAATCAAGCTGGTGCTAACTCGGCATGAGCAATCAGCAGGCTTCATGGCAGCGACCTATGGGCGACTGACTGGCAAAACCGGCGTTAGCCTTTCGACCCTCGGCCCCGGCGCAACGAACCTGGTTACCGCAGGCGCCTATGCCTACCTTGGCGGCATGCCGATGCTGATGATCACAGGCCAGAAGCCGATCAAGAAGTCCAAACAGGGCCGGTTCCAGATTCTGGATGTGGTCGGCATGATGCAACCGCTGACAAAATACACCCATCAGTTGGCCTCGGCGGACAACATACCGTCCCGAATGCGCGAAGCTTTCCGCTTGGCGGAGGAAGAGAAGCCTGGTGCCGTGCATCTTGAACTGCCTGAAGACATTGCCGCCGAGCAAACTGACAGCCTGCCGATACCACCAAGCCTGCATCGTCGCCCGCTCGCTGAGCACAAGGCCATTGAGGCCGCTGTCGAAAAATTGCAGTTAGCTCGTAGCCCGATCCTGGTAATTGGCGCCGGCGCAAACCGCAAGATGACTGCCAAGGTACTCAGGCAGCTGATCGACAAGACCGGCATCCCGTTTGTTACCACACAGATGGGTAAAGGGGTTGTTGACGAGCGTCACCCTCGCTTCCTTGGCAATGCTGCTTTGTCGTCCGGCGACTTCGTACACCGTGCGGTTGAAGCGGCAGACCTGATCGTGAACGTTGGCCACGACGTCATCGAGAAGCCGCCCTTCTTCATGGTTCGCGGTGGTACTGAAGTCATTCACATCAACTTCCGCTCTGCCGAAGTAGACCCGGTCTACTTCCCTCAGGTCGAAGTGATCGGCGACATCGCCAATGCTATTTGGCAGATCGGAGAAGCCCTTTCTGAAACCTCGCATTGGGATTTCACGCGAATGATGACGATCCGCGAGGCTAACGAGGTGCAGATTGTCGAAGGGGCTGACGACGACCGCTTCCCAATCTACCCACAGCGACTGGTGGCCGACATCCGTCGCGTGCTGCCATCCGAGAGTATCGTTGCGTTGGATAACGGTATCTACAAGATATGGTTTGCACGCAATTATAAAGCCTATAAGCCCAACACGGTGCTGCTCGATAATGCGCTTGCAACTATGGGGGCCGGTCTTCCATCGGCTATGGCCGCCCATCTTGTCTACCCTGATCGCCCTGTCATCTCGGTGTGTGGTGATGGCGGTTTCATGATGAATAGCCAAGAGCTGGAGACTGCGGTTCGCCTGAAGATGAACCTCACGGTGGTGATCTTGCGTGACGATGGCTACGGCATGATCCGCTGGAAGCAATCCAACATGGGGTTTGCTGACTACGGCCTGGACTACGGCAATCCGGACTTCGTGCAGTACGCAAAATCCTATGGTGCCGAGGGGCACCGCGTGGAAAGCGCTGAGGGGCTGCTTCCATTACTCGAAAAGTGCATCAACACTCCAGGTGTGCATGTAATCGACTGTCCTGTCGATTACTCAGAAAATGATCGCATCCTTAACGTCGAACTTCGTGAGCGAAGCTTGTCGATCTGACTTTCGTGAGCATCGGCCCATAGGTGGGCCGGGTGCTTTTTCACATGCACAGGAATCGCTCCATGCAACTCAACGATACGCAACTCTTCCGCCAGCAAGCCTTCGTCAATGGCGCTTGGGTCGATGCGGACAATGGCCAGACCATCAAGGTCAACAACCCGGCAACGGGTGAAATTCTGGGCTCCGTGCCGAAAATGGGCGCTGCCGAAACCCGCCGAGCGATCAAAGCTGCCGACAAGGCGCTGCCAGCCTGGCGCTCGCTGACCGCCAAAGAGCGTGCGGGCAAACTGCGTCGTTGGTTCGAACTGATGATCGAGAACCAGGGAGACCTGGCTCGCCTGATGACCCTGGAACAAGGCAAACCATTGGCCGAAGCGAAGGGTGAAATCGTTTACGCCGCTTCCTTCATCGAGTGGTTCGCCGAAGAAGCCAAGCGCATCTATGGTGACGTGATTCCCGGCCACCAGCCTGACAAGCGCCTGATCGTGATCAAGCAGCCAATCGGCGTGACCGCAGCCATCACCCCGTGGAACTTCCCTGCCGCGATGATCACGCGTAAAGCCGGCCCAGCCCTGGCTGCCGGTTGCACCATGGTGCTCAAGCCTGCTTCGCAAACCCCTTTCTCCGCCCTGGCCCTTGCTGAACTGGCGCAACGTGCCGGCATTCCAGCTGGTGTGTTCAGCGTTGTGACCGGCAGCGCCGGCGACATCGGCAGCGAGCTGACCAGCAACCCGATCGTGCGCAAACTGTCCTTTACCGGTTCGACCGAAATCGGTCGTCAGCTGATGGCCGAATGCTCCAAGGACATCAAGAAAGTGTCCCTGGAACTGGGCGGCAACGCGCCGTTTATTGTGTTCGACGATGCGGATCTGGATAAGGCCGTCGAAGGCGCGATCATTTCCAAGTACCGCAACAACGGCCAGACCTGCGTCTGCGCCAACCGTCTCTACATTCAGGATTCGGTCTACGACGCGTTCGCCGAGAAGCTAAAAGTGGCTGTGGCGAAACTCAAGATCGGCAACGGTCTGGAAGACGGCACCACCACTGGCCCGCTGATCGACGAAAAAGCCGTGGCCAAGGTGCAAGAGCACATCTCTGACGCCGTTTCCAAAGGGGCCACCGTGCTGTCCGGCGGCAAGTCCATCGAAGGCAACTTCTTCGAACCGACCATTCTGACCAACGTGCCGAACAATGCTGCCGTGGCCAAGGAAGAAACCTTCGGCCCATTGGCTCCGCTGTTTCGTTTCAAGTATGAGGCCGATGTGATCGCGATGTCCAATGACACCGAGTTCGGTCTGGCCTCGTACTTTTATGCTCGCGACCTGGGCCGCGTGTTCCGTGTGGCCGAAGCTCTGGAATACGGCATGGTAGGCATCAACACTGGTCTGATCTCCAACGAAGTCGCTCCATTCGGCGGTATTAAATCTTCGGGCTTGGGCCGTGAAGGCTCCAAGTACGGCATCGAAGATTACCTGGAAATCAAATATCTCTGTTTGAGCGTTTGACAAAAGGATCGTTGAACAAACTGTCTGATGGCAAGTTGGTAGGATATGTAATCCGTGGTTGTTCGGGCCGCTGTTGGTAACCGGCGTAGCGAGCACCTGGTTTGATCTGCACATAGGCTTACCATTCGGAGCAAGTCAGCTAGGGCAATTGCTGATAGGGAGCAGTCTGGGATGCTTTTTCGCACGATCATTCTTCCGTTATGCCCCTGCTTTTCTTGCTCGTAGTTTTATCGCTACCTGCTTAATGGCCTTCACTGCCTCCTTGGCAGCTGCCGGGATAGGATGGTTGATTTCTGGTGACATCAGACCCCTAGCCCTAGCCCTGGGCATGATGCCTGGGGAGGCATTGCAGAGATGAGTCTGACGGCTGAAACACTGCACTTGGCAGTGCCATTGGTAACAGCTATGCAAACCCTGCGGATACTGCTCGTTCTTTTTCTCGATGAACCTTTATTGGATACTGCCCGGTGGCCAATCAGACCTGTCGCGCTTATTTTTTGCCATCTGTCTCAGCCGGTTATACAACTCGGTTTGCACATGCGTATCGGCCAGGCCGTGCTGTGAATTGCAGCGCACCAGGCGCGGGTCATGCTCGGGCCAGCTCCCCTGAGGATCATCGTCGAGAGCCAGCCAAGATGTCAGGCGGGCTGCTGCAACAGCGCTAAGGATTTGTTCATAGCGCGTTTGCAGGTCGTAGCCGAGGAGGGGGGCTCTAAGCATCGATGAGTGCCAAGTTGCCGATACTGTCCGGGCTTGAAGCGCAGGCGGCAGCACCGCTCTAGCTCGGCGAAAGCCGAGCGTCCTGACCCATGACGTACTCAACGAAATGCGTACAGCCGGGAAGTCCGCCAAGATCTCGGCAAGGATGCTGGCATGCATCAGCAAATGACCCGGCGCGCGAAGTTCGAGACCTCGTTTCGTTCGAAACACTGCGTCGGGGTGCAGCACTCCGTCGTAGTCCAGGAATAGCACTTGATCAGAGCCTCGCAGCTGGCCCGTCACGTGACGCTCATGCTCGGTCATCGGCTGGAGCCGCGCGGATGTTCCCGTGGCGTGAGGAGTACCTGAGTCAGAGTCGGACATGTGGGGTCTAGCGTAAAAGGGGCCACGTGAAGCATACAGTCCTCATGGGGCATCTAGACCACTACACCGTGCTCCAATCTGCCTATGAGGTCTCTGACCGCTTCACAGCCGGGGTGGGTGGATAGCAAATCGACGGGGCGGTGGTCATTGAGGCCAAACTGCGGTTGGAGCATCCAACTCGCAGCGGCGTCAGCGTTCCCTTCAAAGAGTTCGGTGCATAGATCCAAGGTGGATGCCAGGCGATACAGCCGGTCACTCTCGTTGGCGTTCAAGTGCCCCTGCGAAGCCCGACGGCGTAAGGTCGAATCCGAGACCGCCAGGTACGGAGCCAAGGAGCGCTTGGTTAGGTTCAGGCGGGCAGCAACCTCGTCGACCCATTCGACAGGGAATCCCGATTGCACCGCTTCCACCAGTGCTGAGCCGCCTGGCGGAAGGTCGGACAGGGACTGTACGCGTGGAGTGGGGGACTCAGATGAAATCATCGATCTCCGTACGCTCATGTGCTGAGATGACACACCGTAAGAGTAGGGGCTACCAAGCAAGATAAGAAGTCCCTCCAACGTCAGGGGCAGTTCTGCCTAGCTGTGCATTGGCTACATCGAGGCACGTAATTTGCTCAAGGAAGACACCCCTATGGATATGCCTTACCTAACACACTGAGGCCGTCATGGATCTAGACCAACTACTCATGCGATCAGCGCTTCTGGAAGAGCGCCTTGCCAGTTTTTTCGGCCTGCCGCTGTTCGACGAGACCAACCGACTTAAGGCCGTTCGGGCCATGGCGAGTCTGGGCTTCGAGCATGCCCAGAGCCTCAAGCTGCTAACCGCCGCAGGGCTCGGTACTTCCGCAGCGGCACTGCTGCGTGTGCAGTACGAATCGCTTGTCCGGGCCATATGGATGCACCACTGCGCATCGGATAAGGACGTGGATCTGATGCTTTCGGAACTGACCCGTGAGACTGCGAAGCAGGCCAGTAAGATTCCCATGCTCAGTCAGATGTTGGTGGAGATTGAAGAGAACGCCCCTCACGTCCCGGTGAGCCATCTGAAAGAGTTCAAGCACTACTCATGGAAGCCGCTGAGCTCATTCGTCCATGGCGGTATCCATGCCGTGAACCGACATGGCAGGGGTTTCCCACTGGAGCTCGCCTATATGCAGGTTAGGCACTCCAACGGCCTCCTAGGGCTCGCGAGCAACCTTCTGCTGATCATCGCAGGCATCCCCGCAGAGGCCGGCGAGATGAGCGCAATCTACAGCGAGTTCGAAGATTGCTTCCCGCCCATCAACCCGCCGTATCAGCGCACCACCGAACCCGCACACTGAACCAGGGCAGAATCCCGGAAGAGTCGTCGATCAAGCATTTCCGTCAACTGCTGGAGAAGCACGGTCTGGAAGAGGGCGTTCGCACTGTAATCAACGGGCACCCACGTAGCCACTGTTCAACGCCAAAATTCAAGCCGCTAATTCGAGCTTCGCCAGCAAACGGCGAAGTTGAGACTGGTGGTTTCATCCGAAAACGGGGTCGGCGTATTTCACCAGAAACAGGAAGTCTTCTTCAGAGTTTCCATAAGCCGAACCCGGCGCGCTAATACAAAAGGGGATTTATTCACAATTCAGGTTTATAGCTGGGATCATTCCAGCCTCTCGGTAGCTTTGAATAAGTTCGTCAAATAAATGTAGATCTGAGCGGGTGCGAGAAATCAACTGGGCACCGGCAATGGCGGTAAAGATTCCGCGACCACGCCGTTCGCTTGCCAAACTATCCAACCCTGTCTCGATGAGGGCTTTTGTGAGCCAGGCGATATTTATATCCGCAAAAGTCCTAACTTCGTTTTTTACCTCCTCTGGTAGATCTTCATATTCGGCAGACATGAAGCTAGACAGGCAGAGCCTGTTTCCATCTTCAAGTGAACTGCGAAAGATTGTGGGATATTGATTTAAGCGCTGATACGGGTCGGGAAACTGAACCTGCAAGCGTTCCAAAAGCGCCTCTGTGTCCTTCCAATATCGCTTAGCCACTTCAGCGCCGAGTTCAGCTTTACTTGAGAAATAGTAATAAATACTGGCGTTTTTTATGCCAATTGATTCTGCAATTGTACGGAAATTGATACCGCTATAGCCATGTAGTTGAGCGGCGACTTTAGCTTCCGCCAAGATCGCTTCCCGCGCATTTTTGCTCATGTCGTCACCTCAGGTTCGGGCTCTGCACCGCTATTTTAGCGGCCTCCGGAAAACCTGCCAACTGGTAGGCAGGTGGCGCTTGACGGTGGCGGCAGCTGCCGATATGGTTTACCTACCAACTGACAGGTAGGTACAAAAATGGCCACTCAAAACTCTCCTTTCGACACATCAGGGCTTCCCATGATGAAAATCTATGACTGGTACGACGGCCCTTACCCGGCTCGTGTGCGCATTGCGCTAGCAGAGAAACAAATGCAATCACGCGTCGACTTCGTGTCGGTCAATCTTTGGACGGGGGAACATAAGAAGCCTGAGTTCCTGGCAATTAACTATTCCGGTACGCTGCCAGTACTCGAACTCTATGATGGAACTCTCATTGCAGAATGCACTGCGATTACCCAGTACTTAGACGATCTGGATGGCAATCCGACGCTCACCGGCAGAACGCCGCTTGAGAAAGGGTTGATTCACATGATGACCAAACGTGCAGAAATTGAGTTTCTAGACGCAGTCAGCGTGTATTTTCACCATGCCACTCCCGGGCTTGGCCCGGAGGTCGAGCTCTATCAGAACCCTGAGTGGGGTGGACGCATGCGAGACAAAGCTGTTAGAGGAATGCTTTATTTTAATGAGGTATTGTCGAAGCAACCGTATGTGGCCGGAGAGAAGTTCTCAATGGCTGATATTGCTGTCTTAGGAGGTATGATTTTTGCCTCTTTGGTCAAGCTGCCGGTGCCAGAGGAATGCATCGCACTTCGGGCATGGCATGCAAAAGTGCAATCGCGCCCAAGCGTTCAGGAATGGTCAGCTATGGTGAAGCGAGGCAAGCCCCTCAGCTAAGCGTTTTAGCATCAGCCCCGCTATCGATATCGATTGATGGCGGGGTCAAATACACTTGGTAACAGCCTACCCCGTCCCCCTTCATTCTATAGCTGACAGCGCGCGATTACTGCCAGCCGCCGCTGGACTCCAAGAGTGCCCCGCCAGACTCCCAGACCGTAGCAGCTGCCCAATACAGGGCCCTCGTCACGCATCACGCTTCATGAGGCAACTAATTGGTGAGGCCCTACCGTCTTTTACATGCCCGTCGAGTCGACTCTTGTTGCGCGGGCATCTCACATCGGGCCCAGATGGATACTAATAGAACGACTTGACCGACACTGGTCTCAGGAGCAGAAGGGCGACGTGACTTACTCGAAGGATTCGATGTACGGGGTCGGAAAACTATCACTCATACCGGGCCTCGCCCGTGCTCCAACAGACTACACGCCGAAATCGATCTGAGCTCTGAGCCTGCGTAAATTCGGGGGAAGCAGCGAAGCAGGAAGGTCGGCCAGGATGGCGAGTGATAGTCCAGTACGCATTTGGCGCAGTATCTGGAAGTGTGAGCGGTTCATGGAGCGAAGCCCAGAAATGAGCGGGCGTTCGTTCGACGCGATGTCATGGAGCAGCAACCCCACCAACTGAGACAGTCCTTCAGCGCTCACCTGGCGTGGCAATTCGGAATCGACAGTTTTGGCCAACAGTATTGCGATGTGCTGGTTGGCCAATTGCTCAACGTCCGGCGCTCCGTATTTCAGCAACGCCATAGACCAGATTGTCCTTTCCTGATCTCGAGTCATCTTGTTGGTTACTGCTTTCGTCCATGGGAATCAGAAACGACAAGGGCCGCTTGTGCGGCCCATTGCGAGTACCCGTGGCAGGCTCACTGAAGCCAGCTTTCGACTGTTGCAGCGCCGTGCTCTTCTTTCCAGGCCTTCAGGATCTTGTGGTTGCCACCTTTAGTCTCTACGACTTCCCCGGTGTTGGGGTTCTGGTAGCGCTTCAGCACGCGCTCACGGCGAGCGCCTTTGGAAGCAGCAGCCTGGCGGCCTTTGCCGGCTTCCGGATCGAGCACAGCAATGACGTTGCGCAGGGAGAAACCGTAATCAGCGAGCAGGGTACGGAGTTTGGTTTCAAACTCGATTTCTTTCTTGAGTTTGTCGTCGGCCTTCAGGGCTTCGAGGCGCTTTTGCTGTTCAGCGATCTGGGCTTCGAGGGCTTTGTATTCTGCGATGATGGACATGATTGATTCCGGGGTTGGGCCGTTAATAATCATAAGATACACACTACAAGAGCCGGAATTCAACCAAATAGCCAGAATTTTAAACGGTCTGGTAATAAAGGCGTTCAAAACGGCCACGTGGCTCTTTGCGAGTGTTCAATCAAGGGCTTGTTATGATCAGCAGTCCGCGTCGCCATTGTACATAGAGCCCAAACCACGCTCAGGAACTGTCAAAGCATTGCAGCGTAAACTTCATTGGAACCCACCGTTTTCGCTTTACCGCCTTCCCCCTTTCTCCATCGCCCGTGCATCGGAGAAAGGGAGCGCTTTACGATTAGTGTAGGCCCCATCGGCTCTACGGGAACATGAAGTCACTTCCTTCATTTCCGTTTGGATGGGTTAAGTGGTACCACGTTATTCGTTTTACGCAAATGTTGCTGGGCTTTATCCCATGCGCGTAGCAGCATGAGCTCTCTGGCCAAAGCTGCTTTGTACTTGTCCTCAAAGCTTTCGGCCGACGCCCGCGCCTTTTCAGCCTTTTGATTAGCCTGGCGAACCTTTAGGGCACCGGGTGCGCTCTGCTCCGCCTGCTGTTTTGCTCGGATATGGATCTCTCTGATCAAGGCGTCAAAAATCGGCCGGCTTTTCTTGATACTGCCGGCGGTTTTACCAGCCTCTAACGCAACGGCGTTGAGGGTGATCCTGCTTCCCTTCGGCACGATCATGCTTTTACCGGCCACTAGGCGATTCAACGCCGCATAGTAAGGCTGGAGTGTGACTGAATCTTCATTGACGTCTGCCATGGTTGTCGACCTTTTTTCGGGTAATCTTTAATTAGCACAGGCATCATCCTTTTGCGATGATACGATCCCGCAGAGCAATAAAATCATCAAGGTTCTGCTTCTCCGCTCTGTATTCCACGCTTCCTACGTCAAGCTGTGCAAGGTCAAATCTCATTACAGCGATGGTCTCATTCATTACAGACTCTTTGCCGATCACATGCTTGCAGCCAGGACAGGTGCTGAAGTCTCCGTGAGCACGTTTATCACAGGGTTCAAGAGACGCGCATGAGCCAACCGGGGTATCCTTCACAGCGATAAGGCCTCGTTTGACTTGCTCACGGATATAGCTTTCTGGGTCGTGCAGCCAGATCACATTTTGGCGCTCTTCCATTACCTGGCGTCCCCTAGCTCCTAAAAGTCTTTCGGTTGAATTAAGTGCCTCGCGAATAAACATTGCGCCGTCAGCTTCTTGTTTCGCTTTCCTGAGTTCCTTAACCAGTTCTGGGTTTATTAGATAAAATTTGTAGTTTTTTGCGGAGCAACCCTGCATGTAATAGATAGACATGACTTTGGTCAAATGGCCGAGCAAACGTTTGAGTGCCGGAAGCGAAATCAGCCCGCTTTGGCCTGCAAAGACTGCAATAGAACGTCGAAATTGATGCGACGTAATCCGCCAGGGTTTTCCGATTTGGTATCGCTTGTCATCACGCCAGTTTCTGTAAGGATCAATAGTCTCAAGCTCTTGGATGTCCTCTTCGGTAATTGGCACTGGGGGGAGTTTTTCCTCAAGGTTTACCTTTTGGATGATGGATTTTGATTTAGACGAGACGTTACAGATAGGGTGTGCGGCTGGAGATATAAATAGATAATCACTTCCAGTCTTGGCGTGGGGGGAGAGTATGGAGTTAATTTTCTCCAGCGCCTCAATAGGCTTCAGTATTGCCTCAGTTGTTATCCACTTCGTAGGCTTCGGACTGCTATGCATTTTGGTGGTGATGCCCACTACGTATAAGGCTTCGTTGTTCCATCCCTTAACAGGTTCCAGGCACCCGGTGCGCAAACCTGAGACTTCATGATCACGCATGAGCGTAAAGAGGTGGATTAGGTTCTTAGCACAATGTTGAACTAGGGCTAGGAACGCTGTGACACTGCTTGCCATGTGCCAATTGTATTTAGTGAGCAGCTTTTCTAGGCCGTGTGCACGTATAGCAGTTTTAAAATTTATCGGTTGTTGTAAGTGTGAGATCAATTGTTCTGGCGAGGAATTTTTAGGTTTTTTGCTACTATGGATGGCTTTGTTTCTACCGTAGTAGGGGTTATCTACGGCGGCCTGCAAGAATGAGATGATCTTGTCGTGGTAAGCAAAAAAATCAGAAATGCAACCATTGTATTGGTGATACTTGATATAGAGTATTCTGCTCGGTATGACAGGAAATTGTTGCGGTTCCTTCCTAGATTCTCGTGATTTTTTTTGCATGTACGGAAAAATGCCGCCGTCGAGTAAAAGTCCTCGCTCTGAGCTGTTGATGTTATTCAACGTTCGAATAAGGGCGACTAGCGGCCTGTTTAGGCAAGTAGGAATGTTTTTTTGAAACTTTTTGAAGGTATCGAAGGTTCCGAATACTTCCAATGCATCAAGCTTGTTTTTGTCACAGTACGTGCAAAGATGGCTGAGAAGACTATGCACGCTATGCATAGATGCTAAGCGTAAAGGCTTCCCGGACTTTTGATTGATTGAGAACATTTTGATGATGAACAGTTTCTTGCACAGTTCGACGTTCTGAGGGTGGTGCTCCGACACTAGGTAGAAGGGTAGGAATTTGAAGTAAGGATTATCTTTAACGTTATAAGCGAACGCCGGTAGGTACCACTCCTGGTCTTCAAAAAAACATAGCGGAGTGCCGTCGGTCGACCGTGAGATTACTGTCCCTGGCCCAATACGGGCGAACGACATGCCGTAATAAATATCAGTGCTCAGAAACTCTGGTTTGAGAGGGTGAGCTGAGCTTTCTGCATGAATGCCAAGTTGTTTTTGTTTCATTTTAGCACCTTGAGCTTAATCAGGCGTTCGTAAATGCGTTCCCAGTAGCTGGTCAATTTGTACTGTTGCTCAATTTCATCTCGGATGGATTCGACAACCCGTCCCATTTCGGGGCGGGTATTGACAAGTTCTTCCAAGATGCGATTTATTTGATTAATGGCTTCGCCATGCACATTCTGAAATTGATTCGCGTCGGTGCAGGCGCTTAGGTATTCCTTCGTGACATAGCTCATGCTTAATAACTTGCGAATAGACTCGCGATTGGCATGAAGACGAAACTCGGTGCAAAACAAGCAGCCCACGAAGTTTCTACAGTTGGGTTCGTAGGCTTCCGGCGGAGTGATCGCAGAGGAGGGATTATCTACGCCAGCGCAATCTCCGGCGGGTGTGCTCATTACCGCCTTGGAGTCCAGAAGTTCCATAAGTTGCGCCAGCATCGTGCTTATTTCATCGATTGCCTTTTTTTCCTCTGCATCGGCGTAATGCTTTGTGATGGTCGACCCACTGCTCTGCATCAATGCGGAAACGAGGTCAATGGAGTGATTTTTTGAGAGAAGATAAACACTCTTATACTTGCGAAGCTTTCGGTAGCTCAGACCTGTGAAGCCTGGGTCAAGGAAACTTCTGATTTGCATGCTGAAGTTTCCGATTGTGACAGCCTTAATGGGCTTTTCGCTGATATTGTTTTTGCTAATGTTAACAAATAAGTAGGGGTGCGGTTTGCCGTCGCAAATATAATCTCGGAGTTTGAGGAATTTTTTAAACTTTTTAATAAATATTTTCTGAATTTCAACCTCTCCCTCCCTCCCTGCTGCGCGGATTTTTATGTATTGAAAGCCTACGTTAATGCTGTTGCGAACACTGTAGCTGTCACCCCAAGGTAGATCACGAACCTCTGTCTCGTTGAGGCCGCTATTGGCGACGAATAAGGAGAGGAATGCGTCTTGCGCTAATTTCGCCAACCAGATCCGTTTTGGATGTCGTGGGTCGTTGTTGGCTCGTTCGAAAATATCTAGCGCCTCATTTCTCTGCCGGATGACCTGGTGAGGTAACTGCTTGGTCTTTTGCATGCATTCAGCAAGTGAATTAACTTTTCCGACTTTGTAGTCCCAGAAGATATTGGTGTTTATTTTAGGTGTTAATTCGTGTATCACATCTGTGGTTATTGTGTACTCTGCTGGAAGCAGGCGCGCTTCTCCCGTCATAAAAGGGATGCGGTGCGGAAATTCTATCTGGTTAAGTAGGAAGTCGGTTATGCCATCAAACAAATATTGGCAAGGTGTGAGGTGTTCGGAAATTTCCTGTTCCGAGGGTGTTTCAGTAGACTCTTTTACGGAGCCGTCGTTGGAAATAATAATAAGATCTTCATGGAAGTTTACAGTTGTTGCGGGAAAGAATACGGGGCCGCTCCTCAGTACTTCGCTCTGGAGTCGATTGGCGGTGAAAGGCTTGACGCCACCCTCAATCTTCATCGCAGCAAGCAAATGTTGGGTATAACTATTGAGGGCTAGCTTGTAAGCTGGTGCGCTAGTCAGAAAGTACTCAAAGCCATGCTCGTCGCACCAATCGACAAATCCAATAATTTCTGTTGCTTTGCCGTAAACGGTGTAGCCACTGGCACCGGTATAAAAACTGGTGATTTGGTCGATACACCAAGCGCGAAACCCTATGCAGCGCTCGTGGCGCAGTGAGGCTTCAGTGACAGGCTTTGGAATCTTTCGAGAATTAGCCCGGCGATCAGAATAGCAAGCGGAGCCAATATCGATTCGACGGTCGCTCGTGCATTGTAAAATGAGCTCTTCAATAGGCCGAGCCGCTACAATGCGCTGGCATTCATCCAGATCAACTAGCTGAAAATCAACTTGATAGGAGTTTCGTTCGGATATTTTCATGCCTCAACATTTCCGTGGTGATGACGCTCTGAAGGTGATCCTCGAAGTCGGACTGAGCGTAAGCAACCAGTTCGTTTCCTTCGCGGTATTTTAAGTATCCAAGTGCTGTATTTATGTCTTCTTGGTTTAATCTATTTTTGAGTAAATCTAGAAGTTCAAGCTGGTTCATTTTTCCGTTCTCCACGTGCTTCATGTTGTCTTCGATGAGGTTCATGCCAAAAGTTGCTCTAAGGTCATGGAACTGGTATCTGAAATTGGCGCCCATTTCATTGAGTTTTTCGCCAATCGTTTTCAAATACTGTCGTATGGCTGACCCTTTTTCGCTCGAATAGTCGAACGCTTCTTGATCTGCCTCTGCGGTGTAATAAGGTCTTCCGGTTCGAGTCAGAAATAGGTATTGATCATCTTCATTTTTTATTGCGGATCTCATGGCTCTCTCCTTGTGTCGTTCTGAGTTCAGATAAATGCTCAGTTTGTAATGCACCCAAGCGGGCATTAGTACTGTCTGTGGCTTTCCTCTTTTTGCTTCTACCAAAGTGCCTTCGCCGATTTTTATTCCGTAAAGCGCATATTTACTGGGGTCGTTTGGGCCACCTTTCCCTTGTTTGATACAAGCATGGCGCAATGTCAGAATTGACTGGATTCGCATGCCGGTAGTCAAAGCAACGATGTGGATCAAAATCATCTCAGGATTTCCCAAGGCGACTAGCGTGGCTAAGAGGTGTTTTTGATTTTCCCTGCTGATAGGGGAAAGTTTACCGCCGTCGCTGATGTATTGACCTGTAGAGATTGACTCCGCGCTTCGAAAAGTCAGGTCGGTGCCTCTGATTTCCTTGCTTTGTTGAATCCCATGCCTGTCTAAGTATCGGACGTTTCTAACTTTGTCTTTCCACATCTCTTGTTTTGGTTTGAAGTTTCGAGTTGCGCAAAGCCATCTATAGAATCCAACCATGCTGAGGATTTTTCTATTTGCAGTGCTTCTTTTTAATTCTCTTTTAATAAGCAGTTTTTTTAATTCTGATTTGTAGTAGTAAGTTGGACGCTGAAAGGAAGGGCCGTCGAAGTCCAGGAAGTCACGGCATCCCGTCAAGAGGGTGTTCATGAAGTTTGAAAGATCACCGGCAATGTTCGATGCCGTGGTGGCTTTGGTTCCAAGTTCTGTGATGCGCTCAAATAGATACAGGCTGCCCTCCAGCCAAATACCACCATCAGGATGAATGATGACGTACAAAAGAGGGGCTGAAGATTCTTGATAGGGGATGGGTTTAACAGGGTAAGGCTCGAAGTCAGCGTCTTCCGCTTCGAAGCATTCTGGCCAGTCCACCGCCTCGTCAGGGGAACAGGGCTCCCAGAGCTTGACGTTTGTCAGGGGTACTTTGTGGTAACGGGCCGTGGCAATTGGTTCAAGGTCGTGCATGGAAGACGCCTCGTAAGAAGGTGTCTGTCCATCCAAGTTCAGCTCACGATATCTGTCAAATGTGCTGAGCTCACGCGTGGTTCTGCACCTTCACCGTGTGCAGGGCGATGTCGATGACGTCGCCATCGGCATTGAGTTGCGGCATCTCCACCCAGTCGCCGACGCGGATGATGTCGCTGGAGGTGATCTGCACGCTGGCCACCAGGGACAGCAGGGTGTCCTGGAAGATCAACAGCAGCACGGCGGCCATGGCGCCCAGGCCGGAGAGCAGGATCAGTGGCGAGCGGTCGATCAGGCTGGCGATGATCAGGACAGTGGCGATGGCGAAGATGGCGATCTTCAGCACCTGGATATAGCCCTTGATGGGCCGAAGGTGAGCGTCCTTGCGGCGCAGATACAGGCTGTTGACGATGTTCAGCGCGGCGCTCAAGGCCATGGCGATGGTGAGGATGATGAAGGCGGCGCACACGTTGGTGATGATCTCCACCAGCGCGTTCGGCAGGTTCGGCACCACCCGCACCCCGCCGGTCAGCACCAGGGCGGGCACCACGTTGGCCAGGCGCTTGATCAGTCCGTGGTCCTGGACGTGCACGCCGGTGAGACGGAACAGGCCACGGATCAGGATGCGCTGGACGATCCAGTTGGAAACCCACGCGAGGAGGAGGAGGACCGCGGTGGTGACGATGGTGTGCAGCTCTTCATGCTGCCGCAGCCAGGCGAGCCAGGGGGTGACATCGTTCTGCATGGGCGCTCCCTTGGAGAGTCTGGTGAGCGGGGCGGGCCCCGGAAAGCGCCGGACCTTAGCAAATCCACCAGGCCCGCCCCAGGCCTGGGGTGTAAGCGTAGATGTCGGTCAGGGTTTGTAGGCACCGATGAAGATGGCCGGGTCCACGCGTACATCGTTGAGGCTGACGTTCCAGTGCATGTGCGGGCCGGTGGCGCGTCCAGTGGCTCCGACGCGGCCTACCACGCCGCCGCGCGGCACCTGTTGGCCGAGCTTCACCTCTACCTTCGACATGTGACAGAACATGCTGATCAGGCCCTGGCCGTGGTCGACGAACACTGTCCTGCCGTTGAAGAAGTAGTCGCCGATGAGGATCACCTTGCCCGCCGCCGGAGCCTTGATCGGCGTGCCGGCGCCCACGGCGAAGTCCAGGCCGGAATGCGGGTTGCGTTCTTCGCCATTGAAGAAGCGGCGCAGGCCGAAGGGGCTGGAAAGCGGGCCGTTCACCGGCTTGTCGAACAGCAGGTTGCTCGGCGTTCCGGGGCTGAAGCGGCGGTAGGCGGTGGTCTGCTCGGCCAGTTCGCGGTCGATGCGCTTGAGGTCTTCCGGCAGCGGATTCACCTGGCGCTTGTTGGCCAGCTTGATGTGCTGCTCGCGATAGGTGCGCGGGCCCACGCTGAAGGCCATCTTGCGCCCATCGCTCACCTCGACCTGCTGTTGGCCCGCCTTGGTCCCCAGCGGAATGCCGACGATGGCGATCCAGTCGCGACTGTCTTCCTTGACCACCAGCACCGGTTTGCCCTGGTAGCGCGCAGTGGGCGTCTGGGTGGCGCTGCCGAGCTGGATCACTGCCACGCCGCCCGGTACCGGCTTGTTCAGTAGGCGGGTGATGAAACCTTCGGCATGGACGGGCAGGGCGAGGCAGAGGAGCAGGGCGGCGAGCAGGCGCATGGTCAGTCCAACAGGGAGAGGTTCACGGGGGTGAGGTGGTTGTCTTCGACACGCACGTCCAGCTCACCTTCGGCGAGGCGGGCCTTCAGGCGCTGGCCGGGGCGCGTCTGGCTGGCGGCGCGGATGGCTTGGCCGCGTTCGTCCAGCAGGATGCTGTAGCCGCGGCCGAGGGTGGCCAGGGGGCTGACCACGTGCAGGGTCTGGGCCAGGGTGTCGAGCTTCTGCCGACGGTCCTTGATGGCGTCACGGGCGGCGCGGGGCAGGCGCTCGGCCAGGCTGTCCAACCGTTGCCGCAACAGAGCCAGGGTGCGCCCCGGATGCTGCGCGGCGAGGCGGGTATCGAGGCGCGCCAGGCGTTCGTGGCGAATTTGCAGTTGGCGCTCGAAAGCCCGGCGCAGGCGCATGTCCAGGTCGTCCAGGCGCTGGGCCTGCTGTCGCAGTCGCTCGCCGGGGTGGCGCAGGCGCCGGAACAGTCCGTCCAGGCGCAGACGCTCGCGGGTCAGGTGTTCCCGCATACGCAGGACCAGGCGTCGATGCAGGCTGTCCAGGCGCTGCTGCAGTTCACTGGCATCCGGGGCCAGCAGTTCGGCGGCAGCGGAGGGGGTTGGAGCGCGTACGTCAGCGACGAAATCGCTGATGGATACGTCCGTCTCGTGGCCAACGGCGCTGACGATGGGCGTCTTGCAGGCGGCCACCGCACGGGCGACCGCTTCCTCGTTGAAGCACCAAAGGTCCTCCAGCGAGCCGCCACCCCGGGCCAGGATCAGGGCGTCGAAGCCCTGGGCGTCGGCCAGCGCCAGGGCGCGGACGATCTGTGCGGTAGCCTCGCGGCCCTGGACCGCGGTGGGGATCAGGGTCAACTGCACCTGGGGGGCGCGGCGGCGGAATACGCTGATGATGTCGCGGATCACCGCACCGGTGGGCGAGCTGACGATGCCGACTCGCTGCGGGTGAGCGGGCAGCGGGCGCTTGCGCTCGGTGGCGAACAGCCCCTCGGCGGCGAGCTTTTCCTTCAGCGCCTCGAAGGCCAGGCGCAGGGCGCCGTCGCCGGCCGGTTCGACGGTGTCGGCGATCAACTGGTAATCGCCGCGGCCCTCGAACAGCGAGACCTTGCCGCGCACCCGCACGGCGAGGCCGTCGCGCAGGGCCTGGCGCACGCGCTGGGCGTTCTGTCGGAACAGCGCGCAGCGGACCTGGGCCTGGGCATCCTTGAGGGTGAAATAGAGATGGCCGGAAGCGGGGCGGGCGAGGTTGGATATCTCGCCTTCCACCCAGACCTCCGGGAACACGTCCTCCAGTAGATGGCGGGCGCGCTGGTTGAGCTGGCTGACGGTCAGCACCTCGCGATCGAGGCCGAGCCGTTG
Source organism: Pseudomonas sp. BN411 (assembly GCF_029871235.1). Taxonomy (GTDB): domain Bacteria; phylum Pseudomonadota; class Gammaproteobacteria; order Pseudomonadales; family Pseudomonadaceae; genus Metapseudomonas. Next base: position 40,446 of record NZ_SSOM01000082.1, read on the forward strand.
GAAGGGGTCTTTGAGCATGGGCGGAAATGATAATGGCTTTGCCGCCATGCGCCATAGTTGACGGTTAAAGGGCGATGGTTAAGCTGCGCGCCCTTTCCACCGCAGCAGGAGCCAGAGATGGAATCGAGCCAGTTGATCATCGTGCCGCAGATATCCACCGTTCCCGGGCACCAGGCCTTGGCCGGGCGCATGCAGCGCTGGCTGGCGCAGCGCGGGGTGGTCGAGGCGCTGCCCAGCACCTGTGGCCTGCGCGGCAATCGCATGGCCTACGCCATCGCCCCCGGTGCGCGGAACGTGGTCGAGCATCCCGAGCGTCTGCCATACGGCCAGCCGGTGAATGGCCTGGAGCTGGTGGACAAGCGCTGCATCTATACGCCGACGCGCGACTTCCTCAATGAAGCGGGCTGCCCCGAATGCCGCCAGGAAGTTGGAGAACCGCTGTTCGAAAGCCTGGAAGAATGGTGGCCGGGGCATACCGACAACTTCAATTGCCCGGAATGCGGCTTCGAGGACGACATCAATGGCTTCCTCTTCCTGCAGCCCTGCGGCTTTTCCAATCTCGGTTTCATCTTCAACGGCTGGGGCGAAACCCGCTTCACCCAGGCCTTCCTCGACGCGTTCGGTGAGCGACTTGGATACACGGTGCGCCAGGTTCGGACGAACGGGTGACCAAGGGAGTGATTTCCGTCGCAAAACGGGGTGGAGGGCTTCGTTTCGTCGTTTGCGGGGCTGCGTTATGAAATTAATTCGCTTCCACGACCAGAAACCCGATCTGTAGCCTGTCGGCCGCGTTGAGCAGTGGCCGTGGCCTCGTTATAATGGCGCGCTTCCAATTTTCCCGCCTGGGAGCCCCCGCCATGCTGCGCATCAGCCAAGAAGCCCTGACCTTCGACGACGTTCTCCTGATTCCGGGATATTCCGAGATTCTGCCCAAGGATGTCAGCCTCAAGACCCGCCTGACCCGCGGCATCGAACTGAACATCCCGCTGGTATCCGCGGCGATGGACACCGTGACCGAAGCCCGCCTGGCCATCGCCATGGCCCAGGAAGGCGGCATCGGCATCATCCACAAGAACATGACCATCGAGCAGCAGGCTGCCGAAGTGCGCAAGGTCAAGCGTCACGAGACCGCCATCGTCCGTGACCCGGTGACCGTCACCCCCTCCACCAAGATCATCGAACTGCTGCAGATTGCCCGTGAATACGGCTTCTCCGGCTTCCCGGTGGTGGAAGAGGGCGAGCTGGTGGGCATCGTGACCGGCCGCGACCTGCGTTTCCGCCCGAACGTCGGCGATAGCGTCGCTGCGATCATGACTCCCAAGGACAAGCTGGTCACCGCCCGTGAAGGCACCCCGCTGGAAGAGATGAAGGCCAAGCTCTACGAAAACCGCATCGAGAAGATGCTGGTGGTCGACGAGAACTTCTACCTGCGCGGCCTGGTGACCTTCCGCGATATCGAGAAAGCCAAGACCTACCCGCTGGCGTCCAAGGATGCCCAAGGCAGCCTGCGTGTAGGCGCAGCCGTGGGTACTGGCGCCGATACCGGCGAGCGTGTTGCCGCACTGGTTGCCGCGGGTGTCGACGTGGTGGTGGTGGACACCGCCCACGGTCACTCCAAGGGCGTGATCGAGCGCGTGCGTTGGGTCAAGAACACTTACCCGCACGTCCAGGTGATCGGCGGCAACATCGCCACCGGCGACGCTGCCAAGGCCCTGGCCGAGGCTGGCGCTGACGCGGTCAAGGTCGGTATCGGCCCAGGCTCTATCTGCACCACCCGTATCGTTGCAGGTGTCGGCGTACCGCAGATTTCTGCTATCGCCAACGTCGCCGCCGCCCTGGCCGGCTCCGGCATCCCGCTGATCGCCGACGGCGGCATCCGCTTCTCCGGTGACCTGTCCAAGGCCATCGTGGCTGGCGCTTCCTGCGTGATGATGGGCTCCATGTTCGCCGGTACCGAAGAGGCTCCGGGCGAAGTCGAACTGTTCCAGGGCCGTTCCTACAAGGCCTACCGTGGCATGGGCTCGCTGGGCGCCATGGCGCAGTCCCAGGGCTCGTCCGACCGTTACTTCCAGGACTCCTCGGCCGGTGCCGAGAAGCTGGTTCCGGAAGGCATCGAAGGCCGTGTTCCCTACAAGGGTACCCTGACCGCCATCGTTCACCAGCTGATGGGCGGCCTGCGTGCCTCCATGGGCTACACCGGCTGCTCCACTGTCGAGGAAATGCGCACCAAGCCGCAGTTCGTGCGCATCACCGGCGCCGGCATGGCCGAGTCCCACGTCCACGACGTGCAGATCACCAAGGAAGCCCCGAACTACCGCGTTGGTTGAGGCTGACTGAAAGCTAGTGCGTCACGGGGCTGTCTGATTCAGCCCCGTGTCGTTTGTGAATTCCGTAACGAGAGATGGCCATGTCCCAAGACATTCACGCCCACCGGATCCTGATCCTCGACTTCGGTTCCCAGTACACCCAGCTGATCGCCCGCCGCGTGCGCGAGATCGGCGTGTACTGCGAAATCCACCCCTTCGACATGAGCAATGAGGCGATCCGTGCCTTCGCACCGCGCGGCATCATCCTCGCCGGTGGCCCGGAGTCGGTTCACGAAGCCAACAGCCCGCGCGCACCGCAGGCCGTGTTCGACCTCAATGTGCCGCTGTTCGGCATCTGCTACGGCATGCAGACCATGGCCGAGCAGCTGGGCGGCAAGGTGCAGGGTTCCGACCTGCGCGAATTCGGTTACGCCCGCGTCGACGTGGTGGGCAAGGCCCGCCTGCTCGACGGCATCGAAGACCATGTGGACGACGATGGCGTCTTCGGCCTCGACGTGTGGATGAGCCACGGCGACAAGGTCACCGACATGCCCGCCGGCTTCCATATCCTGGCCAGCACCCCGAGCTGCCCGATCGCCGCCATGGCTGACGATCACCGCGCTTATTACGGCGTGCAGTTCCACCCGGAAGTGACCCACACCAAGCAGGGTGGTCGCATCCTGTCCCGCTTCGTGCTGGAGATCTGCGGCTGTGCCGCTCTCTGGACCCCGTCCAACATCGTCGAAGACGCCATCGCTACCGTACGTGCCCAGGTGGGCTCGTCCAAGGTGCTGCTGGGCCTGTCCGGCGGCGTGGACTCCTCCGTGGTAGCGGCGCTGCTGCACCGCGCCATCGGCGACCAGCTGACCTGCGTCTTCGTCGACAACGGCCTGCTGCGCCTGCACGAGGGCGACCACGTGATGGCCATGTTCGCCGAGAACATGGGCGTACGCGTGATCCGCGCCAACGCTGAAGAGAAGTTCCTCTCCCGCCTGGCCGGCGTCGCCGACCCGGAAGAGAAGCGCAAGATCATCGGCCGCACCTTCATCGAAGTGTTCGATGAGGAAGCCACCCGGCTGCAGGGCATCAAGTTCCTCGCCCAGGGCACCATCTACCCCGACGTGATCGAGTCGGCCGGCGCCAAGACCGGCAAGGCCCACGTGATCAAGTCCCACCACAACGTCGGCGGCCTGCCGGAAGACATGCAGTTCGAACTGGTCGAGCCGCTGCGCGAGCTGTTCAAGGACGAAGTGCGCAAGATCGGTCTGGAGCTGGGCCTGCCCTACAGCATGGTCTACCGCCACCCGTTCCCCGGCCCGGGCCTGGGCGTGCGCATCCTCGGCGAAGTGAAGAAGGAATACGCCGACCTGCTGCGTCGTGCCGACCACATCTTCATCGAAGAACTGCACAAGGCGGACTGGTACCACAAGACCAGCCAGGCCTTCGTGGTGTTCCAGCCGGTGAAATCCGTCGGCGTGGTCGGTGACGGCCGCCGTTATGCCTGGGTTGTTGCCCTGCGCGCGGTGGAAACCATCGACTTCATGACCGCCCGCTGGGCGCACCTGCCCTACGAGCTGCTGGAGACCGTCTCCAACCGCATCATCAACGAGATCGAAGGCATCTCCCGCGTCACCTACGACGTGTCGAGCAAACCGCCGGCGACCATCGAGTGGGAATGATGCGAGTGCGCAAGCGCTAGCGAAACGGAACCGGCCAGGCCTCAAAGCCTGGCCGGTTTTGTTTTGGGGGCTTGCGGGCGGGCTCTTTGTGGGGGCGAATTCATTCGCCAAGGGCAGCGCAGCTGCCCCGATGCTCCCTTGGCAGACCTTCGGCCTGCTCAGCGACTGAAGTCGCCCCCACAGTCATCACATCCGCTCAGGCATTGGCATGGGTATCCACCACCAGCGTAAGCCGTGCGATGAACCCGTTACCGTCCTCCATCAGCTCCGCCACCGACTGTTCCCCGCCCTGCCGGCGATAGATGTAGTCCTGCTCCCGGGGTGTCCAGACCTGGCCGGGGTGGGCGTAGGGCGGTTTTGCCATCGCCGGGCGAATGACCGCTTCCGGGAAGTACAGCTGGCCGGTGTGAATATCCTGCTCGCCCAGATGCACCTTGAGGTGCACGTGGTTGGTGCGCCCCGGATAGTAGCCGGGAAGGATGCTGCGAAACTCCGCGCGGCCATCGTCGTCGGTGATCTGCACGCCACGCAGGAAGCGGCTCGCCGAATCGGCGCCGACGCCCGAGTAGGCGCCCTGGGCGTCGCAGTGCCAGATCTCCAGGGCGGCGTCCCCCAGCGGGCGGCAACCGTCTGCCTGCAGCACTTCGAACTGCAATCTCAGGGGCGTGCCCGGCCTGCCATCGGTGATGTCCTGACGCAGTAGCGCATCTTCCAGGTAGAAGGGCCCGGCAGTCTGTTCAGGGCTGAGGCGGCACACTCCGATACTTTCGGCCTGGCCCAGGCGAGGCCAGTTCAGCAGCACGAAGCCTCCAATGCAGAACTGCACCATTTCGCGGCGGGTGGGATGCATGGGCAAGCTCCTCTCTGGCCGATTCCTCCATCCTACGCCCGGCAGGGAAGGGCGGCTGCGCCCATCGGTCGCGGCTAATGCAGATGCTTTCACTTATCTTTCACAGGCCCGGGGTGTATCTTGTGCGCCCCGAAAGCCGGCCCGGCAGAGGCTGGTTCGATTAGCCGATGGGACAGCCCCGTTCTTCCCCAGAGGAGCCTGACCCCCATGTCCTTCACTCGCAGACAGATTCTCGGTGGCCTGGTTGGCCTCGGCGTGGTCGGCCTGGGTGCCGGCGGCGCCCGCTACTGGCTGGGCCGCAGCCTGGATGCCAAGACCCACGACTACGAACTGATCGCCGCACCGCTGGACCTCGAACTGGTCGCCGGCCACAAAACACCTGCCTGGGCCTATGGCGGCCAGGCGCCGGGCGTCGAACTCCGTTCCCGCCAGGGGGACTGGCTGCGGGTGCGCTTCATCAACAAGCTCGACGAACCCACCACCATCCACTGGCATGGCATCCGTGTGCCGCTGGAGATGGATGGCGTGCCCTATGTGTCGCAGCTGCCGGTGCTGCCCGGCGAGTATTTCGACTACCGCTTCAAGACCGACGACGCCGGCAGCTTCTGGTACCACCCGCACCTGTCCAGTGCCCACCAGTTGGGGCGCGGCCTGGTCGGCCCGCTGATCGTCGAAGAGCGCGAACCCACAGGCTTCAGGCACGAGAAAGTGCTCAGCCTGAAGACCTGGCACGTGGACCAGGAAGGTGCGTTCACCGCCTTCAGCGTCCCCCGCGAAGCCGCCCGCGAAGGTACCCGTGGGCGCCTGACCACCATCAATGGCAAGCCGCTGCCCACCGTGGATCTGCCGGCGGGCCAGGTGGTGCGCCTGCGTATCCTGAACCTGGACAACACCGTCACCTACCGGCTCAACCTGCCGGGTGCCGAGGTGCGCATCTATTCCCTGGATGGCCATCCCGTGGAGCCCCGTGACCTGGGCAAGGAGTACTGGCTGGGTCCGGGCATGCGTATCGAACTCGCGATCAAGGTGCCGGCCGAAGGCACTGAGCTGCCGCTGCGCAATGGTCCGCTGCGTCTGGCGACCCTGAAGAGCGTGGCCAGCAGCGAGGCGCCCGGTGACTGGCCGGCGGCGCTGCCGGCCAACCCGGTGCCGGAGCCCGATCTGGAGAAGGCCGAGGTGTTGCGCTTCAATTTCGAATGGTCCGCTACCCTGGTCAGCGCGGCTGGGCAGCCGAACAACTACTGGCAGATAAACGGCAAGGCCTGGGACATCAACGACAAGACTTGCGCCGACCGTCCTATCGCCAAGCTGAAGAAGGACGGCCACTACATCTTCGAGCTGCGCAACATGGCCCAATACCTTCACCCCATCCACCTCCACGGCATGGCGTTCAAGGTGCTGGACTCGGACCGCAAGTCCATCATTCCCTATTTCACCGACACCTACCTGCTGGGCAAGAACGAGACCGCGCGCATCGCGTTGGTAGCGGAAAACCCGGGGATATGGATGTTCCACTGCCACGTCATCGACCATATGGAAACCGGCCTGATGGCCGCCATCGAAGTAGCCTGAGCCGACCATGCGCCAACCCCAGATCATCGACCGCAGCCGCGACGAATACTTCATGCGTGAGGCCCTCGCCCTGGCCCTGCAAGGGGCGGCGCTGGGCGAGGTGCCGGTGGGCGCGGTGCTGGTCAAGGATGGCGAGATAGTCGGACGCGGCTTCAACTGCCCCATCACCGGTCACGACCCCAGCGCCCATGCCGAGATGGTGGCGGTGCGCGATGCCGCCAGTCGCCTGGAGAACTACCGGCTGGTGGGCAGCACCCTCTACGTCACCCTGGAGCCCTGCAGCATGTGCGCCGGGCTCATCGTCCACTCTCGGATCACCCGCGTGGTCTATGGCGCCACCGAACCCAAGGCAGGCGTGGCGGTCAGCCGTGGCCAGTTCTTCAACCAGGAATTCCTCAATCACCGGGTGCTGGTGGAGGGCGGGGTGCTGGCGCAGGAGTGCAGCGAGATGCTGTCGGGGTTCTTCCAGGCCCGGCGCGCGGCACGCAAAGACGTCTGACTCGGACACTTCCGACAGGCTATTCGACCAAGGTCGGGACCCTTCTCACTAGACCCAGAAACCTCCTGTGCTAAGGTGCGCGGCCGCCCGAAAAGGGCGGCCCAGAGCGGCTCGAGTGCGAGTCGCTGGGGAGGGTCCCTGCATGGGGCCACCGCCAGGAGGCATCCGTAATCCCGTTGTCCCGCAGTGCCCGATTCACCGTTTGACGGAAAGGCCATGGCAGCTTCAGGTCAGGGGCCTCCTGAAAACGAGAATGTGTTGTTGAGGGTGCTGTTATGAGTGAAACCAGGGTCCAGTCTTATCAGGATCAGGTTGGGGCGGAGCCAGTCGATTCGTCGGGGCTGGCGGTCCATCGGCTGAGCTTCCTTGAAGCGGTCGCCATGATCGTAGGCACCAATATTGGGGCAGGCGTGCTCTCCATGGCCTATGCCAGCCGCAAGGCCGGCTTCATGCCCTTGCTGCTGTGGCTCGCGGTGGCGGGCGTGTTCACCACCATTTCCATGCTGTATGTGTCAGAAACCGCACTGCGGACCCGTACCCACAACCAACTGAGCGGTCTTGCACAGCGCTACGTGGGGTCGTTCGGTGCCTGGGCGATTTTCCTTTCGGTTGCGGTCAACAGCATCGGTGCCCTGATCGCCTATATGAGCGGCAGTGGCAAGATCCTCAGTGCCTTCCTTGGTATCAGCCCGGCGCTCGGTAGCGTGCTGTTCTTCCTGCCGGCGGCGCTGGTGCTCTATCTCGGTCTGGGCGCGATCGGCAAGGGCGAAAAATTCATCAGTATCGGCATGGTCAGCATGATCGTCGTGCTGGTGGTCGCGACCCTGGTCAACGAGAACACCGACGTCGCCCGCCTGCTGGAAGGTGACTGGATCTACATGGTTCCGGTATTCAACATCGCGGTGTTCTGCTTCTCCGCGCAGTACATAGTCCCGGAGATGGCCCGTGGCTTCAGCCATGCTCCGTCGCAACTGCCCAAGGCAGTGATCACAGGCATGCTGGTGACCTTCTGCCTGCTGGCGATCGTGCCCATGTCAGTGATTTCCCTGAACGGGCTGGAAAACCAGACCGAAGTCGCCACGCTGGCGTGGGGCCAGGCGCTGGGACAGTGGGCGTTCTACACCGCCAACACCTTCGCCCTCTGCGCCATGCTGACCTCCTACTGGGGGCTGGGTGGCAGCTTCCTGACCAACATCTTCGACAAGTTCCACAAGCTCGGCCCGGAGCACCAGCCGAAGACCCGCCTGCTGGTACTCGGAATCGTGTGCGTGCCGCCCTTCCTGCTGGCTTACAGCGGCATGGTCGGGTTCGTTAATGCGCTGTACTTCGCCGGTGCCTTCAGTGGCGTGATCCTGTCCATCATGCCGATCCTCATGCTGCGATCCGCCCGTCGCCATGGCGATCTGCAACCGGCCTGGCAGTGTGGCTGGATCGCCCATCCGCTGATCCAGGTGTTCATTGTGATGATCTACCTGGCCAGCGCCGCCTATGCCATCTGCAGCGCGCTGAACCTGCTGCCGTCCGGCTGGTGATCGCCTGAAATGAAAAAGCCCGCTTCGATGCGGGCTTTTTTGTGGCCGGAATGACGGCTCAGAGCTTTTCGTCCTGCCGGTTTTCCGGTGGGCGGGTCTTGTTGATGCCAGGCAGGTGGGTGGCGTTCTCGGCCAGTTGGCTGCCTTCCATCTGCGGCTGGGTCACCCAGGTGAGGATGTCGTAGTAACGGCGGATGTTCTGCACGAAGTGCACTGTCTCGCCGCCTCGGGCGTAGCCATAGCGGGTCTTGCGGTACCACTGCTTCTGCGACAGGCGTGGCAGCATCTTCTTCACGTCCAGCCACTTGTTCGGGTTCAGGCCCTCGGCCTCGGCCAGCTTGCGCGCGTCGCCCAGGTGGGCGATGCCGATGTTGTAGGCGGCCAGGGCGAACCAGGTGCGGTCCGGTTCCTTGAGGTCGTCGGAGAGGCCGTCCTTGATCATGGTGAAGTACTTGCCGCCGCCGTGGATGCTCTGCTTGGCGTTCAGGCGGTTGGATACGCCCATGGCCTTGGCGGTGCCCTCGGTCAGCATCATCAGGCCGCGCACGCCGGTCTTGGAGGTGGCGGTGGGCTGCCAGAGGGATTCCTGGTAGCCAATGGCCGCCAGCAGGCGCCAATCCACCTCGTTCTTCTGCGAAGCCTGGCGGAAGTTCTGCTCGTACTTGGGCAGGCGCTGTTGCAGGTGCTTGGCGAAGGTGTAGGCACCGACGTAGCCGAGTACGTCGACGTGGCCGTAATAGCGGTCTTTCAGGCGCTGCAGGGTGCCATCCTTGCGGGCCTTGTCGAGGAAGGCATTGACCTCGTTGTAGAGGCTGTCGTCCTCGCCGGGCGCCATGGCCCAGGCCAGGCTGGTGGCGTCGCCCAGGTCGAAGGCCACGCGCACGTTGGGGAAGTAGACCTGGTTCATCGCCAGTTCGTTGGAATCCACCAGGGTCAGGTCGATCTGCCCTTCGTCGACCATGCGCAGCAGGTCGACCACTTCCACCTCGTCGGATTCCTCGTACTTCAGCTCGGGCAGGGTGGCCTTCAGCGACGCCAGCTGTTCGGCGTGGCTGCTGCCCTTGAGCACCAGGATGCGACGGCCGACCAGGTCCTCGGGGCGGGTAGGGCGGCGTTCACCGTTGCGGTAAATGACCTGGGGGGTGACGTCCAGGTAGGAGTGGGAGAAGCGCACTTCTTCCTTGCGCGCATTGCTGGCCACCAGGCCGGCGGCGGCCAGCACCGGGCCATTGGCCTGGCCCAGGCGGGAATAGAGGTCGTCCAGCTTGTCGGCGGTCTCGATCTTGAGCTCGACGCCCAGATCGTCGGCAAAGCGCTTGACCAATTCGTATTCGAAGCCGGTCTCGCCGTTGCGGTCTTCAAAGAAGGTGGCCGGGCTGTTGCGGGTGATCACGCGTAGCACACCCTCCTCCTGTATGCGCTCGAGGGTAGTGGGCTGTTTGCAGCCGACGAGCATCAGGAAGAATCCGGTAGCCAGGGCCCAAAAAGCCCGACGTGTGCCGAACACGTGTCGATTTAGCATCCACGGAGTATACGCAAAGCCTGGCGGGCGCCATATCTCGACAGGGGGCATCTTCTCTGCTAGCTCTCAGGCGACACGAGGCACCTTCAGAGGTGCCGGAATGCGGCGCTTTGCGCTAGAATGCACGGCCTCCAAGCACACCCCTTCCCCAGAGGCTGTCCCGAAGATGTTGATCCTGCGCGGTGCTCCCGCCCTTTCCGCTTTTCGCCACGGCAAACTGCTCGAGCAATTGACCCAAAAGGTCCCCGCCGTCAGCGGACTTTACGCCGAGTTCACCCACTTCGCCGAAGTGACTGGCGTACTCAGCGGGGAGGAAGAGCAAGTACTGGCCCGCCTGCTCAAGTACGGCCCCAGCGTTCCGGTGCAGGAGCCCCGCGGCCGCCTGTTCCTGGTGGTACCGCGTTTCGGCACCATCTCGCCCTGGTCGAGCAAGGCCACCGACATCGCCCGCAATTGCGGCCTGGCCAAGATCGAGCGCCTGGAGCGCGGTATCGCCTACTACGTGGCCGGCGAGATCAGCGATGCCGACGCACAACTCGTCGCCAGCACCCTGCATGACCGCATGACCCAACTGGTGCTGGCCGGCCAGGAAGAGGCCGCCGGCCTGTTCAGCCACGCCCAGCCCAAGCCGCTGACCGCCGTGGACATCCTCGGTGGCGGCCGCGCTGCCCTGGAGAAGGCCAACGTCGAACTGGGCCTGGCGCTTGCCGAAGACGAAATCGACTACCTGGTGAAGAGCTTCAACGACCTGGGCCGCAACCCCCACGACGTCGAGCTGATGATGTTCGCCCAGGCGAACTCCGAGCACTGCCGCCACAAGATCTTCAACGCCAGCTGGGACATTGACGGCCAGGCACAGGAGAAGAGCCTGTTCGGCATGATCAAGAACACCTACGAGATGAACCGTGAAGGCGTACTGTCCGCGTACAAGGACAACGCTTCGGTGATCGTGGGCTCCACCGCCGGCCGCTTCTTCCCGAACCCGGCGACCCGTCAGTACGGCGCCACCCAGGAGCCCGTGCACATCCTGATGAAGGTGGAAACCCACAACCACCCGACCGCCATCGCTCCGTTCCCCGGCGCCTCCACCGGCTCCGGCGGCGAGATCCGCGACGAAGGCGCCACCGGCCGTGGTGCCAAGCCCAAGGCTGGCCTGACCGGTTTCACCGTTTCCAACCTGCAGATCCCCGGCTTCGAACAGCCCTGGGAAAAGCCCTACGGCAAGCCCGAGCGCATCGTCACCCCGCTGGACATCATGATCGAAGGCCCGCTGGGCGGCGCCGCGTTCAACAACGAGTTCGGCCGTCCGGCCCTGACTGGCTACTTCCGTACCTTCGAGCAGGCCATCGATACCCCCCACGGTGAAGAAGTGCGCGGCTACCACAAGCCGATCATGCTCGCCGGCGGCATGGGCAACATCCGCGCCGAGCACGTGCAGAAGGGCGAAATCTCCATCGGCGCCAAGCTGATCGTTCTCGGCGGCCCGGCCATGCTCATCGGCCTGGGCGGTGGCGCAGCTTCCTCCATGGCCACCGGTGCCAGCTCCGCCGACCTGGACTTCGCTTCCGTACAGCGTGACAACCCGGAAATGGAACGTCGCTGCCAGGAAGTGATCGACCGCTGCTGGCAGATGGGTTCGGAAAACCCCATCAAGTTCATCCACGACGTGGGTGCCGGCGGCATCTCCAACGCCCTGCCGGAACTGATCAACGACGGTGGTCGCGGTGGCCGTTTCGAACTGCGCGCCGTGCCCAACGACGAGCCGGGCATGAGCCCGCTGGAAATCTGGTGCAACGAGTCCCAGGAGCGTTACGTGCTCTCCGTGGACGCTGCTGACTTCGAGCGTTTCAAGGCCATCTGCGAACGCGAGCGCTGCCCGTTCGCCGTGGTCGGCGAGGCTATCGAAGAGCCTCACCTCACCGTGGCCGACAGCCATTTCGGCAACAAGCCGGTGGACATGCCGCTGGAAGTCCTGCTCGGCAAGCCGCCGCGCATGCACCGCTCCGTCAGCCGCGAGGCTGAGCTGGGCGATGACTTCGCCGCCGCCGAACTGGACATCGAGGAAGCCGTCAGCCGTGTGCTGCACCACCCGGCCGTTGCCAGCAAGAACTTCCTGATCACCATCGGTGACCGCACCATCACCGGCCTGGTGGCCCGCGACCAGATGGTCGGCCCCTGGCAGGTCCCGGTGGCCGATTGCGCCGTCACCGCCACCAGCTTCGACGTCTACACCGGCGAAGCCATGGCCATGGGTGAGCGCACTCCGCTGGCCCTGCTGAATGCGCCGGCATCCGGCCGCATGGCCGTGGGTGAAACCATCACCAACCTGGCTGCCTCGAAGATCGAGAAGCTTGGCGATATCAAGCTCTCCGCCAACTGGATGGCCGCTGCCGGTCACCCGGGCGAAGACGCTCGCCTGTACGACACCGTCAAGGCTGTGGGCATGGAACTGTGCCCGGCGCTGGGCATCACCATCCCGGTGGGCAAGGACTCCATGTCCATGAAGACCCGCTGGCAGGATGAAGGCGCGGACAAGTCCGTCACCTCGCCGCTGTCGCTGATCGTCACCGGTTTCGCGCCGGTTACCGACGTGCGCAAGACCCTGACCCCGCAGCTGCGCCTGGACAAGGGCGAAACCGACCTGATCCTGGTCGACCTCGGCCGTGGCCAGAACCGCATGGGCGGCTCCATCCTCGCGCAGGTCTACAGCAAGATCGGCCAGCAGGTACCGGACGTTGATGACGCCGAAGACCTGAAAGCCTTCTTCGCCGTGATCCAGGGCCTGAACGCCGATGGCCACCTGCTGGCCTATCACGACCGTTCCGACGGCGGCCTGCTGGCCACCGTGCTGGAAATGGCCTTTGCCGGTCACTGCGGCCTGGACCTCTACCTCGACGCCCTGGCCGACAACCGTGAAGGCCTGACCTCCGTCCTGTTCAACGAAGAACTGGGTGCGGTCATCCAGGTTCGCCAGGACGCCACGCCGGAAGTGCTGGCCCAGTTCAGCGCCGCCGGCCTCGGTGATTGCGTTGCCGTCATCGGCCAGCCGTTCAATGGCGCCAACGTCGCCATCAGCTTCAATGGCGAAGCCGTGTTCGGCGGCGAGCGCCGCATGCTGCAGCGCCAGTGGTCCGAGACCAGCTACAAGATTCAGCGTCTGCGTGACAACGCCGACTGCGCCGACCAGGAGTTCGACGCACTGCTGGAAGAAGACACCCCCGGCCTGTCCGTCAAGCTCAGCTTCGACGTCAACCAGGACATCGCCGCGCCCTACATCAAGAAGGGCGTGCGTCCGCAGGTGGCGATCCTCCGCGAGCAGGGCGTGAACGGCCAGGTGGAAATGGCTGCCGCCTTCGACCGCGCCGGCTTCTCTGCCATCGACGTGCACATGAGCGACATCCTTGCCGGTCGCGTCAGCCTGGAAGACTTCAAGGGCCTGGTGGCCTGCGGTGGCTTCTCCTACGGCGACGTGCTTGGTGCCGGTGAAGGCTGGGCCAAGTCGATCCTGTTCAACACCCGTGCCCGTGAAGGCTTCCAGGCCTTCTTCGAGCGCAAGGACAGCTTTGCCCTGGGCGTGTGCAACGGTTGCCAGATGATGTCCAACCTGCACGAGCTGATTCCCGGCACCGAGTTCTGGCCGCACTTCGTGCGTAACCGCTCGGAGCAGTTCGAAGCCCGTGTGGCCATGGTCCAGGTGCAGGAGTCGTCCTCGATCTTCCTGCGTGGCATGGCCGGCTCGCGCATGCCGATCGCTATCGCCCACGGCGAAGGCCATGCCGAGTTCGAGAGCGAAGAGGCGCTGCTGGAAGCCGACCTGTCCGGTTGTGTCTCCATGCGCTTCGTCGATACCCACGGCAAGGTCACCGAGACCTACCCGGCCAACCCGAACGGTTCGCCCCGTGGCATCACCGGTCTCACCAGCCGCGACGGCCGTGTGACCATCATGATGCCGCACCCGGAGCGCGTGTTCCGCGCCGTGCAGAACTCCTGGCGCCCGGACGAGTGGCAGGAAGACGGCGGCTGGATGCGTATGTTCCGCAACGCCCGCGTCTGGGTGGATTAAAAGCGGCCGAAGGCCATCTGATGGCCCTCTCCCCCTGGGGAGAGGGTGCCCGAAGGGCGGGAGAGGGTGGTTCCCGCCCGCTCGGGACACCCAAGGCCGAAGGCCATCTGATGACCCTCTCCCTTCTGGGGCTCATCGGCACGTCTTTGGAAGCACTGCTTCCAGTGCCGATGAGCGCCTGAGCGCGAAGCGATCAGGCCGGGGCGCAGAGCGGGGTGCCCGAAGGGCGGGAGAGGGTTGTTTCAGCCATCTCCTAGTAATTGGCCCACTCGGACATCGACAGTAAAAGGCGGGAGAAGGCACTCTTCTCCCGCCTTTTTCGTTTCCGAGCCGCGCCCATGCCGGACCCGATCCTTCCTGAAGTCCGCCTGCTGCAACCCGGCGATCAATGTCGCCTTTGCCGTTGCGGCCGTTCGGAACGATTGCCCGATTGCCCGCCCGACTGCGCCGACGGCTTCAGCCTGACCGCCCGCCGCGAACAGCGCCTGCTGCTCTGTCGTTGCGGCCAGTCCGCGAGGCTGCCCTGGTGCGATGGCAGCCACAGCCCGCCTACCCCCAGCCTTGGCCAGCGTTGGCGGCGCTTCTGGAAAGGTGAGTAGGGCTTCACCTTTATCGCCAGATGCACTTTCCCGTGGAGAACGCTTTTGCGCACCATGGGTCCAACTCGCGTATGTGAACAGGGCCTCGGTAAAATGGCGTCAAAGTGCCATCATTGCTGGGTATGAACCCGTCGTTGGATCCACGCGGAGAACCCGATGTACAAGCTGTGTTTCTACGTTCCGGAGAGCCATCTGGAACCTGTGAAAAAAGCCATTTTCGCAGCGGGCGGGGGGCGCATCGGTGCCTATGACAGCTGCTGCTGGCAGGCGCTCGGGCAGGGTCAATTCCGTCCGCTCGAGGGCAGCAGTCCCTACCTGGGCCAGACCGGCACCGTCGAGCATGTAGCCGAATGGAAGGTGGAAATGGTCGTCGCCGACGAACTGATCCACGAAGCGGTCAAGGCTCTGAAGAAGGCCCATCCCTACGAGACTCCGGCTTTCGAGGTCTGGCGCCTCTCCGACCTGGTGTTCTGATCAGCGAAACGCCGCGCGGTAGGCCCCCGGCGTAGCGCCCACCGCCGCGCGGAAGCGATTGCTGAAGTGACTGGCACTGGCAAAGCCGCAGGCCAGGGCGATTTCTCCAAGGGGCAACTCGCCATCGCGCAACAATTTGCGCGCCCGCTCCAGCCGGCGCGCCAGCACGTACTGGTGCGGCGGCATGCCGAAGCTCTCGCGAAACATCCGCGCGAAGTGATATTCCGACAGCGCCGCAAAGGTCGCCAGTTCGCCCAGGCTGATCGGCTCGGCCAGGCGATTCTCAATGTACTCCATGAGGCGCCGGCGCAGCACCGGTGCCAGTCCCCCTTTCAGGCGCAGGCCATCCCGCATCCCGACCTGGGTCAGCAGGCTGTGGTGGATCATGTCGTGGGCCAGGCTGGTCGCCCGCAGGCGTTCGGCGGGCTCATCCCAGTCCAGGGTGATCAGCTGGCGGAAGTTCCGCGCCTGCTGCGGATCGTCGAGGAAGGTGCGTTCGCGCAGCTGCAATTCACGGGGTTCCCGATCCAGCAAGGTGACCGCGGCCTGGGCGAAGTGCTCGGCGCTGAAGTAGAGGTGTGCCAGGCGGATTTCACCGTTGATCACCCATGAGGATTCATGCCCGGCGGGAAGGATGCACAGCTTGTCCGGCGCGCCCTTGGTATCCGGACGCTCGCGGCGGAAGGTGCCGGTGCCGCCCGCCAGGTAGCAGGACAGCGTGTGCACCTTCGGCCCCTGGTAGTCCCGGGCGTCGTGGTGGTTGCTCCAGAGTGCCGCGCCCAGGCCATCGCCCAGCTCCGCGCAATGCTCCAGGCGAGCGTTGGGCGAACTGCTGAGGGACTGGAATACCTGGTTCTGTTCGAGCAGGGACATGGGCAGGGCCGGCCGGTTGGCGAATGGGGTCCATGCTAACGCGCGTGGATTCGCGCGGGCAGTCTCCCGACGAGATAAGCGCAAGTTTGTGCAAGCGGGGCAGAGGGGGCGAGCGGAGACTGGCTCCATCGAAACCGGAGTCACCGTGATGAACCTGTCCCTCTATCTGCTCACCGTCCTGATCTGGGGCACCACCTGGATCGCCATCAAGCTGCAGATGGGCAGCGTCGCCATTCCCGCCTCCATCGCCTACCGCTTTGCCCTGGCCGCCGCCGTGCTCTTCGCCATCCTGCTGCTCAGCCGCCGCCTGCAGAAGCTCGACAGCCGCGCCCAGATGATCTGCCTGGCCCAGGGCCTGTGCCTGTTCTGCGTCAACTTCATGTGCTTCTACACCGCCAGCCAGTGGATCCCCAGCGGCCTGATCGCCGTGGTGTTCTCGACCGCCACCCTGTGGAACGCCCTCAATGCACGCATCTTCTTCGGCCAGCGCATCGCGCCCAACGTGCTCGCCGGTGGCGGCCTCGGCCTTCTCGGCCTGGGGCTGCTGTTCTGGCCGGAGCTCTCGCACCACAGCGCCAGCCGTGAAACTTTCATCGGCCTGGGGTTGGCCCTGCTGGGCACCCTGTGTTTCTCCGCCGGCAACATGCTCTCCAGCCTGCAGCAGAAGGCCGGTCTCAAGCCGCTTACCACCAATGCCTGGGGCATGCTCTACGGCGCCCTGATGCTCAGCGCCTGGTGCCTGGTCAGTGGCACGTCGTTCGACATGGAATGGAACACCCGCTACATCGGTTCGCTGCTCTACCTGGCCATTCCCGGCTCGGTGATCGGCTTCACCGCCTACCTGACCCTGGTGGGCCGCATGGGGCCGGAACGCGCCGCCTACTGCACCGTGCTGTTCCCGGTGGTGGCGCTGAACATCTCGGCCTTCGTCGAGGGCTACCAGTGGACCCTGCCAGCGCTGTTCGGCCTGGCCCTGGTAATGGCCGGCAACGTACTGGTGTTCCGCAAGCCCAAGCCGGCCATGCCTGCCACTGCCACGGCGGGCCGCGTATGAGCGCCGGGCAAGTGGTGCGCAGCCGCGATTTCATTGCGGACAGAGCCTGGGGCGCGCTGGACATCGCCAACCTCGACGGCACCACGGTGCGCCTGCACTGGACCGACCAGCCCTACATCTGGCACGTCAACGATGGCCAGGAGGTTTTCGTGGTGCTGGATGGCGAGGTGGAAATGCGCTACCGGGACGCGGGAGAAGAACATCGGGTCCAGCTGGGCGTGGGGGATATCTTCTACGCCGGAATCGGCTGCGAGCATGTCGCCCATCCCAAGGGAGCGGCACGCATTCTGGTGATCGAGAAGGAGGGCAGTGTCTAGTCCGACTTCAACCGTTGAGAGGATGGCTCAGGTAGAGCGCGACCTCTTCAGGCGCCACCTCGGTCGGGTCGTAGAGCATGGTGTTGAGGCCGCAGAAGGTGAAGCCGGCGCGTTGGTAGAAGCCGATGGCCGGGTGGTTGCTGGTCTGGGTTTCCAGCCACAGGCAGCGCATTGCCTGGCTGCGTGCGTAGGTCATGGCACCGCCCAGGAGCGCCCGGCCGATTCCCTGGCCCTGGTGATTTGGTGCCACGAACAGCGCGCTCAATTCGGCGCTGCGGTTCCAGGGCACCAGGCGCACGCAGGCGAAACCGGCCAGGCTGCCGTCGCGGGCCTCGGCGGCCAGGGCGAAGTCGGCATCGGCCACGTCATCGGGGAAGCCCCTGGCGTCATAGGCCTTGTGGAAGGGCTCGGGCAGCGCTTCCTCCACCAGCCGCAGGGCCAGGCCATCGGCCTCGACCCGCCAGATATGGGACGTGCAGTAGGAGGCATCGAATGCGGCGAGCCGGTCGCTGTCGGCCGGTACGCGAAGGGGACGGTAGTTCATCGTGGACATCCTTGTGGGGCGTCAGCGGAATCTCGCGAACACCCGTTCCGACAGTAGCAATGCGGCCATTACCGGATAGCAGAGGTAATGCACCAGCAACAGCAGGACGCCCATGGGGCTGGGAGTGTCCTGCAAGGTCATCATCGCCAGCAGTCCTA
Organism: Pseudomonas sp. BN411; assembly: GCF_029871235.1. Lineage (GTDB taxonomy): Bacteria > Pseudomonadota > Gammaproteobacteria > Pseudomonadales > Pseudomonadaceae > Metapseudomonas. The sequence goes on from NZ_SSOM01000082.1 coordinate 58,488, forward strand.
GGTATAGCAGCCCGAGCAGGCCGCCGTAGCCAAGGACGATGCGCCAGCGCTCGCCCGGTTCCGGTGCGCGGTGCTGGATGAAGCGGAAGGCCAGGGCCAGCAGGGCGGCCGTGGCGGCGGCGATCAGCAGGGTGGCGAAAATGCCGCCAACTTTGGCGAAGCTGCGCAAGAGCAGGTTCAGGACGATGGTCAGGGCCACGCCGCCGACGGCGTAGCGCATGGGGAGCGACATGGTGGTTCCTCGGGACCGGGACGGGGATAACTCTAGCTGAGAGGCCATGAACGCACGTCGCGTTGGGCCTCGCTGCGCTCGGCGCCAACCTACGGGGGCGTCACAACTCGACGCCGAGGCCGAAGCGCTTCTTCAGCACCCGATCCAGCAGCGATCTCGGTACCCAGCGTGCCAGCAGGGGCAGGGCGCGGCTGCCGTTGCCGATGCGTACCAGCGACGGGCGCGGTTTGCGTTGCACCGCGGCAAGCAGGGTGCGGGCGAAGTCTTCGGCCGGGGTGGGATTGTCCTGGGAGGCGCGTGCGCGGGCGCGGATGCCTTCGCGCACCGGCCACCAGGGCGAACCCTCGGCAATCAGGTTTTCCGCCTCGCGGGTGGCGCTGGCGCCGAAGCTGGAGGCGATGGCGCCGGGCTGCACTTCCATCAGGTCGATGCCGAAGGGCGCCAGTTCCAGGCGCAGGGCATCGGAGAGGGCATGCACGGCCGCCTTGGAGGCGCAGTAGGCACCGGCGAAGGGGGTGACCAGCACGCCGGAGACGCTGCCGATGTTCACCACCAGGCCACGGCGTTTGCGCAGCAACGGGAAGCAGGCGCGGGTCACGTCCACCAGGGCGAAGACGTTGGTGTCGAACTGCTTGCGCAGGGCCTCGACGCCGCCGTCCAGCAGCGGCCCCATGGCGCCGAAACCGGCGTTGTTCACCAGCACGTCGAGGCCGCCTTCCTCCCGCTCCAGGCGCGCGGCGAGGGCCGCTACTGCGGGCTGGTCATTGACGTCCAGTGCAACGGCGGTGAATCCGGCGGCTTCCAGCGCGGCCAGGTCCTGAGCCTTGCGGGCGGTAGCCCAGACGCTGTAGCCGGCGGCCTTGAAGGTGTTGGCCAGGGCGCGGCCGATGCCGCTGGAGCAACCGGTGATCAGGGCGGTGGGGGTGGGCATCTCGAGTCCTTTGCAGAGGTGGCGTCCGGTTCACCCTCTCCCCAGCCCTCTCCCTGTAGGGAGAGGGAGCCGTCCGTGCCACCGTCGAGGTTTGCGCGGGTTGTTTGTCTCCCCTCTCCCGCTTGCGGGAGAGGGGCCGGGGGAGAGGGTGCTCTTGGTTCAGTCGACGAATGTGCCACGCAGATTGGCGGCGCGAAACTCCAGGGATTGTGCGCGATAACCCTGGCGAATGGGCGGCAGGGCGAGGCAGTCCTGCCATTGGGCACCCGGCTGCAGTTCGGAAGGGCCGAGGTAGCGCGGACGTTCGTAGCTGGGCTGGGCCAGGTTGATGGTGTCGCCGGGGCGGAAGGCCTGTACCTGCCAGGCGAAATCACGCAGGACCGCGTCGCCGCCGTTGCGTACCTGGATCGACAGCGGGCGGTCGGAGGGGCAGCTTTGCGGAGCGTAGGAGAGCTGGATATCGAGGCGGGAGAAACGGCGTTCCGTGCCGCGTTCTTCCCAGAGCACCCAGAGGGCGATCAGGGCCACGCCGAGGACGGCCGCCAGGGACAGCGGCAGGGCCTTGGCCGGGTAGCGCAGCAGCAGGATCAGCCAGGTCAGGAAGAGAACGGCGCCAATCAGCATGGAAAGACCTCCTTGAGGCCTTCCATGCTAGCAAGAGTGCCTATAACCGAGGAGCGAGCTTGCTCGCGAAAGGTCGCCCCTTCGCCAGCAAGCCGGCTCCTACAGGTCAGCGGGCGATGCTGTGCACCGTCGCGCTTTGCGGCGCGCGGCCATAGACGTCATCCAGACGCTCGATGTCGTCTTCACCCAGGTAGCTGCCGGACTGCACCTCGATGATCTCCAGCGGAATCTTGCCCGGGTTGGCCAGGCGGTGCACGGAGGCGATCGGGATGTAGGTCGACTGGTTTTCGGTGAGCAGGAACACCTTCTCGTCACAGGTCACCTGGGCAGTGCCGGAGACCACGATCCAGTGTTCGGCACGGTGGTGGTGCATCTGCAGCGAAAGCTGCGCACCCGGCTTCACGGTGATGTGCTTGACCTGGAAGCGGCCACCCATGTCCACCGAGTCGTAGGAACCCCAGGGGCGGTACACGGCGCAGTGGTTCTGGGTTTCGCTGCGGCCATCGGCATCCAGCTTGTTGACCAGCTTCTTCACGTCCTGCACGCGGTCCTTGTGGGCGATCATCATGGCGTCCTTGGTTTCCACCACCACCACGTCGTCCAGGCCGATCACCGATACCAGCTTGCCGTTGCCGTGCACCAGGCAGTTATGGCTGTCCTGCACCACCACGTCGCCCTTGGTGACGTTGCCGTCCTGGTCCTTGTCGTGCACTTCCCAGATGGAGCTCCAGCTGCCCACGTCGTTCCAGCCGGCGGAGAGCGGCACCACGCAGGCACGCTCGGTCTTCTCCATTACCGCGTAGTCGATGGAGTTGTCCGGGCAGCAGGCGAAGGTGGCCGAGTCGATGCTCACCGCGATGCCGTCACGCTTGCTGCGCTCCAGGGCCAGCAGGCAGGTGTCGTAGATGTCCACGTCGTGGTGCTTCAGCTCTTCCAGGAAGCGGCTGGCGCGGAACAGGAACATGCCGCTGTTCCAGAAGTAGTCGCCGGACTCCACGTACTGGCGGGCCAGGTCTTCGTTCGGCTTCTCGACGAACTCGGCAACGCGGCTGATGCCATCCGGCAGGCGGACATCGGCCTTGCTGCGGATGTAGCCATAACCGGTTTCCGGGCGCTCGGCGGGAACGCCGAAGAGCACCATCTCGCCCTTCTCGGCGGCGATGGTGGCCAGTGCCAGGGCCTGCTGGAAGGCACGCTGGTCACGCAGCACGTGGTCGGCCGGAAGCACCAGCATCAGCTCGTCACGGCCTTCGGCCAGAAGCTGCATGGCAGCGATCGCCACGGCCGGCGCGGTGTTGCGGCCGAAGGGCTCGAGCAGCATGGCCTGGGCCTGGATGCCGACGGCGTCGAGCTGCTCCTGCACGATGAAGCGGTGATCCTGGTTGGCCACCAGGACGGCCTGTTGCATGCCGTCGAAGTTCAGGCGCAGCAGGGTCTGCTGGAAAAGGGTCTGATCGCCGGTGAGGGCGAGGAACTGCTTGGGATACTGCTTGCGCGAAAGAGGCCAGAGGCGAGAGCCGCTACCGCCAGAGAGGATCACGGGAATCATGGTGTTTCTCCTAGAACTGTCATGGTTTGAGGGCACTGCTTCCATCGATCACATTTCTTTCTTTCCCGCCCTCTGCGTGGCGGGTAATGACCGGCGCGGTTCATCCCGCGCCGGTTCTCGCTCCGTTGAGGCCTGGCCTCAGGATTCGGCCGGGCGCTTGACCCAGACCGGGGAGAGCTTGCCGCCGCTGCCGGTGATGTAGAGGCAGACCACTTCACCGCGCTGCAGGGAGATGGGCTTGAGGTCGCTGACCTTGCGGGTGCCATCGAACAGGGCGAGGCCGACTTTCACCGGGTTGATCTCGCGTTCGCCACGACCCTGCGGAGCCACATCCTCGACGACCGGGGTCTTGCCGTCGGCGGTCTTCAGGGTGAGCTTCGCGTCGGACAGGTTCTGCACGCGCAGAAGGGCCTTCTGCTTGTTCGTGTAGGGCGGTTCTTCCACCAGTTGCGGGTTCTTGCCGGTCTGGTTGACCAGGGTGTAGTAGCGGTCGGCTTCCAGCTTCACCGGGAGGTTGCTGCTGCCGACCTGGGCGCTGTAGTTGCCCGCCGGGAGGAACTTGAAGTCGCTGGAGCCGAGCGGAGGTACGTCGTTCAGCGCAGTGTTGCCGACGTTGATGCTGAGCTCGCTGCTGCTGGCGTTGTAGGCGCGGACGAATGCGGAGCCCTTGGGCGCCTGCGGGCCGTACAGGCCACCTTCATCTGCCTGGGCCTGCAGGGCGCCGAGGCCGAGCACGAGGGCGCAGGCATAAGACGTCCAGCTGCGGTTGTTCTGTCGGTTCATGAGGTGTTCCTCCATCTGCTCTCTTGATCGGGCCGGTTTCGGCCCTGTTTTCCCCTCGTGAGGGGAGATTCAGTTACCCGAGCGCGAAGCCAGGCGTTCATCGGTGCCGGCGCCCTTGCGCAGGCCGGCGATCCATTCGGGGTCGAAATCGGACAGGTCGCTCAGCATCGGCAGGTAGCGTTCCGGGAATTCCCAGATCACCAGCTGCGGCGGGGCGTCCTTCAGTTCGTCGCTCTTGAGGTACTTGAGCATCGGCAGGATCGGCCCGTGGCCGTCCTCGGCGTGGTTGACCAGGTCACGCTGCAGGGCCTGGCGCAGGGCACCGGCGAAGTTCCACTTGTCGTTGGCGCTGTAGCTGGTGCCCACCAGCACCACCGGTACATCGCTTTCGGCGAACAGGGCGTCGTCACCGGCGGACCCTTCGTTCTCGCTGCGGGTGGAGCGTTTCTGCAGCTGGTCCGGAGCCGGCATCAGGTTCTCGAACAGCGGGTCCAGGGGCAGGAAGCGGGTCAGGTCGCCCTTGTAGGCATCCTCGCCCTGGATTTCAGTCACGTACTGCTGCGGCGTGCCACGCAGGCTCATGGCCTCGCCCACGGCCTTGCCCAGGCTGCCGGCCACGGCTTCGGCGCCCAGCGGAGTCCAGTGGGTATCGGTCCGCAGGAAGACCTGGCCGTTGTCCTTGGCCTGTTCCAGGGTGGCGAGCAGGTCAGGGGCGAGGATTCCGGCCTTGCGCGCCACGCCACGGAAGCGCTCATAGAGGTCCTGGCGCAGGGCGGTGGGAGTGGTTTCGCCCACGTACTCGGGGTAGAGGCGGGACTTGGACGGGATGATGGCCAGCACCAGTTCCACGTTGTGCCGCGCCAGTTCGTCGCGCACGCCCCCGATCAGTGCCAGGTTGTCACGCACATGGCGATTGCCCTCGGCTACCGGGTCGAACTCCTCGTCCGAGTAGAGCCAGCCGTCCTGGCCGATGACCACGCCCTGGCGGCCTTCGCCGAACAGTTTGTAGTCCAGCAGCGCCCAGAGGTTGGTACCCAGTTGCTTGATCGGGAACTGGTCGTCGTAGCGCTTCTCGAAGGCCTGGGCCAGCTTGCCGTCCAGCACGCTGGTTTCACTGGACACGGAGAAGCCCAGTACCCCGCGCAGGGACCACAGGCTGAGGGCCAGCAACAGGGCGGAGAAGAGCAGGATGTAGAGCAGGTTCAGGGTTCTGTTCATGGTCGGCTCCACTCAGAACTGGAAGTACAGGAAGGGCGAGAAGCTCTGCGCCGAGAGCTTCAGCACCGAGGCGGCGAACAGCAGGAGCACGGCGGCGTGGAAGGCGAGGGCGCCGAGCTTCACGCGGCTGACGGTGAGGGTGGCGCTGCCGTCTGCATTGATGGCGATGCCGTCGTCCTCATCGCGGGCCTTCGCCTTGGGCGCGCCGGCCAGCGGCTGGGCGTAGAACTGGCGGATGCCGAAGATGGCCAGCACCACGTAGGCCAGCACCAGGGTGGCGATCTGCAGGCTGGTGAGCTGGGCGCGATTGAGTTCGGAGAGGCTCCAGTCACCGAAGCTGAACATGGCGGCGTACATGCGCCAGGCCACATCCAGGTTCTCGGCGCGGAAGATCACCCAGCCGATCACCACCAGCAGGAAGGTGAGGGCCCACTTCAGCGGGTTGAGCGCGCGCGGCGCGGCGTTCACGCCCAGTGCGCGTTCGATGGCCAGCCAGGTGCCGTGCCAGGCGCCCCAGATGATGTAGGTGAAGTTGGCGCCGTGCCACAGACCGCCCAGCAGCATGGTGAGGAACAGGTTGCGGTAGGTCTGGAACGTGCCGCCACGGTTGCCGCCCAGGCTGATGTACAGGTAGTCCCGCAGCCAGGTGGACAGGCTGATGTGCCAGCGCCGCCAGAACTCGGTGATGGACTGGCTGATGTACGGCTGGTTGAAGTTCTCCATGAAGCGGAAGCCCATCATCAGGCCGAGGCCGATGGCCATGTCGCTGTAGCCGGAGAAGTCGAAGTACAGCTGCGCGGTATAGGCCAGCGCGCCGAGCCAGGCATCCCCCGTTGTCGGGTCGGAGAGGGCGAAGCAGTGGTCGGCGATCGGCGCGATGCTGTCGGCGATGAAGACCTTCTTGATGAAGCCCTGCATGAAGCGCGTGCAGCCCTCGGCGAACTTGTCCACCGTGTGGGTGCGATGGTTGAACTGGTCCACCAGATCCTTGAAGCGCAGCACCGGGCCGGCGATCAGGTGCGGGAAGATCGCCACGAAGGCCGCGAAGTCGATCAGGTTGTGCGTCGCCGGGGTGTCGCCGCGGTAGACGTCGATGATGTAGCTGATGGACTCGAAGACGTAGAAGGAGATCCCGATCGGTAGCAGGATGTGCGTGAGCACGAAGGGTTCCATGCCGAACGAGGTGATGATGGCGTTGAGGCTGTCGACGCCGAAGTTGGCGTACTTGAAGTAGCCGAGGACGCAGAGGTCCACGACCACGCCGAAGAGCAGCCATTTCTGCGCCGTTTTCGTGCGCACGCCGGCCGCACCGATGCGCAGGCCGATCCAGTAGTTGAAGACCGTCACGGCGGCGAACAGCGCCAGGAAGTCGATGCGCCACCAGGCGTAGAAGATGTAGCTGGCGACCAGCAACAGCAGGTTTCTGTAGCGTGTCCCGACCAGGTAGTACAAGCCGAGGAATGTCGGCAAGAACAGGAACAGGAACACGTTGGAAGAAAAGACCATCCGAGTCTCTCCGTTGAACGTTTGATATCAGGCCCGCCTGCGGTGGCGGGGGCGTTTTTTCTCCCCTCTCCCTTTGGAAGAGGGGCCGGGGGAGAGGGGGCCGAACTCCGTGCAGAGCCCAATTCCCCTCACCCCAGCCCTCTCCCTTTGGGAGAGGGGGCTATCTGTGCCATGCCGAACACATGCGCCGGCTGCTTCAGCGTCCTCTCCCGCTTGCGAAAGAGGGGGCTGTCCGAGCGGGGATCAACTTCCCCCCTCCTTCTTCGGGTGGAAGACCTGGGTCACGTCCCCGCCGAGGCGGAAGGTCTTGTAGGGGCCCATCTCGTCCTTGAGTTCGAGGGTTTCCGACGAGCACTGGTAGAGCGAGCACCAGGGCTCCAGCCAGGAGAACTTGCTGTGTTTCTTCAGCTCGCTCATGTCCTGGTCCTTGCCGGTCTTGTCACTGAAGTCGTCCTGGTCATCCACGCCGGCCAGCACCTTCTTGCCGAGGCGGCGCAGTGCGCCGTCGTTCTCCTCGCGCAGGTCCACACCGTTGGCCTGGGCGAAGCTGGCGATCATCGCCAGCGGCGGCAGGCTGTAGTTGTGGTAGGCCAGGGCGCGCTGGCGGCGCTTGAGTTCGTTGGGCAGGAAACCGTCCTCGTCCACCTGGCCGGCGGCCACGCGGAACTGCGCCACCGACCAGTCGAAGAGGTCCTGGCGGTTGGTCGCAACGGCGGTGGCCATCACCGACCAGGCGGCCCAGTAGGAGTGGTTGTTGATCTGTTTCAGCGGCAGGTCGCTCCAGTCGTGCACCACCTGGTCGGCCAGGCGTGAGAACCAGGATTCGATCACCCGGGTCTGCGCGGAGTACGGCGCCAGCGGCTGCGATTCGGAGAACTTCAGGCGCAGGTAGGCCGACGCCATGCTGCCCAGCGCCCATTTGCGCATGGACTTGCCGGTGTGGTTGTACTCGGTGCTCAGCAGGGCGTTGGCCTGGGCCCAGCTATCCAGCCATTGCAGGGTGCATTCGAGCTGGGTGCGCTGGCCCTTGCGCATGTAGTCCGTGACCATCTTGCTGACACCGCGCTCCATCTCGGTGATGGCGGCAGTCTTCTCGCGGAAGGCTTTTTCCGCTTCCGGATTGAGCGTGGAGCGGGCCTTGTCGGAGCCTTCGTACTTGCTGCGGAACTCCAGTTTGGCGGTGTAGGGCGCCGGTGGCGCCTTGCAGGTGCCGCCGGACTTGGCGTTGCCCGCGACGGGCGCGAAATAGCCTTTGGGCGGCACCAGGTCGGCGGCATGGGCTTGCCCTGCGAGCAGCATGCCCGCGAGCAGGGGAGCGATCAGCCAGTGTCTGGTGTTCATGGGAACCTCCTCTTCCTCACTCGGCGTTGGCCGTGAGGTTGCCGCCGCCATTGCCGGGACGCGCGCAGACGCTGACGTCGACGCTGAGTTCCTGGGGCATGGGTTCGGGGCTGTGGACTTCCAGGGCGAGCATGTTCAGGTCGGCCCAGTCGGCTTCATTGCGCAGCTCGAAGGCGTAGCGCCCGCCGGTGTCGATGCGGTCGCTCTGTTCCAGCTTGAAGTTTTCGCGACGGCCGTTGAGGTACCAGACGGTGGTCTTCAACTCGTGGATGGACGGATCGCTGAGGCGCAGGTCCACCTGGTAGTCACGGCCGCGCAAGGGGAGGCCGTTGCTGTTGACCAGCACTTCGTTGGCGCCGGGCTTGAGCTTGATCTTGTTCTTCAGGACCTTGGTGCGGCCTTCGCAGCCGTTGTTCACCATCGGCACCGCTTGGCGATAGAAGCTCGCCTGGGCCATGTCGTAGTGGGTGGCGAATTCCCAGATCAGCACCTTCGGCGTGTTCTCGTGGAATTCCTTGCTGCTCATGTACTGCATCAGGGCGCTCTCGAAGCCACCGCCGCTGACCGCCATGTTGAGCACCTCGGCGCCGCTGTGTTGCTGCAGGAAGCCGGCGAAGTTGTAGGCCGGGCCGCTGTTACTGGTGCCCACCAGGACCACCTGCGGGTTGGACTCGTCGCCGAACAGGCTGTCGCCACTGCCGCCGTCGCCCGAGGCTTCGGTCTCGTAGCGGTCGACATACTGGGTCGCGTAGCCGGTGCCGCAGAACTGCGCCGCGGTCTTGTGCAGGGTGCCGGCCTTGGGCAGCAGGCCCACCACCTTGCTCTCGTATTCCTTCTTCGGGATGTCGCCGAAGCTGGGGATCTGCTTCAGGGTCTCGGCCACCAGCTTGGCGGTGCGGTCTGCACCGGCAGGCGTCCAGTGGTGGTCGGCCTTGAAGTAGTAGTCGGTGTCCACGCCCTTCTCGTCGAACAGCGGCGAGAGGTCGGTCACCCAGATGCCGGCCTTGCGGAAGTGGTCCACGGCGGCGAGGTAGTTCTTCTTCGCCAGCTCGTAGTTGAAGTGAGCCTTCTCTTCCGGGGTCAGCTTTTCGCGATCGATCAGACCACGGGTGGGTTGGTAGACCACCATCAGCTCGACGCCCTTGGTCTTGAGCGCATCGCGCAGGCGCTTCAGCTGGCTCCAGCCGAACTGCGAGGTACCGAAGTCGGTACGCAGGTCGTTCTCGCTTCGGAACAGCCAGTCGCCCTGTCCTTGCACCAGGGCGGTGAAGAAGCTCAGGTACTTGGTGTTGTAGTTGGCCGGATTCTGCGCTGCGGCACAGAGCGGGCCGGTCGCCTGCACGCTGTACTCGGGCGCCGCGTGCGCGCCCTGGGCAGCGGCCAGCAGGGCGGCGGCCAGGGCGGAGGGGGTGAACCACTTGCGGGATAGTCTGGTCATGGGCGGATACCTCAGTCCTGGAGCTCGGCCTGGCTTTCGACGGGATCGATCAGCACCGCCTTCTTGCGGCGCACCATCAGGTCGAGGATTTCGTCCTGCTTTTCGCCGAGTACGCCGGCGAAGCTGATGCCGGTGGATTTGCTCGGGGCGAGCAACTCGACGCGGTACAGCTCGACCGACAGCGGCGAGTCGATGGAAAGGGGACTGGAACCGTTGCCGGCGAGCTTGCCGCCCACCACGATCAGCGAGACCTTGGTGTCGAAGGGGTCGAGCTTGACGTTCCGGTCGGTGTTGGAGAGGTCCTTGATGTGGCCATACACGCCGGTCAGGCCGTTGGCCGCCGAGAGGTTCTCGTACAGGCGGATGTTCACGCTGTTGCGCACGCGGATGCCGTGGCGCTGGTTGCTGAGGATTTTGTTGCCCCACAGCAGGTTGTTCGAGCTCTCGTAGAGGGTGATGCCGTCGGAATGGTTCTGGTACACCTCGTTCCAGGCCACGAGATTGTTCACCGAGTTACGGTCGATGACGATGCCCGAGAGCTTGTTGTCGTAGGACTTGTTGTGAACGATCCAGCTGTCGTCCACCTCACGGGAGATGATGATCCCGTGCTTCTTCTTGGTCCCGAAGACGGTGTTGTGGGCGATGAGCAGGCCCTTCGAGCGGTCGTGGGGGTCGATGCCGTAGACGATGTTGTCGCGGTAGGTATTGCCCTTGATGACCACGTTTTCGGCTTCGAAGCAGTAGAAGCCGTACCAGTGGTCGACGAACTCGGAATCCAGCAGCCAGCCGGTGGGCGCGGTGCGCTTCAGGCGCTTGGCCTGGCCCGGGGTGTACTGGGTGATGGAGACGCCATAGGACTTGGAGTTGTCGTAGCCCAGGCTCGTGACCTTGCTGCCGACGATGTACAGCTCGCTGCCGCCCCAGGACACCAGGAACGGGCGGAACTCCTCGGGCTTGTGGAACCAGGCCGGCGACTTGTTCTTTTCGTTCCAGGCGGTGAGCTGGGTACCGGTGACGAACAGCTTGCCGTCGTTGACCAGGAAGGCGCCGCGCTCCTGGGAGAGGCGGAAGTCCTTGGTCTCCTTGCCGATCTGCAGGCTCGCGCCCTGGGCCACCACCAGCGGCAGGCGGGCGAGGTACACGCCCGGCTCGGTCTCGCTGAACTGGCTGTCGGGCAGGGCCTTGGCCAGGTCTTCCGGCGTCACGTAGCCGCCCTCGACGAAGATCGCCTGAGGCATGCCCTGCTGGCGCCGGACCCATTCGCGCAGGCGCTCGTTACCGCCGATGAAGTCCTTCAGCGCATCCTGCTGGAGCATGCGTCGGACCACCACGCGGCCGCGGGTGCCGCGGTCGATCTTCGCTTCCACGGCCTCGGCCGTGTAGCCGGTCATGTCCGGCAGCTTGGGCGTGTCCAGGTGCAACTGCTCGACGGGCGCGGTGAGCACCTTGTAGTTCTTGATCGGCTTGAGTTGCTGGGTCAGCTCCTCGCCCTGGACCCAGGGCGAGGCGAACTGCAGGGCGCCAAGAATGACGCCCCCCGCCAGCAGTGTGGTTCCCATGCCACGTTTCATGGCTGTTCCTCCCTTGCGCCCAATGCCCATCAGAAGCGCCAGATGAAGTCGACGAAGGCGCGGTGCATCACCGAATCGGTGCCGCTGGCATAGGCATCGCCGGGCTTGAACACGCCGCCACGGAAGCGCACCAGGGCCGAACGCTCGTCCATGTGCTCGGCCATGGAAGCCGGCAGCAGGCCCTGCTTGAAGTAGCGGGTGACCACCAGGTCCATTTCCTGGCCGATGTCTTTCTCGCCGTCTTCCAGCGGCGCGATGATTCCGCTCTGGCCGACGTCCTGGTTGTCGTCCACGCGCCAGAAACGGTGGTAGACGACGCTCGCGTCGTAGTCCTCGCCCATCTGCCAGGACGTGAAGGCGGTGGCCACTTGCAGGTTGCTCAGCTCGCCGCGGAAGGCTTCACCGAAGCGGTGCATGCGGGCTTCGGTGCCGGTGAAGTTGGAGCGGTTGCTCTCAAGGCCGGTCTGGCGGAACTGCTCGGAGCTGTCGTTATCGCCACCGCCGCTGCCACGGGCGTAGGCGCCGCCGACCTTCCACTGATCGTCGATGTTCCAGCGCAGGCCGAGGTCTACCGCCCAGGCATCCACGTCGACATTGCGCTTGCCGCTGGCAACGTTCTGGTTGCCCACCGGCGTCTGCTGCAGCTCGTCCACGTCGCCGGTCAGCCAGGTGGCCTGGGCCCAGTAGTTCAGCGGCAGGGTGGAGCGGCGGTCGAAGAAGCCGCCATCGGCTTCCAGGCCCAGCCAGGTCAGGTCGCCGGTGGTGCGCTTGTCCAGTTCATCCACTTCCTCGCCGACGTTGGGCAAGTCGCCGTTGTCGCGGCTGTGGTGAAGCTTGGCGCCGACCCAGTGGCCGGGGCGCCATTGGGTGGAGATGTCGCCGAAGAAGTGCTGGCGGTCTTCGTCTTCCGGGGCCAGTTCGTCGATGTCGGTGCGGTAGTCGCTGAAGCGCTCGGCGACGCCGGCGTGGGCGCGCAACAGGGTGGTGTCGAAGCTCCAGCGCAGGGCTTCGATGTTGGTGTCCCACCAGGTGCCTTCCTCGCTGCGGACGCGCTGGCGGCCGAAGCGCAGGTGCTCGCCGGGGTAGGCGGTGAGGCCGCCGTAGTCGACCCAGAACTCGCGCATGGCCAGGTAGCTCTTGTCCGGCTCGCGGCCGTTGTTGCGCTGGCCGGCGTCGGCTTCGATGTCGCTCGATTCCAGGGTGTCGGTCTCGACGATGTCGGTAGCGGTGACCGCCTGGCCCATGGCGAAGGCGCTCCATTCGCCGCGCTCGCCATAGACCCAGGGGCGCAGGTCGAGACCGATACCATTCACGTCGCCGCCATCACGGGTGCCGAGGTCGCGGTCGTCTTCCGATTGGGCCGTGATCTTCACGTCCAGCCCGAAGTTCTTGCCGTCGGGCTCGGCAGCGTGGGCGATGCTTGCGGCTAGCAGGGACAGGCTGAGGCCTGCCTTGATCCAGGGGTTCTTGTTCATGGGTTTCTCATCTCTCTCGTTCCGCAGCCGTGCCTTTCGTAGGTTGTGGCTGAGCTGTGCGAAGCCCAACGTCTGCCGTACTCCGCTGTTGGGCTTCGCTGCGCTCTGCGCCAACCTGCGGGGGAGCTGCGGAGGGGGATTCATAGGCTGCTCATCTGGGTGTCTGGAGCTGCAGCGCCACGAGCTGCGCGCTCTTCACGCAGCAGTTGCTCGGCACGAGCGCGGTCGGCCGGTGGCAATTGCTGCGCCACCTGCTGTGCCAGTTCCTGGGCCTGCGGGGTGTTCTTGGGCAGGGCCAGTTGGCTGAAGACGTAGGCATTGACCAGGTTGCGCTGGACACCCTTGCCCTGGACATACATCTGGCCGAGGGTGAAGTCGGCGTTGATCTGGCCGTTGCGGGCGGCGCTCAGCAGCCGCTCGAGGGCTTTCTGCGGATCGATTTCACCCAGGTAGCCGCGCAGGTAGATCTGACCCAGCAGGTAGTTGGCGCGGGGTTCGGTCGGCGCGGCCTTCAGCAGGTGTTCCTCGGCCTTCTTCGGGTCCAGCGGCACCAGCTTGCCTTCGTAGTAGAGGCGTCCCAGCAGCAGCTCGGCCTGGGGGAGGGACGCGGCGCGGCCTTTCTCCAGGTAACCCAGCAGCTGTTCGGTATCGCCTTGGCCCGGGTAGTCGTAGAGCAACTTGGCCAGGCTGACCCAGGCGGCGGGGTAGGTGGGCGCGACGGCTTCCAGGAGTTCTTTGGCCTTGCCGTCGTCCGGCTTGCCCAGGTCGGCGTCGGCCAGCACGTTGGCTACCGAGTCCACGCGCTGGGCGGGAATGCGCCCGGCGCGGTAGCCGGCCATCAGCTGGTCCAGCAGCTTCTGCTGGGCATCGGCGTTGCCCTGCTTCTGGTAGACGGTGGCCAGCTCGACGTAGCAGACATCGGCCAGGGCCAGGTTGCGGGTGCAGATCTGTTCGATCTCGCCCAGGTGCTGATCGTAGGTGCCCTGGGTGCGATAGAAGAGGATCTGCGCCAGCTCGGCCTGGGTGTGGCCTTCGGCACGCCACTTGGCGATGCGCGCCGGCACGTTCACCTCGGGGAAGTCCTGAGGGTATTGCAGGTAGAGCATCACCAGTGGCAGCAGGCTGCTTTCCTCTCCGGCGGCGAAGGACTCTTCCAGCAGCTGCGCGGTTTCGCGGCGCTCGGCCGGATTCAACTCGGTCTTGCGCGCCAGCAGCTTGCCCAGGCGTGCCTTGGCGCGGGGCGACTGGTCCATGGCCTGGCGATAGGTCTGCTCGGCCTTGGCGAGCTGCTCGGGGTCGCCGCTGGCCACCTGCAGGTCGGCCAGGCCGACTGCGGCGTCGGCATAGCCGAGATCGGCCAGCTGGCGGAAGTTCTGCTCGGCGGTGGCGTTGTCACCGCGCTTCAGGGCTTCGCGGGCGAGGCGCTCGTCGGGCAGGCCAGCGCAGCCGGCCAGGGCGACGGCCGCGGCCAGCAGCAGGACGGGGGTAGCGTGATGGGCCATGGCGGCGCCCTCCTCAGAAACCTGTCGCCAGGGCGCGATCGATCAGCCAGTCGAGGGACGGGCCGCGATCGACGCTGACTTCCACCGGCTGGCCGGCGAGGGTGCTGGGCAGCGGCTCGTCGGGCTGGATGGTGGTGCGGATGTCGGCGGACATGCTGCCGTCGTGCAGGTTGCTGCTGAGGATCTTGCCGTGGCGTACCTGGTCCTCGCCGGCCACCTGGAAGGTGACGCGGGCACCAGGCTTGGCCTGGGAGATATTGCGGAACGGGAAGCGCGCCTGGACGGTGGCCTGGGTGTCCTGGGGGACCAGTTCGAAGATCACATCGCCCTTGCTGGCGAACTGGCCGTCGGCCACGAGCTGGCGGACGATCTTGCAGTTGCACGGGCTGGTGAGGGTGCCCTTCATCTGCTTGCCGAAGAGCTCTTCGACGTTCTTCGGGGTGAGCTGGTCGTCGGTCAGGTGGCCCTTGAGCATCTCCAGCATGGTGGCGCTGAAGGACGCGATGGGCGCACCTTTCTCTACGGTGGCATCGGCGCTCACCAGGCTCTGCACGGTGCCTTCGCGCGGCATGGTGACCTGCATGGAGGGCACCGCCACCATGGCCGAGTCGGCGTGGGTGACGAAGTACAGGCCGTACAGCGAATTGAGGATGTAGCCGAAGGCAGTGACGCCGACGACGAAGATGCCGGCGCTGAGGCCGACCGCCTTCAGACGCGCCAGCGGGCCCATGCCGCCGCCCGCGCCGCCCTTGCGCGGCTTGGTGAAGTTCTCGCGCTGCAGGGTGTTGAGCAGGTCGCCGGCGCTGACCAGCTCGCCGGAAAGGTGGGAGCTGATCAGGTAGCGCAGGGTAGCGATATCGCGCGGTTGCAGGCTGTGGAAGACGCAGCCGACGCGCTCGTTGCGCGCATCCACGGCACGCACCTGGAACTCGACGTCCAGGCCGAGGCTGAGGCCGTCGATCTGGAACATCAGGCGACCCTTGTGGTGGTCTCCGATGTTGGCGCCGGAGCGCCCGCCGGTGAAGGCGAAGCCGCCGGCGGAGACGTCCAGCAGCGACGCTTCGAAGCGTTCGCCGCGAGCGATGTAGCGGACTTTGCCGGGGATCTTCACCCGCGCGTGCTGGCGCTGGGCTTCGGATTCATGCACCACATTGAGATTGACGGCTGTATTCATGGCTTCGATTCCTGTCAGGTTCCTTGTGCTCACACGATCGCCAGCAGCGTGGCGATGAATACGCTTGTCGCGGAGAAGGTCATGGCGCGTGAGGACCAGGTGTTGAACCAGCGCGAGAAGCTGGCGAGGTCACGGTTGAGCTTGGTGTTCTGGCGGGTCCAGGACTGCTGGTCGAGACGGAAGAAGACGTAGATCTTCACCAGGGCCCCGACGATCTGGTTGTAATAGAGGATCAGCGGGTAGGCCGGCCCGATCCGGTGCCCGGTAATGCTGAGCAGCAGGGTCAGGACGAAGCGGGTAAGACCGATCCACAGCAGGTACACCAGCAGGTAGGCGATGCTGTACTTCAGGCTGGCAATGATGGCCACGGCCAGGCCCAGCAGGCAGGTCCACATCGATGCGCGCTGGTCGGCGAGCACCACGGTGGTGAACCAGCCGAGGCGGCGCGGGCCCAGCGCCAGGGCGCGGGAGTTCTGCCGCAGGTTGTTGCCGTACCAGCGGAACATCAGCTTGCGGCTGGCCTTGATGAAGCTCTTCTCCGGCGGGTGCTCGACCGTGTTGATCGCCGCATCCGGCACGTAGAAGGTGTCGTAGCCCAGGCGCATCAGGCTGTACCAGCTGGACTTGTCGTCACCGGTGAGGAACTGGAAACGACCCAGGCGCCAGTGGTCCAGGTGATCGCTTTCCACGTCGGCGATGAAGTCCGGATCGGTCACCACGCTGGCGCGGAACACCGACATCCGCCCGGTCATGGTCAGCACGCGCTTGGAGAGCGCCATGGAGCACATGTTGAGGTGGCGCTGAGCGAAACGCAGCTTGTGCCACTCGCTCATGATGTAGCTGCCGCGTACCTCGCAGAACTCGTTGGTGGTCAGGCCGCCGACATTCGGGAAGAGCTTGAACCAGGGCACGGTCTTCTTCACCACGCCTTCGGCCAGCACGGTGTCGCCGTCGATCACCGCCACCACCGCGTTTGCGTCTGGCAGCTGCCGGGAGATGGCGCGGAAACCGTAGGCCAGGCCATCGCGCTTGCCGGTGCCGGGAATGCGCACGAAGTCCAGCTTGACCCGCGCAGGCGGTGCCAGCTTGGTCCAGAGGTTCTTCACCAGCAGCTCATCGGACAGCTCGACGATGGAGCAGACCACGGTGGTTGGATAGCCGCAGTCGATGGCTTCCTGGATCACCGAGCGGTAGACCATGGCGGTGGTCAGGGCCTCGATGCGGAAGCTCGTCACCATCAGGAACACGTGGGACGGGTCCGCCGCGTTGCCGAGCTTGGCCAGGCGCCGCTTGTACCAGGGGTAGACGAAGTAGAGGAACAGTGTGCCGCGCGCGAAGTGCAGGGCGCCCATGGAGTAGCGCCAAATGCCGACGGCCCCGATCAGCAGCAGGAAATGCTTGGAGTCGGGATCGAAGACGGACTTGGGCAGTGCCAGTGCCAGCAGCATCAGCGCGATGAGGTAGAACAGCCAGCCCGAGGCTTCGAGCAGGCCATCTTTGAGTTTTTCCATTGGGATGATCGTCCTGTACTGGTCGTTTCGGGCATGCCTCCTCCCGCAAGGGGAGGAGGCAGGGCGCTTACCAGCAGATACCCTCGGCGTTGCCTTGGGTGCCCTTGGGCATGAAGCCCACCAGGTCGATCACCTGCTTGCCGGCGGGAGCCTGTTGCGCCAGCGGGGCGAACAGCTCGTCGCGGTTGCCCAGGACGATGATGTCGGCCTTGTCCACCACGGCGTCGAAGTTGCTGTTGAGCAGCGAGGACACGTGGGGGATCTTCGACTCGATGTAGTCCTTGTTGGCGCCGTAGACACGGGCGTACTCGACGTTGCGGTCGTAGATGCTGAGGTCGTAACCCTTGCCGATCAGCATCTCGGCCAGCTCCACCAGCGGGCTTTCGCGCAGGTCGTCGGTACCGGCCTTGAACGACAGGCCGAGCAGGGCGACGCGGCGCTTGTCATGGCCGGCGATGATGTCGAAGGCCTTCTGCACCTGGCCGGCGTTGCTGCGCATCAGCGAGCCGATCAGCGGGGATTCCACATCCAGGGAGGTGGCGCGGTAGTTCAGTGCGCGAACGTCCTTGGGCAGGCAGGAACCGCCGAAGGCGAAGCCCGGGCGCATGTAGTACTTGGACAGGTTCAGCTTGTGGTCCTGGCAGACCACGTCCATCACTTCACGACCATCGACGCCAACGGCCTTGGCGATGTTGCCGATCTCGTTGGCGAAGGTGACCTTGGCCGCGTGCCACACGTTGCAGGTGTACTTGATCATCTCGGCCACTTCGATGTCCTTGCGGATGATCGGGGCGTCGAGTTCGCGGTACAGGGTTTCCAGGACGTCGCCGGCAGCCTTGTCCAGTTCGCCGATGACGGTCATGGGCGGGTAGTCGTAGTCCTTGATCGCGGTGCTCTCGCGCAGGAACTCGGGGTTCACCGCTACGCCGAAGTCCACGCCGGCCTTCTTGCCCGAGCAGTCTTCGATGATCGGGATCACCACGTTCTTCACGGTGCCCGGTAGCACGGTGCTGCGTACGACCACGGTGTGGCGTTCGGCCTTGTCGCGCAGGGCAAAACCGATTTCGCGGCAGACGCCTTCGATGTAATCCAGCGACAGGTCGCCGTTTTTCTTGCTCGGGGTGCCGACGCAGATGAAGGACACCTGGGTATCGCGCACGGCACCGGCAACATCGGTCGTGCCGCGCAGGCGGCCAGTCTTCACGCCCTGTTGCAGAAGTTCTTCAAGGCCAGGCTCGACAATTGGCGATTTGCCATTGTTGATCAGGTCGATCTTGGTCTGAGAGACATCGACGCCGATAACTTCATGACCACGAGCAGAGAGGCAGCCGGCGCACACTGCACCAACATAGCCCAAACCAAAGATGCTGATTCGCATCGTATTCACCTCGTCCTTTCAGCACGCTGTTTAATATGTGACGTAAATGTCACTTCCGTTTGCACCGTTATGTCGCAACTGCAACTTTGCGGTGCACAGGCATGATTAATACCGGACGCCAAATTTAGGGCGCCTGAACTGGGTATGTGGTATTGCTTACCCGGGTAGAGTCCTGAGCTGATCGCCGCAACGGCTCTGGCTCGTTGGTTTTGTCCAGTAGGTCGAGTTTGTTGCGCTTCTCCTTAATAAACTTCTTTGGTTTTCACCAGATAAAAACTACCCCTCGGCTTTACGCCGATAGTTATCCAGGCAGTTGGAATTCACACAGAAAAAACGTGTGCGGAATTTAGGTATCGGGGGGTATGAGTATCTGCGTTTTCGGATAGTTCCTACCGTTCGTCCCCGGTTTGGTTTATTGCAGAATCTTGACTGCGCACGATTCCGCTCTGACGGAATGCTCAGAGTTTTGCGGTTCTAAAAAAGTTCCTGATAGTGCAAATTCCAATTTTTTCCGTGATTGCATTTTGCAAGTTGGCCACTACGTGAAGTTAAGTTGGCCAGTATCTAAAGGTAAGTTTTGAAGGCTAAATGATCTTGAAGTGATATTGGATTTGCGATTTGGAGGCGGGATTTGCGGAACATGCGTGCCAGGTTTGGCCGGTGATCGATGCCAGCGGGGGAGTGCGATTTTTCGATCGCCGATGAGGGGCGGTGAAGCGGTGGGCGGGGCACCGGGAATTGTTGCGTGTTCCAGGTGTCGTGGGTTGGCGTGGGTGGCCACACCACTCATACGCCCCCCAAAAAAAGAAAACCCCGCCGGTCGGCGGGGTTTTCTCATTTCACTCCTGCGGTTCGTCGCGCAGGAAAACCAGGCTGTCCGGCCCGGAGTGCTCCGCCGAGTAGCGGTAGCCCTGGTAGTTGAAATCCTTGAGGCCTTGCGGGTCCTGCAGGCGCTCCTTGATCACGTAGCGGGCCATCAGGCCGCGGGCCTTCTTGGCGTAGAAGCTGATGATCTTGTACTGGCCGTTCTTCAGGTCCTTGAACTCGGTGTCGATGATGCGGGCGTTCAGGGCCTTGCGCTTCACCGAGCTGAAGTATTCGTTGGAGGCGAGGTTGAGCAGGATGTCGTCGCCCTGGGCCGCCAGGGCATCGTTCAGCCAGCCGCTGATGCGATCACCCCAGAAGGCGTAGAGGTCCTTGCCGCGGGCGTTGGCCAGCTTGGTGCCCATTTCCAGACGGTAGGGCTGCATCAGGTCCAGCGGGCGCAGCAGGCCGTAGAGGCCGGAGAGCATACGCAGATGCTGCTGGGCAAAGTCGAAGTCGGCTTCGCTGAAGTCTTCGGCGTTGAGGCCGGTGTAGACGTCGCCCTTGAAGGCCAACAGGGCCTGCTTGGCGTTGTCTGGGGTGAAATCCGGGTGCCAGCTGCCGTAGCGCGCGGCGTTCAGGCCGGCGAGCTTGTCGGACAGGTGCATCAGCTCGGCGATCTGCGCGGGGCTGAGTGCGCGCAGTTGCTGGATCAGCTCCTGGGAATGGTCGAGGAACTCCGGCTGGGTGAAGCGCGAAGTGGCCGGCGGGGTCTCGTAGTCCAGGGTCTTGGCAGGGGAAATCACCAACAGCATCGAATCGTCTCCTTCGGGAACGGGGCGATTCTAGGGATTTGCGTCGGTTGGCTCCACCTATCCCGCCGATAGGCAGGCTGGATGCAGGAACGGAATGACCGCCTGGGGCGGAAAATTCGGGAAATTTCGAGGGAGGGGACTTTCGACTTTAGCGGGCGATCCCCTACGCGCCAAGGGGTTTTTGTCGCACTGTGAAAAAAGATCCGAACAGGCAAAAAAGTTCTTTTTTCTGTCATCCCGAATGGAGTAAAAAAAATACAGACCGCCGAACCCTGCAGACAGGTGGCGGCCATAGGCCCTCACCTTGTTGGCTCCATCCTCTACCCGGCATGACCCGGAGCGGGGAGGTCGGCGGTCCCCCGCGGCGGAGCGCCTATCTGGCATTCCGTCGCCTGGCCCTATAAGAAGGTGACCGAGTATGGATGACCACGGACGCTCCAGCCCTACCGCTCCAACCTTGTACGCGCTCGACACCAACGTCCTGATCCACGATCCAAACGCCTTGTTCAACTTCCAGGAACACCACGTGGCCATTCCGATGACCGTGCTGGAGGAACTGGACAAGCTCAAGACCGGCAAGCAGGGCGTTGCCGCTGAATGCAGGCAGGCCATCCGTAACATCGACAAGATCCTCAGTGGCGCAACCCCCGAGGAAGTGGAGCACGGAGTACCCATCCAGCGAGAGAAAAGCGGCCCTTGCGGCTTCCTCTCGATTCTCATGAGCAAACGCGCAGCCCCCATCACCTGGCTGCCTGAAGACCTCAACGACAACAAGATCATCAACCAGCTGGTGGAACTGAAGAGCCGCAAGCCGGGCATGTCCGTGGTGCTGGTGACCAAGGACATCAACATGCGCCTGAAGGCGCGGGCCTGCGGGATCGACTCGGAGGACTACCACACCGACCAATTGGTGGACGACGTCTCCCTGCTGTCCCGTGGCTACCACGATATGCCGGGTTCATTCTGGGACCGCGTGAGCACGGTGGAGACGCGCCAGGACCATGGCCGGACCTGGCACCGTGTGCAGCTCACCGACAACCTTCCAGCCGTGCACGTCAACGAGTTCATCGTCGACGAGCAGGGTTTCGTCGGCTGGATCAAGGGCATCAAGGCCGATGAGCTGCTGATCCTCGACCTGCATCAGGAACCGCTGCTGCACCAGGAAGCCTGGGGCCTACGCCCGCGCGACGTGTACCAGGCGCTGGCGCTCTACGCATTGCTGGATCCGGACATCCACCTGGTCAACCTCAGTGGCGCGGCGGGTTCGGGCAAGACCATCCTGGCGCTGGCCGCGGCCATCGAGCAGACCATGGTCAGCAAGCGCTATCGCCGCATCATCGCCACCCGCAGTGTGCAGGGGCTGGATCAGGAGATCGGTTTCCTGCCCGGTACCGAGGCGGAGAAGATGGAACCCTGGCTGGGGGCGATCACCGACAACCTGGAAGCCCTGCACATGGATGACGAGAACACCCACGGCAGCGTGGACTACATCCTCAGCAAGGTGCCGCTGCAGTTCAAATCCCTGAACTACATCCGCGGCCGCAGCTTCCAGCAGAGCCTGATCATCATCGACGAATGCCAGAACCTGACGCCGCACCAGATGAAAACCATCATCACGCGTGCCGGTACTGGCTCCAAGGTGATCTGCCTGGGCAACCTGGCGCAGATCGACACTCCTTACCTTTCCGCGCCGAGCTCCGGCCTGACCTACCTCACCGAACGCTTCAAGGACTTCCCCCACGGCGTGCACATCACCCTCCAGGGCGTGCCGCGTTCCGTGCTGGCCGAGTTCGCCGAAGCCCATATGTGACCTCAGTATCCCGTCGGGCGGCAGCTGCCGCCCGACGCGGGTTTCTGTATACAATCTGTCTCCTGTCCAAGGAGACGTGCAGTGCTTACCCATCTCGATTCCCAAGGCCGCGCCAACATGGTCGACGTCACCGACAAGGCGGTGACTTCCCGTGAAGCGACGGCTGAAGCCCGCGTGCGCATGCGCCCGGAAACCCTCGCCATGATCCAGGCAGGCGGCCACCCCAAGGGCGATGTATTCGCCGTGGCGCGCATCGCCGGCATCCAGGCGGCGAAGAAGACCTCCGACCTCATTCCCCTGTGTCACCCGCTGATGCTCACCAGCGTCAAGGTAGAGCTGGAGGCGGAAGGGGACGACTGCGTGCGCATCGTCGCCCGCTGCAAACTGGCCGGGCAGACCGGGGTGGAGATGGAAGCCCTGACCGCCGCCAGCGTCGCCGCCCTGACGATCTACGACATGTGCAAGGCGGTGGATCGCGGCATGACCATCGAAAACGTACGCCTGCTGGAAAAGCTGGGCGGCAAGAGCGGCCACTACCAGGCCGGGGAGTAATGATGATTCGCGTGCAGTATTTCGCCCGTTACCGTGAAGCGCTCGGCATCGAAGGCGAGCAGCTCAACTGTGACCCGGCGTTCGCGAAACTGGATGACCTGCGCCAGCACCTGCTGGCCCGTGGCGGCGTGTGGGAAGTGCTCGCCGAACAGAACCTGATGTGCGCCCGCAACCAGGAGCTGTGCAGCCTGGACGAGGCCCTCGCCGATGGCGACGAAGTCGCCTTCTTCCCCACGGTCACAGGAGGCTGAGATGGCCATTCGCGTGCAGGAAGGCGCTTTCGATCCCGGTGTTGAACTCAACGCGCTGCACGCGGCCAACGTCGGCATTGGCGCCGTGGTCGGTTTCGTTGGCTACGTGCGCGACTTCAATGACGGCAAGGAAGTGGCGGGGATGTTCCTCGAGCATTACCCGGGCATGACCGAGAAGGCCCTGGAGAAGATCGGGGCAGAGGCACGGGAACGCTGGCCGCTGCTCAACGTGGAGATACTCCACCGTGTTGGCCGCCTGGAACCGGGCGAGCCCATCGTCTTCGTCGGCACCGCCAGTGCCCATCGCCAGGCAGCGTTCGACGCGTGCAACTTCATCATGGACTTCCTCAAGACCCGCGCGCCCTTCTGGAAGAAGGAAGACACCGCCGAAGGCCCACGCTGGGTGGAAGGGCGGTGCAGCGACAAGGCCGCCGCCGAGCGTTGGGAATAATCCGAGTGCGGGCTGCTTTTCCTGTGGGGGCGAATTTATTCGCTAAGCAGGCCGCAGGCCTGCCATTTGGAGTCCCTAGGGGCAGCTACGCTCCCTTTCGCGAATAAATTCGCCCCCACAGATATTTATCCCTGTTGTCTCGAAGCCCGGACCCGCCGGGCTTTTTCATGGGTGATTGACGATCTGTACATTTGAGTCCAGTATGGACTCATAAGTACAAGTTAGCGGCATCCATGATGATCCTCAGCCAGCTACCCACCTCATTCCCATCCCGGCCGTCCGTGGCCGTGTCTTCTTCTGCCTCGCAAACCCATTCCGAACCTGCTCGTCCTATCCTGTGGCGGGCATCCATCCGTACTGCGGGAGTCGCACCATGAAGAAACTCGTTCTGCTGGGCAGCCTTGCCCTGAGCCTGCTTGCCTCCAGCGTTTTCGCCGCTGACAAGCCCCTGCGCATTGGCATCGAGGCCGCCTATCCGCCCTTCGCCTTCAAGACGCCGGACGGCCAGATCTCTGGCTTCGACTACGACATCGGCAATGCCATGTGCGAAGAGATGAAGGTGAAGTGCCAGTGGATCGAGCAGGAGTTCGATGGCCTGATCCCGTCCCTCAAGGTGAAGAAGGTGGACGCCGTGCTGTCGTCCATGACCATCACCGAAGAGCGCAAGAAGTCCGTCGACTTCACCGGCAAGTACTACTACAGCCCGGCGCGTCTGGTGATGAAGAAGGGCAGTGTGGTCGACCCCGAGTTCAAGAGCCTGGTGGGCAAGACCATCGGCACCCAGCGCTCCACCACCACTGACCGCTTCGCTGCCGAGGTACTGGAGCCCAAGGGTGTGAAGGTGGTGCGTTACAGCACCCAGAACGAGATCTACCTGGACGTGCTGTCCGGCCGCCTGGATGGCGTGCTGGCTGACGTCTTCCCGCTCAACGAAGGCTTCCTCAAGACCGATAACGGCAAGGGCTACGAGTTCGTCGGTCCGGTGCTGAACGATCCGAAGTACTTCGGAGAGGGTGCCGGCATTGCTGTGCGCAAGGGCGATAACGAGCTGCGTGAGAAGTTCAACAACGCCATCAAGACCCTGCGTGAGAACGGCAAGTACCAGGCGATCCAGGCCAAGTACTTCGACTTCGATATCTACGGCGAGTGATTGATCTGCCGCTGGGAAGAAGCCGCGCGAATGCGCGGCTTTTTCATTTTTGCAGGTAGTCGTAGGGTGGACCACGCTTCACCGGTCCACCATTCGAGGTCCGGCTTGGCGCCGCTGGTGGATGGAAGAGCGCCATCCACCCTACGGACCGGACGAAAGTAGTCAGAGCGCTGCACGGTCTGCCCCCTCTCCCGCCTGCGGGAGAGGGCTGGGGTGAGGGTTGCTCCGGCTGGCTCGGTGCTCGGCCGTATCGCGAATGAATTCGCTTCTACAAAGGCAGGGCTGCGCCCTGCATAGCGATTGAAATCGCCCCCACAGGTATGTGCGGGCGCCGAAGTTGAGCCGAGAGTCACCCCTCTCCTCTTCAGGGAGAGGGGCCGGGGGAGAGGGCCGCGTCAGGCCAGCGCGAGAATCTTTGAAACCAGCCAAAGAAAAAGGGAGCCCGAAGGCTCCCTTTCTCGTTGCGGCGAACGGCTGTCAGTGCAGTATCTGCCCGAGGAACAGCTTGGTCCGCTCGTTCTGCGGGTTGTCGAAGAAGGCGTTGGGCTCGTTCTGTTCCACGATCTCGCCCTTGTCCATGAAGATCACCCGGTTGGCCACGGTGCGGGCGAAGCCCATCTCGTGGGTCACGCAGAGCATGGTCATGCCGTCGTGGGCGAGGCCGATCATGGTGTCGAGCACTTCCTTCACCATCTCCGGGTCGAGTGCCGAGGTGGGTTCGTCGAACAGCATGATCTTCGGCTTCATGCACAGGGCACGGGCGATGGCCACGCGCTGCTGCTGGCCGCCGGAGAGCTGACCTGGGAACTTGTTCGCCTGCTCCGGAATGCGCACGCGCTCCAGGTAGTGCATGGCGACTTCCTCGGCCTGGCGCTTGGGCATCTTGCGTACCCACATCGGCGCCAGGGTGCAGTTCTGCAGCACGGTGAGGTGCGGGAACAGGTTGAAGTGCTGGAACACCATGCCCACTTCGCTGCGGATCGCCTCGATGTGTTTGAGGTCGCTGGTCAGCTCGGTGCCGTCGACGATGATGCGGCCCTGCTGGTGCTCTTCCAGGCGGTTGATGCAGCGGATGGTGGTGGACTTGCCGGAACCGGACGGACCGCAGAGGACGATGCGCTCGCCCTGCTGCACGTCGAGGTTGATGTCCTTCAGCACGTGGAACTGGCCATACCACTTGTTCACGCCCTGCAGGCGGATGATCGGTTCGCCGGCTACTTTCTTGCTTGCTTCAGTCATGGGATGACTCCTAACGCTTGTGGCCGGTGTCCAGCTTGCGCTCCAGGCTCATGGAGTAGCGGGACATGCCGAAACAGAAGATCCAGAACACCAGGGCGGCGAAGACGTAGCCTTCGGTAGCCATGCCCAGCCAGGCCGGGTCGGTGGTGGCTTGCTTGATGCTGTTGAGGAGGTCGAACAGGCCGATGATGATCACCAGGCTGGTGTCCTTGAACAGCGCGATGAAGGTGTTGACGATGCCGGGGATCACCAGCTTCAGGGCTTGCGGCAGGATCACCAGGCCCATCATCCGCCAGTAACCCAGGCCCATGGCCGCAGCGGCTTCGTACTGGCCCTTGGGGATCGCCTGCAGGCCGCCACGCACCACTTCGGCGATGTACGCCGACTGGAACATGATCACGCCGATCAGCGCCCGCAGCAGCTTGTCGAAGGACAGGCCTTCAGGCAGGAACAGCGGCAGCATCACCGAGGACATGAACAGCACGGTGATCAGCGGAACGCCACGCCAGAACTCGATGAAGGTCACGCAGATGACCTTGATCGCCGGCATGTTCGAACGCCGTCCCAGTGCCAGCAGGATGCCCAGCGGCAGCGCACCGACGATGCCCACCGCAGCGATCACCAGGGTCAGCATCAGGCCGCCCCATTGGCTGCTGGACACGGTGCTCATGCCGAGGAAGCCGCCGTGCAGCAGCCAGTAGGCAATGATCGGGTAGATCACCAGGAAGCTCAGGCCATACACCGCCTTGCGCGAAAAGCGCGGGATGAACAGCGGCGCGGCGCCGATGATGGCGATCCATACCGCCAGGTCCACTCGCCAGCGCAGGTCTTCGGGGTAGAAGCCGTACATGAACTGGGAGAAGCGCATCTTGATGAAGACCCAGCAGGCGCCTTCGCTGGTGCAGTCGGCGCGGGTGCTGCCGCTCCAGTCAGCCTGCAGGAAGGCCCACTTGATCAGCGGCGGCAGGACCAGCCACACCAGGTAGATGGCGAACAGGGTCAGCAGGGTGTTGAACCAGTTCGAGAACAGGTTGGCGCGCAGCCAGCCCAGTACACCGACGCTCATCCGGGGTGGCGGCTGGTCGGGCTTGAATACGTGTGTCGTCATGGTTCGCCCCTTACCGCTCGACTAGCGCAATGCGCTTGTTGTACCAGTTCATCAGCAGGGAAATGCTGATGCTGATGGCCAGGTAGACGCTCATGGTGATGGTGACCACCTCGATCGCCTGGCCGGTCTGGTTCAGCACCGTACCGGCGAATAGCGAGACCATGTCCGGGTAGCCGATGCCGGCTGCCAGGGACGAGTTCTTGGTCAGGTTCAGGTACTGGCTGGTGAGCGGCGGGATGATCACGCGCAGGGCCTGCGGGATGATCACCAGACGCAGGGTCTTGGCGGCGGGCAGACCGAGCGAGCGCGCGGCTTCGGTCTGGCCGTGGCTGACCGCCTGGATGCCGGAGCGCACGTTCTCGGCGATGAACGCCGCGGTGTACACGGTCAGTGCCAGGGTCAGGGCGATCAGTTCCGGAATCACCACCCAGCCGCCGCGGAAGTTGAAGCCTTGCAGCTCCGGAATGCTCCACTCGAACGGGCGGCCGAAGACCAGGGCGACCAGGCCGGGAATCACCACCAGCAGCACGATCGAGGTGAGCAGCACCGGGAAGCGCTGGCCGGTGGACTCACGCTTTACCTTGGCCCAGCGGGCGACGGCGATGATCGCCAGCAGCACCAGTACCAGGCTGACCAGGAAGGGCAGGAAGCCGTCGGCAATGGTCGGCGCCGGCATGTACAGGCCGCGGTTGTTGAGGAAGAAGTGCTCGCCGATGGCCAGGCTCTGGCGCGGCCCCGGCATGGGCAGCATCACCGCGAAGTACCAGAAGAAGATCTGCAGCAGCGGCGGGATGTTGCGGAAGGTCTCGATGTAGACGGTCGCCAGCTTGCGGATCAGCCAGTTCGGCGACAGCCGTGCCACGCCAAGGAGGAAGCCGAGGATGGTGGCGAAGACGATACCGATACACGAGACCAGCAGGGTGTTGAGCAGGCCGATGACGAAAACGCGGCCGTAGCTGTTGCTTTCGTTGTAATCGATCAGGTGTTGGGAAATCCCGAAGCCGGCGCTCTGTTCGAGGAAGTCGAAGCCGGACAGGATGCCGCGCTGTTGCAGGTTGTGCTGGGTGTTCTGGAACAGGTACCAGCCCAGTGCCACGACCGCGATGACGGCGATTATCTGGAATAGCCACGCACGTGCCTTGGGATCGGTCCAGAACGAACCTTTCGGGGCACGCGGGGCGTTGGCAGGTTTTTGCATGACAGCCCTCTGGGAACCGCTGGCCGCCCGGATGGGGGACGGCGGCCAGGGTTCGCGTTGAAACGGAACTCGAACCCGGCGGCCACTTCATGCGGCCGCCGGGCGACGGTCAGCGCACCGGCGGTGCGTATTGCAGACCGCCCTTGTTCCACAGGGCGTTGAGACCGCGCTCGATCTTCAGCTCGCTACCGGCACCGATGTTGCGATCGAAGATTTCACCGTAGTTGCCGACTTGTTTGACGATTTGCACCGCCCAGTCCTTCGGCAGCTTCAGGTCCTTGCCGAACTCGCCTTCAGTGCCCAGCAGACGGGCAATGTCGGGGTTCTTGGTGGTTTTGGCCTGTTCTTCGACGTTCTTCGAGGTCAGACCCAGTTCTTCTGCGTTGAGCATGGCGAACAGGGACCAGCGCACGATGTCGAACCACTCCTCGTCACCCTGGCGCACGGCTGGGCCGAGGGGCTCTTTGGAGATCACTTCCGGCAGCACCACGTACTCGTCCGGAGCGGCCAGCTTGATGCGCTGTGCATAGAGCTGGGACTGGTCGGAGGTCAGCACGTCGCAACGACCGGACTCCAGCGACTTGGCGCTCTCGTCGGAGGTGTCGTAGGTGATGGGGGTGTACTTCAGGTTGTTGGCGCGGAAGTAGTCGGACAGGTTCAGCTCGGTGGTGGTGCCGGCCTGGATGCACACGGTGGCGCCATCGAGTTCCTTGGCGCTGGAGACGCCGAGCTTCTTGTTCACCAGGAAGCCCTGGCCGTCGTAGTAGGTCACGCCGGTGAAGTTCAGGCCCATGGCAGCATCACGGGAGCTGGTCCAGGTGCTGTTGCGCGACAGGACGTCGACTTCGCCGGACTGCAGCGCGGTGAAACGTTCCTTGGCGGTCAGGGGGCTGAATTTGACTTTGCTGGCATCGCCAAACACGGCGGCGGCAACTGCGCGGCAGACGTCAACGTCGATGCCTTTGTAATTGCCCTTGCCGTCGGCATAGGAAAAGCCCGGGAGGCCGTCACTGATGCCGCATTGCACGAAGCCTTTCTTTTTCACCGCGTCCAGGGTGGCGCCCGCCTGCGCGAAACCGCTGACACCGAGAACGGTTGCCGCGGTCAGCACGGCCAGGGTGGATTTCACCATCTTCATTAAAACCTCCAGTTGCTTTTATTGGTGTTGGAGTCTCGATCCCACCGCCGTACCCTCGTGAGGCAGGTTCAACCCTTTATGCACTGGAAAGGGTCAACCGGGGTGTCGGACCTAAGGAAGGAGTCTAGTTGGCGCTGCTCCGCTCGCCACCGGACCTTTCCCTGCCCATTGGTCAAATGGGCTGGAGACGGATTTGCGCCCGCCCTCGCATCACGAATGACGCCAGGTGACCGCCTGCAAGGCCTCGGCCGGAGCCGCTGCCCAACCCGTTGCACACCGGGCAAGTGTTACCGTGCCACGGCTGTGTTTCAGTGAGCTGCTGGTTAGCAAAGGCCGTACCAGCAAGACGCCAGTAGGCCTATTCAGATAGGTCAATAGGTAAAGTTTTAGCCTTGCGACATCTTTTTCAGTTATCAAACCACCCCTTCTGATGCCATCGCCCCATAACTGTGCAGAAGCACCACAACGGAGCCACACATGAGCGACACACTGATCCTGGAGCCCACACATCGCGCCGACGCCTGCGTCATCTGGCTCCACGGCCTGGGCGCGGACCGTTATGACTTCCTGCCGGTGGCCGAGGCCCTGCAGGAAGTGCTGGGCACCACGCGCTTCGTGCTGCCCCAGGCGCCGACCCGCGCGGTGACCATCAATGGTGGCTGGGCCATGCCGTCCTGGTACGACATCCTCGCCATGCGCCCTGAGCGTGCGATCAACGAGGCGCAACTGGAGGAATCGGCCGAGCAGGTCATGGCGCTGGTGCAGGCACAGATCGACGGCGGCATCGAGCCCCGCCGCATCATCCTCGCCGGCTTCTCCCAGGGTGGCGCCGTGGTATTGCACACCGCCTTCCTGCGCTGGGCGGATGAGCTGGGCGGCGTACTGGCGCTGTCCACCTACGCACCCACCTTCGCCGACGAAATGAAACTGTCGGATACAAAACGACAACTGCCGGTCCTTTGCTTGCATGGCACTTTCGACGACGTGGTGCTGCCTGCGATGGGCCGCTCCGCCCACGATCGCCTGGCCGCTGCCGGGGTTCCTGTGGAGTGGCGCGACTATCCGATGGCCCACGAGGTATTGCCGCAGCAGATCCGTGACATCGGCGCCTGGCTGGTGGAGCGCCTGCACAGCTGATCCCGCAACCCGACAGAACAAGAACCGACCATGGCCCAGACCTCCGCTCCGCCCATCGCCACCCTGCGTGATATCGAAGAACTCGAACGCCTTTCGCTGGAAGAACGCGGTATGCCGGACAGCACCTATGAGCTGATCCGCCAGAGTGCCGAGCGCCATCCGCACAAACGCGCCATGACCTTCCTGCTCCAGGGTGATGCCGAAGAGGCGCCGTTCGAGCTGACTTATGCACAGCTGTTGGCGCGAGTCACCCAGGCGGCCAACGCCTTCCATCATCTAGGTGTACGCCCGGGCAAGGCGGTGTCTTTCCTGCTGCCGAACCTGCCCCATACCCATTTCACCATCTGGGGCGGGGAAGCGGCCGGCGTGGTCAATGCCATCAACCCGTTGCTGGAGCCCGAGCACATCGCCGAGCTGATCCATGCGGCTGACTCCAGGGTACTGGTGACGCTGGCGCCGTTCCCCGGCACCGATCTCTGGGACAAGGTGGCCGGCCTGCGTGACCGGCTGCCGGAGCTTTCGGCCATCGTCACCGTCGACCTGGCCAACCTGCTGCCCGAGCCCGAGCGCAGCGCCATCAAGGCCCAGCGCGGCCTGCTACCGGAAGGCGTGCTGGACTTCGACGAACTGCTCGACCGCTTCCCCGCCGACCACCTGCAGAGCGGCCGGGTGATCGCGCCGGATGACGTCGCCTCCTACTTCCATACCGGCGGCACCACCGGCACGCCCAAGCTGGCGCCCCACAGCCATCGCAACGAAGTGGCCATGGCGATGATCCTGGCCTACGCCATCAACCTGGGGGAGGGCGACAACACCCTCTGCGGCCTGCCGCTGTTCCACGTCAATGGCGTGATGGTCACCGGCCTCGCCCCGATCTTCGCGGGTGCCGAATTCCTCATTGCCACGCCTCAGGGCTATCGCAATACGCGGCTGATCCAGAACTTCTGGAAAGTCATCGAGCGCTACCGGGTGAGTTTCTTCAGCGGCGTGCCGACCATCTACGCGGGCCTGTTGCAGGTGCCCAGCGAGGGGCACGACCTGTCCAGCCTGCGCTATGCCCTATGCGGCGCCGCGCCCATGCCGGTGGAACTGATCCGCCAATTCGAGGCCAAGACCGGCCTCAAACTGATCGAAGGCTACGGCCTGACCGAGGCCACCTGCGGCACCTGTGGCAACCCCGCCCACGGCGAGCGCCGGCCCGGCTCCATTGGCATGCGCATGCCCTATTGCCAGGTGAAGGTCGCAGTGCTCGACGAGCAGGGTAGTTACTTGCGTGATGCCGAACAGAACGAGATCGGCAACCTCTGTGTGCGCGGCGTGACCGTGTTCAACGGCTACCTGCAAGCCAGCAGGAACAAGGACATCTGGGTCGATGGCGACTGGTTCAATACCGGTGATCTCGGGCGGATGGATGCCGATGGCTACATCTGGCTCACCGGCCGCAGCAAGGACCTGATCATTCGCGGCGGCCACAACATCGACCCGCAGATGATCGAAGAGGCCCTGCACCGCCATCCCGCCGTGGCCATGGCCGCCGCCGTCGGCAAGCCGGACGACAAGGTCGGCGAACTGCCGGTGGCCTATGTGCAGCTCAAGCCCGGCGCCAGCGTCAGCGAGGCCGAACTGCTGGCGCATGCCGCCCAGCATGTACCCGAGCGCGCAGCGGTGCCCAAGGATGTCTGGATCATCGACGCCATTCCGGTCACCGCCGTGGGCAAGACCTTCAAGCCGACACTGCGTTTCGACGCCACCCGCCGTGTGCTGGAGCAGGTGCTGGGCGCCATAGCGCCGGGCGTGACGGTGGAAGTGGTCAACGACGATCGCCACGGCCAGGTTGCCGAGATCCGCGTGCCGGGGCTGGATGAGTCGCTGCGGGCCAAGCTGGAAGCCCGCATGGCCGGCTACGCGGTGAAGTTCCGCCTGCTGGCCTGAGGCCATCTATACTGGCTGTCGAAGGCCGCCTCACGGGGCGGCCTTCTGCGCTGTGCAACATTCGCAACTCTCGCGCCGAACCGCCCGCAGCGGCTCGGGGCATTTTTGCGCGCCCGGAAAACTGTTGCGAAATTGTGGCGAATATCAGTAATCGTCGCGTTCCTTACCGTTATCCTGCCGTCTGTCGGCCCAACTTTAGGTGGGCATTGTCAGGTAAAAAGTGTGGGAATACTGTCACACCGGGTTTACAGCTGAGACAAGGATCGTTAGCGGTGTCGTCCGCTTCGACTGCCATCCGAGGCGTTGCAGCCATGAAGCATGTCCACTGGCAAGAAGACTTGGCTCTGCTGAGCCGACTGCGTCTGTTCCAGAACGTCACCGCGAACTGTCTCGCGCAGTTGCTCAAGGAATTCCGTGCCTGCGATCTGGAGGCAGGGGAGGTTGTGCTGTCGCCGTTCAACCGCAATCAGCACCTCTATCTGGTGGTGAGCGGGCGGCTGAAGGTCTATCTCGGTTCGCTGGACAACAATCCGGTGAGCACCATCGAAGCGGGCGAGTGCGCCGGCGAGATCAGCTTCATCGACAACGACCATCCTTCGGCCTACGTGGTGGCCAGCGAGCCCACTACCGTATTGCGCCTGCACCGGCAGTCCCTGGTTAGCCTGTTCCAGCAGTCGCCGCAGTTGATGCAGAACCTGCTGGAGTTGCTCTGCGAGCGTGTGCGCCAGGGCAACCGGATCATTCTCGACACCGAACAGAACGCCAAGATCGACACCCTCACCGGGCTCTTCAATCGTCGCTGGCTGGAGCAGATCTTTCAGCGCGAAAGCACCCGCTGTGCCTTCAACGAGCAGCCGCTGTCGATGCTCATGCTGGATGTGGACCATTTCAAGGCCTACAACGATCGCCACGGCCACCTGGCCGGCGACTACGCGCTCTGCCTGGTCTCCCACACCCTGCGCAACCAGCTGCGGCCCAAGGACAGCATGGCGCGCTACGGCGGCGAGGAGTTCGTCATCCTGCTACCGGAGATCAACGGCGATGAGGCGCGCACTATCGGTGAGCGGCTGCGCTCCAGCCTGGAGCAGATCGCCTCCTTCTATTCCCCATTGGGCGTGCTGCCCGGCGTGACCGTTTCCATCGGCATGGCTGAGATGCAGCAACCGGACAGCCTGCAAGGCCTGATCGCTCGGGCCGACAGCGCGCTCTACCAGGCCAAGCACGATGGGCGTAATCGACTGAACGGGTAGCTGAGCCTCGCGGGTGTTTCCCCAAATGAGGCAGGCCCTGGATTTCCCGTCCGCTCAAACGTCTGTTTGCTAGAGTCCGTTCACTACAAGACAGCCGGAAAGCTGGACATGCGCAAACTTCTGATCGCTTTGCTATTGCTGGTGGCCGTTGGCCTGGGGATTTTCTTCTACTTGCCGGTGTTACTCGACCGCGAGATGAACACGGTGGAATCGCCGCCGCCCTATCACGCCTCGGATGAGGCCGAGAACCTGCACAAGACGCTGTTCGTCGCCGACCTGCACGACGATGCCTTGCTGTGGAGCCGCAACCTGCTGGATCGCCATGACTTCGGCCACAGCGACCTGCCGCGCCTGCTTGAAGGGCATGTCGGCCTGCAGGTGTTCTCCACGGTGACCAAAACCCCGCGCGGCCTCAACTACGAGCGCAATGGTTCCGACTCCGACAACATCACCCTGCTGGCCATGGCCCAGCGCTGGCCCCGCGCAACCTGGCACAGCCTGCTGGAGCGCGCGCTCTATCAGGGCAAGAGGCTCGAGGAAGCCGCCGCCGGCAGCCAGGGCAAGCTGACCCTGGTGCGCAGCCGCGACGACTTCGCCCGCTACCTCGCCGCCTGGGAAAAGGACCCGAACCAGGTCGCCGCCATCCTCGCCACCGAAGGCCTGCATCCGCTGGAAGGCAAGCTGGAGAACGTCGACCGCATGTACGACGCGGGTTTCCGCATCATGGGCCTGACTCACTTCTTCGATAACGAAGTGGGTGGTTCCGCCCATGGCCTGGAGAAGGGCGGGCTGACGCCCTTCGGTCGCCGGGTGATCGCCCGCCTGGAAGAGAAAAAGATGCTGGTGGACCTGGCCCACGCCTCCCGCGCACTGATCGACGACGTGCTGAACATGACCGAGCGTCCGGTGCTGGTCTCCCATACCGGCGTCGAGGGCACCTGCCCGGGTACCCGCAACCTTACCGACGCGCATATCCAGCGCATCGCCGCCACTGGCGGAGTGATCGGTATCGGCTACTGGGATACCGCCGTCTGCGAAACTTCGGTCAAGGCCATCGTCAAGGCCATCCGCTATGTCGCCGACAAGGTCGGCGTGCAGCATGTGGCGCTGGGCTCGGACTTCGACGGTGCGGTGCATACGCCCTTCGACACCAGCGGCCTGGCGCAACTGACCCAGGGCCTGAAGGAAGCCGGCTTCAGTGAGTCAGACATCGCCGCCATCATGGGCGGAAACGTCCGCCGACTGCTGCTGGAGACGCTTCCTTAGTCCAAGTCAAGCCCTCAAATGCCCGCAGCTCTTCGCCCTGCGGGCATCTTGCTTTACACTGGCGGCCGTTCATTCCTTAATCAATCGACGAGACCACCGTGCTCAAAGCACTCAAGAAGATATTCAGCAAGGGTGAAGAGCCGCAGGCCAGCCCCGCCCCCACCGCTCCAGCCCCCGCCCGCGCCGAAAAGGAAGAGCGTCCGGCCACACCGAAGAAAGCGCCTCGCGAAGCAGGCGAAAAGGCCGAAGGCTCCAGCGAACGCCCACCCCGCGGTGAGAAAAAGCCCCGCAGCGACAAGCCCAAATCCGACAAGCCGCGCCGCGAGCGCCCGGCCAAGGCTGCGCGCCCTGTTGATAACTGGAAGCTCGAAGACTTCGCGGTGGAGCCTCAGGAAGGCAAGACCCGCTTCCACGACTTCAACCTCGATCCGACGCTGATGCACGCCATCCACGATCTGGGTTTCCCCTATTGCACTCCGATCCAGGCCCAGGTCCTCGGCCATACCCTCAAGGGTAAGGACGCCATCGGTCGTGCGCAGACCGGTACCGGCAAGACCGCTGCCTTCCTCATCTCCACCATCACCCAGCTGCTGCAGACCCCGCCGCCGAAAGAGCGCTATATGGGCGAGCCGCGTGCGCTGATCATCGCGCCGACCCGCGAGCTGGTGGTGCAGATCGCCAAGGACGCCCAGGCGCTGACCAAGTACAGCGGCCTCAGCGTCATGAGCTTCGTTGGCGGCATGGACTTCGACAAACAGCTCAGGCAGCTGGAATCCCGCTTCTGCGACATCCTGGTCGCCACCCCTGGCCGCCTGCTGGACTTCAACCAGCGCGGCGAAGTGCACCTGGACATGGTCGAGGTGATGGTTCTGGACGAAGCTGACCGCATGCTCGACATGGGCTTCATCCCGCAGGTGCGCCAGATCATCCGCCAGACGCCGTTCAAGGGCGAACGCCAGACCCTGCTGTTCTCCGCCACCTTCACCGAAGACGTGATGAACCTGGCCAAGCAGTGGACCGTCGATCCGGCCATCGTCGAGATCGAGCCGGAGAACGTCGCCAGCGAGACCGTCGAACAGCACGTCTACGCCGTGGCCAGCAGCGACAAGTACAAGCTGCTCTACAACCTGGTTGCTCAGAACAACTGGGAGCGGGTGATGGTCTTCGCCAACCGCAAGGACGAAGTGCGTCGCATCGAGGAACGCCTGACCAGGGACGGCATCAGCGCCGCCCAGATGTCCGGTGACGTGCCTCAGCACAAGCGCATCAAGACTCTGGAAGGCTTCCGCGAAGGCAAGATTCGCGTCCTGGTGGCCACCGATGTCGCCGGCCGTGGCATCCATATCGATGGCATCAGCCACGTGATCAACTTCACCCTGCCGGAAGACCCGGACGACTACGTGCACCGCATCGGTCGTACCGGCCGCGCAGGCGCCAGCGGTACCTCCATCAGCTTCGCTGGCGAGGACGATGCCTTCGCCCTGCCGCCGATCGAGGAGCTGCTGGGCCGCAAGATCAACTGCGAAATGCCCCCCACCGAACTGCTCAAGTCGGTGCCGCGCAAGCACCACTGAGGTCGAGTGGAATGAAAAAAGGCGAAGCCAGGTGCTTCGCCTTTTTCTTTGGGGCAGGGAAGGGGAGACCTGCGGCCTCCTTGGCGAATGAATTCGCCCCTACAGGCAGAACACTGCGATTGGAGCTCGCTCGGACAGCTCCCTCTCCATTGAGGGAGAGGGCTGGGGCGGGGGGATGTCGGTGGGCTCGGTGCCAATCCATCTCGCGAATGAATTCGCCCCCACAGGGAAAGTGCCAAGGCTGCGCGCTGGCACCTACAACACCCTCTCCCACTTGCGGGAGAGGTTTGGGGGGCGGGGCTCTTGTAGGTTGGGCAGAGCGCAGCGAAGCCCAACGAGGTTGACCGTGACTCCGCATGTTTGGCTTCGCGCAGCTCTGCCCAACCTACGGTCGGATGCGCGGCGCTGGGCCCACGCTCGAACTGCCCCTCTCCCACTTGCGGGAGAGGTTTGGGGGGAGGGGCTCTTGTAGGTTGGGCAGAGCGCAGCGAAGCCCAACGAGGTTGAGCGTGACTCCACATGTTGGGCTTCGCGTAGCTCTGCCACAACCTACGGTCGGATGCGCGGCGCTGGGCCCACGCTCGAACTGCCCCTCTCCCACTTGCGGG
>NZ_SSOM01000082.1:95053-177142 GCF_029871235.1 Pseudomonas sp. BN411
TACGGTCGGATGCGCGGCGCTGGGCCCACGCTCGAACTGCCCCTCTCCCACTTGCGGGAGAGGGTTGGGGGAGGAGCTCTTGTAGGTTGGGCAGAGCGCAGCGAAGCCCAACGAGGTTGACCGTGACTCCGCATGCTGGGCTTCGCGTAGCTCTGCCACAACCTACGGGCCGGATGCGCGGCGCTGGGCCCACGCTCGAACTGCCCCTCTCCCACTCGCGGGAGAGGGTTGGGGGAGGGGCTCTTGTAGGTTGGGCAGAGCGCAGCGAAGCCCAACGAGGTTGACCGTGACTCCGCATGTTGGGCTTCGCGTAGCTCTGCCACAACCTACGGGCCGAATGCGCTGCCCCGTGGACTACAGCGCCCCAGCCTTCTTCCACGCCAGATAACGGCTCACCAGCTGCGGGCCCAGCTCGCTGGGGCGGGCGTCCAGCACCGGCACACCGTGGGCGGCGAGGCGTTCGTGGAGGCTGTTGCGGGCGTTGAGATAGTTCACCGTGCCGCAGTAGGCGAGGGCGTCATCGAAGCCTTGCACTGGGGTATGGCGCAGGCTGTCGAGGATTTCCTCGCGCAGGCTGACCACCAGCAGGCGATGCTGGCGGCCGAGGCGCTTCACGGCGCTGAACAGCTCGGCATCGTCTTCGTCGCGCAGGTTGCTGACCAGTACCACCAGGGCGCGGCGCCGCTGGCGGGCGAGCAGGGCTTCGGCGGCGGCACTGAAGTCGGCCGGGCGCAAGGTGCTGTCCAGGTCGTAGACGCCATTAAGCAGTACGTTCAGCTGGGCCGGGCCCTTCACGGGCGGCACGAAGCGGTCGCGTTCGGCGGCGAAGGTGGACAGACCCACCGCATCGCCCTGTCGCAGGGCCACGTAGCTGAGCAGCAGGCTGGCATTGAGGGCGTGGTCGAAGTGCGAAAGGTCGCCGTCCTGGCTGCGCATGCGGCGGCCGCAGTCGAGGAGGAAAACGATCTGCTGGTCGCGTTCGTCCTGGTATTCGCGGGCGATGGGTGTGCGCTTGCGGGCGGTGGCTTTCCAGTCGATCTGGCGCAGCGTGTCGCCATCGCGGAATTCCCGCAGCTGATGGAATTCCAGACCGAGACCGCGGCGCGGGCGTTGGCGCACGCCGAGCTGGCTGAGCCAGTCGTCCACCGCCTTCAACTGGGCGCCGTAAAGACGGGCGAAGTCCGGATAGACGCGTGCCTCTCCTGGGAGGTCGAGCACCCGTTTGTGCCGCCACAGGCCCAGTGGGCTGGGCAGCTGCAATTCGCAGGCGGGGAAGTGGAAATGACCACGCTTGAGCGGTCGCACCCGATAGCCGAATTCGGTGTGTTCGCCGGGATGCAGGGCCACCTGCTGGGGCAGGGGTTCGAAGTCCATGGCGGCGGGCACCTGGTCGAACACGCCGACGTTCAGGGAGCGCCCGTAGCCGTGATGCAGGGTGAGGCGCACGTCGCTCCAGCGGCCCAGCGCGAGGTTACCCGGCAGCGCACGTTCCAGGCGTGGCGAAGGCAGCCGGCGTAGCCAGATGGCGTCGAGCAGGCCGAGTAGAAGCAGGGCGCAGAGCAGGCCCCACCAGAGCGGCTGCAACTGCGCCGGCAGGTCGACACCCAGCGCCGGCAGGGCACCGAGCAACAGGGCCAGACCGAAGAGTCCGGCTACCAGCGCGAGCAGTGCGCGGGACGGCTTCATAGGCGCGGCGCCGGCACCTGGTCGAGGATCTGCTGGAGCACCTGGTCTACCGACAGGCCTTCGATATCCAGCTCCGGCGACAGACGTACGCGGTGGCGCAGGACGGCCAGGGCGCAGCCCTTGACGTCATCCGGCAGCACGAAGTCGCCGCCGCGCAGCAGCGCGCGGGCGCGACCGCCACGGACCAGGGCGATGGAGGCGCGTGGTCCGGCACCCATGGCCAGGCCCGGCCAGCTGCGGGTAGCGCGGGCCAGGCGCACGGCGTAGTCGAGCACCTGGTCATCCACCGGCAATTCGCTGGCGATCTTCTGCAGGGCAATCACGTCGCGAGCCTGGATCAGGGTGCGCAGCGGCGCCACGTCGAGCATGTCCGCGCGGGCCGAACGGGTGACCTGACGCACCAGGCTGATTTCTTCGTCGGCGGCCGGGTAGTCCATGCGCAGCTTGAGCATGAAACGGTCGAGCTCGGCTTCCGGCAGGGGATAGGTGCCTTCCTGCTCGATTGGGTTCTGGGTCGCCAGCACCAGGAACGGCTGGGGAACCGGTAGGGCGCGGCCTTCCAGGGTGACCTGGCGCTCCTGCATCACTTCCAGCAGGGCGGCCTGGGTCTTGGCCGGGGCGCGGTTGATCTCGTCCGCCAGCAGCAGGTTGGTGAACACCGGCCCCTTGCGCAGCTTGAACTGCTCGCTCTGCATGTCGTACACGGCGTGGCCAGTGACATCGCTGGGCATCAGGTCGGGGGTGAACTGGATGCGCGAGAACTCACCGCCGAAGCAGCGCGCGAGAGCCCGCACCAGCAGGGTCTTGCCAAGGCCCGGCACGCCTTCCACCAGTACGTGGCCGCCGGCCAGCAGGGCGGTGAGCACGTCGTCGATCACAGCGATCTGGCCGACCACGGCCTTCTGCAGTTCAAGGCGCAGTGCCTGGGCAAGCTGGCTGGCGCGCTGGCGCTGGGTGGCGGTGGAGGTCGCCGCGGAGCTGGCGGCTTCGGCTTGCGACGGATCGGAAATCTGTTCGCTCGTCATAGGGCATTCCTGAGGGTTTGCAGGTGGGCGACCTGGCGGGTGAAATCGGCGGCGGTGAGACGTTGCTTGGGCAACGGCCGCATGGCCTGGCTGATGGCGCTGGGCGGCAGGCGGGTCAGGCGGCCCAGCACCTGCCACTGCTCGGCCACGGGGAGCCGTTCGAATCCGGGATGGCGATGCCGTGCGCGGCGCTGGATATCCCGCTGCAGGCCTTGCAGCAGACTGACCTGGCCGCTGCGGCGGAGCAGGAAGTCGGCGCTGCCGCGCAAGTGTTCTTCCAATTGCCGGCGAGCGCGGCTGGCCGGTGCCTG
Organism: Pseudomonas sp. BN411; assembly: GCF_029871235.1. Lineage (GTDB taxonomy): Bacteria > Pseudomonadota > Gammaproteobacteria > Pseudomonadales > Pseudomonadaceae > Metapseudomonas. Next base: position 98,076 of record NZ_SSOM01000082.1, read on the forward strand.
CAAAGGCCCCTGGCGCTGGCCGACGTGCCAGAGGACCAGGGCGATGAGCAAGGCAAGGGCCAGCAGGGCCTCGGGGAAGTTCTGCCCGAGCAGGGTGGCCAGGCCATCGCGTTCGGCGCGGTAGAGCAGGGTGACGGCGCTGTCCTGGGTGAGGTACCAGAGCAGCCAGGCGTTGTCGTACTGGTCGATATCGCGGTTCTGCCAGATCCAGCCATCGGTGACCACGGTGACCAGTCCGTCGCCGTGGTTCAGCTGCAGCATGTGGGTGGCCTTGGCGCTGTTGGCCCAGGCGTGGGCGCGGTTCTGGCTGTCGTAGAGGTGGAAATCCGTGTCGAAGCTGGCGTAGGCCGGTGCCTGCTCGTTTTCCAGGTAGAGCTTGGTCAGTTCGGGGAAGGGATCGTTCTCGGCATCGGTCTCTTCGTCCTGGGAGGGTGCGGCATCCTCCGGCCGTTCCTCGGCGCGCAGGCCTTCCGGCTCTTCGGGCTCCTCCGGTTCCGTGCTTTCGTCTTCTTCGAGATCGCGGGCTTCGTACTGCTGGATGCCAAGACGGTCGGCCAGCAGGTCACCGCTCTTGCCTTCCTTCTCGTCGTAGAGGCGCTCGACGATGAATAGCAGGTGGCCGCCCTTGCTCGCCCATTCCAGCAAGCGATTGGCCTGGCGCGGGGTCATGCGCGAACGGCTGCCGAGCAGCAACAGGGTGTTGCCGGCGCTGGGCAGGGTGTCGAGCACTTCCAGGCCGTCGGCGCGGTTCACCTGCAGGCCTTGCTTGCGCAGGAAGTATTCGGCCGCCAGATAGGGGTTGCCCTGCACCTCGGGTGACGGGCCGTGTTCGACGGTGTCCTGGTAAGGCTGCAGGCGGCCGGCGACGTAGATTGCGATCAGTCCCAGCAGCAGGAACAGTCCGGCGCCAATGAGGAAACGCGGACGCAGGTTCATTGCGCGGCTCCGCTGGCGAACAGGCGCCGCCAGCCATCGCAGAGTCCCTGGCGCAGTTCGGTGGCGGGCAGACGGTGGCCATAGGCGAGGTTCTGCCAGTGGCCGGTGAGGGTCCGGCTGAAGCCTTCCAGTTCGCTGTTCTCCAGACGAAGCACCAGTTGCAGCACTTCGCCTTCGGTGTGGGATTGCCTGAGGGGCAGGCGGAAGTCGTGCAGCAGGCGGCTGAGCAGGGCGCGATAGAGCAGGCCGAGGGCCTCGCGGGGCTGGCTGGCCCAGAGGCGTTCGGCTTCGCCTGCCACGTCGTCGGGCAGGCTTTCCGGTGCGAGTTCGAGGCCGAACAGCACGGCAGGGGCTTCACGCGGGCGGCGCTGGGGCAGGCCCAGGCGGCCGGCAAAGGCGCTGAGCCAGTCGCGATAACGCCAGACCAGCAGGGCGACGAGGCTGATCAGCACGCCCCAGAGCAGCACTTTGATCACCAGGGCGACGCTGTCCAGGCTCTTGGCGTACTCGGCCAGCTTGAACAGGTTGCGGATGAACTCGGCCCAGCCTTCTACGTCTTCGGGTTTCACTTCCTTGTCGGCGTTTTCATCGCCCAGGCGCCAGCGGGTGACGGTTTCGCGGTTCTGGAAGGGCGCAGCGTCGAGCAGCGTGGTGATGTTGTCCTTCGCGGCCTGGCTGGTGAGTGCCTGGTGGGTGAGGCGCTCGGCGTCCGGGCCGTCGAGGTAGGCCAGGGGTGCGAGGCAGAGGGCGGGCGCATCTTCGGCCATGGCCGGTTGCGGCAGTTGGCTGAGCAGCAGGCCAAGGCCCAGCAGCAGGGCGTACGCGGTGCCGGTCAGGCGCTGGCGCAAGCGACGGAATTGCAGTTCGATGTCCCAGCCTTCCAGGGACGTGCGGCGGTTCAGGTAGAGGGTGAAGCCGCAGGCGACATAGACCGGTCCCCAGATCATCAGCACCAGGACGTAGAGACTGTTGGACAGGTGTTCCAGCCAGAGCCATTCGCCTGAGGCCATTTCCAGCAGCTTCTGCCAGTCCCAGTCGATGGCCACCTGCTGGGGCAGCATCAGGTAGAGCAAGGTGAGCAGTCCGAACCAGAGGGCCGACTCCAGGTGTACGCCGATGACCGTCAGCCAGGTGGCGCCGCCCGCATCACGCTGGCCCAGCACCACCAGACGTTGGCTGCGCGCTTGCCCGGAAAGTCCTTCGAGTTGCAGCACCGGCAGGTCGAAGCTGCGGGTGGTGCTCAGGCGGCGCCAGGTGAGGCTGGCGAGCAATTGCGGCTTGAGCAGGCGTGGGTAGGCGCGCAGGGCTTCCTTGAGGCTTGGCGTGTCGCCGAACAGGGCGCGGGACAGGATGTACAGCGGCAGCCGCTCGTAGGCGGGCTTGAGCAGCCAGAAAAGGAATACCGCGAGTCCTGGGTAGTTCCAGCAGACGAGGGTGAGCAGGGCGAATACCGGGAAGGTGGCGATGGCCCAGCTGGCCATCAGCAGGCCGGCGTGGCGGCGCGCCAGCAGCACGCCGAGGTCCATGGCCTCCCAGGCGCTGCGTGGGCGGATGGCGACGCTGGCGTCAGTCAGGCGCATGCGTCCTCCGTCCCACCAGGCCGAAATAGAGCGCGACCAGCAGCCACAGGCCCGCGCCCACCAGGTATTTCATCTGCGGCGTCACCAGCGTCATGGACGACCAGTAGGCCTCGACGAATGCGGCGATCACCAACAGCAGGATCACCCCGGCCACCAACTGCACGCTGCGCCCGGCAGCCAGGCGCAGGGCCTCGCCACGGGGCAGGCGGCCGGGAGCGAGCAGGGCCCAGCCCAACTGCAGGCCGGCGGCGCCGGCAAAGGCGATGGCGGTGAGCTCGAAGGCGCCGTGGCCGACGACGAAGGACCAGAAGGTTTCGCCGAAGCCGATCTGGGTCAGGTGGCCGGCGACGGCGCCGATATGCAGGCCGTTGAATAGCAGGAAGAACAGGCTGCCGACCCCGAAGAGCAGGCCGCCGGCATAGGTCTGAAAGGCGATACCGATGTTGTTCATGATGTAGTGGCCGAACATCATCCAGTCGTCCCCCGAGTCACGCTCGCTCATGGGGCCGATGCGCCGGGCGTCCGGGTCGTACATGGATTCCATCGACGACACCTGTTCCGGGTCCAGCACGCTGTAGACCAGCTCCGGCCAGTTGTGCACCAGCAGGCCCATCAGCAGAAGGCTGCCGTAGAACAGCAGGCTGGCGGCGGCGATGCTGCGCCACTGGCTGCGTACCAGGCGCGGGAAGCCTCCGAGCAGGAAGCCCAGCAAGCGCGCGCCGAGATGGCTGCGATGGCGATAGAACTGCTGGTGGCCGCGCATGGCCAATTGCTGCAGGTGTTCCACCAGATGGCTGCTGTAGCCGCGCTCCTGGGCCAGGGCCAACTGCTGGCACACCTGCCGGTAGTCGGCGGAGAAGGTTTCGCAGGTACGGGCGTCGGCCTTGCCGCGTTCAAGACGTTCGAGTTGCTCGGCGAAGGCCTTCCAGTTGGCCCGGTGCTGGCGTTCGAAGAGATTCTGTTTCATGGCGACTCCGACCCCAGCAGGCCGCGTGCGATGCCATTGATGCGCGCCTGCGCCTGTTCCGCCGGTACGGAAAGCGGTTCGGCAAGGATGCCGGCGAGCTCGGCGCGGCGGGCTGGGGACAGGCTGGCCTGGCGCTCGGCGAAGCTGAGCAGGGCGCGCTGGTCGGCAAGGGTCAGGGAGAAGGGCGCGCGCTCCGGCTCGGCATCCGGCAATGTCGGGCGCTGGCTCTTCTCGTCGCGGTAGACCACCAGGCTGCCGGCGGCAATGTCCCCCAGGCGCTTGAACGTCGGGTGCAGCAGGCAGCTGAGGGCGCCCAGGGTGTAGGCGAAGGGCAGCAGGTCGACGAAGCGCAGCAGGTTGCGCACCAGGGAGGAGGACCAGCCCACGGGCGTGCCGTCGTCATGCACCACACGCAGGCCCATCACCTGCTTGCCCGGCGAGCGGCCCTGGTTGAGCACTTCGAACAGCACCATGTACCACCAGTTGAGCAGGAACATGAGGATCAGCCCCAGGCCCATACCGAGCTGCCCGAGCAGGGCCAGGGCGATGAACAGGACCAGCATGATCGCACCGCGAATCGCCAGGTCGATGGCATAGGCCAGGGCGCGTGGCAGCAGGCCGGCCGGACGCAGGACCAGGTCGATGCCTTCCGGTGTTTCGACCTGGTAGCGGGTGTCCAGCGGCTGGGCCTGGGAATCGGCGGGATGGGAACCGGATCGGGGTGCGGGCATCGGCTGGGCGCCAAGGGGAAAGCCAGATGCTAGCGAGCGGCTGGTATCCAGGCAACCGGGCAGGGAGGACTCAGCCCGCATGCTGTGAAGGGATTGGGGAATTCGACAAGGCGAATGGCGCGCGGGCGTCGGCGCGGGGGGCGGTAGGCGCGGGCATGGGGCAGTCCTTGTCGGGGTCGATCATCCAGTGGCGGCGATTCTAGGCTTGCGGCAAACCGGCCAGCAAGACGGCGAATGGCGAAGTTTCCGGCCCAGTTCGGCGCCGTTGCCGCGTTCGGCCCGGTGTTAGACTGGCCCGCTCACGAACAAGGGGGACGCCGTGACTTCCAGCATCTTCTGGCACGACTACGAAACCACCGGCATCAATCCGCGCTGCGACCGACCGCTGCAGGTGGCCGGCATTCGCACCGACGAGTCGCTCAACGAGATCGGCGAACCGATCAATCTCTACTGCAAGCCCAGCGACGACATCCTGCCCCATCCGGCGGCCTGCCTCGTTACCGGCATCCTGCCCGGCACCTTGGCGGAGAAGGGGCTGGGCGAGGCGGAGTTCATGCACCGGGTGCATGCCGAGCTGTCACTGCCGGGCACCTGCGGCGCTGGTTACAACACCCTGCGTTTCGACGACGAGGTCACCCGCTACAGCTTCTATCGCAACTTCTACGATCCATACGCCCGCGAGTGGCAAGGCGGCAACAGCCGCTGGGACCTGATCGACCTGGTGCGTACCGCCTATGCCCTGCGCCCGGAAGGCATCGAATGGCCGCAGCAGGACGGACGCGTCAGCCTGCGCCTGGAGTTGCTCACGGCGGCCAACGGCATCGACCATGGCCAGGCCCACGATGCACTCTCCGACGTTCGCGCGACCATCGCCCTGGCGCGCCTGCTGCGTGAGCGTCAGCCGAAGCTCTTTGATTACCTCTATCAGTTGCGCAGCAAGCACAAAGTGCAGGAACAGGTTCGCCTGCTGCAGCCGCTGGTGCACATTTCCGGACGCTTCTCCGGCGAACGTCATTACCTGGCAGTGGTGCTGCCGCTGGCCTGGCATCCGCGCAATCGCAATGCGCTGATCGTGCTCGACCTGCAGTCGGACCCGGCCCCCCTGCTGGAGCAGGACGGGGAAACCCTGCGCCGGCGTCTCTACACCCGTCGTGACGAACTGGCCGAAGGCGAGCTGCCGGTGCCGCTGAAGCTGTTGCACATCAACCGCTGTCCGGTGGTGGCGCCCCTCGGCGTGCTGCGTGAGGACGATCGCCAGCGGCTTGGCGTGGATCTGGAACTCTGCCAGCGCCGCGCCGCGCTACTCACTGCGCAATCTGCCGTGTGGCAAGAGAAGTTGCCGGTTATTTATGCGGAAGAAGAGTTCGCTTCGCCGGATGATCCGGAGCAGCAGTTGTATGACGGATTTCTCGGTGATCGCGATCGTCGACTCTGCGAACAAGTGCGACGCGCCGATCCGCAACGGCTGTCCCGGGAGAACTGGCCGTTCGACGACCCGCGTCTGCCGGAATTGCTGTTCCGTTACCGCGCAAGAAACTTTCCTGAAACTTTGTCGGAGACTGACCGGTCGCGTTGGGAAGAGTTTTGTAGAAATCGGCTGAAAAGCCCGGAATTCGGGGCGCCTAATACCCTGGAGAGTTTTTTCCTGGCGCTGGATGAATTCCAGGCCAAAGCAGAGCCGGCACAACAGGCGATCTTGCTGGAGTGGCGCCGATATGCCACGGAACTGGGACAGCGCTATCAGTTGCGATAAACGCCCCGGAAACTTTTCGGGGCTTTTCCCCGGCCAATAAAAAACGCCAGCAGATGCTGGCGTTCTTTATTACCGAAGGCTTAGCCCAGGATGGTGGCCCAACCTTCAACGGCGTCGGCGCCCCACTTGGCTTTCCACTCTTTCAGAGTCTTGTGGTTGCCACCCTTGGTTTCGATGACTTCACCGGTATTCGGGTTCTTGTACTGCTTGACCTTGCGGGCGCGCTTGCTGCCGCCTGCAGCGGCCTTGGCGGCACGCGGAGCCTTGGCGGAGCGGGCATCCGGATCGAGCAGGGCAATGATGTCGCGCAGGGACTTCTGATATTCACCCATCAGAGTGCGCAGTTTGCCTTCGAACTCCAGTTCTTTCTTCAGCTTGTCGTCCTGGGACAGGTTCTTCAGGCGCTCTTGGAGCTCCTTGATGGCTTCTTCCGTTGCCCGGTATTCGTTGATCAGCGACATGTCGGCGTCCCTTGTTGGAATCGTGCGTTGACTTGCGATTGCGAAGTGTCAGCAATAATAGACAGCGATTATCTGCAAGTAAATAAGCAGGAAAAGTTTTGTACGCATTGTTGGCGACTTCTACTTTCATACTAGTCCCATGGCCCCTCTAATGCGTAATTGCGCCAGGAATACTCGCTATATCGAGCTCCAGCTTCAGCCCTTAGTTTGCCTGTCTTGTGTTGTTCCGCGATCAGCGGCAATCCGCTGGAGGCCACGAGGTTACTGAAGTTTTTGCGCGTACTGGCTAGAATGGCCGCCTTTGCGAAGTCTCTGGAGTGTTCCCAAATGCGCACATTTCGTCTGGTGATTGCCTGTCCGGACGGCGTCGGCATCGTAGCCAAGGTCAGTAACTTCCTGGCTACCTACAACGGCTGGATTACCGAGGCCAGTCATCACTCGGATAATCAGAGCGGCTGGTTCTTCATGCGCCATGAAATCCGTGCTGACTCCTTGCCCTTCGATCTGGACGGTTTCCGCCAAGCCTTTGCGCCCATCGCCCGCGAGTTCTCGATGGAATGGCGCATTACCGACTCCGAAGTGAAGAAGCGCGTGGTGCTGATGGCCAGCCGCGACTCCCACTGCCTGGCCGACCTGCTGCACCGCTGGCACAGCGGCGAACTGGATTGCGAGATTCCCTGCGTGATCGCCAACCACGACGACCTGCGCAGCATGGTGGAGTGGCACGGCATTCCGTACTTCCATGTTCCGGTGGACCCGAAGAACAAGCAGCCGGCCTTCGACGAGGTTTCCCGTCTGGTGGAAGCGCACAACGCCGATACCGTGGTGCTCGCCCGCTACATGCAGATCCTCCCGCCCGAGCTGTGCCAGCGTTACGCCCACCAGGTGATCAACATCCACCACAGCTTCCTGCCGTCCTTCGTCGGCGCCAAGCCGTACCACCAGGCTTCGCTGCGCGGCGTGAAACTGATCGGCGCCACTTGCCACTACGTCACCGAGGAGCTGGATGCCGGCCCGATCATCGAGCAGGACGTGGTGCGTGTGACCCATCGCGACAGCGTCGAAGACATGGTTCGCTTCGGCAAGGATGTGGAAAAGATGGTGTTGTCCCGTGGGCTACGCTATCACCTTGAAGACCGGGTGCTGGTGCACGACAACAAGACCGTCGTGTTCAACTGATGCCTTCGGCGGGCATCCGCTCCGGTCACCCGGCAGAGGAGCCCGCCCCATGCTCAAGTCCATCAAGGTGCGCGACTACATGACTCGCCACCTGGTGACCTTCAGGTCCGACACCGACCTTTTCCTGGCCATCGACCGCCTGCTGGAGCACCGGATATCCGGCGCTCCCGTGGTGGACTCCCAGGGCCACCTGATCGGCATGATCTCCGACGGCGACTGCTTGCGTGGCATTCTCTCCGGCGCATATTTCGACGCCGTCGGCGGCAGCGTCAGCAGCTACATGGCCACCCAGGTCGAGAGCGTTTCCCCTGAAACCGACATCATCGAAGTCTGCCAACGCTTCCTGCGTGACAAGCGTCGGCGTTTCCCTGTGGTGGAGGAGGGCGTGCTGGTCGGCCAGATCAGTCGCCGCGATGTCTTGCGTGCGGTGAAGGCGTTCGCCCAGCACGACCCCGAACAACCTCCGGAAGTCTGAGGACCCTGCCATGGCCGACCCGCGTGACCGCGCCACCTCAACCCCGCCTCCCACCCTCGGCGAAGGCTGCGTCCGGCGCTACGACCCGGATGAGTTGAGCGAGGAGAACGGCACCGAGTTTCCCGGGGCCGCCGAGTTGTGGCGCAAGGTGCAGGAAGAGGAAGAAAAGAAAAAGGCGCCCTAGGGCGCCTTTCTTGTTTCCGCTGTGGGCTGATTCATTCGCGAATGAATTCGCCCCCACATGAGCAACCACCCACCGTCAGATCCGGAAACTCCCCACCAGTTGCTGCAGCCGTGCGGCCTGCTGGTCCAGGTCGGCGCAGGCGCGCAGGGTGGCCTGGAGGTTCTCCACGCCTTCCTGGTTGAGGGTGTTGATCTCGGTGATGTCCATGTTCAGCGAGTCGACCACGGCGGTCTGTTCCTCGGTGGCAGTGGCCACCGACTGGTTCATGCCGTCGATCTCGCCGATGCGCTGGGTCACGCTGCCCAGGCGCTGGCCGGCCTGGTTGGCGATCTCCACGCTCTGCTCGCTGTAGCGCTGGCTCTCGGTCATGGTGGTGACCGCCTCGCGCGCGCCGACCTGCAGCTCCTCGATCATCTGCTGGATTTCCTGCGCCGACTCCTGGGTGCGGTGGGCCAGGTTGCGCACTTCGTCGGCCACCACGGCGAAGCCCCGGCCGGCTTCCCCGGCGCGGGCGGCTTCGATGGCGGCGTTGAGTGCCAGCAGGTTGGTTTGTTCGGAGATGCCTTTGATGACTTCGAGGATCTGGCCGATGTTCACCGTCTTGCTGTTCAGCGTCTCGATGTTGCCGCAGGAGGCGCGGATCTTCCCGGACAGTTCGTTCATCGCGGCAATGGTGCGCTCCACCACCTGACGGCCATCCTCGGCCAGGGTGCGCGCGGAGGAGGCCTGGTGCGAGGCGTCGGCGGCGTTGCGGGCGATTTCCTGGGCGGCGGCGCCCAGTTCGTTGATCGCGGCGGCGACGCTGTTGGTGCGATTGGCCTGCTCGTCGGAGTTGCTCATGGACGAGTTGGAGGCATTCAGCACCAGCTTGGCCACCTGGTTCACGTGATTGGTGGCCGAGGACACTTCGCTGATGGAGCCGTGGATACGCTCGACGAAACGGTTGAAGGCGCTGGCCAGTTCGCCGAACTCATCCTGGGTATGGATCGCCAGGCGGCGAGTCAGGTCGCCTTCACCCTGGGCGATGTCCTGCATGGCGCGCCCCATGGTGTGCAGGGGCTGCATCAGCACGCGGATCAGCATGCCCAGCAGGATCATGATGATCACCACCGCAATCACGGTGGCAACGATGGCCGAGGCGCGGAACTCGCTGAGCATGCTGTAGGCCTTGCCCTTGTCCACCGATACGCCGATGTACCAGTTCACCGACGGCAGGCCCTTCACCGGAGCGAAAGTGAGGATGCGGGTGGTGCCGTCCACTTCGACTTCGCTGAAGCCGGTGCTGATGGCCGGGGTGTTCTGCGGGTAGATGTCCCGCAGGCTCTTCATGACCATGTCCTTGTTCGGGTGCACCAGGATCTTGCCGTCGGCGCTGACCAGGAAGGCGTAGCCCATGCCGTCGAAGTCCAGGGCGTTGATGATCTGCACCAGGGTCTGCAGGCTCAGGTCACCGCCGGCGACGCCGAGGGACTGCACCGGCGTGGCGATGGTCATGATCAGTTCGCCGGTCGCCGCGTCCACGTAGGGCTCGGTGAGGGTGGTGCCGCCGGCACTCTTGGCGCCTTGATACCAGGGACGGGTACGTGGGTCGTAGCCTTCGGGCATGGCGCTGTCCGGGCGCATGGTGAATTGCCCGTCCTGGGTGCCGAAGTAGGTGAAAGCGAAGGTGGAACTCAGGGCCCGCTGTTGCAGCAGGGTGGGTACGGCGTCGCCAGATGGGTTGGCGGCAAGGGATTCGGCAACGCTTTCCACCAGCAGAATCCGGCCAGAAAGCCAGTTCTGGATATTGCTGGCGGTTACATCGCCCATTTCCTGCAGATAGTTTTCCAGGTCGTCACGGAGCGCATTCCTTTGCAAGTAATCGTTGTACAGGGTGAACAGCGAGAAAGCTGCAATCACCACCAGGGAGGCGGCGAGCAGAATCTTGTGGCTGAACCGCAGGTTTTTGATCATGTTTGCTTGCGTCCGGTTGGGTCAGGCACCAGTCTTTACGGCACGCGAGTACTGAAAAAACTGAGTAGAAACGTCGGTTTATATATCGGCGGGATTCGATCAAAGCTTTAATTCGAGGAGTGCAAAATGCCCGAACCCCGGTCCTTGACGCTTGGCGCTGATCCGCAGGGCAACGCCGTCGCCCAGGCCATGAAACTGGCCAACCGCCATGGCCTGATCGCCGGTGCTACCGGCACCGGCAAGACGGTGACTCTGCAGCATCTTGCGGAGGTCTTCAGCGATGCCGGCGTGGCGGTGTTCGCGGCGGATATCAAGGGTGATCTTTGCGGCCTTGGTGCGCCGGGAAATCCCCAGGGCAAGGTGGCCGAACGCATCGCATCCATGCCCTGGCTGGGCCACCGGCCCCAGGCCTACCCGGTCACCCTCTGGGACGTTGCCGGACAGACCGGCCATCCACTGCGCACCACCCTCAGTGAAATGGGGCCGCTGCTGCTGGGTAACCTGCTGGAGCTGACTGACAGCCAGCAGGCCGCGCTCTATGCCGCCTTCCAGGTAGCCGATCGCGAAGGCCTGCTGCTGCTCGACCTGAAGGATCTCAAGGTGCTGCTCAATCACCTCAAGGATCATCCGGAGCTGCTTGGAGAAGACCGCGCCCTGTTCGCCGGCGCCTCCGCCCAGGCCCTGCTGCGGCGCCTGGCTACCCTGGAACAGCAGGGGGCCGATTCGCTGTTCGGTGAACCGGCCCTGCAACTGGAAGATATCCTCCAGCCCGACCGGGACGGCCGTGGCCGCATCCACCTGCTGGATGCCAGCCGCCTGGTTCATGAAGCGCCCAAGGTCTACGCCACCTTCCTGCTCTGGCTGCTGGCGGAGCTCTTCGAGCAACTGCCCGAACGCGGCGATGCCGACAAGCCAGTGCTGGCACTCTTCTTCGACGAGGCGCACCTGCTCTTCAGCGGTACCCCGAAGGCATTGCAGGAACGTCTGGAACAGGTGGTGCGGTTGATCCGCTCCAAGGGCGTTGGAGTCTACTTCGTCACCCAGTCCCCCAGCGACCTGCCCGATGACGTGCTGGCCCAGCTCGGCCTGCGCATCCAGCACGGTCTGCGCGCCTTCACTGCGAAGGAGCAGAAGTCCCTGCGCGCAGTGGCCGATGGCTTCCGTCCCAACCCGGCTTTCGACACCCTGACCGTGCTCACCGAACTGGGGATTGGCGAAGCCCTGGTGGGCACCCTGGAAGAGAAGGGCACACCGGCCATGGTCCAGCGCGTGGCCATCGCTCCACCGCAGTCGCGCATTGGTCCGCTGAACGACAGCGAGCGCGCCGCGCTGGTACGCAGCTCACCCCAGGCCGGGCGTTACGACAAACCCATCGACCGTGAGTCCGCCTATGAAATGCTCACGGCTCGAAAGGCCCAGGCACCGGTCGAAGAGCCCGAGCAGAAGAGCGGCAATGCCGAGGCCAGCCAACCCGGCATGGGCGATTTGGCTGGTGAACTGCTGGGCACTTTTGCCAGCCAGGCGATGAAGACGGCGGTACGTCAGGCCGCCAACCAGCTTGGCCGGCAACTGGTGCGTGGATTGATGGGATCTCTGTTGGGAGGCAGCAAGCGTCGTTGAGGCGCGGCTACCTCTGTATGGTCTGCCTTGGGATTTATCCGGGGCGGCTTCGCCGCCCTTTGCGGACGAATTCGCTGTGTCAGCATCAAGTGTTGCCAGTAGCTGCATTTTCCGTAGGAGCTGGCTTGCCAGCGAATGGCCCCCTTTTCGCTAGCAAGCTAGCTCCTACAAGGCTCCTGGACCGATGGGCGATCTCTGGCAACAGCTAACGCAGACATCGCCAATGAATTCGCCCCTACAGAAAATCAGGAACGAAAAAGGGCGCCCGAAGGCGCCCTTTTTCATGCTCGTCCGAATCAGACGATGATGGTGATGGCCAGCCAGAAGAGGGCGGCGGACAGCACGATGGTGGTGGGCAGGGTGAGAATCCACGCCATCAGGATATTGCGCACGGTGCCGCCCTGCAGGCCGCTCTTGTTGGCGACCATGGTGCCGGCGACGCCGGAGGACAGTACGTGGGTGGTGGATACCGGCAGGCTGTAGATGTTGGCCATGCCGATGGCGCAAGCGGCGGTGATCTGCGCGCTCATGCCCTGTGCGTAGGTCATGCCGTGCTTGCCGATCTTCTCGCCGACGGTACGTACCACGCGCTTCCAGCCGACCATGGTGCCGATGCCGAGCGCCAGGGCTACAGCCAGGATCACCCAGAACGGGGCGTATTCGGTGGTGGCGGTCAGGTCCTTGCGCAGTTTCTCCAGGTCGGCCTTCTCGCGGGCCGGCAGTTCGGAGAGCTTGCCCACCTTCTTCGCGGTGTCGTCCAGGCAGAGCAGGTAGCGGCGGGCTTCGACGCGGCGCTCTTCGCTCAGGTCCTTGTAGTTGGAGACGCCGTCGAGGGTCTTCAGCAGGGCGGCGATGGTCGGCTCGGTCTGCTTCGGATCGCAGCGGTAGAGTTCCGGCATGTCGCTGCCATTGCTCTTGCCTAGGGCCAGCATCTCGCCAAGGGTATCGGTGTGGCGCTGGTAGAACTGGCTCAGGTGGACCGCGGCGTCGCGGGTACGCTCGATCTGGTAGGTGGTGCTGTTGAGGTCCAGCACGAACTTGGCCGGAACGATACCGATCAGTACCAGCATGATCAGGCCGATGCCTTTCTGACCGTCGTTGGAACCGTGCACGAAGCTCACGGCCATGGCGGAAATCACCAGCACGAGGCGGTTCCAGAAGGGCGGATGCTTCTTCTCGTCCAGCTCCTTACGGGTTTCCGGGGTTTTGTGCATCTTCGACAGCGGATACATCCACTTCAGGCCGAGCAGCAGCAGGGCTGCGACCATGAAGCCGGCGGCCGGGGAGAAGATCAGCGACAGGCCGATGTCGATGGCCTTGCCCCAGTTCACGCCTTCGGCCAGCGGCACGTCGGTGAGCAGGGCGTTGGCCAGGCCGACGCCGAGGATGGAGCCGATCAGGGTATGGGAGCTGGAGGCCGGGATACCGAAGTACCAGGTGCCCAGGTTCCAGGCGATGGCCGCGGTCAGCAGGCTGAACACCATGGCCAGGCCATGGCCGGTATTGACGTTGATCAGCAGCTCCACCGGCAGCAGGTGGACGATGGCGTAGGCCACACCGACACCGCCCAGCAGCACGCCAAGGAAGTTGAAGATCCCCGAAAGGATCACCGCCCGGTAGGGCGACATGGCCTTGGTGTAGATGACGGTGGCTACCGCGTTGGCGGTGTCATGGAAGCCGTTGATGAACTCGAAGGTCAGGACGAATGCCAGGGCGAGACAGAGGCTCAGCACCAGCCAGGCATCTAGCCCGCTGAAGAGATCGAACATGAAGGTTTTGTGACTGAGGTCATGAAGGGGCCGCGATTATGCCAGAAAACCGGTCGTCGCCCAGACCCTGACGCCGAGCGGTTTCCGACATTCCCTACTGAAGTTGTCGCAAATCAATACGATCGATTCTCCCAGCGGGCGGGGTGCGACAATCTGTCAGGGTTCCTCTCGCAACTCTTTCTCGATCTTTTCCAGCTCTCTTTCGAAGCTTTTGTCGAGCAGGCTGGGTTTTTTGCGCCAGGGCTTGCGTTCTGGGTCCCTTTGCGCGGCATAGGTAGTGATTTCGCCGCCGTATACGTCCTTGTAACGTTGCGCCTGGCGCTCGAGTTCGGCGCGCAGTTCGTCTTTCGTCACGTGGTTATTCCGTTTTTTTGATCAATGGTCATCAACTGAAACGGGCGATCTAGAGGCGTTTGCCTCTTTGGCGTCGGTCGCCCGATCGAGGCCGTTGGTCCGGCCTTCTTGTAGGACAAAGTTCAGTTATCGCAACTAAATTGGACTTTCCTACGCACTGCAGAAAGTCCCTGCGAAATATCCGGGATTGGAAGTCGATTTCCCTGAAAACCCCGAAAGAACGTTGCGAAGTATAACAAGGAATCGGGAAAGCTCCATTACAGAGAATTCCCGAGGGACCGAACGATATCTACTCTTCGAATGTCAGGAGTTACCCATAAGAGACCGGATAATCCTGCCAAGAGTTTCCATCGCCTGTTCGCTGGAGTTGCTCCAGGGATGACCAAAGTTGAGACGGGCGCAATGGCCGAAACGTCGTGTGGCGGAAAAAATCGGCCCCGGAGCGATGCTGATGCCCTGCGCCAGAGCGAGTTGGAACAGGCGCAGGGAGTCCACCTGCTCGGGGAATTCCAGCCAGAGGAAGTAGCCCCCTTCCGGGCGGCTGACGCGAGTTTCTTCGGGGAAGTGGCGCGCCACGGCGGCGAGCATGGCGTTGCGCTGGCTCTCCAGGGCGTAGCGCAGTTTGCGCAGGTGGCGGTCGTAGCCGCCGTGTTGCAGGTAGTCGGCGATGGCGGCCTGGGCCGGCACCGAAGCCGAGATGCTGGTCATCAGCTTCAGCCGCTCGATCTGCCCGGCGAAGCGCCCACCAGAGACCCAGCCAACCCGGTATCCAGGTGCCAGGCTCTTGGAGAAGGAACTGCAATGCATCACCAGGCCTTCGCTGTCGTAGGCCTTCACCGGCTTGGGGGCGTGCTGGCCGAAGTACAGCTCGGCGTAGACGTCGTCCTCGATCATCGGCACCTGGTGTTTGGCCAGCAGTGCGGCCAGTTGGCGTTTCTTGTCCTCCGAAAGACTTGCCCCCAGAGGATTCTGGAAGTTGCTCATGAACCAGCAGGCCTTGATCGGCAGTCGTTCCAGGCTGTCTTCCAGCACCTGCAGGTCGATGCCGTCGCGGGGGTGCACCGGAATTTCCACCGCCTTCAGCTTCAGGCGTTCGAGTACCTGGAGGCTGGCATAGAAGGCAGGCGCTTCGATGGCCACCAGATCACCGGGACGGGCAACCACCTGCAGGCAGAGGTTGAGGGCCTCCAGTGCGCCATTGCAGATCACCAGTTCCTCGATGGGCAGCGGCAGGCCGCCGACCATGTAGCGCAGGGCGATTTGCCGGCGCAGGGCGTGGTTGCCCGGCGTCATGTCGGCCACCGTGGAGCGTGGGTCCATTTCCCGCACCGCGTGGGCCATGGAGCGGGCCAGGCGCTGCAGGGGGAAGAGTTCCGGGCTGGGGAAGGCCGAGCCGAAGGGCACGGTGTCCGGGTCCTTGATGGAACTCAGTACCGAGAACACCAGTTCGCTGACATCCACCTCGGTGGTGGCCGCTTCCCGTGGCCCCGGCTGGGGTTCGGGCAAGGGCCGGCGCACGTGTTCGCAGACGAAGTAGCCGGAGCGGGCGCGGGCGATGATCAGCCCGCGGCTTTCCAGCAGGTAATAAGCCTGGAACACGGTGGAAGCGCTGACGCCGTAGGTGCGGCTGGCGTGCCGCACCGAGGGTACTTTTTGACCCGGAGCAAGTACCCCGGTGCGGATCAGTTCGGCGATCTCGTCGGCGAATTTCTCGTAGCGCTTCATCTTTTCCTGGTTGGGCAGCGGCAAGGCGGTGCCCAACTCTAAGCGCTCGGCGCGTACGCCGCCATGATCCCGGCCCATGCTTCAGCGCCTCGGGCTGACGAAGGTGCTGCCGGCGCTGACCTCGGTATCCGGTTCATCCAGGCTGCGCACCACGAAGCGCAGCGGACGGGAACCGGCGGGGCCTTCGTCATCGGTGAGCGCCACCGATACCGGCAGGGAGAGGATCTCGCCGGCGCCGATGCTGACCTCATGGTCGCCTTGCAGGCGGAAGCCGGGGGCTTCCTCCAGCTCCACCACGTAACGCTGGTCGCGCTGGGTCTTGTTGATCAGCTTGAGGTTGTAGATGTTCTCGATCTCGCCAGCGGCGTTCTCGCGGAACATGCCACGGTCCTTGATCACGTCGACCGACAGCTGCGGACGGGTGGCACCCAGCCAGGCCAGGGCGAGGATCATCAGCACCAGGGCGATGGCATAGCCGATCAGTCGTGGGCGCAGCAGATTAGTCTTGCCGCCTTCCAGTGCGCGCTCGGAGCTGTAGCCCACCAGGCCTCGGGCGTAACCCATGCGGTCCATGATCGAGTCACAGGCGTCGATGCAGGCGGCGCAGCCGATGCAGGCGATCTGCAGGCCATCGCGGATGTCGATACCGGTGGGGCAGACCTGCACGCACATCTGGCAATCGATGCAGTCGCCCAGGCCCTGGGCCTTCGGGTCGCTGCCCTTCTTGCGCGGGCCACGGGATTCGCCGCGGGGTGCGTCGTAGGAGACGATCAGGGTGTCCTTGTCGAACATCACGCTCTGGAAGCGGGCGTAGGGGCACATGTGGATGCATACCTGCTCGCGCATCCAGCCTGCATTTATATAGGTGGCCCCGGCAAAGAAGATCACCCAGAACAGCGCGGTGCCGCCGATTTCCCAGGTGGCCAGGTTCGCCGTCAGATCACGTACCGGGGTGAAGTAGCCGACGAAGGTGATGGCGGTGGCCAGGCTGATGGCCAGCCAGAGAACGTGCTTGGCGGAACGGCGCAGCAGCTTGTTGGCGCTCCAGGGCGCGGCCGCCAGCTTGATGCGCTGGTTGCGATCACCCTCGGTGACTTGCTCGCACCACATGAACATCCAGGTCCAGACGCTCTGCGGGCAGGTGTAGCCGCACCAGACGCGGCCGGCGAACACGGTGATGAAGAACAGGCCGAAGGCGCAGATGATCAGCAGCCCCGACAGCAGAATGAAATCCTGGGGCCAGAAGGTGGCGCCGAAAATGTAGAACTTGCTCTGTTCCAGGCTCCAGAGCACCGCCTGGCGACCGTCCCAGTCGAGCCAGACGGTGCCGAAGAAGAGCAGGCACAGAAGGCCCGCACCGATGCGTCGCAGGTCGCGGAAGAGGCCGGTGAAGCGGCGCGTGTGGATAGGTCCGCTGGAGGCGGAAAGGGGTTTGTTGGCAATGGGGGGCAGGTTGGGTGTGACCTCGATGACCTGCGCCGGAATTCTCTCGCTCATGATCAGTGCCCATCAGGCTGTTACGGCGAGACGGACTATAGGAAGGCACTGATCGGCAAAACAGATTCAGATCAGACACCAAAAACCATATCAGATGAGCCGTGATGGGCCGCCAGGCCGCAACACGCATGGCGTGGGCACCTGGCGGTGGAATCCATGACAGCTGTGCGGCATCTGGTCGCGGGTCGTTGGGCGAGGCAGCCGGCTCTGATCCGGTCAGACGTGCCGCAGCACAGCGATCAGCGCAACATCGAGCCTATGGTGGCAACCGGCATGATGCAGGTGGGGTATGCGGGCGGACAGTACTGGGTCGCGGCCAGGGGCTGCGGCAGGGGACGCATCAGCGCTGCGGTGTAGGCAGCACCGAAGGCGCAGACGGCAACGGCGAGGCACAGCTTTTCTCTTATTGTCATGGTCATTCCTCTGCAATGGAGGGACATCTTGTTGTGAAGCAAGACTAGGAACTGCTGCGACAAGCCGCCTCGTCCGAATGGACTAGATTCGGGACGACCTGCTGAGTGCCATGAACAGCGCGGCAATGGCGCGCGCTTCCTGCAACTCTCCCGAGGCCACCAGGGCCGGCAGCTGTGACAGGGGTACCTGCATGACCTCCAGAGGTTCCGGCTCATCGCCCGTGGCGGTGCAGGGCTGCAGGTCTTCGGCCAGCACCACGCGGCAGCTATGGCACAGGTGTCCGGGCGCCAGGGTCAGCACGCCCAGTTCACGGAGGTGCCCGGCGCGCAGGCCGACTTCCTCCATCAGTTCGCGATTGGCCGCCTGCAGCGTGGTTTCCCCGGGCTCGACCCCGCCCTTGGGCAGGCCCAGCACCCGCTGCTCCACGCCGACGGCGTACTCGCGTACTAGTAGTACGTGCTGTGGATCGACCAGGGCCACGACCAGCACCGATTCATAGCCGGAGCCGCGCAGACGCTCGTAAACCCGCTGCTGGCCGTTGGCGAACTCCAGGTGCAGGGCTTCGATCTGGAACCAGTCGCTCCTGGCGCGTAGTTCGGTCTTGAGGATGGTGGGCAGGCTGCGCATGGCGGGCTCCCGTGGCGGTTCCGCAAGAGGGTCGCGCGCATAGGGATGTGGGGCATCGTCTGGATGGACTACGTCACCGGTGGACGCTGTAGGAGCCAGCTTGCTGGCGAACGGACGCGCCTGAGGGGTATTCGTAGGGTGGGTCACGCTTCATCGACCCACCGTTCGCGGCTGATCCGGACTCCGCTGGTGGATGTAAAAAGCGACATCCACCCTACGCCAAGGGCTGTGTCGGGGTGGGCTTTCGTAGGGTGGGTCACGCTTCACCGACCCGCCATTCGCGGCTGATCCGGACTCCGTTGGTGGATGTAAAAAGCGACATCCACCCTACATATGCTGTAGGAGCCAGCTTGCTGGCGAATGGCCCCGCGCGGGGGCGCGAGCGAGCTCCTACGGAAGGAGGTGGGACAGACCCCTTACCCCAGCGTCGCCACGCTTCGCAGGATCAACCGCACCAGCATGGTCTGCCGAGTCACGCCGGTCTTGGAGAAGGTGGAGCGCAGGTGGGCCCGTGCGGTGTTGCGGCTGATGCCGAGGGCGTCGGAGGCCTCGTCCAGGGTCAGGCCGTTGGCCAGCAGCATCGCCAACTGGGCCTCGGCCGGCGTCAGGTCGAACAGCGCCTTGACGATTTCCTGGGGCGCGCTGGATTCCTGTTCCGGGTCGCTGATGAAGATGGCTACCGAGGGGCACTGCTTGCCCTCGTTCCAGGTGGCGGGCGGAATGGAGCGCACGATGATACCGAGGTCGGCACGGCCGGACGGACGCTGTACGCGCATGGCCTCCACCACCGACGGGTGGTTGCTTTTTTGCGACAGCAGGGCCTGCTTCACCAATTGGCGGAACAGCTGGCTGTCGCGCGGCGTGCCCACCTGCAGGGTGTCGTTGACTACCTTGATGCCGTCCTTTTCCTCTAGCAGGCGTTCGGCCAGACGGTTCTTCTGCAGCAACTTGCCGTCCTGGTCGAGGATGATGGTGCCCACCGCCAGCTGGTCCACGGCACCGGCATAGAGGTTGCGCTCGCTTTCCACCCGGTTCAGGTGCATGTGCAACTGCACCGCCTGCTCCAGGTGCGGCAGGAACAGGGTCAGCAGGTCTTTATCAGACTGGGTGAAGGCCGGGTCCTGCTTGCCCCGGGAAATGCGGATACGACACTGGGCGCCATCGCTGGTGTTGATGTCGGCGCCGAGGATGTGGAACACGTCCACCGGCTCCATGAAGTTCTTGTAGAACTCCGAGTTCTGCCAGTCGCAGTCGGTGACGAACTCCGCCAGGGTGATCACCTGTCGGTTGGGCAGGCCAACGAAGGGGTCCAGGTTGTAGAAATGTTGGTTGTAGGAGTGCGTGACTTCGGCCGAGGCACCATCGGTATTGATGGTCAGGCCTTCAACGTGCTGGCTCGGTGGCCGCAGGATGAAGGTGGCATAGCGGGACGCAAGGCAGTGTTTGAGCTGATCGAGGAACGTAGTCCACGGAATGTTTTCCAGCGGCCCCTTGTAGAGGTCGCGGAGCATCCCGCTGAACTCGTCGAGCGTGAGTACGTGTGCCATGTCTGAAAGCTTTCTTATTTTTATGACTTGGGAAGATTCTTACAGACTCTTCAGCCTTATTTACAAGGCCAATCGTCTTCCGTCGATCGGTTGACGATTGGCAAGGAGCCGGCTTACGCCGGCTCTTTCACATCCAGGACAACAAAAGTGCGGGGCTCGCTCGCGGCGGCGCTCAGTTCAGCGATGTCGGTGTAGAACTGGTCGTACCACTTGCGCAGCTGGTAGACGGGGCCGTCGCCATCGCAGAGCAGCGGGTTGTCCACGCGGGTCTTGGTGTGCCAGATGGCCACGTCCTCGTAGAACGCATCCTGCGCCTGCTTCACGTAGGCCTTCGCCATCTCGCGGTTCTGCTCGTCAGTCAGCCCCGGTACCTTCTTGACCAGCACGCCGTAGCGCAAAGTGAAGCTGTCGAGGTCGATGGGCACATGGCAGTTGAGTAGGATCGAGTGGATTTCCACGCCGCCCATGGCGCCGGTCATTTCGGTGATCTGGTAGGCCGGGCCGTAGTAGGTGGCCACCGTGGCCAGCTGGCTGTCACCGGACAGGCGCGCACTGCCGCCGCGCATGTACTGGATTGCCAGGTGCTTGTCGAATTTGTTGCTGAAGTGGGTCAGCTCGGTGCCGTGCACCGAGTCGAAGTGCGCCATGTCGGCGACGTTGTCGATCAGCTCGCGGCAGTTGGTGTCGATCTTCAGCTCGGCCACTTCCCACTCGGCCCATTCGTCGCTGAAGCAGGCATCGATACGTGGAATGGCCTGCTCCTCGATCGGCGGGTTGCCTTCCGAGTCGTTCCAGACGAACAGCAGATTGTTCTGCTCGGAAACCGGCCAGGACTTGATCTTCGCCCGCGGCGGAATGCGCTTGGCGTAGGGGATGTCGTCACAGATGCCGTCGGCGCGCCAGCGCCATTCATGGAAGGGGCAGCGGATCGCGTCGCCTTCGACGCAACCCTGGCTCAGGTCGGCCCCCATGTGCGGGCAGTAGCCGTCGAGGATGCGGATCTGCCCGTCCTCTCCGGCGAAGGCCACCAGGCGGGTGCCGAATACATCCAGGCGGTGGGCCTTGCCGTCACGGTACTGGCTGGCCAGGCCCAGGCAGTGCCAGCCACGCGCGTAACGGGGCTCCAGCTGCTTGGCTTCGATGCGGTGCAGGGTACTCATCTTCTTGTTCTCCCATCGGGGTTCTGGAGGGCTGCATCCGACTCAGGCAGACCGTTGCAGCGCGTGCACGGACCGGATTCTGCGGTGCCAGCATTTCCCGGCATCGTCTGATCGGACGATGGCCCCGGTTGGCACCACGGTTTTACTGCGCGGAAGAACAACAAAAGGGAGCGCCCGAGGGTGATCCACATACTCGATGAGATTCCGCTCGCACCCGCGCGCCTTGCGCCCGTGCTGGAGGCCCTGGAGCGGGTTTACCTGCCGGCCTGCGCCGCCCGTGGCCTGACCCTGGAGCAGCGCTGGGTTTCGCCACCCGTGGAGATTCCCGGGCAATCGAACACCCTCTGGCTGCTCTGGCAGGTGGCCGACGTCTGGGCCTACTACGCCATGCGCAGTAGCGCGGGTGAAGAAGTCCGCGCCTTCTGGGACCTGGTGGAATCGGACTGTGAAGGTCGCCGCCGTCACGTGCTCGGTCCGGCCCGACTGCCACTGGAGGCGCCCCATGTGGAGTGAAACCCTGCAGCTGACGCTGTCTGCCGATACCGATCCTTCCGTCCTGGAATCTCTGCTGCGTGAGCACCTCCCGGCATTGCCCGGCCTGTTGCACCTGGGGTTCGGCCAGAACCTGCCGGGCAGTTGGGGCGCGGCAGATTGCACCCTCGACCTGCTGTTTGCGGAGATCCCCCCTGCCGCCCTGGACGACATCCTCGGCAGCCTGCCGGGCATCGCCGGATTCCAGCGCGTCCCGTACCAGCGCATCGGTGGCGGGCTCAGAGAGCCGGCCATGACCGGCGGTACCTGGCGCACCCTGCTGCTGCGGGTTCGCCCGGACGCCAGCGCGGAGCAGCGCGCTGCGCTGGAGCAGGACCTTCTGCGGATGCCCGCGTACATGCCGGGCATCCGCAACTGGCAATTGTCGCGGGTGACGTCCCCGTCGCCCTGGACTCACGTCTGGCAGCAGGAGTTCGCCCAGGTAGAAGACCTGCTAGGCGAGTACCTCAGCCATCCCTATCACTGGGCCTGGGTGGACCGCTGGTTCGACCCTGACTGCCCGGACTGGACGGTGGACGCCATCGCCCATGCCTTCTGTCCCTTCCAGCAGAGCCTGCTGGGATGGGCCGCCGAATTCTCAGAAAACTGACCTGGAGACACGCATGCGTGCAGTGGTGATCGAACGCCTCGGCGGAGCCGAAGTCCTGCAACTCAAGGAACTTGAACGTCCACAACCCGGCCCCGGCGAAGTGCTGGTGCAAGTGGTGTGTGCCGGGGTGAACCCGGCGGACTGGAAATGCCGCGAGGGCTACCTGGGCGGCTTCCTCGACTATCGCTTTCCCTTCGTCCTCGGCTTCGACCTGGCTGGAACCGTAGCCGCGTTGGGCGAGGGCGTGGACGACCTGCCGCTGGGCAGCCGGGTGTTCGCCCAGAGTGATGTCGGTGCCGGCAAGTGGGGCTCCTACGCCGAGTACGCCTGCGTCTCCCGTGCCTCCCTGGTGTCGATGCCGGAGAACCTCGACTTCGCCGCTGCCGCCGCTGTGCCGACGCCAGCACTGGCGGCCTGGACCGGACTGCTCGAAGAGGGCGCCCTGCGTCCCGGCCAGACCGTGCTGGTGCATGGCGGCGGCAGTGCGGTGGGCGGATTCGCCATTCAGTTCGCCCGCTGTGCCGGTGC
The DNA here is from genome assembly GCF_029871235.1 of Pseudomonas sp. BN411. Lineage (GTDB taxonomy): Bacteria > Pseudomonadota > Gammaproteobacteria > Pseudomonadales > Pseudomonadaceae > Metapseudomonas. The sequence goes on from NZ_SSOM01000082.1 coordinate 120,677, forward strand.
GCGCATCGCCACCACCTGCAGCGCCGACAACGCCAGCCAGGCCCAGGCTTTGGGCGCCGAACTCGCCATCGACTACCGCGCCGACGACATCCACGGAGCCCTGCGCCGATGGGCGCCGGAGGGCGTCGACCTGGTGCTCGACTGCATCGGCGGCGGCAGCCTGCCGAACGGGCTCGACCTGTTGCGGCCGGGCGGTGCGCTGGTCGCCATCCTCACCCTGGCGCCGGGCGACGCCGGCCCCGATCACGCCGAAGCGGCCCGACGCGGCCTGCGCACGGCGGTGGCCTATAGCCGCATGCCCAGCGGCGAATTGTTGGGGCGCATCGCCAGCCTGCTGGCCGCTGGCCGAGTGCGGCCGCCTGCGCTGGACCTGCTGCCCCTGAGCGACGTGGCCAGCGCCCACGATCGGCTCCAGCATGGGCACGCGCGACGCAAGCAGGTGCTGCAAGTCGCTGACTGACCTGAAGCCTCGTCCGCTCGGACGATGGATAGACGGGCCGGAGCCGCTCTACTGGCGACCACTACAACAAGAGGCAGGAGCGTCAGCCATGCGTATCGAACAGGGCCAGGTGGCGGTGATCACCGGTGCGGCCGGCGGCATAGGCCGCGGCCTGGCGGAAGAAGGGGGCGCGAGGGGATTGCGCCTGGTATTGAGCGACGTCCACGGGCAGCGCCTGTCGGCCCTCACTGAACAACTGCAAGGGCAGGGCGTGGAGGTGGTGAGCCGGGTGGCCGACGTGGGCGATGCGGCCCAGGTGGATGCCCTGCGTGACCTGGCGGTGGAACGTTTCGGCGGTGTCGACTTGCTGTTCAACAACGCCGGCGTCCTGCAGACCGGCTTCAGTTGGGAGATCGGCGCCGACCGCTGGCAGCGCCTGCTGGACATCAACCTTGGCGGCGTGATCAACGGTATCCGCAGCTTCGTCCCCCTGCTGCTCGGCCAGCAGCGTCCGGCTCAGGTGGTCAACACCGCCTCCCTCGCCGGGCTGGTGTGCAGCCCCATGCTCGGCCCTTACACCGTCAGCAAGCAGGCGGTGGTGGCCCTGTCGGAAACCCTCCATTACGAACTGGCCGTGCTGCAGTCCCAGGTCCGTGTGGCCGTGCTCTGCCCGGGCCCGGTGGCCAGCGACATCATGAATTCCAACCAGGCCGCCGGTGGCGCCACCGGCCAGCTCGACGCATTGCTCGACAGCAGCATCCGCCAGGGCATGGACCCGCGCGAACTGGCCCGCGAAGTCTTCGCCGGCATCGAGGCAGAGCGCTTCTGGTTGCTGCCCCACAAGAACTTCAAGCCGGCGCTGGAACGGCGCCTCACCAGCATCCTCGACGAGACCAACCCGGTCTTCCAGATGGCCGACGCATAAGGAGCGCCAGCATGTCACTCGACCCCCAGATCGCCGCTGTGCTCCAGCAATTCAGCGGCATGCCGCAACCGGACTACAGTCAGCTCGACCCCGTGCAGTACCGGCAGTTCTGCGACAACCTGATGCCGCCGATTCCCGGCGAGCGCCTGTTCGAGGTGCGTAACCTCAAGCTGGCCGGCGCCGAGGGTGAACTGGATGCGCGCCTGTACCGCCCGGAAGACCGCAACGACCTGCCGTTGCTGGTGTTCTTCCACGGCGGCGGTTTCGTCATCGGCAATATCGACACCCACGACAACCTCTGCCGCAGCCTCGCGCGCCTGTGCAACGCCGTGGTGGTTTCGGTGGCCTACCGCCTGGCGCCGGAGAGCCGCTTCCCGGCGGCGCCCCACGACTGCTATCGCGCCACCTGCGACCTGGTGGAGCGCGCCCGCGAACTGGGCTTTGACGCCAGCCGCCTGGCCGTGGCCGGGGACAGCGCCGGAGGCAACCTGGCCATCGCCGTGAGCCGCCTGGCGCAGATCCGCAAGGCCCCGCGTATCGCCTACCAGTGCCTGTTCTATCCGGCCACCGATGCCCGCTGTGACAGCGCGTCTCACGAAGCCTTTGCCGAAGGTTACTTCCTGACCCGCGAGCAGATGCGCTGGTTCTGGAGCCAGTATCTGCCCCGTGCCGAGCTGTTCGACGACGCCCTGGCCTCGCCCGTGCGTGCCGAAGACCTGGCCGGCTTGCCGCCAACCACCCTGATCAGTGCCGAATACGATCCGTTGCGCGACGAAGGCGAAGCCTTCGCCAAGCGTCTGCAACAAGCTGGCGTCAAGGTCCGCCTGGAACGCTGCGAGGGCATGATCCACGGCTTCATCAGCATGTCCGCATTCGTCGGCAAGGCCCAGTCCGCGCTGGAAGCGGCGGCTGCCGACCTGCGCCAGGCATTGAACTGAGGAAATGGACATGGACAGCCCGCAGCGACTGATCGAAGCCATGGCCAGTGGCGCCATGCTGGTGGTGACCGACGATGAAGGGGAAGGCGAAGGCTCGCTGGTGATTGCCGCCGGCCAGGCCGATGCCGCCGCCATCAACTTCATGGCCCGCGAGGCTCGCGGGCTGATCTGCCTTGCCCTGACCGAGGAGCGCTGCACGGCCCTCGGCCTGGAGCTCATGGTGCCCAACTCGCGTGCCCGCCACGGGATGGGCTTCACCCTGTCCATCGAAGCGCGAAGCGGGGTGTCCACCGGCATTTCCGCTGCTGACCGCGCCCGTACCGTTGCGGTCGCCGTGGACCCGGCCAGCAGCGCCGCCGACCTCGTCCAGCCCGGCCACATCTTCCCCCTGCGTGCCCAGCCTGGTGGCGTGATGCAGAGGGCCGGCCATGTGGAGGCGGCTTGCGATCTCGCTCGACTCGCCGGCCTGATGCCGGCCGCCGTGCTGGTCAGTATTCTCGACGAGCAGGGTGAACCGGCTCGTGGCCAGGCGCTGCGTGATTTCGCCCAGCGCCACGGCCTGCCTGTGGGTAGCGTGGCCGACCTGATCCACTACCGCATCCTGCATGAAGGCACCATCCGCCGCTCCGGCGAATACCCCATTCACACCCGTCACGGCGAGTTCCGCGTCATCACCTACCTGGACGACTACCAGGGGCAACTGCACCTGGCCCTGGTTCGCGGTGAGGTCCGCCGCGACCGGCCCACGCTGGTGCGGGTACAGGCGGCGGAGACCTTGCGCGACCTGCTCGACAGTCATCCCAATCAATGGAATCTTGACCGCTCCCTGGCAAAGGTGGCGGAAGAGGGCGCTGGCGTCGTGGTATTGCTGGCGCATCAGGAAACGCCAGCTGCGCTGATCGAACAGCTCCAGCAGGGGGCGCACAAGCAACGCCCGCCCGCCTTTCCGCAGCGCACACTGGGGATCGGCGCGCAGATCCTGCGCGACGTGGGCGTGCGCAAGATGCGCCTGCTGAGTTTCCCGGTGAGCTACAAGGCGGTGTCCGGCTTCGAGCTGGAAGTCGCCGAATTTGTTCCCTTTGACGTGCAGGAGCCGGCATGAGCCCGCAATTGGATAGCTTGCTGCAACCGGCGCGTCTGGCCGGCCTTCACCTGCGCAACCGCCTGATCAAGACGGCCACCTTCGAAGGTATGTGCCCCGGCGGGATACCCGGTGACGACCTGATCAACCATCACGCGACCATGGCTCGCGGCGGTGTAGGCCTGACCACGGTGGCCTATTGCGGTGTCTCTCCGGATGGCCTGACCTTCCCTGACCAGATGTGGATGCATGCTGGCATCTTCCCGCAGTTGCAGCGCCTGACCGCAGCGGTGCATGCCGAGGGTGGCGCCATCTCCGCCCAGCTCGCCCACTGCGGCTACTTCAGCCGCAATCGCCCGCGCAACATCCCACGACCACGCGGCCCCAGCGCCTGCATCAACCAATACGGGCTGTTCTCCGGCATTCCCTTCGGCGGCGCCATGGGCATCGCCGACATCGGCCGCACTGTCGCCGAGTACGCTGCGGCAGCCAGCCTGGTACGTGACGCGGGATTCGACGCCGTCGAAATCCACATGGGACATGGCTACCTGCTCAGCCAGTTCATCTCCCCGGCGCTGAACAAGCGTCGCGACGCCTATGGCGGCTCGCTGGAAAACCGCATGCGTCTGCCGCTGCAGGTGCTGGCTGCGGTGCGCGGCGCCGTGGGGCGGGATTTCCCGATCCTGGCCAAGCTCAACCTGAGCGATGGGTTCAAGGGCGGTCTGGACATAGAGGACGCCTGCCAGGCAGCGCGATTGTTGGAGCAGGCAGGGCTGGACGCCATCGTCATGAGCGGCGGGCTGGTCAGCCGCACGCCGATGTTCCTCTTCCGTGGTGACAGCCCATTGCAGCAGATGGTGCCGCTGGAGAAGAACCCGTTGCAGCGCACGGCGATGAAATGGTTCGGCGGCGCGAGCTTCCCGGACCTGCCGTTCGAAGAACTCTACTTCCTCGAACTGGCCCGACAGATGCGCAAGGCAGTGTCCATGCCCCTGGTGTACCTGGGCGGCGTGGCCAGCGCCGAGGGTATGGCGCGAGCGGTGAACGAAGGCTTTGACTTCCTCGCCCTCGGACGCGCCCTGCTCAATGACCCGCAACTGCCGCAACGCCTTCAGCACGAAGGCGCCACCTGGCGCAGCGCCTGCACCCACTGCAACCAGTGCGTGGCCAGCATGGGGCTGCCCGGCGGGATTCGCTGCGTGCTGAATCAGCCGGCGGTGTTTGCCTGACTCGACGCTGCTTTTCCCTTGTGGGGGTGAATTCATTCGCTAAGCAGGCCGCAGGTCTGCCAGGGGGACTGCTTCGCAGTCCATAGCGAATGAATTCGCCCCCACACCTAGAAGCTTTGACTCCGAGTTATTCACAACAAAAAGGAACACCCATGACTCGTGAAGCATTCCCCGAAGGCGTCGCCCTGGTAGTGGGCGGCAGTGGTGGCATGGGCCAGGCAATCTGCGAGCGCCTGGCCGAAGCTGGCAGCGATGTCGTGCTCACCTACCACCGCAACGCTGAACGCGCGCAGTCCGTGGTCGGTGCCGTGATGGAACAGGGGCGCCGCGCCGAGGCGGTGCAACTGACCCTCGGCGATGAAGCGGGCGTTGCCGCGACGCTGCAAAAGCTCACCGCTGGCCGGCGCATTCACACCCTGGTGATCGCCTCCGGCTCCGACATCAGCCAGCCGCGCATCGGTGATCTCGACCTCGCGCAATGGAAGCGAGTGATCGACGCCGACCTCAACGGTTTCCTCAATCTGGTGCTGTGCCTGTTGCCGCACATGCGCGAGCAGGGCGGTGGTTCGATCGTGCATATCAGCTCCGCCGGGCTGTTCCGCTGGCCGGAGGGCGACGTGCTGTCGGTGGCGCCCAAGGCCGCCATCGAGTCGCTGATCCAGGGCATCGCCAAGGAAGAGGGCCGCCATGGCATCCGCGCCAACAGCGTGGCCATCGGCGTGATAGACGCTGGCATCTTCCACCGCCTCTGGGCCGACGGCACCTTCGACGAGCGGTGGAAGGATGCGGTGCAGGCCAAGCTATGCATCAAGCGCTGGGGCATGGCGGAGGAAGTGGCCGAAGCGGTGGCCTTCCTGGCATCCCGCCGCGCCGGTTACACGACCGGGCAGATACTGGCGGTGGATGGAGGTTATGGCGTCTGACGCACAACGCGTGGGGTTCACCCGAACTCCGCTGGTGGATGTAAAAGGCGACATCCACCCTACAGGCCAGGCGCGGCTCTTCGTAGGTTGGGCAGAGCGCAGCGAAGCCCAACATGGCGTGGTATCAGGTCGGCACCGTTGGGCTTCGCGTAGCTCAGCCACAACCTACAGTCGTAGGGTGGACCACGCTTCACCGGTCCACCATTCGTGGTTCACCTCGACTCCGCTGGTGGATGTAAAAGGCGACATCCACCCTACAGGCCAGGTGCGGCTCTTCGTAGGTTGGGCAGAGCGCAGCGAAGCCCAACATGGCGTGGTATCGGGTTGGCACCGTTGGGCTTCGCGTAGCTCAGCCACAACCTACGGTCGCACAAAAAAAGCCCCGCGAATGCGGGGCTTTTTTCGTCACCGAAAGCTTAGGGTTGCACGCCGCCCAGCATCAGCTTCGCCTGCGCCTGGACCAGCGCGGAGGCGGTGTAGTTGCCGTCGATGGGGGTGATCACCGCCTTGCCGAGAGACAGCTGGTAGGAGTCACCCTGCTTCTGTTCGGCGGTGGGGGCGGGCGGAGGGACGAGGTTCACCCGTACCACGCCGTCAGCGCCTTGCTGCGGCTGGAAGACTACGTTGCCCCAGTCGCTGATCGGCGCGAAGGCCACGCCGGTGACTTCGCCCGATTCCAGCGCCGGGTAGTTGATGTTCAGCCCGGTGTTGCCCGGCAGGCCGATCACGTTGGTTTCGCAGTAGGGCTTGGCCTTGCCATGGCTCTTGTCGCAGATGCGCTTGGCTTCGGCGCCGATGGCGGCGGCGCGGTTGATCACGCGGACGGCGAAGCGTGCGCTGTCATCCATGGCGTTGAGGGTTTTCTGGTAGCCGGCCTGCGGGTTCTGGGCGATCAGTTGCAGGTCGATGGCGGTGGACACGGCCACTGCCGGCACGCCCTTGAACATGGCGCGGACGGCTGCGTTGACGGTGCCGGACATCTGCGTCAGCGGGCCGACGTTGTCGCCGAAGTTGGTGCCGGAGACCACCAGGTCCGGGCGGTTGTCCTTGAGCAGCAGGTCGAGGCCGACGTTCACCGCGTCCACTGGAGTGCCGATGGCGGATGTCTTGCCAGCCGGCGGGGTGTAGCCGGCGGGAGCGCCGACGCAGTACTTGTCCTGGGCGAGCTGGGTAATGGCGACGGCCTGGCCGGGCACCACGACGCTGGCCGCGCCGATGCCGCTGCTGTCGTTCTGCGGGCCGACCAGGGTGACCTGGTGGCCGGCGGCGACCAGCGCCTGGTACACGGCGTCGATGCCGGGAGCGCGGCAGCCGTCGTCGTTGGTCAGAAGAATGTTCAGGGCACTGGCCTGGAGCGAAAGGGACAGGGCGGCCAGGCTGATGGCGGATTTCAACAGCGTGTGCGTCATCTCGTTTCCTCTATCGGAAGAAGGGAACCTTGGGTCGACTGCTGGCTGAACTAAGGCGGTTTGCAGCGGGACACAAAAAAGCGAGGCCCGGGGGCCTCGCTCGATCAGGGCGCTTATTTGCCCAGTTTTCGCAGGTTGGCGACGGAGAAGTAGTCAGCTTCGTAATCGCTGTTGTTCAGTTTCGCCGGCGGCTTGCCGTTGAGCAGGCGGTCGGTCAGGTAGGAGCCGGCGATCAGGTCGTGGAAGATCGCCACCCGGGCCTGGAAGCCTTGCAGGTCGTAGGCGTAGGCCGTGGTCTGCATGTTGCTGCGCCAGAGCTGGCCCTTGCCGTCGTAGTTGTCGGCCAGTACGGCGATCCAGGAGTCCTCGTCGATGTAGAGCACGCGCTTACCGTAGATGTGACGCTTGCCGGGCTTGAGCGTGGCCTCCAGGACCCAGACACGGTGCGGCTCATAACGCATGTACTCGGGGTTGACGTGGCCGTTGGTGGAAAGCAGGTTGTCGAGCTTCAGGCTCGGGTCGTCCAGCTTGTAGTTGTTGTACGGGATGTAGATTTCCTTCTTGCCTACCAGTTTCCACTCGTAGCGGTCCGGGGCGCCGTTGAACAGGCGGTCCTCGTCCATTACGCGGAAGCCACCGGCGCCGAACGGGGTGTCATAGGCAACGGTCGGTGCGCGCCGCACCCGGCGATTACCCGGCAGGTACTGCCAGGATTGCGACGGCGAGGCGATCGGGTCGGTGAAGGTGTGGGCGAGAATGATCTCGCCTTTCTTGCGGGTCGGCTCCAGGGTCTGGACCAGGGCGAATGCCTGCTGGCCACCGAAGGTTTCCACGGATTCCTTGGGCGAGTCCCATACCGAGAGGATCTTGTAGTCCATGGACTCCAGCGAGCGGGTGCCATTGGAGAGGGTCAGCGCCATGGTGTAGATGGCGTCTTCCTTCCAGGCACGGGCCGGCAGGTTGAGGTTCCACATCAGCTCGTAGCCGTTCTTCGGGATCGGGAAGGGCGAGGCGCCGATGGCGTTGATCACGCCGTTGCCGTCGCTGACCAGCTCGGCGCTGGTGGCGTTGGCGAGGGTGCGCTGCAGGACCCGGTCGGAGTAGCGGAAGTCGCGATGGCTCGGATAAACCGGGATCTTGAAGGTGCTCTTGTAGCGCTGGAACAGTGCCTTCTGACCTTCGGTGAGCTTGTCGGCGTACTGCGCCATGTTATCGGCGGTGATCACGAACAGCGGCTTCTCACCGGCATAGGGGTCGCCATAGCCGGTGCCTGTACCTGCGTAGTTGACCTGGGGCGGTGCCCCCAGCCACTTGCCGCTCCAGGCAGGAATGCTGCCATCGGCGTTGCCGGCCTTTTCTGCCCCCATGGGGGTGAGGTCGTCGCCCAGGCGTTTGGCCTCTTCCGTAGTGACCTTGGCCAGGACCGGAGTGCTGACGAGAGCGGCGGCGAGAACGCCGGCCAGGAGCGGGGTCTTGTTGTTCAGTTGCATCTTGAGTCTCCTGCGGCAGTGGATCAGAAGCTGTACTTGACGTTGATGCCGAAGTTGTCGCGGTCCGCGAAGGGGGTGTCGCCGGCATCGCCGAGGAAGGCGTTGTAGCGAGCCTCCACCGTGAAGTTGTTGAGGTAGCGCCAGGTGGTGCCGACGCCCAGGCGATGGTCACCTTCACCCATGCCGAAGGTGCCCGGAATGGAAGAGTCGCCTCCCAGGTTCTGGCTGAAGATCAGGGGCACGGTCAGGTCCCAGCCGTTGAAGATGTTCAGGTACTCAAGGGACAGGTTGAGGGTGTAGCCCCAGGAGCTCTTGTCGAAATACAGCTTGTCGGTGTTCGGCGTGACCAGCGGGAAGGCACCGCCGAGACCATCCGGAACGAAGGCGGTGAAGCTGGGTGCCTTGTCGTTGTCGAGCACCTCGTTGTAGCCCACCTCGCCAGTCAGGGTGGCGTTGTCGGCGAAGGGCGTGGTGCCGATGGAGTGGATGAACGACATCTGCGCCTGCATGGTTTCGGCGCGTACCGGGTGCGGTACCAGGCCGGTATCCACCAGCACCGGCTGACCGTCGCGATAGCTCACCTCGCCGCTGATGTTGGTGTCGCCGACCACGGTGGAGAAGCTCGCGCCGTAGAGGTCGATGTCCTCGAAGTAGTTCACCCGGTAGTTGGCGGTGTTCCAGTCGGTGAGGAAGTCGATCTGCGGCGCCTTGTCATGGAAGCGCACGTAGTAGAGACCGAACTCGGTGTTGTTCAGCGATTCCGCCACGTAGTTCAGCGCCACGCCGTACTGGCCGCTGTCACTGGGGTTGTCGTCGTGCAGGCGGCGGGTGATGCCGAAGGCATCGGTGAAGCCGCCTTCATCGATCTGGTCGGAAACGGAGAAGAAGCTGCCGACGCCGTCGATCTCGGTTTTCTTCCACTCGTACTGGTAGTACGCCTGGAGGCTCAGCGCGTCGGTCAGGTCGATCTGGCCGAACACCTGGCCCACCGGCAGGAAGAGTTCCTTGAGTTCCACACCCGGGGTGTTGGCCTTGGTGGCATCCACCGGGGCCATGGCACCGGAAATGCCGTTGCCGATGAACAGGCTCTCGCCCCAGCTCACCACCTGGTCGCCAACGCGCAGGTTGAGGTTGTGGCCGCCCAGGTCCCAGGTGCCGTAGACGTAGTGGTCCAGCAGGCGCAGATCATGACCGTGCTGGTCGATGGTGCCGTGAGGGAAGTGGTTGGCTTGCGAACACTGGCCGCCGGCGACGCAGTTGGAAGTGCCGGTGCCATTGTCGTTGCTGCGGTTGTAGACGTCGTCGTAGAACCCGCTGGCACGCACGAACAGGCCGAAGTCCTCCTTCCAGTTGAAGTTGGCCTCGGTGAGGAAGCTGGAGCGGTTGGTGATCAGGCTGCCCTTGTCGAAGGCGTTGTTGCCATCGTCGATGTTGGCGATGGCCGGGTTCGGGAAGCCATTGGACAGCGCATGGTCACGCGACTCGGTACGCCAGGCGACGGCGTAGGTGAGGGTGGTGTCCCAGGAAATCTTCAGGTCGTCGTTAGGCTGGAAAGCCAGCGCGTAGCTCTGCCCGGCCTGGCCAAGGGCTAGCCCCATGCAGGCAATGCGGATCGCGGAGTGAAGCGGCGCAAGGGGATGACCCTTTCTTGTTCTTATCATGATGTCGCTCTCGGCGTGTCTGGGCACAGCTCGGTCCGCCAGGCCCAAAATTGAGTTGAGTGTGGCGGGGCTGACTATGTGGTCACCGAGGGGGCGCAACATCGTCCGAAAAGACTACGAGGTTTGTACGAATTCGGAGGGGGTGGTCGGAACCTGTTGCCGGGATGTCGTTTCCCGGTTCCTGTGGAATTTTCTTAGTCCCATCGGACGATGTTGGCGCTTGGGGGCGCACTGAGAATCCGGGCAATTGCGCACCACAAACAACAAAAAGGGAGCATGCCCGATGAGCGCGAACAGCCCGAAATGGGACCAAAGCTGCGACGTACTGGTGGTCGGATCCGGGGCCGGTGCCATGACCGCCGCGCTCAGGGCACACGACCTGGGATTGAAGGTACTGGTGGTGGAGAAGAGCGACCGTTTCGGCGGCACCTCGGCTATCTCCGGCGGCGGAATCTGGATCCCCTGCAACCACCGCATTGCCGCGCTGGGCGGCCAAGACACGGCCGAAGAAGCCATCGCCTACATCCGCGCCGTGACCAACGGTGAGATCGACGATGGCCGCATCGAGGCCTATGTCGAGCACGGTCACCGCGCCATCCAGTACCTGGAAAAGCACTCGCGGGTGCGCTTCGAGGCCCAGGCCGCTTACGCCGACTACTACCCGGAGGTGCCTGGCGGAAAGCCCGGCTATCGCTCCATGGACCCGGGGCCCTTCGATGCCCGCGAACTGGGCGAAGACTTCATGCGCCTGCGCGAACCCTCGCCGGGCACCCTGATGCTGGGGCGCATGACCATGACCATGAAGGAAGCCCGCGTGCTGCTCTGCCGTGGGCCGGGCTGGATCGGCCTGACCATGAAGGTGATGTGGCGCTACTGGCGCGACCTGGGCTGGCGCCTGCGCTCGCGGCGCGACCGCTTCCTCACCCTGGGCAACGCCCTGGTGGCGGCGCTGCGGGCTTCGTTGAAGGATCGCGACGTAGCGCTGCAGCTTGAATGCCGGCTGGAAAAACTGGTGGAAGAGGGCGGCCGCATTGTGGGCGCCGAGCTGGTCCACCATGGCCGTTCCCTGCGCGTGGAGACCCGTTGCGGCGTGATCCTCGGCGCGGGTGGCTTCGAGCGCAATCAGGCCATGCGCGCCCAGTACCACCCGGAACCGTCACGCAGCGACTGGAGCGCCACGCCGCCGTTCAACACCGGTGATGCCATCCGCGCCGGCCAGGCCCTGGGCGCGCGTACTGCGCTGATGGACCACAGCTGGTGGGCACCCACCACCCATGTGGAGGGCGAGGAAAAACAGCGCGCGCTGTTCGTCGAGCGCAACCTGCCGGGCTGCATCATGGTGAACTCGGCGGGCGAGCGCTTCGTCAACGAGGGCGCGCCCTACACCGACATCGTTTACGCGATGTACGGCAGCAACCGTGAGGGCGCCACCAGCGTGCCCTGCTGGCTGATCTTCGATGCCGACTATCGTCACAAATACCCCTGCGGTGCGCTGCTGCCGGGCTATGCCATGCCCGACAGCCGCGTGCCGGCGCACCTCAAGAGTTACTTCCACAAGGCCGACAGCCTGGTGGAGCTGGCGCGCGCCATTGGCGTCGATGAGGCCGGACTGATGCGTACCGTGGAGCGCTTCAACCCGATGGCCGAAGCCGGCAGCGACCTGGATTTCCACAAGGGCGATTCGCTATTCGACCGCTATTACGGCGACCCCAGCGTAACCCCCAACCCCTGTCTGGCACCGCTGGTGAAGGCGCCGTTCTATGCGGTGAAGGTGGATGCCGGCGACATCGGCACCAAGGGCGGTCTGCTCACCGACGTGCATGCCCGCGTGCTGCGCGAGGACGGCGCGCCCATCACCGGTCTCTACGCCATCGGCAACAGCGCCGCTTCCATGATGGGCCGCACCTACCCGGGGGCTGGCTCCACTATCGGCCCGGCCATGGTGTTCGGCTTCCGCGCAGCGGAAGACCTGCATGCCCAGCGCGCCGCCGCTGCGACGGAAGGCAGCCGCAACGTGGCGCAGCCGGTCGACTGACGGACGGGGCCGCCGTGCGGCCCCTGGTGCACGCATTCCCCCCAACAGAAACAAAAAAGAGGAAGACGCGATGATCGATTTCACCGGCAAGACGGTGCTGGTCACCGGCGGCGGCGTGGGCATCGGCCGCGCCATGGTCGAAGCCTTCGCCCGCGCAGGCGCCCGGCTGGCAGTGGCGGAACGGGACGCCGAGCGCGCCGCCCAGGTGCGTGACTGGTTGGCCAGTTGCGGCGGTGAGGCGCTGGTGGTGGAAGCGGACGTGACCTGCAAGGAGCAGGTGGCCGCCCTGGCTGAACAGATCGAGGCACGTTTCGGTGGTCTCGACGTGCTGATCAACAACGTCGGCGACTCGCTGATGATCGCCAAACCGTTCGACGCCTACAGCGATGACGACATCGACCGGCTTTACGCCGTCAACCTGGGGCACGTGTTCCGCGTGACCCGCACCATGCTGCCGCTGCTGCGCCGTCAGGGTGCGGGCGGCAGCATCATCAGCCTGTCGTCTATCGAGGCCTTCCGCGGCATTCCCAATTGCAGCGTCTACGCCGCCTTCAAGGCTGCCATCGGTGGTTTCACCAAGAGTCTGGCCCTGGAACTGGGCCCAGTGGGCATCCGCGTCAACCAGATCGCCCCCGAATCCACCGAAACCCCGCAGCTGCCGATGTCCCTGATGATCGCGCCGGAACACTGTGCGCAACTGCCGAACTGGATTCCCCTGGGCCGGTTCGGCCAGCCGGAAGACATGGCCGGCGCGGCACTTTTCCTGGCCAGTCCGCTTTCCGGCTGGGTGACCGGCACCACGTTGCACGTGGACGGCGGCGCCCTGGCTGCTGCGGGCTGGTACCGCGACCCGAAAGGCACCTGGACCAATGTTCCGGTAATCACGGGCAACGGTTTCAACTTCTAGAACCCCAGCTTTCGCTGACTGCAACAAGGAACTCCGAATGAACGCGAAGAACTCCAGAGTCGCCGTGGTCACTGGCGCCAGTCGTGGCGTCGGCAAGGGCATCGCCATCGCCCTGGGCGCAGCTGGCATGACCGTTTACCTCAGCGGCCGTTCTGCCACCCAGAGCAGCAGCCAGCTGCGTGGCCAGACCCTGCCCGGCAGCCTGGCGGAAACCGCCGAAGCGGTAACCCGCGCTGGCGGCCGTGGCATTGTCGTGGCCTGCGACCATCGTGACGACGAGCAGGTGCGCGAACTTTTCGCCCGCGTCGAGCGCGAGCAGGGCCGCCTGGATCTGCTGGTGAACAACGCCACCTACATCCACGAAAACCTGATCGATCCGGGCCCCTTCTGGCAGAAGCCCCTGGAGATGGTGGACATCCTCGATATCGGCCTGCGCTCGTCCTATGTCGCCAGCTACTTCGCCGCGCCGCTGCTGGTGAAGAACGGCCACGGCCTGATCGCTTTCGTCTCCTCCTTCGGTGCCGGCTGCTACATGCACGGACCGGCCTACGGTGCGCAGAAGGCCGGCGTCGACAAGTTCGCCGCTGATATGGCCATCGACCTGGAAGACACCGGAGTCGCTGCGGTCTCGCTGTGGCTGGGTCCGCAGCGCACCGAACGCACCGCGATCGCGGGCGCCGAGCGTGCCGACCAGTACGAGGAGTTCCTCGCCATGGCGGAGACCCCGGAGTTCAACGGCCGTGTGATCAACGCGCTGCTGAACGACCCGGAGCTGGCCGCACGTTCCGGACAGACGCTTATCACCGCCGAGCTCGCCGCCGGCTACGGCATCACTGAAGACGCCGGGCGGCAGCCGCCGTCCTACCGCGACATGCTCGGCGCACCGCGTGTGCAGCACCCCGCGCGGGTGATCTGAACCGACCATCGCCCGGGATGCTCCGGGCGCTTCAACCACGGGACTGGAAGGGTTCCATGCAGGAGTGAGGAAGTGATGAAGATTCTGGTGATTGGCGGGACCGGCCTGATCGGCGGCCATGCCGCGCTTTACCTCAAGGACCACGGCCATGACGTGACCATTGCCGGGCGCAAACCAGCTGCAGAGGGCAGCGCACTCGCTGACCTGAAGCAGCTGCAGGGCGACTACGTCGCGGGTAGCTTCAGCCGTGATGACCTGGTCGGTTTCGACGCCCTGGTGTTTGCCGCCGGCAGTGATATCCGCCACGCGCCCCAGGGTGGCGACATCGACGCCCACTGGCAGCGGGCCAACGTCGAGGCCATTCCGCGTTTCTTCGAGCTGGCCCGCAGCGCGGGTGTCCGTCAGGCGGTGCTGGTGGGCAGCTTCTATCCCCAGGTGGCGCCGGAACTGATCGAGAGCATTCCCTACGTGCGGTCGCGCCATCTGTCGGATCAAGGCGTACGTGCACTGTCCACGCCGGACTTCCGCGTGTGCAGCGTCAATGCGCCCTTCGTGGTTGGTGCGGTGCCGGGGCTGAAGGTCGACATGTTCGAGGCCTATACCCGTTACGCCGAGGGCAAGTTCGCGCCGCTGCCGTTCTTCGGTCCGGCCGGTGGCAGCAACTTCATCTCCACCCGCTCGCTGTCCCAGGCGATCCTCGGGGCGCTGCTCCACGGTGAGTCGGGCAAGGCCTATCTGGTGGGGGACGAGAATCTCAGCTACGCCGAATACTTCGAGACCTTCCTGCGTGCCGTTGGCAACGACGCCGAGGTGCCGTCGCTGGACCAGGAGCATCCGCTGCTGCCGGACATGGCGCTCTACACCGGGCGCGGCAATACCGTTGTCTACGAGCCGGATACCGCCGAAGCCGCTCTGCTAGGGTATGTACGCAACGACATCCAGCGGGCGGTGAACGAGGTGGTGGCGCAGTATCGCGGGTGATGGTCTGACACGGTCCTCTCCCCAAGGAGGGGAGAGGGCCCGGGGGTTAGGAAAGCACCCGCTGGTGCGGACCCCGTCAACCGCACAAACCTGCCAATCCTCAGGGAACAAAAAAAGGCCCGCTTTCGCGGGCCTTTTTGCATCCATTCCCCCAATCAGATCGGCGAGCCCGGGAGGCCGGGGTAATAGGAACCGGCCGCCACGCCGCCATCCACCGACAGTTCGCTGCCATTGCAGTAGCTGGCTTCGTCGCTGGCGAGGAAGAGCGTGGCGCGGGCGATCTCCTCCGGTGCGCCAATGCGTTGCTGCGGCACGGTGCGGTACTGCGGAGCCAGCTCTTCCCGCGAGGCACCGGTGGGGTTGGACATGACGGTATCGACGCCACCCGGATGCACCGAGTTGACGCGCACGCCATGGGGCCCCAGTTCCAGCGCCGCAACCTTGGTCAGGCCGCGTACGCCCCACTTGCTCGACACGTAGGCCGCCAGCGCGTTGACCCCGCGCAGGCCATCCACGGACGAGATGTTGACGATGGAGCCGGCGCGCTGTTCGCGCATGATCGGCGCCACGCTACGGATGCCGAGGAAGGTGCCGGTGAGGTTGATCGACAGGGCGCGCTCGAACTGTGTTTGGGTCAACTCTTCGATGGCGCCGAATACCAGCACGGCGGCGTTGTTCACCAGCACGTCGATGCGGCCGTGGCGCTCCACGGTTTCGCGGACCAGCTGCTGCCAACCTTCTTCCTTGCTGACATCCAGGCGGCGGAAACTGGCCGCCTCACCCAGTTCCGCCGCCAGTGCGCGGCCTTCGTCCTCCAGCAGGTCGGCGATGACGACGGTGGCGCCTTCCTTGACGAACAGACGCGAGGTTTGCGCGCCCATGCCGCGCGCGCCGCCGGTGATGATGGCGACTTTGTTTGCCAGACGTTGCATGACGTTCTCCTTTAACCCCAATAAGCCTGGCCGCCATCCAGCGGGATGGTGGCGCCGGTCAGATAGCGGGCGTTGTCGCTGACCAGGAAGGCCACGGTGCGGCCGATGTCGTGTTCACAATCGCCCACCCGGCGCAGCGGAATGCTGCTGAAGAAGGCTTCCGCCTCCACCGGGTTGGCTTCGACCCAGCCGCGCAGGCCGGGGGATAGGGCGTGGGGGGCGATGACGTTGACGCGGATGCCGTCCACGCCCCATTCGCAGGCAGCCCCGCGGCTGAGCGAGCGGATGGCTTCCTTGGTTGCGGCGTAGTGGCCGTAGCCCGATGCGTCCCAGCGCACGGCGGCGGAGGAGGCCAGGTTGACCACGGCGCCATCACCCTTGAGGTGCGGGTAGCAGGCGCGCATCAGGCGCAGGGTGGCCATGGGACCTGAGTCGATGCCCTTCATGAAGGCTTCGTCCGTCACCTCGAGGATGCTGCCGAGCGGCACGATGTGGGCGTTGTTGACCAGGATGTTGAGGCCACCGAAGGCCTCCACCACTTGGGCCACGCAGCGATCGATATCCGCTGGGCTCATCACGTCGCATTCGACTGCCAGGGCGGTGCCGCCACGGCGGCGAATTTCGGCACAAGTCTCTTCCAGGGTGGCGCGGGTGCGACCGGCCACGGCGACCTTGGCGCCCTCGGCGGCCAGCGAGTAGGCGATACCCTGGCCAACGCCCTGGCCGCCTCCGGTCACCAGGGCGACCTTGCCTTGCAGCATGCTCATGCTTGTTTGCTCCCGAATCATTGGATTAACCGGCGATGCCGGAGATCGTCTGTGCGTTGTCGATGCGCAGTTCGGCGCCGTTGACGAAGCGCGATTCGTCCGAGGCGAGGAACAGCACCAGGTTGGCCACGTCTTCCGGCATGCACATGCGTGCCATGGGGTTGTCGCCGATGCCCAGGGCCACCGGATCGAGGTTGGGCACCAGGGACTGGGTCATGGGTGTCCAGATGCCGTCGGGGTGAATGGAGTTGCAGCGGATGCGGTAGCCGCTGTTCTTGCAGTGCATCGCGACGTTGCGGGTCAGGGCGGTGACGGCGCCTTTGGAGCCGGTGTAGGCGCACATGGGCGGCAGACCGCCGAGGGCGGCGACCGAGGACATCATGATGATCGAGCCGCCGGTGGCGTTGCGCTTCATTGCCTCGATGCCGTACTTGCAGCCGAGGAAGTAGCCATCGGCGTTCACCCGCATCACGTTGCGCCATTGCTGCAGGCTGGCCTCTTCGATCGTACCCAGGGGGCAGATGGCGGCGTTATTGACCAGCACATCGAGGCGGCCGAAGGTCGCCAGGGTCTGCTCGATTGCCCGCTGCCAATGCTGTTCCTCGGCGACATCGAGTTCGACGAACAGGGCTGCGGCACCGATCTCGGCAGCCAGGGCCGCGCCGGCCTCGCAGTCTATGTCCGCCAGCACCACCCGGGCGCCTTCGGCGGCCAGCAGAAGGGCATCGGCCTTGCCGACGCCGCTGGCGGCGCCGGTGATCAGTACGACCTTGTCTTGGACACGTTTCATTCAGCTCTCCTCAAGGGGGCCCGACCGGCCAGGGCGTCCTGTATGGCGTCTGCGCCGTACATGGCCGCCACAAGGTCGTCCAGGTGGGGATTGCGGCGTAGTTCGTTGCCGCCGTCGATGGCCAGGCTCTGGCCGGTGGTCCAGACCGATTCCGGGCCGGCCAGGTAACGCACAGCCCCTGCGATGTCCTCGGGTGTGCCGAGACGGCCGAGCGGTACCTCGTCGAGGAACGGCCGGCAGAGTTCGGGGCTGGCGAACAGGGCGCCAGTGGCCTCGCTGCGGAATAGTCCGGGACGCACGGAATTGACGCGGATGCCGGCGCTGGCCAGCTCCTCGGCGGCGCAGCGCACCAGACTTTCCAGGGCAGCCTTGGCGGTGCAGTAGGACGACAGCCAGCGGAAGGTCATCTGCGCGGCCGTGGACGAGATGCACACGATGGAGCCGCCGCCGTTGCGCGCCATCAGCGGGGCGCCATGTCGGATGGCGAGGAAGGCGCTCATCAGGTTTGCGTCAAGTTCGGCGGTGAAGCTCTTGGCGTCATGGTGCAGCAGGGGGCGAAAACCACCACCGCCCACTGTGGGGATCAGGATGTCCAGGCGCTGGTGAAGGTCGTAGGCCTGGTCCAGCGCCCGCAGCAAGTCGGCTTCCTCACAGGCGTCGCCGACGCAGCACTCGACCTGGGCGCCGGGCACCTGCCCGAGCAGGTCGTTGCGGGCTGCCTCCAGCGCCTCGGCTCGTCGGCCCAGCAGCACAACGCTGGCACCGTCCCTGATCAGCGCGAGGGCACAAACCCTGGCCAGGGCGCCGGTGCCGCCGGTGATCAGCGCAGTCTTGCCGCTCAGGGCCCCGATCACTGATTGGCTCCTTGCAAGGGCTGGTCCTGGGACCAGTCCAGCAACAGCTCGCGACAGGTGATGCGCCAGAGACCGTCAAGGCAGGCGAAGCGATCACGGTAACGGATGCCCCAATCCAGCTTGCGGGTGACGCCCTCGGCTTCGTAGATGTGGTTGGCGATGCAGTAGGTTTCGGCACTCGCCTCGAGGTCGTCCACCTCCGCCAGGTGGTTGTGGACATGGTGCTGGGTGACGCTGTAGCGACCCAGACCGTTCATTCCCGCGACGATGGCGTCTACGCCGTCGAAGCTGAAGCCGGGCCCTTTGAGTACTGCGTCGGGTGCGAACAGGCGGGCCAGTGCCGTCCAATCCCGTTTATCCACCGCCTGTGCGTAACGACAGACGAGTTCATAGAGCGCTTGCTTGTGCGATGCCTCGGACATGCCAGGAGCCTCCTTGTTTGTCCTGCGCGGTTGCAGGTGCCGGGAAACTCGCATCGCCGGGGCAGAGGGGCATCGGCCGATCGGACTATTGGTCATCGCGCAGGGCGCTAGTCCCCTCGGACGATGATTGGCCGGGTAGCGCCGGCTAGGTTGGGCGTTCCCCTTACATGGAGCAGCAGAGATGGCCGACGCCGTTGAAACACTTCTGGAAATCGAGCAGATCAAGCAGCTGAAGTACCGCTATTTCAGGGCGATCGACTGCCATGACTGGGCCTTGTTCGAAACCTGTGTGGCCGAGGACGTGACCACCGCGCTGGACAGCGGCAAGTACGCCTTTTCCGGTCGTGCCGGCTTTGTAGAGGGCCTGCGTGGGCTGATGGACCGGCCGACCCTGCTGTCCAAGCATCAGGGGCACCACCCGGAGATCGAGTTGGTCGCGCCTGATCGGGCCCGGGGCAGCTGGTACCTTGAGGATCATGTGATCGACACGGAGAACGGCTGGATGGTGCACGGCACGGCGTTCTACCAGGACGAATACGTCAAGCGCGACGGGGCCTGGCAGATTCTCTCCACTGGATACCGGCGCGTATTCGAAACGGTCACGGCGCCCATCCCGGAGCAGTTCAAGGTCATTTCCTGCTGGTTCGGACTGCCCGAGTGAACGAATAGCGCCCGCCGCTCAGCCGGCGCGCAGCTCGCGGATACCCTTGCCGAGGCGCTTGCGCAGCAGGGTGCGCAGGGTCACGCCGTCGGCGTAGCCCACCAGCCCGGCCACCTGGTCGACGCTGTGCTCGCTGGTTTTCAGCAGGTGCACGGCGCGTTCGATGCGCAGGTCCTGCACGTAGGCGAGCGGTGTTTTGCCCAGCACTTCGTGGATGCGCCGGGCGAGGGTGCGCTTGCTGGTGGCCAGTTCTCCGGCTGCTGCATCGAGGTTGAACCCCTCGGCCAGGCGCTCGCGTACCCAGCGGTCGAAGCGTTGCACCAGCGGGTCGGCATGGGCCAGGTGGTCGGAGAGGGCATAGGCCGATTGCGACGGCCGCGAGTCGACGATCAGGTAGCGCGCCACCAGGGCGGCCAGCTCCGGGCTGGTCTGGCGGATGAGCCAGAGGGTCAGGTCCAGGTGGCTGAGGGCGGCGCCGGCGGTCACCAATTGCCCGGAGCTGACGATCATCCGGCCGGCGTCGAGCTGCACCTGTGGATAACGTTGCCGGAACAGCGGTGTCAGCCACCAGGTGGTGGTGGCTTCGTGCCCGTCCAGCAAGCCGGTTTCCGCCAGCACGAAAGTGCCGATGCAGGCTGCGGCGATTCGCGCGCCACCTTCCGCCCAGTGACGCAGGGCGACAACCGCATCGGCTACGTCAGGGCGGGCCAGGGCTTGCTGCAATGGGTCGGGCATCTTGTAGCCCATGGCCGGGACGATCACCCACTCCGGCGTCGGGCAATCCGCCAGCGGTCGCACCGGAACGCCGAAACCCAGGGAGCTGTTCACTTCCGGCCTTACCCCGGCCAGGACCACCTCGAACTGCGGGCAGGGCAGTCCATGCAGGGTGGAAAGTTCGTTGGCAGTGGCAAGGGCGTCGAGCACGGTGGCCAGGCCGGTGTCGAACACACCCTCAAGGGCGAGGACGGTGAGCTTCATGGCGAGATCGCTACCAAAGTTGTCAATCGCGCCAGTATGGCAAAGGGGTAATGGGCCATAAAGTGAGCCCCACACCCCCTTGCTGCGGAGACTCGTCATGTATCAGAAGACACTCATTGCCGGTTGGGGCGACATGGACTTCAACTCCCATATGCGCAACACCGCTTACCTCGACAAGTCCGCCGACGTGCGCATGATGTACTTCGCCGACCGTGGCTTCCCCATGTCCGAGTTCCACCGCCTGCGCCTCGGGCCGGTGGTGATGAAGGACGAGATCGAATACTTCCGGGAATTCCACCTGCTGGACGCGATGGACATCAGCATGCGCCTGGCCGGCCTGTCCGAAGACGGCAGCCGGATGATGCTGCGTAACGAGTTCTACCGGGGCACCACGTTGGCGGCGCGGGTTACCTCCACCGCCGGCTGGTTCGACCTGGAGCAGCGCAAGCTGGTGGTGCCGCCACCGGCCCTGCTGGAAGCGCTCCAGGCCCTGGAGGAAAGCGAGGATTTCCGTGTGCTGCCGGGCAGCAGCCGCTGAGGAGGAGGGGAGATGAGCATCAGCATCGTCCAACTGGGCACGCCGCGAGCCGCCGATGAAGGGTTGCGCATCGGCACCGTGCGCCGGCCGCCACGGGGCGTACCCAAGGCCGAATTCGCCAGCCGCGACTACTACGACACCTGGCTACCCCTGCTGGCGCCCAGCGCGGACCTGATGGCCGAGGGCAAGGCCGCCGAAAGCGACGCCGACTGGGCGCGCTTCGCCAAGCGCTACCGCGCCGAAATGGAAGGCGGGGAGGGCGCCAGGGTGCTGGACCTGCTGGCCGCTCTGTCCCACGGCAGCCACTTCGCGGTCGGCTGCTATTGCGAGAACGAGGCACGCTGCCATCGATCTCTGCTGCGTCAGTTGCTGGCCGAGCGCGGCGCGTCGATTCGCTGATCCCCGCGGCGGAAACGCCCACCACCTCCCTCTGGCAGTCCTACGACCAATGGCGCAAAATCGCGCCTCGTCGACGGAAGGCGCTGAGTATTAAGGCGCCTTCATTCCTATACTTCTGAGGTATGGGTCTTACTCTTCTTTTCCTTCCTTCATTTTTTCTTTCTTTACTGGACGCATCGTGAAAATTCGCAGTTCGATCGCCAAGCTGTTCGTTCTCGGTACCTGCCTGTTCGTTTTTGCAGGCTCTCCGGCCCAAGCCCAGGAAGCGCCGCTGCCGGTTCGCGACCCGGCTCAACTGCACCTGGCCTCCGGCAGCGTGATGTTGCTGGACCTGAACACCGACAAGGTCCTCTACTCCCGAAATCCTGACCTGGTTGCCCCGATCGCCTCGGTGACCAAGCTGATGACCGCCATGGTGGTGCTGGACGCCAAGCAGCCCATGGACGAGGTCATCTCCGTGACCATCCGTGACAACCCGGACATGAAAGGCGTGTATTCGCGGGTACGCGTGGGCAGCCAGGTCAATCGCCACGACATGATGCTGATGACCCTCATGTCGTCGGAGAACCGCGCCGCCACCACCCTGGCCGAGTCCTATCCCGGCGGTTATTCGGCCTTCATCAAGGCGATGAACACCAAGGCCCGCGCACTGGGCATGACCAGCACCCGCTATGTCGAACCCACCGGCCTGTCGCTGCACAACGTGTCCAGCGCCCACGACCTGGTGCTGCTGCTCAAGGAAGCACGCAAGTACCCGATGCTGAGCCAGCTCAGCACCACGCCGGAGAAGACCATCACCTTCGTCAAGCCGCGCTACAGCCTGGGCTTCCGCAACACCAACAGCCTGGTACGCAAGCCCGGCTGGAGCATCCAGGTGACCAAGACCGGCTTCACCGACGAGGCGGGACACTGCCTGGTGATGCTGACCCACATGAACGGCCGCCCGGTCGCCATGGTGCTGCTGGATGCCTTTGGCAAATACACCCACGTGGCCGACGCCACGCGCATGCGCCGCTGGCTGGAAACCGGCAAGAGCGGCCCGGTACCGGCGGCGGCGAAGAACTACCGCCAGTACAAGGACAACCAGATTCGCCAGGCGACGGTGCAGAACAGCGCGCAGTGAGGAAATGGGGCAGGCCTGTCGCCTGCTTGGCGAATGAATTGGCTTGCCAGAGCCTTGTAGGAGCTAGCTTGCTAGCGAAAAGGCACCATTCGCTGGCAAGCCAGCTCCTACGGGCGATCCGGCTGCGCGCGGCGCACCCTACGGAACGAGTCCGCGCAGCCGGGATTCCAGCCTTCCCAGCAACCCTTCTGCTACCTCCTTCAATACTTCCTCCGCTTCATCCACCAGTGCCGACGAGGGTCGGTATTCCGGGCGGATCAGCTGCACGCGGAATGGCACGGACGTCTGTAGCCGGCGTATCTGTACCCCGCGCCCGACCTCGTCCAGGGCGCTCAGCGGGTTGACGATGGCCAGGCCCAGCCCCTGGCGGACCATGGCGCAGACCGAGGCGGCAGTGCTGGTTTCCACCACCATCCGGCGCTCCACCCCGGCGGCCTGGAAGTGGGCGTCCAGGCTCTGCCGGTAGATATCCAGGCCAGACAGGCTGATGAACGGGCGACCATGGAAGTCCGCCAGTTCCAGCTCGGATCTGCTCAACAGTTCGTGGCCATCCGGCAGCACGCAGACCATATCGGCGGCGAATAGGGTCGAGCCTCGTGTGCCGCGGGGCAGCAGGTCGGTTTCCGACAGGCCCAGGTCATGCCGCTGGCCGCTCAGGGATTCCTCCAGCAGGGGCGACTCCTGAGCGCTGATGGACAGGCGCACGCCCGGATGGCGTTCGAGAAAGGCCTGGCAGAACCTCGGCAGCAGGGTCTGGGCAAAGACCGGAAGGCCGGTGATGGCCAACTGGCCCTGGTCGAAGCGGCGGATGGCCTGGGCCGCGCCGACGATGCGTTCCAGTCCGGCGTAGGAACGCTGCACCTCGTCGAACAACGCCAAACCCTGGGCGGTGGGGGCCAGGCGGCCGCCCTCGCGATCGAACAGGCGGAATCCCAGCAGGTGCTCGAAGCGCGCCAACTCGCGGCTCACGGTGGGCTGCGAGGTGAACAGCAGGCGCGCGGCGCCGGTGACGCTGCCAGCGGTCATCACCGCGCGGAAGATTTCGATATGGCGAATGGAAAGGTCCATGGGGCGCTCGGAAACAGGTGTCAGTACATATCAATAATGAATGGCGTGATCATAAATTGGTATTTTATTGAATCGTCCCGTCTCGCCATCATGACGTCATCCTGAATTCCGGAGGCCGCCATGCGCCCGAATATCCCCGCCGCTACCCTCGCCACTCTCGCCCGTGAACACGGCACCCCGCTGTGGTGCTACGACGCCGCGGTGATCCGCGAGCGCATCGCCCAGCTCAAGGGCTTCGACGTGATCCGCTTCGCCCAGAAGGCGTGCTCCAACCTGAGCATCCTGCGGCTGATGCGCGAAGAGGGTGTGCAGGTGGACGCGGTGTCCCTCGGCGAAATCGAACGCGCGCTACTGGCCGGCTACTCGCCCAAGGGCGAACCGGCAGGCGTGGTACTGACCTGCGACCTGCTCGACCGCGCCACCCTCCAGCGCGCCGTGGAACTGGGTATCGAGGTGAACGTCGGCTCCATCGACATGCTCACCCAGCTCGGCCAGGCCAGCCCCGGCCACCGCGTCTGGCTGCGCATCAACCCCGGCTTCGGCCACGGCCACAGCCAGAAGACCAACACCGGCGGCGAGAACAGCAAACACGGCATCTGGCACAGCCAGTTGCACGATGCGGTGGCGGTGATCCGCGAATACGGCCTGGTGCTGGTGGGGCTGCACATGCACATCGGTTCGGGCGTCGACTACAGCCACCTGGAAGAAGTCTGTGGCGCCATGGTCGGCGCGGTGCGCGACCTGGGCTGCGACCTGGAAGCGATTTCCGCTGGTGGCGGCTTGTCGATCCCCTATCGCGATGGCGACCCGGTGGTGGACATCCCGCGCTATGCCGAGCTGTGGAACCAGGCCCGTCGCGATATCGAAGGCATCGTGAAGCATCCGGTGCGCCTGGAACTGGAGCCGGGCCGCTTCCTGGTGGCCGAATCCGGCTGCCTTCTGAGCGAAGTGCGCGCGGCGAAGGATGTGGGTAACAACCACTTCATCCTGGTGGATGCCGGCTTCAACGACCTGATGCGTCCGTCCATGTACGGCAGCTTCCACGGCATGAGCCTGCTGGACGCCTCCGGCAACCCGTCCGCCGCCCCGCAGCGCCCGACCGTGGTGGCCGGCCCGCTGTGCGAGTCCGGTGACGTGTTCACCCAGCACGACGGCGGCCTGGTGGCACCGCGTGCCCTGCCGGCGGCCCAGGTTGGCGACCTGCTGCTGATCCACGACACCGGTGCCTATGGCGCGTCGATGTCCTCCAACTACAACAGCCGTCCGCTGCTGCCGGAAGTGCTGGTGGATGGCGATGATGTCCGTCTGATCCGCCGTCGCCAGCCCCTGGCGGACCTGCTGGCGTTGGAGCAGTTCTAAGGATCAGTCTTGCTGAAAACCTGTGGGGGCGAATTCATTCGCTAAGGGCCACATCGTGGCCCCTTGGAAGTCGGCACGGCGGACCTGCGGTCCGCTCAGCGATTGAAATCGCCCCCACAATCAGCGGGATCGGCAGGCATGTCCCCTTGCTTCCCTTGATCCAACCCGCACAATGCGGCGCCATGACCTTCGAATCCCCCCTCGCCGCCTACCGCCATGCCCTGGAGCAGGGTGGGTTCCAGCCGGACCCGGCCCAGCGCCATGCCGTGGATTACCTGCAGGCCTGTCATGAGGCGCTGCACCGCGCTGGCGAAGTGACCGGCGTCTATCTCTGGGGCCCGGTGGGGCGTGGCAAGACCTGGCTGATGGACCGTTTCCACCAGAGCCTCAAGGTCCCGGCCCGGCGCCTGCATTTCCATCACTTCATGCGCTGGGTGCACCAGCGGCTGTTCCAGCTCACCGGCACGCCGGACCCGCTGCGGGCGCTCGCCCGTGAACTGGCGGAAGAGGTGCGGGTGCTCTGCTTCGACGAGCTGTTCGTCAACGACATTGGCGACGCCATGCTGCTCGGCCGCCTGCTGCGGGCGATGTTCGACGAAGGTGTCGCCATGGTCGCGACGTCCAACCAGCCGCCCCGGCAGCTCTATGCCGATGGCTTCAACCGCGAGCGCTTCCTGCCCGCCATCGAGGCCATCGAACAGCACATGGAGGTGGTGGCGGTGGACGGTGGGCAGGACCATCGTCTGCATCCCGGCGCGGCCCACCAGCGTTATTGGGTGGCCGAACCCGGACAGCCCAGCGCCCTGGCCGAGGTATTCGAGCGCTTGGCGACGGGGCAGGGCGTTTCGAACGAACCCGTGGAACTGGGCCATCGTCCGGTGCCGGTGGTGCGTCAATGCGCGGCAGCCGCCTGGTTCCGCTACGCCGACCTCTGCGAGCAGCCGCTGGCAGCGCTGGATTTCATCGCCCTGTGCGACCGCTTTCCAGCGATCCTGCTGGGCGATGTCCCCAACCTCAGCGCCGCTCGCCGCGAAGGTCGCATCGCCCGTGGCACCGAGGATGGCGCCGAGCGTGTGGCCGCCGGTGACCGAGAGCTTCCGCAGCTGTCGGTGCATGACGATGGTGTGCGCCGTTTCATCGCCCTGGTGGACGAGTGCTACGACCGCCGGGTACCGCTCTACCTGGAAGCGGCCGTAGCCATGGAATGCCTCTATACCGAGGGCTATCTGGAGTTTCCCTTCCGCCGCACCCTGAGCCGCTTGCGCGAGATGCAGCTCGAACGCTTCTGACGCCGCGCTACTTGAGCTGGTCCTTGACCGCCTCCAGTCCGGCGTTCGCGCATTGTTCGTCCAGGTGGCCCCCGGGCGCGCCACCCACGCCCACCGCGCCGATCACCTCATCCCCTACCTTTATCGGCACGCCGCCGCCCAGTATCAGGAAACCGTCGATCATCGGCAGGTGCTGGGAGGCGGGGTTCTTCTGCACGTTTTCCAGAATCTCGCTGGTGCTGCGCTTGGTGGAGGCGGAGGTGTAGGCCTTGCGCCGGGCGGAATCGAGGGTGTGAGGTCCGGCCTTGTCGGCGCGCATCACCACACGCACACCACCGGCGCGATCCACTACCGCGGCGGTGACGTTGTAGCCCTTGGCGGTGCAGGCCTTGACCGTCGCGCTGGCGATCTCGGTGGAGACGCTCAGGGGCAGGTATTTTTCGCTGGGGATCTCGGCCCGGGCGCAGAGGCAGACGGCAAGGCTGCTCAGGGCAAGGAGCTGGAGTGGTTTCATGGGGAATCTCCTGTCGCAATCATCGGACCGGAACGGCCGATGGGATCGAGGCGGGTGCCTTCGGTCAGGGGACAGGGACGGCGGAACGATGTCGCCAAGGAGGCGCTGGCCGTACTTTGAAGCCTAGCCAGCCTGCTTAACATTTGTTAATGCCGCCGTCGGAGCGGCCCCCAAGAATCGGCGGACAACAACGCGCAGGTCCAGGAGGCCGCCATGTCCCGCCCGATTCCCACCACCGTCTATGAACTCTTGCAGGCTTCTGCGACCGCCTTTGCGGATCGCACGGCGCTGACCTACATCCACGAGTTGGGGGCGGACATCGGCGATCAGGACCTGAGCTACGCAGCGTTCTTCGTCCAGCTCAATCGCAGCGCGCGCCTGCTGCTGGACCTGGCGGGTGGGCGCAGGCCGGTCATCACCTTGTTGCTGCCGAACATTCCGCAGAGCCAGTGCCTACTCTGGGCGGCGGCCAGCGTCGGCATCGCCAACCCGATCAACCCATTGCTGAATGAAGAAGCCCTCGCCAGCCTGATGGAGAAGGCCGGCACCGACCTCGTGGTCGCCCTCGGGCCGGTGCCGGGGTCCGACCTGTGGCAGAAGGCGGTGGGGGCCGCGCAGCGCCTGTCGAAGCGGCCCAGGTGCCTGTCGGTGCTGGTACCGGGCGGCGAGCTGTTCTACGACCGCCTGCAGCAGGATTACAGCGGCGAGGTACTGCAACCGGAGCTGCTGCCGCAGTCGGAGGACATCGCTGCCTACTTCCATACGGGAGGCACCACCGGCTTGCCCAAGTTGGCGCGGCAGACCCACGGCAACCAGGTGGCCGCCGCCTGCGCCTATCGGGCGCGCATGGCCGCCGGGCCCGAGGACGTGGCAATGAACGGCCTGCCGATCTTCCATGTGGCCGGTGCCCTGGTGAACAGCCTGGGCGGCCTGGCCAGCGGGCTGCGAATGCTGCTGCCGACGTTGGGTGGCTTCCGCAATCCGGAGGTGATCCGCCAGCACTGGCGTCTGGTCGAGCATTACGGCGTCACCCTGAGCGGCGGCATTCCCACTTCAGTGGCGGCGATGCTGGAAGTGCCGATCGACGGGCACGACATAAGCAGCCTGCGCTTCATGCTGTCCGGCGGTGCGCCGGTGCCGGCGGCCCTGTGCGAAAAGGTGAAGGCGCTGACCGGCCTGGAGCTGTACCAGGCCTATGGCATGACCGAATGTACCGGGGTTATCGCCTTGCCCAACCTGGCCCGCCCGGCCATTCCGGGCAGCGCCGGGCATGTGGCAGAGCCGATTGAGGTGCGGATCGATGGTGGGGAAGTCTGTGTGCGGGGGGCCACGGTGTTTCCCGGCTACCTGGGCCAGGAGCGGTCGCCACTGGAAGATGGCTGGCTGCGCAGCGGCGATCTGGGACATCTGGACGAAAACGGCAACCTGTTCATCACCGGCCGCGCCAAGGACCTGATCATCCGCAGCGGCCACAACGTCGACCCGGCGCTGATCGAGAACTGCCTGGAGAGTCACCCGGCAGTCTCCATGGCAGCCGCCGTGGGCATGCCCGACGAGTACGCCGGCGAGCTGCCGGTGGCCTTCGTGCAGTTGCGCCAGGGCCAGACGGCCAGCGCCGACGAGTTGCAGCAGTACGCGTTCGAGCACATTGCCGAGCGTCCGGCCTGCCCGAAGCGGGTGTTCCTGGTGGATGCCCTGCCGGTGACGGTGGTGGGGAAGATCTTCAAGCAAACGCTGCGGGAGTTGGCGGCGGCCAGCGCTTACCGCGAGCGGATTGGCAGCGCCTGCCCGACGCTGGATTGCGAGATAACCCAGGGCTCGGATGGCGGCCTGTGGATAAGCCTGGCGAATGTGCCGGCCGAATTGCGTGAGTTCTGCGCGGAGCGGGCCGAGGCGCTGGGGCTGCAGGTGCGCGAAGTGCTCAGTCCGCCCGCTTGCGCTTGACCCGCGAGAAGGACACCGGGTCCATCCCGAGGTAGCTGGCCAGATGGTACTGGGGCACCCGATCCATCAGCCACGGCTCGTTCTCCAGCAACCACTGGTAGCGTTGCTCGCTGTTGCGGGTGAGCAGCAGCGCCTCACGGTCCTCGTTGCGCAGCATGATCTGTCGAACAACCAGGTTCTGCATCTGCAACAGTTGCGGAAAGCGTTCGCCGTCCTGGTCCTGTATCGCCAGGGGCAGGCTCGCCAGCCGGCACCTTTCCACGGCGGCGATGTTGTAGGTGCAGGGCTGCTGTTTGAGGTAGGCGCTGAGGGAGCCGATCAACTGACCTTCGCGAAAGAAGGTCTTGTTCCACTGGCGGCCTTCCGGGGACAGGTAGTAGTAGCGCGCCACGCCGGAGAGGATCACGTAGAAATGCGTGGGACGTTCGCCGGCGCGGATGATCAACTGGTCGCGATCGTAGTCGCGCAGCTTGAGCACCTGCATCAGGTGCTCCTGCAATGTGGGATCGGTCATGCCGTGGGCATGGAAGATGTCTTGCAACTGGGCCTGGATGTCGGCGGGGATCATGGGGCTCGGCCTGGGGCTGTCGGGTTCATCTAAGCACAGCCCGGGGCACTGGAGAATTGCCCGCCGCGCCGGTGTGGCTGACACTAGACTCCTTTATCAATCTCCACCTAGAAGGAATTCACCCGTGTCCCCACGCCCGCAAGACAGCTGGGAGCAGATCTGCCTGGCTGCCGGTCTCGATCCGCAGAAGCGCCTGGCCGCCCGCCAGACCGTACTCGGCCACGCCGATGCCCTGGACTGCAGCCTCTATCGCCCCGACGAGAATGACCTGGACGCCGAAGAGGAAGACCTGGGCGATGCGCGCATCCTCTTCACCGGCCACTTCGAGGCGCCGGCTGAGTGGAGTGCACAGGAACGCGACGACTACTTCGGCGATATCGAGCCTTCCGCCTTCGTCACGGCGCTGATCGAGTGCCAGGCCGACCCGGAAACCCGCGACTTCTTCCTCGCCGATGCAGGCGACTTCGTTGCGGTGGTCACCGCCTCCGGCGAAGTGCAGATGTTCTATCTCTACGACTGCAACGAAGACGACGACGGCCTGCATTGCGTGCTGGTGCGGGAAGACGAAGAGGACTGAGTTCCGCTGGTGGACGTAAACAGCGACGTCCACCCTGTAGGTTGTGGCTGAGCTACGCGAAGCCCAACGGTGCGGACTTGATGCGGCGCCATGTTGGGCTTCGCTGCGCTCGCGGAACGCCGCCCGGCCCAACCTACGGAAAAGCGCCTGGCGAGTAGCGTGGATTCTGGGTGAACCACGAATGGTGGACCGGTGAAGCGTGCTCCCCCTGTAGGTTGTGGCTGAGCTACGCGAAGCCCAACGGGGCAAACCTGATGCCACGCTACGTTGGGCTTCGCTGCGCTCGCGGAACGCCGCCCGGCCCAACCTACGACAGCGCATCTTGCAAGGGTCTTTCAGCGCAGGTTCACATGCCGGCTGATCAGCGCCCGCAGCGCGGCCGGCTTCACCGGCTTGGCCAGGTAGTCCAGGCCGGCGGCGTGGACTTCGGCTACCAGTTCGGCGCGGCCGTCAGCGCTGATCACCACGCCGGGCAGCGGTTCACCCAGGCGGGTGCGTAGCCAGGCCATGAGTTCGGTGCCGGTTTCCCCTTCATCCAGGTGGTAATCCACCAGCGCCAGTTGCGGCCGCACTTCCTCGGCCAGCAGGTGCTCGCACTCCAGGCGATTACGCGCGGTCCAGACCTGGCAGCCCCAGCGCGACAGCAGGCTGTGCATGCCGGTAAGGATGCTGTCCTCATTGTCGATGCACAGCACCTGAGTACCGTTGAGGGCCTGGCCGTTGGCTTCGGCCTGCTTCTGTATGACGGGCGAGGGCTGCTGCGCACGGGCCATGGGCACGGTGACGCTGAACACGCTGCCCTTGCCCGGCCAGGAGCGCACTTCCAGCTTGTGGCCGAGCACGCGGCAGAGGCCGTCGGCAATCGCCAGGCCCAGGCCAAGGCCTTTCTCGGCGCGTGTCTGGTGGCTGTCCAGGCGCTTGAACTCTTCGAATATCACCTTGCGCTTGTCTTCCGGGATTCCCGGGCCACGGTCCCAGACTTCCAGGCGCAGATTGTCGCCGTCCCGCCGCACGCCCAGCAGCACGCGCCCCTTGGCGTAGCGGAAGGCGTTGGTGAGGAAGTTCTGCAGCACCCGGCGCAGCAGTTTCATGTCGCTTTCCACCCGCAGCTTGCTGCCGCGCAGGCGGAAGTCCATGCCCTGTTCCTGGGCCAGCACCTTGAACTCGGCGCCGAGGGTGTCGAACAGGGAAGCGAGGGGGAAGGCGTTGCGGTCCGGGGTGACACGACCGCTTTCCAGGCGCGAGATGTCCAGCAGGTCGGTGATCAGGTCCTCGGCTGAACGCAGCGAGCTGTCCAGGTGGTTCACCAGTTCGCGGGCCTCGCGGGGCAGCGCGTCCTGCTGGTGGCCGAGGGCGGCGGAGAACAGCCGCGCCGCGTTCAAGGGTTGCATCAGGTCGTGGCTGACGGCGGCGAGGAAGCGGGTCTTGGACTGGTTGGCCGCTTCCGCGGTGCCCTTGGCCTCGGTGAGCGCTTGGTTGAGCTTGGACAGTTCCTGGGTACGCTCGGTGACCCGCTGTTCCAGTCCTTCATTGGCGTCCTTGAGCCCCCGCTCGGCCTGGCGGTAGGCGGTGATGTCGGTGAAGCTCATGACGAAACCGCCGCCGGGCATGGGGTTGCCGATCAACTCGATGACCCGGCCATTGGGGAACAGGCGCTCGGAGGTATGTGGCGTGCCCTGGCGCATCCAGAACAGGCGGCGGGCGACATGGGATTCCACCTCGCCCGGACCGCACAGGCCGCGCTCGGCGTTGTAGCGGATGATGTCGGCGATGGGGCGGCCGACGCTGATCAGCCCGTCGGGGTAGTCGAACAGTTCCAGGTAGCGGCGGTTCCAGGCCACCAGGCGCAGGGACTGGTCCACCACGCTGATGCCCTGGGTGATGTTCTCGATGGCGCCTTGCAGCAGGGCGCGGTTGAACTGCAGCACCTCGGAGGCTTCGTCGGCGATACGCACCACGTCCTCCACCTGCATCTCGCGGCCTTCGATGGCCGCCTTCACCACGGCCCGCGCCGAGGAGGCGCCGAGCACGCCGGCGAGCAGGCGTTCGGTGTGGGTGATCCAGTCCTGGTTGGCGTTTTGCGTCGGGTTGAAGCTGATGCCCAGGCGATAGGCGAAACGGATGAAGCTCTGCCGCGCCCGCTCTTCGCCGACGAAGCGCGAGGCGAGCATCAGCAGGTCGTCCACCTGTACCGCCAGCAGGGTGCGGGAACTGGCGCGCGCGGACACCTGCTGGCCGATGAAGCGGCTGGCCTGCCAGTGTTCAGAAACGCGGGTGCGGGAGAACACCGATACCCAGGCGAAGAGGAGCCAGTTGCCGGCGAGGGACAGCACCACGCCCTGGGTCAGCGGCTCGATGGGCAGATCCAGGGGGTTCGCCATCATCCAGGCCAGGCCAGGGAAGTTCTCCAGCGGCCAGCCCAGGCCACGCGCCATCACCGGTAGCACCAGGGTGTAGGCCCAGAGCGCGGCGCCGGCAGCGAGGCCAGCGAACACGCCGCGGCGGTTGGCCTGTTTCCAGAACAGCGCGCCGATCATCGCCGGGCCGAGCTGGGCGATGGAGGCGAAGGCGATCTGGCCGATGGTCGCCAGGCTCGCGGTGGAGCCCAGCAGGCGATAGCTGACATAACCCAGCAGGATGATCACCACGATGCTCACCCGGCGTACCGAGAGCATCCAGTGGCGGAACACTTCGAAGGGCCGTTCGGCGTTCTGCCGGCGCAGCAACCAGGGCAGCAGCATGTCGTTGGACACCATAGTCGACAGCGCCACGGCTTCGACGATCACCATACCGGTGGCCGCCGAGGCGCCGCCGATGAAGGCCAGCAGCGCCAGGGCCGGATGGGCCTCGGCCAGCGGCAGGCTGATGACGAAGGAGTCCGGGATTACGCCGCCGGGCAGCAGCATCTGCCCGGCCAGGGCGATGGGCACGACGAACAGGGCGGCCAGGGCGAGGTAGATCGGGAAGACCCAGCGTGCCTGGCGCAGGTCACGGGGTTCGATGTTCTCCACCACCGTCACGTGGAACTGCCGGGGCAGGCAGATGATGGCGAGCATGGCGAGGCCCGTTTGCACCAGCAACGAGGACCAATCCACAGGCTGCGACCAGTAGTGGTCCAGCTGCGGGGCGCTGCGGGCGCGCTCGAACAGGTCGTCGAATCCATCGAACAGGCCGAAGGTGACGTAGGCACCCACCGCGAGGAAGGCCAGCAGCTTGACCAGGGATTCGAAGGCGATTGCCAGCACCATGCCGCGGTGGTGCTCGGTGGCATCGAGGTTGCGGGTACCGAAGAGGATGGTGAACAGGGCCAGCACCAGGGACACGATCAGCGCCGTGTCCTGGGCGCGGGTGCCGGAGGCTTCGGGGCTCGGACCGATCAGCAGGTTTACCCCGAGGACGATGCCCTTGAGCTGCAGGGCGATGTAGGGCAGCACACTGACCAGGCAGATCAGCGCCACCACCACCGCCAGGGCCTGGGACTTGCCATAGCGGGCGGCGATGAAGTCGGCGATGGAGGTGATGTTCTCCTGCTTGCTGATAAGCACCATCTTCTGCACCACCCAGGGCGCCAGCAGCAGCAGGAGCACGGGGCCGAGGTAGATGGGCAGGAAGTTCCAGACCTGCCCGGCGGCCTGGCCGACGGCGCCGAAGAAGGTCCAGCTGGTGCAGTAGACCGCCAGCGACAGGCTGTAGACCCAGGCGCGCATGCGCGGGGACAGCGGCGTACTGCGGCGGTCGCCGTAGAAGGCTATGGCGAAGAGAACGGCCATATAGAGGAAGGCGACCGTGGCGATCAGCCCGCTGGACAGCGACATTGCGACTCCGGTTGGTACGGTGGCGGGGGAGGCCCGCGAGAATTCGGCTTCCAGCAGTTTCGCACCAAAGCCGGCAATTCGTCAGGCCGCTGCGACCAAGGTCGCAGGCGCTATTGAGCCCCCGCACGGGGGCTGCTAGCGTGCTGGTTCACCCGCGCTTTTCCGTTTTTCCCGCGCGGGCACCTGCACGGCACTTCCGCTTGGCGCGACGTACTCATCCGGCAGGGTCCTTTCGCCTGAGGAGGGCGCAGATGTTCAATCCACAACCAGTCACCCTGCAGCGCGGCGCATTGCGCCTCGAACCGCTGGTGGAGGCCGATATCCCGGCGCTGGTGACCCTGGCCGAAGCCAACCGCGATGTCCTGGTCTACATGAACGGTCCGCTGCGACCCGACTGGTATCGCCAGGCCCTGGCCGCCCAGCGGGAAGGTCGGGCAGTGGTCTTCGCCATCCGCCTGGGCGACAACCTGGTGGGTACCACGCGCTTCGCCGATTTCATCCCCAACCTGCCGGCCGCCGAGATCGGCTGGACCTGGCTGGCCGCCGGCGAGCATGGCAGTGGCCTGAATGCCTCGATCAAGTACCTGATGCTGCGTCACGCCTTTGAAGAGTGGCAGCTGGTGCGGGTGCAACTGAAGACGGCCGCCAGCAATCTGCGCTCCCAGCGTGCCATCGAGAAACTGGGCGCCCAGCGCGAGGGCGTGCTGCGCAACCATCGCCGCTTGGCCGAGGGCCGCCTCGACGACAGCGTGCTCTACAGCATCACCGACCACGACTGGCCGGACGTGAAGCAACGCCTGGAGGCGCTGTTCAGCGCGTAATGGATATGGCGAGCGGCGAAACGACACGGTTCTGGCAAGCCAGCGAGTTAGGCGGGGTGGAGCTGCTCCATGCCCGCTACATTGAGCAGCGTTTCGCTCCCCATGTGCATGAAGGCTATGTGTTCACCGTGATCGAGTCCGGTGCGCAGCGCTTCCGTCACCGTGGCAGCGACCATCTGGCGCCGGTCGGCAGCATGGTGCTGATCAATCCCGATGAGTTGCACACCGGTTCCAAGGCCCATGAGCAGGGCTGGCGCTACCGGGGCTTCTATCCGGACCTTGAACGGGTGACGGATGTGCTGGAGGAACTGGATATCCGGATGAACGGCCTGCCGGGGTTTGCCGATAGCGTTATCCAGGACCCGGAGGTAGCGGCAACCTTCATTCGGCTGCACCAATTGCTGGAGGACAGCACTCCCGCGCTTCAGGTACAGACGGCCTGGCGCGAGGCGATTCTATTGCTGTTCCGACGCCATGCGCGTGTCGCCGTGCCCCGCGGCGCCGGGATCGAGCCACGGGCCGTGGCGCTGGCGCGGGATATTCTGTCTGCGCGCCTGGCCGAGCCGCCGTCTCTCGAAGACCTGGCCACCGAAGTGGGGCTCTCGCCCTTCCATTTCGCCCGCACTTTCCGCCGCGCCACCGGGATGCCGCCCCATGCCTGGCTCAAGCAGCAGCGCCTGGACCAGGCCCGCGCCCTGCTCAAGGCCGGCTGCGCACCGGCCGGCGTTGCTGCGCAGCTGGGGTTTGCCGACCAGAGCCACCTGACCCGTCAGTTCAAACAGGCCTATGGCGTTGGGCCGGGTGAATATCGCAACGCCTGCGCAAGATCGTTCAAGACCCATTGATGGCTGTCCGCTAGCCTTCCGGGACAAGGAGGCCCCATGTCCCGTATCACTGAGTTCATCCACGGCGCCCGAGACATCGTCCCGATGATCGTCGGCGCCATTCCGTTCGGCATCATCTTCGGCACCCTCGCGGCCGGGGCCGGACTGTCCGCCTGGCAGACCCTCGGCATGTCGCTGCTGGTGTTCGCCGGCTCGTCCCAGTTCATCGCCATTACCCTGCTCAGCGGCGGCGCCGGGGCAGCGGTGGTGCTGCTGACCACCTTCGTGGTCAACCTGCGCCATGCCCTCTACAGCGCCACCCTGCAGCCCTTCGTGCGTCACCTGCCGACCCGATGGCGGATGCCGCTGGCGTTCTGGCTGACCGACGAAGCCTTTGCCGTGGTCCAGCATCGCTACGCCGAAAAGGACGATTCGCCGCACAAGCACTGGTACTTCTTCGGCGCCGCCCTGGCCATGTACCTGAACTGGCAGCTCTGCACCCTGATGGGCGTGCTCTTCGGCCAGGCGGTGCCCAACCTGGCAGCCTGGGGCCTGGACTTCGCCATGCTCGCCACCTTCATCGGCATCGTGGTGCCCATGTTGCGCAACAAGCCGCAGGTAGCCGCCGCGCTGGTGGCTGGCGCCGTGGCGTTGGCTTGCCAGGGCCTGCCGTACAAGCTGGGCCTGATGGCGGCAGCCCTCTGCGGCATCGCCGTCGGGGTGGTGCTGGAACGTCGTTATCGCCTCGATCTGATCCGGGAGGACATCTCGTGCAAACCTGGAGCCTGATCCTCGGTATGGCGGCCATTACCTTCGCCATCCGCTACAGCCTGTTCGCCTGGCCCAACCTGAGCTTCCCACCGGTGGTGCGCCAGGGCCTGCACTACGTGCCGACCGCCGTGCTCACTGCCATCGTAGTGCCGGGAATGTTGATGCCCGATGGCCAGAACCTGCATCTGGCGCTGGATAACGCCTACCTGCTGGCGGGCCTTGGCGCCATCCTGATCGCGGCCCTGAGCCGCCACCTGCTGGCGACCATCCTCGGTGGCCTGGTGCTGTTCTTCCTGCTGCGCTGGGCGCTGGGGCAGCTGCCGATCTGAATCGGGGAACTGGCCTGTAGGGGCGATTTCAATCGCCAAGCGGACCGCAGGTTCGCCCGTCGATTCTGCTGGGGGCAGCTTCGCCGCCCTTGGCGAATGAATTCGCCCCCACAGGGAACGCTTCGCGAGCAGAGCTCGCTCCTACGATCCAGGTCTGCGAATTCGCACAAACATCTTTCCTGTGAGTGTGGCTTTCGGCCATTGTCCTGCTGTCCAATCAGCGACGTGCGGATTCAGTCGCATGGGGCTACTCCACTGCCAACCACCAGGTACCAAGGAAGATGAGCCAACACTCGCAATTCGCCCTGCTGGGCACGCGGCGGTTCCTGCCGTTCTTCGTGACCCAGTTGCTCGGCGCGTTCAACGACAACATCTTCAAGCAGTCGCTGATCCTCGCCATCCTCTACAAGCTCGCCATCTCTGGCGACAAGAGCATCTTCACCAACCTCTGCGCGCTGCTGTTCATCCTGCCGTTCTTCCTGTTTTCCGCCCTGGGCGGACAGTTCGGCGAGAAGTTCGCCAAGGACGCACTGATCCGCGCGATCAAGCTGGCTGAGGTGGCCATCATGGCGGTGGGGGCGCTGGGTTTCTTCTTCGACAGCCTGCCGCTGCTGTTCCTGGCGCTGTTCGCCATGGGCACACATTCGGCGCTGTTCGGCCCGGTGAAGTATTCGATCCTGCCGCAGGTGCTGCGGGAGGATGAGCTGGTGGGGGGCAACGCCCTGGTGGAGATGGGCACCTTCCTGGCCATCCTCGCCGGCACCATCAGCGCCGGCGTCATGATGTCCGTCGAGCGCTACGAGCCGGTGGTGGCTTGTGCCATCGTCTTCACCGCGAGCCTGGGTTACCTCGCCAGCCGCGGCATCCCCCGTGCGGCTGCCGCGCTGCCGGAGCTGAAACTGGACTGGAACATCTTCCGCCAGTCCTGGCAGATCATGCGCCTGGGGCTGGGCCAGCGTCCGTCGGTGTCGCGCTCGTTGGTGGGTAACTCCTGGTTCTGGTTCCTCGGCGCGGTGTACCTGACGCAGATCCCGGCCTACTCCAAGGAACTACTGCATGGCGACGAGAGCGTGGTGACCCTGATCCTCACCGTGTTCTCGGTGGGGATCGCCATGGGTTCGATGCTCTGCGAACGCCTCTCGGGCGGCAAGGTAGAGATCGGCCTGGTTCCCTTCGGCTCCATCGGCCTGACGCTGTTCGGCCTGCTGCTCTGGTGGCATTCCGGCGAGTTCCCGCTGGGTGCTATACCTCATGACTGGCTGGCGCTGCTGGGCCACGGCCAGGCCTGGCTGATCCTCGCCGACATCCTCGGCATCGGCCTGTTCGGCGGCTTCTACATCGTGCCGCTGTACGCGCTGATCCAGTCGCGCACGGCCGAGAACGAGCGGGCCCGGGTGATCGCCGCGAACAACATCCTCAATGCCTTGTTCATGGTGGTTTCGGCCGTCGCCTCGATCCTTTTCCTCAGCGTCGCCGGGCTGTCGATTCCCGAGTTGTTCCTGGTGGTGTCGCTGATGAACATCGCGGTGAACAGCTACATCTTCAAGATCGTTCCCGAGTTCACCATGCGCTTCCTGGTCTGGCTGCTGGGCCATTCCATGTACCGCGTGGAGCACAAGGGCCTGGAAGCGATTCCCGAGGAAGGGCCGGCGGTTCTGGTGTGCAACCACGTGTCCTTCGTCGATGCACTACTGATTGGTGGTGCGGTGCGGCGGCCGGTGCGCTTCGTCATGTACTACAAGATCTACCAGCTGCCGGTCTTGAACTTCATCTTCCGTACTGCCGGGACCGTGCCTATCGCCGCGCGCCACGAGGACTTGCTGGTGTATGACGCGGCTTTCAAGAAGATCGCCGAGTACCTGCGCAACGGCGAAGTGGTGTGCATCTTCCCCGAGGGCAAGCTGACCGGCGACGGCGAACTGAACGAGTTCAAGAATGGCATCGAGCGCATCCTCGAGGAAAACCCGGTGCCGGTGATTCCCATGGCCTTGCAGGGGCTCTGGGGCAGCTTCTTCAGCCGCGATCCGGCTAAGGGCTTCTTCAGGCGATTCTGGTCGCACATCCGCCTTGTGGCCGGTGCGCCCGTGTCACCGGAAATGGCTGATCGGCAGACCCTGCAATTGCAGGTGGCCGAATTGCGAGGGGATGCCCGCTGAATGAAAAAGCCCGCCGATTGGCGGGCTTTTTCATGGGGGGCGGTCAGTGGCTGAGCTTGAGGCCGACCAGGCCGCCGATGATCAGGGCGACGCTGAGCAGGCGCACCAGCGCCATCGATTCGCCGAACAGGATGACCCCGGCGATCACCGTGCCAACCGCGCCGACACCGGTCCAGATGGCGTAGGCGGTGCCGAGCGGCAGCTCCTTCATGGCCAGGCCCAGCAGACCAAGGCTGATAATCATGGCGAGGGCGGTGAGGGCAGTGGGCAGCGGCTTGCTGAAACCGTCGGTGTACTTCAGGCCGACGGCCCAACCCACCTCGAACAGGCCGGCGAAGAAGAGAATGATCCAGGACATGGTGAACTCCAGATGGACGACAGATTGAGGCGGGGCCGTCCCCGGTGATCACTCGCAGAGTGGTAAGGTCGTCCTTACGTTGTGCAGTATTTTGCACATCTTGACTGCTTGGGCAAGTCCGTCGGGATCGACGGACCTGCCCAAGCAGGGGAGCGCCGGTGGGGCCGGCGCGACAGGGTCAGACGCCCTGGGGAATCTCTTCGCCGCCGAGGGCTTCGAAGAGCTGGGGGATGAACTCCACCAGGGTCAGCATCATCAGGGTGAAGCTGGCGTCGAGCTGGCTCAGGGCGTCTTCGCCGCCGTCCTGCTCGGCCTTCTCCTGCAGCAGGTCCTCGAAGCGCAGGCGCTTGATTACCAGCTTGTCGTCGAGGATGAAGGACAGCTTGTCCTGCCAGGCCAGGGACAGCTGGGTGACCAGCTTGCCGGAGGTCAGGTGCAGCTGGATCTCATCGCTGGTCAGGTCCTGGCGCTTGCAGCGCACCACGCCGCCGTCTTCGTCGGTATCGCGCAGTTCGCATTCGTCCAGCACATAGAAGTCGCTGGCGGCTTCCTGGGTCTGGACCCACTGGGTGAGGGTGGCGGTGGGGGCGATCTTCACCGAGGCCGGGCGTACCGGCAGTGAGCCGATGGCTTCACGCAGGGTGGAGAGCAGGTCCTCGGCGCGCTTGGGGCTGGACGCGTCCACCAGGATAAGGCCCTGGGCCGGGGCGATGGCGGCGAAGGTGGCGGACTTGCGGATGAAGGCGCGCGGCAGGAAGGTCTGGACGATCTCGTCCTTCAGTTGGTCGCGTTCCTTCTTGTAGACCTTGCGCATCTGCTCGGTCTCGATCTGGTCGACCTTCTCCTTCAGGGCATCACGCACCACGCTGCCCGGGAGAATGCGCTCTTCCTTGCGCGCGGAGATCAGGAAGAAGCCCTCGCTCACGTGCACCAGTGGCGCATCCGCGCCCTTGCCGAAGGGCGCCACGAAACCGTAGGTGGTCAGCTCCTGGCTGGCACAGGGCCGGGCCGGCTTGGTTGCCAGCGCGGATTCCAGCGCCTCGGCATCGATATCCAGATCCTGGGTGAGGCGATAGACAAGCAGGTTGCGAAACCACATAGGGGGAAAACCTCCGGACACAAAGCGCGCATTATTCTCACCGGGAGGCGTCGGGCTCAACCCTGAGCTAAGCCTTTGGAAGGCCTGAGAATTTTTTTTCAAAAGGGGCTTGCCACGGTTCGGATACCTCTCTAGAATGCGCCCCACTTCGAGAGTGAAGGGTGATTAGCTCAGCCGGGAGAGCATCTGCCTTACAAGCAGAGGGTCGGCGGTTCGATCCCGTCATCACCCACCAATCTCGCAGTTACGCGCAGCGGTAGTTCAGTCGGTTAGAATACCGGCCTGTCACGCCGGGGGTCGCGGGTTCGAGTCCCGTCCGCTGCGCCATATTCAAAGCCCTCAGGTAGTAATGCCTGGGGGCTTTTAATTTAGATGCGATCCCGTTTGGATCGTATTTGGGTGATTAGCTCAGCTGGGAGAGCATCTGCCTTACAAGCAGAGGGTCGGCGGTTCGATCCCGTCATCACCCACCATATTCAAGGTTACGCGCAGCGGTAGTTCAGTCGGTTAGAATACCGGCCTGTCACGCCGGGGGTCGCGGGTTCGAGTCCCGTCCGCTGCGCCACTATAAAAGCCCTCAGGTAACGATACCTGAGGGCTTTTTCTTTGCCCTCCGGAAAGTGCCCACAAGTTCGACATCATTACTTACGTGATGCCGCGCAAGTCGCTGAACTAATTGCCGGAGCTCCGTTCTTATTGCCCATAGCCACTCCGCGCGGCGGCCTGCTAAGCTCGCCGCTCAATCGTATTGCCATCATGGCGACAGACAAGGATTCAGCATGAAACAACATCGGTTGGCCGCCGCTGTGGCCCTCGTGGGCCTGGTTCTCGCGGGCTGCGATTCGCAGACCAGCGTTGAACTCAAGACTCCGGCCCAGAAGGCCTCCTACGGTATTGGCCTGAACATGGGCAAGAGCCTCGCCCAGGAAGGCATGGATGACCTCGATCCCAAGGCTGTCGCCCAGGGCATCGAAGACGCCATCGGCAAGAAGGAACAGCGCCTGAAGGATGAAGAGCTGGTGGAAGCCTTCGCCTTCCTGCAGAAGCGTGCCGAAGAGCGCATGACCGCGCTGAACGCCGAGAACGCCAAAGCCGGCAAGAAATTCCTCGAAGACAACGGCAAGCGCGAAGGCGTGGTGACCACCGCCTCCGGCCTGCAGTACGAGATCGTGAAGAAGGCTGAAGGCGCTCAGCCCAAGGCCACCGACGTGGTGACCGTTCACTACGAAGGCAAGCTGACCGATGGCACCGTGTTCGACAGCTCCATTCAGCGTGGCAGCCCCATCGACCTGCCGGTCAATGGCGTGATTCCGGGTTGGGTCGAAGGTCTGCAACTGATGCACGTGGGTGAGAAGGTCAAGCTCTTCATCCCGAGCGAGCTGGCTTACGGCGAGCAGAGCCCGAGCCCGGCTATTCCGGCCAACTCGGTGCTGGTGTTCGACCTGGAACTGCTTGGCATCAAGGACCCGAACGCCGCTGACAAGCAGTAAGCAGCAGTCGGTTCCCGCAACGCCCCGTCTCGACGGGGCGTTTTCGTTTTTGGGGCAGTCTCACTAGAACCACGAAGCGACCTTTTGGTCACATCGGGAGTGGGGCGTCGGGAAAGTGTTACGGTTATGCACATGACCGGGTAACCGCGCCCGTAGCGAATGCGACCTGAAGTCGCATTGTGGGCCGTCCGGTCAAATGCTTGATTTTGCTGGTCTTTTGGCGCTGGGTAAAATTTGCCCGATCTGTCGCGGAGCCCCATGACATGGGCCTTTTCCCCGTTCTGTGGAAAACTGCTAACAAGGTTATCCACAGATTTCGTGGATAACCGCGCCGAGCTCTCTAGGCTAGGCTTCTGCCGAGGATCACCCATGAAAGCACCCTGGAATTTCGAGCGTTACCTGACGTTGGCACAGCGTTTCCTCGCGGGTGGGCGTTTGCCTT
The DNA here is from genome assembly GCF_029871235.1 of Pseudomonas sp. BN411. Lineage (GTDB taxonomy): Bacteria > Pseudomonadota > Gammaproteobacteria > Pseudomonadales > Pseudomonadaceae > Metapseudomonas. The sequence continues at coordinate 162,478 of NZ_SSOM01000082.1, forward strand.
CGCTGCTGCTGGCGGTATCGCGCAAGAGCACGAGCCAGAGCGGTCGGCTCGGTGCGGTGAAGGAAGACCTGCGACTGTTACTGTCCCTCGCCAACGCCTGGCTGAGGGGGGAGTACCGTCAGATCAATCCCAAAGCGTTTCTCGCCGTGGTGGGCGCCTTGCTCTATTTCGTCACGCCGCTCGATGCGCTGCCGGACTGGCTGGTGGGGATGGGCTTCGTCGACGACCTGGCGGTGTTGGCCTGGGTCCTGAAGACCTGGGGCGGCGAATTGGATGCCTTCCGTGCCTGGCGAGCCGGGCAGGCCCCGGAAGTTCAGGCGGCGCTGGAACGCTTGCCGGCGCCGGACTCTCAGCGATCCTGAAGGCCGGCGCGCCGCTGCTCGCCCTGTAGCAGCGCTTCCAGTTCACCGCTGTCGCGCAGCTTCTGCAGCGCGGCGTCCAGTCGATCCGCCGGTATCGGCAACTGGCTGCCGTAGGCGCAATGGATGCGGTAACGCTCCACTACCCAGGGGCTGAAGACCAGCGGAGCGTCGGGGCGTGCTGCCAGTTCGTAGGCCAGACTGCGGCGCATGTCGATGATGGCGTCCAGCCGCTTGTGGCTGAGCAGATTCAGGCGGGTATCCAGGTCGCGCACGTCCTTGCGTTGCACGTCATGATTAGCGAAGGCTTCCATCAGCGGCAGGCTGTAGGCGAATCCCAGGCTGGTGCCCAGCACCTTGCCCTTGAGGTCGGCCAGGCCAAGGATGCTCGGGGTGTCGCGATGCTGGAGGAGGGCGTCCTCCTCCTCGAACAGGGGCGGTGACCAGTGATAGGCGGAGGCGTCCACCATCCACTCTGGATTGGAATTGCAGATCAGGTGGATGCGGCCGTTCTTCAGGGATTCCTCGATGCGCTTGTTCGGGGTTTCGATGAAGCTCACCGAGACGGACAGCTCCTTGGCGATACGCTCGCCAAGGCGGAAGACGAATCCGCCGAGCAAGGCATGGTCGCTTATCTGTGCGTAAGGCATGCCGTCGGCGGGGCCGAAGCCCCAGCGCAGCTCCTGGGCCAGCAGCAGGCCGGGCCAGAGGCTGGCAAGTATCCAGAGAACTACACGAAATTGCCGCGTCACGAGCCTTCCCCCGCTTGGTGGACGCAGTATAGTTCACCCTCTGCGGGCCCTTGGCCTGATAAGATGGCCGCCTGCATGGAGGTGCTGAAGCAGTCGGCACTGCGTTCCACGGGGAGCTTCAATGAGTGTGCAAGTGATCATGCGTGACGGTCAGGCGGAATATGCGGTTCTGCCCTGGGCCGAGTACCAGGCGCTGCTGCGCGCCGCCGGCCAGGGCACCACTGAAACGGCCGCTGAACCAACCAGGACGGCGCTCGGACAACTGAAGTCGCTGCGCGAGGCCCAGGGCCAGAGCCTGGAGCAACTGGCCCGCGCCGTGGGCATCAGTCCCCATTACCTGGGGCTGATCGAAAGCGGCGAACGCGAACCTGATGAAGCCATCAAGCGCGGCTTGGCGCGCGTTCTCGGGGTTTCCGGCTGGGAGTCCGGATCTTGAGTCTGCGAATCAGCCGCCAGCATTGGCAAGCCCTGTTGACCGAACTGGAGGATGCCCGCCGTCAGCGCCATCTGCTGACCTATCGGGCATTGATCGAACGTCTGCAGCTGCCGTCTCCGGCCATGCAGACCCTCACTGCGGCCCTTGAGCACCTGGCCGCCCTCGATGCGCGCGCCGAGCGTCCGCTGCGCAGCTCCCTGGTGATCAGCCAGGGTGCCAGTCGCCTGCCGCGCACCGGCTTCTTCGAGTGCGTCGAACGCCTGGGCCGCTTCTCCGGTCCGCCGGATGGAACCGCTGCGGCGTCCTGGCATGCCGCTGAAGTGGTGCGTGTGTTCGAGTTCAGTTACCCCGCGGAGCAATGATGCTCTGGAAGCTGCGGGCGCGGATTGGCTACCAGGTAGCGCGTTGGCTGATGCGCTTCCCCAAACTGGTGGCCCAGCCGCGTGCCTGGCAGTGGATGCAGGGTCAGTACGCGCGCATGGCGGCCCTGGGTGACGTTCCGGCGCAGAGCTTCTATGGCCATTTGCTGCTGCATCGTGGCCACGGCTTTGGTGCGCGGGAGGAGGGCATCCGCCTGCTGCGCCTGGCCGCGCAGGGTGGTGATGGCAAATCGGCTTACCAACTGGGTGTACTGAGCCTTGCCGGTGATGCCCGGCAGGCGCCGGATGCCGCCGAGGCCGCGCGTTGGTGGAGCCTGGCCGCCGATGCCGGTCATCCGCTGGCCGCGCGCAAGCTGGCCGATCTCTATCGCGACGGCGGGCCGGGCCTGGAGCCTGATCCCGCTGCCGCCGAACGTGCCGCCCGGCAAGCGGGCGAACTCGGCCTCTGAGCCGGCCGCGAGCCGGCAGTCCTTCAATCCGCTTCGATGATGTGCAGGCTGTAGCCGGGCATGGCCTTCGCATGGTGCTTGGCTTCCGAGGCGAGTCCTGCGAGCTGCGAGGCGTCCAGCCTGGCGCAGTCCTCCGGCCGCAACGTCACCACGCCGATGGATAGCGACAGCAACGGGAATTCCTCGCGCTGGCCATGGCGGTTATGGGCGACGAAGCAGCCCGCTTGCAGGTGATCGCTGCGATAGAAGCGCCGGCACTGGCCCTGGAAATCCTCCAGCAGGTAATTGAGCCGAGCGCGCCAATCATCCGAACCCAACACCAGCAGGAAGTCGTCGCCACCGATATGGCCGACGAAATCCCGCGCCGGGTCCACCCGCTCGCTCAGGCACTGGGCCAGGCAGAGCAGCACCTCGTCGCCCTTGGCGTAGCCATAGAGGTCGTTGAAGGGCTTGAAGCTGTCGATGTCCACGTAGCAGACCACCGCCTGGCGACGCTGCTGCAACAGGCGCGTCAGACACTGCTGGATGGGCACATTGCCCGGTAGCAGAGTCAACGGGTTGGCGTGGCGGGCCTGCTGGATCTTCAGTTCGGTAATCAGCTTGAGCACGTCGATCACCCGCCCCAGGCCACGATAGCGGCCGTCGAGGATGATGATGAAATCCTCTTCGATGCGCTGCCGTGCGCGACTGGTGATCAGGCGGCTGACCTGCTGCAGCGATTGCCCCATCTCCACGGCGAGGAAGTCAGTGCTCATCAGCCTGTTGACTGACTTGCGGGTGAACAGGTCGGTAGCGAAGGGGCGCAGCAAGGCTTCCGAAAGCAGGTGGCGGTGGACGATGCCCACCGGACGCTGCTGGTCGTCCAGCACCGCCAGGGAGTTGAGGTTGGCCTGGGCGCGGAAGGCTTCCAGCACCTCGTGGATCGGCGTGTCCTCATGCACCGCCGGTTGCTCATTGAGCAGGGCGGCCAGGTCGCTGCTTTCCTCGTTCATGCTGCCGATGGATTCCAGCGGCGGCAGCAGTGCGCGGGCATCGCGCGACGGGTGCTCCTGTGGGCGGCCGAGCAGGTAGCCCTGGACCAGATCGACGCCCATTTCCGCCAGCACTGCCAGTTCTTCCGGCAGTTCGATGCCTTCGGCGATGACCTGGGCGCGCGAGGCCTTGGCCATCTTCAGGATGGATTCGACGAACTCGCGCTTCACCGAGTCCTGGTGGATGCCGTCGATGAAGTGGCGGTCGATCTTCACGTAGTCCGGGCGCAGCTCGGACCACAGGCGCAGACTGGAGTAGCCGGCTCCCAGGTCATCCAGGGCAATGGAGAAGCCCATGGCGCGGTAGTGGTGCAGGGCGGTGTCGAGCAGGTTGAAGTCTTCGGTCGGAGTCTGTTCGGTCAGCTCGATCACCACCTGGCTGGGCGGGATGCCGAATGCCTGCAGCATCTTCAGGGTGCGCCCCGGCTGGTGCGCCGGGTCGAGCAGGGATTCGGGGGAGACGTTGAGGAACAGCAGGCCGTCGAGCTTGAGTTCCTTGAAACGGCGGCATGCGCTTTTGCGGCAGGCCATTTCCAGTTCGCTCAGGCGTCCGGCATGACGTGCCACGGCGAACAGGGTTACCGGTGGATGCAATGGGCTGTTGGACGGGCCGCGGGTCAGTGCCTCGTAACCGAGGATGCGCCGTTCCGACAGCGACAGGATTGGCTGGAACAGGCTGTGCAAGTCCCCGTGAGCGAGGATCAGACCCAGCGCGCTCAACTGCTCGGTGACGGTCATGCTGTTACTCGTGAAAAAGAAAGGGGCCGCATTCGCGGCCCCCGGATTTCACGACAGTTATGTGACGGCGTTATGACATCATTTCAATGTTTGGCCACTGCGGCGTTCAAACCCAGGTAATCCAGCAGGATCTGCCCGGTCTCGGTCAGGTAAGCGTCGTCTTCCGGCTTGGTCTTTTCCTCTTCCACCGGCACGGCATCCTCGTCTTCAGGCTTGAGCTCCTTCAGCAGCTCTTCGCCCTTGGCCTTGCGGCGGGTGTTTTCCATCGCCAGCTGCTTGGCTTCGATATCGGCCTGCTCGGTGCGCCGCTTGGCCTCATTGAGGCTGACCACGGTGTCCTTCATCAGCTTCTGGGCCAGCGCCAGGCGCTCGCGGCTGTAGACGAAGTCCGGGTCATCCGCGGTGCGCGCGTCGTGGCGGGACTTCAGCTCGGCCAGGAACGGCTTGAACGGGTCCAGCTCGGGCTTGATGGCAGGGCGGATGCTGTCCCAGGGCATGGCCTCGGGCAGGGCGCTCTCGCCGATCTGCTTGGTATCCACCACCGAGGGGTACTCGATGTCCGGCAGTACGCCCTGATGCTGGGTGCTCTGGCCGGAGACGCGGTAGAACTTGGCCAGGGTCAGCTTCAGTTCACCGTGGTTCAGCGGCTGGATGGTCTGCACGGTGCCTTTACCGAAGGTCTGGCCGCCGATGATCAGTGCGCGGTGGTAGTCCTGCATGGCGCCTGCGAAGATCTCCGAGGCCGAGGCGGACAGGCGGTTGACCAGCACGGCCATCGGGCCGGTATAGAAGGCGCCGGTGTTCTCGTCGGCCAGCACGTCGACGCGGCCGTCGCTGTTGCGTACCAGCACGGTCGGGCCCTGGTCGATGAACAGGCCGGTCAGCTCGGTGGCTTCCTGCAGGGAGCCACCGCCGTTGTTGCGCAGGTCGATGACCACGCCGTCGACTTTCTCCTTCTGCAGCTCGCCGAGGAGTTTCTTCACGTCGCGGGTGGTGCTCTTGTACTCGGGGTCGCCGGCGCGGAACGCCTTGAAGTCCAGGTAGAAGGCCGGCACCTCGATCACGCCGAGCTTGAACTTGCTGCCTTCATGCTCGAGGTTGAGGACGGATTTCTTCGCTGCCTGTTCTTCCAGCTTCACCGCTTCACGGGTGATGGCGACCACTTTGCTGGTCTGGTCGTTCGGCGCGTTGCTCGCCGGAATCACTTCCAGGCGCACCACCGAGCCTTTCGGTCCGCGGATCAGCTTGACCACTTCGTCCAGGCGCCAGCCGATCACGTCGACCATTTCGCCATTGCCCTGGGCAACGCCGACTATCTTGTCCGCCGGGGCGACCTGCTTGCTCTTCTCGGCCGGACCGGCCGGCACCAGGCGCACCACCTTCACGTACTCGTTGTCGCTCTGCAGCACGGCGCCGATGCCCTCGAGGGACAGGCTCATGTTGATGTCGAAGTTCTCCGCGTTGTCCGGGGAGAGGTACTGGGTATGCGGGTCGTAGGTCTGCGCGAAGGCGTTGATATAGGCCTGGAACACGTCCTCGCCACGGGTCTGGTCGAGGCGCGAAAGCTGGTTCTTGTAGCGCTTGATCAGCAGCTCCTGGATGGCCTTGGGTTCCTTCTTGGCTAGCTTCAGGCGCAGGACTTCGTCCTTCACGCGCTTGCGCCAGAGATCGTCGAGGGCAGCGCGGTCCTTGGCCCACGGCGCTTTCTCGCGGTCGGTTTCCAGGCTTTCGTCGACGGTGAAGTCGATCTTGTCGACGCCTTGATCCAGCATCGCCAGGGCGAAGTCCAGGCGCTCCTTGAGGCGGTCCAGATGGCGCTTGTAGATGACGAAGCCGGGTTCCAGGTCGCCGCTTTTCAGCAGGTCGTCGAAACGCGTGCGCCACTTGTCGAATTCAGCGATATCGCCGGCGGTGAAGTACATCCGCGCCGGGTCGAGGAGCTTGAGGTAGCCCTCGTAGATCTTCACCGAGCGCTCATCGTTGAGCGGCGGCTTGTTGTAGTGATGGCGCTTGAGCAGCTCCACCACATTGAGGCTGGCGATGACCTGTTCACGGTCGGGCTGAAGGGCGTCCCAGCTGTCCGGGGCGGTTGGGGCGGCATGCAGCGGCAGAACGCTGACGCTGAGGGCCAAGGCAAGTGCAGAACTGATCAGGGAGCGCTTCATGCTGATTCGACGTCGGGACAGGTGATAACGCATATTAGGCCGTAATTGAGGGCGCCGGGTTCCATTGGCGCAAAGCGAAGGCCCGGCGAGTCGCCGGGCCAGATCCAAGCTCACTATGGAGGCACCGTGAAGGCATTGCAAGGCGTCGACGGACGCGTGGAGTGGGGGGAGCGGGCCAGCCCGGCCTGTGATGTGGGGCAAGTGCGGATTCGCGTGGCCGCCGCTGGCCTGAACCGTGCCGACCTGCTGCAGCGCGCGGGGCTCTACCCGCCGCCGCCGGGGGCCAGCGACATCCTCGGCCTGGAAGCTTCCGGGGTGATCACCGAGGTCGGCGCCGGCAGCGGCGCCTGGCAGGTGGGCGATCGCGTCTGCTGCCTGCTGGCCGGTGGTGGCATGGCCGAAGAGGTGGTTGTGGATGCACGCCATGTGCTGCCGGTGCCCGAGGGTCTTTCCCTGGCCGAAGCTGCGGCGCTGCCGGAAGTCTATGCCACCGCCTGGCTCAACCTGTTCCAGCTGGCGGCACTGAAGCCCGGCGAGAAGGTGCTGTTGCACGCGGGCGCCAGTGGCGTCGGTTCCGCGGCCATCCAGCTGTGCAAGGCTTTCGGCAACCCTTGCTGGGTCAGCGTGGGTTCGGCCGAGCGCCTGGCCTACTGCGAATCCCTCGGCGCCCAGGGCGGCGCGCTGCGTGGTGAGGACCTGGAAGGTCTGCGTGACTTCGCGCCTTTCGATGTGATCCTCGACCCGGTCGGAGGCAATTACGCCAGCCTCAATCTGGCGCTGGCCGCCGTCGACGGTCGCTGGGTGAACATCGGCCTGATGGGTGGACGCAAGGCTGAGCTGGACATGGCGCTGCTGCTCGGCAAGCGGGTACAGCTGATCGGCTCGACCCTGCGTAGCCGTGACGAACAGTTCAAGGCCGATCTCATCAGCGAATTGCGCCAGCACGTCTGGCCGCTGTTCGAGGAAAGCCGCCTGCAGCCGCGCCTGGAACGTGCCTTCCCCGCGAAGGATGCCGAGGCTGCTTTCGAGGCCCTGGCCAGTAACCAGGTAGAAGGAAAACTGGTACTGCTGCTGGACGAAAGCCTGGTGTGACGCCCGCTGCTCCGACGCTCCAACCCGCATGGTACGGGGCGTTGGGGAGTTGCATTGAGGTAATCAATCGTTCTGATGGGGTCATTCAATATGATCTTTTTGGAATAAACCAATAGTCTTTGTCGGGTAAATTTCTAACCCAACGAGGACGTTGCGATGTCTCTGATCAATACCGAAGTCAAACCGTTCAAAGCCACCGCCTACCACCAGGGCAAGTTCGTCGAACTGACCGAAGCCAACCTGAAAGGCAAGTGGTCCGTATTCTTCTTCTACCCGGCTGACTTCACCTTCGTTTGCCCGACCGAGCTGGGCGACCTGGCTGACAACTACGCCGAGTTCCAGAAGCTGGGCGTGGAAATCTACGGCGTGTCCACCGACACCCACTTCACCCACAAGGCCTGGCACGACACTTCCGACACCATCGGCAAGATCCAGTACCCGCTGGTTGGCGACCCGACCTGGGTTCTGTCCAAGAACTTCGAAGTTCTGATCGAAGAAGCTGGCCTGGCTGACCGTGGCACCTTCGTGATCGACCCGGAAGGCAAGATCCAGATCGTTGAAGTCAACGCCGGCGGCATCGGCCGTGACGCCCAGGAACTGCTGCGCAAGGTCAAGGCTGCCCAGTACGTTGCCGCTCACCCGGGCGAAGTCTGCCCGGCCAAGTGGAAGGAAGGCGAAGCCACTCTGGCTCCCTCCCTCGACCTCGTAGGCAAGATCTAAAAACGGTCGGGAAGCTGTTGCGCTTGCTCACGACGCTTCCCACTCCGTTTTACGCGCTGTAAAGGCAAGCGGATGGCCTGGCCATCCGCTCGCACCACACCCCTCATCCCGTTTCGGGCGGTCGGCAACGACCGTCGAGGGGTGACTCATGCCCGCAATAAAGGAATTCGCACATGTTGGACGCCAATCTTAAAACTCAGTTGAAGGCCTACCTCGAAAAGGTCACCCAGCCGTTCGAGATCGTCGCGTCCCTCGATGACAGCGACAAATCCCGTGAGCTGCTTGGCCTGCTGCAAGACATCGTCGGCCTGACCGACAAGATCACCCTGAAGACCGATGGCAGCGACGCCCGTCGCCCGTCGTTCGCCCTGAATCGCCCCGGCGCGGACATTTCCCTGCGCTTCGCCGGCATCCCCATGGGCCACGAGTTCACCTCGCTGGTGCTGGCCCTGCTGCAGGTGGGCGGTCATCCGTCCAAGCTCGCTGCCGACGTGATCGAGCAGATCAAGTCCATCGAGGGCGAGTTCACCTTCGAAACCTATTTCTCGCTGTCCTGCCAGAACTGCCCCGATGTGGTGCAGGCACTGAACCTGATGGCCGTGCTCAATCCGAACATCCGCCACGTCGCCATCGACGGCGCGTTGTTCCAGGACGAGGTCGAGCAGCGCCAGGTCATGTCGGTGCCGAGCATCTACCTCAACGGTGAAGTGTTCGGCCAGGGCCGCATGGGCGTGGAAGACATCCTCGCCAAGATCGACACCGGCGCCGCCGCTCGCGATGCCGAGAAACTCAACGCCAAGGCGGCCTTCGACGTGCTGGTGATCGGCGGTGGCCCTGCCGGCGCTTCCGCGGCCATCTACGCCGCGCGTAAAGGCATCCGCACCGGTGTTGCCGCCGAGCGCTTCGGCGGCCAGGTGCTGGATACCATGGCCATCGAGAACTTCATCTCGGTGCAGGAGACCGAAGGCCCGAAACTGGCCCGCGCCCTGGAAGAGCACGTCAAGCAGTACGAGGTCGACATCATGAACCTGCAGCGCGCCAGCGCACTGGTTCCGGCCAAGGCTGAAGGCGAACTGCATGAAGTGAAATTCGAGAGCGGTGCCAGCCTCAAGGCCAAGACCGTGATCCTTTCCACCGGTGCCCGCTGGCGCGAAATGAATGTGCCGGGCGAGCGGGAATACAAGGCCAAGGGCGTGTGCTTCTGCCCGCACTGTGACGGCCCGCTGTTCAAGGGCAAGCGCGTGGCGGTGATCGGCGGCGGCAACTCCGGCGTGGAAGCGGCCATCGACCTGGCCGGCATCGTCGGCCACGTCACCCTGATCGAGTTCGACGACAAGCTGCGGGCCGACGCCGTGCTGCAGAAGAAACTGGCCAGCCTGCCCAACGTCAAGGTCATCAAGAGCGCACTGACCACCGAAGTGAAAGGCGATGGCCAGAAGGTTACCGGCCTGGTCTACAAGGACCGCACCACCGATGAACTGCATACCGTGGAGCTGGAAGGCATCTTCGTGCAGATCGGCCTGCTGCCCAACAGCGAGTGGCTGAAGGGCGTGGTGGAGCTGTCGCCGCGTGGCGAGATCATTACCGACGCCAAGGGCCAGACCAACATCCCCGGCGTGTTCGCCGCTGGTGACGTAACTACGGTTCCGTACAAACAGATCGTGATCGCCGTGGGCGAGGGCGCCAAGGCGTCGCTGGGTGCCTTCGATCACCTGATCCGTACGACCTGACTTTACTCAGCGTGGTGTGCTGAAGTGGCGGAGGCTCGCAAGAGACCTCCGCTTTTTTTATGTCCGCGCGGCTTCCCTGTATCCTTCGCGCTTTCGTTCTTCAAGCGGCAGGGCTCATCTCGTGAAACAGCAACTTATCGAATTGATTACGGCAATCAGCTCCGGCTGCATGGCCGAGGATGAGATCGAAGGTGTCGCCGCCGAGGCGACCCAGGCCTACGCCGATGCGGATGCCTTCCTCGCTGCGAACCCCGATATCAACTACGACGACAGCTTCCCCATCCCCGTCGGCGAATGGGTGGTAGTGGGCAGCCTGCCCGAGACCGTGCTGTTCCAGGCCGACAGCTACGACCAGCTGTTCCAGCAGGTGGTGGATTCCTTCGGGCCGAGCGTGAATTTCGTGCTCAAGCCCAAGCAACTGGTGAAAGTCGAGCCGCTCAAGGCCCTGAACCGCATCCAGGTGCAGATGGGCAGCCTCTACCCGGAAAAGGGCGGCTACGTGCTGGTGGACTTCAGCGAGCCGCTGGATGACGAGCTGCAGTGCGTGCTGGTCTACAAGAACGACCTGGAGAAAGTCATGCAGCTGGCCGTGGACGTCGGCATCTACGCCGCACCGGCCTACGAGGCCCTCAAGGCCTCGATGGAAGAAGGCGACGACTGAGTCGCCGCTGACTGGCTCCCCTCTCCCTTTGGGAGAGGGGCCGGGGGTGAGGGTGTTTCACCCCCGCGCAGTCCTTACAGCTGATAGCCGTAGGACTTGATCACTTCCGCGGCTTTCGGGCCTTTCAGGTAATCCACCAGCGCCTTGGCGGCCGGGTTGGATTCACCCTTCTTCAGGATCAGCGCGTCCTGCTTGATCGGCTCGTGCATCTCGGCCGGCACGATCCAGGCGGAGCCGCTGGTGATCTTGCCATCCTTGTACACCTGTGACAGGGCGACGAAGCCCAGCTCGGCGTTGCCGCTGGAAACGAACTGCAGCGCCTGGGTGATGTTCTGGCCTTCAACCAGCTTGGGCTTCACGGTCGCAGTCAGGCCCAGCTTGTCCAGCACTTGGGTGGCTGCCAGGCCGTAGGGCGCGGCTTTCGGGTTGGCGATGGACAGGTGCTTGTACTGGCCGCTCTTCAGCACGTCGCCCTTGGCATCCACATAGCCGTCCTGCGCCGACCAGAGCACCAGGGTGCCGATGGCGTAGGTGAAGCGCGAACCGGGCACGGCATCGCCTTCCTTCTCCAGCTTGGCCGGCGTGGTGTCGTCGGCCGACAGGAAGACCTCGAAGGGCGCGCCGTTCTTGATCTGGGTGTAGAACTGGCCGGTGGCGCCGTAGGCGGCGACCAGCTTGTGGCCGGTGTCCTTCTCGAAATCCTTGGCGATGGCTTGGATCGGCGCGGTGAAGTTGGCGGCGACTGCCACCTGGACTTCGGCAGCCGAGGCGCTGCCCAGGGCGAACAGGGCGGCGAGCGCGGCAGCGGCGCGGGTGAGGCGATGACTCATGGGATGACTCCTTGTTGTGGGTTGTGTGGTGTTCATCGTTGTTGGCGATTCAGAAATGGCTGGCGAGGATCACGCTGGAAGCCTTGAAGAAGGCGCAGGCCGGCAAGCCGGGGCGCAGGCCCAGCGCCTCGCAACTGGCTTGGGTGACCACCGCGGTGATGCTGCGGCCGGACGGCAGGTCGAGGGTCACCTCGTTGTTCACCGGGCCTTCGTGGATCAGAGAAATCTCGCCCCAGAGCTGGTTGCGCGCAGTCATTCGCACGTCGCGCTCAGTGCTGAGCATCACCGAGGACGCCTTGACCATTGCCAGCACTTCCATGCCCGGCGCCAGGCCCAGGTTTTCCACACTGGTGCGGGTGACCACGGTGACGATCTCGGTCTGCGGATCGAGGCGAATACAGACTTCGGCTTCCACCGGGCCTTCCACCAGTTCGTCGATGAATCCGGAGAACTGGTTGCGCGCACTGCTGTTCAGGCGCATGCGCCGCATCAGGGTCTGGAATGCCTGGATGTCTTCGGGGCCGTTGTGGTCGAGCTGTCCGGCCAGACGGTCGAGAGTGGCCTGGTATTCACCTTCCAGCGCGCGGTACATCGCCACCACCTTGCGGCCGTAATCGGTCAGTTCGGTGCCGCCGCCCTGCGGACCGCCCTTGACGCGGATGACCAGCGGAGTAGGGGAGAGGTTGTTCAGGGTGTCCACTGCTTCCCAGGCGGCCTTGTAGGAGATCGGCACGGCCTTGGCTGCCTGGTTGATCGAGCCCTTGAGCTGTATCTGCTCCAGCAAGCGGATGCGCGTACCGGATAACTCCGCGCCAATGGCGGTTTCCAGCGACATGCGGGCGAGGAAGCGGGGTGCAGTCATGGGTGGCTCGCAGGAGTGAGGATGAAATCGGTCGTTGTGGTTGAGGCGCTATAAGTGCCGGATCTAGAGTCTTGGCCGGTCCTGTTCTCGCTATTTACTACGCTATATAGCGCCATTCGTGACTTCTCGAAACACGGAGGAAAAATCCTGTGAAAGTAAGTGCCCGCAACGTATTCAAAGGAACCATCAGCGCCCTGACAGAAGGCGCGGTTAACGCGGAAGTCGTGCTCGCCCTGCCCGGCGGCGACAGTCTGGTGGCCGTCGTTACCCTGCAGAGCGTCAAATCCCTCGGCCTGGCGGTCGGCAAGGAGGCCATCGCCCTGGTCAAGGCACCCTGGGTGATGCTCATGACCGATGGCAGCGACATCCGCCTGTCTGCCCGCAACTGCCTCAACGGCACCGTGGTATCGGTGGACGCCGGGGCCGTGAACTCCGAAGTCGTGATCGAGCTGCCCGGTGGCGCCAAGGTCACCTCCGTGGTGACCCGTGAAGCCGTGGCCGAACTCGGCCTGGCCAAGGGCGTCAACGCGACAGCCGTGATCAAGGCCTCCCACGTCATCCTCGGCGTACCTGCCTGACACCAGCGGGCCGGAACCTGAAGTCCCGGCCCGACTGTCCGCATTCCCACCGGCTGACCTTGGGTCGGCCGGTGCGGTCGCATTCTTGAAAGAATTTGACTTTGAAGTCAAGTTTTGGCGTTATGCACGCCGTCTCGCGCTTTTCGGCTTTCTCAGTCGCCGATACGCAACCTTGAACCGCCCCTGCTGAACAGACCGGAAGCCCCGGTGCTGCTGATGTTCGCTTATCGCTATATACAAAACAATACAGCGATAGAGGCAACCGGGCGTTCGGGTGGGACCTTTCAAGACCTCAAGAAAATGGAGTGACCCGAATGCACCAATCGTCCCTCGCCCTGGCCGTTGCCCTCGGCGTGCTGGCCCAGCAGGCCGCCGCCGGCGGTTTCATCGAAGACAGCAAGGCCAGCCTGACCCTGCGCAACTTCTACATCAACTCGGACAACCGCGAAGGCACCGCCGCGCCGTCCAAGCAGGAAGAGTGGGGCCAGGGCTTCCTGTTCAACTACGCCTCCGGCTACACCGAAGGCACCGTCGGCGTGGGCGTCGATGCCCTCGGCCTGTTGGGCGTGAAGCTGGATTCCGGCAAGGGCCGCCACTACAACCCGACCAGCGCCAACTACGGCGGCACCGTGTTCCCCACCGACAACGACGGCCGCGCCAAGGACGATTTCGGCAGCCTGGGCGTGACCGGCAAGGTGCGCTTCTCCAAGACCGAAGCGCGCCTCGGCACCCTGCTGCCGAAGCTGCCGGTGGTGACCTACAACGACGGCCGCCTGCTGCCGCAGACCTTCGAGGGCGGCCAGGTGACCTCCAGCGAGATCGCCGGCCTGACCCTGATCGGCGGCCAGCTGGAACACGCCAAGGGGCGTAACTCCAGCGACGCCCGCGGCCTGTCGATCGCCGGCGCCAACAACGCCCGCACCGGCCAGTTCGTCAACAAGTTCTACTTCGCCGGTGGCGACTACAAGGTCAGCGACAACCTGGTCGCGCAGTACTACTACGGCAACCTGGAAGACTTCTATCAGCAGCACTTCGTCGGCCTGACCCACAACTGGGCGCTGCCGGTGGGCGCGCTGAAGTCCGACCTGCGCTACTTCTACAGCGATTCCGACGGCAAGAACGCCAGCGCCGCCGGCCGCCGCGAAGGCTTCCGCAGTGCGGGCAACTGGGCGACCAACGACCCGGACCGCTACGAGGTGGACAACCGCACCTGGAGCGCCCTGTTCACCTACACCCTCGGCGGCCACGCGGCCAGCCTGGGCTACCAGCAGGTGTCCGGCGACAGCGCCTTCCCCTTCCTCAACCAGGGCGACGGCGCCACCGCCTACCTGATCACCGACCGCCAGATCGGCAAGTTCCTCAGCGCCGGCGAGCGCACCTGGGTGGCCGAATACGCCTACGACTTCGCCAAGCTCGGCGTGCCGGGGCTGAAGGCGGTGGGCACCTACCTGAAGGGCAGCAACATCGAGACCCAGGGCAGCGACCAGGGCGAGTGGGAGCGCGACTTCCGTCTCGACTACGTGCTGCAGGACGGCCCGCTGAAGGGTCTCGGCCTGTCCTGGCGGAATGCCGCCCTGCGCAGCGACGCCGCCCGCGACCAGGACGAGAACCGCCTGATCCTCAGCTACACCCTGACGCTGCTGTAAGGACGGTGGTGGGCTGAAGCCCACCCTACGATCGCTCCACAGCTTGCGTAGGTTGGTGTAGAGCGCAGCGAAACCCAACGTTGCGGCGCCTGTGACCGGCCGCGTTGGGCCTCGCAGGCTCGGACCAACCTACGGGGCCGCTGCGCCGCCCTTGGCGAATGAATTCGCCCCCACAGGGAAGTGCCAGGGAGAGGGGCTTTTGTAGGTTGGGCAGAGCGCAGCGAAGCCCAACGAGG
>NZ_SSOM01000083.1:0-115310 GCF_029871235.1 Pseudomonas sp. BN411
CGTTCACGCAGTTGCCGGGCTTCGGCTTTTCCGTCGATCAGGAATGCGGACATTGTTTCTCCGGGTCTTACAGATGAAGCAGGCCCTGAGACCCAGGGCCTTGCCGACTCAGCTGCGGCGGTTGTCGGTTTTGTACGGTGCGGGCTGGACAGTGGCGCGGATGGGCAGTTGCGGCTCGCCCGGATTGCCCCAGATAACCGTGACTTCAGTACCTACTTCTGCCTGGGCGATGTCCAGGGTGCACAGCGAGAGCATCTCGCGGAAGAAGTAGCTGTAGCCACGAGAGGTGGAAACGCCGACCTCACGGCCGTTCACCAGCACCTTGTCGGCATACATGAAACCGCGCTGATCCCGGGGCATCTCCATGAAGGCGTAGTGCTCGCCCTTCTGGAACAGGGATGCGAATACCTTGAGCACATCATCGGGATTCCACACCAGGGTGCGAATCACCCGGCGTGGGTTGGCCACTTCCTTTTCCAGGGCCTCGCGGCCGATGAAGTCGTGATCGAACTTGATGTTGCGCCCCCAACCGAGCTCGACAGGGCTGCGGTACCAGGCGCTGACATCATCAGCCTCGAAGCTGCCGGCAACGTTGAAGGTCGAGGCGAACGCCGGCAGAGACGCTTCGAATTCGGCGCGATACTCAGCCATGTCCTCGCTGAAGATCGCCGGCAGGTAGTCGGTCACGATAGTGGGGAAACAGGCTTCCAGGTGGTTGATGAAGGCAGCTCGACCACCCAGCTTGCGAATCCCGAACGCTTCGCCGGCTCGCACCACTGCCTCATACACCTCGGCAGCATGTTCGGCAGGACCTTGCAGCTCCACACCAGGCTCCCCGGACATGCCCTGTCGCAGCGCGTAGACCTCATGCCCGGCAATCTTCACCACTTGCGAGTGCATGAACTTGATGTCCGCCAGGGCCACGCCTGTCAGCTTCTCGATCAATGCGGCAGCCTTGGGCCCAGCAACCTGGAATTTGAACCCTTCGACAACCTCCGAGCTGACGTTGTAATCACCCTTGCGTAGGTGGAAGTCCATGAGGAAGCCGCCGCGACCGAAGAGCATGAAGTCATCCTCCCCCCAGCGGCTGAGGATACCCTCATGGATCACCTTGCCATCACGATTGCAGTGGGTGACATGCTTGGACTGCATGATGTCGAACTTGGCGAAGCTGTTGATGGAGGTATCGGAGAAAAGCTTCAACACGTCCGGTCCACGGTAACGCCGCTGCCAAAGGAACGACCAATCACCGATGTAGCAGTGGTCCTTCCAGGACATGCTCTCGTCGAGCCAGTCCGTGTACTCAGGCTGCCCCCAACGGGACGTGAAATAGCCCTCTGGAGTCTTTCTGAAATTCTTGGGGAGCATGTCTTTACCTCGGTTACTTCAACGAATTGTTGTTATGCGTGGCCAGGCGTCAGCCTTCGAACACGATGGTTTTGCGACCGTTCGGAATGACGCGGTCTTCCAGATAGGCGCGCACTGCCCTGGCCAGGACGCGTCGTTCGATGTCACGCCCCTTACGTACGAGATCTTCCGCGCTATCGCGGTGGGAAATGCGCTCGACGTCTTGCTCGATGATCGGGCCCTCGTCCAGGTCGGCGGTGACGAAGTGCGAGGTCGCGCCAATCAGCTTCACGCCACGCTCATGGGCCTGGTGATAGGGACGCGCGCCCTTGAATCCCGGCAGGAAGCTGTGATGGATGTTGATGCAGCGCCCATCCAGCTTGCGCGAGAGGTCATCGGAGAGGATCTGCATGTAGCGAGCGAGCACAACTAGGTCGGTCCTGGTGGACTCGATCAAGGCAAGCAGTTTCTCTTCCTGCTGGGACTTGTTATCCCGGGTCACTGGCAGGTAGTGAAACGCTATGCCCTGCAGATCAACCGCGGCGTATCGCTCCTGGGGATGGTTGGCGACAACGGCCGATATCTCCATCGGCAGCTCGCCGATTCGGCTGCGGTAAAGCAGGTCGCGCAGGCAATGGTCATAGCCGGACACGAGCAGCATTACGCGCTTGCGCTGGTCCTGCGGACGCAGCGACCACTCCATGCCGTACCGATGGGCAACATCGGCGAATCCAGCCTTGATGTCCTCGAGTACCAGTTGCGTCGCGCTGTCTATCGCGTCGAACACCACCCGCATGAAGAACTGCTGAGTATCCAGATCATCGAATTGCTGCGCATCGAGGATGTTGCATCCCTGCTCAAAGAGGTAGCTGGAAACATCCTTCACGATTCCGGCGGTATTGCGGCACGACAACAGCAGAATGAATTTGGGGTTGGACACGGCGGTCTCCAATCATCGTTTTTATTGAAGTGGGCTTCAGCGCCGTGGCGCTGAAGTGCGGGCCACTATAAAAACGCGACAAAATGAAAGCCACGAATGGCATCGATTAATCGCATGCGCCATATGCATAACTATGAAGTGACCGACTCAGCGTCCCCTCTCATCTGCGGAGAGCGCAGCGCACGTAGCAGAATCGCCGCCAGCAGCACAGGCAGGGCCAACACGAGGAAGTACTGTTCGCGGCTCCATCCCATGTCGATCAGGACGCCCGCCAGGTAGGGGCCAAACACTGCCCCCAAGCGCCCTACTCCCATGGCGATACCCGTGCCACTACCGCGCAGGGTTGCCGGGAATGCCACCGGTACCACCACGTAGAGAGTGGTGACCGCCGAGTAGAGGAAGAAGCCGAGAGTCACAGCGACCACCACCAACAGAGTCGGGTGGTAACCCATGTTGCTGAACAGCAGCATCATGGCGAACAGGGCGACCATGGTGATGGCAGTGAGTCGATGAGCCCCGACTTTCGCCGCTAGCAGGCCGAAGCTCATGCAGCCGAGCATGCCGCCGAAGCTGAGCAGCATTGCACCGGAGATCCCCCCTGTAACGCTCAACCCCGCGTCGGTGAGGATCTTCGGTGTCCAGCTGGAAACGAAGTAGAACGTCATCATGATGCAGAAGTACATGATGCAACTGGCAACGAACGGTCCCTTCAGCGACGCGCTCAGCAAGTCCTTGAGGCGACCATCAGTGATGTTCGGATCACGTGCAGCAGGCAGTGCTGACAGTTCCTGCAGACCAAGGCGCGGCAGTATTCGATTGACCCGATCCAGCGCGCGGGTAGGACGTTTCTCGATGAGAAAGTCCAGAGACTCAGGGAACAGCCACCAGGCGAAAGGCAGCAGGACGATAGCCGCCACACCGCCAAACACGAAGGGCGCCTGCCAACCGTAATGGTTGATCAGCAGCACCGACACCAGGCCACCCAGGGTCGCCCCGAGCGGAACGCCTACCGACATCCCTGCATTGCACAGACTGCGACGACGATCATTGGCGTATTCGGTTATCACGATGTTGATGGTTGCCAACATGGCACCGACACCAATTCCGGTGAACAGCCGGGCGGCAAACATCTCGCTGAAATTGCGCGTGGCAGCCGACATCAGCATCGACACTGCCAGAAGCATGAGACATCCCAATGCGATAGGGCGCCGTCCGATCCGATCGCCCAGGGGCGCCAGGAAGAACGCGCCAATCGCGGTTCCAATCATCCCGGCACTGAACAGCGCGCCTAGCATCGATCCGTTCAGCCCCCAACTCGCCGATAGCGTGGGAGCCACGAAGGCCATGACCAGAACGTCGAAACCGTCGAGAGCCGCCAGGACGACGCAGAAGATGACAAGGCTGATTCTGAATCCGCTCATGTGACCATGCTTGATATGGTCACGTGGGTCTTTGACCGACATATTTGTTACCTTTGTAGTTGTTGTTGGAGGGCTCACCACAGCTTCCAGCTGTAATCGATGTTCAGCCGGAGGTGGTTCTCATCACGCATCGAAGCGGCATCCGCAAAATCATTGCGGTACACGGAATACCTCGCCCTCAGGTACAGGCCGGCAAGCAGACCGGACTGGACGACGTAGGAGAGCTCAGCGTGCTTCTCGCTTTCTGTGAGCCCATTGCCGCCAAGGCGCTCGGGCAAGTTGATGTCATGGCCACGCATGTAGCGCAGGGTGGTCTTCAGGCCGGGAATGCCGGATGCGGCGAAGTCGTAGACATACTTGGCCTGCCAGGCCTTCTCGTTGGCGCCGACGAAATCGGAGCTCATCAGGAACTCGCTCAGCACAAGAATCTCGGTGCCTGAGAGATAAGGCATGGCGGTGTCGCCAGTGGCGTGCTGATAGCCGAGGTTGAACAGGTGGGCGCCAGTCTGGTAGCTGAAAGTCGCCGTCATGTTCTTGTAGTCGACCTCTCCCGCCCGGGCGCTGCCATCTTCGGTGCCATAAAATCCCCGCAAGTCGGCGGTGAAGGTGTCGTTGCCGATGGGCCAACTGCGTTTGAAGTCCAGGTACTCCATGCGATAGAGATCCTTGACGTCACCGTGATAGGCCCGTGCCAGATAACGGTTCTGCGGGTGATATTCGGCTGCTAGGAAGGTGGCCTGGTTACTCTGCGCACCACCGTTGAAACGCTGGTTTGGCGCCGCCAGGGATAGCGATTCGAAATCAGTGGAGTTGCGCTTGGTGGTCTGATCGAACCAGGTACCTCGCAGCGTCAGGTCGTCGAACTCGTTCGAGACCACCGACGCCCCCCTGAAGGTCTGTGGGAACAACCTCGATTGGCTGGCATAGACGAAGGGGATGAACACGTCATCCAGACTGCCTGCCTTCAGTTCGGTGCGGGAGTACTTGGCCTTCGCCGTCAATCCGAGCTTGGAGTACTCATCAGCAGCACGACGGTCACTGGTCGATACCGGTAGCAAGTCGGTACCGGTCCTGGAAGGTGAGGAGTCGAGTTTGAAACCGGCCATACCCAACGCGTCCAGGCCCAGTCCCTGGTCACCGTGGGTGAGTCCCGACTTGAATCTGAGAATGAATCCCTGCGCCCACTCCTCAGCCTTGTCTGGATCCCGGGAGCCTTGGTAGTCACGTTCGAGGTAATAGTTTCGGGCAGTTAATGTGGCCTGGCTGTCATCGATCAGGCCGGCGGCGAGGAGGCTTTGGCTGCACAGAGCTGATAGCGCGAATGCGCTGCACGTTTTGGGGTTCATAGGATGACTCTTGTTCTTGTTATCTACTGCGGGAATCGGCGCCGCCGATTCCCATGCGGTGTTTCAAGAATCGATCCTATTGAAATATCCTACTGCACCATAATCACGACAACGATCACCTCTATGCACAGCATTCATAATGAAAAGAAGCTCGACCTCAATCTGCTGACTGTTTTCGATGCCCTGCTTCGCGAAGGCAGTGTCACTCGGGCCGCCGATAGCCTGGATCTCTCGCAGAGTGCGGTCAGTCATGCGCTCAAGCGATTGCGGGACTTCTTTAGCGATCCGTTGTTCGTGAAAGTCGGCGACGGCATGAAGCCGACGCCCAAAGCCGAACAGCTGGCTGTGTCGATCCTCGGGATCATCAGCACAGTGCAAGATTCGCTGCTCACCCAGACACGCTTCGATCCAAGCACAGCAGTCCGCACGTTCAAGTTCTGCATGACCGATATGGGCGAACTGGTGTTTCTGCCCAGGATGATCCAGGAGTTCAAGCGCAGGGCCCCCCACTGCACCATCCAGACCCTGCAAGTCCGCCCCGAAGACATTGCTGCCACCTTGGAGTCAGGCGAGGCCGACCTGGCGATGGGCTCGCAGCTCGCGGTCAACGATGAGTTGTTTCAGCAAAATCTGTTCGTCCACAAGTTCGTGACGATTGTCAGCAGAGAGAACAGCCAGGTCGGGGACTCGATCAGCCTTGAGCAGTTCACGCGCATGAAGCACATCGTGATCAATCTGGGCGGCAAGACCACTCACTACGATAGGGCGTTAGACGAACACGGAATCAAACGTGAGGTGTTCCTGCTGACTCCCCACTATCTGGTCATTCCCATGCTGATCAGAAATGATCCGGAGCTGATTGCAACCGTACCTGGAGAGATCGGCCGCATCTTCGATGAGTACGGTTGGGTTAGACGATTGAAACCACCGGTTGATCTAGCACCATTCCCCATCTGCCAGTACTGGCACCCGCGCTTTCATCACGACGAAGCGAATCGCTGGCTCAGGCAGTTGATGAAGGAAATCTACAATGATTTCCTCCCGGAGTCAGGGAATGACTGGTGAGTGAACTGCCGGACGGACTCAACCGACGAAGGCCAACTTACTGACAAAAAAATGTGCCACCTAAGGCGAGCCAGGCATGGGCCAGGTTCAGCGGTAAAAGCGGGGATAGTCCCAAAGAGTTACTGGCTAATGCACTAAATCTCTGAAATGGTCGTTTCAGCCTGAGTGGACACTGACTAAAGATGGATTAGCCGGCCCTATCGCCGCCTAGGAATGTATCGCACCGGGTTTCGTATAAGAGGCGTGTGCCCTGACGTGATGGCATTTACTTTTCTATTTTCCAAACTGAAGACACCAACCAATCCTTGAACTCATCAATAGGCATCGGCGCACTTACAAAGTAGCCTTGAATCACATCACACCCCAGCATCGTCAAGTAGTCTTTTTCCGCCTCATTTTCCACCCCCTCCGCGACCACTTCTAGGTTCAGGTGATGAGCCATCTCAATCGTAGACCCAACAATAGCCGCGACCTCAGGCTCACTCAAGATGCTCCTGACAAAAGACTGATCAATCTTGATTTCATCAACCGGAAGATTCCTCAGGTAACTCAGGCTAGAATAACCAACCCCAAAATCATCAATAGAAAAACCAACACCCATCGACTTAACTTTATTAATAGCCTCGAGCGCCAACAGCGGGTCTTTCATCATCCCACTTTCAGTTACTTCAAACTTAATCCAACTCCCCTCCCCTCCCCACGTAGCCATCAGGCCCTCAATTTTTCCGACCAAATGTGGATCACATAGATCCTGAGCGGACAAATTAACGGAAAGTGGAAGGTCTATACCTACTTCGCGCCAAGCAAAGCGCTGTCTAAATGCAGTTTCAAGCACCCAATGTGTAAGCGGAGTGATTAAACCAGAAAATTCCGCAAGCGGCACGAATTCACTTGGGGGAATCATTTCCCCTTCTTGACATCGCCACCGAACAAGAGCCTCTGCCCCGCAAAGCGTTGAGTTTTTCAGCCTAAGCTTGGGTTGACAATAAAGCAACAACTGCCCCTTGTTAATAGAATCTCTGAGCTTCGCTGTCAGCCCTAGCCGGCGACTGCATCCTTCATCAAGTTTGCTCGAGAAAACTGCATAATCTCGCCCAGTGCGTCTAGCTTCACTCATAGCAGAGCGGGCGCGCCTGATCAGCAATTCTGGATCAGAACCATGCCCTGGATATACCGCGATACCTATAGAAAAACTAGCATACTGTTCATGCTCCGGAATTCCGCCTTGATCCTTAAACAAGGAAACCACTCGCTGAGATTGCCGAGTGGCAACTTCTAAATCCGCAGAAGGCAAAATAACAGCAAACTCGGCGTCTCCCGCCTTAAACACATCACCAGACATTCCTAACGTTTCACATAAATGCCGCGCCGCCCCCACAAGCACCTTATCACCCTGCTGAAACCCAAACGTTTCATTGACCTCATTAAGTTGAATCACCTTTATAATTAGCAAAACAAAAGATTGATACCTCCCCTCAAGGCCATCAATTAGCGCCCGCGCCCTTTTAAACAAAAGTTGCCGATTGGGTAGTTCTGTCAGAGGGTCGTAGAATGCCATGCGCTGAATTATCTCTTCAGCTTCACGTCTACGAGCCCTCTCGCGGATATGCTCTACGCCGTAAGCAAGGTCCTCCGCCAACTCCCCCAGCAGAGCCACTTCGGAATCGTTGAACGCATCAGGCTCAGTAGCAGCGATGCTCAAGGCCCCAATCACTGTTGAATCGACACGAATGGGAAAAGAAGTGAGCGAACCATATCCAAGCCGAATCGCGTCCTCCCTCCATGCCCTATGGTCAGGATCGCTCAACAGATTGCGACCAATGCAAGGAGTGCCAGTCAGCACAGCGATCGCTGTGGCCCCTCCTTGCTCAGGGAAAGCCCATGACAACCGTAGCGATTCAAAGAACTCTACTTCGTTTTTCTCGTGTGGGAGACCAAGGGAGTAAGCCTGGTTAACGAGCGGCTGGCCTTCGTCATTGCTGGCGTACCAGACACTGGCGTAGCGATATCCGCCTTGCGTTACCACTACGTCACACATTCCTTTCAGAAGCTGCAGCTCATCACTCGAGCGCAAAAGCATACGGTTACCAGCGCTGAGGGTCCTCAGAACGCGATATAGGCGCTCCAATTCAGTCAGCTTATCGCCCGTTATCTTCAAGGCGGAGCGCTTCACAGCGTGTCGGTGTTTCGATGTCTGCGTCATCGCCTTCGCCCGGAGTGGTAGCTCTGTAAGCGTAGTCCCAAGGCTGGATTTATCTGACAGTCGTACTCGATCTCTACCCGGGGCCGTCATCGCTTGGGCGATTCAACGCCGCCTCCAGCCACCGGTCCAGGCGATGCCGTTATGGTCCTTGCGCGCCGGCTGCGAGCGCCCCCAACGGGCGAACAGGCACAGCGAAGGTTCTCGCCCGGCGTCGCAAAGCCTCCCCAGGTACCATCACGCACTAGACTGGGAAGGGTATC
Organism: Pseudomonas sp. BN411; assembly: GCF_029871235.1. Lineage (GTDB taxonomy): Bacteria > Pseudomonadota > Gammaproteobacteria > Pseudomonadales > Pseudomonadaceae > Metapseudomonas. The sequence goes on from NZ_SSOM01000083.1 coordinate 8,583, forward strand.
TACCAACTATGTAGAGTAATCAGCGGCAGGGTACGTACCTTGGCCATTCCGCCATTTACCGCTGGTGCTCGCCGAATAGAACGATAACGATCAAGCGAGAACAGTCTAATGAACGCCAAGGCAGCTCTTCGTTTTGCACAATGCCTGCCAATGATCGCCATATTCCATACAGCAAATGCAACTGATGTGATGCGCCTTGAGGGCTTCGGACCCATTTCCCGATCCATGGGAGGGACAGCCATGGCGTTTGATATCGGAACAGCAGGCATGATGAGCAACCCAGCCACTCTCTCCTTGGGCGAGGAAGGCAGCCGATTGAGCATTGGCGTCGACCTGCTTCAACCGGATATCAGCACTCGCAATCTCGATTCTGGTGAAACTGCCGAAAGCAAAAATAAGTCAAAGAATCGTGGACCTTATTATGCGCCGCAGATTGCATACACCTATCGCGGAGAACGCTGGGCGCTTGGTATCGGTACCTTTGCTCAAGGCGGAGTCGGTACCGAGTATGGCAATGATAGTTTCCTTTCAGACGATGGAAATAGTCAGCCCACAGGGCTAGATAGTAGTAGTCGACTGCTCGTCCTCAATATTCCATTCGCTTTCAGCTTCGATGTAACCGATGAGTTGACTGTAGGCGCCAGTCTGGATGCCATGTGGATGGGCATGAACTTGAACATGATGTTTGCGAGGAACCAAGTTGGCGCCCTCATCGGAGACGGTCGCGTTAGCGGTTCATTATTACCAGTTTTAGGTGCATTGCCAGCGCTTGATGGTGCTCATATTAGCTTCAGCCGAGCGGAACCCATTGCCAGCGGCGCCGACGCGTGGGGATACGGTGGGCGTATTGGCGTGCTGTGGAGAGCTACCACGTCCACTAATGTCGGACTTGCTTATAACTTCGCCAGCGAAATGGGCGACTTGGAAGGCGACGCGACGGTCACTGCGATCGATAGTGTCGTAGGGAAAATTTCTCTCCCTGGAAAGATCAAGATTAAAGACTTCCAGATGCCGGCATCATTGAGCCTAGGAGTCGCACACGAAGTGAACGACAGGTGGTTAATCGCCGTCGACGTTTCTCGCGTGTTCTGGAAAGACGTAATGAAAGACATTAACGTCGCCTTCAACAGCGATAGTGGTGGTGACCTCAATCTGAAATTTCCGCAGAACTATCATAATCAGACCATTGTCGGGCTGGGAACTAGCTATCGAATCAACAACTGGACCCTACGATTAGGGTATAGGCAGGCAACAGAAGCTGCCCCTAGCAACCTACTATTTGCAAGCTTACCGGTAACACCTACCCGACATGCATCGGCAGGTATTTCGTATGACCTGGGATACGGCTCCATCGACCTCGCGTACTCTCATGCATTCACAGCAACCACTACCAATCGTTCCCTACCCAATGCCCCAGTGCCGATTCGCAATAGCCATGGCCAAGATAATTTAGTTTTTTCGTATACCCATCGTTTCTGAAGCATACGTTGTTCGGCTTCTTTTTTGCGTAGCGCCGCCACCACAAACCGACAGCTCGCTGAAGCATATCGTGATCAATCTGGGCGGCAAGAACACCCACTACGCTAGAACGCAGGGCGAACACTGAATTAAGCGTGACGGGCGAATGCACCAAGCTCCGAAGAGGTTCGGCTATGTGGGCAGAACGTCAAAATCGGAGGACACGCGGCCAATCGACTTGATCCTGTCCACGAGTGCCTCTGCAGAATGGACTGCCGAGCTCACCATGATCTCTTCGTCTGCGAAACCGACGGGCAAAGTATTCCCCCCCTCACTGCTTGAAACACCAAAAGTAATCAGGTTTCCTTCGAAATATGGGCCACTGATCAGACGGTACCCCGGCACATATCGCCGCACCTTTCCAATCATGCGTTGTACCGATTCAACAATATCGTCTCGCCTCGGTTCGCTTTCGACGATGCAGCTGATGACAGCGCTAGATCCCAGATTGGGTTTGACTATCGCGTGCACCTTCCCGTGTTTGGCCCCCCCGACACGAATCAAGGCCCCGACGGTTGCGTTAGCAAGTGTCTCAGTGCTTTCGCATGTCATGGATGCTGGAGTGACGTTTATAACGACCTCCGCGTAATCCACATCCTGTACCAGGGAGATCGCATTGACGATGGGAACAGCTGCCTGGCTGGTGGCGGTGGCCAATTGAAGGTGCTGCAGACCGTTCGCGATCAACTTCGGAAGATTCAATGCAGGAATACAATGCACCCCATCGCCGGTGGATGCCAAACCAACTGTGGTCACTCCCAAGGCATTGAGGCTACGAGAGGCCTCATCATGCCCAGCACCTTGGGCAGCGTTGAATGCGATCTGCACACCATCTTCGACGACGTGAGGCAGAAAACCACGCACGCCTTGATGGGTGACCTTGAGCCCCAAGCCTTTAGCTTCAGAAAGGTACTGGGATTGAGGATCCGTCCCTATCAACCAGACGGGGTCCAGCAGGGGGCTAAGCCGCAACCTGTGGACCAGGTCCATTCCAATGCTGCTGGAGCCGATCACCGCGCATTTCACTTTCTCATTCATGATCCAAGTCCCACTTGAGTAGCCACCTGGCCATTTGCCTGGCTATAGCTTTGGTGCCGGCAAGCCTGCGAAGGGTCAGAAGCTGGTAGAGAATCGATAAATTCGCTCGACCTGCTTCGCGCGCTCAACGTCGTTTGTGATCCCTTCGTTTGTGGTCCCGTAGGCTCACCCCGTAGTCCGTGCTCCGGTAACAGTTGGAAAAGTGGTCTCTCGCTCACGCACGCGAACCACTGCTTTTCTGATTTTCCCCACGACGGTGAGGCGTAGATCGCTCTCCGCCACGATGCAACACGCCAGGGCAACTCCATCGAGCTGTTCCTCCGCGCTGACATGTTGTCGGCTCATCTGTCGAGCCTGGTACTGACCTTGAATGACTCGGACCTTACACACCCCGCAGCCACCACCACGACAACCCGCGGGAATCCCCTTGCGTCCCAGGCGCGTCATTCCACTAAGAACGCTTTCCCGATCGGTGCAGGAGAAGCGGTCTCCCGTATCCACGATCAAAACCTCATGGCCCATGAGCAGGCTCTCCGGCCGCGCGAACTGCCAATTCATCAGCCCTCTGCAGACTTGCCGGAACACCTGCAATCGACCAATCCTCGGGGGCAATACGTTGGCATCGACCCCGCACAACATCGCGTCGTACCGCCAGATGCTTGACCAACAACTCAGTGAAGCCTTCCGCCAACTGATGGCGCTGCTCGACGGAGCGGCCATCGAGAACGAAGAAGTCAAAGAATGGTGCGTGCATACCAGTTGCCGCGCATAAAGACCCCGCCGCGGCGAAATGGCGCGAGTCGTGCCATGTGATGAATGCACGTACACGTTCGATGGGAGATTGCAGAACCTTCGCGTAGAGCTGCGAGGCTTCAACGAGCAAGAGCTCGCATTGTTCGCCGGTACTTTCGCCGGCTAGTAGATGGAAATTCACGATGGGCATGACTGTTCTCCTTGTTGTTATCGATGCCAGGCGGCGCAACCGATGTGGAGAAGGAAACTAGGGCAGTCCTCGTCGGCGACCGGAGTCAAGCATCACGGCAGATCCCGACATTGCAGTAGCTTCAGGAGCCAGCAGCATGCTGATAGCCCAGGCCACCTGCTCGGGCGTGGTCAAAGCACCAAGGGACGATTCCGCACGTATTTCCTCCAGCACAGCATCAACACTCACGCCTCGCTGCGCCGCACGGTCTGCCGCGACACGATGCAGTCGCTCGGTATCCGCGGGACCCGGGGCAACCAGATGGGAGGTAATGCCACGCGGGCCGTAAGCCAGACTGAGCTGCCGGTTGAGATTGGCAAGGGCTGCATTGGCGACTCCTGCCGCCGCCGCATAGGCACTAGGCTCGAAGCCATAGTGCCCACCAATGGCGACCAGGCGTGAACCTGGTTGCAGAAAGTCGTCTACTGCTCGCACCAGGCGCAACATGCCGCCAACCTTGATGTTAACTGCGGAGTTCAACGCGCTTACCGAGGCATCCAGCACCCCTCCAGCAACTGCTACGCCAGGTCCATGGACGACCATGCGGACGGGGCAGTTCAGGGAAGTTCGAATGACTTCGATTGCACTGTCGTCTCCGATATCAGCTTCACAAGGTCTGACCTGTGAATATCGATCCGCTAGCGAATTGAGGCTTTCGCTGCTGCGAGCCACGGCGATGATATCGAGGCCACTGGCACATAGCCTTGAGACGATGGCTTGTCCGAAAGCACCTGTGGCGCCGACGATTACCGCGACTTCATTGGTCGAATTCATGAGCACTCCGCTACTCGAGAAAACGCCGAGCAGATACTTCTGCTCGGCGGACGCATCAGGCGCTCTTGAGCAAGCCACGCTCCTTGGCCATCGTCATCGCAGTATCGAGGATCATGTCTTCCTGACCACCGATCATCTTCTTGCGGCCAAGCTCAACCAGAATGTCGCGCGCCGAAACGCCGAAGCGTTCTGCCGCTCGTTTCGCATGCAGCAGGAAGGTCGAATACACGCCGGCGTAACCCAGCGTCAGAGACTCGCGATCAACACGCACCAGGTGATCCATCATGGGAACGATGATGTCCTCGGCCACATCCATCAGCTTGAACAGGTCCACGCCGGTGTCGATGCCCATGCGCTCGCAAACAGCGGCGAATACCTCAAGAGGAGTGTTGCCAGCCCCCGCTCCCAGCCCAGCTACCGAACCGTCGATCCGGGTGGCGCCAGCTTCAATGGCTGCAATGGAATTCGCGACGCCCATGCCCAGGTTGTGGTGCCCGTGGAACCCGATCTCGGTTTCGGGATTGAGCACATCACGAAGAGCCTCGACCCGTGCCTTGACGTCCTCCGGCAGCATGTATCCGGCCGAGTCAGTGACGTAAACGGTCTGCGCCCCATAGGACTCCATCAATTTCCCCTGCTGGGCGATGCCTGCAGGATCGTTGAGGTGGGCCATCATCAGGAATCCGGTAGTGTCCATTCCCAGCTTTCGAGCGAAGGCGATGTGTTGCGGAGAGGTGTCTGCCTCGGTGCAATGAGTGGCCACGTGAACGCTGCGTGCGCCGCAATCGTAGGCGGACTCGAGTTCCTTCATCGTGCCGAGACCTGGGATCAGCAGTACCGAGACTTTCGCCTGGGTCATCCGAGATGCGACAGCGCTGATGTATTCCTCATTGCTGTGCAGGGCGAAGCCATGCTGCAGCGAGTTCCCACCGAGACCGCCGCCGTGGGTCACCTGGATGTACGGAATGCCGGAGTCATCCATTGCAGTGGCAACCTTGATCATCTGATCGACGCTGATCTGCTCGCGCTTGGCGTGCATGCCGTCACGCAGGCACATGTCGTGGAGAATGACCTTGCGGCCTTTGAGGCTGATGGGCTGACTCATTATGCGACCTCCACAGTGGGCAACTGGAGCTTTCCGGCAAGGATTTCTTCGGCGAACATTTCCGCTGTGCGCGTCGCGGCCGCGGTCATGATGTCGAGGTTTCCAGCGTAAGTCGGCAGGTAGTCACCAAGCCCTGCAACCTCGAGGAACACTGAGACCTTGTTGCCATCGAAGAGCGGGCCATTGACCAGCCGGTAGCCCGGAACATACTTCTGCACCTCGCCGATCATCTGCAGAATCGACGCGGTCACGCGCTCTTGGTCAGGCTCATCGTCGGTCAGGCAGTAGATCGTGTTGCGCATGATCAACGGCGGCTCAGCCGGGTTGATGATGGCCAGGGCCTTACCCTTGCGCGCACCACCGACTGCCTCGATAGCGCTGGAGGTCGTGTAGGTGAACTCATCCAGATTCGCGCGGGTACCTGGCCCTACGGACTTGGACGACAGGCTAGCGACGATCTCCGCATAACCCACGCTTTGGATACGTGAAACGGCATTGACGATGGGAATGGTTGCCTGGCCGGCACACGAAATCATGTTGACGTTCGCTACCTGTTTCTGGGTGTGCTCGCTCAGGTTCACCGGGGGCACGCACAGCGGACCGATAGCAGCCGGCGTCAGGTCGATCATCAGAACACCCAGCGCATTGAGCTTGCGGCTGTTCTCGGCGTGCACATAGGCACTGGTAGCGTCGAAGGCGATCTGGATATTGTCCTCCAGAACGTGGGGCAGCAGACCGTCGACACCTTCCGAGGTCGTCTTCAAGCCCATGTCTCGAGCTCGTTTAAGACCTTCTGACTCCGGGTCGATACCTACCATCCAGACCGGCTCAAGCACCGGGCTGCGCATGATCTTGTAGATCAAATCGGTACCGATGTTGCCCGAGCCGATCAACGCACAACGGATCTTCTTCATTTCGCCTGCCCCTGCAGCGCATCGCGCTGCATCTTGTTCAAACCAGCGACATAGAACTCGTCGTGGCGGTGTTCGGTAATCAGGATCCGGACCGTGTCCGGGTTGCATGGAAGGCTCTCGCTAACAGCCTTGGTCACAGCTGCAGCGACGCGGCTTTTCTGCTCGGCGGTGCGCCCCTCGACGAGGTGCATTTCGATAATGGGCATGACTTCTCCTGGAGGCCTTACTCGATAAAACGCATGGAAACGCTGCCCAGTTCCTGGAAGCGTGCAATGACGTTGTCGCCGGGTTTCACTGCGACGGCTTCGGTGATTCCACCACTCATCACAAAGCTGCCGGCTGGCAGCGTCTCTCCCAGTTCGGAAAGAATGTTGACCAGCATCGCCACAGCCTCTGCCGGATGCCCGAGCACTGCTGCACTCGCTCCCATGCCGACGATTTCGCCGTTCTTCTCCATCACCACGCCCAGTGTGCGCAGGTCCAGTTCATCGACCTTGCGGGCACGACCGCCGCCGACAAATCGGGCGGAGGAACCGTTGTCAGCGATCACGCTGGGAAGATCGAATTTGAAGCCGGAGAAGCGTGAATCAATGATTTCCACTGCAGGCAACACATAGTCGGTGGCGGCCAGCACATCGGCGACAGTGCAATTCGGGCCTTCAAGTCCTTCCTTGAGGACAAAGGCAACCTCGCACTCCACACGGGGATGGACCAAGTCGGAGGTCTTGATCTGCGAGTTCTCCGGACGCGCCATGCGGTCGGTCAGAAAACCGATGGAGGGCACGTTAACGCCCATCTGCTGCATCTTGGCCCTGGAGGTCAGTCCTGCCTTCCAGCCGACGAGACGATGCCCCTTCGCCTTGAAGCGGCGCAGCAACTCCAACTGCACGGCGTAGCCGTCAGCAATCGACATCTGGGGGTATTCATCGGTCAATTTGCGAATCGAATAGGCGTGCGTCTGAGCCCCCTCGACACGCTCACAAAGACGCACGATGTCCTCGCGGGACAGTGTCAGTTGTGCGCTCATACTGCACTCCTCCCGGTAAACTTCGCCCTGCAGCTGCCAAGACCACCCACGGTACATACCAGTTCGTCACCGTCGGCGATGGGTACCAGGGCAGATTGCGAGCCCGAAAGAATCACCTCTCCCGCTTTGAACGGAATCCCCAGCTCTCCCAAGGTGTTGGCCAACCAGGCGACCGCATTGGCTGGAGACCCTTGCACGGCAGCACCAACGCCGGTGGAGAACAGCTCGCCGTTCTTCTCCAGCACCATGCCGGCCAATGTCAGGTCGAGCTCTCGCGGATCACCTCTGTCATTCCCCAGCACATACACGCCACAGGAAGCGTTGTCCGCGACGGTGTCCTGGATCTTGATCTGCCAATCCGTGATGCGCGAATCGACAATCTCGAAGCACGGCACTACGTAATCAGTTGCCCGGATCACATCCATTGCGGTGATCCCCGGCCCAACCAGGTCATGCTTAAGAACGAAAGCGAGTTCGGCCTCGGCCTTCGGTTGGATGAGGGTACCAAGGTCAATCTCATCACCCTCCTGGTACACCATGCCGGAGGTGAGAATGCCGAAGTCCGGTTGAAAAACCCCGAGGAAGTCCTGAACAGGCTTGCTGGTGACGCCGATTTTCTTACCCACCACGGTCTCGCCGGCGGCAAGTCGACGCGCAACGTAACGCTGCTGAATGCGGTAAGCATCCTCGATGGTTATCTCGGGCTCACGCTGCAGTAACGGGGGAACTGTGCGACGAGAGACGAACGCTTCGTAGAGCTCGTCGCCGTATTGCTCGATCTTGTTGTCGTTCATGGTTTTCTCACAGGACGGCGGAAGTCGGACGCCGCATGAAGCGGCGCCCTAAAAGGCGATTTACAGCTTCACGCACACGTTGCGTGTCTCGGTGTAAAACTCCAGGGAGTGAACGCCACCTTCGCGACCGATTCCCGACTGCTTGGAACCGCCGAACGCAGTGCGCAGATCGCGGAGGAACCAGCTATTGATCCAGGTAATCCCTACATCGATACGCGCAGCCATGCGATGGGCGCGGGATAGGTCGCTCGTCCAGATGGTGGTAGACAGGCCGTATTCATTGTCATTGGCCAGCGACACCACCTCGTTCTCACTGTCGAACGGGCGAATGTGGCAGCAGGGGCCGAAGATCTCCTCGCGCACTACCGCAGCGTTGTCCGGCAGCCCCGTCCAGATAGTGGGCTGAACCCACGAGCCCTCGGCCAACTCACCGGGCATATCAGGCACACCACCGCCAGTTACCACCGTGGCCCCCTCCTCCACCGCCTTGCGGTAGTAGGAAAGCACCTTGCTGCGGTGCTCCTGGCTGATCAACGGACCATAGGTCGTGGCGTGATCTTCAGGCCGACCGTATTTCACGCCCTCTGCCTTAACCTTCAGTGCCTGAACGAAGCGCTCAAAAATCGGACGTTCGACGTAAACGCGCTCGGTACCCAGGCAGACCTGTCCGGAATTGAGGAAGGACGAACGGAAAATCCCATCCACTGCCGCATCGAAATCGGCATCGGCGAATACGATTCCTGCGTTCTTCCCACCCAACTCGAATGACACATCTCGCATGCCTTCGGCAGCGGCCTTCATGATTGCTGTGCCTGTGCGCGTTTCACCGGTAAAGGTGATGGCGTCGATGCCAGGATGCTGAGTAATGAACTCGCCCGCGGAATCCGGACCGAAACCGTGCAATACGTTGTACACCCCCTTGGGGATGCCTACGGTGTTCATCACTTCACCGAGAAGAGTTGCTGTGAGCGGAGATTCTTCGGAAGGCTTGACCAGTACGGTATTACCGCATGCCAGCGCCGGGCCGACCTTCCAGGTCATCAGCAGGAAGGGCGCGTTCCATGGGCAAATCACTCCAATTACGCCCTTCGGCACACGCATGGAGTAGTTGAGCGCGCCGCGACCATCCGGGGTATCCATCCGGAAAGACTCACTGGCGACATTCTTGATTACATCGGCGAAAACCTTGAAGTTGGCCGCGCCACGAGGAATGAAGGCATGCCGCATGACATGTGCCGGCTGCCCGGTGTCGGCCATTTCAGCTTCGACAAAGTCATCGAAGCGGCGGGTGATCTCGTTAGCCACGGCATGCAGCATGTCGACACGCTGCTCGGTGGTCAGGCCACCCCATTCGCCATGCAAGGCACTGCGTGCAGACTTTACGGCGCTATCCACTTCCGCACGGCCCGCTTCGGAAATCGAAGCGATCACACGGTTGTCTACCGGCGAACGCTTGTCGAAGCGTTTGCCGCTGGCAGCGGCGACGAATTCGCCCGCGATGAAGTTATCGATATTGCGCATGATCGCTCCGCACTCTTGTCCTTAGGTGGTCCGCCGGAAGGGCGAACCAGACTGTTTACTGAGTCTAGGGAGCGGATTCGATACCGACTAATACTTTATTCGTTCCTCGCCAATACCAATCGGGTATCTCTTTGGACAGCGAACAACCTTGCGGCAAGGCGCCTTAAAGCAGCAATAGAAATGGGTCAGAGTTGCTGCGCGTATATCGCGAAAAGGACCGCAGCGGAGTCGATTGTCCTGGGCTCCTCGCCACGCGACTCCCGAAGACATCGCGGAGCGCAGTTCTCCGCGACGGTTCACACTTAGTTGAGTACTGGCCGCCCTTCACTCCAAGAAACTTCTCTCAAAGCTCGAACAGCGGAGAATCTAGACGGCCAATAATGAGGAGAAACGCTGCGTCAGGTATCGAGCGGTATCGCCCCCCTGCCCGATACCCGAGAGGTCAGACGCGCTCGAAAATCACCGCGATGCCCTGACCTCCCCCGATACACATGGTCGCCAAGCCATAGCGCCCCTGAGTACGGTGCAATTCATGAATCAACTTCGTGGCGATAATCGCCCCGGTCGCCCCTATGGGATGACCAAGAGCGATTCCAGAACCGTTGGGATTTACCTTGGCGGGGTCCATCTGCAGCTCCTTCATCACCGCACAGGCCTGCGCCGCAAAGGCCACGTTGGCTTCGATCACATCCAGATCATCGATAGCGAGGCCAGCACGCTTGAGCGCTAGGCGTGTTGCCGGAACAGGCCCGAGCCCCATAAGTTCGGGCTCCACACCGGCGTGAGCGTACGCAACGATGCGAGCCAGCGGCTTAAGCCCCTGATCGCCGACAGCTTGAGCACTAGCCAACAGCAATGCCGCAGCGCCGTCATTGAGCCCCGACGCATTACCGGCGGTGACGGTGCCGTCAGACTTGAACGCGGCTTTCATTTTCGCCAGTTGCTCCGCAGTGGATTCACGCGGGTGTTCATCCACGCTGAAAAGCTCCACACCTTTGCGAGTGCGCAGTTCAACCGGGATGATCTGGCTTACAAATCGCCCCTCCATGATGGCCAGCGAAGCACGGCGCTGTTCTTCCACCGCGAACTCATCCTGAGTCTCGCGACTGATACCGCTGTGTGCAGCAACGTTCTCCGCAGTGATGCCCATATGAACACTGTGGAAGGGGTCATGCAGAACACCGAGCACGTAGTCCAGGGCCTGCATATTGCCCATTCGACCGCCCCATCTGGCCGCCGGCATCATGTATGGCCCCCGGCTCATGGCTTCTGCGCCAGCGCCAATGGCCAACTGCACATCCCCCAGCATCACGGCCTGTGCGGCAGAGACAATGGCCTGCAGGCCCGAGCCACACAGACGGTTGACGTTGAAGGCCGAAGCGTCCTTAGGAATTCCTGCATTCATCGCAGCAACTCGGGACAGGTAGGCGTCGCGCGGCACCGTAGGGATGACGTTTCCCATAACGACATGACCAATAGCTGCCGGATCAATCCCGGAACGCTCGATCACTCCTTTGATGGGTGTGGTAGCCAAGTCGGCCAGCTCCACATCCTTGAGGGCGCCACCGAAGGTACCAATAGCTGTACGTGCCGCTTCGATGACGAAGACATCCTGGGAACTCATGGGAACTCCTGCTGAGCAAATAGTAGGGAGGGTTTCGGGCTCGCTCGCGCTAGCGAACACGCCGTTCAAAATTCGTGTCGTATTCGTCGGTGAAGGGCATCGGCATCACCGGTCGCTGATCGATTTCAGCCAGAAGCTCGCACCACTGGGAGAGAATTTCTCCGCGCGCGGCGTCATCCAGATAGGGCACGTGATAGGCAAAGAATGGATCGAACACTTCGAAGCCGGTATAGCCCAGTGTCCCTTTCAGCAGAGGCCGAAACAGAGCATGCAGGTCGTCGTGTATGCCTTCAGCGGAGAACATGCCCTCGCGCCCTCCGAGGGTCGCGCAAACCAACGCACGCTTTCCGCGCATACCCCCTAGGTCGAAGATGCGTCGACCACCGTAGAACACCCCGGAGACAAACACCCTGTCGATCCAACCTTTGAGGATGGCTGGCATCGCATACCAATAGACGGGGAAGCAGAGAACCAACAAGTCGCAATGCTTGATCTTGTCGATTTCCCTCTGGATATCATCACGAAGGGTTTCGCTCTTGACTCCGTTGCGTTGCTCCAGGGCGTACACCAGGTAGTCCGGATTGGCGCGCTCGTTAAAGTCCGCACCGCTGGCAACAGGATCGAACCCCATCGCGTAAAGGTCAGAAACCTCGACCGCTGCTCCGAGGTTGCGGAAATGCTCGACTGCGGCCTGGAAGAGCGCTGAGGTAAAGGAGGCAGGCTCCGGATGGGCATGCACGATCAAGACATTCATGGAGGCACCTCACTTGGCAGGGCGCCAGAGTAAGGGCGTGCATATTGCTCGCACAGTGGCAAAAATGACTCCAACTATGCGAGTTCCGACAAGCGAGCAATTTAACCGCCCAGCCTGAATTTCCGCCGATAGGCTGCCGGGGTGAGTCCAATGCGCTCGCGAAACAGCCTGACGAACGAGCTGCTGTCCAGATACCCGACTGCCTGCGCAATGCTCTCGATGCGCTGATTACCGGTCTCCAACATGGTTCGCGCTGCCTCGATGCGCAAGCTCTGTAGGTAGGCCAGAGGAGTCTGCTCAAGCGCCAGATGGAATCTACGAATCAGCGTGCGCTCGCTTACCGCCAGACGCTTCGCAAGATCTGTCAGGCGAATGGGGTCGGCGAGGTGGCGCTCGAGATAATCCTGCGCCTGCTGCACCACGGCATCGCTGTGCGAACGATGCGCCAACAACGGAAGGTATGGCGTTTGAAGCGTCTGGCTGACATCGATCAGCAAGCTCTTGGCGCACTGCGCTGCCAGTGCTGCACCTGAATGGCGCTCAATGGTCTGGATCGACTGCAAGTGATAGGAGGACAGTGCTCCGGCGCAGAACAGTCGGTCCGACTGAGTCAGTATCGGCGCCATCTGGAGATCCACGGCGGGAAACCAGGCGCGGAACTGCTCCTCCAGCCACCAGGTGGTTGTTGCGACGCGACCATCAAGCAGTCCGGTATTGGCCAGGACGAATGTTCCAGTGCAGGTGGCAATGAGCTCAGCCCCCACCTCCCACTGCCGGCAGAGCCATTCGCAATGCAGCGACTGTTGATCAAGGAATTGCCTGAAGGAGTGATAGCCCAGATAGTGACAGGCAGGAATGTAGACAATATCGAAGTGTTCACCCGGCTCAGGCTGCCGAGCCTGGAGCGGTAATCCGTTACTCGTCGTGATACCACCAGCCTTCGGCGCGAGGAATGACCAGGTGTAACGCTGCGCTGAGTTCTGAGCGGCAAGATGCGCGTTGGCGACTTGCAACACATCGGCAAAGCCGCCCACGCTGGAGGCGTAGCAGTTGTCGTATAGGAAAATCGCCGCGACAGGCATACCGTCTGTTTCCGCATATAAAGTGGCTTTTTTTACACTACTGCCATTCAGTCGAGCTTCATAGACTGCGCCTTTGTCCGACAAAACGGATCCACAACCAGAGGTGCGCACCATGCAACACGTCCCCCTTACCGACCTCAAGTCCCTGCTGACAGGTCAGCTCGGCTGCATCGAGCATGAGGCAGGGTTGCAGCCAGTTCGCTTCGATCCGGCTACTGGCTTCATGCTCGACCCGCTCAACGGCTTTACCGCAGCGATGACATCGGGCGTGCGCCTTCGCCTTAACACCAATAGCCGCAACGTGCGACTGAGGACCTTGCAGACCCAGGCTTACTTGAGCGAACCGGAACAGTGGAAACGCAACTTCGAGGTTCGCGTTAACAACGAGGTGTTTGCGCAAGCGGCAGCTGCAGGTGGTGCGTTTCTCACTCCAGGCCAGGCCCCGCAGGGTGATCCGCACGCCGTGCTGAGTGTTGAGCATCTGCCCGCAGGCGAGAAAACCGTGGAAATCTGGTTCCCACAATCCACCGTGCAAATCATCCAATCGCTTGAGGTGGATGCCGGCGCAAGCTGGAGCGCAGCGCCTGACGTCCGCCCACAGGTACTGTTCCATGGCAGCTCAATTACCCATGGCATGGAAGCTGATAGCGGCACCGGCAGTTGGCCGGCAGTCGCCTCGGCCCTCGCCGATGTCAGCATGCTCAACATGGGCTGGGCGGGCTCCTGCCTGATCAGCAGCCTGGCAGCTCGGACCATCGCCAAGCAGGACATCAATGCCCTGGTCTTGGAACTAGGTATCAATATCTGGGACGGCGGCGCCATGAATCCGCGCACCCTGGCAGACTCCACCCATTCCATGCTGGTCTTGATTCGGGACGCGAAGCCCGAACTCCCAATCGTTCTCGTATCTCCCATCGCATCGCCGTCCCGCGAAGCAGCTGGCGAGAACGGAGGCATGACTCTGGAGGAGATTCGCCAGGTCCTGGAAGGCGTAGTCGAATCTCATCGCAGCCAGAACGACCAGCAACTGCACTACATCAATGGATTGGACCTGTTCGGCACTGCCGATAACGCGCTACTGGTAGACGGCCTGCACCCGAATGCAGATGGCTACCGCCTGATTGGCGAACGCTTCAATCGTTTGGCAATGGGCTTTCTGCTCTAACGCTGAATCGTGTAAACCGGCCTGAGGTAACGCCTCGGGCTGGTTACTGCCCCCCGCATGCTGCCCCACTCCCCACGCCACGATGCCTCGCCCCACCATCCCAAAAGGTTGGTGCGTCACCATTCCCACGCTCGCTACCTTGGCCACAGGTGCTCTTACGACACCACAAGCCAGACCAAACAAAAACAACGCTGCTCTACAGCGCCCTGGTAGGAGATAGCCATGTTTCTCAAAAACTGCTGGTACTGCGCAGGCTGGGATTACCAGATATCGCAAGGGAAGACTTCCATCGTCGCCCGGAAAATCGCCGGAGAGCGCGTCGTTCTGTACCGCAAGCTAAATGGCGATGTCGTTGCTCTCGAAGACCGCTGCCCACATCGCCAGGCGGCCCTTTCGATGGGCGCCAAAGAAGGTGACGACCTGCGGTGCATGTACCACGGCATCAAGTTCGGCGCCGATGGCAAGTGCAACGAAATCCCCGGCCAGGACAACATCCCCGAACGCGCCTGCGTGCGAGCCTTCCCTGTAGTGGAGAAGGACAACTGGATCTGGGTATGGATGGGTGACCCGGAAAAGGCTGATCCCGCATTGATCTGCAGTTCCGTCGGCCCAGGCAACCCGGACTACATAGTACGCCCGAGCTACATCCAGGTTGATGCGGACTATCGCATGGAGAACGCCAACCTGGCGGACCTGTCGCATAGCTCATTCACGCACGACAACACCATTGC
Organism: Pseudomonas sp. BN411; assembly: GCF_029871235.1. Lineage (GTDB taxonomy): Bacteria > Pseudomonadota > Gammaproteobacteria > Pseudomonadales > Pseudomonadaceae > Metapseudomonas. Next base: position 23,612 of record NZ_SSOM01000083.1, read on the forward strand.
CATGGGTTGGGCACAGGCTCTTGCCAGACCCGAGCACAAGATCCTGCCTCGCGGGATCAAGACCGACTACTGGGTACGTAACGTACCGGTTCCAAAGTTCGTCGCTCACCTGTTCCCGCCGGGATTCACATGCGATGCGCACTTCGACATCACTCAGACCGTCCCCTGCAACTGGATCCTGCACTTCCGCGTATTTACTGCAGGCACCGCCACTGAAGGCGAGTCCGATGGCGAGTTGGTACTGGACTCCTGGAGCTGCCAAGCCATTACGCCTCGTGACGCAGACTCGGTGGATTACTACTTCTCCTGGGGTGTGAGCAAGGCTACCGAACGCCCGGGGCTAGCCGATCTACTCAAGGAAGGCATCGACGCCGCCTTCTTTGAAGACAAGGTGATGCTCGAAGGCCAGCGCATTCGCATGCAGGAAAAGCCTGACTTCAAGACCTTCGACATCGCAGCCGATGCTGGCCCCGGCAAAATGCTCTGGGTGCTGGACAAGCTGATCAGAGAAGAACGCATGCAAGAAGAAGCACTTATTGCATCGTCCCTCTGACGTCCGTGGCCGCGAGCGCTGTGCCCGCGACGACACCTTATGGAAAGGCTGCCGAAATGAGCGAAAAAATCTCCCTGAAAGTCACCGACGTACGCTGCGAAGCACGTGACGTCATGCTCCTGGAACTACGTAATCCCGCTGGCAAGGATCTGCCCCCCTTCGAGGCTGGTTCGCACCTTGAGGTCTATCTGCCGGGCAACCTGATTCGCCACTACTCACTCTGCAATGATCCAACTGAGCGGGATCGCTACTGCATTGGCGTAGGTTTGGCCAAAGACAGCCGCGGCGGCTCCCGCCTGATCCACCAGTCGATCCGCGTTGGTGTAACGCTGCAGACCAGCGCGCCTCGAAACAACTTCCCCTTCAAGGAAGAGGCAGACGAGTTTGTCTTCATTGCTGGCGGTATTGGTATTACGCCAATCATGGCGATGATCCATACCTGTATTCGCCTGGGCAAGAAATGGCAGCTGTTCTACTGCGCGAGGAATCGCCAGCGCATGGCGTTCTATGAAGACCTCATGTCGCTGGCACCGGAGCGCTGCCACCTGCATTTTGATGACGAACAGCAAGACTTCTTCAATCCATCACAGGCGCTGGTCGGCATCAGCCCAACAGCCCACATCTACTGCTGCGGCCCTGACCCACTTATGAAATCGGTCGAGGCCTCGGCGACCGGACGCGACCCAGCAACCCTGCACTTCGAGTGGTTTACGGCAACGGAGATCGATACCACCGGGGACAAGCCATTCACCGTTGTATTGCGCTCGGGGAAATCTCTCGAAGTACCAGCCGGACGCAGCATTCTCGAAGAGCTCGAGGCATGTGGTGAAGGCGTGCCTTATTCGTGCCGCGAGGGCCTGTGCGCCACATGCAAGACGGGCCTGCTGGATGGTATTCCCGAGCACCGTGACAACGTGCTCTCAGCTGCCGAACGCGCGGCGAACAAGCACATCATCATCTGTGTATCCCGCGCAATGTCAGACACGTTGTATCTCGATCTTTGAACACGCTGTGCCGCATGCGGACAAGGCCACGGCACAAGGAAAACCGCCAAGAGCAGCCCCTTGGGGCGACTAAAGAGGGCGAGCCATAGACATACCAAATAGGTATGAGGCAGACGAAAACAAGGTATTAGACGGTATTTACAACGGTAGTTAGGGTATCTACTGACTGCCAAATGGAGCTAGCCGACATACAGACTGGAGCAGCATCGCCGCGCTCCATGACCTCTGTAAGTGGTACCTCCGGTACATGACCCAGACGTGTTTAGCCACCGTCGGGTCGAACAGCTAGGCCAGAAGACGGGCCCACGCCCGGGGGCAACAGCCAGCCCTCTCTAGAACAAACACAATCAGGAGCGAAACATGGCAATGACAGGCGTTCTGCGCCCCGGGCACGTTCAACTACGTGTCATGGACCTTGAGGCGGGCGTACACCACTACCGCGATGTTCTCGGCATGCTAGAGACCGGGCGGGATTCCCAGGGTCGCATCTATCTCAAATGCCGCGACGAGTTTGATCATCACAGCGTGATACTGCGTGAGGCCGATCGCGCAGGTATGGATTTCGTCGGCTTCAAGGTGCTGAATGTCGCTACCCTGAATGACCTTGAAGGCAAGCTGCAGGCCTACGGGGTAGACACGCATCGCATCGCCGCCGGCGACCTGCTAGAGACCGGTGAACGCGTACGCTTCACCACCCCCAGTGGTCACGAAGTCGAGTTGTATGCCGAGAAGACTTTCGTCGGCAACGGGTGCGGTGAGGTCAATCCGACTCCGTGGGACCCTACGGCTACTCACGGCATCTCACCACTGCGGATGGACCATCTGCTGCTGTACGGACCGAACGTACCAGAGACGCTCAAGCTGTTCATCGATGTGCTCGGGTTCACGCTGGTCGAGCGCGTACTTGGCCCAGATGGCGAGACCAACATCATTGGGTTCCTCAGCTGCTCGATCAAATCCCATGACATCGCCTTCGGTCATTACGAGGAGCCAGGGAAGCTCCACCATGTGTCTTTCCTGATGGAAAGCTGGGAACAGGTATTGCGCGCCGGCGACATCATGGCGATGAACAACGTGCCTGTGGACATCGGACCAACCCGACATGGCGTGACTCGTGGCAGGACCATTTATGCATGGGATCCGTCCGGCAATCGCTTCGAGACTTTCAAGGAAGATCGCCAGCCCTATCCGGACCATCCACCGCTGACTTGGACTTTCGACGGTATCGGTGATGGCGGCGGTCTCGACTACGTGCAGCGCAAGCTTCACGAAACTTTTCTCACTGTGGTGACCTGATTGTTGCCTCTCCGCAACCGCCAACAAGGTCTCGGAGAGAAAACCAGCAGTGCTCCTTTCACGGGCGTCTACCTTATCGAGCGTGAAAAACCGAGACGCCCTTTTTTTTCAGTGTGGCCGGTGGGCGGAGTGCCGATCAGCCAGTTTCATCAATGCCCAGGGGAATTGAGCCTTGCATGTTTACAGGCACCGAGCCCCTGGCTAGCTCCGCTGGCGCACATCGCCCCGAGCGCAACAAAAGCAGGACCGAATTCGTTCGGTCTCGGAGTCAACGATGGTCGTCAATCCGAAGTCCACTGATCCCCTGTACATCTCTCACCCCCTCATCACCCATCGAGCTGCGCTACAGGCCATAGAGGCCGCGATCCACCACGCGGAACTACTGGCGATAAAGGTAGTGGTCGCCGTTGTCGACTCCCAAGGCGCGCTTACCGGCTTCGCCAGGATGCCAGGGGCGTTTCTGATTTCCCATGAAATGGCCATCAAAAAAGCGCGCAGCGTAGCAGGCTGCGGCATCACAGCAGCTGAGCTCGAACAAGTCCTGGAAGCCTCCGGCCAACGCGTACGTGATGGTCTGCTATCGCACCGCGACCTGACCTTGGTGAGAGGTGGTCTGCCGATACGTATCGACGGTCAATTGATAGGTGCTGTCGCTGTTTCCGGTGGTAGTGAATCCGAAGACGAAGCCTGCGCCCGGGCTGCGCTCATCGCCCTGGGTGCGTGTTGAGTGTGTTCAGGCCCGACCAGGGCGGATATCCGGACAAAGTGCACCTCCCATCCCGACCAACACGAGAATTGCCAGAAATGACAATGACAAACGAGATTCATCCACCTCGCCAGGAACCACGTCTGTACCACGACCTGATGAGCCCAGAGGAGGTACTTGCGATTCGGGCAGAAGTGCGTGCGTTCTGCGAAAAGCATGTGGCACCTGTTGCCTGGCAAATCGGCCACCGTGAAGAAGCTGTCGAGGCTTTCCCTTTCGACCTCTTCGAGACAATGGCAGATGCCGGCCTTTTTCGAATTCCCTTCTCCGCTGAAGTCGGTGGGCGCGGCCTGGCATGTCCAGCAGCAGCAACCGCGGTCGTTATCGAGGAGCTGAGCTATTTCAGCAATAGCGTCGCGGCGATCTACGATGTGCACTGCATCCTCGCCGGCCACGCTCTCGAATGGGCCAACCCCGCACTCCAAAAGCGTTACCTGACGCCGCTACTGGAAGGTCGAAAGATCGGCAGCTTTGCCACCAGCGAACCGGAGGCTAGCACTGACCTGTCGGTAGAGGCCCTGGTGACCCATGCGACCTTCCACGACGACCACATTGAGATCAATGGGCACAAGCGCTGGATCACGAACTCGCCAGTAGCTAGCTTCGTCGTGCTGCTGTGCCGCGATGGTGAGCGAATGACCGAAGTGGTTGTCGACCTCGACCTACCAGGCGTCACTGTCGGTGCGCCTGACAAAAAACTCGGAAACCATGGGCAACTGACCGCCGATATACGGTTCGACAAGGTCCGAGTCCCGCTAGACAACGTTGTGGGCAAGCGTGGCGACGGACTGAAGATCGCGCTGCAAGTACTGACTTACGGACGCATTGGCATCGCCGCCAGTGGTGTAGGCATGGCGCAGAGCGTTTTCGACCATAGCGTTGCCCGCCTGCAGAAAAGACGAGCCTTCGGCAAGGCTTTGGCCCAGTTCCAGCACTGGCAATTCCGCCTGGCCGAACGAGCTACCGAAATCGAAAACGCACGCAACCTGTACCTCAAAGCCGCATTGCGAATGGATGGGGGGGAGCAGTTCCCCGAGCCTGAAGCAGCCATGGCCAAATGGTACGGGACCAACCTGGCCAGCGAATTCGCCCGCGAAGGTGTTCAGATTTTCGGCGGCTACGGTTTCACCAAGGAGCTGGCCTTCGATGGGTCGCACTATCATGTTGAAGAGGTGTATCGCGACAGCAAGATCGCGGAGATCTACGAAGGCACCAACGAGGTACAGAAGTGGGTGATCGCTCGGAACATCTTCGGCAAAGACTTCACCGGTTGATACCTGACTCGAATAGCTAAGGGACTACCGGCTGGGCACTCCACTGTGCATTGGCCGGTATTCTCATCCCAGCAGCAACGCCCCCACCCTCCCTTTCGGGCATTGCCATCGTTCGTCCTTCCGGGGCCGCACGCTCAAGGGCCTTGAGCATCACAGACGGCTATGTGATAAACGACGCACTCGCTGCCGATTTCGGCAGTTTCTAACAACAAGGGTTTCCGTGATGGGTATTCCACTCAACGCTGGAGCCTGAGCAGCGTTCAGTTTGATCATGCCCGGTGAACAGTCGATGAACGGCCCAGCCTCATGGCCGATTCTGCCAACAAAATTCGCACCGCCAACGCAGGCCGGCGGGCTGATTGAGCGAGAGGACTTGCTGGATCGGATTGAACGAAGTCTCGACAAGTCGCTGCTACTGATCTGCGCGCCGGCAGGATATGGCAAAAGCAGTCTTATGGCCGCGCTGCTCCGTCGCCTGCAGCAACGGCACCTGCAAGCCACCTGGCTGGGCCTCGACAGCTACGATAACGACGTAGTGCGCTTCTCGTCCCTGCTCCTATCAGCGCTTGATGGCCACAGTGCAATCAATGCCTCCGGCTCGCACCATGGCCTAGGATCCGGCCCCAGCACTCCCTACCTGGCAGCAGAGATTCTCGAACGTGTCATGCAGTTGCCAGACCGCGTGTATCTGTTCCTGGATGACTTCCATCTGATCACCGACACTCGAGTGCTGGAGTTGATCAGCCTGCTTCTTACCAGCCCAGTGCATAACCTGCATCTGGTGATTTCCTCGCGCGAGTTACCGCGGCTGCCTCTTTCCCGGCTACGCGCCCTCGGTCAATTGCATGAGATCGATAGCGCAGCGATTTCATTTTCCGAGAAAGAAGCCCGCCAGTTCATGGCCGGATTCCATATACCGGAATTGTCCGAAACGCAGCTGATTACCTTACTGGGGAAAACAGAAGGCTGGCCGGCAAGCCTACGCATGGCCTCGATTGCCTTGGAGTCTGGAGTAGATGTCGATACTTTTCTCCAGCGGTTCTCCGGCGCAGATAGAGACATTGCCGCCTTCCTGGTGGAAGAGGTACTTGCCAAGCAATCTCAAGAGATCGAGCAATTTCTCCTTGCGACCTCGCTACTCAAATCGTTCAACGCCGAGCTCGCAAACGAGGTACTCGGAGTGAGCAACGCAAGGGACTTGATCGATCAGATAGAGGTGAAGCACCTATTCCTTCTCGGGCTGGATCGGGAGCGCAACTGGTACCGTTATCACCATCTGTTCGCCGACCTGCTGCGCCGTATTCTGATGGACCGATCTCCGCGCTCGGCGCAGCAGTACCATCGTCGTGCCGGTCAATGGCTGGCTGGACACGGGCGGGAGCTTGAAGCCATCGAGCATGCGTTCATCCTGGACGAACAGGAATGGGCCGGCACGTTACTGGACCGTATAAGCCCAGCGCTCTTCAGCAGCGGACAAACCACCACGCTACAGGCGCTGGCCGATCAGCTCGATGCCAACGTGATGCAACGCCTTCCTCGGCTACAGCTTGAGCTGGTATGGGACAACATCATTCGCTGGCGATTTTTCGAGGCTCGCCGCCTGCTCTTCGAGACCCAACAACTTCTTGACCCAGATGTTGTTGAGGGCAGCAGCGCCGCCAGGGAGCAGGAGCTGCTCCGTGTAACCCTGGAGCATCGCGACTGCATGCTGCAAACCTTTACCGACCAGTTACGCCCAGCCGAACGCGCCATCACAAATTGGCTGCAGGCCTATCAGCACAGCGATAGTTTCATGCTCGCCTCGGCAAAAGTTGCCTTGATAATGTGCCGGCGTGATAGCTATCAGAGTCTCGTTTCCGAGCTGGAGGTGGACGAGCTACGTCGGCTATTCCTCAACGTAGGGGCCGGCTATGGAACAGTCTTCCTGGACGTTGTCGCCGGCTGCGTCTTTGCATCGCGCGGCCAGGTTGCCACCGCGGAGCGTCTGCTCCTGTCCGCTCACGCAACGGCAATCCGTATCCAGGGACGGGACTCTTCACTCGCGTCCATGGCTGCAGCTCCATTGGTTCAGCTTTGGTATGAAACGGATCGCCTAGACGAAGCCCGCAGGCTGTTGACCGAGATTTCCATCAGTAGCTTGGACTTCGGCATCGTCGACTCCATCATTTCCCGAGTGATTACCGGCGCGCTTCTGACAAGGCTAGATGCGGGTTACACCGTGGCGCACGAGCAACTCGACGCAGCCCATCAATTTGCCATGCGATTCCAGCTGCCGCGTTTGCGCGCCCGGGTGCTGGCGGCCCAAGTGCAACTTTACGTTGAACAGGGTCAGTTGGTGCAGGCCGAGCGATTGCTTGAACGCAGCCCGGATTTCACTGCTCTCAAATCCTTATCCCCTGAGAAAGGGGCAGACAGCAGCCGAGAGAGTTTCGCAATGGCATTCGCCCGCGTTAGCCTTGAGAACGGCCAATATGCCAATGCCATACGCGTACTACGACGCTGGGCAAATCTGTTGCAGGAGCGCCAGTACAATCGGTCCTTTGTACGCGTGTCCGTATTGCTGACACGTCTGCTGTCTCGCTCTGGCGACAACCTAGCTGCGCGCCGCACATTGATCGAAGCTTTAAGCCGCTCCGAAGGACTATTTGTGCGCATCTTTGTCGACGAGGGCGAAGAGCTGTGTGGGCTACTGCTTCAGCTGAAACAATCAACAGCAGCTGATATCCCTCTGGCATGGACCAGCTATCTAGACAAACTGCTTGCGGCCTTCGGCCAACGCCCTGAAGTACCCCGAGTAACTGAGCTGGTATCCACCGATGCCAGCGCCGAGCTCCTGTCCGAACGCGAATTGGCGATCATTCGTCTAACGGCCCAAAACCTCGCCGCCAAGGAAGTAGCTCAAGCGTTGGGGCTGACGGAGAACACTGTTAAATGGTACTGGCAGCGCATCTTTGAAAAGCTTGGAGTACGAAAGCGAAAACTGGCGGTACGTGCCGCCAGAGAGCGTGGATTGATTCATTAATAAGCGAGGGGCTGGGTTATGCAGCAGCCGATACCGAATGGCAGATAACAGCCAAGTTGAGGTCGTCTACTAATCGAAGCTCCAGCAGCGCCCTCTTCCCTGCCCTCCGTTCAGTTTCATTACTGAACGATGGCACATCACTTGCTGACACCAGCACTCCGAACTCCCTCCAACGGCGGAGACAGTTCATAGACGATGGCGTCGTACCCGGTCACCAATCCCATGGCGACTGGGACGGCGCCTTTTTCGTTCAGTGGTGGGACAAACAACATGACCGACAAGAGTTGCACCCGTAACGACAACCTCGCCTGGGTCGCGGGCAGCGATGCCCCGGAAAAGCGCACAGTGAACCTGGGCTTCATGGCCCTTTCCGACTCCGCCTCGCTGATCGTCGCGGCCACCCAGGGTTTCGCCCAGCCCTACGGGCTGACCCTGGAGCTGAAGCGGCAGACCTCCTGGGCTGGCTTACGTGACAGATTATTGAGCAGCGAGCTGGACGCCGCGCACTCGCTCTATGGCCAGGTCTACGGCACCCACCTGGGACTGGGTGGCTCGCCCACCGAAATGGCGATCCTCATGGGGCTGTGTCAGAACGGCCAGGCGATCAATCTCTCCGAACCACTGCGTCAGGCAGGTGTGACCCGAGCCGACACTCTCGCCGCCCGGGTGCGTCAGCACGGTGCGAAACTGACCTTCGCCCAGACCTTTCCCACCGGCACCCATGCCATGTGGCTGCACTACTGGTTGGCGGCCCAGGGTATCCACCCGCTGGAAGATGTGAACACAGTCGTGCTTCCGCCCGCGCAGATGGTCCAGCACCTCAAGACCGGGCACATCGACGGTTTCTGTGCTGGCGGCCCCTGGGGCGCATTAGCGGTGGATGAGAAACAGGGCTTCACCCTGGCCACCAGCCAGATGATCTGGCCCGACCACCCGGAAAAGGTGCTCGCCTGCACGCGCGCCTTCGTGGAGCAGTACCCCAACACCGCCCGCGCCCTAACCATGGCGGTGCTCGAGGCCAGCCGCTTCATCGACGCCAGCGACGAGAACAAGCGCAGCACTGCCCGGCTAATCAGCGGTGTCGAGTACCTCGATGCACCACTGTCGGCCATCGAACCGCGTTTTCTCGGCGACTACGAGGACGGCCTCGGCTACGCCTGGCGCGATGCTCACCCACTGCGCTTCTTTGCCGGCGGAGAGGCGTCTATGCCCTGGCTGTCCGATGGCATGTGGTTCATGACCCAGTTCCGTCGCTGGGGGCTGCTCAGGGACGACCCGGATTACCTCGGCGTGGCCCGTCGAGTCCACCAGCTAGCACTCTACCGCGAAGCGGCCGAAGCGCTGGGCATAGCGGTCCCCGCGCACCCCATGCGCAGCTCCAGGCTGTTCGACGGCCAGATCTGGGACGGCACCGACCCGGCCGGCTACGCCCGCAGCTTCGCTATTCACGCCCACAGCGCCGCCACTGCGGCCGCTGCCCTCTGACGCCTAGAGTTGACCACTGCATGCTCCGCATTCTCCTGATCGATGACACCCCGAAGAAAGTCGGCCGTCTGCGTAATGCCCTGGTGGAGGCCGGTTTCGAGGTCATGGACGAAACCAGCCTGAGCATCAACCTGCCCGAGCGCATCGAAGCGGCGCGCCCCGATGTCGTACTGATCGACACCGAGTCCGCCGGCCGCGACATGATGGAACAGGTGGTGATGGTCAGCCGCGACCGGCCCCACCCCATCGTCATGTTCACCGACGATCACGATCCCGAGCTGATGCGCCAGGCGATCCGGGCCGGTGTCAGCGCCTACGTGATCGAAGGCATTCACACTGAGCGATTGAGACCAATCCTGGACGTGGCCATGGCGCGCTTCGAGAGTGATCAGGCCCTGCGCGCCCAACTGCTGGAGCGAGACAGCCAATTGGCCGAACGCAAACGCATCGAGTTGGCCAAGGGCCTGCTGATGAAGATGAAAAGCTGTGACGAAGAGGCCGCCTACACCTTGATGCGTCGCCAGGCCATGGGACGCCAACAACGATTGATCCAGGTAGCCGAGCAGATCATCGCCACGCACGAGATGCTTGGCGTCTGAGCGTCAACCAGAAATCGGTCAAGTCCATGAGGAGGCGAACTTGTTCGCTCCCCATGGACAGGGCCAACGCTCGCAACAATCTCTAGCCACACACAGTACGCAGGCGCACTGTGGTGCTGTCCTCCGTTGCCCCGAATACTGCACCCCGTTCCTGGCATCCGCCCCTCGCTGCCCTCTCCTGCTCCAAGCGAACCAAAACCGTTCAGGCCGCATCGGCGCCGCACGAACATGGCTCATTGCCGCCAGCTAGCCCGAAGCATTACCGCAATAGCCAAGCTACTGATTTAAAAGACAATAACGACCGAAAGTAACCTGCCAAGACCATGGCTTCGGGCTGCAGGCCAAGCTGGCAAGGCGTTTGCAATCTCACCTGCAGATTCTTGCGTAGCGCGCCAACGGCGGTGGGCCGCGGATCACGGACAACGGCGTCCGTCAGAGTTCCTTCCCCTATTAGGAGCTCTGGCGTACGCCGTTTTTGTTTTGCCCTCCATTCAGGACAACACCATGAGCGAACGTGATTCCAAAGACCCGGTGAACAGCAGTCGCCGTAACTTCCTCAAGCAATCGATCGCCATTGCCGGCACGGTCGGTGGCGTGACCGCCCTCGGCCTCTCCGCCCCCGGTTTCTTGCGCAGCGCGGCCTGGGCCGCCGGCTCGGATGCACCGGAAAAGGCCGCTCTGAAGGTCGGCTTCATTCCCCTCACCGATTGCGCCTCGGTGGTCGTGGCCGCCACCCAGGGCTTCGCTGCCAAGTACGGCCTGTCCATCACACCCAGCAAGGAAGCTTCCTGGGCGGGCGTGCGCGACAAGCTGAACACCGGCGAGCTGGATGCCTCCCACGTGCTCTACGGCATGATGTACAGCTCCCAGCTCGGCGTGGCCGGTCCGCAGAAGAACATGGCCGTACTCATGGGGCTGAACCAGAACGGCCAAGCCATCACCCTCTCTCGCCAGCTGAAGGAAGCCGGCGTGACCAATGGCGAGCAGCTCGCCGCCCATATCAAGAAAGGCGGCAACCCGCTGACCTTCGCCCAGACCTTCCCCACCGGAACCCACGCCATGTGGCTCTACTACTGGCTGGCCAGCCACGGCATCAACCCGCTGACCGATGTGAAAACCATCACCGTGCCGCCGCCGCAGATGGTCGCCAACATGCGCGTCGGCAACATGGACGGCTTCTGCGTCGGCGAGCCCTGGGGCGCGCGGGCGATCTTCGACAAGATCGGCTTCACCGCCACCACCACCCAGCAGATCTGGGCGGACCATCCGGAGAAGGTGCTGGGCTGCTCGCGCGACTTCGTCGAGCAGAACCCCAATACCGCACGCGCCCTGGTGATGGCCCTGCTCGACGCCAGCCGCTTCATCGAGGCCAGCGACGAGAACAAGAAGGCCACCGCCAAACTCATCGCCGGCAAGGCCTACGTCAACGCCCCGGTGGACGTCATCGAACAGCGCTTCCTCGGCCACTACGAGGACGGTCTGGGCAACAAATGGGAAGACAAGCACGCCATGGCCTTCTGCAAGGACTGCAACGTGAACTTCCCCTGGCTCTCCGACGGCATGTGGTTCATGACCCAGTTCAAGCGCTGGGGCCTGATCAAACAGGATCCGGACTACGCCGCCGTCGCCGCCCAGGTCAACCAGACCAAGCTGTTCAGTGAGGCGGCCAGCGCCCTCGGCCTGCCGGTTCCGGCCAGCCAGATGCGCGGCAGCACCCTGATGGACGGCAAGTTGTGGGACGGCTCGAACCCTGCCGCCTACGCCCAGTCCTTCGCCATCAAAGCCTGACCCGGGAGGTAACGATGAACGCTCCGGTAAATCCTCCGCTGCCACTGCCGGCCAAGGCCGCACCCAGCTCGCATCCACGCTTGGCCAGACCAGGCGCGGAGCTATTCAGCAACCTGGCGAGGGCGCTGGTCCCACCACTGCTCGGCCTGCTGCTGTTCATTGGCCTCTGGGCCCTGGTGGCGGCGCGCAGCGAAGGGTTGCCGGGGCCACTGTCGACCTGGCATTCGGCGCTGGAACTCTTTGCCGATCCCTTCTACGACAACGGCCCCAACGACATGGGCATCGGCTGGAACATCCTGCACTCGCTGGGCCGCGTCGGCCTGGGCTTCGGTATGGCGGCGCTGGTGGGCATACCCCTGGGCTTCGCCATCGGCCGCTTCACCTTCCTGGCCGGGATGCTCTCTCCCATCATCAGCTTGCTGCGCCCGGTGTCGCCGTTGGCCTGGCTGCCCATCGGCCTGCTGGTGTTCGAGGCCGCTGGCCCCGCGTCGATCTGGGTGATCTTCATCAGCTCGATCTGGCCGATCATCCTCAACACCGCCGCCGGGGTGGCCAGCGTGCCGCAGGACTACCTCAACGTGGCGAGGGTGCTGAAGCTCTCCGAGTTCAAGGTCCTCACCCGCATCCTGTTCCCGGCCGTATTGCCTCACCTGATGACTGGCATCCGTCTGGCCATCGGTGTCGCCTGGCTGGTGATCGTGGCGGCGGAAATGCTCACCGGCGGCACCGGCCTGGGCTTCTGGGTGTGGGACGAATGGAACAACCTCAACGTCGAGCACATCCTCATCGCCATCATCATCGTCGGCCTGGTGGGCCTGGCCCTGGAACAGAGCCTGCTGTGGCTGGCCAAGCGCTTCGATTACAACAACTGACCATTCCTGTAGGAGCGAGCTCTGCTCGCGAACCGCATTCGCGAGCAAGCTCGCTCCTACCAAGAGCAGGAGAACCCTGATGGACAAGTTCGTCGAGCTGACCGGCGTCAGCAAACACTTCGATACGCGCAAGGGTCGTTTCCAGGCCCTCAGCGACGTCAACCTCTGCATCGCCCGTGGCGAGTTCGTCTCGCTGATCGGCCACTCCGGCTGCGGCAAGTCCACCGTCCTCAACCTGATCGCTGGCCTGCTGGATGCCAGCGACGGCGGGCTGATCTGCAATGGCCGGGAAATCGACGGCCCTGGCCCTGAGCGCGCCGTGGTGTTCCAGAACCACAGCCTGCTGCCCTGGATGACCTGCTTCGGCAACGTCCATCTCGCCGTAGAGCGGGTCTTCGGCGCCCGTGAAAGCAAGGCCCGCCTCAAGGAACGTACCGCCGCGGCGTTGCAGATGGTCGGCCTGGATCATGCGGCGCACAAGCACCCCAATGAAATCTCCGGCGGCATGAAGCAGCGCGTGGGCATCGCCCGTGCGCTGGCGATGGAACCCAAGGTGTTGCTGATGGACGAGCCCTTCGGCGCCCTGGACGCCCTCACCCGCGCGCACCTGCAGGACGAGTTGCTGCGCATCGTCGGCGAGACCCACAGTACCGTGGTGATGGTCACCCATGACGTGGACGAGGCCGTATTGCTCTCCGACCGCATCATGATGATGACCAACGGCCCGGCGGCCACCGTCGGCGATATCGTCCAGGTCGAGCTGGCGCGCCCACGCGACCGCCTGGCCCTGGCCAACGATGCCCGCTACCACGAGTACCGCACCGCAGTGCTGGAGTTCCTCTACCAACGTCAGCAGCGCCCCGCCGCCTAGGTATCCGCCCTGCCCTTCGCGAAAGCCCGGCCCCGTGCCGGGCTTTCGCGTTTTGACTTGCCCGCATGCCCCATGCAGGGGCCCCCGTACCCGGCTTCGCACCCCGCCAATGCAACCTTGCCCGCGCAGGTGCATGACGTAATCGCCAAATGTTCTTGTCGCTAAACAAACATCATGTAAATCAAGTAGTTGAACAAACTGGCACAGTGCCTGCTAAGACCTTCCCCGGTCAGCACAACGGCGTGTCTGCCACTCAACCGACAACGACGTCGCGGAATCCCCTCTCCACCCGGAGCGCGGACACCGTGACGTTTTTTTTGCGCTTTTCAGACCTAGGAAGTCCGCTATGCACATGCTGAAACCCGCTCTGCTGTCGCTGGCCGTTGCCGGCACCAGTCACGCCGCCCTGGCCACAGAGGACGTTAGCAACCTGTTCACTGGGGGCAAAGCCATCCTCGATGCCCGCTACCGCTTTGAGAACGTCGACCAGAACAACAACTTGCGCGACGCCAATGCCCAGACCCTGCGCACCCGCGTCGGCTTCCAGACCGGCAAGTGGTACGGCCTCTCGGGCCTAGTGGAAGTGGACAACGTCAGCCGCCTCGGCGATGCCGCCTACAACAGCACCCGCAACGGCCAGACCAACTACGCCATGGTGGTCGACCCCGACGGCACCGAAGTCAACCAGGCCCTGCTGCGCTATGACCAGGCCTTCGGCAGCGCCGTGCTGGGCCGCCAACGCATCAACCTGGACAACCAACGCTTTGTCGGCGGCTCGGCCTGGCGGCAGAACGAGCAGACCTACGACGCTGCACTGGCCCAGCTCAAGCCCCTTGATGGCCTGACCCTGACCTACAGCTACCTGGACAACATCAACACCATTTTCGGCCCGGAAAACGGCCGCTTCGATAACCGTACCAACCCCGCCAACATCGAAGGCCACAGTCACCTGTTCAATGCCCAGTACCTGGTGCGGCCGGAACTCGCAGTGACCGCCTACAGCTACCTGCTCGGCCTGGACAACATTGCGACCACTGCGACCTCCCCACTGGGCAGCCTGTCCAGCCGGACCAGCGGCCTGCGCCTGAACGGTGCGCTGGCCGGTTTCAGCTATGCGCTGGAGTACGCACGCCAGCAGGACTACGCCGACAACCCGCTGGACCTGGACAGTGAGTACTACCTGGCGGAGCTGGGGTATGTCTTCAACGGCGTACAGCTCAAGGGCGGCTACGAGGTACTGGGCGGCGACAGCGGCCCCGGCAACCGAGCGTTCCAGACGCCGCTGGCAACCAAGCACATCTTCCAGGGCTGGGCCGACCAGTTCCTCACCACGCCGGCTGACGGCATCGAGGACGCCTACCTGGGGTTCACCGCGCCATTGGCCGGCGGCAGCCTGCAAGCCTGGTACCACGACTTCGACACCGAGCAGGGCAGCGACAGCTACGGCAGCGAGATCGACCTGTCCTACGCCCATCCGATACCAGGCGTGAAAGGTCTGGTCGGACTGCTCAAGTACGCCAGCTACGACTCGGATGATCGAGCCCGCACGGTCGATACCGACAAGCTCTGGGTGCAGGTGCAATACACCTACTGACCGTAACGGCTGGGTACATCGGTGTGCGGGCGTCTTGCCCCCACACCGATCCTGCTGGACGTCTCGCGAGGACGCAGCACAACCATGAACAACGGACAGTCTTCACTTCACGTGGGAATCCAACCATGAGCAATCTCGCTGACTCCCGTGTAACTGGAATCGAAGGAGCGACCAGACTCGTTCAGGACCTCCAGCGAACGCCTCGGCAATGGACAACCTATCCGCCATTCGAGCCAGGTATCGCCCTCGTCGCCAGCATTCAGCATGGTGCATGGGTCCCCATCGGTACCGCGCTTGGCGCGGCGGCCTGCGCGCATGCAGGTCAGCCGACAATGGCATTTGGGCTTGTTCTGGGAACACTCTACCTGGGCATTTCCCTACATCTGCACCAATTGCGCCAGCGCTACAGCGAGGCCTTCTGGTTCGACGAACTGGCACGCCTGCTCCGTACCCAATCCGCCAACGATCAAGCCACCCTGCTGGTCGAGTGCAGTGAACGTCTGCGCGGCAATGATCGCCTGAACAGTGAGGTGCGCTTCGCCAGCCAGGCACTGGAGCAGTTGGCGCAGAAGGCCAATGTCCAGGGCGGCGAGCAAAGCCAGCGAGTGAACATGATCGCAGCCGCGAGCGAACAGATTGAACGCAGCCTGGCCAGCGTGGACGAAATGGCCAGCAGCGCCCGCTCGGATTTTGCGGCCGCCCATGCCCAGGGCGAGGACGGCTGCCGGGCGGCGCGGGAACTGGGGACCGGGATGGCTGACATCCGCAGCAGCCTGGGCGACACCGCCCGAGCGGTGACGCAATTGCTGCAAAGTACCGCGCTCGTCGAACAGTCGGTGCAAGGCATCCAGGACCTGGCGAAGCAAACCCAGCTACTGGCCCTGAACGCCTCGATCGAGGCTGCCCGTGCTGGCGAGCAAGGGCGTGGTTTCGCGGTGGTGGCAGACGAAGTCCGGCAGATGGCGACCGCTACCGACAGGACCACGCGCGACATCATCGCCGCCGCCACATCCATCGCCGGGGCCGTGAACCAGGTAAGCAAGGAAGTCGAACACCATCGCGAGCTGCTGGAGCGTGGCAGCGGCCAGAGCAATAGCCTCGCCGAGAGCCTTGACCGGCTGGCCCGCAAAAGCCAGGAAAACCTGCAGCGTTTCGACGGCATGCAACAGGCGCTGGTCGAACATCACCAGGCGAACCAGGACCTCGGCGAACAGCTCCAGCAGATCAGCACCAGCCTTCAGGTGCAAAGCCGGCAGACCCATGAGCTGCATGACCTCACCCGCTACCTCACCCGACTCACAGGCGACGCAACGCCATGATCATAGAGAGCCTGCCCGCACTGGCCGTACTGGCCGCCCTGGCCGCGTCCTGCGTTGTCCTGTGGCTGGCCGATCGACGCCGGCAGTTCCGCCAGCAAGAAGAATTGCGCGATATGTTGCAGTTGGGCCTGGTACTCATGCAGGGCGTCCAGCGCCATCGTGCGCTAGGTGCTCAGACCAGTGCTGACGCCGTGCACCACCGCCGGAAGCTTGAAGCCGAACTGGAACGTTCCTGGCGGGCCTGGACCGATGCTGGAAACTACCGAGCCTGGCAACGCCTGCTGCTCACGCCGGAGGACTTCGACGGACATTGCCGTCTGCTGGAGCAATTACTCGCCCACATCCAGCACCTGGACTTGCAACGCTGCCACCTGCTGGCACTCACACCGGAGGTCGCCGAGCGGTGCTGGCAAGTCGAAGAGCTCGGCCGACTGCGCGGCCTTTCGATACGGGCGGCAGCCCAGGAACACTGCCCGCTGGAGCTTCGCATCCAACTGCAGTACCTGCATGATCGCCTTCTCAAGGATGCGGACATGCCTCTTCGCACGGCCCTGGGGCGACTGTCCATTGAACTGCTGGGCAAACAACGATCCACTCTCCGGCCTACCGAACTCTATGCCTTGCTCACTCCACTGATCGACGCGCGAATCGAAGCGATTCAAAGCGGTATCCGACCTGCTGGACACCTCCGCGCCTCATGACCTGGTTCCTCATTGGGAGCCAGGAGCCAGGAACGCTCCCGTGACGTACTGGTGTCCACAACCAACTGTGGATTCAACCGCTAGCTGCCATTCGCTACCGACTGCGTTCGACTGCCGATTGCTGCCCTTCATGACAGGTAGCTACCGGCCAAGAGCGGACGATTACCCAGCAAGAGCCTGACCAGCTTCGAGAAAGCCGGCCCGCTCCAGCTGAGGTCTCAAGGCAACCAAGGCGGTCGCAGGAACCGCCAACCAAAGCAGATCGCGGGCGCGAGTCACCGCAACATAGCCAATACGGCCTACCTCAGTATTCATTCCTGCCAGCATGGCTTCGATGTTGGCCCGATTGGCCACATATAAGACGGCATCAATACTTTCACCCTTAACTTGGTGAACGGTTCTCACGCGGGCCTTGGGCTCCTGCTCAACCGCCACCTCAAGCCCCACACTAAGTGGCCCAGCAGGCAGCGAGGCGCGCGTTAGCCGGCGTGTCAGCCCATCCAGTGCGATCAACTCAAAATCACGCTGAATGTCACGAAGCAGCTGAGCAACTCGCCCCTGCAGCAGGGGAAGCCATTGGCCTGAGGCAGGCAGACTTGAAGCCGGCAAACCCTGAGCAGCATCTCTAGTGAACAACCACAGCCGACGTCGCAGCTCGCGCAAATCACGATCATGAGTGACGCCACTCAGCCTATTGAGAAGCCCTGGGGGTGGGCCATTCAAGAGACTGACAATGCCTCGAGCGACCATTCTGAATGCCCCCAGGAAGTCGGAGTTCTGATCTCGAAGTACCGCGGCTTCGGCAAACAGCTTCACTACTCCCCGTCCTTCAGGATCTCTTTCTCCCGACAGCCTGGAGGCCATTGCAGCCGCACGACATACGACAGCCGATCTATCAGGGTTGATTGCTTGCCGCCTCAGTTCTGCATGGAAAGCATCCAACAGAGGTGGAAGCGCCTGCTCGTTATAGCCAATGAAGTAGGCTCCGAGAGGTGGGGGTTCGTCAGCACGATCAGGATCATCCGCCCTTCCCGAAAGGTAATTTGCAACACTCAGGATCGAGGGCACGGAGCGATAGTTGCGAGTCAGGTTGTAAGGAACAACTCTTTCCCGCTCGTGGTAGTTCCGCAAAAAATGACCGTCGGCATCAGCGAACTCATAGATAGCCTGATTTGGATCACCAATCAGCGACACCTGCACGCCAGCACCAATCAGAAGCTCCAAAAGCTCTTGATGCAGGACTCCAATATCCTGGGCCTCATCGACGATGATATGAGGGTAGCGTCGAGCCAAAGCTCTAAGCACCACAGGCTGCTCACTTAGGACGCGGTAGCACCAATAGCGTCCCAGATCGTGCGTATAGCCCCCCACGCGTCCCAATCTAGCAACCACTCGACTAGCATCCAGCTGGTTAAGCGGCATCTCGTTACCATGTACCGTGTAGTAGAAGAGCGGCTGACCAGCGCTAAATCGAACCTTGATGTCGCTTACAGGTATCGGGTGATCCCGCGTTGGGCAATTGAACCCAGCCAGGAAAGGCTCTCCGCCGGTTACTAGAAAAGCTGTCTGGTTTGCTCCCATAGTGCGGTGACCATGGGCCTTCATGACGTGGGTCGTCATGAAGCTATCCAGCGTATCGATATCAACCCTGCTTCGACCGGAGCTATTCGGCAGTGTTTGCGAAAGTTCCTGGTAACCCTGCCGAAATGTCTCCACGGCCACATTAGAGAATGACAGCAGTGCTATGCGTCCCCTCGCTCCACCAAGGCGTCGGCGCATCTCAACTAGACGCTGAATGGCAGTAGCCGTCTTGCCACTTCCCGCACATGCCGTAACGGCTAGGGGTACCAGGGGAGCATCGATGACGAGCTGCTGTTCGGGGGATGGCTCAATCATTCTGCCTCCGCTCCTGCGTCCGGTACCTGGCACACATGAACGATCGCATCGAGGATGTAAGGTGGGACCTCACAGGCGGCTCCCTCTCCGATTACATAGGCCAGGGATTGACCAAAGCGGCCCTTCTGCACGTTCTTCTGGGTAGATGGACGTTCAAACATTCCACAGAACAGTGCTTTTGCCTTAGCTGCATCGTCAGGGGCCAAATTAACGACCACCTCAAGGTCTTGAGCAATCTGAGGATGGATTTCAGCCAAGGCAACCAACATGGCTGCGCGATTGTTCGGATGCAGAGCCAAGTCGTACTCCAGCGTTTTAACGCCATGGAAAACTTGGACGTATCTGTCCTCAAGCTCAAGCATATTGGCCGTGTTGTCAGAAACCTGAACATCAGCCCCCAAGGCAGGATACAAGGGCTGGGCCGGTTGACCGGGAACCACGACCCCTGATGGGTCAGCGTCAGTGATCAACGCGACAGGAATCTTTAGTGCGTTCTCGCCAAACAGTGGAAGGAAGGAATCGAAATTGAGTCCCTCGACGCTGATGAGGCTCACTCCATGCCCATGTAAGTCGAAGCCAGCCGCGGTGGCCAAAGCATCGACGAGCATCATCTCTGCTGCCCCTTCAACAAAAATGACCCGCCGTGCAAAGAACAGCTCCGCACGAGTGACATCGAGATATCGCTCCAGCTTTTCCCGCTTGCCCCTCTCAAACCTTACTTCGCGCGGAAAGAACGTCTCGACTCGTCCCGCCGACTCCACCAAGCAAACGAGGCAATCGAGATTTGCATTGCTGGCGAAGTTGGGTGAATGGCTCGTCACGAAGAGTTGAACAGGCTGTTCTCCATCCACCTCCTGCAAGCTCGCCAGATATCTCAACAGCACTGCCTGCAGTTGAGGATGTAGGTGCGCTTCCGGCTCCTCCACGATTAGGCCGCGGTATGCCGCGTCAGAGTTACGAGCCAGCTCACTGAGTACCACAGCCATGAAAATCAAGTTGTTGAAGCCCAGGCCGTTCTGCTCAAGCTCGAAGTCATCTACAGAGAGTGTCAATCGTGTGGAAAGGCGTTGAAAGTCGGAGGCACTCAGTCCCACAGTGAGGGCTTGACGTAGCTGCTCTCCAAGCATCGCGTTATGACGATCAGTAATTGCAGTCTGCGTACTCCGGATAGGAGCATGCTCCCGAAGCTCGTTATCCAAACGCTGCAACGCGTCATTGATGCCCTCGCGACCTGCTCCATCGGTGAGCAAATGAAGCAAGCGCGAAAGCTGACTGTTTCGGCCGGGGCGAAGCCCTTGTGTTGCATCACGTAGGGGCTGCAAATAGACCCCACGTAGGTTCTCGATCATGTCCGCCGTCAGCGACACCTCCTGATGATCGCCACACCAGCGGCGCACCCTAAAGCGCCCCCCTTGGTCCGCATCTGAATAACGGACATGAAAGTGCGCCTCCACTTGACCGACGGCGCCGAGTTTGAGTGCGGCCAAAAAGTCGGCTTCGTCGTCGGGTCCTAGCCCTCGAAAGACATAGTGGAACTCGATGTCTCCAGTTGGCTCTTCCCGCGGAGGACGATGGCGGTCTTCGATTCCGAAGCGCGGATAGGACTCTTCATACCCGACCAGCAATGCCCGTAGTGCGTCGACTACAGCGCTCTTGCCTACGTTGTTAGCCCCAACCAGGACGTTCAGGCCGGACTGAAAGCGCAGCTGGACATCCCTTAGCTTCCTGAAATTACAGATATTCAGTTCGGCCAGATACATGCTGGGTTGCCTCCATCCTTGAGTTTCTGATCAGAGTCGAAGCTCGTTCCAGCGAGCCCCCCTCAGCAGCATTGTAATGGTGGCTGGTCCTGAAGATCGATAGTCCATATCTCCAACCTCTGACGCGCATTGCTCAACGTGAACAATTTATCCTCTGGCCAGCCATGCTGGTCAGCGACAAAAGATGATAGGCTGTCAAGAGTGTCAATTATTTGAATAACTCAAGATTAAGTTTTTTATTTACAAGGAATTAGTATGACCGTACGTTTAGATGAAGCTGAAAAACAAATTCTTGGCACGCTTCTAGCAGATTTTTCAGATCGAAACCTGAATGCTGATCACCTGAACTCCGGATATGAAGGCCCTAAAGTATCTGATCTCGCCAAGGCTATTTGTGCAGGGGACGATATCACACAAGTTGATTTCGATATTGCCCTTTCAGATCTTGAAAAAAAGAATCTAATTAATACCGGGCCTTATGAGGCATACAAGAATGAGCCTGGTGATAGGCTCATTATTATTGGCGGCTATAGCAAGCGAGAATACGCAGGCCTCACAGAACTAGGATACAAGACTGCTAGGCAGTCAACTAATCGCCCAAGCAAGGTTCAGCGAATCATAAACAATGTACACATTTCTGGCGGCCAATTTTCCAATTTACAACTCGCCACAGGCGGTAGCGTAGTGCAAAGGATGGACTCCGTTTCCGGTACGGATAGTGACATTCTAGTGAGATTGGTTGCGATACTGGAGAAACAGGGGGAAGTGGTTTCAATAGAGCAGCGCGAAATTTTAGTTTCCGCCATAGCGGAGGCGAGCGAAGGTAACGGAAAAGAAGCTAAGAGATTACTTGAAAAAGTCTGCGGGCCAGCATGGACGGCTGTTCAGCCTGTAATTTGGCCAATTTTCGGTGACCTTCTCAAGAAAAGCCTGGGTCTGTAGCTTCGATTGTGGCTTACAGAGTAGTGAACACTGACCCTATAGATTTAGCTGTCACTGTCTGCATTGGAGAAACGTAGCGATCCTCTCGCTAGCCATTAAGCATGCGAGTTCACGGCCACAGTCGTACTTCAATCAGTCGGCTGCCGACAGAGATTGCGAAGCAGCCACACAGATTGATCGAGCTAAAAACCACAAGAGATACAGGGGCGACGACCATGAATTTGCTGCTACACGAAGTTTTGCGAAAGGTGAAGTCCGGAGCGACATCATTCTCCCCCCAAAAAGATGCAAGTGGCGACCCAGATAAATTCCAAGCCATTGCGAAAGCGGTTATTTATGCTCACAAACAAGGGTATATATCGAGAATTATTCCGCAAATAGACTCCATGTCCGGTCATATGTCTTACAGCCTTATTCTAGTTGATGGCGGACTTACATTTGAAGGCGAATGCCATTTAAATGAGCTTTCCGGCCAACCAACACCCGCTGACGACGTTTTGACCGACCTCTTAATTCGGATTCCAAGCTACAATATACGAGATAAGTGGGAAAAAGCTCTGCATCGCCGCGTGACAGACCCAAGCGGAGCGATTACGGCGGCAAGAAGCCTTCTTGAAACAACACTTAAATGGATTATTGAGGAGCGCGGAGGAAAACCCACTGAAAATAACAGAGAGCTATTTAGCAGAGCGATTGACGCCCTTGGGATTGTTGTTAAAGGACAGCCCGTTGAGAAAACTATCGAAGGGCTTAATTCGATCATCTGGGGCATAGGCGAAATGAGGAATAGACTTGGTGACGCTCATGGCGCAGCCTCAAGCAGCACACCCCCAACAGTTAGCGAGGCGGGTTTCTGTGTGAATCTTGCCGGAGCAGCTGCCCTGTACCTGCTTGAGGAGTTTGAGGCTAGTCAAGTCTAAATGCTTCTAGCTTCGTAGGTGCTCTATGGCTGCTTTTGGCCGTTCGCAACCCTTCGCAGCGCCTCCTTTCACCACTTGCTATATCCATTGGCTACCGGCGCTAGGCAAATCGAGCTTGAGGCCGGACGATGATTATTCGTGGCGAACTGGAATGACCGAGGGAGTAACACTAACATCTTACCAAGTCAAAAATGGGCGAGCAGCAATGTGTTTACAGGTAAGATTTATCACAGGAAATTCTTTTACCATTCCACTCAAAATTCACTTTCTGTATTAATGGCAAATCATGCCCATATAGCAGCCACAAATCCTCATACGTCTTTGATGAGCCTTGATGCACCAGATTAGGACTCAGTTCCGCCATTGGAGCCAAAACATATGCGCTCTCAACCATCCCCGGACGAGGCAAATGCACATGACCGAATAATCCACACAAGTCATCAAATAGCAAAATATCAATATCAAGGCGCCGAGAGCACTTAAGAAGATCATTATTAGCACGACCAAAGTCACTTTCTATAGCACGGACACTCGAAACGACTTGAGCGAGAGATAACTCCGTCAAGACTTTGACCACCATATTCAAAAAAGGAGGACCGTCGAATCCTACAGCCTCGCTAAAATAGACTGATGAACTCTCGAGAATATTAAAAACCCCCTCAAGACGGTCCAATCCTGCAGAGAGAGACTCCCATGGCAGGACGTTAGATCCAAGACCTAAATAAACGGTATGCAATTCATCCGTCATTATATAGATCAATCACCAAGAGGCTTGGCAAGTCTCTTTGCTGCGGTAAGCGTGTTATACATAAGGCAAGCAATTGTCATCGGGCCAACCCCACCAGGAACCGGTGTAAGCGCACCCGCAACTTCTGCCACGCCGTCATAGTCAACATCACCGCACAACAAGCTTTTACCACCCTCTTCGATGCGATTTATACCGACATCAATGACCGTAGCTCCCGGTTTCACCCAGTCAGCCTTGATCAACTTCGGGCGACCAACGGCAGCAACTAAAATATCCGCCTGACGGCAAACCTCTGCCAAGTCTTTGGACTTTGAATGAGCGATGGTAACTGTGCAATTTTTTTTCAGCAGCAGGCTAGCCATCGGTTTTCCGACGATATTAGAACGCCCTACAATTACTGCACGTAAACCATCCAGCGACCCAAGGGTGTCCTCAAGTAGCATCAAAGACCCGAGAGGAGTGCATGGTATCATCCCCTCCTTGCCGACAGAGAGTGCACCTACGTTCTCAATATGGAAGCCATCGACATCCTTGGCTGGATCGATCGCTGCAATCACCGCTTCTTCATCAATTTGACGAGGAAGTGGCAACTGAACCAGAACACCATGAACGTCTCTGTCCTTATTGAGGCTATCAATCAACTCCAGTAGCTCAGCCTGTCCAGTAGTAACAGGCAATCGGTATTCTAGGGAGCGGATGCCAACCTCTTCACAGCGCCTCACTTTATTACGCACATAAACATGACTCGCAGGATCATCTCCTACCAATACAACTGCAATGCTTGGATAGAGCCCAGTCGATACTTTTAGCGCCGCAATCTCAACCTGGAGTGAAGCGCATAATTTATCGGCAAACAGCTTGCCATCAATGACTTTCATTTGCGCCTCAAAACTTAACTGCCAAGGAAAATAACAGTTTTATTGTCGTCCAAGAAGACACGGCGCTCGATATGCCACTTGACCGCCGAAGCCAATGCATAACACTCGTTCTCTCGACCCACACGTGCCAGTTGCTCAGGCTTATAGTTATGATCAACTCGAGCCACGACTTGCTCGATAATTGGACCCTCGTCCAGATCGGAAGTCACATAATGAGCAGTTGCGCCAATTAGCTTAACTCCGCGCTCGAAAGCCTGATGGTATGGGCGGGCACCTTTGAATCCAGGCAGGAACGAGTGGTGAATATTAATGCACTTACCTGACAATTCGCGACTTAGATTGTCGGAAAGAATTTGCATGTAACGCGCAAGAATTACCAACTCAGCATCAGTTTCGCTAACGATGTCGAGCAAGCGAGCTTCTTGAGCAGGTTTATTATCCTTATCAACAGGCAGATGAACAAATCGAATACCTTCGCGCTCAACCATACCTCGCAGATCTTGATGATTGGAGATGACGGCAACAATCTCCAAGTTAAGCTCACCTTTTTTGTAGCGATAGAGCAGATCATTCAGGCAGTGATCAAACTTCGAAACCATGATTACCGTTTTAACAGGCTCAACGGCATCATAGAACCGCCATGTCATGCCATATTTTTCAGAAACCTCAACAAATTCTTCGCGCATCTGGCCAATGGAAATATCTTGGCTTTCCATCCTGAACACGGCGCGCATGAAGAACTTTTCAGTTGTTTCATCATCAAACTGTTCAACCGCACAAATATAGCAACCTCTGTCTGCAAGGAATGTAGAAATTGCCGCCAAAATTCCTGTCCCGGCCTTGCAACTAACATTCAATATAAAAGTTGATTCTTGAGATTTATAAGTCATGCAATCACCTAAATTTTATGTTTTATCAGAACCACAGCCATCCTACCCACACATAGCTGCGATTACATTCAAGAGCCAAAAGAAAAAGCTGAACTCCGCAAACCGGAGAAGAATTCACGCAAATCCTCAGCCACCAAGACCGGCTCCTCCCACTCCAGGAAATGTCCACCAGATTCGCATACGGAATAACTGACAACGTTATAAAACCGGTCAGCCCACTCTCGCGGTGCATTCGGAAACATATCTTTGGAGCCATGATAGAAAGCGACTGGGACAGCTCTACAATCCTGACTGGAATAGTCTTCCCTACAGAATTCGTAATAGATTCGTATAGATGAAGCTATCGTCTGCGTGACCCAGTAGAGAGTGATATTGGTCAGGAGCTCATCTTTGGTAAATCGCCTAGACAAATCCCCATCCACTCCGGCCCAACGTTGAAATTTCTCTAGAATCCATGCCAGCAAACCCACTGGCGAGTCATTAAGCCCATAAGCAAGAGTTTGAGGCTTTGTCATATGCTGGAGGCAGTAGGACATCTCTTCTTGCCATACCAAGTTATTTTTCTTGATATATTCCGCCTCTGCTTCCGACGCATTAGCTGGCACTTCACACGGTCCAGGCATGATAATTTCTGCCAGATGCGCGCCTATTACTCTCTCTGCATAATCACTGCACAACCAGTCTGTAATCAGCTTCCCTATGTCCCCCCCGCGAACCCCATATCGTTGATAACCAAGAACGCTAGTCATCAACAGATTCAAAGCACGAGCTGCGCGCCTGGTTCCATATCCACTTACTGCCGGCTTTCCTGAGAAGCCATACCCTGGCAACGATGGAATCACAATATCGAAAGAGAGGCTTTCGCTATTTGTATTAATGATTTGCTGTGCCAGTTGGAGGAGCTGTACAAAACTACTCGGCCAACCATGCAGCAGCAGCAAAGGAACAGCATTAGGAAATTGGCTTTTGTGGTGTATGAAGTGCACCTCAACACCATCGATCTCTGACGTATAGTGATTCCAGCTATTCAGAATAGCTTCTTGCTTACGCCAATCAAAATCGTCACGCCAGTAGCTTATATACTCTCTAACAACATCAATATCGGCACCATATAACCATTGCGACTCCTCAATCGCATCTATCCATCTAGTGCCAATTAGCCGTTGCTTCAAGTCATTTAGTACTACTTGAGGCACGCAAATTTCATAGGGCGTCGGATTCATGAAGAACTCCCCCCACAGCTTCCAATATGCAAGCAGACATAATTGGAATGAAATACAACCCGCAGCTGGAAAAACGGTGGCATAAATGCCACCGTCTTGGATTTCATATAAAGATCTTCTGACCCTAGAATTCAACTCGACCTAGAACCAGAGTATCTCTATCAATCCATCGTACCAACGGGGATCAGGCTGGTATCTACCTTCTGGTTCCGGCATTCATTGAAGTAGGGATACCGAGCTACTTTAGCGCGCACTTTCTTCTGCCGAGTACCGGGCTCCCCCCAGAGAACCCAGACCTCGGTGCCTTCGCTCAGGTACTCTTCATCAATGGAGCAGAGCGAAATCATTTCCCGATAGAACCAGGACACCATCCGACCGCTACTGACACCTACTTGCTCGCCCTTATCATTCAAAACCCAATCGGCTGGATAGATACCGCCAAATGCCAGATCTTCGGGACTAGAAATATCTTTATAAGGGACTGGATCGGCCAATTGCGAGCGGTGGATATCAAGGATATCCTCTTTATTCCACTCAAGAGTTACCATCTGGCGCGATGACTTTGCCTTTAGCTCTTCAATAGCCTTCTTTCCAACAAACTCATGATCCATATTAATGGTCTTACCCCAACCCAACTCAATCGGGTTTCGGTAACGAGCTGCGAAATCTTGACCGACGCTGCCAGACAAAGAATCTTTAACAATTTCGGGATCGCAGAGGAACCCAATTTCGCGCTCACGGAGCCATGCAGCAAATTCTTTGTGCTCAAACCAAGGAAGGGGGAAATCGAGATAGGCTTGTGGGAATCCATTCTCCCAATGGGTCATATTGTAAGCGGGGGTACCCAATCGCTTCAAACCGTACTTTACGCCAGCCTTGAGAATCTGTTCATAAACAGGAATGGCATCCTCTACATTCCCATGAACCTCATAAGCCAGGGAGCCAGCCATACCGACGCGCAGGATCATTACATCTCGACCTGCAATCTTACTCATTCGATGGTGAATGAATTTGATGTCGTGCAAGTTCTCACCACTAGCTGCATCTAGTACCTGCAAGCAGGTCGGACCACCCAACTGGAACATGAACACTTTGCCGGTAACATCCTCACCCTGGACGTCAAGGTCGCTATTTTCTACGCAATATTGCAACCAAGGATTCATCCAGTAAGTGATGTAATCCTCTTCGCGGCGAACCAGCAAACCATCGACCATGATCCGCCCTTGCTCGTCCAGCATAATGCCGTGCTTAGCGAATCCAACTGGGAACTTTTCAAAAGAATTCCCGCAGTATTTCTTGAGAAACTCAATAGAGTCCGGCCCCCAGAAGCGGTAAGTCGGGGAGGGATTGAGATTTGCGTGAATGTAACTAGAGTCATGCCAAGAAAGAGATTCATCTCTCCATCCGGTGTATTCAAGCGGCTGCAAGCCAGCAAGAATAGGATTGGAAGCATAGGATACGAAATGCACCATATGACTAGTGACAGACCGTTCATCGACAGGAATTACAGGGCTGGGACCGAATGTCTTTGTATGCTTAGTCATAAAATTTCTCTTATTTTTTGCCAATAACTAAAGAAAGCCGCAGAACCTACGGGCCGTACGTCTATGTGGTATGGTCTATAACTCAGCACCAATCTATGGGCCGCTTAGAAGTACGATATCCAGCGATGCTCGATATCTCCAATACCTTATTTCCCGCCGCCTCATACCAAAAAGGTATCGGAATCTCTGCATGTTCATACGAAGATAAGAGCAGTGGCCTATTAACTCTGAGGGCCATCCAGTGATAGATGTGCGGAAAGTTTCCGAGTTAGATCCGAGACTTGGCTAAGAACTCTGCTCACTTAGCCTCGCTGTCGAATCTTCGGATAGCACAAAGCATTTGCAGGCCAATACGGGAAAGGAAGTGCCTTTGACCGGAGCCCCTCAGGCGTTGGATGAATCAGCCGGCTGTCGCCTCATTAAGGAGATCGAGCAGACTATCGCCGGATGAGCGCGAGCTTGCGCGGAACGTCCATAGGCCTGGTCGGCTGAAGAACGCTCCGCTGGTTGATGCTCGATCATCTGCCTCGCTCTAGCTAGGCTGCGCGAAGCTACGCAAGAGACACTGATCGAGACCGGTCGCCGAAAGGTCACTGCGCTACCCCTCGGTCACGGCTAATGGTTCAGTGGCATTCGGGCGATATAAAACGATGCCCGCCGATCAGATCAGACACGAAATGCGCTTATAAGCTCCTTCAGCCGCGCCACCTGACCAGATAGATAGCGGCTAGCCTGCTCAGTCTGCATGGCACCTTCAGCAGTAAGTTCGCCGGCCTGATTGATCTCGACGATGTTCATGTCGATATCGTGAGCCACGGCGGTCTGCTGCTCTACGGCGGCGGCGATCTGCTGGTTCTGATCAACGATCACGCCAACCGCGCTGAGTATGTTATCCAGCGCTTGCTGCACCTGACTCGACTGGCTGACCGTGCTTTCGACCATTTGATGGCTGCCGTTCATGGCGATCACGGTAGCGCCCACACCACCCTGCAGACGGACGATCATCTGCTCAATCTCCTCGGTGGACTGATGGGTGCGCTTAGCCAGGTTACGCACTTCATCGGCCACGACGGCGAAACCACGGCCCTGCTCGCCGGCCCGCGCTGCCTCGATGGCAGCGTTGAGCGCCAGCAGATTGGTCTGCCCAGCGATCTCCTTGATCACGTCCAGCACCTGGCTGATCGAGGCGCTGTCGGCGGCCAGTTGGTTGATCACACCCACCGACTGGTCGATCTCACTGGCCAGACGCTGGATACTGTCGACCTGCGACCTGACCATGGCACGGCCGCTCACGGTCTCCTCGTTGACGCTCTGTGCGCTACCCACTGCCGCGGCGGCGCTGCGCGCCACCTCCTGAGCGGTGGCGGACATCTCGTTCATTGCGGTGGCCACCTGCTCGATCTGCCCGCGTTGGGCACTCACTGCCTGGCTGCTCTCACCGGACACCAGTTCGACGCGGTCGGCCTGGCGCTCTACCTCAATGACGGTCTGGCCGACCAACTCGATCAGGTCGCGGATCTTCGCCACGGTGCTATTGAACACCGCGCCCAGCTCGCCCAGCTCGTCGCTGCTTTGCACGTTAACCTGCACCGTCATGTCGCCGCCAGCGACCTGGCCGAGAGTCACAGCAAACCCCTTGAGCGTGGCGAGAGTGGAAACGTAAAAGCCGCCGTAGAGGTAAACGATGGACAGGAACAGCACCATCAGGGCAACTACGAGTAGGATCATCTGCAGACGCTTCTGCTCCAGGCGGTGGCTCAGCTCCTGCTCTAGGAAACCAAGCACGCCATCGTTCAGCGCATAGGTCTTGTCGATGGCAGCGCTGGTCTCGTCGTAGAAGCCCATCCAGGGAGTATTCAGGCTGTCAGCAGTAAGCAACTGCCCCTCAAGCACCTTGGCGATATCGGTCAAGCTACGGTGGCTGGCTTCGGCAACTCCGCCCAGGGCGCTTTTGGCCTGGACATTGCCCTCGAGTACGCCCTGCAGCTTGAAACCATATTCAGCATGCAGCTTTTCTAGCTCCAGTAGCAGATCGTCGAGCTTGGTGATGTCGGAAGCGCCGAGGATGCCCTGGCCCAGGGAGTAGGAGCCGAGGGCACGCCCCTTGCTGATGGCACGCGTTACCGGCTGGCTTGTGCTGGTTAATAGCTCGCTGATCTGGCGTACGCTCAGATCACCGTCCTGACTGAGTCCGGACTCACTGGCAATGAGCTTGATGAACAACTCGGAGTTATCCAGCGCCTTGGTCACCAAGCTGGCCTTGCTGCGCAGGGATGATTCTGCTGCTACCGCGTCCAGAGTGGTCTTGATTACCTCACGCTGGTCATTGAACTCCTCGGTTTCCTGAGCATCGCTGCTAGGGGGTTCGAGCGCGCCCAAGGTCTCAGCGATGCCCTTCTCCAATGGAGTGATCAAGGCGATGATCGTCGGCGCGTGATCTGACTCGGCGAGCACAGCATTGATCTCGTAGAGGTCGCTGAGACGCTCCAGCTGTTGGCGCAGCTGCTGGCCCTGCTTGAGCAGCGCCAGGCTCTGCAGCTCGGTACGCGTATCGACGAAAGCGTCATAGGACTCGCGCACCAGTAGATAGTTGGTGACCAGCATGGGCAGGAAGAACAGCACACTGATCAGACTGAACTTCATGCCGAAGCTCATGCGGTTCATCAGGTTGATGGCAGGGTACAACACGCTATTCACTAGACGTCTCCTGTTGCCGTGATTGTTGTACGCCAAGCGGCAGTCGACTGACCTGTGGATACGGCAAGGCAGCGGTATTTTGCTTCTAGGGATCGGCTGAAAGGCCGCGTCTTTCTGGCGGACTTCAGCATCCATTAGCCGGGAGAAATGTCGATGCTATGGCAACTCAAGGAGCGGTTTGTCCGGCCAACTCATCGAGCTTTGCGATGACCGATCCTAGGTAAAACGCCGCGCTCCCGGACACCGCCTTGTAGTTGTTACCGAGCAGATGACCACGGGCGAAACGGAACACACGATGCTGGTCAGTCAGAACCTTGGCATGCTCAGGCAGCTGCACTTTCAGCGCCTCGAACAGTTCATTGATTCGCTGGTCCTTGGCCTCGGCATCTTGAGCCTCATAGGCCACCGAGTACTCACCGACCACTCGCGTGATGCGAGCCTGATTAGAGATCAACAAATCGCCAATGCGCTCGCTCAACTCCCGCAGCATCAAGCGAGCTTGGGAGAGCTCGGGGCTCGCGTCTGCATAAGCACTGGCAACAGCTTTCTTCATCTCGGCATCTGCATCCATCAGGCCTATGAGAAGGTCCGGATAGCTGACCGAATGATCCGTGGCTCCAGATTCCAGTTGGGGAAGGAGCGCGCTCATCTCCGCGACGGGGCGCTGCAGCGATTGCGGATAACCCAACGCCTCCACCAATTGTTGTAGGTCCTGGTAGCTCTTCTGATAGGCATCAAGACTACGCGGATCGCTCAAACGATTTTCGGCCCCGTAGTAGATCAGGGCATGGGTGGCGATTAGCAGTGACGACGAACGGACCTTTTGGTACAGGGCCTGCGTATTCGCCTGCGCGCATGCAATGGCAGGCACGATGAGAATCAGAAGAACAGCAATGCAAATCCGCATAGGGTGAATACCACCCCGTTTTGGAGGGGGCAGAGTATTGGTGCGATCCATGTCAGGCGGGCCTTTCTTGTTTTTTATTGTGGGCGACGTGTCGTCAGAACGAGAGGATGACGCGGTTTGAAAAGCCCGCAGCGCGCGTCCATCCACCTCACTCGCGCTGCGGGAAACGTTTAGCTCCTTGCCTTGCTGACCTCGTCAGGCGCTTTATCGAAGAGCTTCCTGGGGAGTAGGAAATGAGCTAAGGCTGGCAACAGAATCAAGGCTCCAAGCATGTTCACCACGAACATGAAAGCCAGCAATATGCCCATGTCTGCCTGGAACTTGATGGGCGAGAAGACCCAAGTTGCCACTGCAGCCGCGAGTGTGACACCTGTGAGCATCACCACCTTCCCGGTGAACAGCAGGGATCGGTAATAGGCCAGTGAAAGCGAGTCCCCAGCACGCAGCCTTGTCAGGGTTACGCTCAGTACATACAGGGCATAGTCGATCCCGATCCCTACGCCCAGTGCGATCACTGGAAGCGTCGCAACCTTCACCCCCATGCCAAGGCCAACCATAAGCGCCTCACATAGAATCGAGGTGAGTACCAAAGGCAGCACCGCGGTTAGTACCGCACGCCAAGAGCGGAAGGTCACCCAGCAAAGAATGATCACTGCCCCATAGACCCAGAAGAGCATTTCTCGCATCGCCTTTTTCACGACGATATTGGTTGCGGCCTCGATACCCGCGCTCCCAGCCGCCAGCATGAACTTCGCATTGCCGAGATCGTTTTCAGCGATGAAGGACTCAGTGGCATCTACGACCCGAGTCAAGGTGTCCGCCTTGTGGTCGGTCAGGTAGACGTACAGCGACAACAGCGAGCAGTCCTGGTTGAAGAGCTCACGAGACGCACGCCCCTGAACCGTCCCCAAAGCGCTGTCATTGGGAATCAGTTCGTACCATTTGTAGCTGCCTTCGTTGTAGCCGGAGGTGGCAATCTTGCTGAACGATGCCATGGAGTTGGTGGACTCAACGCCCGGGAGCTGCTCCAGTTTCCAGGCCAGTGCATCGACAGCGGACAGTGTCGAGTAATGAGTGCATTGGTCCTCGCCCGTCTTGATCATCACCACAAAGATGTCCGTACTGGCAGCATAATTTTGGGTCATGAACGCTGCATCACGGTTGTAGCGTGAATCGGAACGAAGCTCCGGTGCACCCGGGTCCAAGTCCCCCACTTTCAGATTGAGACTGACGACGAAGCCGAATACCGCCAAACAGAAACCCAGTATGCACACTGGAGTAGCCCAGGACCGACGAGTGAACAGATCCAGGAAAGCCCAGACCGGATGCTTGCTCTTCGAAGTCAGTTCCTCGCTCTCGGCCGCAAGGCTGCGTGCGGCAGCCTTCTTGCTCACTCCGATGTAGCTGAGCAGCACTGGCAGCAGGATGAGGTTGGTGAAAATAAGGACCGCGACACCGATGCTTGCGGTAATGGCCAGATCCTGAATTACCTGAATCTGGATGACGATGAGCACTGCAAATCCAACGGCATCACAAAGCAATGCGGTAAGACCCGCGGCAAACAACCGGCGGAAGGTGTAGCGCGCTGCGATGATGCGATGTAGGCCGCGGCCAATATCCTGCATGATGCCATTCATTTTCTGCGCGCCATGGCTCATGCCAATGGCGAACACCAGGAACGGCACCAGAATCGAGTAAGGATCCAGTTCATAGCCTAGGATGGTGAGCAGCCCCAACTGCCACAGCACCGCAATCAATGAGCACGACACGACAATCAGCGTGCTGCGCACGCAGCGGGTGT
Source organism: Pseudomonas sp. BN411 (assembly GCF_029871235.1). Lineage (GTDB taxonomy): Bacteria > Pseudomonadota > Gammaproteobacteria > Pseudomonadales > Pseudomonadaceae > Metapseudomonas. The sequence continues at coordinate 56,962 of NZ_SSOM01000083.1, forward strand.
ACCAGTAAAGGATAACGATGGTGATGGCCACAGCGACGACGAAGAACATCATCACCTGCGTAAGACCTTCGATCAGGTCACCAAGAATCTTGGTGAACCCGGTGATGTGAATCTGGATATCGTCGGTCTGATATTTTGCGCGGATCTCCTCTAGCTGCCGAGAGAACTGGCCGTAATCAAGGGGCTTTCCGGTTTCCGGATTGATGTCCAAGAGCGGTACATAGATCACGCTGGACTTGAAGTTGCCAGCCACCAACTGACCGATTTCCCCCGACCGCGCTACGTTCTGACGGATCTGTTCCAGACTCTCGGGCGAACCATCGTAAGTCGCAGGAATAACAGTATCGCCGTCAAGCCCGTCTTCGGTCACCGCCAGCCAACGAGTGCTAGGCGTCCACAGCGACTTCATGTAGGGCTTCTCGACGCCCGGCAGCAGATAGATTTCGTCGTTGATCTTGGCCAACGTATCGAGATAGGTCTTGTCGAAGATGCTGTCTTTCTTTGTGGAGATCGCGACTCGAATAGAGTTGCCAATCCCACTCAGGTCCTTGCGGTTCTCCAGGAAATTGACCACATAGGGATGGTTGGTCGGAATGGCCTTTTCGAAGCTGGCATTCAGCCGGATACCCAATGCCTGGTACGCCAAGAGAGCAGTTGCCAGCGCGCACAGCAGGATCACCAGCAGTCGATGATTGAAAATGGCTCGCTCAACGAGGCCGCCTGACTTGGTGTCAAAGTCCTCAAGGGACGCCACTATGTCTTTATTTTGTGCAGCGATATCAATGGTCACGGGATGCCCCTAATCTGACGAAGTGAATGACCGTGTATGGCGGAGACGATGCCGCCTCACTCGGCGGCGGCCCCTTGGTCGAGCGGGGCCCGCTCCAAACCATGCAATCCCACGGCTGACAGTTCGCCCGCCGGCGTTTCGGTAATGTCAGAAACAGAACCTGCGCCGCGCCACGGCAGCGTTTCAAAACTGGCGCCCCCTCCCCTATTGGTGAACACCTCGCCCGCCTGGCTGGCAAGCAGCAAGCTGCCGTCGCGCCTCTGCGCGGCCGAGGAGATAGCTGCGTCAGTTTTAATACTCACCTTCTGCCAACTTTCCCCGTTGTTACGGGAGAGGTAGGCGTTGCCACGCAGTCCGTAGATCAGGACATCGCCGGCGCCGGTTGACAGGGCTCCGAAGAAACTCCCCTCATAGGGAGATTCCATCGTCGCGAATGTTTCCCCTCCGTCTAAAGAGCGCAGCAAAAGCCCGCGTTCTCCGACAATGAAGATGTTCTTCCCGTTGGCTGTAATGCCATTGAGGTGCAGGCTTGAGTCGTTGGAGAGGTGCTGCGCCCATGGCAGCCAGGTCTTCCCACCATCACGGGTCATGAAGATCAACCCATAGGCGCCGGTGATAAAGCCGGTGGATTGGTCGATGAACGCCAGGTCCAAGAAAGGTTTGTCAGGGCCGTCAGCGACCAGCCACTCGGCATTCTTGATCGCCTGGCCGTTACCACTCTGCTTGGCCTGTTCCATCATCAACTCGGCAGCACGAATGCCGTCCAGTTGCCGGGTCCAGGTTTCTCCGCCGTCCGCACTGTGCAACACAATGCCAAGATGCCCGACGGCCCATCCTTGATCCGCGTTGACAAACTGGACTGCGGTCAAAGTTACGCTCACCGGCGATGAAGCTTGTCGCCAGTTCTGCCCGGCGTCGTCGGAGAGCAGGATGATTCCGCGCTCACCTACCGCTACCAATCGATTACCAGCATGAGTAATTGAAAGCAGAACCGATCTCTGTGCTTTGGCACTGATGGTTGACGATTCCTTGAGCACACGCAGGGGTTCAGCAGCGACAACAGGCATGGTCTGCATGGCGGCCTGCATCACTACTGTGGCGACCATGAGAATCCTCAGCCTGAACTGCATGGACGAGAGAATCCGGTTAGCCATATTCACTCCAACAGCAAAAAACATTCATAAGCAGGCCTGGAGCGACGTATGTCGCCCCGGCCCCATTAGCGAGAATCAACGAGAGCTTTCGCTGGCCATTGCATCCGGAGTGAAAGCGGATGGCGGGAGTCGATCCGTGCGTTTGTAATGGAACTTGGAGTCGTTGGACGACATGCCATAAACGTAGGCGCCGGTTTCGATGTTGTAGAGCCCCCACGCAAACTGAGTGGTCAATGCGGGGAGATCCGGAGCCAAGTAAGGAAGAGACCATTGCTGGCGGATGAGTTTACCCTGCGCGTCATAACCGTCGACCAGGATGATTTGCCAGGAGTCCTCATCAATGTAGTAAGTGCGACGTGGAACCACGTGGCGCTGGCCAGCTTTAAGCGTCGCCTCAACCACCCACATGCGGTGTTTCTCCCAACGCACATGATCAGGATTGAGGAAGTTCGGGCTCATCAACTCGTCACTCGAAACCAACTGAGACTTATTAGAGTTATAGGGCACGAACATCTCTTTCTTGCCGACGATCTTCAGGTCATGTTTATTGGACGGGCCGAACATCATGAACGCTTCGTCGAAGAAGCTGACGCCAGACACTACGAAGTTTGGCGTATCGTAGGCCACGTTAGGCAGTCGGCGCACGCGACGCTGACCGACCAGATACTGCCAACTGGCACGTGCGTCTTGATTGGTGTTGTAGAAGATCATCAAACCTTCGCCGTTCTTCGAGGACGGCCGCTCAGTAATGATCTTGCCCTGATAATAGTTTCCATCGAACTTTTCCAGACTGCTTTCCTGGAAATAGTAGGGATATTGGAAATAATAAGGAGTAGTGGTGGCCAATACCTTCTTGCCACCGGCTGTCATAAGCCAACTGCTGATGTAGCTATTGAATGAGTCACCACCATTCCAAGACAGTCGGTGGTTCCACATGACCTCGGCACCGTTCTTCGGAATGGGGAAAGGAATACCACCGAAAGCGCCAGTTACGTTCTCGGTCTTCTCATCAACTTGAGCACGGGTTGCGTTGCTGAAGGTGTTGTCATACACCCATTGCGGGGCCGCAACGGTGCGATGGCTCGGATAGATATCCAGACGGTAGTCTGGATATTTCTTCAGCATGACTTTGGTGCCCTCGGCCAGTTGATCCGCATACTGGTCCGCATTCGCGGCCGTGATGCTCAGCACCGGTTTTTCGGAGGCAAAGGGGTCCGTGCGTTTGTCGCCTTGCTTGTAGTCGGCTGGAGCTTTTGTGTAACCACCATCCCATGCTGGGATGCTGTTGTCGGCATTGCCTGCACGCTCCGCACCAAGCGGAGTCAGCGTCGTTTTCAGTTTGCCAGCCTCATCCGCTGATATAGCCGCCTGGGTCATCTGTGCGCTGAAAAGCGCGCAGGCCAAGAGAGAAATCTTCAGGATCTTGTTGTTCATGATCGGCCTCAGAAGGTCTTTTTCACGTAGGCAGAGATAAAGTCACGGTCGGCCAAACTCTGGCCGTAGGTGAACACAGCGTTTTCATCGAATAGCGGATCTTTCTTGCCAAAGAAGTTCACGTAGTTCACACCGAACTCAATGGACTGCATGTAGTTGGCTTTCAGGCCGATGCTCCAGTCCCCGCCGTGGCGAGTGCCGAAACCGGCCTGGCTAACAGCCGAGGACTGGCCATCCAGACCAATGCCCAGGCCCATCGGCACGCTCAAATCCAGGCCATCAAAGAACTGGAAGTAAGCAGGCTCGAAGAGGACGCGAAACGCTGTAGCGTCCCGACTACTGTTGGGATCAAGAGCCGCGCGGTTCTCCGTCACGCTGAGAGTGCGGTTCCAAGCCAGCTCTGCAAGCAAGGTGCCGCCGTCCCACAAAGAGGACGGATCGAGCGAGTAGATGGTCGAGAGGTTGATGTGAGCAGTTTTACCGCGTGCGAACAGGCCATTCTCGTCGTTATCCGCAGTCACTCCCGGCGTCACTGCCTGTAGCCCACTAACCAGTGGCGCGTCCCAGCGGATAGAAGCTTCACCTGCGAAGTTGAACGACCCCACGGAGGTAGAAGCGCTTACCCCAGCAGTCTTGATGTTCTCAGCGAAGACCTGGTTATAGGAGTCAAAGAAAGGGGCCGGACCTACCGGAGTCGGGATAACGGCAGCCAGATTGGCGTAGATGTTGCTCGGCGTCTTGTCGTGATATTGGGCGGCATAGAAGCCGTACTCGACGTCCGAACCTTCTGGACTGAACCGGATCTGGAATCCACCCTGCCCCGAGTCCTTAGCGTGTATATCGCCACCATTCCGAGTAGGCCCAGTCAGCGACTGAACAGTGCCTGCACCATGACCCAAGAGGTCGAAGAAACTCAGGTAGCTCCCGGCACCCGGAATCGTCGAGCGCTCCCACTCAAACTGGTAGTAGGCGCCGATGGATAGCTGGGGATTGATCTGATACTGGCCGGAGATTTGATTGACCGGTCGCAGAATTTCCTTGAACTGGGTGCCCGGTACGCTCAGAAGCTTGACCACGTCGATTGGGCCTTGCGCGTTGGCTATACCATTGCCCCCGAAGAACAAACTCTCACCATAGATGAGACTGTGTTGACCGAGACGGACCGTGGCCTGCCCATCACCAACAGCAGAGCGCATGTACACGAAAGCATCAAGCAACTCGGCGTCTCGACCGTGCAGCTCTTCGGTGTCATCAAGGAAATGACGTTGGGTATCGCTGTCAGTGTTCTTGTTGTAGATATCGTCATACCAGGCTGCACCGCTAACGCGAGCACCAATGTTGTTATGACTGATATCCAGTTCGGAAAGCACATCTAGACGATTTGAGACCAAGCCGCGGTCAAAGTTACGATCACCTTGGCTTTGGACATCCGGGTAAAGACCGCCAAGGGTTGGCGATTCAGTCAGTTCGGAATCCTGACTCTGCAGGCGGTAGGCAACACTGTACTTCAGCGTATTGTCCCAGCGCACTTTCCAGTCCGAATCCCCAGTATCGATCTCCATTGCCAGAGCACTCGATCCGGGAAAAACTGCGCCAATTGCGGCAGCAAGAACCGCGACCTTGAATGGCCGAACTGCTTTATTGCTCTTCATTTCAACCCTCATTGTTTTTATTTTGAATCATGGGTAGCTGAGCGGCCTTCAGGCCATAACCTCAGCTTTTTGCGACACTTTCAGCTTCAACCAGAGCGCCCTCTTCTTCACGCCGGCAAAAGAGATCAGCACCAACATCTTTTTTTGAATAAAGTCATCCCCTCCCGCCAGGCATCCGAGAACAGATTGACCAAATCATTTATTACAACTTAGGAGAAACAGAAATTTGGCACTAGCAAGACGGAACCGCTGAGACCGCACAAAAACCTAGAACTGACCAAATATTCTTGAACGACAACCTACCCGCATCCCAATAAAAATTAATTAGGGAAAATTTCACGAGGAGGTTGATCTACTTCAACAGACCTACGGACCTATCCCAGCCCACCTCACAAATTTACGACTCAAAAACAGCGATTAACTTAACTGAGACACCACTTTCGTATACTGTGCAGGTTCATCCTATCGACACTTGGCAACACTGATCACAGACTAATGTCCTTCGTTCAATGTGCTTACTATGTAGATCCAGCGGCTACCAGAGCGTCCTCCTGCAGCCTTTGACTCAAAACTATTGGCCGCATGCCAATCCGTCCAATACTATAAAAACGGCCGAGCATTACCTAAAAGGTATCGAGATAGCGCAAAGGCCCATCATCAGCGGGAGCGCCCATGGATTTCCGACATCTCCGTTACTTCATCGCCGTGGCCGAGGAGCAGAACATTGGCCGTGCGGCAGCTCGACTGCACATTTCCCAGCCACCGCTGACCAGACAGATCCAGCAACTCGAAGCAGAAATCGGCGTGCAGCTGTTCAATCGCACCCCTAGAGGTATGGAATTGACTCCTGCCGGGGAACTCCTATTGGAAGAGGCACGCAACATTCGCGCGCTGGTCGAGCAAGCGACCGAACGGACTCAACGTGCCGGTCAAGGCAAGCTCGGTCGTTTAGATATAGGCATTTTCGGTTCGGGAATCCTGGATACCATCCCACGGCTGCTGGAGCGCTTTCGCGAAAGCAACCCAGACGTCAAGCTGGTACTGCACAGCATGAGTAAGCATGAGCAGGTCGAAGCATTGCGCCAGAAGCGGATCAGCATTGGCTTCAGTCGGATGCTATCGCCATTGCCAGATCTTTCCTGCGAGACCGTCTCATCTGAATCACTCCTGCTCGCAATCAATGAAGGTCACCCTCTGGCTCGAGAAACCACGGTGCCTTTCCGGAGCCTCGCCGAGCATCCGTTGATCCTCTTCCCCACGGGAAGTCGCCCCAGCTTCCTGGATAAGGTACTTAGCCTCTGCCACCAAGCAGGCTTCGAACCACAGATTGCTCAGGAGGTGGGTGACACCATAACCGCGGTTGCCTTGGCTGCCCGAGGCCTAGGGGCGAGTCTTGTATCGGAGTCTACGGAGGTGCTCAAACTGCCAGGTCTGACCTACAGACCTCTGAGTGGCCTGCCGGAAAATGCCCGGTTCGACCTGGGATGCATCTATCGGCAGGAAGACGACTCTCCGACGCTTGGCGAATTCCTGCGAATCATTCGGGAGTTTCGCAAAGAACAGGCCTAAGAAAACTTCGAAGGATGTATGCACCGGAAACTTCGAAGGATGTATGCACCGAGGCCGGATGCCCTCGCCGTCAAAAATGCGAGAGGGGGCGGAGAAGAACGCTATGCAGAGGAAAAGCTTAATGGTCCATTCACTAAGACCGGGACAGACCAATCGGTCAACTGCGGTGTGTAATTGCATCACGCTAAGGAGAACGCAATGAGCAAACTGGCTGAATTTAAACGCCTGGAAGCACAGCTGGCAGAACAACTCGCTGCGCTGGACAGCCTGAGGAACGATACGGAGCTCAAGCGCGAAATTGAGTTTGAATCCAAACTCAAAGCGCTGCTGGATGAATATGGCCTTGGGCTAAAGGCCGTAATGAATATCCTTGATCCAGGTCGCACGCGCACTCCGCTGCTTGCTCAAAAAGGCCAGCGGCGCGAGCGCACCGTCAAGGTTTACAAGAATCCGCACACCAATGAAGTCGTCGAGACGAAAGGCGGCAACAACAAAGTGCTGAACGCTTGGAAGGCCGAATATGGTGCCGCAGCAGTAAAATCTTGGGTCCAGTGAGACCACCCAGCTTAAGGTCGGCAATGTCCGGCCTTCAGCCAATGCCACTGATGACGTGAGCAAGCTGCTGCCGTAGCAAGTTTTCAGGCAGTCGGGCCAGCTAAACGCCCAGTGCTTTGGCATCGATGCTCTCCCTGGATAAAGCGTTTCATACGCCGCCCCCGCTGGTGTTGATCTAGCAATTCTAGGGGAAATGCCGGCTAGACTTGGGATGCTGTCCCAACAGGGAGATCAGCTGGCCGAGTTGCTGCCGCCATTGAACAGATCATCACGAGCAACGCGCCCAAAATTGCTGAGGTCTTGATCCTCCTCACTGAACATGAAGTTCACCATGCGGTCACGTCTGAGACCTGAAAGCGTCCTAAAAAAACAGGTTTCGCACAGATGGACTTCATAGCGTTCGCCTTCATGGGCCGAGCCACAGCCCCAACTGGCGCGAAGCGTGCCAAATTGCAATCCAGCCCCTTCAAGACGCGTGCTATCGCCACAAACGTCGCACAGGACATCACTGACCGATTCGGCCTGTTCCAGAGCGGCGATCTTCATCGAGAACCTCCTACCAAGGTACATGTACGCTTTCGTTTATCTGGCACACGATACTCCTGCAGGAGCGTTGCTCGGTGGGATGACGTGCTCCCCTGACGGTGCTCCGCACCCGCAGCAGAACTCAGCAGTGGTTTTTACATAGTCTAGGGAGACGGCCCTCTTCTAGGCTCGCCACACACCTATGCTCTGTTTGCGAGAACAACCTGCCACGGGCGCCTCACCAATTCCTGACAGGCTATTTCCCCACCGCCGAAGCAATACCCAACTGGCTGATTGAATGTCGCCGCTGTCGCGTAACCCAAGGCCTGTCCCCGTTCGTTCCAGAGGCCACCGCCACCTGCCCGCAGCAACGCGTGACCCGCCACCACATCGTGGGGCGACACCGCGTACAAGGAGACTGCAGCGATCCCATCCCCCACCGCCACCCGGGCAAGCCGATAGGCAATGCTTGGCATCGGATGGTAGGTGGCGGGCGCACACAGCTCGGCATTCTCGATGGGCCGGGCACGCGCGGTGAGGCTGACGAAGACTTGGGCACCTTCCGCCAGTCCGCCTTTCGCGACATTCGGCACGATCAACGCGCCATTACGGAGCAAGTGTGGCATCCCCTCAGCCCAAGCAATACAGTCCGCCCCGCGTTCCGTCATCGGCGCATAGACGACTCCCAGCACCGGTACACACTCTCGCAGCAATCCTACGGAAATCGCCGAGCCCAGATGCCCTTGCAGGAAGTCGCGGGTGCCATCATTGGGATCCACAACCCAGCAGTAGTGATGCCCCGTCAGCTGCACACCGGTTTCCTCACCGACAAAATCGCAGGGGAGCAGCTTCGTCAGTCCCTGGCGCAACATGACCTCGACCTCGCCATCAACTTCGGCCTTGTCCCCAGCGCCTCTCGGACCACCGGGTCGAACCAGCTCAGCAGCGATCAGGCACCCCGCCTCCCGTACCAGCGCAATCACCGCATCAAGCAGAGCGCGATCGATGTCCTGGCGAGTTAATGCCCTCGGTGACAACGGGACAGATCGTTCACGCATGCCGAAACCCTCGAAGTCGGTTAGCGAAGGGGCTGGCTGGCAGTCACGCCCGGTCGTTAACGGCGGCCCTAAAACATAGGGTCAGTGATAGACCCCATACTCGATGCGCCCGAGAAAAGTCTCGAGCACTTCCAGATCCTCTGCACTCGCGAGCATGTCGATCGGACGACGCCGCTCGAGCCCCTGCGCCGGCGTCACCATCCAGCGCTCAGCCTTCTCTCGACTGCCGAAGATCTGCGTGGCGCGTACCAGCGTCTCGGCATACCGCACAGCAAAAATCTCAGTCATGGTAGACGCTCCTCACCGAGCCATGCAGAGGCCCGGTCCCAGTTAGCCAAGCCTAAGCTCCCTGCCTCCTATGCCGATGCGCTGGTGAGGCCGTGCATGGGGGCCAGGTCCGGTCACTACGAGCGGCGCAGCTCGCCAAGCGGCCTCTCCGACTCAACATAGCGCAAGGCAGCCTTGGCATAGCGCCAGCCGACGTAACTCATCAGAGCCTTGGCGCTCCACTGGTTACGACTGGCTCAGGTGGCAAAGCCACGGCGCAATGAATGACGGCTGAAGCGCTCTCCCTCCAAGCCACTGTGCACCATCGCGCGACGGAGGATGCACGAGATGCAGTCCGTGCTCTGCCAGGTTGCCCCAACGGCCCACCGCACGAAACTCCGGGCCTTGGCGCAATCCCGAAACCGCGATCCAGTCAAGATAGGCCTTCACAGAACACAAACGTTTCCATGTGGGCGTCAGGTGATCGAGTAGGGCAAATGTCAATGCACATTAACCAGAACGCATTAGATCCAATCGCCAGTTCTGCGGAGATAAGACCTCGCATCCGGGCCCTACTCGCCGGCAGAAAACATTCCGTTTTCCAACGGGCGGTCGATGATGAGTATCTCGGGGTTACGGAGAAGCCCGGTTCTGAGGAAACCCAAGCCCGCCAGGTTCTGCAGGCTACTGAGTTAGACCGCTAGCAAGTCGCTGCCCTACCCGGCTCTCCTTGAACTTCTCCTAGCGCAGCGGGCTGCAGCGGGCGCAGGTCGGACAAGTAGCCCCTGTCTGCGGCTTAGCGACCACGCCCCCCGACTTCGCATCTCACCAGCAGACATAGTGCTGTGAGACTGAAAAAACCTACTCGACTTTCTGAGTCGCAAGGCTTAATGCCATCCGCATCCATTCCGGCATAATGCACGCTCGGAGTTTCGACAGTTCTTCACTGCTCAGCGCGTTGACGACTGTCGAAGCCACCTGGGTGGACAGCCCCTCCTTCCCGACATAGTGGAGAGCGGTAAGCGCCAGTCCCACGTTCGTTCCAGCATGCTGCAAGCGGTCCCTGGAGACATGCTGAAGGCGAACGACCGCATTGCCAATTTTGAGTTCTCGAGTCGAGCCACTGGTGTAGAACGTCGGCAGCATCTGCATCTGGGTGCTGAGACCGAGCCTACGGACTGCCTCAGCACCGTGAATCTGGATCGTTTCACCGTTCGACTTCGCGATGACGCGCATCACGGTAGTTGGGCTGGGGCGGACGTTCTTGCCGACGTACTGGTTGAACTTCGGACGCATGTAGACGCCGCGAACAACGCGTTCTAGCCGGCCTGACTGCACCAGCCTGGAGAGTGCCTTGTCAACCGATGCGCGAGAGCCAAGCTGCGCGAAAACCGTGCGGGAAAAGGGTTTACCCTTCCGCATGAACTTAATTCGCGCTGAGATGGCTTTCGCAACGGACATGACAGTCACTAAGAGTCACGCTTTTGACAGGCAAGGAGACTTTTAGCCTCGACGGACAATGCACCCACCCTGAGACGGGCCGTGGCCTCGTGAACAGAGTCGGGGTCAGGTAAGCGCTATGTCCGATCGGGCACGTTAGTCCGGGATCCTGCAAGCGCACACTACACCCAGCCCACGCAGAGTCAATTCGCCAGTTATGTTGCGGCCTACTGATCCTAGGACAGGCCCTCGAGACGCATCTCCCAGGCATTCCAACTCCTTAGCTGATAGACTGCGCGCCAAATTTACCTAGAGGATTTTTTCATGGCTACTAACCGTTCCCGCCGTCTGCGCAAGAAGCTCTGTGTTGACGAGTTTCAGGAATTGGGGTTTGAGCTCAATCTGGATTTCAAGCAAGACCTTTCGGATGAAGCCATCGATGCCTTCCTGAACGCCTTCCTGGACGATGCCATGGCCGCTAACGGCCTGGACTACGTAGGCGGCGAAGAGTTCGGCTTGGTCTGCCTGGCTAAGCGTGGCTCGGTGAGTGAGGAGCAACGCGCGGCTGTTGAAGCCTGGCTGAAAGGCCGTAGCGAACTGACCAAGATTGAGGTCAGCCCATTGCAGGACGCCTGGTACCCAGAGAAGCCGATTAATCCGGCTGTTTGAAACCAGAGCATCTGCGAGCATTAGGCCATCCGAAAGGGTGGCCTTTTCGTTTGTATCAGCCCCTCGTGTTACTCAGTGAGCGGCTACGCAATATGTCTGCCTTGGGGCGCACGTCAGCCCACAGGAGACCGCGAACGTAAGTAGCGAACTGCTGAAATGAAGCCTGGGACAGACTCGATCAAAGAATGACTGGCGACCCACACGTGGGGTTTGCCTTGCGTTTGAAAAGCGCGCGTCAGGCGTTCACGAGGGAATGGCTGAGACTGGACTTCCGTGACATACCCCGGGGGCGTCAGCGGCGAAAGGCGGGCGGATAATTGCGAGGGGAGCAGCAGGGATTCTGGGCGGAAGGGGTGAGACGTTTTTGACAAAATCCTGATTATTTTTTGCTAATTAGCAAAACCTGGAATTCATCGACGCAAAGCTTCTTGCGCAGGCGGCGGGAGCGATTGGTGGCCATATGGCAGTTCCTCGGCATAAATGACGGGCGGCACTCTAGCAGCTTCCGTTGCAACTTGCCCGTTCGCGGTGCACCCGAGGTTGCACTGGCAGACGAAATGAGTCGCTAACCCATACCGTTAGGACGGGGTTACGGCATAATGCGCCGATTTCCCGAACCCTCGTGGGAACTGTCGCTATGCCAACTTCTTTCGTCAACCGCCCTCGCCAGGAGGGCAAGCTTTGATGTTCAAGTCCATTCGTACCTTCACCCTTGCTGCCCTGATTCTCCCCGTTGCCCTGCCGCTGTCCGCCGCCCAGGTCAACACCAGCCTTCCCGCCAAGGTGCAGAAGGCCCTGACCGCCAACAAGATTTCCGCCAACTCGCTGTCCCTGGTGACCCTGCCGCTCACCGGCCCGGGCGCCCAGACGCTGGTCAACGCCGATGTGTCGGTGAACCCGGCGTCCACCATGAAGCTGATCACCACCTACGCCGCCCTTGAGCTGCTCGGCCCCACCTACCAGTGGAAGACCGAGTTCTACGCCGACGGCCCGCTGAAGAATGGCGTGCTCAACGGCAACCTCTACCTCAAGGGTGGCGGCGATCCCAAGCTGAACATGGAAAAGCTCTGGCTGATGATGCGCGACCTGCGCGCCAACGGCGTGCGCGAGGTCACCGGCGACCTGGTGCTGGATCGCAGCTACTTCAACCACCCGCAGCTGCCGTCCTTCAACGACGACGGCGGCGACGACAACAAGCCCTTCCTGGTCGGCCCGGACTCGCTGCTGGTCAACCTCAAGGCCGTGCGCCTGATCGCCCGCGCCGAGGGCGGCAAGGCCAGCCTGGCCATGGAGCCGCCGCTCGAGAACATCCGCATCGAAAACAAGCTGCAGGTGACCAAGGCCGCCAAGTGCCCCTCATGGCCCGACGTGCGCTACAACCCGGTGACCCAGTTCGACGGCACCACCCTGATCGCCAGCGGCAAGCTGCCGGAAGGCTGCAGCGCCCAGACCTACATGTCCCTACTCGACCATCCGGGCTACGCCGCCGGCGCCGTGCGCGCATTCTGGAAAGAGCTGGGCGGCACCATCAACGGCAAGGACCGCGCGGGCGACGTGCCCAAGGACGCCAAGCTGCTGGCCCGTTCCTTCTCCCCGGACCTGGTTGAAGTCATCCGCGACATCAACAAGTACAGCAACAACACCATGGCCCAGCAGCTGTTCCTCAGCATCGGCGCGCGCTACCGCACCGATGCCGATGGCGACGACGCCAAGGCTGCGCAACGGGTGATCCGCAACTGGCTGGCGAAGAAAGGCATCACCGCGCCGCACCTGGTGATGGAGAACGGTTCGGGCCTGTCGCGCAACGAGCGGGTCAGCGCCCGCGAGATGGCCACCATCCTCCAGGCCGCGTGGCAGAGCCCCTACGCCGCCGAGTTCGTTTCCTCGCTGCCGCTGGTGGCGATGGACGGCACCATGCGCAAACGCCTGCGCCGCACGGCCCTGGAAGGTGAAGCCCACATCAAGACCGGCACTCTGAACACGGTCCGTGCCATCGCCGGCTTCAGCCGCGACAGCAATGGCAACACCTGGGCTGTGGTGGCGATCCTCAACGATTCACGCCCCTGGGGCGCGTCGGCGATCCTCGACCAGGTACTGGTGGACCTGTACCGCCAGCCCAAGAGCGTGGCCGGCGCCAACTGACCCGATGGCCGCCCCCCTGCGGGCGGCCATCTCTCACTCGGCGATACGGATCTGATTGCGCCCTGCCTGCTTCGCTGCATAGACGGCCGTATCCACGCGTCGTAGCAGATCATCGGCATCTTCCCCCTCACGCCAGGCGGCGCAGCCGAAGCTGGCGGTCACCTGTCCTACCCCCGCCACGTTCTCCTTCGCCAGCGCCTGCCATAGCGCCTGGGCGACCTGGAATGCCTGTTCGACATTGGTGTCCGGGCAAAGCACGACGAACTCTTCACCACCCAGCCGGCACAGCACGTCGATGCGCCGCAGGCGCTCGCCGACCCGCATGCACAGTGCCTTGAGCACCCGGTCCCCGGCGTCGTGGCCATGGCAGTCGTTGATCTGCTTGAAGTGGTCGACATCCAGCATCACCAGCGCCAGCGGGCCTTCGCGGCGCTCGGCGCGAGCGATCTCCAGGTCCAGGCGTTCCTGGAAGTAGCGCCGGTTGTAGACGCCGGTCAGGGCGTCGGTGACCGAGAGCGCACGCAACTCCTGCTCCACCAGCTTGAGCCCGGTGATGTCCGTGATGTAGCCGTGCCAGAGTACGGTGCCATCCTCCCCGCGTTCGGGTACCGATTCCCCGCGCAGCCAGCGCAGGCCCTGGCGCGGGAGCAGCACGCGGAAATCCTCGCGCCAGGGCGTGAGCAATTCGGCGGAGCGGCGGATCGAACTCTGCACCCGTTCCAGGTCATCGGGATGGACGCGCTCCAGCAGGCCCATCGCGTCGTCCCGCACCGTTTCCGGGTCCACTTCGAAGACCTCAAGGATGCCGGCGCTGGTGTAGGGGAAGCTGAAGTGCTCGTTCGGTTCCATGCGGAACTGGTAAAGCACGCCGGGCACCCGTGCGCTGAGCTTCTCCAGCAGACGATCGCGGGCTTCCAGGGCCTGCTGCACGTGCTTGCGCTCGGTGATATCGATCGCCACCCCCAGGTAGCCCACCAGCACTTCGCGCTCGTCACGCACACCCGTGAGGATCAGGCTCCCGATGAGACGACTGCCGTCGCTGCGCTGGAAGGTCCACTCCTGCTCGTCGAAGCGATCCCCCGCCGTGACCTCCTCTACATAGGCCTGGAAATCCGGGACCAGCTTGCCCAAACGCTGCCCGAGCGCCCGACAGCGCTCCGCCACCTCACTCTCCAGATGCAGCACCACCGGATGGCGGCCAATCATTTCCACGGCCCGGTAGCCAAACATGCGCTCGGCGCCGACGTTGAACTGAAGGATGGCACCACGCAGGTCGGTGCTGACGATCGCCACCTGGGTCGCGGCATTCAGCAGGCCGCGGAGCTGGCCGTGAGCCATGGCCAGTTGCAGTTCCACCGCCTTGCTGGAGCTGATGTCGGTCTGGGTGCCGATCATTCGCTGGGGCAGGCCATCGCCCCCCCGCTCCACCACCTTTCCGCGATCCAGCACCCAGATCCAGCGGCCGTCCTTGTGCAGCATGCGGTGCTGGCTCTGGTAGACCGCGCTGGCACCGCGCAGGTGGCGTTCCAGCTCCGCCCGCGCCAGTGGCTGGTCCTGGGGATGGATCAGCCGCCCGCGCGCCTCAAGGCTGTCATCCACCTCGTCCTCCCCATAGCCGAGCATGGTTTTCCAGCCACGGGAGAGAAAGACGCGCCCGGACTGCGGCTCCCAGTCCCAGACGCCGTGACCGGCGCCATCCAGGGCGAAGCTCCAGCGTTCCTCGCTGAGCTGCAGCTCGATCTCGCGCTCACGCAAGGCTTCGGTGCGCTCGGCCACCAGCGCCAGGGCGTTCTGCCGCTGGTTGACCATCAGCAGCAGGTAGCCCGCCAGCAGCAGCGTGAACACCAGACCGCTGAGCGCCACCAGATCGGCCGTGGACAATGTGTCTTCCGCGAGGAAGTCCGCGCTGGGGACCACCTCCAGCAGGTACTGGCGGTCGCCGAAGGGCACCACCCGGCGCTGCAACAGATCGCTCTCGGGAGCCTCGGCGCTCTGGTAGATCAGCGTCTCGTGGCCATCCTCGCTGACATCGCTGACCCGCATCACCAGGCTCGCCAGGTTGTCCGGCGCAATAGCCGCTTCCATCTCCAGATTGAGGCTGAGCACCGACACCACAAAACCGCGCAGGCGCTCATCGCTTGGCGGAGTGCCGTCGTAGACCGGCGCCAGCATGACCACGCCGCTGGCCTCACGCTCCACCACACCGATCACCCGCACCCGCTCGGTAACGGTGACGCCATGGCTGCTCCGCGCCTTGGCGATGGCGGCGCGACGCTGCGGGCTGGAGTTCAGGTCCATCCCCAGCGGCACCTGGTCGATGCGCGAGGTCACGCTGTAGTAGACCGGGAAATACTCCTGCCGAAGCGGACTGGTCACCAGGCTGTCGCCCTTCAGGTCGCGGATGGCAAAGCCCGCCATTCCCTCTTCACGGGCGCGGGCCTCGAACTGCTCCCGCTCGTTTCCGGCAATACGCGGCACCCAGGAATAGACCAGGGTGTCGCCCAGCAGTGGACCGACGAATCCCTGGAACTCGCCAAGGGTGACTTCATGGGAATTGTTGAAGAAGCGCTGGACGGCATCCAGCTCCTTGAGCTGCCCATCCAGGCGCTCCTTGATGCGGCTGATGCGCTCGCCAGCGGCCAGATTGAAACGCGCGCGCAACTGGTTCTCTTCGGCGCTGCGCACCGCCTGGCTGAGCAGGAGGGTAAGCGCCGCACCGCCGAAGACGACCAACAAGCAGACCAGCCACACCAGCGGGCGGCCGGACAGCAATGCCGACAGGGTCAGTTTTTCCGGCGCAAGCGACTGCATGCTCACATCTCGAATCTGGGTGTGGAAATACCGTCCCTGTGAGCATCAACATAGCTAGGTAGTGGCACTTTGCCTAGAAGCGCGCATGAGCAGCCGACCGTCCAAGGCAAACGCCGGACGGCCGGAACCTCCGGCGGGTCGATCGGAGAGCTGGAGGTGAGGCGCGCAGGCGCCTCAGCGGGTGGTCAGGCGCCAGGCGCGGTGGATCTTCGCGTTGCGGGCGAAGTCCGGGTCCAGGGTCTCGGCGCTGATTTCGGTGACCGCGTAGCGCGACTCCAACCCCTCATCCAGCTGGAATTTGCGGAAGTTGTTGGAGAAGTACAGGACCCCGCCGGGCGCCAGGCGCGCCATGGCCAGGTCCAGCAGCTGGACGTGGTCGCGCTGCACGTCGAACACCCCCTCCATGCGCTTGGAGTTGGAGAAGGTCGGCGGGTCGATGAAGATCAGGTCGTACTCGCCACGGTCCTCCGCCAGCCAGGCCATCACGTCACCCTGCTGCAGCCTGTGCTTGTCGGAGAAACCATTCAGCGACAGGTTGCGCCGTGCCCAGTCCAGGTAGGTCTTGGACAGGTCGACGCTGGTGGTGGTGCGCGCACCACCCTTGGCCGCGTGCACGCTGGCAGTAGCCGTGTAGCAGAAGAGATTGAGGAAACGCTTGCCGGCCGCCTCGCGCTGGATGCGCAGGCGGATCGGGCGGTGGTCGAGGAACAGGCCGGTGTCCAGGTAATCGGTGAGGTTCACCAGCAGCTTCACGCCGCCTTCGCTCACTTCCGTGAAACGTCCTTCGCTGCCCTGGCGCTCGTACTGGCGGGTACCGCTCTGGCGCTCGCGACGCTTGACCACCACGCGGGCCGGGTCCACATCCAGCGCCTGGGGAATCGCCGCCAGGGCGTCGAGCAGGCGTGCCTGAGCCTTTTCCGGGTCGATGGAACGGGGCGGTGCGTATTCCTGCACGTGCACCCAGTCGCCATAGAGGTCGACGGCCAGGGCGTATTCGGGCATGTCGGCGTCATACAGGCGGTAGCACTGGATACCGTCCTTGCGCGCCCACTTGCCCAGTTGCTTGAAGTTCTTCTGCAGGCGGTTGGCGAACATCTGCCCGCCCTCGGAGAGACGCGCGGGCTCGGCGCGCGGAGTGGCACGGTCGCCCTCACCGGCCGCACGGCGTTCGCCGGTCACGAACTGCTCCGGCAGCACCTTCAGCAGCAGCAGCTTGCACGCCAGGGCGCCGTTCCAGAAGGCGTACTGCTTGTGGCTGCGGATACCCATGCGCTTGCCCAGTTCCGGCGCGCCGGTGAATACCGCCGCTTCCCAGCCCATGCAGGCCTGGCGCAGGCGCTCACCAAGGTTCTGGTAGAGGTAGAGCAGGCTGGCTTCGTCGCCCAGTCGCTCGCCATAGGGCGGGTTGCTGATGACCAGGCCCTTCTGGTTCTGGTCCGGACGCGGCTCGAAGGTCGCCAGCTCGCCCTGGTAGATCTTCACCCAGTCGCCGAGGCCGGCGCGCTCGATGTTGTTGCGACCCGGCTGGATCAGGCGCGGGTCCGCTTCATAGCCACGAATCCACAGCGGCGGCTTGGCCAGGCCCGCATCGGCACGAACCTGGGCTTCTTCGTGAAGCTTCTTCCACAGCGCCGGTACGTGGCCCAGCCAGTTGGAGAAACCCCAGCGCTCGCGCTTGAGGTTGGGCGCCATGTCGGCGGCCATCATCGCGGCCTCGACCAGGAAGGTGCCGACACCGCACATGGGGTCGGCCAGGGCGCCACCCTCGGCGGCGATACGCGGCCAGCCGGCGCGGATCAGGATGGCTGCTGCCAGGTTCTCCTTCAGCGGCGCGGCGCCCTGCTGCAGGCGGTAGCCGCGCTGGTGCAGGCTGTGGCCGGCCAGGTCGATGGAGAGAATCGCCTCGCCCTTGTCCAGGCGCAGGTGAATGCGCAGGTCCGGGTTCACCTTGTCCACGGAGGGGCGCACGCCGTCGGCGCTGCGCAGCTTGTCCACCACCGCGTCCTTGACCTTGAGCGCACCGAAGTGGGTGTTGTCGATACCCGAGCCGTGGCCGCTGAACTCCACCGCCAGGCTGCCGCTGGGCATCAGGTGGTCATGCCAGTCCACCGCCAGCACGCCCTGGTAGAGGTCCTCGGCGTTCTGCACCGGGAATCGCCCCAGCACCAGCAGCACCCGGTTCGCCAGGCGGGACCAGAGGCAGAGGCGGTACGCGGTTTCCAGGTCGCCCTGGCCACGCACGGCGGCAACCTGCTCGCGCACCTCCTGCAGTCCGAGTTGCGCGGCCTCTTCGGCCAGGAGGCCCTCCAGGCTCTTCGGGCAGGTGAGGAAAAGTTCGTAGCGGTCCGACATTGGAGTTCCAGGGCCCATTCGAGGCGATCAGCGGCACAGAACCTGAGCTGTGCGGTAACAAAATATGTGACGTAAGGTCGCAGAACGGCCCTTCGTCGGAATGAAAAGTCATCAGATTCGTGCGCCAGACGAAATGGCACAGCGACATCATTGATCCGGCCAGCCCCGACGCTACGGGGCTTAGACCGAAAAGTGGCAAAAAATGCTTCCGTCAGCTTATGGCCGTTGCCACCTACAAGTTACGTCCTTATGACAAAACGATCATTCACATGCCTGGGGGCATTGGTTAGAAATCAGCTTAACCCGCCGCCGCAATGGCAGTGGATGAAGGGGCGTCACGCCGGCAACGCACCTTCGGGGCAGAGCACTTTCTGCCAGGTTCCACCTGTGGAACCAATGGACATAACAGTCAACAAATGAGGGCTACACCCTATGAGAAGACTTAAGCGTGATCCGATGGAACGAGCATTCTTGCGCGGCTATCAGCACGGCATCAATGGCAAATCCCGCGATCTTTGTCCTTTCACCCATCCCACCACACGGCAAGCCTGGATCAACGGTTGGCGCGAGGGCCGTGGCGATAACTGGGATGGCTACACCGGCGCCGCCGGTATTCATCGTCTGAACGAACTCCACGCCGTCGGCTGACACAGGATCACACCGACTTCACCAAGCACGCCCCATCCGGGCGGCGGGCGCAAGCCCAGGGGCTCCCTTAGAGGGAGCCCTTTTTATTTGCCCTCGATATTTACTTCTGCAGTCCGGCGATGGCGTCCACCGCCTCGCGGATCAGCGCCGGTCCCTTGTAGATGAAGCCGGAGTAGATCTGCACCAGGCTCGCGCCAGCAGCGATCTTCTCCGCGGCATGACGGCCTTCGGTGATGCCGCCGACCGCGATGATCGGCAGTCGGCCGCCCAGCTCGCCGGCCAGCACTTTCACGGTATTGGTGCTCTTGTCGCGCACCGGCGCGCCAGACAGTCCGCCGGCCTCTTCGCCATAGGGCAGGCCTTCGACGCCTTCACGGCCGAGGGTGGTGTTGGTGGCGATCACCGCATCCATGCCCGACTCCAGCAGTGCCTGGGCGACCATGGCGGTTTCTTCGTCGCTCATGTCCGGCGCGATCTTGATGGCCAGCGGCACGTGCCTGCCATGCTGGGCGGCCAGGCTTTCCTGGCGGCTGCGCAGCGCTTGCAGCAGCTGCTTCAGCGAGTCACCGAACTGCAGGCTGCGCAGGCCGGGGGTATTCGGCGAGCTGACGTTCACGGTCACGTAGCTGGCGTGGGCGTACACCTTGTCCAGGCAGATCAGGTAATCATCCACCGCGCGCTCGACAGGAGTGTCGAAGTTCTTGCCGATATTGATGCCCAGCACGCCGTCGTACTTGGCCGCACGCACGCGCGCCAGCAGGTGGTCGACACCCAGGTTGTTGAAGCCCATGCGGTTGATGATGGCTTCGGCCTGGGGCAGGCGGAACAGGCGCGGCTTGGGGTTGCCCGGCTGCGGACGCGGAGTCACGGTACCGATCTCGACAAAGCCGAAGCCCAGTTGGGCGAAGCCGTCGATGGCGTCGCCATTCTTGTCCAGGCCGGCGGCCAGGCCTACCGGGTTGGGAAACTCCAGCCCCATCACCTTCACCGGCAGGCTCGCCGGCGCCTTGGTCAGCAGGCGGTTGAGACCGAGACGGCCACCGGCACCGATTAGGTCGATGGACAGTTCGTGGGAAGTTTCCGGGGACAGGGAGAAGAGCAGCTCGCGGGCCAGTTTGTACATGGTCGGTCGGGCATCGATCGGCGATATGGGCCGGCGATTATAGCTGCGCAGCCCCCGTCACGCGAGGCGGCGCAGGCTGAGGAGCTTGCCGTCAGCGGAAAAATCCAGCTCGAAGGTACCGCTCACTCCCCCGTGCCCCAGGTGCGGGCGCAGATGCCGGGCCGGCAGGCTGACCTTGCGGCCGTCACGGCTGCGCAACAGCACACGGTTGGCCCGACCTTGATAGACTGCGAGGAATTCGTCCGCAGTCAGGGAAATATCCAGCACTAGGCTGGGCATGGAGGCATCCTCGACAATGAAGAGCTGGATTCTGCCACACCGTCCGTTCGCTCTCGCTCCTCGCCAGGCAGAATTGTCCGACACCCGGTTCGCGCAGCCGGCAAGCCTCTGCCACACTGCCACCCGTGACCGGGGAGTATTCAGGCCATGAGTGAGATGCAGCCAACACCTTTGAGCGCCCGTCTGGCTGCAATCGCCCAGCGTTTTGGCTTCGGCAATTCGCCTCGCAAGGTGTTCGAGCGAGCCAGCCAGCTGCGCCTGCCCTTCCAGCAACTGCACCTGCCCGAGGACACCATCTGGTGGCAGTCCGGCCCACCATTGCAGCGGCTGGTGGAATTACCACGCGGAGCGCTGTCCGGCCCGGTCCAGGACGACAAGGCTGAAGCCCATGCCGTTCTGGTTGGGGTGGTCAAGCGCAGCGAACAGCGCCTTCCCAGCTTCGACCTGCGCCAGATCGACGGACTTTGCGGCAACGACCACACACCGACGCCCTCCCCCAGCTTCGAGGACTACCTGGCCGGCCTGGACAGCCGCAAGGTGCGAATCATCAGCTACAAGGACTTCGTCAAGGCCATCAGCCTCCCCCTGCCACGCTTCCTCGCCGGCGAGCCCATCAGCTTGCTCCGGGCCGACTGGTACGCCTATCGCGTGTTCTGGAGCGGCGAGCAGCACGTCGAGGCCTTCGCCGCCTCCATCGCCTATGCCCGACTGCGTGCACTGGAAACCACCCTCCCCGCCGAGATCACCGACTACAGCCTCGATCCCGACGGCCTGGCCGTGCTGGACGAGCGCTACCACGTCCTGGCGATGCCAGCGCAGGCCTGGAGCGATCCGGCCTTCATGGGTCTGCTGCTGGACGGTGGTATCCCCTATTCGCGCCTGACCATCCTGCGCAACTCCGGCACCCCGGAATTCATCCTGCTGCCCAAGAAGCACGCCGAAGCCACTGCGCTGGGTGAAGGCTTGCGGCTGGCCGGGGCAGCCGATGTGGTGAAGTACCTGCGGGCGTTGGGCTAGGTCCGCCGCCTCCGCTTCAGAGCCGGTGCGCACGACGCACCCTACCGCCCCGACAGTAGGGCGCGCTGCGCGCACCGATTCATCCCCGACTCCCCTGCATAAAGCTGGTGCCCCATTCTCCAGACCAAAAAAAGCCCCGCCGGAGCGGGGCTAGAGCACTAAAAACTTACGACATCACGGGCATCAGGGAATGCATACGCCGTGCTGGCCGCTCTGGGCCAGGTCCATGAGCTCGCGGTTGGCCACTGCGTACATGGCGTAGTCAGTGGCGGTAGAGGCGCGCAGTTCGATCAGCATGGCCTTCCAGCGGTCCACCAGGGCACGGTGCTGGTCCAGCCACAGCGCTACGCGCTCCTCGACATCCGCCGGACCTTCGTTCATCTGCAGGACAGAGACGGTAATCGCCCGCTGCTGCCAGTCCAGGTCGTCGCGGAAGGCTTCCCGCGCCAGCGCTTGCCAGTTGCTTTCCACCGGCAGGCTGGTGATCTGCTGCAGGTACCAGGACAGGTCCAGCGCGCCGCCGACGGCGAAGTAGGCGGTGGCGACTTCGGCGGTGTCCTTGCCGGTGACGTCCGACGCCTCGATGATCGGCAGCAGCGTGTAGAGGTGGCTGGTGCCAGCCACGACACGAGCCAGGTCCTCGGGGGCGCCGGCCTCGACGTAGGACTGGTAGCGCGCCAGCCACTGCTCGCGGGACGGGCCTTCCAGCAGCTCGTCCAGGCGGCCGGCCAGGGCCTCCACGCGCGGGAGGAAGTGGTTTACGTCACGGGCGGCGTTCTGGTCTTCGCGACGGCTACGCAGGAACCAGCGAGTAGCACGGCGGCCCAGGCGCATCAGCTCATCCATCAGGGTCAGCTGCAGCTCGGCCGGCACCTTGTAGTCCAGGGCCTCGATCTGCTTCCACCAGTGCGGCAGGCGGAACACATCGCGCACCACCACATAGGCGCCCGCCACATTGGCCGCACTCATGCCAGTGGACTCCTTCAGGCGCTGCACAAAGGTGATGCCCATGTGGTTGACCAGGTCGTTGGCGATCTGGGTGCTGATGATTTCGCGCTTCAGGCGGTGGCGACGCATGGACTCGCCGAAGGTCTCGGCCAGGCGTGCCGGGAAGGCGGTTTCCATTTCCTGGGCCAGGTAGTCGTCGTCCGGCACCAGGGATTTGAGCAGCGACTCCTTGAGGTCGATCTTGCTGTAGGAGATCAGCACCGACAGCTCGGGGCGGGTCAGGCCCTGGCCATTGGCGATGCGCTCGTTCAGCTCTTCGTCTGCGGGCAGGAACTCCAGGCCACGGTCCAGCTTGCCGGCCGCTTCCAGGGCGGTCATCAGGCGCTTGTACTCGCCGATCTTCTCGCGAGCGCGGCGCTGTGCCAGGGAGAGCGCCTGGGTCTGCTTGTAGTTGTTGCCCAGCACCAGGTTGCCCACGTCATCGGTCATCTCGGCCAGCAGCTTGTTGCGCTGTTTGCCGGTCATGTCGCCATTGGCAACGATCTCGTTGAGCAGGATCTTGATGTTGACCTCATGGTCCGAGCAGTCCACACCGCCGGCGTTGTCGATGAAGTCGGTGTTGCTGGCGCCGCCGTTGAGGCCGTACTCGACGCGGCCCAGCTGGGTCATGCCGAGGTTACCGCCCTCGCCCACCACCTTGGCGCGCAGTTCACGGCCGTCCACGCGCAGGGCGTCGTTGGCCTTGTCGCCCACGTCGGCGTGGCTTTCGCTACTGGCCTTGACGTAGGTGCCGATGCCGCCGTTCCAGAGCAGGTCGACCGGCGCCTTCAGCAGGGCATTCAGCAGTTCGGTGGGGGTCAGCTTGTCGGCTTCGATCTCGAAGCGCTGCTGCATCTGCGGGCTGATGGCGATGCTCTTGGCACTGCGCAGGAAGATGCCGCCGCCTTCGGAGATCAGCTTGGTGTCGTAGTCGGCCCAGGAAGAACGCGGCAGCTCGAACATGCGCTGGCGCTCGACGAAGCTGGAAGCCGCGTCCGGGTTCGGGTCGATGAAGATGTGCATGTGGTTGAAGGCAGCCACCAGTTGCAGCTTGTCCGACAGCAGCAGGCCGTTGCCGAACACGTCGCCGGCCATGTCGCCGATGCCGATCACGGTGAAGTTGTCCTTCTGCACATCGATGCCGCGCTCACGGAAGTGACGCTGCACCGATACCCAGCCACCCTTGGCGGTGATGCCCATGCCCTTGTGGTCGTAGCCGGCCGAACCGCCGGAGGCGAAGGCGTCGCCCAGCCAGAAGCCGTATTCCTGGGCAATGCCGTTGGCGATGTCGGAGAAGGTCGCGGTGCCCTTGTCGGCCGCCACCACCAGATAGGGGTCGTCGACGTCATGGCGCACCACGTTGGCCGGCGGCACCACCTTGCCTTCCTTGAGGTTGTCGGTGACGTCCAGCAGGCCGGAAATGAAGATGCGATAGCAGGCGATGGCCTCGGCCTGGATATCGTCACGGCTGCCGCCCACCGGCAGGCGACGCGGGATGAAGCCGCCCTTGGCGCCCATGGGCACGATCACGGCGTTCTTCACCTGCTGCGCCTTCACCAGGCCCAGCACTTCGGTACGGAAGTCTTCTTCACGGTCGGACCAGCGCAGGCCGCCGCGCGCCACGTCGCCGAAGCGCAGGTGCACGCCCTCTACGCGCGGGCAGTAGACGAAGATTTCGAACTTGGGCACCGGACGCGGAATTTCCGGAATCAGGCGCGGACTCAGCTTGAAGCTGAAGTAGGACTTGTTCTGGCCAGCCGCGTCGGGCTGGTAGAAGTTGGTGCGCAGGGTCGCCTTGATCAGGTCCAGGTAGCGACGCAGGATGCGGTCTTCGTTGAGCACCGCGACATTGTCCAGCTCACCGAGGATGGCCTGCTCCAGCTTCTGCTGCTTGTCGTCAAGGTCGACCGCCGCCATCTTGCGCGCCAGGTAGAAGCGGGTCTTGAACAGGCGCACCAGTTCCTTGGCGATGTTGGCGTGGTTCAGCAGGGTGCTGGCGATGTAGGACAGGTCGAAGCCGAGGCGAATCTGCTTCAGGTAACGCGCGTACGCACGCAGCAGGGCCACATCGCGCCAGGGCATGGCGGCGGTCAGCACCAGGCGGTTGAAGGCATCGTTCTCGGCATGGCCGCCGACGATATGCACGAAGGCGTCCTGCAGGGTGTCGTTGAGTTCCTGGATATCGACTTCATCGCCCAGGGCGCTGGTGAAGGCGAAGTCGTGGATCCAGTACTGGCGACCGTCCTGGCGCACCAGGCGGTAGGGGAACTCGCCCAGCACGCGCAGGCCGAGGTTCTCCAGGATCGGCAGCACATCGGACAGCGCCAGCGGGTTGTCCGCGTGGTACAGCTTGCAATGCAGCTGCTGCTCACCCTGGGCCAGCGGCTGGTAGAAGCTCATCACCAGCGGACGCTCGTCGGACAGGCTGTACAGGTGCTGCATGTCCACCACCGCCGAGTGCGGGGCGAAGCGCTCGCGATAGCCGGCCGGGAAGCCTTTCGGGAAGTCGGCCAGCACGCGGGTGCCCTGCCCTTCGCCGAAGCTTTCGTTGATCAGGCTGGCGTAGTCGTCCTTCCAGGAACGGCAGGCCTGGATGACTTCCTTCTCCAGCATCGCCGTATCGACGTGCAGCTTGTTCTTCGGGTCCAGGCGCAGGATGAACTGCACCCGAGCCAGCACGGACTCGGAGAAGAAGGTCCAGAACTCGCAGTCACTGGCCTGCAGGCGCTCCATCAGGATCTGCTGGATCTTCAGGCGGGTCTCGGTGGAGTAGACGTCACGCGGGACATAAGCCAGGGCGTAAGCGAAGCGGCCATAGGGATCGCGGCGCAGGAACAGGCGGATCTTGTTGCGTTCCTGCATCTGCACGATGGACATGGCCGTGGTGAACAGATCGTCCACCGGGGTCTGGAACAGGTCGTCGCGCGGCAGCACTTCCAGTACCTGGGCCAGTTCCTTGCCCAGGTGGGCCTTGGCATCGAAGCCGGAGCGGCGCTGGATCTCGGCCACCTTGCGGCGGATGTAGGGGATGCGGCCGACGCTTTCGGCGTACACGGCCGAGGTGTAGAGGCCCATGAAGCGGCACTCCTTGATCACCTTGCCCTTGGCATCCAGTTCGCGGATGGACACGAAGTCCGGGTAGGCCGGACGGTGCACGCGGCTCGGCTCGGCGGCCTTGGCGAAGGACAGCAGCATCGGCCCGCGCAGATACTCCAGGGCCTCGGTCTCGATATGCAGCTCTTCCTTCTTCAGGCCGGCGCGACGCAGCCTGGAGACACCCAGCAGGGATTTCTCGTCGTAGACCAGGTGGCCGCCGCTCTTCTCGTCGGCCACGGTGAATTCTTCATAACCCAGGAAAGTGAAGTGGTCGTCCAGCAACCAGTCCATGAACACCTTCACTTCGGCCAGCTCTTCGCCATCGACCTTGAGCTTGGCCTTGTCCAGCCAGGCCAGCAGTTCCTGGGCCTTGGCCTTCATCGGCTTGAAATCGGCCACGGCCACGCGGACATCGCCCAGCACTTCCAGCAGGGCCTTTTCTAGGGTCTTCATGGCGCCGTTGTTGGCGCAGCGGTCGATCTCCAGGAACATCATCGATTCCTGGCGCACGTCCTTGCCCTGGCTGCCCTTGGGCAGGACTTCCACCAGGTCGCCCTTGGCATTGCGGCGCACGCTGATGACGTTGTTCTGCAGGGTGTGGATGCTGTAGCCGCGGCGGTTCAGCTCCATGCGTACCGAGTCGACGAGGAACGGGATGTCCGGGTGCAGCACTTCCACGGCGGTGTGGGTGGATTGCCAACCGTGCTTCTCGTAGTCGGGGTTGAACACCCGCACTTCAGGGTTGGCGGGGTCGAAGCGCTCCAGCAGGCGCCAGGACGAGAGGGTGCAGCCGACAAGGTCGGACAGCCGGCGCTGGGTCAGTTCGTCGAGCGCGATGATGCCGAAGAATTGCTCGGCGAACAGGGCTACTTGTGGCAACGCCTTTTCGCTGACGTGCTGCGCCAGGGCCGCTTGCAGTTGGTGCTGGAAGTCGGCTTTGCTGGCTGCGGTGAAGGACGTCATGGTTGTGCTCCGCTGGGCTCGTTTCGTTGGAATTAAGCGTAGAACGCCTACGTGCGGAGGAAGGGCCACAGGTCGATCCGGGCAGTGTGACCCTGCTCCGGGAGAACGCCGGGGGACAACTGCGACCCGGCGGTCACCATTGCCGCGAAAGCTTAACGAGGGAGCAATGCGGGACGCTTACGGCGCTGCGACATATTCGTTCAATCAGAGTCCGCTTTTACCAATGCCGTACTCTCGACCCGAAGGTGTAGGAATGGGCCGCGCAACGCCCACGAATATTCGCCCGCGTCACGGAACCATCGCCTGAATTCAGGCTCTTCTAGGCCGCCTCCCCTGGTCTGGATTAAAGTTATGCGTCATCACCTGAGGGCTTACAGCTCTCTTTTCCCCAGTTCAACGAGCCCATCGATGGAACACCGTGAAGCGCTAGTCGCCCTGCGTAACTTCCTTTCCACCCAGATTCTCGGCCAGGAAAAACTCATCGATCGCCTGCTGATCGCGCTGCTAGCCGACGGCCACCTGCTGGTGGAGGGCGCGCCCGGCCTGGCCAAGACCAAGGCCATCAAGGACCTGGCGGACGGTGTGGAAGCCGAGTTCCATCGCATCCAGTTCACCCCGGACCTGCTGCCGGCGGACATTACCGGCACCGAGATCTACCGCCCGGAAAACGGCAGTTTCGTCTTCCAGCAGGGACCGATCTTCCACAACCTGGTGCTGGCCGACGAGATCAACCGCGCACCGGCGAAGGTGCAGTCGGCGCTGCTGGAGGCCATGGCCGAGCGCCAGGTGTCCATCGGCCGCTCGACCTACGACCTGCCGCCGCTGTTCCTGGTGATGGCGACCCAGAACCCCATTGAACAGGAAGGCACCTACCCCCTGCCTGAAGCCCAACTCGACCGTTTTCTGATGCACGTGCGCATCGGTTTCCCGGATGCCTCGGTGGAACGCAAGATCCTCCAGCAGGCGCGGGGCGAAGCGCTGCACGGCGAAACCAAGGCCGAGCATCAGGTCAGCCAGCAGGCGATCTTCGCCGCGCGCAAGGAAATCCTCGGGCTCTACATGGCCGACGCGGTGGAGGAGTACCTGGTGCACCTGGTCATGGCCACCCGCACCCCGGCCAAGTTCGACCCCGAGCTGGCCGAGTGGCTGGCCTGGGGCGCCAGCCCGCGCGGCTCCATCGCCCTCGACCGCTGTGCTCGCGCCCATGCCTGGATGGCCGGTCGCGACTTCGTCAGCCCGGAAGACATCCAGGCGGTGCTCTTCGACGTGCTACGCCATCGCATTATTCTCTCGTTCGAAGCAGAAGCTGCCGGTATCGACCAGGACCGGGTGATCCAGCGCATCCTGGATGTGGTAGCGGTGGCCTGATGCGCCTGAAAGCGGCGGCCTGGAAGTTCCGGGTCAGGAAGCGCCGCCCGGCGACGCCCGGCGATGCCCCGCCGGCCGCCAGCGCGGAAGGCGTGCACGTGGACCTGGCCGAGCTGATCGACATGCGCCACCGGGTCCGGGAGGTGCAGTTGTTCTCCAGCCCCGCGCGCCGCAGCCCGCTGATCGGCCTGCACCATTCCAAGCTGCGTGGCCGTGGCGTGGATTTCGACCAGGTGCGCATCTACCAGGCCGGCGACGACGTCCGCACCATCGACTGGCGTGTCACCGCACGCACCCAGGAACCCCATACCAAGCTGTTCCACGAAGAACGTGAGCGGCCGGTGTTCATCATGGTCGAACAGACCCAGCGTCTGTTCTTCGGCACCGGGCTGGTATTCAAGTCGGTGCTCGCCGCCCAAGCCGCCAGCCTCATTGGCTGGGCGGCGCTGGCCCACAACGACCGGGTCGGCGGCCTGGTGTTCAGCGACCATGACCACCACGAAATCAAGCCGCGGCGCAGCAAGCAGAGCCTGCTGCAACTGCTCAGCCGCCTGGCCCGCGCCAACCAGGCCCTCGGCAGCCCGGGCAGCTCACAGCGCGAGGGCTTCAGCCTGGCCCTGCGCCGCGCCCGCGAGGTGCTGCGTCCGGGCAGCCTGGTGGTGATTCTCTGCGACGAACGCGCGCTGTCCGATACCGCCGAACAACAGATCGCCCTGCTCGCCCGCCATACCGACCTGATCCTCATGCCGGTTTCCGACCCACTGGACCACGCCCTGCCTGCAGCCGGCCTGTTGCGCTTCGCCGAGCAGGGCGCCCAACTGGAGTTGGACACCCACGCGGCGGACCTGCGCCAGGCCTACCGCGAACAGGGCGAAGCCCGCGTCGCACGCTGGGAACGCCTGGCCCAGCGCCTCGGCGTCCTGCTGCTGCCGCTGTCGACCCAGGAAGGCATGATCGAGCAACTGCGCGACTACCTGCAGCACCGGGGTGCGCGATGAACCCTCTGGATGGGCTGGAGCCGCTCATCGCCCCGGCCGCCATATCGTGGTGGCCCCCCGCTCCCGGCTGGTGGTGCCTGCCACCGCTGCTCGGGTTGCTGGGCTGGGGCCTGTGGCACTGGTGGCAGCGGCAAATGCGGCAGGATGCCGTGGAAACCGAACAACCGCTGGACCCGGCGCGCCAGGCTGCGCTGGAAGAACTGTCGCGCCTGCCCAAACCCTATGACAGTGCGCCGGCCGGCCCCTGGTTGCAGGAGCTCAACGGACTGCTCAAGCGTCTATGCCGCATGCATTACCCCGGAGATCACAGCCACACCCTGAGCGGCCGCGCCTGGCTGGCCTACCTCGACAACCGCTGCCCGGCCGCTGGCCTGACCCGCTGGATGATCCTGGTCGAAGGCGCCTATCGCCCGCAGTGCAAACTGGATGACAAGGCCATCGCCGGCCTCTACCAGTCCGTCGAGACCTGGATCCGCAAGCATGTTTGAGTTCGCCTGGCCCTGGATCTTCATCCTCGCCCCGCTGCCCTGGGTGCTGCGGGTACTGCTGCCGCCGGCGGACAGCGGCGACGCGGCGCTCAAGGTGAGCTTCCTCGCCGACCTCGAAGGCCTGATCGGCCGGCGCGCCCGTGCCAACCTGCCAGCCTGGCGCCAGCAGGCCCCCTTCGTTCTGCTCTGGCTATTGCTGCTCTGCGCTGCCGCCCGCCCGGAATGGGTCGGCGAGCCGCAGCCGATTCCTATCAGCGGTCGCGACCTGCTGCTGGCGGTGGATGTGTCCGGTTCCATGGACTACGCCGACATGAAGTGGGAAGAAGAAGACGTCAGCCGGCTGACGCTGGTGAAGCACTTGATGGGCGAGTTCATCGACGGTCGCCGCGGCGATCGCATCGGCCTCATCCTGTTCGGCAGCCAGGCCTACGTGCAGGCGCCGCTGACATTCGACCGCGAAACCGTGCGCACCTGGCTGGATGAAGCCCTGATCGGCATCGCCGGCAAGAACACCGCCATCGGCGACGCCATCGGCCTGGCAGTGAAACGCCTGCGCCAGCGCCCCGCCAACAGCCGCGTACTGGTCCTGATCACCGACGGTGCCAATACCGGCGGCGAGATCGACCCGCTGACCGCCGCGCGCCTGGCGGCCGAGGAGCAGGTGAAGATCTACACCATCGGTATCGGCGCCGATCCGGAGCAGAGCGACGTGCTCGGCATCCTCGGGCTCAACCCCAGCATGGACCTCGACGAACCCACCCTGACCGCCATCGCCGAACAGACGGGCGGCCAGTACTTCCGCGCGCGCAGCAGCCAGGAACTGGAACAGATCGAGCAAAGCCTCGACCACCTTGAACCGGTGACCCAACGCGCCAGCCAGGCACGCCCGGCCTACTCCCTCTACAGCTGGCCCCTGGCGGGTGCCCTGTTGCTGAGCATCGCGCTGGTCTGCCGCGTGCTCTGGCCCCACGCCCAGCAGCAGCGGCCGCAGTGGCTGCGGAGGCGCACATGATGGAGCTCTGGCCCCACTGGCTGCGCCCTGTCTGGTTGCTTCTGCTGCCCCTGTTGGGCTGGCTGCTCTGGCAACTCTGGCACCGTGAACGCCGCAGCGGACGCTGGGAGCAACTGCTGCCCCGGGCCTTCCAGCCCTGGCTGCTCAGCGGCGGCCGCCTGGGCAACAACCGCTTGCCCTGGCTGGCCCTCGGCCTGGCCTGGATGCTGTGTCTGGTGGCGCTGCTGGGGCCCAGCTGGCAACTGATGGAACAAAGCACGCAGAAACGTGCCGACCCGCTGGTGGTGATGCTGGAGCTGACGCCATCGATGCTTGCCACCGATATCGCACCGAGCCGCCTGGAGCAGGCCAAGCGCAAGCTGCGCGACCTGCTGGACGCCCGTCGCGACGCGCAGACAGCAATCATCGTCTACGCCGGCAGCGCCCACAGCCTGGTGCCGCTGTCCGACGACCTGATGACCAGCCTCAACCTGATCGACGCCCTGAAGCCCTCGATCATGCCGGAGAAGGGGCACCGCGCCGACCTGGCCGTCGCCAGGGCCCTCAAGTTGCTGGAACAGGGGGCCCAGGGTCAGGGCCGCCTGCTGCTGATTACCAGTGGCCTCGACGAACAGGAACAGACCGGTATCCGCAAAGCCCTCGGGTCCCGCTCGGAGCGTCTGGCCATCCTCGGTATCGGCACGGCGGCGGGCGCCCCCATCGCCCAGGAGGATGGCGGCTTCCTCAAGGACGACCACGGCGCCATCCTCCTGCCCAAGCTCGACAGTGGCCAGCTGCGCCGATTCGCCGCCGAGCTGGGCGGCCGCTACAGCAGTGTCCAGCTCGATGAGGACGACCTGCGCAATCTGGGCTTGCTCGATGGTCCCGGTAGCCTGCGCGACACCGGCGAAATTGCCCGCCTGGCGGCCTGGGCCGACCAGGGCCACTGGCTGCTGCTCCCCCTGTTGCTGATCGCAGCCTGTGCCGGGCGCCGAGGCTGGCTGTTCTGCCTGCCGCTGTTGCTGGTACTGCCGCGCCCCAGCCTGGCCATGGATTTCGAGGACCTCTGGCTACGCCCGGACCAGCAGGGCCAGCGCCTGCTGCAAGCCCAGCAGCCTGCCGAGGCGGCCCTGCATTTCAACGATCCACGCTGGCAAGGCATGGCGCTCTACCAGGCCGGCGATTATGCCGAGGCCGCCGCTCGCTTCGCCCAGGGTGACAACGCGACGGACCACTACAACCGCGGCAATGCCCTGGCCCAGGCAGGGGAGCTGGAAGCTGCGATCGACGCCTACGATTCCGCGCTGCAACGCCAGCCCGACCTGTCTGCGGCAAAGAAGAACAAGGCACTGGTGGAGGAACTGTTGCGACAGCGCGAGGCCGAAGCCAGTAGCAACGACCCTGACCAGCAAGGCAGTGAGCAACAACAGGCTGGACAGACCGGCGAGCAGAACGCAGCGCACACCCAGTCCGGTGAGCAGGACGCGGACAACAAGGCTCCGCAGCAAGGCAGCGGCGAAACCCAGCCGGGCGGCCAGACTCGTTCCGCCACCGGCGGCACCGCCGAAGAAGCTACACCTACGAATGCCGCCCAGGCCCAGACCGCCAGTGCCGAACCCCTGGGCGAAGAGCGTCGCCAGGCCCTCGAACAATGGCTGCGGCAGATTCCGGACGACCCCGCCGAACTGCTGCGCCGCAAGTTCTGGTATGAACAGCAACAGCGCCAGGAAGAACAGTAATGACGCGCCTGCTATGCACCCTTCTCCTCAGCCTGCTGGCGTTGGCCGTCCAGGCCGCCGGCTTTTCCGCCAACGTCGACCGGACGCGGCTGAGTGAGGGCGAGACCGTCGAGCTGACCCTCGAATCCTCCGACCCGACCCTGTTCGGCAAGCCTGACCTGACGCCGCTGGACGCCACCTTCGAGGTGCTCGGCACCCGTCAGATCAACCAGCTCAGCACCCTCAACGGCAAGAACGACCGAGCCACCCGCTGGATCATTACCCTGCAACCGAAACAAACCGGCTTCGTCACCATTCCGGCGCTGAAGCTGGGGGACGTCCACAGCGCGCCCATCACCCTGCAGGTGGCGAAGGCCGAGAAGTCCGAGAAATCCGGCAGCAGCAACCTCGCCCCGGTGTTCATCGACGCCAGCCTGGACCAGGAAAACGTCTACGTGCAGGCCCAGGCCATCCTCACCCTGCGCATCTACCACTCGGTTTCCCTCTACGACGACAGCAGCCTGAGTCCCCTGCAGATGGACGACGCCCGCGTCGAACAACTGGGCGATCCGCGCACCTACGAGAAAGAAATCAACGGCGTGCGCCACGGCGTGATCGAGGTGCGTTATGCGGTCTTCCCGCAGAAGAGTGGTGTGCTGAACATCCCTCCGCAGGTGTTCAGCGCCACTCTGGTGGACCCTGCCAGCGAAACCGGCTACCAGCCCTTCGGCCCCCGCCCCGGCAAGCAGACCCGGGTGAACTCGCCGCGCATCCCGCTCACCGTGCTGCCCAAGCCCGCCGACTACCCGGCCGACGTGCCGTGGCTGCCGGCACGCAACCTGGTCCTGACCGAGTCCTGGAGCCCGGACCCCGGCAGCGTACAGACTGGCGACTCGCTGACCCGCAGCCTGATGCTGAACGTCGAAGGCCTTTCCAGCGCGCAGATCCCTCCCCTGCCAGCCACCCAGGCCCAGGGCCTGCGGCGCTATCCCGACCAGCCGCAACTGGGCAACAAGATCGACGAGCGCGGGCTCATTGGCAGCCGCGAAGAGCGCGAAGCGCTGGTGCCCACCACCAACGGCCGCCTGGAATTGCCGGCGGTCAGCATCACCTGGTGGAACACCCGGGATAACCGCCTGGAACGCAGCGAGATCGCCGCACGGACCCTGGAGGTCGCCATCAACCCCGAGCTGGAAGCCAACCCGGCGCAGAGCGCGGGAACAGCGGTCGGCAATGCGGTTGTCCTGGCGCGGCTCTGGCCCTGGCAACTCGCCTGCGCCCTGCTCGCCTGCACCACCCTGCTGGGCTTCGGCCTCTGGTGGCGCGCACGCCGCCAACCGGCGATCCTGCCTACGGTCCAGACCGGCCCGAGCCCGCGCACCCTGCTGGACGAACTGCGCCGCGCCTGCCAATCCAACGATTCTCACGCCACTCGCCAGGCCCTCGACAACTGGGCCCGCCAGCAGCCGGAAACCCTCGCCGACATGGCCGCCCGCTTCGTCCCGCTGTCCGATGCCATGGACGGGCTCAACGGTGCCCTCTACAGCGAAGCCGGCCAGCATTGGCAGGGTGAAGACCTGTGGAAAGCCATCCGCGCCCTCCCCGCCCTCGTGGTGGAACAGCAAACCACGGGCGATCCGAGCCAGTTGCCGCCGCTGTATCCGCGCTGACCCTCTCCACTCCGCCTGAGCTTTGCACGTCCCTGTGGGGGCGAATTCATTCGCGAAGGAGGCCGCCGGCCTCCCCTCCGAAGTTCCAGCCAGACTAGGCCTCCCTCACCCCCGCCCTCTCCCAGAGGGAGAGGGGGTCAGTCCGCGCAAGAGGTCGGTCTTCTCGCTTTCCCTGTAAGGCGAATTCATTCGCCAACCTGCCGTATGGCGAGGCCCAACGCAGGGGTTCAACCCGTTACGTTGGGCTTCGCTGCGCTCTGCCACAACCTACGAGTAATCCTAATGCCGGCAGCCGCGTTCCCTTGCGGGGATGAGGCACGCGTAGGTTGGTCCGAGCTTGGCGAGGCCCAACGTGGGGGTTCGATTACGATCGTTGGGCTTCGCTGCGCTCAGCCGCAACCTACGAGTAGCAACAACAATTCGCGCCCATAAAAAAACCGCGGCCAAGGCCGCGGTTCTTTTTCAAGCGATCAGGCTCAGTGGGCCAGCAGCGAACCACCGACCTTGCCTGCAAGTTTCTCAGGCTTGATCAGGAAGCGCGCCAGGGCAGGCAGCAGCCACAGGGCACCGAACATGTTCCAGAGGAGCATGAAGGTCAGCATCAGCCCCATGTCGGCCTGGAACTTGATGGCCGAGAAGATCCAGGTGGCGACGCCGATGGCCAGGCAGAGGCCGGTGAAGAGCACGGCCTTGCCGGTGGACTTCAGGGTCTCGTAGTAGGCCTCCTGCAGGGGCAGGCCAGCACGCAGGAAGCTTTCCAGGCGGCTGTAGATGTAGATGCCGTAGTCGACACCGATACCCACACCCAGCGCGATCACCGGCAGGGTCGCCACTTTCACGCCGATACCCAGCCAGGCCATGAGCGCGTTGCCCAGCACCGAGGTGAGGATCAGCGGCAGCACGATGCACAGGGTCGCGGCAATGGAGCGGAAGGTGATCAGGCACATCACGGCAACGCAGATGTACACCAGGATCAGGATGGTCAGTTCAGCCTGGGCGATCACCTCGTTGGTGGCCGCTTCGATGCCGGCGTTACCGGCGGCCAGGAGGAACTGCAGGCCGTCCTTGTCGTGTTCCTTGGCGAACTCTTCCACCACGGCCACGGCGCGGGACAGGGTCTCGGCCTTGTGATCGTTGAGGAACACCAGAACCGGTGCCAGCGAGCAGTCGGAGTTGTACAGGCCTTCAGCGCGGCTGATGGAGTTGTTCAGCACGTCCTGGTTGCGGGACAGGGTTTCCCACTTCAGGTTGCCTTCGTTCATCCCTTTGATCACCTGCTTGGAGACGGTGACCATGGAGATGGCGGACTGCACGCCCGGCGTGTTCTCCATCTTCCACATCAGCTCATCCACCGGCGCCAGGGCCTCATGGGTGGAGCAGCCCTCGGGGCCGGTCTTGACCATGACCACCAATACGTCAGAGCTGGTGGAGTAGTTGTTGATGATGAAGTTGTTGTCCTGGTTGTAGCGCGAGTCCGGACGCAGTTCCGGAGCGCCCTGGTCGAGGTCGCCGATCTTCAGGTTCTGGCCGTACCACAGGCCGCCACCGAAGCCGATCAGAGCGATGACCACGGAGATCGGCGCTACAACCGGGTGGGCGAAGTTGGACAGCAGGCGCCAGAACGGATGGTCGCGCTTGGCGTCCTTCTTGCTGCGCTCGATGGCCTTACTGCTGATGCCTACGTAGGAGATGGCAACCGGCAGCAGGATCAGGTTGGTGAAGACGATCACCGCCACACCGATGGAGGCGCCGATGGCCAGCTCGCGGATCACGCCGATGTCGATGATCAGCAGGGTGATGAAGCCCACGGCGTCCGCCAGGATCGCGATCATGCCGGGCAGGAACAGCTGGCGGAACGTGCGCCGGGCTGCCGTCAGGGCGTTGTCGGCATCACTGGATTGCAGGGCAATACCGTTGATCTTCTGCACGCCGTGAGAAATACCGATGGCGAAGATCAGGAACGGCACCAGCATCGAGTACGGGTCGAGACCGAAGCCCACGGTGTGCATCAGGCCCAACTGCCAGACCACCGCCACCAACGTGGTGATGAGCACGGCGATGGTGCTGCGGATACACCAGGTGAACCAGTAGAGCAGCACCAGGGTGATGAGGAAGGCGATGCCGAAGAACATCACCACCATGATCAAACCATCGATCAGGTCGCCCACCTTCTTGGCGAAGCCCACCACGTGGACTTTCACGTTGGGGTTCTGGGCCTGGTACTTGTCACGGATCTTCTCTTCCAGCTCGTGGGAGAACTGGCGGTAGTCGAGCTTCATCAGCTTGCCCTGGTCGTTCGGGTCCGGGTAGGACTCGAGCAGGGGCACGTCGACGATGCTGGACTTGAAGTTGTTGGCTACCAGGCGGCCGATCTGGCCGGACTTGAGCACGTTGTTGCGCAGCTCTTCCAGGCTGGCCGCGGAGCCGTCGTAGGTCTGCGGGATGACCTCGCCGCCGGCGAAGCCTTCCTCGGTCACTTCAGTCCAGCGAACGCTCGGGCTCCACAGGGACTTCAGGCCGGAACGGTCGACGCCAGGAATGTAGAAGACCTCGTCGTGGATCTGACGCAGGGTCTCCATGTACTCCTTGCTGAAGATGTCGCCGTTGACCGCTTCCACCGAGATACGCACGGTGTTGCCCAGGTTGGCCAGGTCATTGCGGTGTTCGAGCATCTTCTGGATGTACGGATGATGCAGCGGAATCATCTTCTCGAAACTGGTGGACGGCCGTACGTGCATGGCCTGCCAGAAGAGGAAGACACTGACCAGCAGGCAGATGACGATCACCGCCGGCCGGTTGTTGAAGATCAGGCGCTCCAGGAAGGTCGCCTTGTCCTGGTGATGGGTACTCATCGAAACTCTCCGCCTTTTCTTATAGTTGGCCCAGCTCGGCGCCGGTCGGGGACGCTACGCGTACACCGCCCTGTCCCACCAGGATCAGGTTGCCTTTCTCGTCGGCGATGACACTGGCCAGCGACAGTCGATCGCTGCGGTTCACCACGGTGAAGCTGCGGCCACTGTCGGTGCTCTTCAGCACACTGCCGCCGTGGCCGACGACCACCAGGCTGCCATCGGGCAGCAAGGCGCCGCCGGACAGGCCGAACTCCAGTTCACCATTGCCGGCTTTCAGCGGCACGGTTTCCCAGGTGTTGCCGAAGTCCGCGGAACGGAACAGGTGGCCACGCAGACCGTAGGCGATCACGACGCCCGGCTCGGCGGTCCCGAGGGCACCGAACAGCGAGCCCTCGTAGGGGCCTTCGAGGCGCTCCCAGGTCTCGCCCCAGTCGGCGGAGCGGAACATGCTGCCGGCCTCGCCTACCACGAACAGACCGGAGTCCTTCACGGCGGCGATGGCATTGAGGTGGTACTGGTCTTCGTTGTCGAGGCGGTCGCTGACGTCTTCCCAGTTCTTGCCACCGTCGCGGGTGGTCAGCAGCGCGCCATAGGCGCCCACGGCGAAGCCGGTGCTGGCGTCCTTGAACCAGACGTCCAGCAGCGGGGCTTCCCGTTGCAGGTCTTCGAACTGTTGGGTCCAGGTCGCGCCGCCGTCCTCGCTGGCGAGGATCTGCGCGTCGTGACCGACAGCCCAGCCTTTCTTGTCATCGATGAAGAAGACAGCGGTGAGCATCTGGCGGGTAGGCACCTTGGCCTGGGTCCAGGACTTGCCGTTGTCGTCGGAATAGAGAATGTGGCCACGGTCGCCAACGGCCACCAGGCGCTTGCCCGCGTGGGCGACGTCGAGCAGCAGGCTGCTTACGGCCTTGGGCGATTCGATGGAGAGGACGGGTGCATCAGCGGCCAGCGCGGATGCGGTAATGGGCGCAGCGGCTACAGCAAGGACAGAGAGCACACTGAACAGCGAGAGCGCTTTGGCCAGCGGCGAGTGGTAGCGGAACGTCGGCTTGTGGAGGCTATCCACGGAGAGGCCGGACGGGGTGCGCCGCATGACGGGCTCACTCATACACCTTTCCCCTTTTTGTTATAGGTGGACGCTGCCCAGGGCAGGCAGCGCACTAATCCTAGCCAGCTTTGGAAAGCGCGCACAATCAGCGGGACGTTATGTTTTGTTAAGCGCAGGTGGCGCTCTGTAACACGGCATTCCCGTTCCCCAAAAGAAAAAGGCCGCTACGAGTAGCGGCCTTTTTCATGGAGCACTGCGGGATCAGCGAGTACCGCGACGACGCAGGGCGGACGGCTTGAAGTAGCCATCGTCCGGAGTGGCCTGGGTGAAGTCGATGGTGGTCGGCTCTTCGTTGTCCAGGTTCTGCACGTGGTAGCGGCGGGCCTGCAGGTCGTGGAACACGTCGAGTGCGGACCAGGTGGTCGGCAGGTCGTAGTAGTTCTTCAGGTACGCCACCGATACGCGCCACAGTTCACCACGGCCGTCGTACTGGTCGACCACAGCGGCTTGCCAGCTGTCCTCGTCGAGGAACAGGGTGCGCTTGGAGTAGATGTGGCGGGCGCCGGACTTCAGGGTGCCTTCCACGACCCACACGCGGTGCAGTTCGTTGCGGGTAAAGGCCGGGTTCAGGTGGCCGGGCTGCAGCAGGTCCTTGTACTTAACCTCAGGGCTGGAAAC
Organism: Pseudomonas sp. BN411; assembly: GCF_029871235.1. GTDB lineage: Bacteria > Pseudomonadota > Gammaproteobacteria > Pseudomonadales > Pseudomonadaceae > Metapseudomonas. The sequence goes on from NZ_SSOM01000083.1 coordinate 95,304, forward strand.
CTTGTAGTTGTTGTACGGGATGTAGATTTCCTTCTTGCCCACCAGCTTCCAGTCGTAACGGTCCGGAGCGCCGTTGAACATGTCGGTGTCGTCGGCGGTACGCAGGCCGTCGGCAGCAGCAATCGGAGTGTCGTAGGCAAGGTTAGGTGCACGGCGCACGCGACGCTGGCCGGCGTTGTAGCCCCAGGCCTGGCGCGGTTCCTTCACCTGGTCGAGGGTCTCGTGGACCAGGGTCGCACCACCAGCCAGGCGAGCCGGGCTCTTGGTGAAGGACAGGTAGTAGAACAGGATGTTGTTCAGGTCGGCGTAAGTACCTTGCGGGTTGTAGTACTTGAACCGGGCTTCCTGCTGCGACGTCACCAGCGAGTAGTCGCCATTGCGCTGCACGGCCACTTCCGAAGCGCGGCGCACGATGTAGGAGCCACGGTAACGGGTGATGTGGTTCCACAGGGCTTCCACGCCGTTCTGCGGAATCGGGAACGGGATGCCGCCATAGGCATCGGAGAAGCCGTTGCCGCCGTCCAGCAGTTTGGCTGTGGTGGCGTTCTTGACGGTGTTGTCATACACCCACTGCGGCGCAGAGCCGGAGCGACGGGTCTGGTACACCGGCATCTGGAAGCTGTTCGGGTAGGCGTTGAACAGGGCGATCTGACCCGGGGTCAGGTTGGCCTTGTACTGGTCCAGGTTCGCCTTGGTGATGGTGAACAGCGGCTTGTCTTCCGGGAACGGGTCCGGATGGTGCTGGCCGGACTTGTAGCCAGCCGGAGCCTGGGTGATGCCACCGGTCCAGGCCGGGATGGTGCCAGCGGCGTTGCCGGCCTTCTCGGCACCGAAGGGGGTCAGGCTGGCGCCAAGCTTGGCGGCGTCCTGGGTCGAAACCGAGGCCAGGGCGGCGCTGGCGGAGAGCGCCAGGGCAACCGCGGCGCTAATCAGCGAAAGCTTTTTCAGCATGTGGGTTCTCCGTGATGAGTCTGTATCGGGCGCCGCCAGGGCGCCCGTATTGTTCTTGTGCTTAGAAGGAGTACTTGACGTTGAAGCCGATGTTGTCGCGGTCGCGTACCGAGTTGTTCTGGCCGCCGCCGTAGAACTCGGTGTACTGCAGTTCGGCTTCCAGGCTGTTCAGGTAGGTCGCCTTGACGCCGAGGGTGTATGCCTTGCGACCTTCGATGAAGCTGCCGGTCTGGTAGGAGTTGCCCTCGAAGTCGTCCTTGTAGACGACGTAGGGGGAGATGTTCACGCCCGCGTAGACGTCGTTCCAGGTACCGGACACCAGCAGGGTGTAGCCGTAGGCGTTCTTGTTGACCTGGTCATCGCGATCGCCGCCGGACACGTAGGAGTTGTTGCCACGGCCGGAGTAGTAGCGCTTCTTGCCGTTGAACGCGGTGTACTGCAGATCGCTGCCGCGCAGGTGCTCGGACGCCAGTTCAGCCACGCCGATCAGGGAGTCGAAGGACAGCGACGGACCGAAGTTGTAGATGGTGCCCAGAGAGGTGTTGAAGGCTTCTACGCGTTCGGAGTTGTGAATCGAGTCGCCCAGTTGCACGTCCTGACCGCCGATGTTGACGGTGCTGCCGGACGCCAGTTGCGGCGCCTGGAGCAGCAGGTCGCCCAGCAGGTCGTTGGTGGTGGCGATGCCGATCGGCAGGTTCGGACGATAGGCCAGCTCACCGAATACCGAGGCGTCGCCCAGGGTGGTGTTGAAGCTGAAGCCGTACATGCGGATGTCTTCGGCGTACTCGCGACGGGCATTGACCTGGTTGGCGACGTCGATGGTGGCCAGACCGCCCACTGCCTGAGACAGGGTCGAGGTCGGGTCGGACAGGCCTGCGTTCACGATGTTCGGGATGTTGCTCAGAGCACCGCCGATGGCCGCGTCGAAAGCCGGAACACCAGTGGTACCGCCTGCTGCGACCGTCGCGATCTGCTGCGGAGTGAAGCCGGCTTGCATCAGTTGCTGGAAGGTTTGCCCGCTCACAACGCCAGTGGCGATCTGCTGCAGATTCAGCCCCTGATAGCTGCCCAGGTCAGCCTGGATGGTGGGCTCTTTGGCGTGGTAGTTGACGAAGTAGAAACCGAACTCGGTGGAGTTCAGCTCTTCGGCGATATAGCGGAAGGCCACGCCGAACTGACCATCGTTCTTGGCGTTGATGTCCGGACCAATGGAAGCCACCTTGATGTTGCCATTGGCATCCACGGTACGGCCGCCTTGCAGGCCGCCAACACCCTGGCTGCTGAGAGCCGAGTAGGCTCCGGCGAGAGGCAGCAGACGCGGCTGGGTCGAATAGGCAGTGTTGCCGCCGTCAGCGAACAGGTCGGTCTCGGAGTAGTAGGTGCCTACCGGATCGATAGCCGATTCTTTCCAGTTCCACTGGTAGAAGGTTTCCATCGACAGGTTTTCGGTCAGGCCGACGTTGAAGCTCAGGGCTTCCACCGGCACCAGCACTTCCTTCAGTTCGGAGCCCGGCAGGCGGAACTTGGCGGCGTCCACCGGGTTGGTGGTGTTTACGCCACCGCGGTAGAAGATGCCCTCACCCCAGTTGAACACCTGCTTGCCGATACGGCCGGTGACTGGCATGTCGGCCACGTCCCAGTTGCCATAGAGGTAGGCGTCGAGGATCTGCGCATCACGACCGGCCTTGTGGCGGGTCTCGTAGGTGAAGCTGTCGTCTTTCGGGAAGTTCTGGCTCGGCTGGACCGGGTTGTTGTTGTCCAGGTAGTCGTTGCGCTTGTCCATGATCTGGGTGTCATAGAAAGCAGTGCCACGAACGAACATACCGTAGTTCTTGTAGGTCGCTTCCAGGTCGGAAGTGATCTTGTAGACCTCGGAGACCAGGCCGGTATCGAAGTTACGGTTACCGTCGTTGGTGTTGATGTCGTCGTTGTTCTTATCGCGACCCTGTACGCGCCACAGTTGGCCGTAGGAAACGGTGGTATCCAGAGAACCGGAAATTTCGTCGTTGGCGAAGCTGAACTCCACTGCCTGCGCCTGGGCGGCTACTAGCAGGGGCAGGATACCGGCAAAGGCGAAACCTGCCTTGGCCGGTGCGAAACGCAACATGGGCTTGCGGGACTTGAGCTCCATCGAGTCTTACTCCGTGGACTGATCACTTTGTTATTGGCAGCCCGTCAGGCGGGCTTGTTTGTCCAGCCGCTTCGCGGCCTTGTCTTGCTTCGGCAGGAAATCCCCAGCGCAGAGCACACCCCGCTCGGAACGCACCGAAACAGGGCTGAATCATCAGCGGCTCTGCAACCATGGTGCCAAGTCGTAAATGCGCGTCAGAAAAGTTCCACAAGACAAGCGACAAATTTCTGTCAAACAAGTGACTGATCATCCATTGATCAATTTCATTTTTTCTGTCCGATCTTGTCGGACGATCTGGCTCGATTTGTCACTCAAGATCACACTTGCAGGGCATGTACGCTCATACCAAAAGCTGTCTGGTCAAGCTATTTATGGCCTTTTCAGACTGCTTGCGCATAAACGCGCCCTGAATTATTTCCTTGAGTAACAAAAAAGTGTTACCTGAGCTAACCGGTAACACTTCTTGAAGGAGAGATTTCGGAGGGATGACAGCCCGCTTTCACGGGCTGTCGGAAGCGAGTCAGGCGAGGCTCTTGCTGACCACTTCGAAGACGTCGCTGGACAGCTCGCCGGAAGCGAGGATGCGCTCCAGCTCGGCCTTCATCAGTTGCTGGCGACTGGCGTCGTACTTGCGCCAGCGCGTGAGCGGCGCCAGCTGGCGGGAAGCGATCTGCGGGTTGAGCGCGTTCAGCGTGATCACATGGTCGGCAAGGAAACGGTAGCCGGCACCGTCGCCCCGGTGGAAGTTCACCAGGTTCTGGTTGGCGAAGGCGCCGATCAGGGCTCGCACCTTGTTCGGGTTCTTCAGGGTGAAGGCGGGATGCGCCATCAACGCCTGGACGCGCTCCAGGCCGCCCGGCAGGCCGCAGCCGGCCTGGACGCTGAACCACTGATCCATCACCAGCGGATCGTCCTTGAAGTAGTCGGCGAAACGCGCCAGCGCATCGGCCTTTTCCTGCTCGAAGCCGGAATTAACCAGCACGGCCAAGGCCGAGAGGCGTTCGGTCATGTTGTCGCAGTCGCTGAACTGCTCCTGGCAGGCCTCCAGCACTTCCGGCTTGCCGCTCTGCATCAGGTAGGACAGGGCGATGTTCTGCAGAGTCCGGCGGGCAATATGAGCGGCCTCCGCCACGTAGCCGGTATCACGGGAGATCGCACGATTGGCCTGGAAACGGGCCAGCAGCGGCTGGAACAGGGCCTCACCGATGGACTGGCGAGCAAACTCGCGGGCGGTGTGGATGGCATCCACATCGGCCACTTCGCTGATTTCGGTGAGATAGGCCTCGCTCGGCAGCGAGAGCATCTCGGCCACCATCGCCTGATCGAGGGAATCGTCTTCCAGCAGGGTACGGAAGGCAGTGATCAGGCGCGGGTCCAGCACCAGCTTCTCGCCGCGCTGATGCTGGCCGATCAGCTCCTGCAGCACCTGCACCGACAGCTGCTGCCCGGCTTCCCAGCGATTGAAGCCGTCGGAATCGTGCTGCATGAGGAACATCAGTTGGTCGCGGTCGTAGGGGAAGGCAAGCTTCACCGGCGCCGAGAAGCCGCGCAGCAGCGACGGCAGCGGACGCTCCGAGATATCGACGAAGGTGAAGGTCTGCTCGGCCTCGGTGACCGACAACACGCGATTGCCGCCCATCGCCTTGGCTTCGCCTGTGAGGCGCAGCGGCAGGTCATTGCCGGCAGCATCCAGCAGGCCCAGCTCCACGGGAATGACGAAGGGTTGCTTGTCCTTCTGGCCCGGAGTGGCCGGGCAGCTCTGGCGGAAGGTCAGGCTGTAGGTCTTCGCCACCGCGTCGTAGCCGTCTTCCACCTGAAGGCGCGGAGTGCCGGACTGGCTGTACCAGCGCTTGAACTGGGCCAGGTCGACGCCGTTGGCATCTTCCATGGCCTTGATGAAGTCGTCGCAGGTCACGGCCTGGCCGTCGTGGCGTTCGAAGTAGAGATCGGTGCCTTTGCGGAAGCCCTCGGCACCCAGCAGCGTGTGGATCATCCGCACCACTTCCGAGCCCTTCTCGTAGACGGTCAGGGTGTAGAAGTTGGAAATCTCGATAAAGGAATCCGGGCGCACCGGATGGGCCATGGGGCCGGCGTCCTCGGCGAACTGGTTGGTACGCAGGAAGGCCACGTCCTCGATGCGCTTGACGGTGCGCGAGTTCATGTCGGCGGAGAACTCGGCATCACGGAATACGGTGAAGCCTTCTTTCAGCGACAGCTGGAACCAGTCGCGGCAAGTGACACGGTTGCCCGACCAGTTGTGGAAGTACTCGTGCGCGACAACTGCCTCGACGCGCTGGTGCGCAGCGTCAGTGGCGGTCTCCGCCTTGGCCAGCACGCAGCTGGAGTTGAAGATGTTGAGCCCCTTGTTCTCCATGGCACCCATGTTGAAGTCGTTCACCGCGACGATCATGAAGATGTCCAGGTCGTACTCGCGGCCATACACCTCTTCGTCCCAGCGCATGGACTTCTTCAGGCTGTCCATGGCGTGCTGGACCTTGTCGATGTTCTCCGGCTCGACATAAATGCGCAGCGCCACGTCACGCTGGGTCATGGTGGTGAAGCTGTCTTCCACGCACCAGAGGTCACCCGCCACCAGGGCGAACAGGTAAGCGGGTTTCTTGAAGGGGTCTTCCCAGGTCGCCCAGTGCCGACCGCCCTCCTCCGCGCCGCTGGCCACCGGGTTGCCGTTGGACAGCAGTACCGGGTAGCGATGCTGTTCCGCGCTGACGGTGGTGGTGAACTTGCTCATCACGTCCGGGCGGTCGAGGTAATAGGTGATCTTGCGGAAACCTTCGGCCTCGCACTGGGTGCAGAACATCTTGCCGGACTTGTACAGGCCTTCCAGCGCGGTGTTGGTTTCCGGGTGGATACGTACGGTGCTGTCGAGGGTGAAGCTGGCGGCCACCGGTTGCAGTGTCAGGTGGCTGTCTTCCAGCTGGTAATCGGCGGAGCCCAGCTCGCGATCATCCATGGACAGGGACAGCAGCTCCAGTTGCTGGCCGTCGAGCACCAGCGGCGGCAGGCCCTCACCCCGTTCGGGGTTGCGGCGCATCACCAACTGGGCGTGGACCAGGGTGTGGTCCTCGTACAGCTCGAAGGTCAGGTTGGTCTCGTCGATCAGGTACTCGGGGGCCTGATAATCCTTGAGGTAGATGACTTTCGGTTGCTCGGTGCGCATGGTCGTCTCTTTGAATGCGAGGCGGCCCCGAAACCCTGGGCCGCTCTGGATGAATGGGTCAAGGTCGGAGTATGGCCTATTACCCCACCGACCTGATGACAAGGGCCTGCACGAACAGTCGCCGGGCGAAGGCGATCTTCGCCCGGGACCCGGAGCTATGCGGCGCTGATGGCCAACTGGTAGGCCGTGAACTTGCGCAGGTTGATCACGCCGGTGTCGAGGATCAGGTACTGGCCCTTGATCCCCCGCAGCGTACCCTCCACCACCGGCGTCTTGTCCAGATCGAAGCTGACGACCTTGGTCGGATAGGCGTCCACCGGATAGCTGATCTCGATGGGCTGGATATCGCTGACCGGCTGGATGGCCTGGAGGCCGAAACGGTCCTGGAGCGCGCGGATGCCTTCCGCGCAATGGTCGAACAGCTCGTCGCGAATGCTCTGGAGATCCAGCGGCGGCGCTTCGCCCTTGAGCATGGCGCGCCAGTTGGTCCGGTCGGCCACCTGGCTGCGCAGCAGGTCTTCGACGAAGCCGGATTGCTGACGAGTGGCCACGCGCATGATCGGCAGGGCCTGACTGGCCCCCTGGTCGATCCAGCGGGTCGGCACCTGGTTGGCACGGGTAATGCCCACCTTGACGCCCGAGGAGTTGGCCAGATAGACCACATGATCGGTCATGCAGAAGCGCTCGCCCCACTCCGGCTCGCGGCAAGTGCCCTGGTCATAGTGGCACTTCTCCGGGCTGACGATGCAGCTGTCGCACTGCGCCAGCTTGGTAAAGCAGGGGTAGCAGTAACCCTGGCTGAAGCTCTTCTTCGTCTTGCGCCCGCAATGGATGCAATGAATGGCGCCGAGGAACTCGAGGCGCAGCTGCTTGCCGATCAGCGGGTTCGCCGCAATATCCGCCTCGCCGAGGCGGAAGCCGTATTGCACGGGTGTTTCAAGGCGCACCGACATCTTGCTGAGTGCGCCACGTCCTAATTCCAGCATCAGTGAACCGAATTCGACTTGAACAGGATATTGGGGATGGTTTCGGACTTGGAGCTGCACTCCTGCGGGCCCATGTAGCCGGTGCGCTCTTCCTCAGGCAGGTTCTTCAGCTCCCAGGCGATCACCGCCTGCAGCGACAGCTCCTTCTGCTCCTGGGTCAGCTTGCGGCCGTCCGGCCACTTGCCGATTTCCACGGCCAGCTTGAGGCTTTCGTAGACATCCTGGGTGATGTTGCTGATCAGATGGGCAAAAGACGACATGGGCGATTCGGGTCCTGGGAGTGGGACGGAGCGCGCATTCTACCGACGCAGGCGCGCCAATGCACCGCCGAGCAGCCCGGTGGCGCAGCCGGCAACCAGGCCGCCGACATGGGCACCGTTGGCAATGGCGCCAAAGCCCAGCGCGGTGATCAGGCCGGACAGGCAGATCAGCAGCCAGACCAGCATCATCGCCATCACGCCCGGCGGCAACCGGTAAGCCGGGCACGGCGCCAGGCGCTGGAACACCCAGCAATGGCCGAGCAGGCCGTAGAGCACGCCGGACAAACCGCCAAACAGGGTCGCGCCGCTGCTGAAGTACTGGGCGAAGTCCGATACCAGGCTGAAGCCCAGGGTCAGCACCAGCAGCATGAAGCCGCCCTGGCGCGATTCGATGCGCCGGCCCAGCTCCCAGAACCACATGCCGTTCATCGCCAGATGGAGAATGCCGAAGTGGATCAGCATCGGCGAAACCAGACGCCACCACTGCCCCGCTCCCAGGCCCTCGGCCAGCGGCGAGAAGTAGACGTAATCGCCCTCGATCTGGAAGTCCTGGAAGCTCAGCCAGCGGATGACCGAGAAGTTGTCCCCCAGGTTGGTAAGCGCAGCGACTACCAGGGTGACCAGCAGCACCAGACTGGTGATGCGGCTGTGCATGAGCTGAGCGAAGAATCCTGCCCGTTCAGGTGCCTTCGGCGCCTCCGCTTGCAGCTGGAAATGCGGATCGCCGTCGGGGAAGCTCGCATAGAGTCCGCGCACCTGCTCCGCCAGTTGATCCCCAGGCACCCAGAGCACCTGCTCGCCGGATTCCTCGCTGACGCGGTAAGGCACTTCCAGACGTTGCAACAGGGTTATGAAGCCGGAAAGGTCGACCGTCAGGGGCAACCGCAATACTTCCACCGCACTCATTGGGGCACCTCGGGACGCTCCACTTCCACCCAGACGAACTTGTCCGGGTCCAGCCGGCTTTCCTGGTCGAGCCGATAGGCCACCAGCTTGCCGTACATCACTGCGCTGTAATCCAGGCAGGCCAGGTTGCCGCGGATGGGCGCCGGGCGGCCACGCCGCCAGTAGTGGCCGACGAACAGCATGGGCTCCTGCGGTCCGTAACTGAGCAGGCGCGACTTGTGTGCCTGGGACAGGGGCTGGCTGGCGACCTGATCGGGCAGTGCGTCGGGCTGGAACACCACGTCGCCGTAGGTTTGCGGGTCCTCCGCCCAGAACTTGGTGCGGAACACCGAACGGGTGAAGCCGTCGCTGCCGGTCAGGGTCATGCCGCCGGGCAGCGGCAGGTCGGTACCGCGCAGCAGGCGATCGAACACGCGACCAGCAAAACTGGACGAGTCGGTAGCGGCCTTGACGAAGGCCTCGTTGATCCGCCCGTCCGGATGCATGTCCCGCAGGGCGGCGATCATTGCGCTGTCCCAACAGGCGTGCACCATGCGGAAACGGCCGCCATCGAGGAACAGCGGCAATTCGTAGAACCAGCCGAGGAAATCCCTCCAGTCCGCCGGGTGGCCTTCGAACTGCTCCAGGGTTTCCTTGATCAGCCGGGTATGGCGCGGCGTGTGTTCACGGACGAAATGCCGGCCGCTGCCCGGTGGCGCGGGGGTGCTCCAGCCGAGTGCGTTGTACTCATGGTTACCCATGATGCACAGGGCCTGCCCGGCCTCCACCATGGCATGCACCAGGTGCAGCGCCTCTCGGATACGCGGCCCCCGGTCGATGATGTCGCCGAGGAACAGCGCCATCCGCTGCGGGTGCCGCCAGACGTCGCCCTGCTTGCGATACCCCAGGCGCTCAAGCAGGCGCTCCAGGGTATGGGCGCAACCATGGACGTCGCCGATCAGGTCATAGCCACGGGCGGGATCGAGGCTCATCAGTCGCCTCCACCCAGTCGGCTGCCCCAGCCCAGCTTGGTCCGGCAGACCTCGTAATAGTTGTGATCCAGCGGGTGGATCAGGCGCAGCTTCTGCGGCTTCTTGGCCACCGTGATGGTGTCGCCTGGGGCGCAGGTGAAGTGGTTCTGGCCGTCGCAGGACACCAGGGGGTAGATCTGCAGATTGGGCGATACCACGATCTTCAGCTCACTGGTGCTGTCCACCACGATGGGCCGGCTGGACAGGGTGTGCGGATACATGGGCACGACCACGATGGCATCGAGCTTGGGATGCATGATCGGACCACCGGCGGACAGCGCGTAGGCGGTGGAGCCGGTGGGCGTGGCGATGATCAGGCCGTCGGCCTTCTGGCTGCAAACGAACTGGCCGTCGATGTGCAGTTCGAACTCGATCATCCGCGTCGACTTGCCGGGGTGCAGCACCACGTCGTTCAGTGCGTCGCCCTGGCCGATGGTCTCGCCGTGGCGGCGGACTTCGGCTTCCAGCAGGAAGCGCGTCTCGACGCTGTAGCGGCCGTCCAGCACCTCGGCCACCTTCACTTCCAGTTCGTCGGGACGAATGTCGGTGAGGAAACCCAGGCTGCCGCGGTTGATCCCCAGCACCGGCACGTTGTGCCGCGCCAGGGCGCGGGCGGCGCCAAGCATGCTGCCGTCACCGCCGACGACGATCACCAGGTCGCACACCTCACCGAGGATCTTCCGCGAAGACGTCTGCAGGCCGTGACCCGGCAGCACTTCGGCGATGGTGTCTTCGAGAATGACGTGGAGATGGCGGTCCAGCAGGAATTTTTTCAGCCGGCGAATGGTGTCGAGCACGTGGGAACTACCCAGGCGACCGATGATGCCGATATTGCGGAATTGCTCCATGGGACTCCAGAACGGCATTGGCAAGGTGAGGAATGGCGAAATTATGGGGGATAGCAGCGGACAGCGGCAAACCGCCGTCGGCTATGCTCGCAGCATGCACGCCTTCGAATCGCTGACCGACCTGCCCCGACAACTGCACCATTGCGGTGTACGCGACCTGGCGTGGGCCCTGCTCTCTCCGCCGCTGCTCAGCCAGCCGCCCTGGCGCCAGCGCCATCCCCTCAGCGCCAGCGGCTGGTTCAGCCACCCCGATCGCCTCGCCGACTGGCTGTGCGACCTCGACCGGCAACCCGCCGTCCTCGACCAATGGCTGGCGCAGGCTCCGAGCCGGCGCCTCGGCCTTTACTACGAGCGTCTCTGGCAATTCGCCCTGAACCAGGCCCCCGATGTGGAGCTGCTGGCGGCCAACCTGCCGATTCGCATCGCCGGCCAGACCCTCGGCGAGCTCGACCTGCTGCTGCGTGACGCCGAGGGTGTGCACCACCTGGAGCTGGCGATCAAGCTCTACCTGGGGCCACGCCATGGCGACGGCAGCAACACCTCCGAGTGGCTCGGGCCAGGCAGCCACGACCGTCTCGACCTCAAACTGGAGCACCTCAGCCAGCACCAGCTGCCGCTCTCGTCCAACCCGGAAAGCCGCCAGGTACTGGACCGGCTGGATGCCCAACCGGCCAGCGCCGAACTCTGGCTGGGCGGCTATCTCTTCTACCCCTGGCCGGGGAACTGCACGGCACCACAAGGCGCCAACCCTGGCCACCTGCGCGGGCAATGGCTGCGCCAGAACGAGCTGGACGATTTTCTCGCGCAGACAACAGACGGCAACTGGCAGCCCCTGCCCCGGCAATCCTGGCTGGCGCCCGCCGTCAGCGAAGCCGAGGATCGCTGGAACCTGGAGCGCTTCCAGCACTGGCGCGAACAGTTGGAGGCGGACAGCCCCGCGCGCCTGCTGGTGCGACTGGTACCTGATGGGGATGGACGCTGGAAGGAAGCGGAGCGCGCCTTCGTGGTCAGCGATCGCTGGCCGCTGGCACCGCTGTAGGGTGCGCGACGTGTTCAGCCGGTGGCTCATGACCACGCCCTGAGGACGTGGTTTCACACGTTCAAATGAACTTGGCTGCGCGACGCGGGGATCAGCGGCTGCGTTCGATCCGGCCGCCGGAACGGGCCAGGTAGCCAGAGCCGGTCTCGCTGATCAGCGCATCCCGCTGCAAGGCCGGCAAGGCGTCCAGACCGTCCCGCAGCGCGTAGGCGCGAAAGCCCAGTTGGGAAAGCATGAACACCGCACTGGCGCTGCGCTTGCCGCTGTCGCAATAGCAGAGATAGGTCCCGCCGCCGTTCAGCAGCCGCGCCTTCAGGCGCAGCAGATGCAGGGGCATGTTCAGAGCCTGGGGCGCATGGGCGCGCTCGTATTCCTCTTGCAGGCGCACGTCCAGCCATTGGCCGCCGCTACCCAGCATGCGCACCGCTTCGCCGAAGCTGACCTCGTCCACTACCGGAGCCTTGAGCAGTTCGAGGAAGTCCTCCCGGTCCAGCCTCTGCAGCACGCTGTCTTCCAGCAGGGTGACGCTGGCGTTGCGCGGGCAGTCTCCCAGCAGCGCTTCCTCGCCGAAACAGGCGCCCACTTCGAGCTCGGCCAGCAACTGCTGCTCGCTGCCGGCACCACGAATGACTTCGGCGCGGCCGGACTGCAGGAAGTAGCAACAGTCCCCGGTCTCCCCTTCCCCCATTACCTGACTGCCCGCCGGCAGCTCCACCCGCCGCAGGCGCTCCAGCATGCTGCGCACGTTGGCTGGCGGCACCCTGGCCAGTAATGGGCTGGCGAGCAGGGTTTCCAGCCACTCGCTGTCGCCAGCCTGGCTGAGTTCCAGCATCAGGTCCTGGTGGGTCGAGCCCCAGGTGAGCTGGCGCGCCAGCATGGCGCTGTCGATGGCGAGCAGAGAGCAGTCGCGAAGCGCCATGGCTTCGTGCAGGCGCGGCAGGGTCGGGGAAATGGGATGGCAGCTGGCTTCGCTGCCCGCTTCCAGCCGCGTCTCGACGCCATCGGCGTCCCGCAGAAGCAGTTCGCCGGACAGCAAGTACCAGGTCACGCGCGCATGGTCCTCACGCCGGAACAGCAGTTGCCCTGCCAGCAAGGGCTGGGGCACCAGCTGCGAGCGCAACTCGCGCCACTGCTGGTCCGACAGGGCATTGAGGGGAATGAGGCTGCGCAGTTGCTGGGGAATCAGGGGTTCGCTCATGGAGTCATCCTTGTGCTTCCACTGCCCGGTCAGTGTAGCCGGCCAGTCGCAACAATTCGTCGTGCAGAGCCCTACGCCCTTGCAGGCCGCCGGTGTGGAGCAGCACCAGGCGGCTGCCCGAGGGGATTCGGCCGGCGCGTGCTTCGTCGTGGATGGCCAGCAGGGCCTTGGCGGTATAGAGGGGCTCCAGGTCGATTCCGCCGTCGCGCTCGCAGTCCAGCAGGAAGCGCGCAAGTTCGGCATCCAGTCGGGCGAAGCCGCCGCGGCTGGCGTCGATCAATCGGTAGCCCGCATCGGCGCAGCCGGCCTCGGCGAGGATGCCACTCACCTGTTCGGCAACACCGTGATCCGCCGGCACCGCCAGGGCGCCGATCACCGGATGGGCGCCCTCCTCGCCCAGCACCAACCCGGCCAGGGTGGTGCCGGTACCGGCAGCGGTCCACAGGCTGTGGTAGTCCTCCCAACCCAGGGCGGGAAGTTGCTCGCGGATCATCGCCACCAGAGCGGCGCAGCCCTGGGCACCCGGCAGGCCGCCACCCCCTTCAGGCACCGGCTGGTAGCGCGGGTAGCGCTCCAGCCAGGGCTCCCAGAAACCCGGCTGGCGGCGCGCCCGATAACCGCCGTAGCCCAACCAGTGCAACTCCATGCCGAAACGGCGGAGATCCTGCACGGTCGGTGTGTCCTGGGGTTCGCCACGCAGCAATCCGACGGTGGGAAAACCGAAACGCGCACCAGCGGCGGCCAGCGCGTGCAAATGGTTGGAGTGGGCGCCGCCCAGGCTGATCACGCCCTCGGCGCCATCATCTCCGGCCCTGGCCAACCAGGGCGCCAGCTTGAACCACTTGTTGCCAGAAACCAGCGGGTCCAGTGCATCCAGGCGCAGCACGGCCAGCTCCAGCCCGGCGGCGTCCAGCCAGGGCAGGCGCAAGGGCTCGAGTGCGGCTCGGGGATTCCAGTCAGGCAGGATCAGGGGCAAGGTCGGGTCCGTTGGCGTCCAGGGAGGGGGCGCAAGGATAAATCAGGCGCAGGTGCGATTCCGCTCAACCGGCGGTGCGCAAGCGCCCTCCCGAGCGATGCCGGGGGCAGCAGTTGGATTCGCCGGCGACGAAGCGACTGGGAGCTTCGATGCGGTCGATCGGCATACTGCAACGCTCGCCGCTGGGCAGGCTCGCCTCACAGGTCGGCTGCTGGTAGTGGGCCAACCATTGGCGGTACTGGTTCTCGGAGACGAAGCACTTGGCGGCGGCGTAGGCCTGGGGGTTGTCCTGGTATCGAGCGATGTCGGTCAGCGGAATGGTCAAATGGCCGGCACCGGGGTGGTAGACCACGAACACAACGCCCAACTGGGCCAGACGCTCCAGCATCTGCTGCCCGGACTGGGACTCCAGTGCCTCGCAATCCTGGCGCAGACGATTGAGCTCGACCTGGAGCTGGGCGTCCAACTGGTCGCGATAGGCCAGCTCGACATCGCGGATGGCCAGCTGCTCGCGATACTCGGATACGGCAGCGGCGACCCGCGTTTGCAGCTCGCTTTCGAACTGGGCGCGAAGGATGTCGGCCTCGGTGCGCCCGTGGCGCTCCAGGGCGCGCAATTGCAGGTTCATTTCCTCACGGCTGGCCTGATGGCGCTCCGACTCGCTGTCGAGCTCAGCACGCAGGCGGGCATTGGCCTCTTCCTGCTCACGCAAGGCATGCTGCAGCGCGCGGATCTGCTCCTGCAGCGCCGAATGGCTCTGGTCGGCGTCGTGGCGCACGCGCGCGATGGCTTCTTCGTTCTGCTGGCTGAGGGAGCTGAGGCGAAGACGCTGCTGGCGGACCAGCTGGGCGGTCTTCAGGCGGTGCTCCTTTTCCATTTTTTCCGCCAGTTGCTCGGCCATCTCCTTGGTGATTTCCGGCGGGGCGTACCAGCTGTCTTCCGGTGCCACCTGGAGCTTCTCGGCATCCAGCACCTTGGGCAGCTCTTCCTCCACCAGAACACCGAGGTTATTGAGCTTGATGGCGTCGCGCAGCAGCGCCAGGTCGTTGCGGTCGGCATTCAGGCTCGGGTCCCACAGGTGCATCTGCTGCCAGGACACCGGGCACTGGCTGCGGCAGGCCAGGCGAATGGGACCGGCGCCAAGATCAGGACCACGGCCAGCGCGCTCGGCCAATTGCCGCAGCGGCAGGTTCCAGCCGGTATCGGCACGACCTTCTTCGTCGAAGTCGAGGTAGAAGAAGACCACCGCCCGAACCTGCAGGCGCGGGCTGATCATCAGGTAGGCCAGTTGCATCTGGCAGTCGGCGAACTCCGGCAGGCCGACCACCCCGTCGAGGATGGCTTCGAATTCCGAGTAGAGCATCTGCTTGCAGATGCCGCGGTCGTTGAAGAACACGACGGCTTCCACCGTTTGCGGTTTCTTCAGCATGCTCATCGCTCTACCTCTGGCTCTGCGCGGTGAATCACGGCGGACATTGATGGGGGCTTGGTGGCACGGTTCTTTCGTCCGCACACACTGATCCGGACTTTAGAAAAGTCTAGGGGATATTAGTCGTCGAGCAATGTGACTGGGTTGGCAGAGCCCTACCGCCGCAACCTGTCGGACCAGCGGCAAGGCAAAAGTGTGACGTGGTTGGAACTGGAAATGAAACCGCCCGGCGAAAAGCCGGGCGGCTGGTGGAAAAAAGCCTGGACAGGATTTCGCGAGCTAGCGGGCTGCCAGGCGAAAACCGCCGAGGAAGTGCAGTTTACGAATGCTAAATGAGCATTCCGAGGCGGTTATCAACAAAGCAGAACCGACGCGCAGCAAATCCTGTTCTGGCTTTCAGAGCTCTGCGGCGAGGCGCG
Organism: Pseudomonas sp. BN411; assembly: GCF_029871235.1. GTDB lineage: Bacteria > Pseudomonadota > Gammaproteobacteria > Pseudomonadales > Pseudomonadaceae > Metapseudomonas. The sequence goes on from NZ_SSOM01000083.1 coordinate 110,635, forward strand.
AACCTTGGTTGATGGCGCGCTTGGCGTCCAGTTCGGCGGCCACATCGGCGCCACCGATCAGGTGCACGCTCTGGCCGGCTGCTACCAGGCCTTCGTGCAGCTCGCGCAGCGGGTCCTGGCCGGCGCAGACGATCACGGTGTCCACCGGCAGCACCTGGGCTTCACCCTCGGCCACGCGGATGTGCAGGCCGGCGTCGTCCACCTTGAGGTACTCCACCGCATTGAGCATCTGCACCTGCTTGTTCTTCAGGCCGGTGCGATGGATCCAGCCGGTGGTCTTGCCGAGGCCGTCGCCCACCTTGCTCTTCTTGCGCTGCAGCAGGAACACCTGACGTGCCGGCGCATGGGGCTGGGCCTTGATCCCGGCGATACCGCCACGGGCTTCCAGGTCGCCGTCGATGCCCCATTCCTTCCAGAAGGCTTCGCGGCTCAGGCTGGTGGATTCACCCTTGTGGGTGATGAATTCCGACACGTCGAAGCCGATACCGCCGGCACCGATCACCGCCACCTTCTGCCCGACCGGCTTGCGCTCGAGGATGGCGTCCAGGTAGCTGATCACCTTGGCGTTCTCGATGCCCGGAATGGCCGGGGTGCGCGGCACAATGCCGGTGGCCAGGATGATTTCGTCGAAGCCGCCCTGAGCCAGGTCCTCGACCGAAACACGGGTGTTCAGGCGCAGGTCGACGCCGGTGGTCTCCAGCTTGCGCTTGAAGTAGCGCAGGGTCTCAAAGAACTCCTCCTTGCCCGGTACGCGCTTGGCCACGTTGAACTGGCCACCGATCTCGCCGGCAGCGTCGAACAGGGTCACGCTGTGGCCACGCTCGGCAGCGACGGTGGCGGCGGAAAGGCCGGCCGGGCCAGCGCCGACCACGGCGATCTTCTTCGCCTGGGTGACCGGAATGTAGTTCAGCTCGGTTTCATGGCAGGCGCGCGGGTTGACCAGGCAGCTGGTCAGCTTGCCGCCGAAGGTGTGGTCCAGGCAGGCCTGGTTGCAACCGATGCAGGTGTTGATCTCGTCGGCGCGGCCTTCAGCAGCCTTGTTGACGAAGTCCGGGTCGGCGAGGAACGGACGGGCCATGGACACCATGTCGGCGTCGCCTTCAGCCAGGACCTGCTCGGCCACTTCCGGGGTATTGATGCGGTTGGTGGTGATCAGCGGAATCTTCACCGCGCCCTTGAGCTTGGCGGTGACCTTGGTGAAGGCCGCACGCGGAACCTTGGTGGCGATGGTCGGGATGCGCGCTTCGTGCCAGCCGATGCCGGTGTTGATGATGGTCGCGCCCGCGGCTTCGATGGCCTTGGCCAGGGTGACGATCTCGTCCCAGGTGCTGCCGCCTTCCACCAGGTCGAGCATGGACAGGCGGAAGATGATGATGAAGTTCGGGCCAACGGCCTCACGCACGCGGCGGACGATCTCTACCGCCAGGCGCATGCGGTTCTCGTAGCTGCCACCCCAGCGGTCGGTACGCTGGTTGGTGTGAGCGGCGAGGAACTGATTGATGAAGTAACCCTCGGAACCCATGATCTCGACGCCGTCGTACTCGGCCTTCTGCGCCAGCACGGAGCAGGTGACGAAATCCTGGATCTGTTTCTCGATGCCCGCTTCATCCAGCTCGTTCGGCTTGAAGGGGTTGATCGGCGCCTGGATGGCCGACGGCGCGACCTGCTTGGGGTTATAGGCGTAACGGCCAGCGTGGAGGATCTGCATGCAGATCTTGCCGCCCGCCTCGTGCACCGCGCGGGTGACGATCTTGTGCTTCTCGGCCTCTTCCTCGGTGGTCAGCTTGGCCGCGCCGGCATAGACACCGCCTTCGGCATTCGGACCGATGCCACCGGTCACCATCAGGCCGACGCCACCACGGGCGCGCTCGGCGAAGTAGGCAGCCATGCGCTCGAAGCCATGGGGCTTTTCTTCCAGGCCGGTGTGCATGGAGCCCATCAGGGTACGGTTGCGCAGGGTGGTGAAGCCCAGGTCCAGGGGTGCGAGCAAATGCGGGTAACGGGTGGCGGTCATGGTTCCTCCACAACAGGCGGTGCTATTCACGAAAGTGCCCCTGGCCTCGGAGGGCCGGAGTCGGTTGTGGGGCAGACGATAAAGAGCCGTCACTGCCCGCTCAATGATCGGAACTGACAAGTTACTGATCGAAAATGACAGCGACCCTTGGCAACCGGCAGCGCGTCCCCTACCCTGATCGGCATTCCCCAACCCCGGACATTCCATGCGCAAACTGCTGACGCCCCTGATCGCCGCCATCCTGGTGAGCTGCCTGACCGCCTATGCGGTATGGACCGGCGAACGCCCGCGCGTCCACTACCTGTCCGATCTGCGCGCCAGCCTGGCCAGCGACGTCGGAGCGGCCAGCGCGAGCGGCAACCTGCTGGCGATCCGCCCGGAGCTCTACCCCAGCGACTACCGCGATCCCGACCTGCTGCGCATGAAGCTCGTGGCGGCCCTCGACCAGGCCCGCGCCCAGGGCCTGCTCAATGAAAGGACCGTGGTTGCCCTGCCCGACCACATCGGCACCTGGCTGCTGCTGCGGGACGAGAAACACAACCTCTACCAGGCCCGCACCTTCACCGAGGGCAGCCGCCTGCTCACCCTCAGCCACCCGACCCTGCTGGGCCGCCTGTACCTCCAGGGCCAGGACCTGGAGGAAGCCCTGCTGCGCGCCAAGGCCCGGCGCATGGCACGGGATTACCAGAAGCTGTTCAGCCGCCTGGCTGGCGAATACCGGGTCACCGTCCTCGCCGGCTCCATCCTCCTGCCCTCGCCCTATCTCAAGGAAGGCAAGTTGCGCAGCGGCCATGGCGACCTCTACAACCTGGCCCTGGCCTTCTCCCCGGACGGCAACCTGCTCGGCGACCCCTTCAGCCAGCCCTGGCTAGAGAGCACCCGCAACGAATCGCGCCAGGAACTGCAGACCGTCAGCGGCCAGGTGACCATTACGCGCAGCTGGGCTTCGGGCTACCCGCAGAGCGAGGTCACCCTGACCGACGGCCAGACCAGCGCCAGCGAAGCACTCTTCCTCCGCGGCCGACTCTGGCCCCTGCACGATGCACCGGCCGGCAGTGTGCTGACCCCCATCGGCGCCCCGCAGGCCAGCAAGGCGCCGGGTAGCCATCTGCTGAATGCCTGGCTGGGTGCCCGGTGAAAACGCAACGGGTGAAGCTGGGCGACCTCTCCGTGAGCTCCGTACTCAGCATGGCAGCGGCGCTTGAACAGGCCGGTCACTGCGCGACGGACCTGCTGGAGCGCTTCGGTCTGGATGCCGCGCGCTTCGCCGAGCCCCATGGGCGTTTGTCGATCCCACGCTTCATGCGCCTCGGCCATGCCGCCATCCAGCTTTGTGGCGACCCCGCACTCGGCCTGGCCATGGGCCGCCTCAGCCGCCTCAGCCAGCTCGGGCTCGCGGGCGTCTGCGCCGAACAGGCCCCCAACCTGCGGGAAGCAGCCCGCGCCCTGGCCCGTTACGAACTGCTCTACGCCAGTAACTATCGCGGGCAGTCGAGCTTCCACGAGGATGCCAAGGGCGCGTGGCTTCGCTTCTATTCCATCAGCCCCTACAACGCCTACAACCGCTTCGTCGTGGATTCGGTATTGGCGGGCTGGCAAAGCCACCTGAGCCAACTGGCAGGAGCGGGCATCCGCATCGAGAAGGTGGAGATCGAATTCCCGGCACCTGACTACGCCGAGCGCTACACCGAACATTTCGGCTGCCCGGTGGAGTTCGAGGCCAGCGCCAACCAGCTGCGACTGTCCCAGGACACCCTGGCGCTGCGCGGCAGCGAACACTGCCCGAGCACCTGGCGGCAATTGCTGGATATCTGCGAGAGGGAGCTGCTGCAGCTGACCCGCACCCGCAGCCTGCGCGAGCGCATCACTCAGTTGCTGGGGCCGCTGCTGCACGGGCGGGAACCGGATCTGGAAGAAGTGGCGGCGCGCCTGCAGATGCCCAGTTGGACCTTGCGCCGCAAACTGGCCGAGGAAGGCACCCAGTACCGCGCCATCCTCAATGAAACCCGCCGCGACCTGGCCATGGCCTACATCCGCGACACCGAACTGGCCTTCGGCGAAATCGCCTACCTGCTCGGCTTCGCCTCGGCGGAAGCCTTCCAGCGCGCATTCAAGCGCTGGAGCGGCAGCACTCCAGGTGAGTTCCGCCGCGCCCAGCGCCAGGCGGGCTGATCACATTTCGGTGGCGTCGTCCGCCGGTTCTACCGGGTCCTGCTCGCCAGCGTGAAAATCGAGAATCTCTTCCTGGTAGTCGTCCATCACGTGCTCCTCCTGGTTTCGACAGAGGTCATGGAAACAAAACCCGTGCCAGGAATGTAACGATCCCAGGTGACCGGAAAATTACCCCTGCGGAGCAGAATCGAAGAATGCGGAAGCGAGAAAAGAAAAAGCCCCCAGGTATTGCTACCTGAGGGCTTCTCTATATGGCGCAGCGGACGGGACTCGAACCCGCGACCCCCGGCGTGACAGGCCGGTATTCTAACCGACTGAACTACCGCTGCGTGTCGGTTGGACTTGCGTCCGGTGAAACCTTTGCATCGTCTGGTGACCTGGCCCTGTGGACCTTGCCACCTCATGCCCGAGCATCTCGAACATGGGAAATATGGCGCAGCGGACGGGACTCGAACCCGCGACCCCCGGCGTGACAGGCCGGTATTCTAAC
>NZ_SSOM01000083.1:115360-141148 GCF_029871235.1 Pseudomonas sp. BN411
TCGAACCCGCGACCCCCGGCGTGACAGGCCGGTATTCTAACCGACTGAACTACCGCTGCGCGTCGGCCGGACTTTCGTCCGAATCTCACAAGGAATGGTGGGTGATGACGGGATCGAACCGCCGACCCTCTGCTTGTAAGGCAGATGCTCTCCCGGCTGAGCTAATCACCCATCGCCTTGCGAGGCGCGCAATTTACGCAGAGGGCTTCGCTAAGTCAACACCCTGTATGGATTTTTTCTCTTGGCGCGTCCCATGCCCCTTTTCCCGGCGCCGCAATGCGCCCCATGACAGTGCGCATGCACGAAGTCGGGGCGCAGTCAGCTCCCCACCTTCAGCGATACCCGTGCGGTGACACGGCCATCTTCATTGCGGTCCAGTCCGGCTTCATCGATGCGAACCCCCTGCCCTTCCAGTACGCCGAACCAACGCAGGAGGCTGGGAAACGCCGCCGGCTGCAGGTTCACCTGCACCGCGCCGGGCGCATCGCTGTCGACACGCTCGACGCCCAGGCCCTGTTCGGCGGCGGTGGCGGTCACCAGCCCTTGCAGCCGCTCCGGGTCCACCTGGCTCTGGGGCTGGCTCTGAACTGATCGCGCCTCGGGAGCACGCTGCTGCAGATAGGCATGCAGGCCGCGCTGGGCCTCGAAGTGCTCGCGGGCACTGGCCAGACGGCGCTCGGCCGGCAACCAGAGCAACAGGTAGAGCAGGACCAGGCCAAGGAAAATGCCGAGTCCCAGCAACGCCGCACGATCCCTGGCCGGCATCGCACGCCAGCGAACAGCGAGGGAAGAAGCCTGCCACCGCGTCTGCAAAGGCGCCTTGATTGCATCGAGCATCTTCATCCTCCTATCACCAGGCGCGCGCTGACGCCGCTTTCGTCGCGGCTGGCCGAGCCCATCTGTACGGAAAGCCCGCTGCCGATCAGGCGCTCGCGCAGGCGTTCCAGGGCATCGAAGCCCGGCGCCTGTACCTGCAACGCGAGGTCGCCACGTGTCTCACTGAAATCCAGTTGCTGCACCCGCACCTGAGCACCTTCGGTGATCAGCGCCTGGGCCGCCTGGCCGAGCAGTGCCAGCAGACGGCCCTGCCCCGAAGCGGAGCCCTCGGCCAGGTGCTGATCGAACTGGGCCCGCAGATTCACCAGCTTGCTGTCCTGGGGAAACAACTCGCGGTAGAGGGTTTCGTTGGCAGCCGCGTAGGTATCGCCCTGACGCTGCAGTTGCCAGGCCTGGACCAGGTTGAAGCCCCACTGCAGCACCAGCCACAAGCCCGCCAGCCCCAGCAGCGGCTTCCAGCGCGACCAGCGCTGGCGTTCTTCCTTCAGGGTGAATTCGCCCTGGGCCAGATCGCTGCCCTTCTGCGCCGCCAGCCAGCCATAGGCGTCGTCTTCATCGCGCCACTCATCCACGCCGTCCAGTACCTGGCGAGCGGCGGGTGCGTGGCCGCTGCGAGGCGTAGCGCAGGCGTCCTTCAGGACGGGCCAGTCGAGTTCCGCGAAACCGAGCCGGGTGCCACCTTCACCGCCCAGCAGCCAGCGCTGTTCCAGCCAGAGCAACTGGGTGCCCTGTTCCGGCAGCAGGTCGGCATCGACATGGATGGCAGCAGGCGCTGGGCCGAGCTTGCCGGCCAGGTCCATCCAGCCCGCCAGCCAGGTTCGGCGCACCGCGAACACCCGGTGCCGACCATCTGCCAACGCCCCGCCCAGCCCGAGGTGGAAGCTTTCCACTTCCTCGGCGAGCAGTTCCTCCACTGCAAAAGGCAATGCCTGACGCAACCAACGCCCCTTCTGGGTAGGCAGGCGGACCGCGCAACAGGTCACCGCCTCCACCGGCAGGATCAGGCGCCAAGGCGGCGCCACCTCTTCCAGAGCCCTGGCGAATGGCAGGCGACGGCCTGTGCCTCCTTGCCAGAGCAGCACTTCCAGTTCGGCGTCCAGCTGGGTGCAGGCGGCCACCGGGAGGAAGATGCAAGCCTGTGTCATGACTGCGGCTCCTTGACGGGCGCCGGCGGCAATCCGCCCTGCCCGAGATCGCGAGAGAGAACCCGTACCTTGCCGTCGCTACCGCGCTGCAGGGTACTGACCAGAACCTGGCGGCGACCGGCGAGGCGAACCTCGCTGATCACGTTGAAATATTGACTGCCCACCGCCAGCCCCTGCGCCTCTAGCCCCATCCCGGCCAGCGCCGGCTGGCCAAGGAAGGCATCCAGGCTGCGAAAGCCCGTGGTGCCCCGTGCCGCCATCAGCAATCCGCCGCTGTCGGCGTCCAGGTTGTCGGCCAGGGTGGACAGCACCAGCGCGCTGGCGGTGTTGACGTTAAGAGACGCATCCGACGGCAGAGCGGTGACGAAAGGCAGCAGCTTGCGGTAGTCCAGCTCCGTCATGCCTAACACTAGGCGCAACTCGGACACATCGCTCATGGCGTGATTGGCCGCACGATACGGCGGCTGCAGCAGCAGGTATTGGTTGTCTTCGGCGCCATTGGGACCGTAGGGCTCCTGGTCGCGGTCGAGCCAGTCCACCAGCCGCTCGGTGTAGGGCGCCTCGATTCCCAGGCGCAGCAGCAGGCGGCGGAACTGGCGGATGCCCTGCTCATTGAGCTGGCCGTCCCGCACCAGGCTGTTGAGGTTGAAGCGACCGCTCGGATCTTCGATGCGCACGCTGAGCGAACCGCCGTCATCCAGCTTGAAAGTTGTGAGAGGCCGCGCCCAGGCCTCGCCCAGGTGATCCACCGGCGTCCGCGGATCACCCTGGCGCAGGTCACGCACGAGGATGGCTTTGGCCAGGGCCTCGCCGCCGAGGGCGTACTGGGCCACCTGGCGGGTGTGCAGTTCATTGCCGCTGGAACGGATGGACAGCTGAGTGCGGGCGATCAGGCCGGCGCAGACGACCGTGACCACCGCGACCACCAGCAGCACGGTGAGCAAGGCGACGCCTGCCTGGCGCTTCATTGCGACTGCTCCTGGCCGCCGCTTTGCTGGCCACTTTGCTGGCCACTTTGCTGACCACCCTGCTGGTTGCCCTGCGGGTTCTGCTGTTCCCCGTCCGGCTGGTTGCCCCCGGCCTGCGGTGGCTGCCTGGGCGGGGTTTCCACCAGGCGCAGTACCCGGCGCAGCTCACCATAGCGGCGGTGCTCCAGGGTCAGTTCCAGGGCGCGCGGCAGGCGATCCAGACGCTCGTCCTCCGGCAGGCCGGCCGGCGGCCAGCTGTCCTGCCAGTCGCCACTGTCGTCCATGTAGCGCAACTTCATGGAGGTAACCCCATCCAGCGCGTTCTGGACGCGCGGCAGGCTGTCCTGGGCCTGGTCCAGCACTGTCCAGTAGCGCCGCTCCAGGCGTTCGCCGGAGAGCTGCCAGCGCACCCTCTGCAAGCGCGAGCGCTGCATGCCGGTCGGGTTACGCCAGCCATTGCGGGTGAGCTCCAGGCTGTCGTTGTCACCTTCCTGTTCGCCAAGCAGCGCGGCGCGGGACTCGCCATAGGCATCGCGAACGGGGCGGGAAATCACCTGGCGGATGTCCCGCTCGAAAGCGGAAATCGCCCGGACCACTTCACGCAGTTGCTGCTCCTGCACGCGTGTCGCTTCGTCCGAATCGAGGACCGCGCCGAGCATGCGCCAAGTGCCAATCGCCAGCAGCGCGAAGATGGCGATGGCGATCAGCAGCTCCAGCAAGGTGAAACCCGCTGCGCGCCTCATGGCGTGCTCCCGATGAAGCCCACCAGGCGCACTGTGGCCCGGTCCTCCAGCTTGCCAACACCAGCGCCCCGGGTCGGACGCGGCGCTACCCAGAGGGTGACCCGACGCAGTGCCGGGTCACTGGTGCCTTCGACTTCGCTTTGCCACTCCCAGCGTCGTCCGCCGTAATCCAGTTCGCCCTTGTCCTTGCCGTTGGAGGGCGGCGTCTCGCGCAACTGGAGCTCGGTCAGGCGGTTGTCGGCGATCCACATCGCCAGGGTCTTGTCTTCCAGGCGTGAAGCGATCTGCAGGCTGCGCGCACTGGCAGTCAGGACGCTGGCGGCAACCACCGCGAAAATGGCCAGCGCCACCAGCACCTCGATCAGGGTGAACGCGCGGCTGCTTCTCATCCGGCGCGCCCCTTTCCGCCCAGGGCCTCTACACGGGGCAGGCGGAATCCATCGCTGGAAAGCTGCAGGCGCAGACCATCCCTGCGCCGCTCACCCATTTCCATGCGGAAGGGGCTGATCTCGCCACTGGAAAGGATGATCAGTTGCGGCACCGGCGGGGCCTTCTTCGCATCCTTGGCCTGCTTCTCTGCCTTGGCCGGGGTCGGAAGCACCAGCGGCTCGCCATCCAGCTCGATGGTCAGTTCGGCCCACTCCGGCAACTGGCGGGCACCGTCGGACATCGGCTGCCAGCGGGCGCTGGTTTCGTCGTAGTAGAAGACCTGGTAACTGTCTCGCTCCACGCGGACACCGTACTCGCGGTTATCCAGCACGGCCTCGTCGGCGAGCACGCCGATCAGCCCAGCGAGACGATCGGCTTCATTGGTGAGTTCACGAGTGGGGCCGGCGACGCCGGCGCTGATCACGGCCAGGCCGGCCATGCAGGCCATGACGACCATCACCACCAGGATTTCGATCAGGGTGAAACCCGCGGACGCCAAGGCACCGGACATCCGGCCGGAGCCGCCCTGCCGCCCGCTTCTCATCAGTTGTCCCAGTTGGCAATGTCGGCGTCGTTGTCGCTACCGCCTTCCTTGCCATCGGCCCCCAGCGAATAGAGGTCGTAAGCGCCTTTGCTGCCCGGCGCCAGGTACTGGTACGGGTTGCCCCACGGGTCGACCGGCAGCTTCTTCAGGTAGCCGTCCTTGCTCCAGTTCTTCGCCGGCGGGTTGCCGGACGGCCGGCTCACCAGGGCCTCCAGGCCCTGCTGGGTGCTGGGATAGGCGAAGTTGTCCAGCTTGTACATGTCCAGGGCGGCGCCGATGGCCTTGATGTCACCCTTGGCCACCGTGACCTTGGCCTGATCGGGACGATTCATCACCTGCGGCACCACCAGAGCGGCGAGGATGCCGAGGATGACCACCACGACCATGATTTCGATGAGCGTAAAGCCCGACTGACTACGGCGCAGATTCACGCGATTACCCCACGAGTTGGTTGAGAGAAAGGATAGGCAGCAGGATGGCGAGGACGATCATCAGCACCACCGCCCCCATGACCACCAGCATGAACGGTTCGAAAAGTCCGACCAGCAAAGCGATGCTGGCGGCCAGGTCGTTTTCCTGATTACGCGCGGTGCGGGCGAGCATCTGGTCGAGTTCGCCGGAACGCTCGCCACTGGCGATCATGTGCAACATCATCGGCGGAAACTGCCCACTGCCTTCCAGGGCGCGGGTCAGGCTGCCGCCTTCACGGACTTTCTGTGCCGCCACCACCACATGCGCACGGATAACCCGGTTGGAAATCACTTCGGCTCCGATGCCAAGGGCCTCCACCAGCGGCACGCCGCTGCGGGTGAGGATCGCCAGGGTGGAGGCGAAGCGCGCTGTATCGGTGGCGCGCACCAGTCGTCCCACCAATGGAATGCGCAATATCAGGGCATGCCAGCGCTGGCGCACATTCGGATCGCGCAACGCCCAGCGCGCGCCTACGAATGCCGCAATCAGCACCAGGAGCATCAGCCAGCCCCAGTGCTTGACCAGGTCACTGAGGGCGATCAGGCCGCGGGTGAGCAGAGGCAGGGTCTGCCCCGAGTCGATGAACACCTTGACCACGTCAGGCACGACGAAACCCAGCAGGAAGGCGACGATCCCCAGCGACGCGCACATCAGGATCACCGGATAGAGCAGCGCCAGCTGGATCTTCTGGCGCGACTGCTGACGTTGCTCGGTGTAGTCGGCCAGTTGCTCCAGCACGGGCCCCAGGTGACCGGCGTGCTCACCGGCCGCCACCGTGGCGCGATAAAGCTCGGGGAAGGCCGAGGGGAATTCCCGCAGGCTGCTGGCCAGGCTGTGGCCCTCCAGCACCCGTGCGCGCACCGCCAGCAGCATCGACTGGATGCGTGAACTGGCGGATTGCGCAGCCGCTGCGCGCAGCGCCTCCTCAATGGGCAGCGCCGCCTGCACCAGGGTCGCGAGCTGCCGCGTCACCAGCGCCAGGTCACGGGCGGACAGGCCCCGCGCCAGGCTGAAGCGGCCCCGCTCGGCCTGCTCGCGAACGCGGGTGGCGCGCACTTCCAGGGGTGCCAGTTGGCGCTCGCGCAACAGCTGGCGTACCTGGCGGGCGCTGTCCGCCTCTAGCACGCCCTTCTGCTGGCGGCCTTTGGCGTCGAGCGCGAGGTATTCGAATGCGGCCATTTACTCTTCCTGGGTGACCCGCAGCACTTCTTCCACCGTGGTGATGCCCTCCAACACCTTGCGCCGGCCGTCCTCGCGGATGCTCAGGCTGGATTGCCGCGCATGGCGGATCATTTCCTGTTCGGAGGCGACGCTGTGGATCAGGCTGCGCATATGATCGTCGAACACCACCAGTTCGTAGATGCCGGTCCGCCCCCGATAGCCCTGTTGGTGGCATTCGGCGCATCCGCGGGCGCGATGCAGGAGCGGCGCGCTGTCCACCTCCACGTTGAGCAACTGGCATTCGGCGGCGTCCGGCTGATAGGCCTCCTTGCAATGGGGGCAGAGCACCCGCACCAGGCGCTGGGCCAGCACGCCCAGCAGGGACGAGGACAGCAGGAAGGGCTCGACGCCCATGTCCACCAGGCGGGTGATGGCGCCGATGGCACTGTTGGTGTGCAGGGTGGAAAGCACCAGGTGACCGGTCAGCGAGGCCTGCACAGCGATCTCGGCGGTTTCCTGGTCACGGATTTCGCCCACCATCACCACGTCCGGGTCCTGGCGAAGGATGGCGCGCAGGCCACGGGCGAAGGTCATGTCCACCTTGGGGTTGACCTGGGTCTGGCCGATGCCCTCGATGTGGTATTCGATCGGGTCTTCGACGGTGAGGATATTGCGTGTGCGGTCGTTGAGGGTGACCAGGCTGGCGTACAGGGTGGTGGTCTTGCCCGAGCCGGTGGGGCCGGTGACCAGCAGGATGCCGTGGGGGCGACGAACCGTGTCTTCCAACTGGTCACGATCACGCTCGTTCATACCCAGGTGCTGCAGGGTCAGGCGCCCGGCCTGCTTGTCCAGCAGACGCAGCACCACGCGCTCGCCATTGGCCGACGGCAGCGTGGATACGCGGATGTCCACTTCACGTCCGGCCACCCGCAGGGAAATACGGCCGTCCTGGGGAATGCGCTTCTCGGCGATATCCAGCCGCGCCATCACCTTGATCCGCGAGACCAGCAAGGCCGCCAGTTCGCGCTTGGGCTCCAGCACCTCGCGGAGAATGCCGTCGACGCGGAAACGCACCACCAGGCGCTTCTCGAAGGTTTCCAGGTGGATGTCCGAGGCGTTCTCCTTGATCGCCTCACCGAGGATGGCGTTGATCAGGCGGATGATCGGCGCGTCGTCTTCCTGCTCCAGCAAGTCCTCGGTTTCCGGAATCTGCTCGGCCAGGGCGGCGAGGTCCAGGCTGCCGCCCAGGTCCTCCGCCAGCTGCATGGCAGCGGAGGAATCATGCTGGTAGGCCAGGGCCAGGGCCTGCTCGAAGGCATCGCCGCTGAGGGGTTTCAACGGCAGGCTGCGCCCGGCGAAACGCCGCGCCTCGGCCAGGGCCACCAGCTCGACGCCGGGACGATGGGCAAGGCAAGGCTCCACTCCATCCAGCAACAGCACGCCGTGCCGCTTGGCAAAGCCGAATGGGAGCCGCCGCAGCGGGGCTTCAGCGAGTGGTGGGTTCATCCGTGGGCGCCTGTTTCAGATAGGTCCAAAAGAAAGTATTGCAGCGCAATCTGACGATTGTGCGCCGCTGCTGTCCGATTCTTATGATTCGTGTGAACAAAGCCACCTAAAGCCGTAAAAATTCACAGATATCTTTAGCACAGCGACCGCGTCGCAACATCATCTGTACGGCCGAGCATTGCCCTTGAAGGCGCTGCTATGATCAAAGCAGTTCTGCCAAAACATAAAATCAGAAGAACGATACAGCCTTAGGAGTTGGACCCACTTGCAAGTCCCGGATTCCGCACACTGGCTGCAACGCCATGCGCCAGCCCTCGTCGGTGCATTGCTGGTCCTGGCCATGGGGGCCAGCTTCGCCTGGCAGACCCGGGAATGGTTGCGCGTGGTCCAGGCTCCCGCCCGCGCGCCGGAGCAACAGGGCACGCAACTGGCCACCGCCCAGCCCCTGCAGAACCTCGAGCCTTTGTTCGGTCCCGCCCCGAAAGCCCAGCCAAGCGGCCCGCCGCCCACCACCAACCTGCGCCTGACCCTGCTCGGCAGCTTCGTTCACGAGGGGCCGGACAAGTCCACGGCCATCATCCAGTTCGAAGGCGGCAAACCACGCCGCTTCACCGCCGGCGACGAGATCACCAGTGGCGTCAAGCTGCACACGGTCTATCGAACCCATGTCGAAATCGAACGTAACGGGCGCCTGGAAAGTCTCAGCTTCCCCGAACCACGCTCACGCTTCACCGCCGTCGGTGCCACCCCGGACGATTCGTCCGCCACGGTGATCGACGAACTCAACGGCCTGCAGGAAGACAACGCCGCCGAATTGCGCGAGCGCATGGAGAAACTGCGCCAACAGATGGAAGACCCGGAGAACACCGCCTCCGAACCTTCCGCCGAACCGCCCCAGGATAGCGAATGACACGATGACCCCGACTTTCTCGCGCCTCACGCTCGCCCTGATCGCCGCCGGGATGCTGGCCGCGCCCCTGCCCCTGCTCGCCGCCCAGCCAACCACCGCGCCGGACAGTTCGCAGCAACAGCAGGACGCCTGGACCATCAACCTCAAGGACGCCGACATCCGCGAATTCATCGACCAGATCGCCGACATCACCGGCGAGACTTTCATCGTCGACCCGCGGGTAAAGGGCCAGGTCAGCGTGGTGTCGAAAACGCCACTGGGGATCAACGAGGTCTATCAGCTGTTCCTCTCGGTGATGGCCACCCACGGCTTCACCGTGGTCGCCCAGGACGGCCAGGCGCGGATCATTCCCAATGCCGAAGCCAAGGCCGAAGCCAACAGCACCCGTCCTGGCGCCGAAAGCCTGGAAACCCGCGTGATCCAGGTGCAACACACCCCGGTGACCGAACTCATCCCGCTGATTCGACCGCTGGTCCCCCAGTACGGCCACCTTGCCGCGGTGACCTCGACCAACGCCCTGATCATCAGCGACCGCGCCGCCAACATCGCCCGCATCGAAGACCTGATGCGCCAGCTCGACCAGAAGGGTGACCACGACTACACCGTCCTCAACCTCAAGTACGCCTGGGTGATGGACGCCGCCGAGGTGCTCAACGCGTCACTGAACCGCGGCCAGTCCAAGGGCACTTCCGGCACCCAGGTGATCGCCGATGGCCGCACCAACCGCCTGATCATCCTCGGCCCACCGTCGGCCCGGGCGAAACTGGCGGCCCTGGCGCAATCCCTGGACACGCCGACCTCGCGCTCGGCCAATACCCGCGTGATCCGGCTGCGCCACAACGATGCCAAGAGCCTGGCCGAAACCCTGGGCGAGATTTCCGAGGGTTTGAAGAACGGGGAAGGCAATGCCGAAGGCGGCGCCCCTGCCAACGGCGGCAAGTCGCAGAACATCCTGATCCGCGCCGACGAAAGCCTGAACGCCCTGGTGATGCTGGCCGAGCCGGATGTGGTCGCCGCCATGGAAGATATCGTCCGCCAGCTCGACGTGCCGCGCGCCCAGGTGATGGTGGAAGCGGCCATCGTGGAGATTTCCGGTGACATCACCGAAGCCCTCGGCGTGCAGTGGGCGGTGGACGCCCGCGGCGACACCGGCGGCCTGGGCGGGGTCAACTTCGGCAATACCGGGCTGTCGGTCGGCACCGTGCTCAACGCCATCCGCGATGACGAAATTCCCGACACCCTGCCAGACGGCGCCATCATCGGCATCGGTACCGACCATTTCGCGGCGCTGATCACCGCGCTCTCGGCGAACAACAAGAGCAACCTGCTCTCCACCCCGAGCCTGCTGACCCTGGACAACCAGAAGGCGGAGATCCTCGTGGGCCAGAACGTGCCCTTCCAGACCGGCACGTTCACCACCGACGCGTCCGGCGCCAACAACCCCTTCACCACCATCGAACGCCAGGACATCGGCGTGACCCTGAAGGTGACCCCGCACATCAACGAAGGCGCGACGTTGCGCCTGGAGATCGAGCAGGAAATCTCCTCCATTGCGCCAACTGCCTCCCTCACCGCCCAGGCGGTCGACCTGATCACCAACAAGCGCGCGATCAAGAGCACGATCCTCGCCGAAGACGGCCAGGTGATCGTACTGGGCGGCCTGATCCAGGACGACATCACCCAGACCGACTCCAAGGTGCCACTGCTGGGCGACATCCCCATCCTCGGCCGCTTGTTCCGCTCCACCAAGGACTCCCATGTGAAGCGCAACCTGATGGTCTTCCTGCGGCCCACCGTAGTACG
This sequence comes from Pseudomonas sp. BN411, assembly GCF_029871235.1. Lineage (GTDB taxonomy): Bacteria > Pseudomonadota > Gammaproteobacteria > Pseudomonadales > Pseudomonadaceae > Metapseudomonas. Next base: position 125,878 of record NZ_SSOM01000083.1, read on the forward strand.
GGACCGCGCCGGCCTCGCGGCCCTGTCCGGGAAGAAATACGACGACATCCGCATCGTCGGCGAACACGACACGGAAGGCCGCCCGGCCATCCTGCCGCGCAAGCCGGTGGAACTGTTCGACGGCAAGAAAACTCCGGCAATCGACCTGCGCAAACCCTGATCGAGCACGCCCTCGCCCGCCCCGCGATCGGCATTTCTAATTTTCCAGAAAAAAGGGCGGCGCACCTCACGGTGCCGCCGCCCTTCCCTCCCCCGACTGGAACTCAGTCGAGATAGATCATCTTGCGAGTCATTCCGCCGTCGACCATGAACTCCTGGCCGGTGACGAAGCTGGCGTTGTCCGACAGCAGCCAAGCCACCTGGGCGGCCACATCTTCTACCAGCCCCACGCGCCCCAGCGGATGCTGGTCGTGGTCCAGCTCGGTCAGCGGTGCGTCTTTACGGGCGGACGGGTCGCGGGCATCGATCCAGCCCGGCGTCACGGCGTTGACCCGGATCTCCGGTGCCAGGCTCATGGCCAGTGCGTGGGTCAGGGCCAGCAGTCCACCCTTGCTGGCGGCATAAGCCTCGCAATCGGGCTCGGACTGGTGGGCACGGGTGGAGGCGATGGTGACGATGGCGCCCTGGTGGGCCCGCAGATAGGGTGCACAGTGCTTGGCAAGCAGCATGGTGCCCGTCAGGTTGACCGCGAGCACGCGGTTCCAGCGAGCCAGTTCCAGGCTTTCCAGCGGCGGATTGTGCGGTTCGGCAATGGCGGCATTGCTGACCAGCGCATCGAGACGACCGAACTGCCCAAGCACCTCGGCCACCCCTACAGCCACCTGGCTTTCATGGGCTACATCCATGGCGACGAACCAGGCGTTCTCGCCCAGCGCCTTGGCCACTTTGGAGCCACGGGCGCGGTCGATATCAGCCAGTACCACCTGCCAGCCTTCGGCGATCAGCCAGGCCGCCACTCCCAGGCCGATACCACGTGCGGCACCAGTAACCAGGGCGACCTTGCCGTTGTTCGGCGCGGCCGCCTGCAGGCTCCAGTCGATCACAGTGCAGCGAGCCCGAGCTCCAGGTCAGCCTTGAGGTCGCCCACGTCTTCCAGGCCAATGGCCAGGCGGACCAGGCTGTCGCTGATGCCCGCATTGGCACGCTCCTGCGGCGACAGACGGCCGTGGGAGGTGGTGGCCGGATGGGCGATGGTGGTCTTGGTGTCACCCAGGTTGGTGGTGATGGAGATCATCCGGGTCGCATCGATGAAGCGCCAAGCCGCTTCCTTGCCGCCCTTGACCTCAAAGCTGACAACCGCGCCGAAGCCCTTCTGCTGGCGCTTGGCCAATTCGTGCTGCGGATGGCTTTCCAGCCCGGCGTAGTAGACGCGCTCGACACCAGGCTGCTGCTCCAGCCACCGGGCGATTTCGAGAGCGCTGGCGCAGTGGGCCTGCATGCGCACACGCAGCGTTTCCAGGCCCTTGATCATCACCCAGGCGTTGAAGGGGCTGAGGGTCGGGCCCGCAGTACGCAGGAATCCCACGACTTCCTTCATGTGCTCGGCACGGCCGGCGACCACGCCACCCATGGTGCGGCCCTGGCCGTCGATGTACTTGGTGGCCGAATGCATGACGATGTCGGCGCCCAGTTTCAGCGGCTGTTGCAGGGCCGGGGTGCAGAAGCAGTTGTCCACCACCAGCAGCGCGCCCTTCTCGTGGGCGATGTCGGCCAGGGCGGGAATGTCGACCAGCTCCGCCAGGGGGTTGGACGGCGACTCGACGAACAGCAGTTTGGTATTCGGCTTGATCGCCGCTTTCCAGCCGTCCAGATCGGACAGTGCCGGGTAGTCGACCTCGATGCCGAAGCGCTTGAGGTACTTCTCGAACAGGCTGATGGTGGAGCCGAACACGCTGCGGGACACCAGCACGTGGTCGCCACCACTGCACAGGCTCATGGCGATGGCAAGGATGGCGGACATGCCGGACGCGGTGGCCACGGCCTGCTCGGCCCCTTCCAGGGCGGCGATGCGCTCTTCGAAGGTCCGTACGGTCGGGTTGGTGTAGCGCGAATAGACGTTGCCGGGCACTTCGCCGGCAAAGCGCGCCGCGGCATCGGCGGCGGTGCGGAACACGTAGCTCGAGGTGAGGAACATGGCCTCGCCGTGTTCACCCTCGGGCGTACGGCGCTGGCCTGCACGCACGGCCAGGGTTTCGAAGGCCGCGCCTTCCAGGTCACTGTCCAGCCTTCCGGCTTCCCATTCCTTCGTCATGTTCCCACCTCTTCAAAAAAACGTAGCCCGGATGGAATCCGGGCTATCGACCTGTGGCGCGAGACTACGGCCTGCAGATCAGTTGTTGTACAGATCGATGATGGCGCTGACCGCGTGGGCCTTGGCTTTGGAGGCGTCGTTACGCGCCTGCTCGATCTTGTTCAGGTACTGCTCGTCGACATCGCCGGTGATGTACTTGCCATCGAACACAGCGCAGTCGAAATGGTCGATTTTCACCTTGCCGCCGCCTACTGCGTCGATCAGGTCCGGCAGGTCCTGGTAAACCAGCCAGTCGGCACCGATCAGCTCAGCCACCTCTTCAGTGGAGCGGTTGTGGGCGATCAGCTCATGGGCGCTGGGCATGTCGATGCCGTAGACGTTCGGGTAGCGCACCGCCGGAGCGGCCGAGCAGAAGTAGACATTCTTGGCGCCGGCTTCACGGGCCATCTGGATGATCTGCTTGCAGGTGGTACCGCGCACGATGGAGTCGTCCACCAGCATCACGTTCTTGCCGCGAAATTCCAGCTCGATGGCGTTGAGCTTCTGGCGTACCGACTTCTTGCGCGCGGCCTGGCCCGGCATGATGAAGGTGCGGCCGATGTAGCGGTTCTTCACGAAGCCCTCGCGGAACTTCACGCCCAGGTGGTTGGCCAGTTCCAGGGCTGCGGTACGGCTGGTATCCGGAATCGGGATCACCACGTCGATGTCGTGGTCAGGACGCTCGCGTTGGATCTTCTCGGCCAGCTTCTCGCCCATGCGCAGACGCGCCTTGTAGACGGAAATGCCGTCCATGATGGAATCCGGGCGCGCCAGGTAGACGTGCTCGAAGATGCAGGGGGAGTACTGCGGATCAGCCGCGCACTGGCGGGTGAACAGCTTGCCTTCCTCGGTAATGTAAACCGCTTCGCCCGGGGCCAGGTCACGGATCAGGGTGAAACCCAGTACGTCCAGGGCGACGCTCTCGGAGGCGATCATGTACTCGACGCCTTCGTCGGTGTGGCGCTGGCCGAAGACGATCGGACGGATGGCGTGGGGATCGCGGAAGCCGACGATGCCATAGCCGGTGATCATGGCCACCACGGCGTAACCGCCCTTGCAGCGTGCGTGCACACCGGAAACGGCGGCGAACACGTCTTCCTCGGTGGGCTGCAGCTTGCCGCGGTGGGCCAGCTCATGGGCGAACACGTTGAGCAGCACTTCCGAGTCGGAGTTGGTGTTCACGTGGCGCAGGTCGGATTCGTAGATTTCCTTGGCCAACTGCTCGACGTTGGTCAGGTTGCCGTTGTGCGCCAGGGTGATGCCGTAGGGCGAGTTCACGTAGAACGGCTGGGCTTCGGCGGAGCTGGAAGAGCCAGCGGTGGGATAGCGCACGTGGCCGATGCCCATGCTGCCGACCAGACGCTGCATATGGCGCTGCTGGAAGACGTCACGCACCAGGCCATTGTCCTTGCGCAGGAAGAGCCGGCCATCATGGCTGGTCACAATACCGGCAGCGTCCTGGCCGCGATGCTGAAGGACGGTAAGCGCGTCATACAGCGCCTGATTGACGTTCGACTTACCGACGATACCGACGATGCCACACATGTGACGCAACCCCTGCTAGTAGTTCAGGCTAATCAAGTACCCGTCCAGGCCGGTTGGGCATGGATGGGCATGCTTTCGGGTGCGACGCATCAGCTGGGTGAGCTGATACCGCTCGCGAGCCACTGACTGGTAAAGCCCAGAATGAGGTTCTTCGACCAATCGGCGACCATTAGAAAATGCGGCAACAGCGTGGATTGCTGCCACCAGGGATCTTGTTGCACCGGCGCCAGGCTGAGCAGGCCGACCAGCAGCACGACCAGCAGCGCACCACGGGCGGCGCCAAAGGCCATGCCCAGTACGCGGTCGGTGCCGTCCATGCCGGTGACCCTGACCAGCTCGCCGATCAGGAAATTGATCAAGGCGCCAACCAGGAGGGTGGCGACGAAAAGGATGGCGCATGCGGCGATGATGCGCGCCGAAGGCATTTCGATGAATTCGGTGAGGTGCAGCGACAGGGCGCCGCCGAAAGTCCAGGCCACTACACCTGCGACTATCCACGTCAGCAGCGAGAGAGCTTCCTTGACGAAACCCCGACTCAAACTGACCAGACTGGAAACGGCGATGATGGCGATGATCGTCCAATCGACCCAGGTGAATGCCACGATGCAGCCCACAAACTGAAAAGGCGCTGCATTTTAGCAGAGCCCTTTGACTCCGGTAACCCGCGGAACCGAAAGGGCTCGATTATCCCGATCTATCAGCCCTTTTCCGGCTGGAAACGAACGATGAAGCCGTTCAGCTTCTGCTGGCGGGCCAGTTGGTCACGCAGACGATTGGCCTCGGCCCGTTCGATGAGCGGTCCGACGAAGACGCGGTTCATGCCTTCGACGCTGCGGATATAGGCGTTGTAGCCCTGGGTCCGCAGGTTCTTCTGCAGGTTTTCGGCACTGGTGCGACTGGACAGGCTGGCAAGCTGGATCGACCAGCTGACCGGTAGTCCGTTGACGTCCAGGCGTTTCTCCTCGGCCTTCACCTCAGCCACGGGGGCGGCCGGAGCCGGTGCAGGCGCCTTGGCCTGTACCTGGGGCTGCGGTTGTGCCGGAGCGGGTACTGGAACTGCTGGCGCAGCGGGCTGGGCAGGAGCAGCAGGAGCAGACTGCTCGACCGGCGGCTCATTGGACGCCAGCGCATCTCCAGCGGGTTCCAGTGGCGGCACGGGTTCCTGGGGCAGTGCCTGGGGTTCCGGCACCTGGACCTGCTCGAGCTCGACCGGCGGCATTTCCGGCGCCTTCGGCATCGGCGGAGCCTCAACCACGACCTGGCGCAGCTCATCCTCGCGACTGAACAGCATCGGCAGGAAGATCACTGCCAGCGCCACCAGCACGAGCGCGCCGACGATTCGTTGCTTGAGTCCCTTGTCCAATACAGCCATTTCCCCTACTCCCCCGTTGCGAAGCTTTCCAGCCAGCTCAGCGCCTCAGCCACACTGTAGAACGATCCGAACACCAGGATCTCGTCGTCCGGTGTCGCCTGCTCGCACTGTGCGTCGAGTGCTGCGGCGATATTTTGGTGGACACTGACGCTTGCATGAAGGTTCGTCAATGCCGCCTGCAACTCGGACGCGGAGCGAGTGCGCGGCGTCGGCAACGGTGCCACCGCCCAGTTGGCCAGGCAGCCTTGCAGAGGGCGAAGTACCCCGGGGAGATCCTTGTCGGCAAGCAGGCCGAACACAGCCAATCGTCGACCGGCAACAGGGCGGGCGGTCAGGCGCGCGGCCAGGTATTCAGCCGCATGGGGGTTGTGCCCGACATCCAGCAGCAGGGAAACCCGCTTGCCGCGCCAATCAATGTGGCGGCGATCCAAACGCCCGGTGACCCGGGTGCCCAGGAGAGCAGCTTGCAAGGCATCCGGTTGCCAGGGCATGCCCAATAGCGCGTATGCCTGAAGCGCCAGGGCGGCGTTTTCCATGGGCAGGTCGAGTACGGGCAGGTCGTGCAATTCCAGTACCTGGCCGGAAGCGTTCACACCGCGCCAGTGCCAGTTCGCCTCGCCTTGCGCCAGGTCGAAGTCGCGACCGCGGAGGAACAAGGGTGCAGACAGAGCGTTCGCTTGCTCCAGCAACGGCTGCGGCGGGTCAAGGTCGCCACACAGGGCAGGTTTGCCAGCGCGGAAGATGCCAGCCTTCTCGAAGGCGACACTTTCCCGGGTATCGCCCAGCCAGTCGGCGTGATCCAGGCCAATGCTGGTCACCAGCGCCAGGTCGGCATCCACCAGATTCACCGCATCCAGGCGACCGCCCAGGCCCACTTCCAGCACCACGGCATCCAGGGCGGCATGCTGGAACAGCCAGAAGGCCGCCAGGGTGCCCATTTCGAAATAGGTGAGGGAGATTTCGCCGCGCGCCGCCTCGACAGCGGAAAAGGCGTCGCAGAGCGCCTGGTCGCTGGCGTCCTGGCCATTCAACTGGACACGCTCGTTGTAACGCAGGAGGTGCGGCGAGCTGTACACGCCGACCTTGAGCCCCTGGGCGCGCAACAGCGCGGCCAGGAAAGCACAGGTGGAACCCTTGCCGTTGGTGCCGGTGACCGTGATCACCTTCGGTGCCGGTCGGCTCAGGCCGAGCCGGCTGGCAACTTCGCGGCTGCGCTCCAGCCCCATGTCGATAGCCGTGGGGTGGAGCTGTTCAAGGTAGGAAAGCCAGTCGGCAAGGGTTCTCTGGGTCATGCGATAGCCGGGGAAGGAAGACGCGTCATCTGCGCCAGCAGCCGACCGAGGCGCTCACGCAGTTCCGCACGGGGAATGATCATGTCGATGGCGCCGTGCTCCAGCAGGAATTCGCTGCGCTGGAAGCCTTCCGGCAGTTTCTCGCGCACGGTCTGCTCGATCACGCGCGGACCGGCGAAGCCGATCAGTGCACGCGGCTCGCCGACGATCACGTCGCCGAGCATTGCCAGGCTGGCGGAAACGCCGCCGTAGACCGGGTCGGTCAGTACGGAGATGAACGGGATACCCTCTTCGCGCAGGCGAGCCAGTGCGGCGGAGGTCTTGGCCATCTGCATCAGGGAGATCAGAGCTTCCTGCATGCGGGCACCGCCGGACGCGGAGAAGCACACCAGCGGGCAGCGCTGCTCCAGGGCGACGTTGGCGGCACGCACGAAGCGCTCGCCGACGATGGCACCCATGGAACCGCCCATGAAGGAGAATTCGAAGGCGCAGGCCACGATCGGCATCTTGTGCAGGGTGCCACGCATGGCGATCAAGGCATCCTTCTCACCGGTGTCCTTCTGCGCGGCCGCCAGGCGGTCCTTGTACTTCTTGCTGTCGCGGAACTTCAGGCGATCCACCGGCTCCAGGTCGGCGCCGAGTTCTTCGCGGCCTTCCGGATCCAGGAAGATATCCAGACGGGTGCGTGCACCGATGCGCATGTGGTGGTTGCATTTCGGGCAGACGTCCAGCGTCTTTTCCAGCTCGGGCTTGTACAGCACCGCGTCGCAGGACGGGCACTTATGCCAGAGGCCTTCCGGGACCGAGCTCTTCTTCACCTCGGAACGCATGATCGAAGGGATCAGCTTGTCTACCAGCCAGTTGCTCATGCTCTAGTTCTCCACAGCTTTCAGGCCCGAACACGCGCTAGCGGTTCATAGCCCCGCGCATGCCCTTGAGCGAATTCATGGTTGCGATCCCGGCCCTGACGATCTGTCCGGGAATCACCCTGGCGATGGCCTTGCCATCGCCCTCGTAAAAAACAGGCCCAATCGACGCAGCCTTGCCACGCGACCCGGCAGGCTTCGCCTGCGTGGGCAACTCGCTTATGGACGGCAGCGAAACGCCGTCCGTCACATATGCAGGAGACGCGCCAGCAACCGAACACACGAAAGTTTCCGCGATCCGCATTTCAGCCACGTGCCTGTTGGATGAAGGCTTGAATCTTCACGGCATCCTTGATGCCCTTGCTGGCCTCGACGCCACCGCTCACATCCACAGCGTAAGGACGCACCTGGCGTACCGCGTCACCGACGTTCTCCGGGGTCAGCCCGCCCGCCAGGATCAGCGGCTTTGCCGCATCCCGGGGCACCAGACTCCAGTCGAAGGCCTCGCCGGTGCCACCGGGCGTGCCCGGAACATAGGTGTCAAGGAGGATTCCGGAGGCTGCGGGGTAGCGCGAAATCGCCGCGGCGACGTCGTCACCCGGCTTGACCCGCAACGCCTTGATGTAGGGACGGCCGTAACCTGCACAGTCTTCCGGGCCTTCATCGCCGTGGAACTGCAGCAGGTCCAGCGGAACGTCGGTCAGCAGTTGGGTCAACTCAGCGCGCGGCATGTCGACGAAGAGTCCGACAGTGGTCACGAAAGGCGGCAGCGCAGCGATGATGGCTCGCGCCTGGGCTGGCGTGACCGCGCGCGGGCTCTTGGCGTAGAACACAAAACCTATGGCATCCGCCCCGGCGGCGATAGCGGCCAGGGCGTCCTCGATTCGGGTGATACCGCAGATTTTGATGCGAACGGCTGACAAGATGCAGGCACCTGAAGGCTAAAGACCTGGGATGTTAGCAAAGGCCCGAGGCAGCGTCAGCCCGCGCAATCCGGCAGGCCGGAAAGAAAGTGCGGCCCCAGGTAACGCTCTGGAAGGTCGAACTGTTCCGGATACTCGACGCGGACCAGGTAGAGCCCATAAGGGTGAGCCGTCACCCCGCCCTCGCGGCGGATGCGCCCCTCCAGGACCTGCTTCGCCCATTCAACTGGTTGCTCGCCGGCCCCGATGGTCATCAGTACACCGGCGATATTGCGCACCATGTGGTGAAGGAAGGCGTTGGCACGGATATCGAGCACGATCAGGCGACCATGCTCGATCAGTTCCAGGTGATGCACCGTCTTGATAGGCGACTTGGCCTGGCACTGGCGGGCACGGAATGCACTGAAATCATGGGCGCCGACCAGGCAACGGGACGCCTCGCGCATGCGCTGAACATCCAGAGGGCGGTGATTCCAGGTCACTTCCTCGGCCATGTGCGCCGGGCGAATCTCGTCGTTGTAGATCACGTAACGATAACGCCGCGCCATGGCACTGAAACGGGCATCGAAGTTCAACGGCATCTGCCTGGCCCAGGTGACGCTAATGTCCGCCGGCAGGTTGGCATTGGCGCCCATGATCCAGGCGTGCTCTGACCTTGCCACGGGGGTGTCGAAATGCACCACCTGCCCGCAGGCATGCACCATGGCGTCGGTCCTGCCAGCGCAACTGAGGGTCACGGGAGCTCCGCCGGCCACGCGGGAGAGCGCCTTCTCCAGGGCGCCCTGGACGGACGGGACCCCGTCGATCTGACGCTGGAAGCCACGATAACGCGAGCCCTTGTATTCGACACCAAGGGCGATTCTGTAATTACCAACGGTAGCCGATTCGCCTGCCAGAGAGTCTTTATTAATCAACGAGTTATAGCCTTTTTGCTTCCACAACCGCGACGATTATACCGGGCTGGAAGCCCAGTGCCACGCGGGGCGCCGTTTTAGTTGCGGAAACGATTTAGAGGACATTTCTGCCATAGACGCTTCCTATATATAAGGAAGGGAAGCGCACCTTCCCATACCGCAGCAGTAGCGGTGCAATACCGCCCCAGCACCCGCCGTGGCTCGCTTCAAAGTCGCGACTTTCTAAAACGAAATGCTGAGATAGCGGCCCGGAGAGCCAGCCTTTCCGGGATGATTGGTGGGAGTATTGGACAGCCTTTCCCGCCCGCTCTGGGGCCCTATCTCCCCTCCTATACATTCCATCCCCTCGCCTCCCAAATCGTTTGGGTAAGCAGGCCTATATCACGCACTCGTTTCGTCATCCTGATTCCCTAGCCCGAAAGCCCTAAATGCGTTACGATGCGCAAAAATAATGCGAACTAAAAAATGCTAAATTCAATTCAAACACTTAGGGCAATTGCGGCATGGATAGTTGTACTCCACCACTACGTCCTGATATTCGGAAAAATCAACAGCAATTCACTCACCGCAATACTCGGAAAACACGGATCTATCGGGGTTGACATATTTTTCATCATCAGCGGAATTGTAATTTACTTATCGACCGCAGGAAAGAGCATCCGCCCTGGCGATTTTGCAATGCAGAGAATCGCTAGAGTTGTTCCGGCGTACTGGTTCTATACAGCGATTACCGCAGTAACGATAGTCACAATACCATCTGTAATGCCGCGACTCGGGTATGACCATACCTTTCTAGTTAAGAGCCTTCTGTTCATACCAAGCCAAAACCCCTCAGGACTGGGCCTCTACCCTATACTTTCAGTTGGCTGGACCTTGAACCTTGAAATGGTTTTCTACGCCATATTTTCTTTATCGCTCTTCCTACCTCGCAAGCTGCTTGTTCCGGCAATATTCCTAGGCGTTTCGGCTCTTCAGATCCTATCCGCCTCGCACTTCGGAGGCGGATGTTTCTATGCAAAGAAAGCCGTATACGAATTTCTATTCGGAATCGTGATCGCCATTATCTACCAGAGGGGATACCTAAACCATATTCCGGCACTTGCAGCAGCCTCTCTCATAGCACTCTCCATATACTATATTACAGAGCAAATTCCAGGCTCACACGACCCAATTACATATGGCCTACCCAGTGCGGCATTGGTTTGCGCAATACTTTCACAAGAAAGACTCTTCCATAAAACAAGGCTACTGAACAAGCTAGGCGATTGGTCTTATTCGACCTATCTTATTCATCCCATTGTTATCTTTTACGTCCTTTCCGGAAAAAAAATCGGACTATTCGGAGATGAAGTCGCGCTTCTCCTGGTTCTGGCAATTACACTCGCCGCCTCAATTGCGTCTCACATGTACTTAGAACTGCCAGCACAGAGAATGTACAAACGATGGGCTGTAGTTCGGGCGCGGGCGACACAGACTGAAATGGTCAGGTAAAACTGGATACTGGTTTAGGTCTATCCGGCCAGCGTCTCTCGCTCGACCGGTGTTTGGTGACAGTTGTAGCTGCGGGGTCGTCGGTGGCTGTAGAACTCCACTAGGTATCGCAGCCCATCGGCCTTCGGCCAAAGCTGCTGTGGCATAGCCCGAGGCGGGTATCCACTCCGACTTGAGGCTGCGGAAGAAGCGCTCCATCGGGGCGCTGTCCCAGCGATTGCCGCGGCGACTCATGCTCTGGCGGATTCGATGCCGCCAGAGCAGTTGCCGAAACCCCTGACTGCTGTAGTGGCTGCCCTAGTCGGAGTGAAACAGCACGCCGCCGGGGCAGCCACGAGCCTCATAGGCCACGCGCAAAGCACCTCCGGTGAGCTGCGAGTCTGGACGATCGGACATTGCCCAACCCACAATCCGCTGCGCATACAGGTCCATCACCGCGGCCAAGTAGATCCAGCGCCCGCCGACCCAGATGTACGTCACGTCACCGCACCACACCTGATTGGGACCGCTGGTGCGGAACTGTCGGTCCAGCTCGTTCGAGGCTTTGGCACCCTCGCCCTCCGCTGTGCGGTAACGGTGTCGACAACGTTGCGAGCTGAACAACTGGGCCTCCTTCATCAGACGGCTGGCCAGGAATCGTCCCACTGCCCAGCCTTCCTGGCGCAATGCCGCCGCGAGCGTTCGGGCGCCTGCCGAACGCCGACTCTGGACATGCAACTCCACCAAGCGCTGTCGCAGTCTGGCGTGCGGCTGATTACCTCGAGCCGCTGATTTACCGGCGGCATAGACACTGCTGCGATTGATGCCGAACAGCCGGAAAAGCTCTGCCCGTGGATAGTGCTCACCCAATGACTCGACTAAGCGCACTAATCGAGGGCGCCTGACATCAAGAGAGCGGTAGCCTCTTTTAGGATCTCTTTCTCCCGCTCCAGCCGCCGCACCTGGGCCTCCAGCTCCTGGATTCGCCGCTGCTCTGGCGTCATGGCCTTGCTGTGCTCAGGCGTCTTGCCATGGCGCTCCAGGGTCAGTTGTTCGACCCAGCGCCGCATGGCAGTTGGGCCTACCCCATCGCCTTGCAGGCTGCCGGTATGGAATAGCCTTGATCCAGCACCAGGCTGGCGGCCTCGAGATTGAACTCCGGACTGAATGATCTTCTGCTCATGAACACCTCTTGCTTGGGCGCAGCTTAACGCCCTATCGGGGTGTCCAGAATCATTAGGCCACTTCACAGGGATCCGGAGGGGCCAGCAGGGCGGGAAAACCGGCGCTTCGCCACCCGCGTCATTCCCCTAAATCCCCTCCTTTCCCCACCGATTGGTACGAAAGTGGTACAAGCCACTACTCACCGCCGGGCGTCCTGACTCGGTCAGAGGCCACCTCACACGCCCTCCCCGTTACTCTCCGCTCGTCGGCTTCGGCAGCATAGAATCGAGCAGTCTCTCCAATCCGGCCGAGCAGGTCGGCTCACATTCGGGCTTCACCTTCGGCTGCCTGGCTGAGCTGGGCAGTGATGGAATTGCCGCAGGCGCGGCTCCTTCGCTCAGCCTCGTCGAATCGCTGCTGCAGCCGCTGGAGAGCATCGCCAGCCCGAGCAGCATAAGCCCGAGCCAGTTCCAATTTCCGTTCTGCTTCATTCCCCACCTCATCTACCGCCTTCTGGCAGCGCTGTTCTTACGTTCGGGCCTGGGCGTCGGCGCGCCGGTCACGCTCCAACACTTCCAGCCGGTAATCGGCCAGTTCGCTGCGGGCGCCTACCGACTACCTTCACTGCAGATCAAGTGGCTCGCCAAGAACGGCTGGCAGTATGCCCTCACCCGAGCGCGCAGGCCCGTGGTCGGCCGCGTGTACGCCCAGCTCAAGCTGGCCGGTGTGAAACCCTCATCCACCAATGCCGTGGCTGAAGCCCGGTCATTGGACCTCTCCAAAGTGGGATAACCATGCGCCCGAAGAAACCAGCCAACCGAGACCTGCCGCCAAGGATGATCCGCCGGGTGCGCAGGCTGAAATCGGGCCAGGAGTGGGTCAGCTACTACTACGCCGGCTGCGATGAGGAAGGAAAGCGCAAGGAGATCCCGCTCGGTACGGACCCGGACGAGGCACGCGTGAAGTGGGTGCAGCTGGAACGGACCAAGGTGCCCGTCACCGCCAAGACGGTCGGGACCTGCTGCGGCGCTACGACCGCGACGTGATCCTGGGCAAGGGCGCGAAGCCGCAGAAGGACAACCGCAAGTGCCTGGTGCACCTGTACAAGACATTCGCGGGGGCGCCGCTGGAGGCGATCACGCCGCAGATCATCGCGCAGCACCGGGATGCCCGGACGGTTCCTGTGCGTGCCAACCGGGAAATCGCCCTGCTCTCGATGCGTTCAACATGGCTAGGGAATGGGGGATTTTCAGCAAGGAGAACCCGACGCGCGGCGTCAAGCGGAACAAGGAGGCGCTGCACGACGTGTATGTCCCCGACGAAGTGTGGCAGGCAGTGTACAGCGAGGCACCGCGTGACCTGCAGGTGGCAATGGACCTTGCCTACCTGACCGGCCAGCGGCCTTCGGATGTGCGCAAGATGCGCTGGTTGGAACTGACGGAGGATTTCCTTCTGGTCGGCCAGGGCAAGACCGCCATGAAGCTGCGCATCCGCCTCCACATCGACGGACTGCGCACCGGCCTGGGACGGCTGCTCGACGAGTTGGACCGATCGCGGCCGCACTTGATCACCACCAGCGAAGGCAAGCAGCTGACCGAGTCCATGCTGCGCCTGCGTTTCGAGCCGGCGCGCAAGCGGGCAGCGGTGAAGGCTCAGGAGAACGGCGAGACCTGGCCGAGGCGATCATGCAGTTCCAGTTCCGCGACATCCGCCCGAAGGCGGCCTCGGAAATCGTCAGTTTGGAGGAGGCTTCGGATCTGCTGGGCCACACCACCCAGGACATGACCAAGCGGGTTTACCGACGCGTCGGCAAGGTCGTGAACCCCGTGAAATAGCCACGGGGTTGCGGAAATGCCGGAAAGAGTTGCGGAAATGGTGATGGCGAAAGTGCCGGAATCAGCACATTTCTGAAACGCCAACGGCAGCCGATTCGGCTGCCGCTGCGGGTACTGCTTCTGTCATCTATCAGCTGAGTCGTGCGATCAGTTCGCGCGCTTCCTGTTGTTGGGTGTCATTACCTTCGGACATGACCTCGTCGAGGATATCGCGAGCACCTTCGGTGTCACCCATGTCGATATAGGCGCGAGCAAGATCCAGCTTGGTCGCGGTTTCATCGGTGCCGGAAAGGAAATCGAAGTCGTCTTCCTCGTCCAGCCCCAGGCCCAGGTCCGAAGTCTCGTCTTCCAGCACGGCAACCGGATCGGACTCCGGCGCCTTCTGCAGGCTGTCGGAGAGCTGGTCCAGTTCGGCAGTCACTTCGTCCAGTTGGGCGGCAAAGCTATCATTGTCGGCCACAGACTCGGCAACCGGCTCGTCGGGCAACGACAGATCGAAATCGGCCGGCAGGTCGAGCAGGCCAGCGCTGGCCTCTTCCACAGCCGGAGCAGCCGCTTCGACTGCCAGGGGCGCGTCGAGCTCGCTGTCCAGACTCAGCAGGAAGTCGTCTTCCTCAGCGATCGCAGGCTGAGCAGCCGGCTCCAGGTCGAGGCTGAAATCGGCCAGATCGTCACTGAGCTCAAGGCTCTCATCGCCAGTCAGCAGTTGGTCGCCACCACCGATGTCCAGATCGAAATCCAGGTCGGATTCGGCCTTGGCCGGTGCGACCGGCGCATCGAACTCCAGGTCATCCAGGCTCAGTTCATTGACCGGTGCAGCCGCGGGCTGAATGGCAGCCGGCTTCTCTTCCACCAGGTCAAGATCCAGGTCGGAACCCAGGTCGTCCAGGCTCAGGTCGAACGCGTCATCCAGGTCCGAGCCGGAAGCCGCCGGAGCATTGTTCGGTGCATCGTCCAGGGTCAGGTCGTCGAGGCTGAAGCTGTCGAGGTCATCGGCCGCCGCCAAGCTAGCTGCAGCAGTCGCGGCAACGGCAACAGCCGCCATGGCCGGGTACTTGCCTTTCAATTGCTCGATGTCATTGCCAGCACCGCCGATTTCACGGAGCTCGCTCTCCTGGCGCGCGAAGCCTTCGCGATCACCCAGTTCGGCGTGGACTTCCATCAGTTTCAGGCGGAGGTCGCTGCGATGGGGCTCTTCGTTGATGGCGCCCTGCAGCAGTTCGGCAGCCTGGTTGAAGCGGCCGTAGGCGATGTAGATGTCGGCCTCGCTGATCACGTCGCCGGTCTGCGAGGTGACGCGCTCCTCGGTACGCGGAGCGACTTCAGGCTCGTCGGCCACGGCGGCATCCAGTTCAGGGCTGGAGAACGCATCGAAGCTGTCGTCCTTCAGGTCGAGATCACTGTCGAAGGTGTTCTCGTCATCCTGTGCGGCCAGGTTGTTCTGCAGCTCGGCCTCTTTCAGCGCGTTGCGGCGCGACAGAACCATCAGCAGCACCAGCAGGGCTACCAGGGCGCTACCGCCCGCCATCAGCAGAAGCATCGGATTGGCCAGCACGTCGTCGATGATGCTGGACTGCGGCGGTTCGATCACCGGCGCGGC
>NZ_SSOM01000084.1:0-63947 GCF_029871235.1 Pseudomonas sp. BN411
CAGGGATGCAACATCCTCGATGCGCAGCAATTCGATGATCTGGATACTCAGCAGTTCTTCATGCGGGTGGTGTTCGACGCGATAGACAGCGCGACGCAACTGGTACTCGAGGACATCAAGGCTGGATTCGCCGATGTTGCCCATCGGTACGGCATGGAGTGGTCGCTGCGTCCGCAGGACCAGCGCAAGCGCGTAATGCTGCTCGTGTCCGGCTATGACCATTGCCTGCGCGACCTGCTTTACCGCAGCCGAATCGGCGAGCTGCCGATGGAGATATCGGCCGTTGTCGCCAACCATCCCCAGGAGCGATACGCCGCGGTTGATCTGCAGGGCATAGCGTTTCACTACCTGCCAGTGACCCGGGATAACAAGTCCCAGCAGGAAGAGAAACTGCTTGCCTTGATCGAGTCCACCAGGACCGACCTAGTTGTGCTCGCTCGCTACATGCAGATCCTCTCCGATGACCTCTCGCGCAAGCTGGATGGGCGCTGCATCAACATCCATCACAGCTTCCTGCCGGGATTCAAGGGCGCGCGTCCCTATCACCAGGCCCATGAGCGTGGCGTGAAGCTGATTGGCGCGACCTCGCACTTCGTCACCGCCGACCTGGACGAGGGCCCGATCATCGAGCAAGACGTCGAGCGCATTTCCCACCGCGATAGCGCGGAAGATCTCGTACGTAAGGGGCGTGACATCGAACGACGCGTCCTGGCCAGGGCAGTGCGCGCCTATCTGGAAGACCGCGTCATTCCGAACGGTCGCAAAACCATCGTGTTCGAAGGCTGACGCCTGGCCACGCATAACAACAATTCGTTGAAGTAACCGAGGTAAAGACATGCTCCCCAAGAATTTCAGAAAGACTCCAGAGGGCTATTTCACGTCCCGTTGGGGGCAGCCTGAGTACACGGACTGGCTCGACGAGAGCATGTCCTGGAAGGACCACTGCTACATCGGTGATTGGTCGTTCCTTTGGCAGCGGCGTTACCGTGGACCGGACGTGTTGAAGCTTTTCTCCGATACCTCCATCAACAGCTTCGCCAAGTTCGACATCATGCAGTCCAAGCATGTCACCCACTGCAATCGTGATGGCAAGGTGATCCATGAGGGTATCCTCAGCCGCTGGGGGGAGGATGACTTCATGCTCTTCGGTCGCGGCGGCTTCCTCATGGACTTCCACCTACGCAAGGGTGATTACAACGTCAGCTCGGAGGTTGTCGAAGGGTTCAAATTCCAGGTTGCTGGGCCCAAGGCTGCCGCATTGATCGAGAAGCTGACAGGCGTGGCCCTGGCGGACATCAAGTTCATGCACTCGCAAGTGGTGAAGATTGCCGGGCATGAGGTCTACGCGCTGCGACAGGGCATGTCCGGGGAGCCTGGTGTGGAGCTGCAAGGTCCTGCCGAACATGCTGCCGAGGTGTATGAGGCAGTGGTGCGAGCCGGCGAAGCGTTCGGGATTCGCAAGCTGGGTGGTCGAGCTGCCTTCATCAACCACCTGGAAGCCTGTTTCCCCACTATCGTGACCGACTACCTGCCGGCGATCTTCAGCGAGGACATGGCTGAGTATCGCGCCGAATTCGAAGCGTCTCTGCCGGCGTTCGCCTCGACCTTCAACGTTGCCGGCAGCTTCGAGGCTGATGATGTCAGCGCCTGGTACCGCAGCCCTGTCGAGCTCGGTTGGGGGCGCAACATCAAGTTCGATCACGACTTCATCGGCCGCGAGGCCCTGGAAAAGGAAGTGGCCAACCCACGCCGGGTGATTCGCACCCTGGTGTGGAATCCCGATGATGTGCTCAAGGTATTCGCATCCCTGTTCCAGAAGGGCGAGCACTACGCCTTCATGGAGATGCCCCGGGATCAGCGCGGTTTCATGTATGCCGACAAGGTGCTGGTGAACGGCCGTGAGGTCGGCGTTTCCACCTCTCGTGGCTACAGCTACTTCTTCCGCGAGATGCTCTCGCTGTGCACCCTGGACATCGCCCAGGCAGAAGTAGGTACTGAAGTCACGGTTATCTGGGGCAATCCGGGCGAGCCGCAACTGCCCATCCGCGCCACTGTCCAGCCCGCACCGTACAAAACCGACAACCGCCGCAGCTGAGTCGGCAAGGCCCTGGGTCTCAGGGCCTGCTTCATCTGTAAGACCCGGAGAAACAATGTCCGCATTCCTGATCGACGGAAAAGCCGAAGCCCGGCAACTGCGTGAACGCCTTGCGCGGGACGTGAGCGCGTTCGCTACTCGACACGGTCGCGCGCCCGGCCTGGCAGTCATCCTCGTGGGGACCGATCCTGCCAGCGAGGTGTATGTACGCAACAAGGTGCTGCAGACGGAAGAGGTAGGTATGCACTCGTTCGAGTACCGCATGCCCGCCGACGCCACGGAGGAGCGTCTGCTCGCACAGATCGACACCCTCAATCTTGATGACCGCGTTGACGGCATACTGGTGCAGCTGCCCCTGCCCGCAGGCATCGATGTCACCCGGGTCATCGAGCGCATTGACCCAGCAAAGGATGTTGATGGCTTCACCATCACTAATGCCGGTCGCCTGGCAACTGGGCTGGATGCCCTGGTGCCGTGCACGCCGACGGGAGTGATGTTCTTGTTGAGGAACCTGCATCCCACTCTTGTTGGCATGAACGCGCTGGTGATTGGCGCGTCCAACATCGTTGGCAAGCCCATGGCACGGCTGCTACTGCAGGAACGCTGCACCGTGACGATCGCTCACAGCAAGACCGTGGATCTTGAGGCAAGGTGCCGGCAGGCCGATATTCTGGTCGTGGCCACCGGCGTTCCCCAAATGATTCCCGGCGATTGGGTAAAACCCGGAGCCACGGTCATTGATGTCGGTATCAGCCGCATCAAGCAGGAGAACGGAACCACCAAGCTGGTGGGCGACGTTCACTTCGAAAGTGCAGTTGAGCGTGCCGGAGCGATTACGCCTGTACCTGGTGGAGTGGGGCCGATGACGATCGCTTGCTTGCTGGCCAATACGCTGAGTGCAGCACAGCGACGTGCGGAAGTTCAGAGCCATCTTTGATGGTACGGCCGAAGGTGCAGCCTGTGGGAGTTGGCGATCTCAAGGGTAAAGTTTTCTTAGCTAAATGACCGGCCGTTATGGACTGATTCTGTTGAAAAAGGCGGTTCTGCGGCAGCCAGTCGGCCAGGCGCGCCAGCGTTCGAAGTGGCTGCAAGCCACTTCACATTGCCTTTCGGCCTTTCACTGAGCGTCCGGGCTCAGGTTTGTGGGTTAATTCGAGGGTTTCCGCTCGCCACAGGCGTACCTATCCCGTAAGCGGTGGCCCGTGAGGCATGAGCTTGGCCATGCGTCGCAGGTTTTGCACCGTCGCGGCCAAGGTGAATTCGTCGGTGGCGCCGGTCAGGCCACGCAGCCGTAAACGGTCGAGTTTCATGATCCGTTTGAGGTGGGCGAAGAGCATCTCCACCTTCTTGCGCTCGCAGCGAGAGACGAGGTACTCCGGTGTCTTGGCGATGCGTCGCGCTACGTCGCGAGCAGCCTCATGGATACTGCGGACGATCTTCCGATTCGGCGTATTGGGACAGCACTTGGCTTTCAGCGGGCAGGTGGCGCAGTCGGCTTGGCTGGAGCGGTAGATGATGGTGTTGGCCTTGGTCACCCGCGTTCTCTGTTGGGTGAAGGCGCGCCATTCACTGCGTAGCGGTTTGCCGGCTGGGCAGAGGTATTCCTTGGCCTCCTGATTCCAGTGAAAGTCGTTGCTGGAGAGACTGTCGTCCTTGCGCTCGGTCTTGTCCCACACCGGCACATGCGGCTCGATGTCCTTCTCCTCGACCATCCAGGCCAGCATCGGGGCCGTGCCATAGGCGGTATCGCCGATCAGGCGTTCCGGTGTGAGGTCGAACTGCGCTTCGACGCGCTCGACCATCGTTTTGGTCGACTCGACTTCGGCAGTCCGATGCGCCGGGGTGGCTTCCACATCCAGGATCACGCCGTGCTCGGTGTCGATCAGGTAGTTGGTAGCGTAGGCAAAGAAGGCCGGACCACCTGGCGCGGCGGTCCACCGGGACTGCGGATCGGTGAGTGAAATTTTCTTGGGCAGGGCTTCGGCCAGCGCCTCTTCATCAAGGGCTTCGAGGTACTCGCGCACGGCGCGGCTGCTGAGCGCCGGATCGCGCCAGTCGACTTCATCGCCCGCCACCCCACGTTGCCGGCTGGCATCCGCCTTGATGATGCTGGCGTCGACGGCGAAGCCTTCGCCCTTGATCAGGCCAGCGGCCATGCAGCGCCGGAGCACCTCATTGAACAACCAGCGGAACAGTCCGCTGTCACGGAAGCGGCCGTGGCGATTCTTAGAGAAAGTCGAGTGATTGGGCACTTCGTCTTCCAGGCCCAGGCGGCAGAACCAGCGGTAAGCCAGATTTAGATGCACCTCTTCACACAACCGCCGCTCGGAACGGATGCCGTAGCAGTAGCCGACCACCAGCATGCGCACCATCAACTCCGGATCAATCGATGGGCGTCCGATGGGGCTGTAGAAGTCGGCCAGGTGAGCACGCAGGTCACTGAGATCCAGGCACTGATCGATGCTGCGCAGGAGGTGTTGGACTGGGACGTGCTCTTCCAGATTGAACGAGTAGAACAGGCGCGCCTGTCCTCCCGGTAACTGCCCCATCATGCTGCCTGTCCCCACGCTCACTGAGCGCGTGATTTTGCCGGCGGCAGGGGGTGGCAGCTACTTTTTCAACACAATCGACTGTTAGCTTCCCTTCGCTAGCGGCGAGGACCGGTCAGAAACGGGCACTCTCTGGCTCCGACATCTCGGGCGCTGAGCCTCTACGGAGCTTTGAGCGCGACGATGGTGCGACGAGCTGTTTCAATGGCCGCTTTTCGGCTAAAGGCCTTTCCCGTTACCAAGGAAAAGGGCCGGTGAGCATTGCCCACCGGCCCTTTCGCGTACTCCCTTCTCCCCCAGTTCCTTTGGGGCTAATGGCCTTGCCCTGTTGCTAAAGCCACCCTTCGATGGCCAGCGCCGCTACCTCCCCAGGCAGCGGCTGTGCACCGTCTCGGTGCATCCGTTTCAACATTCAGTGAAAAAGTTTCAGTGTTTGTTGAAAAACTACGAGAGGGGAATCAATTCCAGCTCAGCGCGCCACCAGTTTGGTACTCAATGACGCGAGTCTCGAAGAAGTTCTTTTCTTTCTTCAGGTCCATGATTTCGGACATCCACGAGCACCCGGACACTTCTCTGGCAGCCAGCCACGCGAGATTTCCCCACTACCATTGGCTTCTTTATCGAAGCAAAGATGTCGCAGTGGAGCGTGTATCCACGCGCAGAATTCACGAGGTGCTGCGTCTCAAGTTCGACTGCGGTTTGTCCATTCCCCAGAGCGCCCGCAGCCTGGGCAATGGCCACAGCAGTGCCCGAGATTACCTTTGCCGCAAGCGGCCCAACTTAGACGACCGCGTTGTCCGATGCCGAGTACGAGCGCCATCGGTTTCTGTCGTTTCACTCTTTTCCCAGTGAGCAATGTCCGGTCCCCGACTGGTTCTGCAAGCATTCCGAGCCTGGGTCAGCAAGGCGGACTGGTGATGCGTCAAGAGCACTGTGTCGGTGAGAGGTTGATTTCGTCTATGCCGGCAGGGCGGTGCTGATCATTGACTGGCGTACCGGCAAGATCCGTCAATTCCAAGAATCACGCGGCATTCCATGTTCCCGCCCAATACGACGCCCTCGTCATTCTCTACTGCAGCAAATGCGTGACCTCAGGTGCCTTTGTCTTATTCAGCCCGATTACCTATCAGGAATAGATAGGGGTTATTCGGCGGAGACTCTGTAAACAAACAGCCAGGTGCTTTAAGTAGATACCCATGTAGGCGCCGCGACTTGCGCGGCCCCGTCACCTCACACGTCCAGATGTTCAGGCCGTTGTCTTGCTTGTGGTGCAGTTGCAGCTTTTCAAAGCGTTTTTGCACCCATTGCCAATCGGCGACCTGATCCAGCTTGGCGAGTGCGGTAGTTTGCGGGTGTTCTTGTGCGTAGTGCTGGAACACACCCGGGCTGACCAGGAAGGCGGAGTCAGCCACGGTATGTATCAGGGCCTTGGCGTCATTGATGATGAGCTTGCGGTTCTGGATGCGCTGCCGCAGCCAGGCAATGAAGTGTTCACCGGAAGGCTGTTCCAGTGCGCTTCCACTGTTCGAGGTGGGCGACAGCGCGGGGGAGGGTGGTGGCGTTGGAGTGTCCCCATTAGAAGGTGCGGACGGCTCATCGAGGTCGATTGCTGGTGACGGCTCAGCCGCCGGCGCCTGAGTGGGCGACTCGGTATCCGAGGGGGAGAGCAAAGCCAGCAGGGCATCAACGCTATCAACAGTTGGTGTGGCGGTCAGAGCAGCGGCAACATCGACCCGTGAGGTGCTGCCGGTATCGGTGGGTAGTGGCGCGGGAGCGTCATCGTTGGACTCCAGTTCCACCGCGATGGTGCCGGTGAACGGCGCCGGCCGATCCTCTCCTTCCCAAATCAGAGCCGGGGCCAGCCGCAGCAGTGTAAACGTGTGCGACCAGCCGGCGGCGCTCGTGACGGTGGCTCGCCAGATGGCTTTTCCATCAGCTGTGGGTTGGAGTATGCCGTGATCCTGCAGCACGTTGAACACGGCGGTGTTGTTGGCGGGAATGCCGTCGATGCCCTGGGCCAGTAGGTGCGCGCGCAGCTTGTCCGAAACCGTCTTGCTGACTAACCACAGCGCGTCCTGGGTCAGCCAGCCATCCGACGCCTGGGGCTGGTTGAGTTTCAGCTCCTCCTTTATCAGGTAGCGCAGGCCATCGAGCAGCTTGCGCTGCAGGGCATGCTTTGGGGCCGCCATGGCGCGCGTTGGGTCGCCGCCCAGGGCCTGGGCGACGGAGGCGCGGTCGGCCTGCACGACCAGTTCCCCGAGGACCCCGGCGTACTCATACTGGCCGGCCAGGACGTACAGCAGTGCGGACCAGAGCGGGGGATAGGTGCTGAGCCAGTCGAGAATCTCGCGGTCGAGCACCTGCCGGTACAGCAGCCCCGTGGCCGCACTGTGCAGCCGGTATTCGCGATCCTGACGGTAGCGGAAGCGGTACGGGTGCGTCAGCGGGCCGTGCCAGGGGTGCCAGGTGCTGCCGTCGACATACTCGACCTGCAGGTCGACGGAGATCTTGCCGAGGTCATGCAACAGCGCGGCGTAGGCGGTGGCGGCGGTCCAGGCTTCTGCCTGCACGACCTGGTCTTCGGGAGTGGTACCGGTGGGCAGCAGATACGACTGCCGCAGCTTGAGCGCATACGCCACGATCTCCAGGCCGTGGTCCAGCATGCCGCCGGGGTAGGCGTGGTGGTGGTTCTCCGAGGCAGGCAGTTGCTGGACCAGCTCGGCGTAGCGTTCCAGCGGCGCTAGGTAGAGCGAGGCGAACTGCTTGCGCGAGAGCGAGGTGCGCTGCCAGATGTGCTCCAGCAGGCGCTGTCGGCGTGACGTGGACAGCAGGGCGGTGGCCGATTCCGGCCGCGTCAGCCCTTTGCCTTTTTCTCCTGCTGTGGGAGGTGGCGCTGTAGGTGAAGGGCATTTTCGTTGGAACAGCGCGAGCATCGATGGCACCTGGAGTTGTGGCAGGTGAGGGCCTTTTCCTTTTCCAAATAGACCCATTTCCCTTGAATCCCCATTCCCTTGCGCCTTTGCGGGGCCCCTTTGATGTAACGGCTAGATTCAGTCGTCCGCTAGCGTCAATGAGGTGTGAGCTGTTTCCTTTTGGCCCCGGGGCCCAGCGACTTGTCGAGTGGATTGCCCATGATGCCGGCTATCAGAAATGGCGCACCTGATGGAGTTTTTGGAGTGTCATAGGGTCAGACCGCTTATGAGGTCGCGCTCGAACTTCAGTCGCACTACGAGAATTTATTAAGTCTGCACATCAAGGGTCGGCTTTGAGGTAACCGCCATGAAACCTTCTGCACAAACCTCTTTCGCGGAGCGCACGGGCCTGATGTTGGGCCGGATGTGGAGGGGTTGCCTGCGTCAAGAACGGAAGCTGGATGGCTGGCTTGTTGAGCGGGGCGTACCTGCTGGCGGGGCTACTGCTTTGCTCTGGGTCGCCAAGCTGGTGGTGCTCGGTGTGCTGCTGTACACCGCGTTTTGGCTGGCGCTGCTGCTGGCATTTGCAGTGGCAGTGTTGTGGGCTGTGCGCGCCTCTGACCATTATGGAGCCGAGGAATGGGCGGTAGGCGAACAAGCTGAACACAAGAGCAATCCTGGCTACCACCCGGTACTTTATAACGATGCGCCTGATTCACGCTACGCTGACCCGCGGTATGACGATGATTGACATGCTCGGATGTCGAGTTGGCGGCTTACCTGAGTTTGCTTGACACCATTCCTAGTGCTTTCCCGCCTGCTTGACCTGCGGGGCGCGTGCCATCCGAGAGCCCTTGAAGGAGGCCGCCGGTGCGCACACCCACCCAAGACAAGGCCGCGACCCAAAACGCAGGCAGTGCGATAAACATCGTCGCCATCACGAAGCTGATCAGGATGTCCCCAAACGCGTTGTTCAGGCCGAGCAAAGGATCGAAGTTCGTGTGGGGGCGGTTCCATCCCCAGCCCCATCCATAGAGGGCATCCAGGATCGTTGAGTCGATCCAGCGCGCGAGCTGGAACCAGAACTCCACGAAGAACAAGGCGAACTGCACGATGCTGATCGTGACGATGGTCTTGAGGTCGTAGGTACCGATCATGAGCACGAGGGGAATGCAGATGACCAATGCCATCTTGAGCAAGGCCAACACCATTGGCAGCGCTTGACGCATGGCGTCCATGGCGGGGAAGAAGGCAATAGAGCCCACCGCGAGTCCGACGTCACTGGCGGCGCGGGTGGCGACGTCCGGCACGGTCAATTCGATCCGGCCACCGTAATCGCTGTAGATCGCGCCCTGGTTGAGCTTTTGCTGCCGGGGTGACGCGATGGCGCGGATCACCGAGTCGTTGACCTGATCCTGGCTCAGAAAACCCGCCCAGCTGGCGATTCGGGTCAGCAGAGTGGGATCGACCTGGCCCAATAGCCGCGCCCGCAGTCCGCCATTGTCGGACCACCACTGCTGGCAGGTGGGGTAGCCGGCGCCGCTGGAAACCTCGGCCAGCCCCGCGTCGCGTGCACTGTCGTAGGGCCAGCCCGCGCGCGGTGTCTGCGAGCGGTAGGTGTCGTAGTAGCCCGCGGTGTCGAGGAAAAAGCGAGCGCCGATCCAGGTCACGTCGTACATCTGCTCTTCACTCAAGTTTGGGCGACTCATAAAGAGCTTGGCGCGGGCTGGCCCGTAGCAATCGTGGGTGAAGTCCGCGACCTCTTGTGCCAGCACGGGATCATCGAGGCGTGAGGCATCGACCTCCATGCGGATCTGCCGCAGATCGGTGCCACAAGGAATCGCCGTCACCGAGGCACCGGTTACTGCCCGAGAAATGGCGTGTACGAAGTACCACCATACTGGCACCTTGGCCGACTGGTTGTTGAGTGTGCTGAAGGACTGCGACCAGCCTGTCTCTGCAGGTGCTGGGACGCTCACCTGGCATTGCGCAGAACGGGAACGGTCGAAGTGCAGCGTGGTGAAATCCACGTCGATGAACGGAATGCCGGCAAACATGATGACCACGATGGCGACGAAGATGCGGTTCTCGATGCGGCTGGCTGAAAGCGCGCCCTTATTACCTTCATCTGCGCCCTCGGCACGTGACCGGAGCCATTCCTGGAGAATGATCGCCAGAAACGGGATGGCGAATACGCCACTGGCCACCAGTATCGACCAGATGCCGTTATGGACGATCCAACTCACCAGGGTCAGGTAGTACTCCAGGTAATCGGTGGTGTAGAGGGTCATAGTCGCCTCCGGGTCATCCGGCCTGGACGAACTGGCTGATTTCCATTGCTGCCACCGCGAGTACAGTGGCAATCTCGGCTCGGAGCAGGCGTGGTTGGGCCTTGCCTCCCGGCTCGCGTGCGAGCACGCGGCGCCGCATCCATAGCCAGCCCCAGGCCGTGCCGGCGTAGAGCAACAGTCGCCAGATCAGGAAGTGGTCGGTATGCGACTTCAGCCACTGCCGCCAGCTGTCGAGGCTGCCGGCCAGGTGGATGCCAGCCACATTGGCTGCGGTCGCTGCGATCAGCAGCAGCATGCCCCACAGCAGCACCCGCGCCGCGTGTTGCAGCAAGTCCGGCCGCCACTGGCTCATGGCGTGTCTCCTGGGCTCGGTGGGCGCTGCAGTTGATTGAGCCGATTGCGTGTCGGATCGCCTTGATAGATACCGCGAGAGCCGGCTGAGCGCGTGCTGTGCCGCTGGATGATCGCGGTGGGGGAGTTGGCCGCCAGTTCGCGGCGCAGTTCCAATTCGGTTTTCAGATTGTGGATCTCGCGATCAAGGAGATCGCTTTCGTGCGAAATCGCGCTCTGCGCCAACTCATTAGCGGCGACATTGGGCTCTTTCCGCCCGGTTAGCAGCGTGCGCTGCAGTAACAAAGCCTTCTCCAGCACGCTCGCCAGCGCGACCTCCGAGGCCAGGCGCCGGGCCAGGATGTCTTGGTCGGGCTCGTCGCGCAGCGCCTCGATCACGCCGCGAGTGATCGGCAACGAGGCGCTCCCGGCTGCCAACAGGTTCTCGAAGCTCAACGGTCGACTGCCGGCGATCAGCTCCTGCAGGTGGTTGAGTTTCGCCTCGTACTCTTCCTGGATCAGAGGCGTGAGGCCCACGCCCGGCGTCGTGACGGTCTTGGTACAGGCTGCGCAGGTGCGCTGTTCCTGCTCGCCCAGCACGCGCACTGCCCAGTGCGCGGCTGCATCAGGCGAGGGCCAGGTCTGGCAGGCCAGGTTGCCGCCGCAACTGCTGGGATCAAGCGTGCTCTCATCAGTGGCATCGCGCCCGTTGACCAGGTTGTAGCCGGCGCGAGTGACATCGCCCACCACGCGGACCGGCTTCTGGTTCGAGCCGCCGGCGTTGTCGCCGCCGACCCAGGGAACACCCTCGTTACCGCGGCTCGTTTCAGCCGTCGCGACGGCAGAGACGGCATCGGTGTTGGCAACCGCGCGCTTCAGTGCCATGCCTTCGGCGAGTTGGTTCCAGCCGGCCTGGCCGCCGGCCGTCTCAGCCATCTTCTCTGCCATTGAGCGGCAGGTCAGTTTGGAGCGGTCGAAGTCGAGTCGGGCCTGCAGCACGCCATTGGTGAGCAGGTTGTAGAGCCCTGGATCAGCCCGCTGGATGATCAACGCTGGCAGCGACGCCACGGCGGCCGTGGCGTTCTGAATCACACTGCTCATGATCGTTTGGAACCCGTTGGTCAAACCGTTCAGCTGGTTCTGGATGGTGGTGGATATCGACATGTCGCCGCAGATCAGATTGCTGTTCCAACCCACTCCGACGCCGAGGGCACGCATATTGGAAGTTGGACTCATCGATACGGCGCGGCCGCCACCGATGCTGTACAAGACGTCGTCGCTGATAACGGCGCCCTGATGCTGCGCTCCATAGTCGCTGACGTCGGTCTGCTCGCCCAAGGTGGGGGACGTCTGTGCCAGGTTTCCCAGCAGTAGGGCAAGGCACCAGGTGACGCGTGAGAGAAGCGCGTGGCGCATGATGGCTTGCCTCACTGAAGGTCCGTGCTGCCCAGGAACACCTGGCCGCGCCGGCGGCAGCAGCTATAGGGCCGCCACAGAGCCCAGGCGTAGTCGCCCTGCTGCGCCTGAACCGCGGGATCTGCGTGGGGGAAGACCGCGCAGGTACGCGACAGGATGGGTGTCAGCTCTTGCCACTTACCCGTGGTCGCGTTGCTTTCGACCAATTCGCCTGCCGGCCAATAGCCGTCTCGGGCGTTGGCGAGCAGGGGCTGATAGACGTGCAGCTGGCCACGGCGAGTGACGATGTCCCCGGCGCGTTGGGTCACCACCGCGGCGGCCTTGTAGTCATCGGCCTGATGCAGGAATCCACCGCGTGGATAGACATTGCCCCACAGGTTCATCGCGCTGCGGGAGCCGATCTCTCGCTTGCCGGGTATCAGGGCCTCCGGGTAAACCATCTCGGGCACGTTAAAGCGCCAGGCGAGCGGATCGAGCGTGCTCAGCAGGTAGGGCATGAAGGGCCTGCCAGCCCCTGGGCAGGAATAGCCATAAGACGACGCAAACTGGCTGAAGAGGTAGCCACTGGGGTGGCCGATGACGTCAGCATTCTTGAATTTCGCCAGGTTGTTCTCGTTGCCGTGGTTTGTCGTGCCGTCTCCACCCGCTTGTGCCTTGGCATTGGGCTGGCTCATCGCTCGTACTTCCACCCAGGGATTGGCGCCGGTGGTCGAGTAGCTGGAGACCACGGCGTCGGGCGCGTAGTGCCTGACCTTCACGGAGGTTCGGACCGAGCAGCCGCCGTGGCTGCAGTACAACCAATAGCAAACACCGACGACGCGGTATGCCAGGCAGTCGGGGGAGAGTACTGACGACACCAGGGTCGCAGTGTCGAGGGCGAACGACGGCAGGCCCGTCGTGAGCAAGATGGTGGCGATGCCGGCGCGCAAACGGTGAGGGCCCTTCATGGTCGCACTGTCCGGTGCGAGTTAATCAGCGCGACCGCTTTAGCGACGTCCGGCTCGCCATAAACCACATAGTGTTGATCGACGACCACCGCGGGGATCGTGGTAATGCCGAGGCTCCAGGCATCTACCACCCCCTGATAGGCCATGCCAGTTCGTTGCTGGAGTGCCGTTCCGCCTGCTCGTAGGCGCTGCTGTACGGCGGCTGCGCTGCGTCCAGCCACATTGGCAAGGTGTGCTGTCAGCTCAGCTTCAATGCGTGCCGGCTGATCCAACTCAATGACCCGAACACCGATGGGCGCCTGGACCGGATGGCGGCTGTCGGTGATGACGAGGATGTCGTCGGCCTGCGCCAGCGGGGCCAGTAGCGCGGCACAAAGACCTGCCGCGAAGGAGGAAGTCCACGAGAAAGCTTGGGACGAGCGTAGCGCTGGCATATCGAACTACCGTGGGGTGTGTCGTGCCAGTAGTTGATTCGAAGGACGAGCGTTCAGCGACAAACAAACGGGAGTCCAGGCTACCGGTTTGATGGATGAGCCGGAAATGGAGGCTCCCTAGAATGGCCGACCCGGAGGGAGAGACATTTGATGCGCTGTTACAGGCACCTAATGCTGCTTGCAGGCGGCGTGGCCGCTGGTCATGCCAGATGGCGTGGTTCTGACGGGCGAGGTTGGGGCAATCTGGCCGGTTGTGTACGAACAGCGCTCAATCAAGGTTCTCAGCGATACAGGCGATGAGTTTGAGCGGTTCGTGGCTGTTCATGACAGAGAACATCAGGTCGCGTTTGCTACGGGGTAAGGCCTGTGCGCAGCGTTTTGCCGTGGCTTTTACTGCAGCGCTGCTGCCATGAATCTTCGCCGCGAGCAGCAAGGCAATGGTTGCGTCGGTTAAGGTCACGACGGTACCTCTGAGACCGAGTGGTTGTTGGCGGGCGCACAGTGTAGCGCGTGCTCATGGGTGTGTACGCGGGCCATTCAAGTGATGGGCGGTGAGGGGAGGGTATTGCCCGCTTCCTGGCTGCCTCCGACGAGCGTTTCGGCGATCAGCCCAGTAGCTGTTCACGTCCAGGCGGTGCTGCAACCCGGCAGAAGCGTCTCCCGCTCTGATTGGGTTTGCAGTTTGTTAGATTTTTGATAAGAATATCTAACAACTGGAGATCAGTATGACTACATCCCAAGCCATTCGAGAACGCATTGCGGCACAGCCTGCCGGCGAGCCGTTTACCCCGGCCCTGTTCGCGGAGCTAGGCTCGCGTGCAGCCATTGACCAGACGCTGATGCGGCTGACCAAGGCCGGTCATATCGAGCGCATTGGCCATGGCTTGTACAGCGTGCCGAAGGCGGGGCGCTTCGGCATCAAGGCCATGCCCGCGCCGGAGAAAGTGGCGCAGGTGTTGGCCGCGAGCGAGGGCGCGACCATCGAGGTACATGGCGCCGAGGCGGCGCGGCGTTTTGGCTTCTCGACCCAGGTGCCGGCGCAGCCGGTGTTCTACACCACGGGCTCGTCGCGCACGGTGCGCCTGGGCAAGCTGGTCGTCCGCCTGCAGCATGTGGCACCACGCAAGTTGGCCCTGGCGGGGCGCCCTGCGGGGCAGGCACTGTCCGCGCTGTGGTATCTGGGGCGGCATCAGGTGACGCCCGCCACCTTCCGGCGCATCGCCGAGAAGCTGCCGAGCCTCGAGTTTGAGGCCCTGTGCAAGGCGAAGGCCATGATGCCCGCCTGGATGGTAGCGGCGTTGACCAGCTATGAGCGCAACGAGGTTGTGCATGCCTGACAGCCCCGAGCGCTATTTCGATCTTTCCCCGGGGGAGCAGGCTGATCTGCTGTATGGCCTGGCGCCCGTACTGGGGCGCCGCGCTGAAATCCTGGAGAAAGACATCTGGCTGTGCCACGCCCTGGGGATTCTGTTCAGCCTGCCGTGCCGCAAGCCGATGGCCTTCAAGGGCGGTACCTCGCTGTCGAAGGTCTACCAGGCCATCGAGCGATTTTCCGAAGACATCGACGTCACCGTCGACTACCGCAGCCTGGTCGATGACGTGCCGGAGCTGGCGACGCTCGGCAGCCATCAGCGCCGGCGGCTGTCCGACACGCTCAAGGCGGCACTGGCGCAGCATGTGACGGCGGAGCTGCTGCCGGCGCTGCGCGAGGCGTTCACGCAGGCGTTGCCGGGGCGAGAGATCGCCATCGAGGTCAGTGAGGACGCGGAGAAGCTCTGGCTCTATTACCCGAGTGCCGTGGAGAACACCGACGCTTACCTGCGGCCGAGCGTGCTGATCGAGTTTGGCGGTCGCAATGCCACCTTGCCGCAGGACCAGCTGACCATCGTGCCGGATGTGGCCATGCATGTACCGGGGCTGGCCTTTCCGACTGCGGAAGTTGCCGTGCTGTCGCCCCTGCGCACCTTCTGGGAGAAGGCCACGCTGATCCATGTCGAATGCCACCGCCCGGATTTGCGGCAGGGGGCCGAGCGCCTGTCCCGGCATTGGTACGATCTGGCGCGCCTGGCGGACCATGAGGTGGGACGTCAGGCCGTGTGCGACGTCGAGCTGCTGCGGGATGTGTTGAGCATCAAGGAGACCTTCTATCGCAGCGGGCACAGCCACTACGATCGGTGCGTAGCGGGTGGCTTGAGGCTGGTCCCGGAGGCTGCGCTGCTCGATGCGTTGCGCGGGGACTACCAAGCGATGCTGGCTGCGCAAATGTTCTACGGCGAGACGCTGCCCTTCGAGCGCATCATCGAGCGCCTGGATGTGCTGGAGCGGGAGATCAATCACGCGCGGTGAGTGGCTTTGACTGATGACATCGCCAACGGGGCGATCCCTCGGGCTCGGTCGATATTCTCAGCGATCCTGAATGCGGCATCCAGTTCGCTGAGGCCATGGGCCAGCATGAGTTGATAGCGTTCGGCTTTCTCTTCCGGCTCGGTCTGTGCCAGCGCCAGGTACAGGCTCGGCGGTACCGCGCGGAACAGCAGCTCCATGCTGCGCGACAAAATCACCCCTTCCGAGAACTTGCCGGTTTCCTTCCTAGCCGAAAGCATCAGGGCCTTCTGCGCGGGCGTGAGCTCGCGGAACCGGGCGATCTTCTCCACCTCGTCCGGAGGCATGCTGAGGCACAGCCACCACTCCATCATGTTCAACATCGGCTCGGCGGCCTTGGGTAGATCGTCCAGGTTCTGGGTCGCCAGCCAGAACCAGGCCCCCAGCTTGCGCCACATTTTGGTGATCTTGACCACGTAGGGCGCGAGCAGCGGGTTCTTGGTGATGATGTGGCCTTCGTCGGTGACGTTGATGATTGGGCGGCCGAGGAACTGGTCGCGCTCGGCGAGGTTGTTGACCGTATTGATCAGCGAGATATAGGCAATCGACAGCTGCGCGTTGTAGCCCTCCCGGGCATAGGTGGCGAGATCGACGATGGTGATGTCGGCCTCCGGCCACGGGGTGCCCGGGCGGTCGAACAGGTCGCCATCGGCGCCTTGGCAGAACATGTCCATGGCATCGGCCATTTCCAGCAACCGCGCGCGCCGGGTGTCCGGCAGCGAGGTGTCGCGACTACGCTCGCGCAGTGCCTCCCGCAGGTCCCGCGTGAGTACCCTGCGCCGCTCGGCCACGCAGCGCTGGGCGGCGTCGAGAATGCACTGGCGAATCAAACTGCGGTCGGCGCGGGTCATGCGCGCTTCTTCCTTGTCCTCGCCACCGGTGATCATCAGCCGTGCGGTGATCTCCAGCTCGCCCAACACGTCGCGTTGCTCGTCGCCGTCGACATCCGCGTCGTCGTTATCCAGCGCATCGGCATCGAGCGTCTGCACTTGGCTCGGCGTTTCCACCAGCCGGTGCGCATCGGCAAACGGCGCCAGGCTGACGCCTGCGCCGGGGGCGAGCTTCACGCGATGCACGGTGAGGCCCAGCCGCGCCGCGAAGTCGCCGAACAGGCCGAAGGAGTTGCCGGCCTCGACGATAAACAAGCGTGGCCGATAGATTGCCGTGACCTGGTTGAGCAGGTTGTTGAGGGTCGCGCTCTTGCCGGAACCGGTGGGACCGGCGAGGAATAGGTGCGCGTTCATCTGCCGATCATGGCGGTTCAGGGGATCGAAGGTGATGGTGCCGCCGCCGCGGTTGAACAAGGTGATGCCCGGGTGGCCGGTGCCCTGGCTGCGCCCCCACAGCGGTGCGAGGTTGGCCGCGTGCTGGGCGAACATCAGCTGCGTGTACCACTGCCGTTTGTCTTTGACCGGGTCGTACACGCATGGCAGCCAGCGCAGGTAGGTATTGAGCGGCGCCACTTCATCCTCCTCGCGCACGGGCTGCAGGCCGGCGCCGAGCAGCACGTTGCCGAGCTGCAGCCCGCGGGCGTCCAGTTCGGCTTCGTCACGGCCTCGCAGGTAGAAGGTGAGGGCGCCGTGGAAGAGTTTGTGGTCGCTGCCGATCAGGCCGCGGGCCTGCTGCACGTCATGGCGGGTCTGCTCGGAGGCCAGCGTGTCGCCGACGGCTTTGCGAGCCAGGTGGTTCAGGTGGGCCTCGAGGACATCCTGTGGGGTAATGACCAGGGTAAGGCACATTACGGTGTCTTCGGGCATCTGATCCATCAGGGCATTGATGGCGTCGCCTTTGCGGGTCTCCCCGGTGAGATGGCCGGTGGCGGGCGGCGTACGCAGGCGGTCGACGGCGATAGTGCAGTGGGGCTGGCCGTCGAAATACCACAGCCCCCGGGCCGCGTCCGAGCGTGGCTGGCCGAAGAACAGCCGCTGCGCGAAGTCGGTGCTGCTGGCCAGTTCGAGCTCACCGGCCTCCTGTTCATCCGGGTAGCGGACCAGCGCGTAGAAGCGCTCCCGGTCTTCTGTAGTTGGGCCGAGCAAGGTCGGGTTCGGGTTGAACCAGCGCAGCAGCCAGGCATGGATGTCGGCCGCGCCGAGGCGCCGGCTGCGCACGCCGGCATTGGCCAGCCCCCCGCTGAGACGGTCACAGACCAGGTTGAGGGCGTGTTCGGGCGAGTGTCCGCGGCGCGCGGGCGCTTGACCGACACGGCGGTAGACGACCAGACGCGTGCGCCGCGTCTGCCCACGCCAGGGCAGGCGGGTAACGGCTCTGTCCTCGAACAACCCGCCGGGCTTGGCGACCGCCTGCAGGTGATGGCCGAAGAAGCGGAGGTAGAACTCACTGAAGGCGGTGCCCTGGGCACGCGGCTGGATGTAGCTGCGCAACTCGTCCAGGTACAGGTCCCAGCTGGTGTCGTCCTGCGCGTAGAGCTGCACGACCCAGGGGTTGTCGTCCAATTCGTCGAACGAGTCCTGCAGCACGTTCTCCAGGGTGTCCCGCACCTGCAGCAGCCAGGCGGGTTCGCGCCCTTCGGTGCCGATCGGGGTCAGCTCGAAGAAGGCAGCCACGGACTGTCCGTCGTCCAGCAGCATGCATTTGGCGTCGGGCAGGTACTCCACCCAGGGCAGCAGGTCGGTAAAAGATGGCGCCACGTCGTAGAGCGCCTGCTCGTCGGCCAGGGTGGCGGGCCGGCGCCGGGGCCGCGTGGTGCCGGGTTCGGGAATGCCGTGCGCGCGCAACGCAGCGACATGGCGGGCCCAGGCGTCCTTCGGCGGGGCTGCTTCCTCGGCCTCGGCATGGGTCGGGTGCGCTTCGCGCCGCAGCGAGGCCATCAGTAGTCCTCGACCCGCTCGCCTGGCAGCGCGTATTGCACGCGCTGGTACAGCGGGAACACCGTCGTGTAGCCGGGGACCGGCACCGGGTCGCTGCCGGCCAGGTGCGGGAACACATACATCACCAGATCGGGGTTCGGCAGGCGATGAAACTGCCGGTAGATCTCGTTGGCCGCGGTGCGCGTGTAGCGGGCCTGCACGCCCGGCGCGGCCTGCACATCGGCCTCGGTCAGCGGCCGGCGCAGCGACTGGCGGGCATCGAGCAGCTCCCGGGCTGCCTGGCCACCACCCGCGCTGCCACCCGTGCCAACGTTCCAGATGTCGAGCATGGTCGCGTCGTCGTGCGGCAGCAGCTCGTCTTTGCTGGTGGCGCAACCCCCGAGCGCAAGGGCGATGGCCAGCAGTGTCAGGCTGTCAGTCCAGTTCCTGGGCATGGGGGCGTCCTCCAAGGCGATGATCGACCCGGCGGCCGGCCGGGTCGTAGTCGATGGTGAGGGGTTCTTCCAGGTGCACGGCCACCTTGGCGCCGGGCTTGACGTAGACCGCGGCGAACGCCTGTCCGTAGAGTTTGTTGACCCACTGCGACAGGTCCTGTACACCGCCGGCGAGGATGCGGCCCATCGCCTCGTTCCCACCGATGCCGAGGGTGCCGATGGAGCCGTCGCTGTTCATGTAGGGGACCTGGCCGCTGTCGGCGTCGATCAGCGAGGCGACGCCGGCGCCGGCTGCAGTGATCAGGGCTTGCGAGCCGAGGTACTGCTGGGCGTTGCTGCGCCGTTCACCGCTGACGCAGGGAATTCCGTAGGGGTCGCTGATCCAGCCCAGGCTGTTCTGCGTGGTGCTGTCGTCGCTGCTGCGCTGGCTGCCGCCACCTCTGGCGCCCGCGCCGCGGTCCTCCGGCACCGTGCGGATGGTGCCGTCCTGGAACACGAAGGTGACCGAGCGGATGTGTCCGCGCACGCAGGAGAGCGTCCAGTCGCCCGAGGCCGTACCGCTGACCACGGCACCGGCCACGTCGGGGATGTCGATGCCGTTGGCGGTGAGGTTGTCCGGGCCGATCAGCACCTTGAAGGGGTAGGGATCGTTGACGGTGCCATCCACCGGTACCCGGCCGATCAGCGCCGTCATGGCGATCGAGCCCATCAGCGTGGCATTGGTGGGCACCGTGTAGACCGCCTGGGTGTCCGGCACGCCGGCCGCTCGGCGCCCGGCGTCGACGGCGGCTCTGGCCTTGGTTTCGAGGGTCTTCTGCGCCGGCCCGAAGCGGGTGGGGAAGATGACGCCGGCGGGGTTGCCAGCCGTGCGACGTTTTCCCTCGTCACGGGCGTCGTCCGGCTCGATCCAGCGCAAGGCTTCAGCGCCGTCGCCAGGCTCCAGCCCGAGGCCGACGGGCAGGTCGTCCTGGCCATCCTGGTCGCTACCCATACCTTCGAGGCGCTGCTGCAGTTCCTGGAGCAGGTTTTGCGTTTGTTGTCGCTCCGTGGCGACGTGTTCCCGATCCTGGCGCAGCTGGTTGCGTTCGCTCTCGAGTGCACTCTTGATGCGTCGGTCGATGGCATTCTCACGCTGGCGCAGCCGCGCGTTTTCTTCGCGCTGGGTCTTGTTGTCGCTCAGCGCGGTCTGCAATTCGGTGCGCAACTGGCGGACCTGTGCGACCAGGGTTGCGACTGTGTCGCGTGGCGTGTCGCCTTCGATGCCGAGCGCCTTGGCTTCCTCGGGCGTCAGGCGGCTGTCCGTCTCCAGTGGGGAGGAAGCGTCCTTGCCACCGGAGAACAGCTTGAGGCCGATTAACACCAACAGCAGTGCCAGCGGGATCATCAACCACTTGAGCAGGCCATTACTGTGCATCGCGGCCTCCCTCGTTGGTGTCGGGGGCATGCGGCGTCGGGAGGTTGAGCGCGGCGTCGACGGGGGCCATCGCCGGCAGCAGGGCCTGCGCCAGTCCATGCCCGCGGGTGACGAGGTAGACGACGGTGGTGTTCTCCGGCGTGCCGACCGGGCCCAGGGTCGCGTGCTGGAAGGTGGCGGTGGCAAAGTTGCCCTGTAGAGTGCGCGGATCCAGGTCGAGCCAGCGCGGGGCGGTGTTGCGCAAGCGCACGGCGGTGACCCACAGGTCGTCCAGGCGCCAGGCCGCGAGCGCGCTGGCCTGCACCGGTAAGGTGGGCATCAGGGTGTCCAGCGTCAGGTCACGCCGCAGATTGGCCCGCGTGATACCTGGTACGGGTTCGACGGTGCGCAACGGTGCGTAGAGGTTCTGCGCAGCGTAGCGGGTCAGCACCACGGGCAGAGGCGTCTCCCGCGTAGCGCGCGCAGGCTCGGTGGCGTCTTCCGCTTTCGCGTCGGTTGCTCCGTTGTGCATGGAGGTTGAGGTGGCGTCGACGATGCGTACCGGTTCCAGGGGCGGTTGGTGCTCCTGGGCCGGTTCCGCAGCGATGTCGAGCAGGATCACGGTGCCGGTATCGGCGTCCTGCAGTTGCAGCCGTACCGGTTCGAGCGGTTCGCTCGCCATCAGGTACACCGCGCCCGCGGCGCTCTGCACACGCAGGCGGGCGCTGACTGACGCCGGCACCCCAATGCGGACATTGCGGTCGACGAAGACGATGCGTTCCTGACCGACCACCAGCGGTACCGCCAGCGGTAAGCGCTCCCAGTGCAGGATTTCGGTTGCGTGGGCCGTGCTGAACAGGGCCAGCACGAGCAGCGCGATGGCCGGCATAAGACGGTTCATGGGATGTCTTCCTGCACAGGGGCGGAGGTGTCCGCCGTCTCGGTGGGGGTGGCGATGCGCTGTGGGGCGCCCTCGTAGCAATCGATGGCGAGACCGAAGGGGTTGCGCTGCGGGTCGACGTCGTTGCGCAGCACCTTGAGCGGGTAGCGCACCAGGGCGCGCTTGACCTGTTCCGAGGCGTAGTACTCGTCCGCCGTGACGTCGAGGGTCACCACCCATTCGCGATTGGAGACGGTGCGCACCCGCAGCGTGGGGTTGTCGCCGTAGCCACGGCCGGGAATCTCATAAATGCCGCGCACGCGCCGGCGCAGCTCCCCAGCATTACGGCGGAATTCATAGTCCTGCTGCAGGAACGCCTGGCAGGCTGGGGTGAAGTAACTCGACAGCGCATACAGGTTGCGCGGGTAGTCGTCGTCGCCGTTGGTGGGCCAGCGCTGCAGTTGCTGCCAGACATAGAAGGTGAAGGCGTACACGCTTTCAGGCGGCACGTCCCACCATTTGCGCGTGCTGCCCGAGCGCAGATCCGGCGGCACGTGGATGGTCAAGTCGCGCGGTGCGCTCCACCAGCCGACCCCCATGACCAATGCCAGCAGCACGATCAGGCCGACGCCGATGCGGAGGGTCCGGATATGGGCCTGCAGGTGCACGACCTCGTTCTTGAACCGGCTCACGGCGCATGGCTCCGGCGCGTCGTCCAATAGCCGGAACGGGTCACCAGGCTGTGCCCACCGACGAGGGCAGCGAGTGGGGGCAGGTGGGTGGCAAACCACCACTGGAGGTGCCGGTACAGCCAGACCTCCGGCCGGCCCCGCTTGATTCGGCGCACCGCACCGCCGCCGATGAAGACCCCACCGGCGACGGCCAACACCATGGCCGTGGGGATCATGGCGACGGTTGCGAACGCGATGGCCAGAGGAATCCCGGCGACGAGGCCGAGCCCGCTCGATACTCCGGCACAGACCCAGAGTTCGTTTGCGGTCAGACCGCGCACGACCACAGGGTGGTGGTTAAGGCGGTGGGGCAGGAACGCCACCGTGCCGTCCTTGCGGATGTCGTCGCTCATGACGCGTGCCTCAGAGAACGCCGGTGGCTTCGGTCAGCAGCCAGATCCCCACGACCAGCAGGATCGCGCCGACGGCCACCGTCAGCCCGAACTGGCCCCAGGTCGAGCGGCCGGTGTGGATTTCTGCGTAGCGGGTGTAGGCGTGATAGCAGACGCCCACGAACATCGACGCAACCACGAGCAGGGCGATGAGCATGACGATGTCGTAGCCGTAGTTGCGCAGTGTCTCGATGATGCCGGAGCCGGCACCCCGCGTTGGGTTTTCCATGGTGGGCAGGTCGGCCTGCGCGAGTGGCGCCAAGCTGGAGAGCAGCGGCAGCGCGGCCACGCGGGCAATCGGGTGAGGAGGGAGCGGCTTCATGGTAGCGGCCTCTAGGAGAGCAGGAAAAAGGTCAGCACCAGGTACAGGGCAACGATGCGCAGCACGACACCGGTGAACTGACGTTGGGACAGCTGTGCTTCCGCCCAGCCGTTGTAGGCGGCGCGCATCGCCCAGACGCCCCACAGGAGCAGGACGGTGAAGACGGCGCCAAGGAGTACGACCGATAGGGCGGAGGGGGCGAAACCGCTGTTGGCCTGGAATGCGCTGGCCTGGGCGGCGTTCACGGGGCGACCCCCGTGTCGGTGGGCGTGGCGGTGCTTTGCCGGTAGTCACCGAGCAGTTGCGTGGGATCGCGCGGTTGCGCGCGGGAGGGGCTGAGGTAATCGCGGATGCCGGCGCGCATGCGTTGCAAATCGGCGCGCAGGCGGGTGTAGTCGAAGTAGAAGCGGGTTCGCTCCTGGTTCTGCTGCGCAGCATGCTGTTCGACCAGCCGCTCGATACTGTCGAGTTGGCGCAGCGCCGCGGCGAGGTGTGCCTGCTCAGGCGTGCTGTCGTCGGCGGCGGAATAGCTTGAACCACACAGGCTGAGCAGGAGCAGCGCGAGGGTCAGCCCCGGTTCGGGATGCAGGGTGGTGGGGACGAGTAAGCGCATCGACATTGGCCTATCCGCGATAAGCGAGGAATGGCGAAATGCTTTCAAAATGCCGGTTGCGGCGCCTTAAACAATGGGTTGCTAGACGTGACCGGATTGACGGGCATTGGGAGGGGCGCCTATGGAAGGGGGCGCCAGTCTGATTTGCCGGGCCAGCAGGGCGTCTCCCGCGACGTTCAGTACCTGAGCCCGCGTCGCTGGCGCGACGTTGTACTTAGGCGGTGATGCCTCCGCCTGTACGGGGGTGTTCCAGATATTGATTAGCTCGACGATCTCGCGAAAGGTCCCGAACTGGGCGATGCGGCCGCACATGGCCTTGTCCTCAATCAGGTTATGAGTGAAACAAGGTAGATCACCAACGCCAGCGCAGCCCCTAAAGCTGCGCCACCAGTCGCCATACACAGGCCAAACCAATAGCTGCTCTGCCCCGGAAAGCGGCCGCGCGATACGGTGCTGATGATGAGGTGGCCGAAGCCATAACACAGGTAGTTGAAGCAGAAATCGATCAGGGCATCGAGCATGGTCAGCCCTTGGGTGGGTCGAGTTCCCCAGCGGCCCACTTCTGCTCGAACTCGCGCTTGGCCCTGAGCTTGTGGTTCTGGCATTCAACCATATGGGAATCGCTCTGCCAGTTATCGCAGCCCCGCATCGGCTTGTAGAAGCTTTCCCAGGCCGCATCTCGCTGGCGCTGCTCATCGATACGAGCGCGCTGAGCCTCGACAGCTCGCTGTGAATCAATGGCGGCCTGACGTTGGGTTTCATCTGTAGATATGGTCTGGCGATGTTGACGCTGGAGAGTTTGCTGGGCGCGAGCAGCAGTCTGTTGGGCTTGCTGTTCTTGCAGCCGTTGGAGGGCTGCTTGGGTGTGTGCAATTTGCCGCTGGCCCATCTGCTCGATGATTGCCAGCCTGCCGTAGTACATGACAAGCGCGGTGAGAATGGTGCCTACCAAGCCTAAGGCCCATGCTTGAAAGGTAAGGGGGCGGCGTCGTGCCATACGGATGCTCCATGCGTTGATGGCGCAATGCTATCTAGCGTGGGTAGGGTTGGGAAGGGTGGTGTAGAAACACAAAGCCCCGCACGGGCAGGCGGGGCTTCATGTACATCGTCGGATGGGGCTGGTCCTTCAGCAGAATCACTGTGCTCCTGGGCAGGTGAAAATCTAGTGAAGGCCCCGCTCGACCTTGCGGATTTTCCTACGCGAGGGGTAGAGCAGGGCTCGAGCCCGGCCGACTGGACGATTCTGGCTTATCTTCTCGTAAGACTTCCTAGGATGCTGATATCTAAAGATAAATAAGCACGTTCGTGTCGCGCCTAGAGGTACTTCTTGAAGCTCGCGGCGGTGATGTTCACGGCACCCCCCAACAGCACCGCGCACGGCAGCAGTACCAGCAATGGGTGAAGGCTGAAGGGTAGGGTCAGGTAGAGGATCCACGGCATGACCGCCAGCGGCATCAGCGCGGCTTTTGCGCGGTGGTAGACGAAACCGGATTCGTGACCGGCGCCGAACTTGCGGATATCGCGCCGGACCAGCCCGTCCACCAGGCCGACGAAGGCTGCCAGGATGAAGAGCGGTAGCGTCAGGAGCAGCACCAGGATCCGCACGATGAAGGTCAGCGTGGTGAACGCCGCGGCGATTAGGTAACTCTCGGTCCACTGGTAGACCTGACTCAGGTAGTAGCGAAAGTCCCGGGTGTCGCCGTGGCCGGGCGCACGAGCATGCGCCGAGGTGCGGCTCATCCAGTCGAGCAGTCCGGATTTCACGAAGAGCCATTCGTAGGCCCCCTCGATCAACTGGTGCGCCGTACGTCCCGGTTCCTGCACCAGCGCGCTGCGGGTGAAGTGGCTGGATAGCTGGCTCAACTCATAGTCGAGCATGCCCTGGGCATGGCGCCAGCCCTGGTCTGGCCAGAACAGGTGCATGCCGACGCATTCGATGACGATGGACAGTAGTAACGACCCGATCAGCACACCCAGCATGCGCAGCGGCAGGGTGACGGTATTCGCGATCAGCCCTTGTTGCTGAATCTGCTGACGCTGTGCGGTGGTCGCCGGGTCCCTCATGGCCGTGCCGCCCCATCCGGTCCCTCACGGTCGGCGAGGTGTGGCAATCCGTCGAGTAGGTCATCGGGCAGCGGAGCGTCCTGCAGACCCGGCTGGCCTGGGTTGTCCCACCAGTCGCGAGCCTCCGTATAGTGCTGGCGCATGTACCCGGCGAGCTGTTGCAAATCTTCGGGCATGCTCTCGTCCGGATCGGGCGCGGGCAGGGGCATGCGGATTTTCCAGAGATTGCCCCCTTCGAGCAGGGCGAAGCATTGGCCTTTGGGCAGCGCGACGACGTGTGCGGGCTCGATCAGCGGCACGCTGGAGGTGCTGACGCGATCCTGCG
This sequence comes from Pseudomonas sp. BN411, assembly GCF_029871235.1. Taxonomy (GTDB): domain Bacteria; phylum Pseudomonadota; class Gammaproteobacteria; order Pseudomonadales; family Pseudomonadaceae; genus Metapseudomonas. The sequence continues at coordinate 25,339 of NZ_SSOM01000084.1, forward strand.
CGGTGGAGGTGAAATCAGTGGGACCATGGACATCGGAGCTGTCGGTGGCGCCGCTGACCAGGGTGGTCGTGTAGACCTCGACCTTGGGCAGTTGCTTGGTCAGCAGCTCGGCGGTGGCGGTCTCCCGCACACGCAGCATGAACAAGTTGTTGAAGTTGCCGATCACCTGGCCGGCCTTGGCGCGATTGCCTATGCGCGCCTCGATATCGCTCATCGTTTGGGTGTAGGCGGTGATCTGCATACCCGCGCCGCCGCCCTTGTTGATGAGTGGGATGAATTCATCGCCCATAAGCTCGTTGAACTCGTCGGCGTGGACATTGATGGGCAGCTTGGTCCCGCCAACGGCGCCGGGGAGGCCGTCGTCGATCCCGAACTTGTAGATATGGCCCGCGACCGAGACCAGGTCGGCGAACATCGAATTGCCGACGGCCGCGGCTACTTCGGCGTCGGACAGTGCATCCAGCCCGACGTAGACCACCGCTCGTTGACGGACCACCTGCATCCAGTCGAAGATCGGGCGCGGGTCGTTGAGATCGGCATAATTCGGCGCCAGCAGCTGAGCGATCTTGCCGGTCGTGAGTTTCTCCAGCAACGGCAAGAGACTGGCAACGATCTTGTCGAAGTAGGTGCGGTCATAGCGGACGGCGGACCTGAGGCCGTCGAGTACCGGGTCGTACACGCGCACCTGCGACAGGTACTGCTCCAACGCCACCACGCGCTTTTCGCGGCCGATCATATTGCGCGGAATGTTCTTGTCGTTCAGCCGACTTTCGAGCTGGACGATGATGTCCCAGGCCTTGGGCTCGGTGCGGGCGAAGTAGTGGGCGGCGTATTCGATGAACAGCGCATCGATGTTGATGACGTGGCGTTGGATCAGCAGGTAATCGGGGCGCTGGCCCAACTCGACCAGGGCGCGCGCGATGATGTTGACGAAGCGCCAGGCGAACTCGCGGAAGGCGGCACTGTTGCCTTCACCGGAGAGCTGGCCGGCAATCCGCGTGGCGACTTCGGAAATCCGTCCGAAGCGCCCCACGGCGTTGTAGCGGGCGGAAATGTTCGGCCACCCGAGGTGGAAGAGGTAGAACTCGCCTTCACGGCCGGCGCGTTTGGCCTCCACATACATCCGCTTGAGCAAGTCGGCATCGCCTTTGGGATCGAAGACGATCACTGGCTCATACTCGCCCGTTACATTGCAGCGCCGAATGTCCTGGGTGATGAACAGCTCGGCCAACCGTGTTTTACCGACCCGCGTTGCGCCCAGGACCAGGGTCTGGCCGACACGCTCGCCGAGCGGCAAGCCAACGTCGGTCTCATGGGGTTCGATACCGTGCAGCCGGGGTAGACCGCCCACCGGCGGCAGCGGCCGCACTGGGTTGATGGGGACGTCCCAGGCGGTGAGCTTGGCCAGGTGCGACAGCGGAAACGGGGCGAACTCCAGCCGTGCTTCCAGGCGGCGCGCCACGTGGTAGCCCGGTGAGGGCTCGACATAACGGCGGAACTCTGGCCGGTAGGTCTGCATCAGCCGATGGGTATGGCGCTGTTCCCAGCGAAAGCCCCGGCCGATGAACAGGCGTTGCTGGCTCACCGGTACGTCACGACTGGTCATCACGTAGCGTGGCAGCCTTCGGATGTTGCGGCGGTAGCGCAGAATCACCCAGGCATCGCGCAGTCGTAGCGTGCCGAACGCCAGGAAGGCTAAGGCGCTGCCGAGGCCCAGCAGCGGACTCAGTGCCAGCGACCAGGGTGCCACCAGGCACACTGCCGCGGCGCCGACGCAGACCACCACCGTATACAGCTCCACGGCTGGCCGCAGCAGTACCTCGATCGCATGGGGCTGGGCCATGAGCGGTGTTTCACTGTTCGATGCCGGTCGACGTGATCAGCACCGGGTAGTGGCGTAATCTCAGGCGGTCGACCAAGTCGTCACCGGACGCTGGCGCCAGCGACAGGCCAGGCACCAGTGCGCGCAGTTCAGCCAAGGCCTCGGCCGAGTCGACGTTGACCACCAGCCCGGCGGCATTGAGTTCACGCAAGTGGGGTGACCGCTGCTGCAGCCAGGCGCGGGATTGGGCATCGTCGCCGACGAGAAAGAACGGCGGCAGGCCTGGTGCCTCGATCACCCGGCGTTCCACCAGTCCCGGCGACAGACGCACTGAGCGCACCGGCAACATGTCGGATTCGCTGAACGGGTCGAGGGGCGGACGTGGAACCTCAAGGTGCGGTGAGGGCACCTGGGGTCGTGGTTGAAGACTCAGTGCTTCGTAGTAAGGAAGGGCGGAGGCGCCGCCCCGGTCTTCCACAACAATTAGTGCGTCGGCTTGTACCCGGGCAGTGACCTGTGCCCCGGCCAGGGCGAAGAGGGCAACGAGGCGAATGGGCTTCATGGCAGGCTCCTTTGGTGGGGTTCGCTAAATACGCGTGCCAGGTGCTGGCCGACGCTGCGGCGGTAGCGTGCGGCCGGTGCGCCGCCGGCAGGCCGGTGGTAGCGGCCGACGGTAATCAGCCAGTCCTGGCCGGGAGCGTGTTGCTCGCGCAGGATGTCGGCTGCGATAGCGAGGTTGCGGTAGGGGTCGAGCAGCTCGCAGGGGCGACGGTAGCGATGACGCTGGTAGCCCAGGTTGATCTGGCCCAGACCCACGTCGATACGGGTGGGCGGGACGTCGCGCAGTGCCTGATGCAGGTGGAGGCAGGCTTTGGCTTGGGTCGGAAAGCGGCGCCCGACGCCGGCCACGTTGAGTGTCCAGGGCCAGGGGACGAGCCGGCTACTGAGCCGCGTGCCGCTTTCCTGCAGGGCGACGGCGTAGAGCACGGTCGAAGGAATGCCGGCTTGGTGCGCCGCGACTTGGTAGGCCGGTGGCGGCACGTTCTGCGCCAGGGCGTGCCCCGCCAGTGCCCAGGTCATCAGCGCCAGCACGGCGCACCGTGACGTCGCTATTGCCGCTGCCACTGGCCGTTCACCTTGCGCAGCACAGCGGGCAGGTCGCCGGGGAGGCCGAGCAACAGCCAGCGCCCGGCATCATGGTTGAGCGTGATGGTGCGGTTGCTCACCTTGGCGGGATCGATGCCGATGCGCCGAGCCCAGGTACGGATGAGTGCGTCGTCATTGCGGCTGCCGACCAGGTAGAGGTCGAACCCGACGCTGGCTGCCTGGAGCTGCTGGACTGCATGGTCGCAGGCCGTGCAGGCGTCCTTGACGAATACGGCGAGCCGCTCGCCCGTGGCTGGTACGGCGGGCGAAGAGGCTGCGCCCGCGTCGGGCAGGGCGACGCGTGGCATGCCTGGTTTGAGCCGTTGCCAGGCTGCGTCATAGGCGCGTTGGTAGGCCAGCAGCTTTTCGACACGACGAGCTTCGGCCTGCGCCTGCAGCTCCGCATAGCGGCGTTGTTCCTCATCGGAGCGTGCTTCAATACCCAGCGCGGTGAGTGGGTCGAGATTGGGCGAGTAAATGCCTAATGGTCCCCGCATCAGCTCGCGGTAGCGGGTCCATTCGTCGCTGCTCAGTCCCCAATCACGCGCCTGCTGTTCGTCGCTGCGCTCGATGGTGGTCGGTTGCTCCCTGCTAGGGCGGGCAGTCGAGGCGAGCGTTTCTGCCCCGTCGGTCACGCCACTCACCAGCAGTGCGGCGAGCACGACGAGCGCGCCGCTGCGGTCGATCATCTATCGCTCCTGCCAGTGGGCAGCGTGATTCGGCGGGTGTCGTTACCCTGCTGGAAGACAGCGGCATCCCTCTCGATGTGCTGGAGACGCCAGCCGGCTTCAGTTTCGCCCGGCAACAGCAGACGAACCTGCGAGAGCGAGCCTGAAGTTGAAGGCTGAATCGCCAGGAAGCGTTCGTTCGCACGTAACTCGATGCCGATTACCTGGAACGGCGGCTGGATCTCCTGGGGTTTGGATGGGGCAGGGGAGCGGGGACGTGCCACGACCGGTGCTGGCTGCCGAGAAGTCATGGGCCGCGCTTCCAACTGCTCCACACGCGCTTGCAGGGGCAGCAGGCTGTCCGCTGTCGCAAGGTTGCTGAGGGCGTGCTCAAGGGCGCTGAGCCGCTGCTCCAGCACCTGGCGTTCGGACTCGTAGCGCTCCATGGGCAGCGCTTGCGGTTGTGGCAGCTGTTCGACCTGCAGGGTGAGTTCGTCCAGGCGCTGTTGAAGTATCTCGACTTGCGATGTCGCAGCACGTGTCTGCATCTGCTCGGCCAGGCGTAATAGCGCGACATGGTCGATCACCGCCGAGGCGCTGACGAGCAGGAGCCAGGTAATCGCCGCTGGGCGCATCAGCGGGGTGGGCTCGCGGTGTTCCTTCCCCAGGATCGTCACGGCTGGACCTTCCCGGCAGGCGATGCGACATGGTCTTGGGGACCAGCCTCTGCAGTCGCTGACGCTTCGCCATGACGTGACAGGGTGAAGCAGACACGGCGGGTTACGTGATCAACGTGCAGCGTCCGGGGCGGCCCGACCAAGAGCAGAAGGGCTTCACGCAGTTGGACAGGCCCTAGCTGGTAGTGCGCGGCCGGCAGGGGAAGGTTGTTCAGGGCGTCGGTTTCACGACCGCTGCAGAGCTGATAGCCGGAGCGGCGCAAGACGTGTCGCAGTGCGTCGCCGACGCTGGCGCTCAGCGTGTCGGGAATGGATGCATCGACTACCTGCAGCAGGAGGTCCTGCTGGGCGGCCGTCGGCGCCAATTCGACCAGGGTGTAGCGGCCGTAACGAACGACAGGGAATTGCTCCGGCTGGGGATTCACCACCTCATTCCTTACAGGGGCAGGCGGAGGTGTTGCGCAGCCAGCCGTCAGGACGGCCAGTAGCAGGCAGCAGCGATAGGAAAGGGCGGCGGGCATGGAGGCGCTCCCGGCTGAGTCGAGCCGAGAGCATCGCCATTCAGCAATGCGGTATCACCAAACAAAGGGAATCGTCGTGTTGCCGATTGCTCGTCAGTGAGATTTGCTTCTTTGGGGTGGGGATCAACTCATGCTCAATAAAGCAGCATGCCCGTGCAATGCCTATCGCATCGAAAGTCGCACGTTTTATCCAACGAGTTACCCACAGATTTTGTGGTTAAGTTTTGTGTTCTTATTAGGGGTCAGTTGGTTGAGTCGCCACTGCTGGGACGACAAAGGGCCCCGCGGGGCCCTTTGTTTTAAGCAAAATCTTTGGCTTCGAAGCAATTATTGCACACGCCAGGACTCTACGGTTTCAACACCATGCTCGGCTTTCCAAGCCTTCAGGATGCTGTGATTGCCGCCCTTGGTTTCGACACGCTCACCAGTTTTGGGGTGCATGTAGACTTTTACCTCGCGCGCTTTGCGGGGGCCGCTACCAGTCTGAGCTTTCTTAGCGAGTGGGCGATACTCGGGGTCCATCACTGCGATCAGACCGCGCACATCTACACCGTACTCAGACATGAGCGCACGCAGCTTCTCTTCAAACTCGATCTCTTTTTTCAGCGCGCTGTCGTTCTTGAGCGCTTCGAGCTCGGCTAATTGTTGGGCTAGTTGTTCTTCAAGCTTACGAAATTCAGCAAGGCGGGACATCGTGTGTCTCCTGGTTAATAACGGGTTTAGTGTATTTAAAAAGCGTTGAAATTGGAAGGGTCTATTTGTAATAGTCTGTTGTAAAGCTATTGCTGTGGCGAAACCCTACTGCGCGTACTGCTATAGGGCGCTTGACTCCGGTTTTTCGACTTTTTGGATTTGTTTTTATGAGTTGGAAGCACTAAAGATGGGCTTCGTAGTGATTTTTTGGATTCTTGCGCTTCTGCTATGTCCAGCTCCAAACTTTTCTAATACTGGCAGCTTTATTATAAGTATTTTTCTCGTCTAGCCGGTGGCAGGCGCTACGTTGCAGTGTACAGCGCCAACTCATCCAGAGTCGGAGCATCAGCGTTGAACATTGAATCAGTTGGAAATGCGAAGCTGTAGGTCTCCTGATTGCCTTTATAGGAATAGTGGAGCCTGGAACTCTTCGATATCTTCTGAATTAAAAGAGCACTCCTGAAGGAGCGTTCATTAGATAAGGCCGGTAATGCGAGGTCATGACCTGTTGTAGCTTGTCCTCATTGTCGAAGATCAGATGCGCGAACGCTCGCGAGCCTCGGGTGGGACCGGCAGAAAGCGACCCGAAGCGAACGAAAAATACCTCGATGATGCGCATGTTCGAGCCGGTGCGACTGGTCTAGGCTAGCCCTCATCTCCCGCCGTCGGCCTTCGGTCATGAGTCGCCATAAGATCACGTTAGTCATGCCGGCCCCAGCCGCCGCTACCTTTGAGGCATTCCACAACCACAGTGTGCGTTTGGAGTGGGATACCTTGCTGTCGATAACCAATGTGGAAGGTGGCGGCAGCCATCCTTACATTGGGGCGGTCACATTCAATCAGGGGCGCGGATGGATGCGTCCGTTGTCAATGCGGACTCGATTCGTCAACTACCAGCCAGGTAAGGTGGCTGCCGCGGTATTGGTAGAGCCTGCTGGCGTCTTTCAGGAATGGTCGGCATCAATGCGTCATCGCGATCTGGATGAGGGCAAGTCGGAGCTGATCTACAGACCTCTAGCCCCCCCACCATTTAGGCTGAGAATTTTGATGTCACCGCTATGTGCTGGCATGCCCCCTCCATTGTACTGGCTCTTTGATGTTAAAATGAGGTCACTTCTGCGGATTTCAAGACGCCAGTACGAAATTAATTTTCAAGGTGAAGCGACGAGGCTGCTTCGCAATTTCAGCCTTCTCTCGGTTTGAGCAGCCCCGGGCCTCCTAGAAACCTCCAAGCCTAATAATCAGGCCGCCCTGAACGTCCGTTTCTGGCCGATTCTGTTGAAAAAGGCGGTGTTGGCCAGAGTCGCCTGCCCATAGGCCCAAATGCGGCTGATTCGCGCGTTGCTACGTGAAATCCAAGGCAGTTCTGCCCCGGAAATGACTCAGATTTCAGCGTAAGCAATGCACTTTTGTGGGCAGAAATCTCGAAGGGAGTCTTTCAACAGAATCGGCCGATTTCTGCCTGTACCGACAGGCTGCAATAAGTCGCCTGCTGCCGTTATCACACGGTGGAAAATCGTTGCTCGGTGCTCTAGGACCTCAAAGGAGGTACAGGTGAAGAGAAGGGGCCGACAGCCCGAGGGGCTGCCGGCATAAGGCACATGAGTCAGGTTGCAAGAAGCTGCCTGGCCAGTGCCACTTCGACGGAATCACCGTCCTGGTTGAGGACATCCAACCCGGACTCTGGTACGTCTCCCGACGTGGATTGCGAGACCATGATCTTCTTGGCCATCAAGCCCAGGCAGGCCATTTGTGAGGTGGCCGCGTAGCCCAGGTAGATCACCCGGACGGCCTGTTTCTGGCCGATGCGCCAGGAACGGCGTGCGGCCTGCTGCAGCGAATACACGTTGTAGCCCGACTGCATGAAGACAATCGTTGGGAACTCCAGCAGGTCCAGGCCGGTTTTCACCAGTTCGGGATTGGTGATCAGTACGTCGATGCCACGGTCGAGCTGCTCGGCGATCCAGTCTTCGCGGCGAGAGGCATCCACGCTCGCGCGTAGCACCGCCACCTTGAAGCCCTCCTGCTCCAGCAGCGTCATGAGTCTCGACGTCGTATCGCGGGTGCCGGTGTAGATCGAGTAGACCAGGGTCTTGCGACCTTCTGCCTTCTCCTGCCGGCAGAGCTCGATCAGCTCGCGCTCCTTGGGCATCACCTCCAGCTCATTGAACTGGGAGGGCACGAATGCTAGCAAGGCGCGCGTGCGCGGATGCTTGACTGTTTCCGAGCGAAAACAGGTGTCTGGCCAGGCCAACAGCACGTTGAGCACCACACCGAGCAAAGTCGTGTCGCGTTTGGCCAAGGCCTGTTTCAGTTCCTGGCTCAGGCGCTGCGACAGGTCGCGGTAGGCATTGGCCTGGTCCGCGTCCATGGCAACTTCACGAAACTCCTCGTCATAGGGCGGCAGCACATTGCCACCGATGTCCCGCAGTTTAAGAAATACCGTGAACGGCAGGATGCAGCGCAGCACACCTTTCGGCCCGAACCCCGGCGCTTTAACCGTGCGCACCGATACCTTGGTGCCCTTGGCCGTCTTGTGCGCTGCGCCCAAGCTTTCGGAGTAAATATCCTTGAGTACGCCGTGATCGCGCATGAACGCCATGGCGGCCGACGTCATGCTGCCGGTACCGCTCGGCCGGTAGCCGTCTTCGATCATCCGGCTCGGAAGGGCGCGGAACAGCAGGTGGAACAAGTCGTCGCCATACCCCCCCATCAAAGTTCCGGTGAGCAGCAGCGTTTTGCGCGACTTCGCGGCGAGCACACCCATGGCTTGGCCTTGGGCGCTTCCGCCGTTCTTGTACTCGTGCGCCTCGTCGGCGATGAGCAGGTCGAATGTGCCTTGCGGCAAGTAGCGTTTCACAAACTCGGACGGTTGATAGCCGCCCTCGCCGAAGCCGAACTCCATACTGGCCATCGCACGTTCCATGCGCTGGGCCTGGCGGTCCGAGAAGACCAGTTCACCCTGGTCGTCCATCAGGTTGATGAACTCGTGGATGTTGTCGCCGAGCATCGACGCGAGGAACCCATCACCGTACTGCTGCATTAACTTCTGCGCGGTGACTTCGCCGATGGTGGGAATGCGTTTCAGGGCCTTCAATACGGCCGAGGACTGGTCGTTGGCGGACAGGTTTCGCGGGCGGATCAGCGTCCACAAGGAAGCTGCGCAGCAGCTGCACTTGCGGCGGTATTCCTCGGCTTCCAGCTCCACCGGATTGACCGGCTCGCCGTCGAGATTGGTGATGACCTGGCCGCAGTCAGGGCAGGCGCCCACGTCGCCGTGACGCGTGCGGTGCTGGGTGAAGACGGGCCTCCAGTGGAAGCCCATGCGCATGCGAACGCGGCCGAGGATAAAGAACTCCTGGCCCTGGGCCGGCACACCCAACTGCGCGCGCAGCTTGATGAGCTTGACCAGGGTGTCCGGGCCGTTGAGGACCCAGACGCGGGCGTCGGCTACCGTATCCTGGATTTCCCGCCGCCACTTGTAAACCAGGTGCGGAGGGGAGAGCACCAGGGTACGCCGGTAGCCTTCGGCCTGGAGGACGGCGGCGGTGGCAATACCCACCGTCGTTTTGCCGCAGCCCATCTCGCCATTGACGATCGCGGCGCGCTCGCCGTGATCGATCAACAACTCGGCAACGGCATGCACCACGTCGGCCTGCGCGGGGAACAACCTCCGCTTGAGGCCCGCTAGGATAGTTTGCCGCTGTGCTCGCGGCTTCCCGGCATAGACCGGCGGATTGGCGCGGTTGAGTGAGTCGAGCAACTCGTCGCCGAATTCGGATACGAAGTCCTGCAGACTGAGCGTGAGGGGAGAATCAGCCGCTTCCAGCAGGTTGCCCTGCGCAGCGGTTTCGGGGTCGGGATCAAGAGCGTGGGACATGATGATGCTCCAGGAAAGTGGGCATGCACCGTCCCCGTGGGGCGATGGCATGCCCCTTGGGTGGGAGGAAAGCAACGGTTTGCGACCGTCGAACGAGTACTCAGATTTCGGGTGGGAGTGCGATGTGTGTCGCACTTCGATCCGCTTCGGTGTAGATGCACAGGGTCAGCTCGCGCGTGACCTGGTAGATCGAGTCGAGACGCTGACCGGATGTCAGAGCGGCATTGTTTTCCTGCCACCTGTCGTCGGTAATGTCGCCCCAGTCACCGCGGGTATGGCGCTGGAAATAGGGCAACGGGTCGAGCCGGCCCTCACGGACTAGCTGGTCGACGCCCTTGCTGAAGATCAGCGCGCCTATCGGGAACAGGAGCCTGCGATCACGGGTGTTGCGAGCAGCGGATGCCATGGGTTTCTCCTCAGGTGGAGGCCACGGCATCCCAGCGGGATGACGTGGCCCCGGTGGGTGGCGGAAAGTGACGGTCAGCTCTCGCAGAGAGTGCTCAGCGGATGGTCAACACCTCGCCCCGGGTAGGGGAGTCCGGTGTCATGTCCCAGGCGCGAATAACCGGTACGAATTTGTCGGTGAGGATGCGTGTTTCGGCCACGGAGCCGTCGTCGCGTTCGGTGAACTCCCGCTGGAGGGTTTTCTCCTTATGGGTGTCGCCTTTGACGATCAGCACCTTGCCGGTCTTGGACGTCACGACGCCAGAGATCGCGCCTGCGGCCAGGGCGAGGGCGAGATGCCAGTGCGACAGCGCCCGTGCGGGCGGTCGCAGCGACTGTTGCGAGGCACCCAGATGCGCTTCGAGTGTCGGCCAAAGCCCTTGCAGCCGACCGACTTCATCGGCGAACTGCGCAGGTTCCAGCGTCACGCGGTAGAAGTGCTCTGGCTCGGACGGAGTCGCGGGGACGGTGTACGGCAGGAGCGGCCACTCTTCCGGCAACGCTTCGGCTTCGATGTCTCCCTGACCAATCTGCAGCAGCAGGGCTCGGGCGGACTTGGTTTCGTCGCTGGCCTGGTCGCGTTGCCGCGAGCGGCGGCCGAACACCACGACCTGCTTGAATTGCGTCTCCACCGCACGGTAGATACGCAGGTCGCTGTAGTGCCGCGTGAGCCAGCCGACGAGTTCAGCGTCCAGGACGTAATGCGGCACGATGAAGACCAGTACACCACCGTACTGCAGCAGCGGTAGCGTGCGCTGATAGAACAGCTTCTCGAGCCGGGCGCGGCCTTTGCCGTCGTAGCCGAGGTTGCCATTGGCGTCGTTGCTCAGGTCGCCATAGGGCGGGTTGAGCCACAGCAGGCCGAATGACTGGCGGGAGATCAGGGTATCCATCAGGTCGCCGTGGATGCAGCGGTCAACCAGCCCCCGTGCATGGTGGGCACGTTCGCCGTCGTACTCGACGGCGAACACCTGGGTTTGCTCGCGCCCGAGGGCGTGGGCGACTTCGGCAACGGCCACGCCTTCGCCGGCGCAGGGATCGATGATGCACATCGGCCCGTCGCCAGGCGCCAGTGCGGCGAGTGCTCGTTCGAGCGTGGCTTCGTCAGTTGGGTAGTAGCCGCCCTTGGCGAAGTTTCTTGCGAGTCGAGGAAACATGAGGGCCATGGCTGCCTCCTGTCTGTCGAGGAAGAGTGCAGGCATGCACGGACGCATGCCTGCTGGGGAGCCCTTACGCCACTGCCGCAAGCAGGCGGGGGAGCGGGCGATCGGTTTCGTGCACGTCGAGGGTGCCGCTGCGGATCAGGTTGCCCAGCGCCTGGGTGAGGGCCGGTACGTCCATGGCCAGGCGATGGCCATCGAGGGGACCGATCGCCAATGGCAGGCGATGGAGCATGCCGTGCGCGCGTAGATGCGCCAGCACAGGGGCCTGCCAGTGGTCGAGCAAGGGCAGCGGACAGGTGTCCCGTACCAGTCGCCAGAGGCGAGCGTCGGGGGCGATAGCGGAGCGCGGCAGTAGCGCTAGCGCGCTTGCGTTGCTCTTGTCGGGCCGCGTGCAACGGCGGTCGAACAGCCAGAGGTTGATCAGCGAACCAAACAGGGTGCGCCGGTAGACACGGGTCAAACGCTTTTCCAGGCGATCGACGCTGCCGACGAAGAGCGGAATCGACGACTCCTGTTGGGTGAGGAGGTGGAACTGGTCGAGCCCGTCCTGGTCCTGTCCCAAGGTCAAGCGGGCGATGAATTGCTGGATGGCGGTGTCGCGCCCCCAGACTGAAGCGAAGACAAGGGTGCCCTGCTCGTCGCCGACGCAGGCGTCGGCCATCAGGTCGGGGCACTCGTCGATGGCAAAGAGCGTTGCGGTTGATGAGGATGCAGGCATGGTGATGGCCTCGGTGGCGGGGCAGCACTGCCTGAGGGACAGAGACTGCCCCGTGGGGTGGATTACGAATCGGGCTCGAAGTCCCGGGTGTGAGGATTGAAGCGAAGCGCCGCATCCGGTGTGCGGATTGGCGTGAAGCCTTGCAGGTAGATGTCGCGGCGGTAACGGTCCCGGTAGGTCAAGGCATGGCGCGCCTGCTCTTCACTGAGGCCACTGGCGATGAAGTGCTCCAGCAATTCTTCGTCGGAGGACACTTCGTTGTTGGACAACTGGTCCTCGACGAAAAGGAGTAGCGATTCCGGGAGCGCGGCAAGGAGGGAGTCCATGGCGTGTGCTCCGGGTTAGGCCATCAGCACGCTTTCGGGTGCTTTGGGCAGGTGACGCTTTGTGTGGTAGGCACGGACGTGTTCGCGCCACTCGTGGGACTGCTCAGGTGCCATGTCCAGATAGCGGAGCGGGCACGTGTAGTAATACGGGTGCATCGACTCGTCCATCGGCTTGTAGCCCCATTCGCTGCCACTACGTTGCAGCAGGTCGCAGCGGATGTAGCAGAGCGACTGACCTCGTGCGAGATCTCGATGCACACCGTCGACCTTGGCGGTCACCTCGGCGACGGACCACAGCACATTCCCGCGCAGGGCGTGGGCGATGACCTTGACGCTGGCGCGTTCAGTTTCCTGTGGTGCGATCAGTTCAGCGATCAGTTCGGATCGGGACTGGGGAGAGAAAAACCAACCCATGATGAGGTCTCCGAAAACTGGCCGGAGTCCGCCCCTCAGGGGGGAGCCCCGGCGGGTGGGTGAAGGTCACCGCGGTGATGTGAGTGGTCAGGCAGCCTGACAGTCGGGCTCCCGGTGCCAACTCTGTGCCTTCGCATCGAAGGCATAACCGAGCTGGTTGAGGCGCGAACACTGCAGGCGCAGCGTGCGGCGGTCGATGGTCGAGTCGAGCTTGACGGTATCGTCCAGCGGCCAGAGCAGGCCAAACAGCGCGGCATCTTCGCCGTCAGCCGCGGACGTTGAGGCAGAGGCCTCAGTCGGCTTGTCCACCCCAAAGGGCGTGGTATCGATCAATGGGTCTTTCGACGACGGTGCCGCAGGGCTTTGTGGATTGGTCGTGGTGTCGGTCGCAGGGCTGTTCTGCTCTTCATCGAGCGGATCGACCTCCTGTGGACCGAACTTGCGGGCTTCGTCCTTGCTCAGCTGCGTAATACCAGAGAGGGCCATTCCATCGAGTTTGGCGCGGATCTCAAAGCGCATGCCTCCGCCAGCGGGGTAAGCTTTGGGGAAGATGTAACGAATCACGAACTCCCCTTCGTACTTCCCTTCGGCGTACTGCTCCAGCTCGGGATCCTTGACCACGAACTCACCGATCGGGGTGACGAGGCGGCTGACATTGAATGGGCCGTTGCGACCATGGATGGTGCGCAAGGTGAGCTGGCCAGGAACGATGATGGGGGACTGTTGAGCGCGAGGCGTGGCGGTCATGTGGGTTCTCCTTCGAGGATGTTGGGCCGGGTGTGCCCATCCGAACGCGCGGAAAGGAATCTCCTGCTAGGGAAATCAAGGTCGGTATCCGCCCCGGTGGACGGAGTCCCATGCGAGTGGCGCAGATCGACGCCGAAGCATCGGGGATGAGGAAGACCAGTGCGATACAACGCACCGCAGCTGTGAAGGTCGAAGCTGCTGGGCATGCTGCAGGCTTCGCCTGCGAACATAGGGGTAGCTTGCTTGAAGGGTAGGGTGGGGGCGCGTGCCAATCGGCAGCCGAACGCTCCGTGTTTTTGCGCAGGGCGAGGCAAGCGCGCTAGGAGCAGATAAAAAACGGACCATGCCCTGTTCGGGGATGGTCCGTGAGAGGCTTAGGCTTTCAGTTGGCGCATGCCGTCGGCGAGCAGCCACAGGGCGCGATTCAGGCGCACGTTCTGATCGATGCCTTCAACGGCCCGAGTGCGCTGGTGGCGCCCGCGGGCGGATCGACCGGATAGGCCGCCTTTGACCAGGTTCTCCTGCACTCGGTTGAACACCGACCACAGGTCGAAGCGCCGGTCGTCGAAGCGGCGTGGCGCCAACACCTGGCTCTCGGTGATCGGTACCGGCTTGCTGGCGCCGTCGTACTTGAGCGACAGGGCAGAGTTGGCAAACACAGTGGCCTCATTCTCATCGAGAGTGATGGCGCGCATCGAATCGCGTGATTCCTCCACGCGCTCGAAGCCCTTCAAGACTTCGTAGGCGCCTTCGATTACGTGCTCCGTGACATTGCCTTTGTGATGGACGCGCACGTCGGTCATCGTGTCCCCGCACACCAGGCCGTTCTGGCAGACGAAGCGAAACATGCCCGCGAGCATCTGGTAGCTACTGGTGCCGTCGTGAGAGTTCAGCAGGATGATCTCATTCGCTTCGCTGCCGTCGATTTGGCTGGCGTGGCGAAGGCGCAGCATGTGTTTGGTGTACTCGCGGCGATCCTCATGTCGCACGCGGGTCTGGCACACCATGAAGGGTTCGAAGCCCTCCTTGCGTAACTCGAAGAGAACGGTGGCGGTGGGGATGTAGCTGTACCGTTCGGATCGGCTTTCGTGCGGGGCTTCCGCATAGATTGAGGGTACGACGGCGCGAATCTGATCATCCGAGAGCGGGTGATCTGCGCGCAGCATGGGGGAGCAATGCGCAAAGCGAGAGGCCAGTTGCATGGTGATCTCCTGGATAATGCTGGCAATTGGCGTGTCGGGGCTTAAGCTCGATAGCCGGTGATTGCCTGGGATGGAGAAGGCCCCGTGAGACGGGGCCGGTTGGGGCGGTGACCGACATGCCGCCGACACCGAAGTGCCGGGGCAATGCCGGGAGGGCAGGACAAGGCCCCGGTGGGGCGCTGCGAGTTAGAAGGACGCTGCCTGAGGGGTGTTCTCGGCAGGCTCGGTGGGCTTGGCGCTGCCGTTGTCGTCTGCAGGGGGAACCGTCTCGTCGGGCGTGGAAGCGTCCTGGGAGGCGGGTACGTCGGCCTTCAGCGGGTAGACTTGCTGGCCGTCGATCTTGATCAGGCTGACCTGGATCAGCTTCGATTTCAGGCTTCCGCCCACGTCGCCGGCATGCTCGCCCTTGATGCGGATGTAGGACTCGGCCTTCATGTCGTTGAGCGTGAAGGCCAGCAGGACTTTCTTCTGTGCTTCCACGGCCTGAATGCAGCGTTGCACCAGGTGTTGGGCACTGTTGTCGGCGACGATGGTCTCGATGTAGCGATATTCGGGAGTGTCGACCGGCCCGGCCAAGACTGCGATCGAGCAGGACAGAAACGGGTCGCCGTTGTTCGGGACCATCTTGGGATCATTCAAGTAACCGATACCGCGGGTAATCAGCTCGTGGTACTCGATTTCTCCCAAGACGCTCCGCTCCAGCAGTTCGGCCTTCAGTAACCGGGCCTTCATGCTGGCAGCTGGATCACCCGAGGGCCGGCGGAACGGATCGATCCACAGGTCGCCGAGACGGAAGCGGACCAAAGGCCGCTGATTGCGATCATCGACACCGACATAGGGTTGGACAAGTTGCTTGGCCTCGGCCCCCGAGACCCGCACATCGAAGTAGCGCAGGGTCGGGTCCTTGGCAGGTCCGACGAGGGCCGCGACCGTGCAGGCCAGGAACGGCTGCGCATGGCGGCCGCCCTTCACCGGGACTTCGCGCACGCGCTGGATGTAGCCGATGCCGGACGTATGGATGTCGAAGTAGGACTTCTGATTGGAAGCGTTGCTGGTCATGGTGAATCTCCATTGACTTGAGAACAAGAAAGCGGAAACACACCGACCCACAGCGGGGAGGTGCGTAACCCCGCGGTGGGTTAAGGATCAACTGCATCCACTCCCGGATGCCGGGAGTCGTTCGCGCAAAAGATGCGGTGCGAACTGGTTTGGTCACGCAGCAAAGCTGCGCCGCAACCTCGAAGACCGATGGTTGCCTGGTATGTCGCTGACGTCGTCAGCAGCACATGACGTCAGCCTGGCGCTAGGCGACTCGCCGGACCAGGAGGAATCAGCAGTCGCGGAAAACCGCATTGGTTAGTCCTCGCAATGGCAGGCGATCGGGTCAACGGTGGGGTCGAAGAAACCCGTGTCCTGACCGCTATTGGCGGCTGCCGCTGAAACTGGTGCCAGTAAGGGGCGATGTTGAACGGCGCGCCTGCGGGCGTCTCCTTGGGGCTGACCGGGATCAGCCGGCGAGGGCGGCCATTTCAGTTTTTGGAGACGGCGCGTAATAGATACGCGTGGGGCGATCAAAAGAAGCCCCCGCGGACGGGGGCTATGGAGGAGGAAAGGTCAGGTACCAGTCGTCATGCTGAAAGCTCTTGGCGCGGTGTTCGAGCTCGGGTACGGAGGATCTCCACCTGTATCTGGCGCCAGCGGCCATCGTCGATCAGCCGCTCGAGTACCTCTCCGAGCGAGTCGAAGTACACCTCGTCCACTCGCTCAACCACATCCACACCGTGACGTAACTCCATTGCGTAGAGGTCGTGGACACGTTCGTAGAGCACAGTTACCTGCCCCTCGAACTTGTCTGTGGCTACAGTGAAGCTGAGTGCCGGTGGCGACTTGATGATGTCATCGGGCTTGGGATCCACCCACGTGAAGTCCCGCGCATCGGCATCCACCAACAGATGGGTAATGCGTCGGTAGCCATCGGGTGCTGGCAACTCTTCCAGTTGCTCGATCAGTGCTTGTAGCTCCGGACACTGCGGGGTGGGAATGGGCAGCTTGGCGATAGCCGAGCCGAGTATTAGCGTCTTCACGGTGTAGGCCGTGCCGTCCGACGAACGCTCGGTTCGTTCTTCCGGCGTGTCCGCGCGCTGACCGTCGAAACGGCGCCGTGCATATGGACGAACTTGAACCTTGTCACCTTCACCGGGCTGCTCGGTGACCAGGTCCCGATCGAGAACGGCAAACTCGGTACGGCCGGTCTTCACAACGATGGCCGCGTCGGTTGTAGCGATTACCGTGCCGTCGAAGGGCTGCGGATCGATGAAAAAGCCCAAAGTGGATACCTTGGGTTCGCCGTCGAAGATTTTGAAGCGAAAAGTTCGTGAGTTACGCGGTACGTGTTTCGCAACCAGTGAGGGCAGTTGCGTGCGGATGGCTTGGTGGTCCATGGGAGATTCCTCGAATTGAAGCAAGGGACTCCCGCCTACAAGGGAGGGTATCCCTTGAGGGGTGGTCAGCGCGACATGCGCTGGAAGAGCAGAGCGACCAGTGCGATGAAGCGCACCGCAGTCGTGAAGGTCTCGACTGCCTGGGCATGCTGCTGGGTTCACCAGCGAACATGCGCGCAGGATGTTGGATCGGATGAGCGGCTGCGCCGGGTAAACCGGTTCGTACGCGCCCGTAATTGGGGCGGTTCTACTTGGGCGCTCCAGTTTTGCCATTCGCTTCGTTAGCGGATTGGGGCTCGTTGCGCATTCTCCGCCACGCTAGTGACCGAAGCGTCGTACAGCGGCAGCCCCTACAGCGTCGGAGCATCAACATCGAACACGAGCATGTGCACGTCGGCAACCGTGGCCTGGTGGAGAGTTGCCTTCACTATCGAAAATCGGTTGTACAAACATTCTCGCGAGCCTCGGTTGGGATCAGCAGAAAGCGGCCCACTGCGGACTTCGTGCTAGACAGTTTCACTCTTCGAAAGCAGTCACCTAGACAAGATGGTCAAACCATCGCACACAGCCTAAGTGGTGCGGGACTACACCGCGGCGAATGGCCAAGCCGAAGCGAGCTGGCCGAAGATCAGTGACGCGTTTCAGCACAAGGACGGATTAGGATTTGATGTCGCACTCGACGCCGCGTCGGTTAAAAGTCGTGTCATGCTGCGTTCTAACGCGCCGTCGAGGAGATGGAGCGTCGATCTATCGCTCGACGCACTTTTCGTTGTGATATGTGATGAACCGTTCGTCAATCACATGACCGGGGACGACGGTGATGTCTTCCATACGCAGGCTACGGACACCGTAGTCGAGTTCGACATGACAATTCGGACATAAGCAGATGATGTTCCCTTCGATATCGGGTCCGTCATGCGGAGAACCGAGCGGTTGAAGATGATGCGCCTCTGCATAACGCAATCCGGCCGGCAACTCGATGGAGTGCTGGCAAAGCTGGCATTTGTAGCCGTGCAATTGTTTGACGCGCCGGGAGAGCAGGCTATCGCGGATGATGCGGCTCACCGTAGTTTCCACACGGCCTGGCGGGGCGGATAAGTCATTCGCTGGCGGCGTGACGGGCGGTGGCTCATTCGCGATGAAAGGCGCCCAGTCGAACCCTTTAACCTTCCGGATTTCGCTTTCCCACCATGGATAGTCTTCGTCTCTCCGGCCGAACAGCTTGAAGTAGCCGTGACCGGGGCGCATCCTCTGTGGGTCGCGATCGATGATCAGCCCTGTGATTGCGGGCAGCGCCAATTCAGCCGTCCATTCCGCCAGACTGTTCAAGCCCTGGACCTGCAGACTCTCGCCGAAGGTTCCGCGCTGGATCGCAAGCCCTAGATCGTCGTGAACCTGCTTGTAGCCCACATAACTCTGCGGCCTGCCTGGCACTATCTGCGGCAGCTTGCCAACAAGATAAGACAGCAGAATCCGTCCCTGGCCGTCGAGTGCCATGCTCTAAACTCCCGGATAGTTGTTGTACCGTGCACCCTGCACCCGTAGTACCTTGAGGTGCAATCGCCAGTAAAGGCTATCACCGTTTCGTCTCTTTCCAGCGGGTGCACTGGTCGGAACTCGGTTGCCGAGAGAACTTGGGTATCACGCTACGTAGCCATTTCAGCAGAACATCCCGAAGCGAGGTACGGGGCAAGTGCGCAAGCTGCCGCTGGCAGTCGGTGATGGCGGGACTCGGTCCCTTCGCGGGAAGCTGTCGATGGTCTCATGACGTACGACCAGGAGTGTCTACGTCTCGTCGAATCCGCCGGCGCAAAACCAGTCCGAGTCCGCGAGCGCATCATAGGTCGCCCTTTGCCATGAATTTTCATAGACATCGGCGCAGCTCTCGGCCCGTCCGCGCAAGTCCTTCCTGATCCGTTGTTCGAAGCCTGCCGTTGCGGCCATCTTTCTCAAGGCATAGCGCATGTTGACGATCTCCACCGCGGCATGTGTTGCGTAGAGCGTGCCCAATCTGTAGATGCGAAAGTGAGTTCTCATGCGCTCTGCCTTCACTGCGCCCCAGGATACCGGAGGGATGACAGAGAACCGCACCGCAGCAGGCGTGCCTTCCACGACCTCGCCGAACAGCCACCTCTCATCATCGACCTCGTCGAAGTATGGATGGATAGTCTGCTCGGCAGCGGTTGCCGGGACATGCACGAGCTTGTACTTGTTACAGTCGCTGCAGGCCGGGACCAGATTTATTGCGGTCACGCCAAAGACTGGAAAGCTTGTGATCGGCAGATAGTGATCGAGCTGGTGAACCGTGCCTTGGCCGCACAGCGGACAGATGTCGTTGACACACGCCTTCTTCAGCTTCGCGTATACGTTGCGCGTCCTGCTGCTCTTGACGAAAGTGCCGTTGTATACACGCTCCACCTCTTTTCCTGTGACGTATCCGCCAACATTTTTCGTCCCTGCTAAGGCGTGCAGCGTCGCGCCTTCACCGTTCTCTACATACACCGCTTCGGCTGCTTCTACGCTGGCTACGGCCAGTAGCAGCCGGTTCCTCAGGTCCTCATCCCTGATACTGGATGCACATAGCTCCAGCGCTTCGGCGCCTGTGATGCCAGGTCTCGGCAGGCTACGCATAGTCGTCTCCGTCTCGCTCCGCGATGAGCGCCTGAACGATTGCTTTGGCCTCATCACCCAACTGCCCGCCGAACCTGTTCAGAACCCGCCGATAGGAGGATCCGTCCAACACGGCATCCTGCAATAGCTTGTGAAAACCAGACTTTGTGACCTGCAGGCCGAAGACTTCTCGGGTTAGGACACCTATGTTTTCGCCGAACGTCTCAACAGTCGGACGCTCAACAATGGACCTTCTTCCGCTTCGACGTAGCTTCCATGCACACGACCGAGGTACTTCCTGCAGGACGACCGGCGAGTGCGTCGCCACAATAGCCACGCCGTTCCGGCGGATGAGGAGATCAGACAGGCAGCGCACGAACGAGGCAAGCAGCGGCGGATGCAGATGTCCTTCGGGCTCGTCGAGAAGCACCAGTGTTCGTTCATCGACCAGCTCGACCAGCCGGGTTACAGTCAATAGGACAATGGCATGGCCTGAGCTGAGCTTCTTAAACAGCCTGCGCGCGCGGGTCTTCAGGCTCACATCGCTTTCGTCGTCGAGCAGGGATGTGACATCTGCCTCTGCGAAGAGATCGTCTTCTTCGAGCGTTTTCACAGCCTTGCGCCAGCGCTCCGCCAGCACGCCTGACTGGCACCGTGTCAGGCTATTCGCGAAATCAGTTCCCAGTTCAGCGAAACTCTTCGTCGTCGAATTGCGGTCGGAGGATTCGGCATGCCTGAGGCCGACTTGCTTGCAGCTCATGGCATCCCTTTCTTCTGGCGGCTTCAATTCGAAGTCGTCAAAGGCGCTGAACGAAACGAGTACCAGTCCGGCAAAGGCCACTGCGCCACCGGTATCCTCCGCCAGCATCTCAATCGAGCCAGGGGAGGATCCGTCATCAGCCTCGCGGCCAAGAAGGGCAAGGGTCAACTGCCGCATGCATCGTGTCTTGCCCACGCCGTTGCGGCCAATGAGGACGTGAACGTTCGTCGGCGGCTGAGATTCGGGTGCGACCTCAAAGGTCATCGACGCCGGCGGTGTACGGCCAACCGTGGGCAAGTGGTACGTGAACTGAAACTCAGTGAGCTTGGCATCGCCGCGGGTCAAGCGGTTCAGCCGCCCAGTGACTGTCGAGCCGCGAACGTCTCGCAGAAGTGACTCGCGCATCACCTCTTCATCGCGATGGGCCTCGAAGATACTGAGGTCGGCGGCGCAGTCGCGCAGCCCGATGAAAACGCGCGCCCGAAGTACGTCGCTCAGTTCGTTCAGTGCCTCGTAGTAGCTCTCGCTCTGGCCGAGCGAAAAGTATTTCTCGGGCAGCGAGTTGAAGGTCTCGGGCAAGGCCGGCGCGCGGTGGCCCTGAGAGACTCTCCCGGAGGGCATCAGGCCCTTGTGGCCGATTTTCACCGAGCCGATCTCATGGACCTGGCCTTTTTCGTCGGCGACGTGAAGGAAGAACTGCGTCCTGTACTTGCCCCAGTCGTCCCACTTGTCTGTGTATAGGAAAGCCCTGCGCTTTGCGTCGCCCGGTATCCGTGCGTTCCCGTCGAGTACAGTGAAGAAAATGGCGGCTCTCCCTCGGTAGTTTGTGTTCTCGGCATAACTCTAGCGCTCTGAACGGGCAGGGGCTATGGGCGTCGAGCCCCCAACTGCGTCGCTCGTTGTGCGTCTCAGCTAGGTGCGCACCACTGAGTCATCTCGACTGGTAGCATGTGGCACACTGCCAGCGGAGCTGGTCGGGACAATTATGGAGTGAAGGGATGTCGGTATGATCAGAAGGTTTCGGCTGGAGCAGAAGTCTTATTACGAGAGGCTGGTGATTGCTCAGCGCTTGTCGGACATGCTTGAGAAGTTCCTGGCTGGGCGGCGCGCTCCACTCGCGATCGGCGCTGAACAGGGCGGTATCGAAGAATGGGACGACGTGGTCATCCTCCACACCTCAGACTCCTTTGAGCATCTGCAGGTCAAACGCCAGGCCAGTGATTTCTGCACCAAGAATCCAGATAAGACAAAACACCCGGCCAAGGCATCCAAAGGTGGAACTGCCGGCACTGAGCCCGCGGACTCAGTCATAGACTCGGCATTCGCCAGCCTGGCTAAGCACGCCGGCTTGGGCACTTTCGACTCACTCCCCGACCGTCAGTTTCAGCTGACCCTCGTCGGCGCACACCTGAAGATCAAAAAAGACCTGACCGTGGACCATTTGGATGCCTTGTGCAAACTGTGTCGCCAAGACGGACTTGATCTGGACGAACTTGCCAATCGCAAGGACGGTCCCACCGAACGAACTTATCTTTGGCTCACTACCTGGTGTGGGTTCAAAAACTGGGATCAGATCAGAGACACCCTGCGTCGAGTCACCATAGTCTGCGTAGGCAATGATGCGACCTTGGAGCAACGCTCCGCTGAATCTCTCGGTCGGCACTTTACCGATCCGAAACGGACGCTTGAACGCCTGATAACGTACATCACTAGCGAGACATCTGACGTGTCAGCTTTGGGCTGTCATGCGGTAGTCCGAGAGCTCAAGGACGAGCTTCGCCCAGATATCGAAACCTGGGCTCAGTATCTGTTAGGTGACGAAGTTCTGCCGGCCGGCAGGTCATGGTCATTCGCAGGGACTCATGATCTTGGTGGGGTGGCTCCCCGATCTGCGCAGGGAGTTGTGGAGCACATGTGGAGTAGTGGGCCTGGAAACCGGAAGCTCAGGATATACGCCCCATACACGCCCTCCATCGGGGCGAATCTCACTCTTCCATCTGCAATACTGCGCATGGCTTTGCACCTGCCCAATGGCAGTCAGAGTCTTATGCTAGGCGAACCAACGTGGCGCGGTAGCGTCGGCCATGAAGTCGGGCACACGCTCGGTTGCGCAGAGAGCGACCTGAACAACCTCCCGTGGCTCGAAAACCCTGAGCGTCTTGCGTGCGCGCTGGATCATGAATTCAAGACACAAGGCGCGGCCCGAGCGGAAGCTGATGCGCTCGCAAGCGCCATGGACGACCTGATGTGGCAGCGCCTCATTCAAGGCGTCTCTGAAAAGCTTACCGCCATTACAGATCCGGCCCTCGCTGACGCCATGGAAGCAGTTTGGCTGGAATGGTTGGACGGGTTCGCCAAGAATCCTGGGAGCCGCCGAAAATTTCTGGATCAGCTTCTGTACCCGGAAACAGAAGGGAAAAATGCGAAGCACGCACTTCGCCTTGGCCCTCGCACTTTGGATCTGCTGGTCACCGCAGTTGAAATCCTGTTGCTGGTTGCGGTGGGGGTAGGTGGAAGCGGCACCGACTGGGCGTCCTTCCCGGATTGTGGTCAGGTGCTGAGCATTGCACTCAAATACTGGTCTGGCCCCGCAGGCAGCGCTCCAGAAGTCCGTGAGCTCTCTGACGATCCGTTGGTGACGGTTATTGGCCCTTCACCAGCCCCGGTCGTAATCCTGTCAGGCGTAAGCGCCTCCCCCTCAGAGCTATTGAACATAGGGATGGCTGACGACGCCGAGGCGGCCACCAGCATGGCGGCCGAGCGCCAGCCGCACCTGCTCGTCACCCGGTCAGGGGCGTTTAATCATCTGCGTAGAGGGAGTCTGGCCTCTGTGCGACAACACTTCACTAAGCAATGGCAGGATCGACTGCTTGCCCGCCAGTCAGCCATCGAGGCGAACGCGAAAGGACTCTGAAATGCTAACAATCTCGGAGATGGTTGCAGCCATCTCGAAGCGTGCTGAAGGTCGTTATGAAGTTGCCGTGTCCGATACGTTTGAACTGGCGTCGCCGTCGATTGAGATCGACTCTGCTACGGTGCAGCTCAAACGGGTCAGTCAGGAAGGTGCGGGCTGGCGGACTGTGTTGATCGCAGCCCTTCCCTTCGATTCGGCAAAAATCCAAGGCGCATTTCGGTGGGCAGCGGATGTCCGTGACATGCTTGCGGAGCCGCAAACAGCTGACCTCTACATGTTCATGCTCATCGAAGGCATTGCGTCAGAAGACGCAGCTCGCCTCGAGACGGACGATCGCTTCTGCAGAAAGGTAGTGGTCAGAGAGGAGGAAGATGCCGACTCCTTTCTCGACCGTAGCTTCTTGGCGACCCTTTCGCCCGCCGGCAGCTCAGACAACATCAGCGATCCATTATTGTCGTCTCTGAGTGCTCTTGTCCTAGCGCATTCCTGGGTTGAGCCGTATCGCGACACGTGGCGAGAATTGCTGTTGTCTGGAAGATCTGGCGGAGAGATCGCTGAAGCCTTGAAGGCGGTTGCGTTTGGTGACGAGGACCCCCAATGAAAAATTTGAAGTCCATTACACTTTCCAACATCCGCAGGTTTGGCGCCGACACCACGATTGAGCTCAGCCGCGGGGCAACCATCTTATTGGCCCCCAATGGCACCGGAAAGACCGCGATCTTTGAAGCCATCGAGTTCGGTCTCACCGGCAAGATTTCCCGACTCGACGGGAATCTTTCCCCGATTATCCGAGATTCTCAAATCATGGCTCGCGTGAGCCTCGATTTCGGTGATGTGCAAGCCTCTGCTCAAGTGAGCAACATTGGTGTCGTTGAGAGAACGGGCGACCTCAGCCCTCTTTTCCCAGAGACAGCCCCTGAGGACATTCCGTTTCTGCTGAGGCTTACCCACCTGCTTGATCAGCGTGAAGGGGAATGGCTGGTAAAGGCAGAACCAAAAATCGCAGGGTCTCAGTTGGCACGGTTGCCGATTGGCAAGGATGGCACCCAGGTGAGCTCTGCGCTTGGCGGCATTCGCCGCGCGCTCACAGAGCAACTGAAACAGGCCAAGAGCGCACTCGAAACACTCGAAGCAGAATTTGGTGAATGGCAAAGCCTGATCCTTGACCGGGATCTGGCAGCTTCTCAGTCTCAAGGTGCACTTCGTAGCAAAGAAAACATCGCTGAATCCATTTCGGACATCGCGCGCCAGGCGCAGAGCTTCGAGCAGTTGCCCGCAGGCCTACTTGTGCCACCGCTGGGCCAAGATGGTTTGGAAACGGTGCACGATGCGTTGGAGCAATTGGTACAAGCCAAGCTAGACCGACTTCGTGATCAGATCACGGCGCTGGCTGAGGTTGACGGACTCATAGGCCGGTTTGTTTCTGATCAAGCACGTTCAGAGCAGCTTGGTAACGATCTCATCGCTGTTACTCAGGAGCTTACACAGAAGAAACAAGATCGCGTCCTAGTCGCTGCCAATCATGAGCGACTCCAGCAGGAGTTGGTCACTGCCGAAGGTGAGCGTGATGCTATCGGTCAGCAGCTCAATCGGCACGTGAATGAGACCCAGGCCAAAGAGGCGGTCGATCAACGCAAGCAGGTATTGGAGACCGCTGACAAGACTCTGACCAGCGCTGAGTCCCTGGCCTCCACCTTGCGTAGCCAGCATGAAGGCAACGAGCAGCTCGGCGTCCAACATGACCACATCAACAGACAACGCAAGGCGTTGCTACAGATAGACGCTGACCTTCTCACCGCTCATCAACTCCTGGAGCGCTGGGAGCAGACGATTCAGCACGTTGCAGATGTTACGGGCTCCATCAGTGGTGAAGAGGCAGAAGAGGATGTCCTTCAAGAACAGCTTCGAACTGCGGTTTCATCAAGGATAGCTGCTGAAGCTGAGGAGTTAGCCGCGAAGAGCCATCACGAGACTTTGACCTCGGCCGCTGATTCAATACGGCAAGCCGTTGCGTCCATCGCGGCTCACCTGCCCAGCGATCGCGGTGACTGCCCTTTATGTGGTGAAGAGCACGGAGCAATAATCCTTCATGAACGTGTTGCCAAGGCATTAGAGGCTATCGACCCCAATGTTGTCGACGCCGAACGGCGCGTCAAGAAGGCAGCCGATGCTTTGCGTGAATGCTCAGAGGCGGTAACACACGCCGAAGCAGAATTGAGAGCATGCAAGGATAGAATTGTTGAGCTGGAGTTCCAGCAGGCGGGCCTGGCAGCGGACATCAACGATTTCAGAACCAACATTCTGCTCGGCGGCGATACGGTACCCCTCGCGAAAGAGTCGATCCGACGTCGCGAAGATGCAAATGCTTCAGCCAAGCTCCAGCTGGATGAGAAGCAGAGCAATCTTGCGCCCCCACTAGCCCCCAATGTCTTTGATCAGACCAAAAACGCCTACGATTCGGCTGTTCGTGCATTGGACTCCGCGCGACAGGGCCGATCAGAGGCCAGCAGCAGGCTTGAGCAGGCTACCGCGGCATTGGCAGCAATCACTGCAGACGCTCCGCCAGCACAAACACTGGAAGAGTTGTCCTCGGCGCAGAACCAAAATGCCAATCAGATTGCTGACCTGAGCTCCAAGGTGACGGCCGAGCAATCCGCCTTGGATCGGCAGCAGGTTCAGCTGACCGACGTGACGAATAGGGTATCTGACCTGGAAACCCAGCTATCCGATGCCCAATCTCGACTCGCTACTGCCCGAGCTTCCTGGCGCCAGCTATCGTTCGCCGGCGATCCAACTGCCGAGGTTGCGAGCAGTCGTGAGGCTCAGTTGCAGTCCACGGTCACCGAGCTGGCTCGACACTCAGAAAAGCTACGAACGATCAAAATCGAGATTGGTGCCTGGAGCAAACTGGAGCAGGCGCGCCTGGCTCAGGGGCTCCTGGATCGTCGGCGCGGCGAGCTGTCGGAGGATGAGTTCACTGCAAATCTTCGTCAGCGTATGGAGAAAGAACGATTGAGCCAGAAGCGTCTGTCGCTGCTATCCGATGCGATGGACACGCTCAATCAGTACTTATCCTCCGAAATCGCTAATGTTCAAAAACACGTACTCGCCGTGGTACCGCGATGGCAGGCGCTTCTGAAGCGAGTGGTTAGAGAGCAACGTTTTACCGGGACGAATCTGGATTTTCGCAGCCTGTATAGAAAGGAGCGTGCTGAAGTTTCGGTGCCGCTCCACGGGGAATTAGTCCCGGTACCGGCGATAGCCAGTGAGGCTCAGCTGACGGATTTGCAGCTAACCTTCCTGCTGTCAATGGCGCTGGATCATCAGTGGTCTTCCTGGCGCGGCCTGCTTCTAGACGACCCAACCCAGCATCATGACCTGGTCCATGCTGCGTCGGTATTCGACGTGCTTCGTGATTACATCGTCGATCATGGTTTCCAGGTCGTGATTGCAACCCATGACGCCCTTCAAGCCCGTTACTTCATGCGTAAGCTACAAAACGACGGGATCGAAGCACGTTTATGGTCACTCACACCAACCCCTGACGGCGTTACAGCCTCAGAAAGCCCATGGCCGGTTAGAAGTCAGCTAGCGGTGAATGAGTAGCCACAGCGCTGAGCGCTAGAAGCGATCGTGTCCGTCTATTGAGCGCGCGCGGTCGCCGCTAAATGAGTGTACTAGATGCCAGCATGGCGTTTAAGTTACCGCAGCGCCGACGTGCTGGAGACGAGTGTCCGGTTTTGGCCGATCCTCGCTGGTCGCATCTGTGACATTCATGGGCCAAGTGTAAGCGTCCAGCCAAGTCATCTGCAGGCGATATCCAGCATCAATCCAATGGGCCGGTCAGCGCGGCGCAATGGCGCGATGTGCCGAGAGTTGCGTTCGTTCTTCTGTCGTTCAAAGTCGACTGAATCCTGGAACCAAGAGAAAGACGCCGAAGGCCGAAGGCCTTCGGCTGTCGATAAAGAAACCACCCGTGAGCCGGTTCAGAGCATGGCCGTCGTCAAAGCCGTCCTCTGTCGCAGCATTCGCACTCGACCCGTGTCGTGGCTGGGGTCGAAATCCTTTGGCACGCATCCGCGCACAAAGGGCGCCCGTTGTTTCACCGGTGGGCGCCGGCACTGAATACCGTTCGACCCGAGGGGTCTCCTGGCGGCTCGTGTTCAGGTCGGCAGCAAGGCACCAGGAGACCCCTCGGGGAAGCGGAAGCACGCAGAGTAGGGGATCGCGACATGCCGATTGCGGAGGATTTCGCCTTCTCGGCGCCGGCCATCTGCCGGCAGCGTGCACACATTGCAGAAGGATGGGGTGTGCTGGGTTCCTCGCGGGAGCGAGGTCTGCGTATCGACTGTGATCGATACGATGGGGGAGGTGGAGCCTGGCTACTTCGACTGCGGCGACGGCTTGCTCACCGAGCGGCGTTTCCCGCCAGCTTGCCGGCCGGTCTGGATGGGAACAGCGCCCTTGCAGTCAGGGTAGCGACTGCAGGACCAGAAGGGGCCGGTTTTACCCTTGCGTTGTCGTGTGACGTTGCCGCACAAGGGGCATGCAGGCCCATCAGGCAGACGGATGGAAAGAGTGGTGCCACGGTACTGCTGCACGAGCTGCGCAACCCAGGCGGATTGCTTGTCGACGAATGCGTCTAGCGTCATCTGGCCCACCTCGATCATGTCCAGCGCCTGTTCCCAGATGGCGGTCGTGCCGGGATCGGCGATGGCTGCCGGTACGGCGTCGATAAGCGTGAAAGCTGGCTCAGACGCGCGGACGGCACGGCCTTTTTTGAGCAGATAGCCTCGGTCAAGCAGGCCTTTGATGATGCTGGCGCGTGTTGCCTCGGTGCCAATCCCGGTCGTGTCCTTCAGCTTTTGTTTCAGACGTGGGTCGCTCACCAGTTTTGCCACCCCCTTCATCGCCTTGATCAGTTCACCCTGGGTGTAGGGCCTCGGTGGCAGGGTCTTCAACGCCTTCAGCTCGACCTGTCCTATGTTGCAATGAGTGCCGTTGGCCAATGGCGGCAGGATCTGACTACGCTGTGCCGATTCGTCGTCCCCGGTCTCCGGCGTGCTATGACCTAGCGCCAGATGCCAGCCCGGTACCACGACCAGCTTGCCGGTCGCCTGCAATGTTTGCCCGTTGCAGGTGAACAGCGCCACGGTGCGATCGAATTCGTGATGAGGTAGGAACTGCGCCAGGTAGTGCGCCCGGATCAGCCGATAGACTGCCAGTTCCTTCTCGCTCATCGCCGCTAGCTTCGCAGGTTCGAGCGTTGGAATGATGCCGTGGTGGGCGGTGACTTTGCTGTCGTTCCACGCCCGTGAACGCTGTGCCCGGTCGAGCTGAGCGAGCAGCGGGCGCAGGCCAGGGTCGGTCGCGACTAGGGCATCGAGCACTGCCGGCACTTCCGCCAGCATGTTCTCAGGCAGGTAGCCCGAGTCGCTACGCGGGTAGGTCGTCGCCTTGTGCGTCTCGTACAGCGACTGCGCGATGTCCAGCGTCTCCTGTACGTCGAGGCCGAGTTGCCGCGAGCACACCTCCTGCAAGGTTCCCAGGTCGAACGGCAGTGGCGGGGCTTCGCGCACGCGCTCGGTGTCTACCGACATGACTTGGGCCTCGCGTGTCGCGCGAATGCGATCAAGCGCCTGTTGCGCCACCGCTTGTTGTAGGCAGCGCCCCGAGGCATCTGTGGTGCCATCTGGCGGTATCCAACTCGCGGTAAAGAACTGGCCGGCCTGGGAAAGTGACACCTCCACGGCCCAGTACGGCACCGAGATGAAACATGCGATCTCCCGGTCGCGGAAAACAACGAGCGCGAGCGTAGGCGTTTGCACCCGGCCGACCGAGAGCACTCCGTCGTAGCCGCCCTGGCGGCCGAGCAGGGTGAATAGCCGGCTCAGATTCATGCCGATCAGCCAGTCGGCACGCGAGCGGGCGAGGGCGGAGTAATAGAGCGGCAGGGTTTCGGCTGACGGTTTGAGGGCGCCGAGTGCTGTGCGGATCGACGCATCATTCAGTGCCGACAGCCACAGCCGCTGGATCGGACCGCGGTAACCACACAGGTCGATGAGTTCGCGGGCGATCAGCTCGCCCTCGCGATCCGCGTCCGTGGCGATCACCAGTTCACTGGCGTGGGCCAGCAGTTGCTTGACGATCTTGAACTGCGCAGCGGTCGCAGTCTTGGGCTCGACGCGCCAGCGCTTAGGGATAATGGGCAGGTGCTCGAGGGTCCAGCGCTTGTACTGTTCGCCATACCCTTCGGGCGGGACCGCTTCGACCAGATGCCCAATGCACCAAGTCACGATGGTGCCGGAGCCGCTGTAGCAGCCGGTGCCACGTTCCCCAGCGCCCAGGACGCGGGCGATGTCCTTGCCCTGGGATGGCTTCTCGCACAAGAACACGCGCATAAGGCCTCCTGGGAACGCTGGCGATCGTCGAATGATCGTCAGCATTCCCGCCGGCCATGTTCACGGCAGCAATCAACGCGGCAGCGACTGACACCAGGATGTACGGCGGCAGTGTGCAGCAGGTGCCATGTATCAGAGCGTGGAGGGATGAAGCAGTAGCTCAATGACCAGAAGCATCGTTCAGAGGGCGCCGCTGGAACTCAGTGGAACTCAGTAGAACTATCCCCCGGGGATAGTTCTACTGACTGCTGCTGCGCGCGGTTAGTCGGTGGTGGGGGATGGCTCAGCGGCCGGTTTCTGGCTCAACGTTACCGCGTCGAGCCGGTACGGCAGGATGCCGATACGCCGGGCCTCGATCTTGAACGTCACGCGTTCGTTCTCGTCGGCGTCTTCCCATTCATCGCGCACCGTGCGGCCCTCCACCAGGACGCGCATGCCTTTCCGATACAGCGTTTGCCAGTGCGCGGCGTCGCGGTGCCACAACTCCACGGGGGCCCAGAAGCCGCCTCGGTCCTCGAAGCCCTCCTTGGTTGGAACCGGGTTGTCGAAGTAGACGTTTAGGCGCAGCAATCGCCGCGGCTCATCGTTGCCGTTGGGGAACTCCCTGAACTCCGGCGCAGAGCCGATGTTGCCTTCGCCAACAAAGTGCGTGCTCATAGTGACTCCTTGGGGGGCGTGGTGCGGGGGGAAGCGGCGTCGCCGTGGACACGCCGCAGGTAGGTCGACTCAGCCTGGGCCAGCTTGCTG
Source organism: Pseudomonas sp. BN411 (assembly GCF_029871235.1). Classification (GTDB taxonomy): domain Bacteria; phylum Pseudomonadota; class Gammaproteobacteria; order Pseudomonadales; family Pseudomonadaceae; genus Metapseudomonas. The sequence continues at coordinate 55,633 of NZ_SSOM01000084.1, forward strand.
GCGCACTCCTGGGCCTGGCGGCCCAGGGTGTGCAGCAGGCTGATTTGCATGTTCAGCACGATGCGCTGGACCTCCATGGCATAGAGGTCGTCAATCAGTGTGTCGGGCGTGGTGAGGCTGGTGAGCAGCTCCTGCCACAGCACCACACCCATCGCGGAGCGGTCGGGCTTGCGCCATCGCAGAAAGGTGGTGCCTGCGCCCGTGGTCTGCTGGGCCAGCTGGACGGGGAGCAGGCGGAAGGGGTAGGCGTCGGTCTGAGCCAGGATTCGCTGCTGTGCCAGTACGACCAGGTCATCGCGGAGCGCGTGGCACTGACTGGCCCAGTCCGTAAGCGTCCCCTTACCCTTAAAAGGACGTAAAAGGCCTTTTAGCGAGGCGGCCTGTTCCAGGCGCTGGAAGTCAGCCTGTTCCAAGGGGTAAAAGCGTCGAGCCGGTGCCGCTGGAGTGAGTGTCATGCTGGCTCATCCTCATCACTGACGGCGGCCGTGATCAGCAAATCGCTGGCCTCAACCTGGAACTCGTCGTCGCTCTCGGCCCCAGGATGTGCCGATGCGGCCAGCGCCGAGCGCCGGACAATGGGCGGCGCATAGCGGGAGCGTCGGGTGCCTTCGAGCACCTCCTCTGGCAGTTCGCCAAATTTCTCGATAGCCGCTCGCGCTGCCGCATTCTTGGCGGCGAAATCATCTCGCACGCATCCTGAGAAGCGATACTGCTGGGCCAGCGAAAAAAGGCTGCGCAGAGCGTGGGCCCCTTCGTTGAGCCAGCGCTCGAGCGTGCTGCGATCGATCAGCGCCGTGTGATGCGCGAGAATCAGCTTCCGGGCGAGGTCGTCGTAGTCGGCCAGTAGGTAGACGGCCACGAACCCCAGCTGCGCGTTCACGAACAGCGGCAGCTTCACCGGCTGAACATTCAGGTTTTCCCCGAGTGTCAGTGCAGGCGGCACGTCGGCCAGGGCTTGATCCACTTGTTCTCGCAAGGCCTGCAGGGTGTCCTTGGTCTGCGCCAGTTTTTCCTCGATGCGCAGCATCCACCAGTCGCTGTAAGGATCATCCTGCTCGGCGCCGCGCTTCATCTTGTTCATCACGGCAATGAAGCCATTGAGCCCGACGATAGCGGGACGTCCCTCCGCGGCGGTGCGGCCGTGCCAGATGCGCGAGGCATGGTGGGTGTGCAGCGTCAGCGACATCGCGGCGCGAAGCGATCCGAGGTTCAGTTGCAGGGTGTCGTTGGCCATGGGAGCGACTCGCGGTAGAGTAACGAGTCGCCAGCTTGGGGGGCGAGGGGAAGGCAGTCAGTCAACTAACCGCACACAAGCCCAGCCTGGTTGGTGGATCGCGGAAGGCACACTGTTGCAACTATCCCCTGGGGATAGCGCCAGGGAGTTCCACTGGAGCTAATCTGCCCGTCATGGATCCGGGGCCAGGAGGGCGTGCAGGTGTGCCAGGTGGGTCTGGGCGACTTCGGGGCGCGCTGGCCGGTGATCGCTTGCGGACGGTCCGGCGGGGGGCACGGTGTTGCTCTTTCCTTGTCCAGCCCAGGCCTTGAATTCGCCGCGGATGGCTTTCTGGATGATGCCGAACAGATAACCGGCGGGTTTACGGACTTCGCTGTTGCGACAGCGCACGGCCCATTCATCCAGCACGGCTTGTCGCTGTTCGGCCTCGACCTGGCGCAGCGCAACCAGCGCGCCGGCCTGCTGTTCCTCTTTCAACGCCAGGAAACGCTCGGGTAGCCGCAGGTCTTGGAGCTCCTGCGCACGCGGTACAGTACGTACGGCTTTAATACGAGTACTGAGTACTTCAGTACGGTCCTGCTTCGGATTCCGAAGAGGGGCGTCGTGGCTGGGGTTTTCACCTGCTTCGGAATCCGAAGAGGGCGGTTCACCATTCCGAAGAGGGGCCTCGCGGCCCACTTCGGATTCGTGTTCCTGTTCCCTGGTTTGATCACTGGTGAGTGTGCCCACTTCACCGGGCGCCAGGCGCTGGGCCAGCACCTGCAGCCGCGTCGGCAGGGCGCGACCGCTGAGCAGCGGGTCGTCGGCCAGCTCCTGGATGGCCCGGTAACCTACCTGTCGAATCGCCTTGCTGGCATGGTTGAGCGCATGGCTCACCAGGCCCAGGTACTCAGGGTCGAGTTGCATGGCTTCGTAAGGGGTAAGGGGCTCGTCGTGCAGCACGTACAGGTTGCCCTGGAGGCGCCCGGTCCGGGCGTCGCGCCGTCGGCGCACAAGACTGAGCCAGCGAGTCAGGCGCAGCAGGATCAGGGCACGCGCCACAGTTTCGTGCGAAGCCTGCTCCGCACAGGGGGTCGAGGCCAGATAGGACCGCAGGTGGTCGTAGGTGGGAAAGGCCGTCACCCCATCGTCGTTGAGCAGGAGTCGAAAGACCTGCCAGGCATTACGCTCCAGCGGTGTCAGGCGTCGGTCGAGAAACAGCGCGCGGGGTACGCTTTCATGGCGATTGCCGCTGTAGAGGAACCCGTCGCTGGCTGGGGCGGTATTTGTTGCGGGCGCCAAATTCCGCAGCGCGTCGTCGAGCAGCGTGGACAGCGAGCTGGGGCCGGCCGCTTGCTGGCTTGGCGGCACCATGGGTTACACCAAGCCTTGATCGATCCAGCTGTGTATTGCCGCCCAGATTACGGACATGGGTAAGGACAGTGACTCGGCCAGATCCATCGCTAACGTCAGCATCGCACTGTCATCGTTCAGGGTGATCCCGCGCTCGTCCATGGTGGACTTCCAGCGCTTCCACAGGGTGGTCTCCTGTTCCTCGTTCAAGACGGGATGCCGGCCCTTGCGTTTGGGCAGTCCGATGATGTCGCGGCGTAGTGCGACTTCTTGGTGGGTCAAACCGTAGAAGGTGCTGACCATCTCGGTACTGGCGCCCAGGCGCAACATGCGATCGACCGTGGCGATCTCCTGCTCGATGTCGTTCAGCTGGCTGACCAGGCGCCAGAGGACGTCCGTATTCACCTTCACCGAGCACCAGGGCACCTGTGCGTTGGCCAGCAAGCTCACCAAGGCGGGTTGCTTCAGGACATCCAGCTCTTTCTCGCTGAAGCCCATGGACAGGCAGCGGCGAAGTTGGCCGTTTCGCAGGTCGTGTAAGGCTTGGGCAACGACCGCCTGGTTCAAGGGATGAGGTGTCGACATGAAAGCCTCCGGCCTCTTTCAATGATCGGACTTGTCTGGATTGGCTTCCAGATCGACTAGTCGGCGGGCAAGCCGAACCAGTCGGAAAAGCTTGACCAAGCCGTTATCGCTCAGACGGGGAAGGGCTTCTGGGAGTCTGCTCCCGGTCCCCAGCAGCAGGGTGCCCAGATTGTCCGCCAACTGGAGATCGCAACTGTCGAAGGGGGAGGGCTGTGTGGCGTCGTGGACACTCAGGGTGTGCAGGAGCGCGAGCACCGTACGGCCGAACGCGGAAATCAGCATGGCGGGTTGGGGGGGTATACACGTGAAGCCGATGCCGGTATTGACTGCTTCTATGCAATCACTCAGCTCGGCTTCCTCGGCGATTTCCCGAGCGAATTGAACAATGTGAATCCGCAGTCGGTCCGGTGAATCCAGAGTGGATTCGATGTACCAGACGTCGGTAATCGGAAACAGCCCGCCCGCCTGGACGGGGATTGCCTGCAGCACAGCGTCGGCAAACCGCGGCACTGCTTCACCGGTTTGCTCAGCCACCAGTTGCTGGATGGCCTGCAGGCGTTCGGTGCTGACGGCTGGCGTGACGATATGCTCCTGCAGGTGCGCCTCCTCCGTACCACTAACTTGGGTAGCGTTCGGCATTTGCGGCTGCACCGGCGAAGGCGGCAGGGCCACGTCAAGCGCTGGTGATGCTGCCGCCGGCGAGAGCGCTTCAGCGTTATCGGCCGGAATTGAGGGCGGTACCGACTTGACGGTAGGAGCACGCTCGGATTTTGCGGGCGTGACAGTGAGTGAGGGTTCGACGGTAGCCGTTGGCGTGCTGATGACCGCGCGCTGCCGGTGCTCGGTGCTATCGATGTCCAATTCCAGCACGTTGTAGTCGGCGTCGAGCAGCTCCGCCATTTGACCGATCAGTTCGTCCCTGACCCGTCCGACGGAGAAACCGTCGGGCTGCGCATCGAAGGGAGCGAGGACGTCGTGGAACAGCGTCTCGAATTCGATGCTGAGGACCTTCAAACCGGCGTATTTCTGCCAGGTGAGCTCGGCCGCCTTGCGCAACACCGCTAACCGTTCGACCTGGTGTCGTCCCAGACCGTTGTACAGCACGTTGGGAATCACCGGCAGTAGGTAGCGCACCGTGTCCTGCATGCGGCTGATGTGGGACTGCTGAATCGGATAGCCGTCGGCGCTGAGGCAACGGGCGAGTTCGGATTGCGACAGCGGCTTGCCACTGTCTTGCTCATAGAGTTCGCGCGCTTTTTCGACACCGAGCGCGCGTTCCACGAAGGTCAGGCCACCATGCAATTCGTTCTCCGCCAGGTGGCCGGTCAGGGCAATGATTTCGCCGCGTTCGGGCCAGGGACGGAACAGGCAGGGAATGCGGAAGAAACGCTCGTCCTTCGTCTCAGACCACAGCTCGCGCAGGATGGCCAGTCGAGTATTACCGCCATTACGGATGATGTAGTGCTCAGCACCGGGTCTTCGGGTGATCGACGGCGGCGCATCTAGGCCACGCTCTCGGATCGAGGCCTTGATCTCAGCGTAGAGGGAGTTGCGCGTGATCCGTGGATCGAGTTCGTATGGACGCAACTCGTCCAGGGTGACGACCATCGGGGTTTCGACCAAGGGGGCGGTCAGTGCCTGCGCGACGGGGCCGTTGCGCGAAAAACTATCGGCCATCAGCTTCCCGGCCATTTCCTCTGGCGTGACGTTAGCCATTCCATGCTCCCTGCAGGCACCGACCACCTCGGCGCTTCCGTGCCCCCCCGTTTTCGTTTGCTCGATAGTCGCTGGCTGTCGAGCTGGTGAAGATCGGCGACAGGCCCGGCTTGGTGAACGTCAGGTGACCGCCCGCGGTGTGGTGTACCTTCCAGTCTTCGCGCAAGGCAAACACCACCAGCGGCAGTAGCCGTTTGTGGTTGCAGCAGAGCTCATGAGCGCTCGACATGGGATTGTCTCCCACCGCTGCGGCCGGTCACCCGGGCAAATGGCTCCTGCCACTGCGGACAGAGTTCTGTGGCGAGGCCACGCATGGTCTCCAAGGCCGCCGGTGCCTGGCGCCCGCTTGGCCGACGAGATTCGATCCGGTGGACGGGCTGGCTCGAGGTGGCGGCGCGAGGGAAGGCCTCAATGGCGGGCAGCTCAGTGTGCAGTACATCGACTCCGGGGTGCTCACGGAAGATCAGGCGCAGGGTCTCCTGGATCAACCTAGCGTTTGATGAAACGGCGGGTACACGGTTGATCAGCAAATGCAGGCGCGGCGGTTGGATGCCCAGATGGCGGTACGGGCTGATCGCGTCGACCAGTTGCAGCGTGCCCCGTTGCAGTTCGCGGGCAGCCAGAATTTCCGGCGTGATCGGGGAGACGGCCAGGTCGGCGGCGAGCATGGCCATCTCCAGCAAGACACTGCGGGCGCCTTGGGTGTCGATCAGCACTAGGTCGTAGTGGGGCTGGAACAGCGGCAGGAGATTGCGTAAGCGCAAGCGTCCATCGGCTGCATGCAGCAGCAGCGATCCTAATAACTGCTGGTGGTCGTCGTTGGACAGCACAACATCCAGGCCATTGATGCTGGTTTGAGAAACCAGCTGCGACAGGGTTGGCTCGTTGAAGGCCAGCAACTCGTAGATGCCGCAGGGAGCGCGGCGGACGAGTTCGTAGTAGGACGACAGCGTAGGCTGCACATCTAGGTCAATCAGCAGCACCCGCTTGCCGGCGTCAGCAACAAATCCGCCCAGATTGGCCGCGACCGTGGTTTTGCCGACACCGCCCTTAGTCGAGATGATGGCAATCACCTGCATGGCGCGCTCCTCGTCAGTGGTGGAGCGACCTCAAACGCGCTCTTGGAGGCGTTCGGTGATCCAGGCGTCGATCTCGACGGAATCCCAGCCGACCGCACGAACGCCCAGGCGCATGGCCTTCGGGAATTTGCCTTCCTTCATCAGGTTGTAAATATGGGCGCGCTTGAAGCCGGTCTTGGCTTCAACTTCAGCGCGGCGGAGGATGCGGTGCTCGGCAGTCGCAGTTTGCTCAGTGGACATAGTGGTCACTCCTTTATGCTTGGTAGCACTCGTAGGCGTGACCGGTAGTACAAGAGCGTCAGTCCATTGAGCGCATCAAACAATCGGATCGTGCTGACCACCAGCTTCATCGGAGAGCCGTGGCATTCGGCTGTTCCGATTTCCTGCTGGTTTGATGGCGTACACCGTCAAGCCGATCCGCAGGCGGTTCACTATTGGTAGCGTTTCTGAGGCAATCAAGGCCCAAATGTAACAGAGCTCTGCTATGGGACTGATGAGCTGACGAGTTCGTATCATTGCGTCGCCCAGATGACGAAATCAGTCAGGTAGGGTGGGAGTGGGTTCTCGCAGCTGCTTGGGGCCTGCGGCCGGCAGCCATCCGGGGCTGCAGATTGCGATCTGGCGTGCGTTCCGTGGCGATCTGACATTTAAGGTCCGGGACGTGACGAAAACAAAACGACCCTGGCGATGGAACCAGGGTCATAGTGCTCGTTTAGGGAGCGTTCATCAGGGGGGGAGCTACCTCACCAACTTGCTGGGCGCGGGCGAGGAATCTGCTTAGCTCCTCCGAGCGCGGTTTATCCAGCATGGTCATGAACGTCGCAGTGCTCGGTACATCGTCCGTGACAGGGCGGACGATAACGTCGGGTTGACTGTACAGCATGATTTGCGATGCCAGTCCAACACCAATGCCGTAACCCGCCGCCACCAACATCATCATCGGTTCATGCCCTGAAACATATTCAGCGTTCGAGGGCAACGGCAGCGTGCGCTCGCAAAACCAGCGGCTGATGACATTGTATCCACCCGAGCACAACACGGGATGGCAAAGAATCAAGGCATGCCGGGCGACTTCCTGGAGGGGAATCTTCTCGAGAGAAAGGAGAGGGTGGTTTCTGGGAATGGCGATGACAGGGCGGTCGGTCCAGACGACTTCTTTGACGAGTCCTTTGCTGAGTTCGGTGTGCATGGTGAAGCCGGCATCAATCTGGTCATGCTCCAATGCCTTGACCATCTCGCTGACAGTCATTTCGATGATCTTCACCTCGGTGAGGGGTTCCTCTTCGCGGCAACGCGCCAACAATTTGATCAGACTGGGTTGTGCAAGGCTGTCTGTCAGACCGATGCGAAGCCGGCCTCGATAGCCTTTCTCAGCTGCATGTACGCGGGCCTGAGCGCCCTCCATGAAACTGAGCATGCGACAGGCTTCTTCCCGGAAAACTTCGCCCGCCCATGTCAAATGCAGGCGCCCTTTTGTGCGCAGGAACAAACGAACGCCCAACTCTGACTCCAGTTCTTTGATGGCACGAGAGAGGGGCGAAGGTTCGATGTGGACTCTGGAAGCCGCCCGCGAAAAGCTCAGCTCTTCGGCGACGACCAGGAAGTAGTGTAGGTAACGTATCCGCATACAACGGCCTCCATGCGTGGCTGTGCTCCTCAAGAACGGACGTAAACATCCGGTCTTGAGGGCAGGAAATGCAGGTGGATCCGTCCGCCTGTAGATTGCTCATTGAAATTCCTTGGTGATTGCTAGCCCTTGCCTCCTCACGACTGACATAGGGATTAGGGCGATTAGTCCTGACTGTCCCTCTGGATATCCCGTGTCGTTCGTTCTCAGAGTTGGTTGCTCCGTCGCCGCGGGAGGATGAGACATTCTTGGATTGGCCGTGGCTGCTGGAACGGGCGTCCTTCATAGAGGGGCGGACCCGGGCAAAGTTCCCAGGCCTGGGTGGTCACGAATTGGGCGGAGAGACGGCTGGCTAGCGCCATCCTGCTGTTTCGAAAGAAAAAATCGCAGAGGGGGTTGCCTAGCACCCTCGAACAAGTCCATAATTGCGTCCGCTGCTGAGGCAGTGGTTGCGGAAAGCTCTTATAAATCAAAGAGTTAGAGACTGGGTCCGAGTCTCGTTTCCCGCTCCAGATTCAAAAGCAGGGCCAAGGCCTTGCTTACCCAGTCCCGATAAGGGGTTGGGCGCACCTAGAGTGCGGGCTGTAAAGGTTGTATGCGGGAATAGCTCAGTTGGTAGAGCACGACCTTGCCAAGGTCGGGGTCGCGAGTTCGAGTCTCGTTTCCCGCTCCAATTTCAGTCCCCTTCGTCTAGTGGCCTAGGACACCGCCCTTTCACGGCGGTAACAGGGGTTCGAGTCCC
>NZ_SSOM01000084.1:63997-123092 GCF_029871235.1 Pseudomonas sp. BN411
GCCTAGGACACCGCCCTTTCACGGCGGTAACAGGGGTTCGAGTCCCCTAGGGGACGCCACTTTGTAAATGCTGTACGCGGGAATAGCTCAGTTGGTAGAGCACGACCTTGCCAAGGTCGGGGTCGCGAGTTCGAGTCTCGTTTCCCGCTCCAAATAAACGAAAACGCCGCTCACATGAGCGGCGTTTTCGTTTCTGCATTCCGGGTTCAGACCAGATTGAGCTGGTGGACCGGACCTTTCTCGATGGCACGCTCGGCCATCTCCTTCAGTCGCTTCATGGATTCGGCCGATTCGCGGTCGATCTTGCCGCGCATCACCAACCAGTTCGCAAGCCGCATGGCCAGTCCGGAAAAGCCGTACTCCAGGGTGCGGACGAAGCGGGTTCCGCTCGCCGTGCTTTCGCATTCATAGGTCAGCACCAGATTCAGTCCGTGGGTACCCCGCGCGGTGGCGCGCCAGCGGCGGCCGGGGCTGTACTCGGTCACAGCCCAGCTCAAATGCCCGGCGCGCCCGCCTGCGTGTATGTCTTCCTCGAAGTGGCTGCCGGCCGGCAGAGGCCCGGCGGTGCCATCCACACGCAGTGAGGAGGGGTGCCATTCCGGCCAGCGGGTGACGGTGGCTGCATAGGCCAGAACCCGCTCGGGGCCGCGGTCGATTTCCACTTCGTGCTGCAGTCGGGTCATGGCGATCTCCTGTTCCATTGGCTCCCAGTGCAGGCTTCCCTTGAGCCAGTCCATCAGCGGGAAAACCAGGTTGAAGTTGTGGGTCTGCATCAGGTCGCGGCGATGGTGCAGCTCGTGTAGGCGGCGCATGTGGCGGATCCAGGGCAGGCGCGAGATCGGGTGGTCGGGTGGCAGGTGCTCGCAGGCGTGGAAGACCTCGTAGCTCAAGTACCCGGCCAGCAGGGTGGTGGAGAACAGCGCGGCGACGTTGGCGTTGACCAGGGACAGCAACCACCAGGAGGCGAACAGGCCGACGCTGTAGAACACGATCAGCCAGGCGGGGAAGAGGATCACCCGCCAATCCCGGGCCGATTCCCAGGTCATTCGCCCGGCGACGAAGAAGCTGTGGTGGTCGCCGGTGTGGCGCTTGTAGAACATCCCGCCCACACGCGTCTTGTGGTGGCCCAGGTTCTTGTGGATGGAGTACTCGCCCCAGTTGAAGAACACCAGGGCCGCCGGCACCACCAGCCACTCCCAGGGTTTCACCTCTTCCAGGTGGCCAATGAAGAAAGCCAGGCAGGCGACGCCGTAGAGCAGCACGAAGCCGCCATGCAGCCAGACGTTGTAGAGGGGGTGAATGCCCGCGCGATAGCGGTCGCGAAACGCCTGGGTGTCGTGGCTCATGGCTGCTCCGGCAGTCTTGTTGGTGTGCCCCGCAGTCTAGTGATGGTTCCCGTCTTTTGAAGCGGGGTTCCCGGTTATTCGTGAATTTTGGCAGAAGTGCCGGCCTTGCGTGGTGCGTGCGAGGTCGGAGTCCGCATGCTGGAAGTAGCGTTCCCAGCTTGCCGATCAGAGGGTCTTCAGCGGCTTGCCCGACGGGCGGTTCGCGCCGCTCTAGGCCCCCGGTGGTAGTGGATTTTTCCAGGGGCTACGGCGTGATGCACTTCGTTAGCTAGCGAACGAAGTGCATTTGGGCCGGTCCTATTTTCCGAGATCGATCGTTGGGTCGTAGCCGTCCAGTCAGTCGAGTTGGCCGAGGAGGCTCCCGCAGATCGTTTCTGTTTTGCCTTTTTTGTTGTCCGGAGTTTGATTATGAAATCTGTTATTGCCCTTGCTTCCGCCCTGACCATCGCCCTTTCGGCCACCGCGGCCATGGCTTCTGGTGGTGCCGATCGTACAACGGCACGCTGGCAGGCCCGCCTGGCGCAAGTCCAGCTGAAAGAGCAGAAGCAGCAAGAAGCTGTCGCTGCAAAACAACGCGCCGAACTGTCCAAGCAGGGCTGATTCGAGGCGCTGGCTGGCGTCATTCTTCACGGCCCCACAGCGCATTTCGCACCCCATCAAAAAAGCCCGCCCGGCAGTGCCAGGCGGGCTTTTTTGCATCTCTCGAATCATCTCGGGCTGGGTGGCGCGAGCGCGAAAGCCTACTCGCGCAGTCGGCGCAACAGCGGCCAGGTGCCGAGCGCGGCGGGTACGCCAAGACCCAGCCAGGACAGGGCGTCCCACCAGCCGTCGCCCAGCAGTGCGCTGAACAGGCCCAGGGTGCAGAGCAGGCCGATGATCGTGGGCAGGAAGAAGGTCGATTGCCGCCAGTTCATGCCGTTGCCTCCTCGGTCGAGCGCTGCCCGGCGCTGCGGCGCTGGCGAACCCACCAGAGGTAAAGGCCGCTGCCGAGCACGATGATGGTGAGGATATCCAGCGCGGCCCACAGCAATTGCATGGGACGGCCGCCGTAGTCGCCAAAGTGCAGCGGCTGCGACATTGCCAGGGCGTCCATGTACCAGGGGCGCTGGGCCACGGCGGTGACCGCCAGGGTGCGGGCATCGATCAGCACCGGCGTCCACAGGTGGGCGGTGAGGTGCGTGCTGCCGACCATGAATACCGTGTAATGATGCTCGCTGGAGAAGCGGGTGCCGGGGAAGGCGATGAAATCCGTCTGCATGCCGGGCAATGCCTCGGCAGCGATCTTCAGGACGTTGTCTGCCGGGGCGCGCTCGGTGAGCGGCGGCGCATCGCGGTAGGGCTCCACCAGGGCGCTGAGCGCGTCCTGGCGCCAGGCGCTGATCAGCAGGTCGGCGCAGGCGCTGATGACGCCGGTGAGGCCCACCACCAGTGCCCAGGTCAGGGTGACGATGCCGATCAGGTTGTGCAGGTCCAGCCAGCGGGTGCGAGTGGCGCGCTGGTGCCGCACTTCGGCGAACTTCAGGCGGCGCATGAAGGGCGAGTAGAGCACCACGCCGGAAATGATGGCGACCACGAAGAGCACGCCCATGAAGGCCAACAGCAGCTTGCCGGGTAACCCGGCGAACATGTCGACGTGCAAGCGCAGGATGAACATCAGCACGCCGCCGTTGGCAGCCGGCATGGCCACTGGCTCGCCGATGCGGGCGTCGAGCATGAAGGTGTGGGATGAGTTGGGTTCAGTGCCGGCGGTGGCGGCGGTGATCGCGACCACGCCGTTGGGTTCGTCCTTTTCAAAGCCCAGGTACTGCACCACCTCGCCGGGGCGGTGGCGCTGGGCGGCCTCCACCAGTTGCTGCAGGCCCAGATGCGGTGTCTCCGGTGCCATTTCGCGCAGCTCGGGCGCTTCACCCAGCAGGTGTTCCAGCTCGTGGTGGAAGATCAGCGGCAGCCCGGTAAGGGCGAGCATCAGCAGGAAGAGGGTGCAGATCAGGCTGGTCCAGGTATGGACACTGGACCAGCGACGGATGGTGCTGCTTTGCATGACGAATCCCTGTTGCGTGGGCTGCCCACTGGGGGCAGCCCTTGTTCGCGATCGCGCGAGGCTCAGAACCTGTAGTTCACGCTGCCGACCACGGTGCGTTCGTCACCGTAGTAGCACCAGTAGCCGTCACAGGTGGACAGGTACTCCTTGTTGAACACGTTCTTCGCGTCCACCGCGACGGAAACACCGCGCAGCGAGCTGTCCAGGCGGCCCAGGTCGTAATGCACGGAGGCGTCGTAGACGGTGTAGGAACCGGTGTGGCCCAGCCAGGTGTTGGCGGTGTTGCCGTAGCTGTCGCCGACATAGCGCACGCCACCGGCCACGCCGAAGCCGTCGAGGATGCCGCTGTGCCAGGTGTAATCGGCCCAGGCGGTGGCCTGGTTGCGCGGCACCTGGGCCATGCGGTTGCCCTTGTCCGGACCTTTCTGGATTTCGCTGTCGGTGTAGCTGTAGGAAGCCACCAGCTTGAGGTTTTCGGTGACGTCGGCGGTGGCTTCCAGCTCCAGGCCGCGAATCTCCAGCTCGCCGATCTGGCGGGTCACGCTGCCTTCGGTGACGCTGACGTTGGTCTGGTTCAGGTCGTAGACCGCGGCGGTCAGCATGGCGTCGGTGCCAGGCGGCTGGTACTTGATGCCGACTTCGTACTGCTTGCCCTCGGTGGGTTCGAAGGAGACGGTGCTGTCGACGTTGGCGCCGATGGCGGGCTGGAAGGACTCGGCGTAGGAAAAGTACGGGGTGATGCCGTTGTCGAACAGGTAGCTCAGGCCCACGTTGCCGCTGAAGGCAGCGTCCCGCTGGGTATTGGTGGCGTCGTTCTTGTTGAAGAATTCGGTGCCGGTGTGCACCCAGTCTTCACGGCCGCCGAGGGTCAGGCGCCAGTTGTCGAGGGCGATCTGGTCTTGGATGTAGAGGCCGGTCTGGTAGGTCTTCTGGTTGAAGTCCTGCATGGTGAAGTAGGTGACACCGGACATGTCCGCCCCGTAGATCGGGTTGTTCACGTTGATCGGCGGTACACCCATGCCGTAGAGCCAGCGGTAGTTGGTGTTCGCGCGCTGGTGATCGAGACCCAGCAGCACGGTGTGGTCCAGCTCGCCGGTGCTGAAATCGGCCTGGAAGTTGTTGTCCACGGCGAACTGGCTGATGTCTTCGTCGACGATGCCGGATTCGCGGTTGACGTTGCCGTCGGCATCGATGCTGTTGAAGGTGGCTACGTTCACCGCCTGGAATTCCAGGTCGCTCTTGGTGTAGCGCAGGTTCTGGCGGAACTGCCAGACATCGTTGAAGCGGTGCTCGAAGGAGTAGCCCAGCGCGTAGTAGGTGCGGTCGTAGAAGTCCCAGTCCGGCTCGCCCAGGTTCTTGTGGTGGGAGATATCACCGAAGGGCGAATCGATCTTGGTGCCCTGCAGTGGCAGGAACTGGCCGGTGATACCCGTATCGTCGCGGGTGTACTGCGAGAGGAAGGTCAGGCGGGTGTCTTCGTTGAGTTTCCAGGTCAGGCTGGGCGCGATGTTGTAGCGCTTGTCCGGGATGTGATCGATGGGGGTGTTGCTGTCGCGCACGGTGCCGCTGACGCGGTAGAGGAACTGGCCCTCATCGTCGACCTTGCCGGTACTGTCGAAGTTGATCTGCTTGTGTTCGTTGTTGCCGGCCTGCAGCTCCACTTCATTGGCCTGTTCCTCCTGGGGGCGGCGGCTGACCATGTCCAGCAGGCCGCCGGGCGGGGTCTGCCCGTAGACGGAAGAGGCCGGGCCACGCAGCACGGCGATGCGTTCCAGGTTCCAGGGCTCGATCTTCGGGTTGGCGAAGGAACCGACCGGCAGCGGCAGGCCATCGAGGAACTGGGTCGGCACGAAGCCACGCACCTTCAGCCAGTCGGCGCGGGAATCGGAACCGTAGCCGCTGCTCATCACGCCGGCGGTGTAGCGCAGCGAGTCATTGAGGTTGAGGGTGGGGCGCGAATCCAGTTGTTCGCGGGTGATCACGGAGATGGAACGGGGAATCTCGTTGATCGCGGTGTCGGTCTTGGTGCCGGCGGCGGTGCGGCTGGCGACCATGCCGGTGGTGGGGCCCCAGGCGGTTTCGTAGTTGCGGCTGCCGTCGATGTTCACGTCCGGCAGGTTCATCACCTCGTCGGCCACGGGCGCCAGGCTGTAGCTGTCGGTGCCGTTCTGCACCAGACGCAGGTTGCTGCCCTGCAGGGCCTGGGACAGCGCCTGCAGCGGGGTGAGCTCACCCTGTACGGCGGGCGCGGTACGGCCGGCGGTCAGGGCCGGGTCGATGCTGATGACGATGCCCGCATCCGCTGCGATTCGATTCAGGGTGCTGGCCAGCGAGGCGGATGGCAGTTGGTAGGTCTCGGCCAGCGCCTGGGTGGACAGGCCGCCTAGGGTGACGGCCAGCGCCAGCAAGGTGCGTCGGAACGGGGCGGAAGCAAGGTGCATTGCGAACATCTCCTAAGTGAGAAATCGTCTCAATGCCTTCTTGCCGAGCCAGAATCGAAAAGTGACAGGGGGACGGAGAAAAAATTTTCTGGCCCGTCCCTGGACTCATCTTGTGTGGGGCGAATCGACCCTTTCGGTCGTTTTCGTCGTTGTGCTTGGAGGTTTTCGTGGTGTGGGTCGAGGCACGCAGCCCATCGATGGACTGATGGGCTGCGTTCGGGTCTAGTCCTTGGCCGGTACCACGCGCACCCACCAGTCGCTGAAGCGCTCGATGCGCACCGGCAGGCTCGGGGGCAGGGCGGCCAGGGCCTTGTCGCTGTCGTTCAGCGGGAACACGCCGCTGATGCGCAGGTTGGCCAGGGCCGGGTCCAGGCCCAGGTAGCCGCTGCGGTATTCACCCAGGCTGTCGATCAGCTCCGCCAGCGGCATGTCGTCGGCCACCAGCATGCCGTGGCTCCAGGCTTCGGCGCCGACCGGCGCGGCTTGGGTGGGGCCGAGGTGCTGGCGGTCGATGCGTACCTGTTCGCCGGCCTGGATGATGCGCTCGCCGGACGCGCTGTGCGGCTCGGCGGCGACCGCGGATTCGAGCACGATCAGGCGGGTCGAATCGCCCTCGCGTCGCACCAGGAAGCGGGTACCCAGCGGCTGCAGGCGACCCTGGTCGGTATAGACGAAGAACGGGCGCGAATCGGCATGGCCGGTCTTCACCAGGATTTCGCCGCTGCGCAGGTAGAGCCGGCGCTGCGGGCCATCGAAGTCGATATCCAGCGCAGTGCGGCTGTTGAGCTGCACGATGGTCTTGTCCGCCAGGCGCAGTTCGCGATGTTGGCCGCTGGTGGTCATTTCATCGGCCAGGTAATCACCGAGGGGGCGCTGCTGGGCCAGCAGGCCGAGCCCCAGGCCCACCGCCAGTACCAGGGCAAGGGCGTTGCCGGCGACACGATGCAGGCTGCGTCGCCGCACGCCGCCGCCGCGCAGCAAGGCGCGACGGGCGTGGCCGGGAGCGGCGGCCGAGAGGTGCTGGTCGATGCCCGCCAGTTGCTGCCAGACCTGCGCGTGTTCCGGGTGCGTTCCCAGCCAGCGGCGGAATTCGTGGCGTTCCTGTTCGGTGGCTTCGCCTGAATCCAGGCACAGCTGCCAGGCGATGGCTTCGTCCAGAGCCCGCGCGGATACCCGGCTCATGTCGGCTCTCCGTAGAGGGCGATGTAGCACTGGCGCATGCCCTGGGCCAGGTACTGGCGCACGCGCGAGGTGGAAACCCCCAGGCGCTCGGCGATCTCGGCGTGGCCGAGGCCGTCCAGGCGGTTGTAGAGGAAGGCGGCGCGCGCCTTGCTGGACAACTGGCCCAGCAGGCGATCGATCTCCCGCAGGCTTTCCAGGATCAGCGCCTGTTCCTCGGGGCTCGGGTGCAGGTCCTGGGGCGCCTGGGCCAGTTCTTCCAGGTAGGCGCGTTCCAGGTCGTTGCGGCGGAACTGGTCCACCAGCAGGCCGCGGGCGATGGTCGCCAGCAGGGCGCGAGGTTCGCGGGGCGGTTGCAGGTCGGCGCGGGCGAGCAGGCGCAGGAAGGTGTCCTGGCTGACGTCTTCAGCGCGGTGGGGGCATTGCACCGTCTTGCGCAGCCAGCTCAACAGCCAATCACGATGGTCTCGGTAAAGCAGCCCTACCAGATGCGGGTTCGCGGGATCACCGGCCGACACGCTGACCTCATTGAGAATAACTGGGAAGAGTGTTTAAGAATGATTCGCAATGATGACAGAGGCTGGCACCGTGCCGCAATTGGCGCAGAGCAGTGGGCGATGGATGGCGGTGCGGGGGGAGAAAGGCGGGGAGGGGCGGCACAGGCGCCGCCCCGGAGGGCTCAGTGCTTGTTGCCGTCTGCCGGCAGGGCGAGCAATTGCTTTTCCTGGTTCCAGTCGAAGGGTTCGTCGTTCTGTTCGGCCTCGTAGCGGCGCTCATCGAGACGTTGGTAGAGGTCGATTTCTTCATCGGGCATGAAGTGCAGGCAGTCGCCACCGAAGAACCAGAGCAGGTCGCGCGGCACCAGGTGGGCGATCTGCGGATAGCGATGGAATACCTGGCTGATCAGGTCCTGGCCCAGGTACAGGCTGCCTTCCGGGTCACGCGGCAGCTCGCTCATCAGTTCGTCGAAGCGCTCGACGAAGAGGGCGTGGTTCTCCTCGGGAACCTGTTCGGCCTCGCCCAGGGCGACCAGGATGCTGCGCAGGTGGGCGAGCAGGGCGATGTGGTGGTCGAGGTAGGGATTGGCCATGGCGGATGTCCTGAAGCTGAATCGGGCGCGGGAGTATAAGGCCCCGCGCGCCCGCTGTCGTGCCCGCGGGAATCAGCGGATGCCGCCCTCGCGGAGGTGCAATTCCTCCTTGGCGAAATCGTCGACATCGATCACCCGCCGCCGGGCCGCTTCGACGGCACGGACCTGTTGCGCGTCCTCCGCATCCAGCAGGTCTGCCGCCAGGGCTGCGTCCACCAGCGGCTCACCCGGTGCAGGTCGCAACTGGCCGGATTTCAGCGCCGCTTGAAGCTTGTGCAGCAGGGGGCGGCTGCGGCCGATCTGGTCGATGGCGACTTGCAGGGCGCCTACCGGGTCGTCGGCGGATTGCGGGCGGTAGCAGCCGGTCAGCAGTTCCTCGAGCGCCGGGTCGCCTCGGTCGCGACCGATCACCCCGGCGACCTCGGCGTCCAATGCGTCCGATGGGCCTGGATGGCGACGGTCGAGGGGGAACACCAGCACCCGCAACAGGCCGCCCGCGATGGCGTTGGGGAAGTTGTCCAGCAGTCCGTCCAGGGCCGATTCGGCCTTGCCCAGGCTTTCCTCCAGGGCCCAGCGCACCAGGGCTTGCAGGTGCTCGGGATAGTCGCGGTCGTGGTAGCGCTTGAGTGCCGCCGAGGCCAGATAAAGATGGCTGAGAGCGTCGCCGAGGCGCGCGGACAGCCTCTCCCGGCGTTTCAGCTCGCCGCCGAGCAACAGCATGCTGCTGTCGGCGAGCAGGGCGAAGGCCGCAGCCAGACGGTCGAGGGCGCGGAAGTAAGGGCGGCTGAGGTTGTCGCCGGGAGCATCGCCAATCCGCCCCAGGCTCAGGCCCAGCAGCTGGCTGCTGGCGGCATTGCTCACGGCGAATCCGGTGTGCTTGAGCAACAGCTGGTCGAATTCTTCCAGGGCCTGGTGGTGATCTTCACGGCTGGCCAGGGCCATTTCCCTGAGCACGAACGGATGGCAGCGGATGGCCCCCTGGCCAAAGATCATCAGGTTGCGCGAGAGGATGTTGGCGCCTTCCACCGTGATGGAAATGGGGGCGCCCTGCCAGGCGCGACCGAGGTAGTTGTTCGGGCCGAGGATGATGCCCTTGCCGCCGTGCACGTCCATGGCATGGCCGATGCATTCGCGGCCGCGCTCGGTGAGGTGGTACTTGAGGATGGCCGAAAGCACCGAGGGCTTTTCCCCCAGGTCGACTGCACTGGCGGTGAGGATTCGCGCGCTGTCCATCAGCCAGGCGTTGCCGGCGATACGCGCCAGGGCTTCCTGAACGCCTTCGAATGCTGCCAGGGGCACATTGAACTGCTCGCGGATGCGGGCGTACTGGCCGGTCACCAGGCCGGTGAACTTGGCCGCGCCGGTGGCCGCCGCCGGCAGGGAAATCGAACGGCCCACGGAGAGGCAGTTCATCAGCATCATCCAGGCTTTACCGAGCATGGCCTGGCCACCGATGACGAAGTCCAGCGGCACGAACACATCCTTGCCGGAGTTGGGGCCGTTCATGAAGGCGGCGCCGAGGGGCAGGTGGCGCCGGCCGATCTCCACGCCGGGGGTGTCGGTGGGGACCAGCGCCAGGCTGATGCCGAGGTCTTCCACGTCCCCCAGAAGGTGCTCCGGGTCGTAGGCCTTGAAGGCTAAGCCGAGGAGCGTGGCCACCGGGCCGAGGGTGATGTAGCGCTTCTCCCAGGTCAGGCGCAGGCCGATGACTTCCTCGCCCTGCCACTGGCCCTTGCAGACGATGCCCAGGTCCGGCATGGCGCCGGCATCCGATCCGGCCAGCGGACCGGTCAGGGCGAAGCAGGGGATGTCCTCGCCGCTCGCCAGGCGCGGCAGGTAACGCTGGCGCTGTTGGTCGGTGCCGTAGTGCAGCAGCAGCTCGGCGGGGCCGAGGGAGTCGGGCACCATCACGGTGGACGCGAGGTCGGCACTGCGGGTGGCCAGTTTCATTGCCACCTGGGAATGGGCATAAGCGGAGAAGCCCTTGCCGCCATATTCCTTCGGGATGATCAGGGCGAAGAAACCGTGCTGCTTGATGTGCGCCCAGGCCTTGGCTGGGAGGTCCATCTGCTGGCCGATCTCCCAGTCGCTGACCATGGCGCAGAGTTCCTCGGTGGGGCCATCGAGGAAGGCCTGTTCCTCTTCCGTCAATTGCGGGCGGGGCGAATCCAGCAGCTTGCGCCAGTCCGGCCGGCCGCTGAACAGCTCGCCATCCCACCAGACGGTGCCGGCCTCGATGGCATCGCGCTCGGTCTCCGACATGGGCGGCAACACCCGCTGGAACCAGGCGAACAGGGGGGCGCTGAGCCAGCGGCGGCGCAGTTCCGGCATTGCCAGGGGCAGGGCGGTGGCGAGCCAGCCCAGCCAGAAAAGGAGCAACAGCCAGCCCGGGGCGTGGCTGAAGAAACCCATCAGCAGCAGGAAACCGGCCACCAGGCCCAGGGCGGGAAACGGCGCGGTACGGCGATGGGCGAGGCAGGCGATGCCCAGGGCCAGGGTGAGCAACCAGAAGAACAACATGAGCGATCCTCCTTGATGGTGGCGAGCGCGCCACGAGCTTAGTCACCACCCAGGACCATGGCGACAGGAGAGCCAAACTTGGCCGGAATGTCGTGTCCGCAGGGAAAACGGGCTGGATAGACTGGGCGCCATGTCCGCAGGAGATCCCCCATGCAGCACTATCTGGAATCCGGCCGCTTCGTTGATAGTGACCACCCCCTGGTGGTCGAGTTCGCGGAAAGACACCGGGGCGCCAGCCGCGACCCCGTCGATACGGCCGTCAGCCTGTACCTCGCGGCGCGTGACGAGGTTCGCTACAACCCCTACGTGTTCAGCCGCGATCCCGAGACCCTGAAGGCCAGCCATGCCTTGGCAGCGGGCGAATCCTACTGCGTGCCCAAGGCGATCCTGCTGGCTGCTTGCGCGCGGCATTGCGGCATTCCCGCGCGCATCGGCCTGGCCGATGTGCGCAATCACCTGGCCACGCCCCGGCTGCTGGAACTGCTGCGCAGCGAGGTGTTCGCCATGCACGGTTACACCGAGCTGTACCTCGACGGTCGCTGGGTCAAGGCCACGCCGGCCTTCAACCTGGCGCTGTGCCGGATGTTCAACGTGGCCCCGCTGGAATTCGACGGGTACAGCGACAGCATCTTCCACCCCTTCAATAGCCAGGGTGAGCGCTACATGGAGTACCTGGCGGACCACGGCCAGTTCGCCGATCTGCCTGAGGCGCTGTTCTTCGACCACCTGGCGACTGTCTATCCGCACCTGTTCCAGGAAGGCTCGTTGTTCCTCTCCGGCGACCTGCACGCCGAGGCCGCCGCAGCGAGCTGACGCACAGTTTCATAAGTAAAGTTTGCCGGGCGCTTTGCCATCGCCCGGCCTGCCAGTAGCATCGTCGCATTGCACAGGGAGCGACGAATGCGAACCAAACTGGATGCCTGCCTGCACGCGGTCAATCAGGTGCTGTTGGGCAAGGAGGCACAGGTACGCCTGGCCCTGACCTGCCTGCTGGCCCGTGGACACCTCTTGATCGAAGACCTGCCCGGCATGGGCAAGACCACCCTGGGCCATGCCCTGGCCAAGGTGCTGGGGCTGAGCTTCCAGCGTATCCAGTTCACCTCCGACCTGTTGCCCGGCGACATCCTCGGTACCTCGGTTTTCGACAAGGACAGTGGCCAGTTCGTCTTTCATCCCGGCCCGGTGTTCGCCGAGCTGGTATTGGCCGACGAGATCAACCGCGCCACGCCCAAGAGCCAGAGCGCGTTGCTGGAGGCCATGGAAGAAGGGCAGGTGACCATCGAGGGCGCGACCCGGCCATTGCCGGAGCCCTTCTTCGTCATCGCCACCCAGAACCCGGCGAGCCAGGGCGGCACCTTCGCCTTGCCGGAGTCGCAGCTGGACCGCTTCCTCATGCGCCTGTCCCTCGGCTATCCGGCCAAGGCGGCGGAGAAGGCGTTGCTGCAAGGCGCGTCGCGCCGCGAACTGCTGCCGCGCCTGGAGCCCGTCTTCACCCATGCCGAACTGGGGCTGATCCAGGCCGAAGTGCCCAAGGTGATAGCCCGTGATGCCGTACTGGACTATGTGCTGCGCTTGGTGGATGCCACCCGCAGCCAGCCGCAGTTCGCCTGGGGGTTGTCGCCGCGCGCAAGTTTGGCGCTGCTGTCTGCCGCCCGTGCCTGGGCGCTGCTGGCGGGGCGCGATTATGTGATCCCTGAAGACGTCCAGGCGGTGCTGCCCTCGGTCGTGGGGCACCGGCTGCGCGAGCGCGCAGATCCCTCCGGCCATGGCGGCGGCGCGCTGGTGCAGTGGTTGCTGCGCGAAGTGCCGGCCCTCTGATGCTGGAAGTCCAGGTCGATCGCTGGCTGACCCGGCGCATCCCGCGGGCCAACCAGGTGCGCCTCGACCAGCGGCGCATCTTCATTCTGCCGACCCGTGCCGGCGCCGCCTTCGGAGTGGCGCTGGTGCCCATGCTGCTGGTGGCGATCAATTACCAGAACAGCCTGGCCTACGGGCTGACCTTCCTGCTGCTGTCGGTTTTCCTGGTGGCCATCCTGCATACGTTCCGCAACCTGTCGGGGCTGAACCTCAAGGCGGCGGGTGGTGCCCCGGTATTCCTCGGCGAACAGGCGCACTTCCACGTCACCCTGGAAAGTACCCGCCGTGAACACCAGGCCATCGCGATTGGCTGGCCACCCTTGTCCTTGCAGGTCCAGGACGTGGCGGCCAAGGGCGCCTGCGACGTGGAGCTGCACCTTCCCACCGAACGTCGTGGCTGGCTGCGGCCCAGACGCTTGCGGGTCGAGAGTCGCTATCCCCTCGGGTTGCTGGTGGCCTGGAGCTGGGTGGACCTGGACCAGGCGCTGCTGGTCTACCCGCGTCCGCTGGAGGGCGACCTGCCGTTGATACCGGGACGCGGCGAAGATGACGGCGAAGACGGCCAGCACGTGCTCGGCGCCGGAGCGGACGACTACCAGGGTTTGCGTGCCTATCAGCCGGGCGATTCGCGCCGGCGCTTGCACTGGAAGGCGTATTCGCGAGGGCAGGGCCTGTTCGTGAAGGATTTCGCCGCACTGGCCGGACGTGATCTCTGGCTCGACCTGGACCAGATGAACGGTGACCTCGAAGAGCGCCTCAGCCTGTTGTGCCATTGGGTGTTGCAGTTCTCCTCCCGTGGCCAGCCTTTCGGCCTGCGGCTGGGCGGGCAGGAGTTGGCACCGGAGACCGGGGACGCCCACCGCGAAGCCTGCCTCCGTGCCCTGGCCCTGTTCGGGACGCCGCGATGAAGGCCAGCCTGCCCATCACCCGCATCGGCCTCACCTGGCTGCTGGTGGCCCAGGTGCTGGTGATCCTGCCACTGCTGCCGCACCTGCCGCTGTGGATCATCGCCATGTGGCTGGGGTGCGCCGGCTGGCGCATCCAGATCTTCCGCATGCGCGCCCGGTACCCCAGTGGCCTGGTCAAGGCCGGGCTCATCCTCGCCGTGGCACTGGGGGTGTTCCTGTCCCGGGGCACCCTGGTGGGGCTGGAGGCGGCCGTCGTGCTGCTGGTGGCGGTGTTCATCCTCAAACTGGTGGAGTTGCGCAGCCAGCGTGATGCGCTGGTGCTGGTCCTGCTGGGGTTCTTCACCCAGGTGACCGCGTACCTGTTCAACGACGGCATGCTCGCGGCCCTCTACAGCCTGCTTCCTCTCTGCGCCTTGCTGGCCGCCCTGGTGGGGTTGCAACAGAGCCGCTTCGCGGAGCATCCACTGGTGCCGTTGAAGGCCGCCGGCAGCCTGCTCTTGCAGGCCGCGCCGTTGATGCTGCTGCTGTTCCTGTTTTTCCCGCGCCTGGGCCCGCTCTGGTCTTTGCCGCTGCCCAACGACAAGGGCGTCACTGGTCTGGCAGACGCCATGAGCCCGGCGGACGTCGCCGAACTCAGCCGTTCCGGTGAACTGGCCTTCCGCGCCAGCTTCGAAGGCACGGTACCGCCCATGAGCCAGCTCTACTGGCGTGCGCTCACCCTGGAGCGCTTCGACGGCCGCCGCTGGTCGCAATCGTTAGGCTCCCAGTTCGGTCCGGCGGCGGACTGGCGCAAGGAAGGCGAGCCGCTGCGCTACAGCATCGTCATGCAGCCCAGTGGGCGGCCGTGGCTGTTCGGGCTGGATGTAGCCGAAACCCGCGACCAGGACGTGCGCAGCCGGGCCGACTTCCGTCTGGAGCGCCGCAAGCCCGTGGACCGCACATTGCTCTACCAGGTCACGTCCTGGCCTGGGGCTGTGCGCGAACCGGCGGGAAACCCGGAGGCATTGCGTCGGTCCCTGCAATTGCCGGAGCAGGGTGAACCCCGCGCTCGGGCCTGGGCCGTCGAGCTCAAGCGGCAGCATGCGGACCCGCAACGACTGGTGGACGCGCTGTTGGCGCATTTCAATCGTGAGCCCTACGTCTACACCCTGAAGCCGCTGCCCCTGGGGGAGGACAATATCGATGCCTTCCTCTTCGATACGCGACGGGGCTTCTGTGCGCACTACGCCGGCGCCATGACCTTCGTCCTGCGCGCGGCCGGTATCCCGGCGCGTGTGGTGGCTGGCTACCAGGGCGGCGAACTCAACCCCGCCGGCAACTATGTGCTGGTGCACCAGTTCGACGCCCATGCCTGGGTGGAGTACTGGCTCCCGGAGCGCGGCTGGATCAGCGTCGATCCCACCTTTCAGGTGGCGCCGAGCCGCATCGAGCGTGGCCTGGAAGAGGCCCTATCCGGCGAGCAGAGCTTTCTCGAAGGCTCGCCCTTGTCCCCCTTGCGCTATCGACAGGTGTCCTGGCTGAACCAGGTGCGCCTGGCCTGGGACAACCTCAACTACGGCTGGCAGCGCTGGGTGCTGGGCTACCAGGGGGAGGCCCAGGTGGAGCTGGTGCAGCGCTGGTTCGGTGCCCAGGACGGCCGCGTCCTGGGCGTCGGGCTGGTGGGCGCCGGGGCAGTACTGATGTCAGTACTGGCGCTGTTCCTGTTCGCGCCCTGGCGCCGTGAGCGCGACCCGCAATTGCGCCAGTTCCAGACGTTCGAGCGCTTGCTGGCACGCCATGGCGTGTCGCGCGGAACGGGGGAGGGGCCGCGCGCCTTCGCCGAGCGCGCCAGTCGCGAGCTGCCCCGGCAGGCCGCGCAGATCCGTGCCTTCGCAGCTGCATTCGAAGCCAGTCGCTACGCCGCCCACCAGGGGGCCGACCCGCAGCGGTTGCTGAGCGAGTTGCGCAAGTCATTGCCCTGGCGCCTGCGGGGCGTACGCGGATGATCCATGCTGAGTAATACGCTGCCCGTCCGGGCCTGATCGCTGGAGAGACGCTAGATGGCCGCATTGCTGGACGACCTGATCGCTCAGGTCATTGCCCTCGAGATTCGTCTGCGCGCTTGTATTGAGCGTCTGGTGGCGCATACCGATGACGAGGCCCTGCATGACCTGCGGGTGGCGACCAGGCGATTGCGTAGTCTGTTGCACCCGCTGCGCGGCCTGGCAGCGGTGGACGTGCTGGACCAGGCGGCGGCCGACCTGGCGAGGTTGAGCAGCCCGTTGCGGGATCTGGAAGTGCTGATCACCGAACTGCGCAGCCAACGCCTGGAGCGACTGGTCCCGGATCGCGAGCGGGCGCTGCGCAGCGGCTATGCGCAGTTCCTGCTGGCGCCGGAGTTGACGCGCCTGTTGCTGGTGCTCGAAGCCTGGCCACACCTGATTCGGGTGTGTGATCGCGAAGGCCTGGTGACGGGGCTACGCAAGAAATCCGAGAAATTCCTTGGCAAGAGTCTCCGTCAGGTCGGGCAGGCCCTGCGCGCCCCAGCCCATGACCGCCATCGCCTGCGCCTGCTGATCAAGCGCCTGCGCTATGGCCTGGATGCTTACCCGAATCTGGTCGAACTGTCCCCTCGGACCCGGCAGCTGCTGGTGGGGGCGCAGACCGCCCTGGGCATCTGGCACGATCACGTCCAATGGCTGGCCCGCGCGGAAAACGAGCCGGACCTGCGCCCCCGAGTCCGCGCCTGGCAGGTGGCCATGCATGCTGCCGAAGTCCGTTCGGACCGGGTGCTGGAGAAGTTGCTGCGACGCCTTCGTTGACCTGCTTTGGCTGTTCTCCCCTTTGCCTTGGCGTGGCAGCCCTGCGACGCGCCTTTCGGGCCGGCGAGGCAATGCCCTAAGATCGCCGCCTGGGCGTTTGACTACAGGGATTTCAGATGATTTTTTCCGAATTGATCCAGGCGGCTCGCAGCAATCCGAGCGAAATTGTGGTGCCCGCCACCTGGGGGCAGGGTCGGGCGGCCTTCGGCGGCGTGGTCGCTGCACTGGCTTTCGAAGCCATGCGTGCGAAGGTCGAGCAAGGCCGGCCAGTGCGCTCCCTGGCCATGACCTTCGTCGGCCCATTGGAGCCGGAGGTGCCGGCCAGCTTCGAGGCTGAGCTGCTGCGTGAAGGCAAGGCAGTGAGCCAGGTGTTCTGCCGTGTGGTGCAGAAGGGCCAGGTGGTGGCGCTGGTGCAGGGCAGTTTCGGTGGTTCGCGCCAGTCGGTTGTGCAGCTGGAAGCCGAGCCCGCCCCCGAGATGAAGCCGGTCGCCGACTGCTTCGAACTGCCTTTCATCCCCGGCGTTACCCCGGAGTTCACCCGCCACCTGGCCATGCGCTGGTCCATTGGTGGCCTGCCATTCTCCAACAGCCGCGAGCGCGACATGGGGGGTTGGGTACGCTTCCGTGGCGACGTGGTTAAAGAGACGGTTACCGAATCCCATCTGCTGGCCCTGGTGGATGCCTGGCCGCCGGCAACCGTGCCGCATCTGTCTTCCCCCGCGCCGGGCAGCACCCTGACCTGGACCATCGAGTTCGTGCAGCCGCTGCCGCAACTGGATACCCACGACTGGTGCAAGTACCGCGCGCGCATCGAGCATGCCCGTGACGGCTATGGCCATGCGGCGGCGGCTCTGTGGACCCCCGACGGCGAACTGGTCGCCATGAGCCGGCAGACGGTGGTGGTGTTCGGCTGATTGTCAGCGCAGGGCATGCCAACTCGCGGGGTGGACATCGTTTTACAACTGTAGGTTGCGGCAGAGCAACGCGAAGCCCAACGGTGCGGACCTGATACCGCGCCGCGTTGGGCTTCGCTGCGCTCGCGGAACGCCGCCCGGCCCAACCTCCGGAAAGGCGCATTGTGCAGACAGGTGGGTCAGCGCTTCTTGTTGCGCCAGTTGCGCCACCACTGGCCGCTGAGCAGGAAGCGCGGGAAGGTGACGAACTGCTCCACCAACAGCCTGCCGATGGCGTCCTTGCGACCGCTGAAGGGTTCCGGCTGCACGGCTTCCAGTTTGTGGCCGCGCGCCTGCAGCGCCAGCGAGGCGAGAATGCCGATCACCCCCAGCACCAGCGCGCGGAAGCTGAAGGTGAACAGGCCGTTCGCCAGACTCAGCGCTGCAACGATGAAGATCGGCACCGCGATGATGTGCAGGATCAGGTTGGCGGGGTGCTGGTGGTTGTCGGCATAAGTCCGCCATTGCCACGCATGCAGATTGGGAAGTCGCTTGCCCATGACCGTCTCCTCAAGGGAATGACGGCAGCATAGTCCGGCCCTTGCGGGTCGGCGAATGCCTTCTTCCTATGGCGGGGATAGCCTGCTGCGGCGGGTCAGGCGCGCAGCTTGAGCTTGCGAATGGCTTGCGACAACTCGCTGGCCAGCCCCGCCAGTTCATTACTGGTGGAGGCGGATTCCACGGTCTGGCCGACGGTGAGTTCGGTGACGTCGCGAATACCCACCACGGCGCGGGTCATTTCTTCGGCCACCTGGCTTTGCTGCTCGGCTGCCACGGCGATCTGGGTATTGCTCTCGCGCATCTGCGCCACGGCCCCGGTAATGGCGACCAGGGCAGCGCCGGCCTCATGGGCGGCCTGTACGCAGTCGTCGGCCTTGATCGAGCTCTCCCGCATGAAGTCCACCGCGTCGCGGGTGCCGGACTGCAGCGCAGTGATCATGCTGGTGATTTCGTCGGTGGAGTCCTGCACGCGCTTGGCCAGGTTGCGCACTTCATCGGCCACCACGGCGAAGCCGCGACCCATTTCCCCGGCGCGGGCGGCCTCGATTGCGGCGTTCAGCGCCAGCAGGTTGGTCTGTTCGGCAATGCCATGGATGACGTTGACCACGCCGCTGATCTTCTGGCTGTCCTCGGCCAGCCGCTGGATCATTTCCGCGGTCTGCTGCACGCCGGAGGAAAGCCCGGAAATGGACTGTTCGACACGCTCAACCACGAGCTGGCCGGCACCCGCCAATTGGTCGGCATTCTGCGACTGGTCGCGGGTGTCCGCCGCGTGCTGGGCGATGTGGTGGACAGTGGCCGACATCTCGTTGATGGCGGTGGCGGCCTGGTCGGTCTCGCTCTGTTGCCCGAGCATTCCCTGACGCACTTCACCCATGCTGGTGGCCAGCCGTGCGGCGCCTTCATCGAGACGGGCGACGGCCTGGGCGACTGTGCTTACCACGCGCTCATATCCAGCCTGCATGGCGTTGAAGGCGCTGGCCATCTGGCCCACTTCATCCCGGCTGTCCAGCGGGACGCGGGCGGAAAGGTCGCCGCTGCGCTCCACGTGGAGCATCACGTCCTTGAGGGTGTTGAGGTGGCTGAGCAGGAAGCGGATCAGCAATTGCGACGCCGCCAGCAGGGCGATCATCAGCAGGAATACCGAGATCGCGTATTCCACGAGACGGGCACCGAATAGCTGGATCAGGCTTGGGCTGCTGGCGAGGACGGCGACGCGCTTGCCATCAGCGCGATCGAAAACCTGGGCACCGGTGATGGGGTCGTTGCCCAACAGGCCGTCGTGCTCAAGCGCAACCCAGCCGCTGGCCTTGGCCAGTACCTGGCCACCGGGCAGCTGCGGTGCGCTGCCGGCGTCGAAGGTGAGGATTCGGGGCGAGGAGGGCAGGTCCTGGTCGGCAGGCCAGGAACGCAGCAGTTGCGCCTGGTCAGCAGCGGCTGCGCGGGCATCCTCGGCGCGGCCCTGCTGCTCCAGGAAGAGGGCATGCAGGACCAGCAGGAGGGTGGTGAAGAAGGCCACCGCGTTGACGGCCCAGAACTTGTATCTGAGGGAAATATCGCGAATCCAGGTACCCATGATCTTCTTCTTATGACTCGGACAGTATTGGCAAGGTGCCAGCATTCTCTGACGGAAATTTCCTACCAAAGTTGACCCGAATCAAGAGGTCACTGGAAAGCCTTCTTCAGTCGACGGCTGGCAGACCGAAGAAGGCGCGGGCGCAGGCGGTGGTGTGGCGCGCCAGCTCTTCCTGGCTCTCGCCGCGATGCAGGGCCACCTCCCGCAGCACCTCGGTGAGGAAGGCCGGCTCGTTGTGGCCGTGCTTGGGTTTGGGCCGCAGGCTGCGCGGCAGCAGATAGGGGGCGTCGCTCTCCAGCATCAGGCGGCCGCGGGGAATGTCGCGCACCAGGTCGTGCAGGTGAGTGCCACGGCGCTCGTCGCAGATCCAGCCAGTGATGCCGATGTGCAGGTCGAGGTCCAGGTAGCCGTAGAGGGCGCGCTTCTCGCCGGTGAAACAATGCACCACGGCCGCGGGGAGTTGATCGCGGTGTTCCCGCACGATGGCCAGCAGGCGTTCGTCGGCGTCGCGTTCATGGAGGAACACCGGCTTGCCTAATTCGGCGGCCAGCGCGAGTTGCTCTTCCAGCGCCTTTTCCTGCTGCGGGCGCGGCGAAAAATCGCGATTGAAGTCCAGCCCGCATTCGCCCACCGCACGTACCCGCGTCTCACCCAGGAGCACACGCAGTTGGCGCTCGCAATCGCTGTTCCAATCGCTTGCCTCGTGGGGGTGGACACCGGCGGTGCTGAACAGTCGCAGGCCGCTTTCGTCCAGCTGCTCGGCTGCCAGGAGGGCTTTTTCGCTGTCTTCCAGATTGGTGCCGGTCAGCACCAGTTGGCAGACGCCGGCTGCGTGGGCGCGCTCCAGCAAGGCGCGGACATCGCGGGCGAGACTGGGGTGGGTCAGATTGACGCCGATGTCGATGAGTTGCATGGTGCTACCTCGGATTGGAGCAGGGCAGCATAACAAAGCTCGAAATAATTCAAAAAAATCAGTATTTACAGGAACTTGGCGGCATATGTTGAAGTCAATGCCACGCTTTGACTGGCATCGGGGGCGAAGCTGTGACACTCTCCGCGCCCCTCGCTTACCAGCCAAGGATTCGCGGCGCAGCTCTACACGCTCATGCGCGCGCTGACGCCACGCCCTGTCCCTGGAGATTCGATGACGCGACCGCTGCTGATCCTGCTCTGCCTGCTGGCGTTGCTGCCCAGCATGGCAAGCGCGCGCCTTGCAGGGCCGCCGGAGGTCTGGCAGCAACCGGCCGAAGCCCGGGACCTGGCGCAAATCCGTCGCAGTGGCGTGCTCAAGGTGCTGGTGAACCAGAGCCGCAACAGCTCGGGTGAGGTCAAGGGCGAACAGGTAGGCGTGGAATATCATCGCGTCCGCGCCTTCGAGCAGTACCTCAATCGCAACGCCCGCGACGGGCGTGAAATCAAACTGAAGCTCATCCCCAAGGCGAAAGACCAGCTACTGCCAGCGCTGCAGCGCGGCGAGGGCGATCTGGTTGCACCCGGCGAGCTGATTTACCAGAGCGTGGGCGCCAACGTCAGCGCCAGTGCGCCGCTGCGCAAGGATGTACCGCTGGTGCTGGTCAGCCGCCAGGGACTGCGTCGCTACCAGCGCCTGGAACAGCTGTCCGGCCGTAGCATCGCGCTGCCGGCGGGCAGCGCCGCCGGTGAGGCATTGCGTCAGGTCAATGAGAAACTGGCCGGGCGCAAGCTGGCGCCCATCGTCATCGAATGGGTCGATCCGACCCAGGCGGTGGAGGATGTGCTGGAGATGGTCCAGGCCGGCATCTTTCCGCTGACGGCGGTGGAGCAGCCGATTGCCGAGCGCTGGGCCAAGGTCATGCCCAAGCTGCGACTCGACAAGCATCTGGTGCTGGACAGGCAGGGCGACATGACCTGGTTCGTTCGCCGGGATGCACCGACCCTGCGGGCCAGCGTCGACCGCTTCCTGGCTGACTACCGCGCGCCGGACGACCAGGATGCGGCTTTCCAGCGCGTCTATCGGCGCCTCTACAAGGTCCACAACCCCCTCGCGCGTCGCGAGCGCCAGCGCCTGGAGCGAGTACGCCCGGTATTGCAGCGCTACGCCGACCAGCACGATTTCGACTGGCTGAACCTGGCTGCGCTGGCCTACAAGGAATCCAGCCTAAATCCGGCCGCCAGAGGCGCCAGCGGTGCCACCGGCCTGATGCAAATCACTCCGGGGGCGGCGCGAAGTGTGGGTGTGGGGAACATCCAGAAACTC
Organism: Pseudomonas sp. BN411; assembly: GCF_029871235.1. Lineage (GTDB taxonomy): Bacteria > Pseudomonadota > Gammaproteobacteria > Pseudomonadales > Pseudomonadaceae > Metapseudomonas. The sequence goes on from NZ_SSOM01000084.1 coordinate 85,447, forward strand.
GATAACAACGTGCAGGCTTCGGCCAAGTACCTGGCGATGTTGCGGCGCAACTTCTTCGCTAGCGCCCAGCTTGAGGAGCGCGAACGCATGGCCTTCGTGCTCGCCGCGTACAACCTGGGGCCGCAGCGAGTCCAGGGCATGCGCGCGGAAGCCCGGCGACGCGGCCTGAACCCCAACCAGTGGTTTTTCCAGGTGGAACGCATCGCCGCTGAGCAAGCCGGTATGGGCGTTGTCAGCTACGTCAACAGCGTGAACAAGTACTACCTGGCCTTCGATCGCGAGCGTTATCTATTGGAGCCTTCGAAAAAGGCCACCAAGGCACGCAAATAATCGAATTAATCGATGATGTGGCTGAGAATTTTCCGGTTTTAATATCAAAAAATTCTACTAAGCTTGTGCTCATCGACTCCCACAACACAAGGAACACCTCGATGAGCAACCCGATCAAATCCATCCTCGCCACCAACGCTGGCTACGGCATCACCCTGCTGCGCGTCATCACCGGCCTCACTTTCATGGCCCACGGTTCGCAGAAACTCTTCGGCATGTTTGGTGGTTACGGTCTGGCGGGCACCGGTCAGTGGATGGAAAGCATCGGTCTGACCCCGGGTTACCTGATGGCCCTGATGGCCGGCAGCGCCGAGTTCTTCGGCGGCCTTGCCCTGGTAATCGGCTTGCTGGTTCGTCCGGCCGCGGCGGCGCTGATCGTTGCGATGGTGGTGGCGATCTTCAGCGTGCACTGGGCCAGCGGTTTCTTCATCACCAACGGCGGTTTCGAGTACGCGATGATTCTCGGCCTGATCAGCGCCACCCTGCTGGTGGAAGGCGCCGGCAAGATGTCCCTGGACCGCAACCTGGGCAACTGAACCCGGTAAAGAGAAAGGCCCGCTTCGGCGGGCCTTTCTGCGTTCTCAGGGCTGCTTTTTCCTGGCTGCCGCGAGTTCGGCAGCGGCCTGCAGGCGCAAGCGCTCCTGCGGATTGAATCCTTCTTCCTCCAATTGGGCGATGGCCGCTGCCTTGTCGCTCTGGCTCAGCCCCTCGCTGGCTTCGATGCGAGACCTCTCCTTCAGATAGGACTGCAGGCGCTGTTGCCATTGCAGGCGTTGCTGGTCGAGGGCTTCCAGTCGAATAGTGGCTTCGGCGCCGACTAGCTGCTGGCGGAGTTGGCGAACCTGTTCCGGGGTACCGCCCGATTCTCTGAGCGCGCCGACCTGGACCCGGAGTTCCGCCTGTAGCTGGCTTGCTACCAGGGCTTGCAACTCATCGGGCAGGGCGCTGCGCAGTTGGTCGATGGCGGCGGCCTTGGCTGCCGGGTCCAGGCTGGTCCGCTGGATGGCCATGCGTTGCAGGGTGAACGAGTTGTAGGCCTCCTCGCTGGCGAAGAACGCCTGGTGGGCATCGGTGCTGAAGATCCGTGCCCGCAATGCCTGCACGGCTGCTTCGCGCTGGCGCAGGGCGTTCAGGTCGGCGAGCAGCGGCATGTCGCGCTCCAGTTGCACCAGCTGGCGCTTGTAATCGAGGTACTGGTCGAGCAACGCCAGGGCCTGGCCTTCCGCCGGGGCGTCCAGTTGTTCCGCTATGTGGCCGCGCAGCCGCTGGATGCTGCCAGCCAGTGGTTCTTCACCCTGGGTGCTGAGGAAGTAGTCGAAGATCCGCCGAATGTCCTCGGTGATCAGCAGATTGCCACTGGAATCGAGATGGAAACGGCCGTCCACCGCCGTTCCTGACAGTGAGGCCGGCATCGCCCTTGTCCCGGCCTCTCCCGTTGATGGTGCGTGCGGTTCGCTCTGGCTGGGAGGTGCCGGCGCAGGGGGAGCGGGCGTGACGATTGTCATGATCGCTGGAGCCACACTGGACGCCGCCGGGGCGGGTTCACCGCCCCATTGCAGCAGGATGGCCAGGGCGCCGGCGAAGGCAATCGGGAACAGCAGGAGGAGTCTTCTTCTCACGGGGGCTCTCGGCAGGCAGGGGAGTGCGGAGCCCGAAGGCCCCGCGGGCAGGGCTCAGAGCCCGTCGTTCTTCAGCCGGTTGGCCTGTTGACGATAGACGGTGACCGGATCGGTTTCGAACAGGCTGGTGAGCCCCAGGGTCTGGTTGACCTCGTCCAGGTGGTTCATCCGGTAGTCGTCGCGGATCACCTTGCCCATGTGCGAGCTGCAGCGCCCCACCAGTCCGTCATTGGCTTCGCTACCGAAGGTCAGGGAGCTGGCACCGAGCATGGCATCGCTGACATCCAGCACGTTGGTCAGCGGACTGGTGCCGCTCCAGGAGTAGTAGCGCACGCCGTTGACCTGGTAGGCGCCTTCGCCGCAGGCCGTGGTGGGCAGGCCCTGCGGGAAGCGTGCGTTGAAGGCTGCCGCGCCCTGGCTGTTCAGCGATTCCAGGGAGCCGAGGGCGTTCTGCTCCAGGTCGCTGCTGCTGCCTGAGAGGAAGTTGATCAGTGCGCCGAGGCCGTTGACGATGCCCGCGAGTACGACCTCGCCGGCTGAGCCCGGCGGCACATTGCGGATGAAGTCGGCGGCGGCCGAACCCTTGTGCGGAGCGCCGACGCTGGTGGCCGATGCGACCAGGTCCGGTCTCACCGCCGCCACGTAGCGAATGGTCGGACCGCCGTGGCTGTGGCCGATCAGGTTGACCTTGGGGCTGCCGCTGATCGCGACGATTTCTTCCACCTGTTCCAGCAGCTCTTCGCCGCGGGCTTCGGTGGTGTTCAGTTGGCTGACTTCGGTGACGTAGACGCGCGCGCCATCGCGGCGTAGCGCCGAGGGAACGCCGTACCAGTAGTCGACGCCGAGGATGCTGTCGAAGCCGAGCATGCCGTGGGTGAGGACGATGGGATAGCGGGTCTGGGTATAACCGCTGGAGCCGAACCAGAGTGCCTGGGCCTGTTCCGTGGCGGCGAGCCCGGCGGCAAGGCAAAGGGCGAGCAGAGTCTTGTTCTTCATGTGCGCTCTCGATGTTGTGCGTGGGAGGGCCTGACTGCATTCCCTGGCATGGCCACGCCCTTCCTGGGCGTGCACTTCAAGCAGGGCCGAGGGCAGGAACCATGCCATTCATCGCACGTCGAGTATGAGCGCTCTGGATTGGGCTTTTCGCGGATGTTTACATCCGTTCACCCGAAGATGGCCGCCAGTTCGCTGTTACGCGGCGAAACGTCAGGCTGGGGTCGGAGGCCGCAATGGCCAGTGTCCGAGGGCGTGGTAGCGCGTGCCTTTGGCGGTGTTTTCCGAGGCGAAGAGGGCAAATTCGGTCGCTGGCCAATCAAAGGTTGGGGTGGGGATGGAGGGCAGCCGTGGGCAGTGCCGGGCCAGGGTCAGGTGGGGTTTGAAATGGCGTGTCTCCAGGGTGAAGCCCAAGATCAGCAACTGCTCGCGGAGGCTGCGCTCAAGGTCGGTCAGGGCCGGTGGGACTTTGCTCGGCGCCAGGTGCAGCAAGCCGTTCTTCCAGCGTGCCAGTTGGTCCAGGTGCAGGGTGAATGTCGTGGGCGTCAGGCTGGCGGCCAGTGCCGCCAGGGCTTCCACCTGGCCACGAGGTTGCGAGCCGAGGAAGGCGAGGGTGAGGTGCAGGTTTTCCGGCGCAACCGGCTTGCCTTCGACCGGATTCCGGGCGCGCCAATCAACGATGTCACGGGCCAGTTGGGGGCAGCAGGGAATGGCGAAAAACAGGCGCAGCGGCGGGGTGCTCATGGGCGTCTCCCAAGGCGAATGAGTCGCCTTGACAGTATTGCGCGGGCTTCTCTAGGATGTCGCCCCATGCGCCGATTTAGTCAGCTACTTGCGGGGCGCGGAAGTCATCAGAGGCTTCTAAATACCGCTAAAACGCTGGTTCGGTGTCGCCTCTCACCGCTGCCCAGCGGGACCCAACGAGGCGGAGACATGACACCATGACCTGTCCCCAACCCCTGCTCCGACTAGCCCCGATCACCACCGGGCTGGCATTACGCAATCCGCGAATCCTGCTCGGCGGTTCCCACCAGCCGACACTCCTGCGTTATCTCGAAGGCTGGCCCAAGCGTTGGGGCCGTCCACGCAACTTCCTCATCCAGTTCGCCCGTGACGGTGAATCACTTGCCCGTTTTGCCAGCGACAGTTTCGACATGGCTGTGATCCAGGCGCCTTCGGCTGCAGAGCTACCGGAAGTGCTGGGTCAGCTGGTGCGGGTGGCGCGGCAGGGACTCATCACCCGCCGCTGATATCGGACGGCGTTACGGGTAGTCGATCTCGACCACGTACCAGGTCTTTTCCCCGGTAGGCGTGTTGACCCGTACTTCAGCATCCAGCGCCTTGCCCACCAGGGCGCGAGCGAGAGGGGAGTCGATGCTGATCAGGTTCTGCTTCAGATCGAATTCGTCAGGCCCGACGATGCGGTAGCGGGCCTGCTCGCCATCGTCGTCTTCCAGCGTCACCCAGGCGCCGAAGTAGACCTTGTCGGGGTCGCTCGGACGTTCGCGCACCACCTTGAGGTTCTCCAGCCGCTTGGTCAGGAAGCGCACGCGGCTGTCGATTTCCCGCAGCATCTTCTTGCCGTAGGTGTACTCGGCATTCTCCGATCGATCACCCTGGGCAGCCGCTTCGCTCACGGCCTGGGTGACCTTGGGCCGGCGCACGTGCCACAGCTCGTGGAGTTCGGCGCGCAGACGGGCTTCGCCTTCCGGGGTGATCAGGGGGGTGCCGGCGGTGCGGGGCGGACGATAACGGCTCATGGCGGTCCTGCGGAATTTCGGGAGACAAAGCCTATCAAGCTTCGCGCAAGACCGTCAGTGGGCTGGCGTTGAGCGCGCGGCGAGTGCCCATCACGCCAGCGGTACCCACCAGCAAGGCTCCCACCAGCGGCAGGAGGAACAGCCAGGGATGGGGCTGCCAGCTGAGGTCGAAAGCAAAGCGGTAGAGCAGGGCGCTGACCAGTTCGCAGCCGAGCGCTGCAAGCAGGCCGCTGCAGGCGCCCAACAGCGCGAACTCGGCGCGCCGCGCCTTCATCAGCAGCTGGCGTTCGGCACCAAGGGCTCGGAGCAGCGCGCCCTGGCGAATACGTTCGTCCAGGGTGGACTGCAAGCCGGCGAACAACACCGCCAGGCCTGCTGCAAGCACGAAGAGCAGTACGAACTCCACGGCCAGCGTGACCTGGGCGAGGATGCTGCGCAGTTGCGCCAGGATCGCCTCTACCTGCAGCAGCGTGACCGCCGGGAAGGCGCGGGACAGCTCTACGAGCTCGCGGTCGTGGCGTGGTGGCAGGTAGAAGCTGGTGAGGTAGGTCACGGGGAGGTCGGCCAGGGTATCTGGGGCGAAGATCATGTAGAAGTTCGGTTGGAAGTTGTCCCAGTCCACCTCGCGCAGGCTGGTCACCTGGGCATCACGTTGCAGGCCGCCAACGCTGAACGTGAGCCGATCGCCCAGCTTGAGGCCAAGGCTTTCGGCGAGCTTGGCCTCTACCGATACACCGGGCAGTCCGCCGCCGTGGAGATCGCTCCACCAATGGCCCGCCACCAGGCGATTGTCGCTGGGCAACTGGGCGGACCACGTCAGGCTGAGGTCGCGTTGAACCGCGCGTTCGCCCTGGGAGTCCTTGCTCACCAGTTGGCGGACGGCCTCGCCATTGATGGCGGTGAGGCGGCCGGGCACCACCGGATAGAGCGGTGCGGGATGGGGCGACAGGCTGGCGAGGCGGCCGGCGAAAGCGTCCTTCTCGGCGGGTAGGACATTGAGGGCGAAATGGTTGGGAGCGTTCTCCGGCAACTGGTTCTGCCAGGTGTCCAGCAGTTCCCCGCGCAGCAGCGCGATCAGCGCCATGGCCAGGAGGATCAGGCCGAAGGCAAGGGATTGTCCGGCCGCCGCCAGTGGGTGGCGCAGCAGTTGGCCGAGGCCGAGGCGCCAGGGTAGGGCGGCACTGGCCAGGAGTCGGCGCAGGCCCTTCAGTCCCGCCAGCAGCACGCCGCCCAGCAGCAGTGCTGCGATCAGGCCGCCGCCGAGCAGGGCGAGGGTCAGCTTCAGGTCCAGGCTCAGGCGCCACATGATCAGCCCGAGGGCCAGCAGCGCGGCTCCATATATAAGCCAGGCGCTGGGCGGCAGTGGCAGCAGGTCGCGGCGAAGGACTCGCAGTGGCGGCACCCGGCCCAGCGCAGCCAGCGGCGGCAGGGCGAATCCCGCCAGGGCCAGCAGGCCGGTGGCGACACCCGCCAGCGCCGGTACCAGTCCGCCGGACGGAATCACCGCCGGGAGCAATCCTCCCAGCAGCTTGAACAGGACCGCTTGTGCGAGCCAGCCGAGGAGCGCGCCCAGGGCGCTGGCCAACAACCCGAGTAGCGCCAGCTGCATGCCAAATAGAAAGAGGGCTTCGCGACGAGACAGGCCGAGGCAGCGCAGCAGAGCGCTGGCGTCATAGCGGCGTGCGGCGAAGCGCGCGGCGGAGAGGGCGACCGCGACGCCCGCGAGCAGTACGGCGGCGAGGCTGGCCAGGTTCAGGTAGCGTTCGGCGCGACCGAGGGCGCCGCCGATCTGGCGATTGCCCTGACGGGCGTCTTCCAGGCGCTGATTGGCTTCCAGTCCGGGCTCTATTGCTGCCCGGTACTGGCTCAGGGCTTCGTTCGGGCCACTCCAGAGCTCGCGATAGCGCACACGGCTGCCGGGCTGCACCACGCCAGTCGCCTCGAGGTCATCCCGGCTGATCAGCACTCGCGGGGTAAGGCTGTAGAAATCACCGGCGCGGTCCGGTTCGTAAGTGAGCACGCGGGTCAGGCGCAAGGTTTTCTGCCCAACGTCGATGCTGTCGCCGGGCTTGAGGTCCAGTGTCGCGAACAGTCGGGCTTCGGCCCAGGCTTCGCCCGGTTTCGGGCCGCTACCAACGGCTTCCTCGCCATAGGGCTGGGCGGCACTCTTCAGTTCGCCACGCAGTGGGTAGGCGGGGTCGACCGCCTTGACGCTGGAGAGCTGGATGCCGTTGTCGGCGGCGATCACGCTGGAGAACTCCACGGCACTGGAGTGCTTCAGGCCGAGTTGCAGTCCGTGATCGACCTGTTCCGCGCTGGCTGGCGACGACCCGCTCAGCAGCAGGTCTGCGCCAAGGAATTCGGTGGCGCGCAGCAACATGGCGGCGTTGAGACGGGCACTGAAATAGCCGATTGCACTGCTGGCGGCGACGGCGACCAGCAGGGAGAAGAACAGCACTCGCAACTCGCCGCTGTGGGTGTCGCGCCACAGTTGGCGGGCAGCCATGGCCAGCAGGCGGGCGAGGGGGAGACGTCGCATCAGGGTTCCACCTGATCGACCAGACGGCCGCCTTCAAGGCGGATCAGGCGCCGGCAGCGATGGGCCAGGCGCTCGTCGTGGGTCACCAGAACCAGGGTGGTGCCGCGTTCCTGGTTGAGCTGGAAGAGCAGGTCGCTGATGCGTTCACCGGTGTGGCTGTCGAGGTTACCGGTTGGCTCGTCGGCGAACAGTACGTCGGGTTCGGCAGCAAAGGCGCGGGCAATGGCGACGCGTTGCTGCTCGCCACCGGAGAGTTGGCGCGGATAGTGGCTGAGGCGTTGGCCCAGGCCGACCCGATCCAGCAGTTGGCGGGCGCGGGCGCGTGCGTCGCGATGTCCCTCCAGTTCCAGGGGGAGCATGACGTTTTCCAGGGCATTGAGGTTGTCCAGCAACTGGAATGACTGGAAGACGAACCCGACGTGTTCGGCGCGGACCCGGGCGCGCTGGTCTTCATCCAGGGTCGACAGGGCGCGGCCGGCCAGGTGCACTTCGCCGGCGCTGGGCAGGTCGAGACCTGCGAGCAAGCCGAGGAGGGTGGATTTGCCTGATCCGGAGCTGCCGACGATGGCCAGGCTGTCGCCTTTGCCGAGGTTGAGGGAGAGGTCGTGAAGGATGATCAGCTCGCCTTCCGCGCTGGGAACCACTTTGCTAAGGTTCCGCGCATCGAGAATGCTTGCGCTCATGGAGAATCCAATGCGTGCCTGGTTGTTGGGTGGCTGCCTGTCACTGCTGATTCTGGCGCAGGAGGCCATGGCGGGGACCGTGCTGGTCATCGGCGATAGTATCAGCGCCGCTTTCGGGCTGGAATCAAGCCAAGGCTGGGTCTCCCTGCTGCAAAAACGCCTCGACGAGAAGGGTTACAAGCAGCGCGTAGTGAATGCTTCGATCAGTGGCGACACCAGTGCTGGCGGGGTCTCCAGGCTTCCGGGCCTGCTCGCCGAACACAAGCCGGAACTGGTGATCATCGAACTCGGCGGCAATGATGGGTTGCGTGGCCAGCCGCCTGCGCAATTGCAACAGAATCTTGCCAGCATGATCGACAGTTCCAAGGCGCAAGGGGCGTCCGTCCTGTTGCTCGGCATGCGTCTGCCACCCAATTACGGCGTGCGCTACACCACGGCTTTCGCCAATGTCTTCAGCACCCTGGCTGCCGAGAAACAGGTGCCGCTGGTGCCGTTCTTCCTCGAAGGCGTGGGTGGCGTGCCGCGGATGATGCAGTCCGATGGCCTGCATCCGGCGCTGCAGGCCCAGCCGAGGTTGCTGGACAATGTCTGGCCGACCCTGGAACCCATGCTCTGACGCTTTTCCCGAGGCTCGCTTTCGGCTAATGTTGCGCACCCTCCCTGGAGTCCTCCATGCCGCGCACCGTCTGGTCCCTGTTTGGCTACAAAGTGATAGAGCCCGACGAGCAACTCGACCTGTTCGCTTGCCGCGAAGTGCGCCTGCACCTGGTGGCCCGCCAGCTGGAATTGGGTGGATTCGCCGACCGGACCCTCTGCGGGGGCCTGCTGCCAGCCCAGCCCCGCTGGAGTAATCTGGAGCAGGGCCTGCTGCGTGACCGACGCCTGTGCACCAACTGCCGCTCGACCCTCGAGGCCCAACGGCAGGGGCAGCACTCGGTCTGGTCGGGAGTCTGAGGACTCCCGGCGCGGCTCGCGCCAGTGTAGAATTCCGAGTCTTTTAATCAGTCAGTTTGTCAAGGATTCCCGGATGTTGCCGCGCTTTACAGCCGTCGCCCGTTCCCTGTCATTAGCATCCCTGCTGGTGGCGGGGCCCGTCGCAGCCCTCGAGCTGCCCCTGCCCCCGCCCGGCGAAGACATCGTCGGCCAGGTCCAGGTGATCAAGGCCAAGTACGAAGACACCTTCGCCGATATCGGTGTCGCCAATGACCTGGGCTACCTGGAGATGGTCGCCGCCAACCCCGGCGTCGATCCCTGGCTGCCGGGCGTTGGTACCGAGATCATCCTGCCGACCCGGTACATCCTGCCGCCGGGTCCGCGCGAGGGTATCGTGATCAACCTCGCCGAGTACCGGATGTACTACTTCCCGAAAGGGCAGAATGTGGTTCATACCTACCCGCTGGGTATCGGCCGTGAAGGTTGGGGTTCGCCTATTGCGCACACCACCATCACTGCCAAGACCAACAATCCGGCCTGGTATCCGCCGAAGTCGATCCGCGAAGAGCATGCTGCCGACGGCGATCCGCTGCCCACCGTAGTGCCGCCGGGTCCGGACAATCCCCTTGGTCCGTTCAAGTTCAACCTGGGCGTGCCGGGTTACCTGATCCACGGCTCGAACAAGAAGTTCGGCATCGGCATGCGCGTCAGCCACGGCTGCTTCCGCATGCTGAACAACAACGTCCTGGCCCTGGCGGCCATGGCGCCGGTGGGTACTCCGGTGCGCATCGTCAACGAGCCCTACAAGTTCGGCGTCAGCGGCGGCAAGGTCTACCTCGAAGCCCACGCACCGCTGGATGACAATGGCGATCCGTCGGTGGTAGACAAGCACACCGCCGTGATCAACGCGCTGCTAAAGCGTGAGGATCTGGTCAACACCATTCGCCTGGACTGGGACGTGGTGCGTGAAGTAGTTGCGGCCGAAGACGGTCTGCCGGTGGAAATTGCCGAGCCCAACTCTGCAGTTGCGGCAACTGTGCCCAACACCGAGCTCTGAGCGAACTCCCGCGTTAAGAAAGCCCGCTGAGCGAATCGCCAGCGGGCTTTTCTTTTGCCTGCAACTTGGCGTTCATGAAACTCCGGGTAGAGAGACAAGGGGATGGAAGAGGGCGGTAGAAAAACGCGGGCAATAAAAAAGCCGACCCGTTTGACCGGGTCGGCTTCACATAGCCCAGAAGGCTATTACTTGCGGCTGGCTTTTTCCAGCATGCGCAGGGCGCGCTCGTTAGCCTCGTCAGCGGTCTGCTGGGCTTTCTGAGCGGCGGCCAGAGCTTCGTCAGCTTTGCGGTAGGCTTCGTCAGCACGAGCCTGAGCGCGAGCAGCTGCGTCTTCAGTAGCAGTCAGACGAGCTTCGGTTTCTTTGGATACGCTGCTGCAACCGGTGGCCAGAACTGCGGCCAGAGCCAGAGCAGAGAATTTCAGAACGTTGTTCATCGTGTTCCCCTTAAGGTGGACATTTCCATAAAGCAATTCCCCGAGCTTGGGAAATTAGCCGGCGTACATACTACCCATAACTTGTAGTAAGTAAACTGACCTTGTGCAAGGCAGGCACATTTTTTTCAGCTTGCCGGCTAGTTCACGAGCAAATAACGAGGTCGCTGATCAAAAAATGGCCAGACTGATTGTTCTTTGATCAGTCGAGTAGGCAAGTGTAGGCCCAAGCCAGCCGTGTGCGCGGAATCCTCCCAATCTTCAGACAGACGTTACTCCGACCCGGGTACGGATGTTGCCCGCGTTAAAAATTTGCTTTGGAAAGGGAACTTTTTCAGGAATTCGTAAAATATCTTCGCCCATTCAAAGTGTCCGCGTGGTTGTGATTGCTGCCCACTGATAAGCTTGCGCTGCTTCCGATATCCAAGGCGAAGCGCAGACTTCAAGGACGTCACTATGTCGAAGATTCTCAAGTGGGGAGTGCTCGCGGTTCTGGCCGTCGGGTTGATCATCAAGTTGTCGCTCTGGTGGTCGGTCAGATCGATCATGGATGACGCTATCAGCAAGTTGTCGCCGGTGATGGATGTCACCTATGGCGGTATTACTTCTTCTTTCGATGGTCGAGTCGGCCTGGAGAACCTCCAGATTCGTATTCCCGCCATTGGCGATAGCCTGGGAGTGCAACGAGCCGAGCTGAAGTTCAAGAGCCTCGGTGAACTCCTCAGCTTCAAGGAGCGCCTTGCCGAGGGCAAGTTTCCCGAGCAGATGGCACTGAGCCTGAAGGGCATTGCCCTGGAAGTGCACGGACCATTCATGCAGCAGCTGTACAACACGCCGCCCGAGCGCAGCCTGTTCACCGCAATGAGCGAAGTCGCCTGCGGCACCGTGCGTAACATTGGCACCGATGAACTTCTGGAGATGGGTTATCGCACCCTGGAAACGGATGCGGAGTTCTCCTACCTGTTCCAGCCGGGCGCACAGAAACTCAATCTGAACCTGACCTCCGATACCCGCGACATGGGTGAAGTGCGTCTCAGCCTCTCCTTGTCTAACATGCCAGAGACCCCGGGCGATCTGCGGGTGAATCCGCCGCACATGTCCAGCGTGGTCTTCGAACTGAACGACAACCAGTACCAGCGCAAGATCCAGCAGTTCTGTGCGGGCAAGCTGGGTCAGTCGCCCGAGGAATACCTGAAAACCGCAGTGCAGAAGTTCGATACCGTGCTGCGCAGCCAGAAGATCGCACTGGGGCAGCCGATGCTCGATGCCTACGGCCGCTACCTGAAGGACCCGCAGTCGCTGCGGGTGGAGTTGACGCCAAGCGAAGGCATGGCGTGGGATGGCTTGCAGTTCTTCGAGCCCAAGGACGTGGTGTCCATGTTGCGTCCTGCGGTGCTGGTGAACCAGGAGCTGGTACAGTCGGTCGAATTTGCCTGGGTCGATCCGACGGTGGCGCGAAACGAGCCTGTCGGCCTCGAAAAAATCACGGCAACCCAGGAAAACGAAGAAGACGGACGTGCCGTGCAGCAGTATGAGTTCGTCAATGTTGCCGATCTGTCGGGATATGCCGGCAAGCGTCTGCAGTTCATCACCTTCGATGGCGCCTATTACCAGGGTGTATTACACAAGGTGGAGAACGGAAAGGCATATCTCAGCGTGCAATTCGGTTCCGGCACGGCAGAGATGTTCCTTCGGCTAGAAAAGATAGATAAGGTACGGGTACGGTTTTAGACCCCCTCAGAGGAGTAGTGATGAGCGAGGCATTGTCCATCCACCATGACCAGGCAGGTCATCAGTTCGAGACCACCGTGGACGGTCATCGTGCATACCTGGCCTATATGGACCTGGGTAAACAGACGTTGGACATCTATCGCACTTTCGTGCCGAACGTCCTGCGTGGTCGCGGGATCGCGGCAGCACTGACTGAATCCGCCCTGGAATATGCCGAGGACAATGGTTACACCGTGATCCCGTCCTGCTCCTACGTAGAACGCTACATCGAGCGTCGCCAGCGCCAGTCGCAACATAACGCCTGAGCCGACGCACAATGAAAAACGCCGGGCAATTGCCCGGCGTTTTCGTTTCTATCTGCCGATCAGCGCTGGCGCTTGGGCAGCACGTCCTTGAGCTTGGCGTGCATGCTGCGCAGGGCTTTCTCGGTGGTATCCCAGTCGATGCAGGCGTCGGTGATGGAAACGCCGTACTTGAGCTGGTCGAGATCTTTCGGAATCGACTGGCTGCCCCAGCCCAGGTGGCTTTCCACCATAAGACCGACGATGGAGTTGTTGCCTTCCAGGATCTGGTTGGCGACGTTGTCCATGACCAGGGGTTGCAGGGCCGGGTCCTTGTTGGAGTTGGCGTGGCTGCAGTCGACCATGATGTTCGGGCGAATGCCGGCCTTGGTCAGTTCCTGCTCGCAGATGGCGACGCTGACCGAGTCGTAGTTCGGCTTGCCGTTGCCACCGCGCAGCACCACGTGGCCGTAGGCGTTGCCCTTGGTGGTGACGATGGACACGCCGCCTTCCTGGTTGATGCCGAGGAAGCGGTGCGGGCTGGAAACCGACTGCAGGGCGTTGATCGCCACGGTCAGGCTACCGTCGGTGCCGTTCTTGAAGCCGACTGCGGAAGACAGGCCGGAAGCCATTTCGCGGTGGGTCTGGGACTCGGTGGTACGGGCGCCGATGGCCGACCAGCTGATCAGGTCCTGCAGGTACTGCGGGGAGATCGGGTCCAGGGCCTCGGTGGCGGTGGGCAGGCCTTTCTCGGCCAGGTCGCGCAGCAGCTGGCGACCGATGTGCAGGCCGTCCTGGATCTTGAAGGAGTCATCCAGGTAGGGGTCGTTGATCAGGCCTTTCCAGCCGACGGTGGTGCGTGGCTTCTCGAAGTACACGCGCATCACCAGGAAGAGGGTGTCGGACACTTCGGCAGCCAGGCCCTTGAGGCGATCGGCGTACTCGTGAGCGGCCTTGATGTCGTGGATGGAGCAGGGGCCCACGACCACGAACAGACGATGGTCCTTGCCATCGAGGATATTGCGGACCACCTGGCGACCGTTGGCGACGGTGCCCAGGGCTTCATCGGTCAGGGGAATTTCGCGCTTCAACTGCTCCGGCGTGATCAGGGTCTCGTTGGAGGCAACGTTAAGGTCGTCGATCTGTAAATCAGCCATCGTGCTTTTCATCGGTCAGGGTCGTCAGGTCACGGGTGCGGGCCGCCAGCGATCCCCGTTTGGCGGAGAGCACAGCAGTAAAAACGCAGCGGGGACGGGAACCTTAACGCTTTCCACGCAACCTCGACAATGGCGAATGCATGCGTAGAACGTGGAATTTGCACGATTTCAGACCGGGGCGAAGTCCGCCGCATGAAGGGCGATCCATTCCTGCGCCACCTCTTCCGGTGCCAAGGCATGGCCGACGACATTCTCTTGCTGCTTGCGGTACTGCTCGATCAGGCAGATCTGCTCGACCATGCGCGCGCGGAACATGTTCTCTTCGTCAGTGAAGGCGACGCCGATCATGTAGTCCTGCGTCTCCTTGCGGCACCAGGCTACGGTTCCTGAAAAACGCGCCAGCTCGCCCAGCAGCGGGATGCACAGTTCTATGGCGGTGCCGCGCCGAAACGCGCGGGCGGAGTTGCACGCCACCCCACCCAGGCTGATATCGTGCAGCCGCTGCAGGGGCAGGTGCCTGCCCTTGCGCGGAACCAGCTCCACGGGCATTTCCGTGGGGTGACGCAGGAACTGACGCATGACCGCGAACTCCCGGAGCCTCGAATCCGGCATTGCCCAAGACACTATAGTGCCCGAGTTGGAATTGTCCGACCTGGACGCCGACCACCGACTGCTCGATCTTCCCGGCACTTCCCTGGTGATCTTCACGAGCACGGGTTGCGCCAGCTGTCGTTGGGCACGGGAGCATCTGCCGCGCGCAGGCCTGCCGGTCGAGCGATTGTGCTGGATAGATGCCGGCAATAATGGTGGGCTGGTGCAGCGCTATGAGGTATTCCACCTCCCTGCGCTGTTCGTGGTCCGAAATGGCGATTTCCATGGCGCGCTGCACTCCAGCCTGCGGCGCGACGATCTGATTCAAGCCCTGGACCGGGCGCTGACCCGGCCGGCAGAGGAGCTTCCCTAGATGAGTTCAAGCAAACCGCGCATCGGCATCATCGGTACCGGCGCCATCGGCGGCTTTTATGGCGTGATGCTGGCCCGTGCCGGCTTCGACGTGCATTTCCTGCTGCGCAGCGAGTACGACGCCGTGGCCGCGCGCGGCCTGCAGCTGAACAGCGTGGTGCATGGTGCCCAGGCGCTGTTCCCCGCCCAGGCCTATCGCAACGTTGCCGACATGCCGCCCTGCGATTGGCTGCTGGTGGGCGCCAAGACCACCAGCAACGCCGCGCTGGCGCCGGTGATTGCAAAGGCCGCCGCGCCTGGTGCCAAGGTGGTCCTGCTGCAGAACGGCCTGGCCGTGGAGGATGAGCTGCGTCCGCTGCTGCCCGAGTCCCTGCATCTGATTGGTGGACTCTGCTACATCTGCGTGCACCGCTCGGCGCCAGGGGTGATCGAGCATCAGTCCCTGGGAGCGGTGAACCTCGGCTATCACTCCGGCCCGGCCCGTGATGACGCGGAGCGGCAAGCGCTGACGGAGGAGGGCTCGGCCATGTTCAAGACGGCCGGCATCGATTCAGCCGCTGTCGCCAACCTGGATCAGGCGCGCTGGCAGAAGCTGGTGTGGAACGTGCCTTATAACGGCCTGTCGGTGCTGCTGAATGCCGGCACCACCGCGCTTATGGGGAACGCCGACATCCGCGAGTTGATCCAGGCGATCATGCAGGAAGTGGTGGATGCCGCCACCGCCGTCGGCCACCGCATTCCCGACAACTTCGCCGCCAAGCTGCTGGCTTCCACCGACCGCATGCCTGATTACCTGCCGAGCATGTACCACGACTTCGTACAGAAGCGCCCGCTGGAGCTCGGTGCCATCTACGAAGCCCCGCTGGCCGCCGCCGCTGCGGCAGGCTTCGAGATGCCACGCATCCGCGCGCTGTACCAGGCGCTACGCTTCATCGACGCACGCAACCAGGGCTGAGAGGCGGACCTCCATGGGCAAGGGACTGGGTGACAAGCTGGTACTGGCGATTTCGTCGCGGGCACTGTTCGACCTCGACGAAAGCCACCGGGTCTACGAGGCGGAAGGCATAGAAGCCTACCGTCAGTACCAGATCGAGCACGAGGACGAGGTGCTGGAACCCGGTGATGCCTATCCGCTGGTGGAAAAACTGCTCGGGCTGAACGAACAGCTCGGCCAGCAGCGGGTGGAGGTCATCCTGGTGTCGCGCAACAGTGCCGACACCGGCCTGCGCGCGTTCAATTCCATCCAGCATTATGGTCTTGGCATCTCCCGCGCGGCCTTCGTTGGCGGGCGCAGCCCGGAGCCATACCTGCGCGCGTTCGGTTGCCACCTGTTCCTGTCCACCCACGCCGACGACGTTCGCCGGGCACTGCAGAGCGGCTTTGCCTCCGCGACCATCCTTTCCGGCGGCCCGCGCCGGGCGGCGAGCAATGAGTTGCGCATCGCCTTCGACGGCGATGCGGTGCTCTTTTCCGATCATTCCGAGCGCATCTACCAGGCCGGTGGCCTCGAGGCCTTCCAGGCCCACGAGCGCGACTCGGCCCGCGAACCGCTGGATGGCGGCCCCTTCAAACCCTTCCTCTCGGCGCTGAACCGGCTGCAACAGGAGTTCCCGCCGGATGCCTGTCCGATTCGAACGGCGCTGGTGACCGCGCGCTCGGCGCCGGCCCACGAGCGGGTCATTCGCACCCTGCGCGAGTGGGATATCCGCCTGGACGAATCCTTCTTCCTCGGTGGGCTTGAAAAGGCCTCTATCCTCGAAACCTTCGGCGCGGATGTGTTCTTCGATGATCAGGCCGGGCACTGCGAAAAAGCCCGCGACGTAGTGGCTACCGGGCACGTGCCCCATGGCGTGAGCAACGAATCGCAGTTGTGACTAAGCTCTGGTGAGGCCAGCCAAGCAAGGCGGTAGGAGGCCTCATGATTCGCTCCATTCTCTATGCCACGGACCTCGGTCTCTATGCTCCCTACGTTCTACAACACGCTTTGTCCCTCGCCAGGGCCTACAACGCCCAACTCTATGTAGTGCACGCGGTCGAACCTCTGGGTCTGTTCGCCGAGTCCGTGCTGCAGACCTATCTCGATGACGACACCCTGAAAGAACTGCGGGCCAAGGGGCTTGGCACCGTCATGTCGAGCATCGAGCAAAGGGTGCTGGAGGGCTTTCGCGACGAAATGGGTGAAGCCGTCCAGGACCTCGACATGATCCGCGCCGTACGGGTGGTCCAGGGCGATCCGCCGCTGGTCATCCTCGAAGAAGTGCAGAAGCTTTCGGTGGACCTGCTCGTGGTGGGGAGCCACAGCCACGGGACGCCGCTGGAGACGCCGCTGGGCCGTACCGCGGCTCGACTTGTCCAGTTATCCGAGGTGCCGGTGTATCTGGTGCCGATGCTCCAGCATCGTGGACGCAACGACTTCTGACCGCCGCTGGTCGCTCGTTGTGCAAAGCAGAAAAAAACGTCTAGTTTTATTCAGCAAACCATTAATATGGTTATAAACGCCGTCGACATCCTGCGGCGTAATCGCTTTGAGGATTGCCTATGAAGCTCCAGCAATTGCGCTACATCTGGGAAGTGGCGCACCACGACCTCAACGTGTCCGCCACTGCGCAAAGTCTCTATACGTCGCAGCCGGGCATCAGCAAGCAGATTCGCCTGCTGGAAGACGAGTTGGGCGTCGAGGTCTTCGCCCGCAGCGGCAAGCACCTCACCCGCGTCACACCGGCTGGTGAGCGCATCATCACCACCGCTGGCGAAATCCTGCGCAAGGTCGAGAGCATCAAGCAGATCGCCCAGGAGTTCTCCAACGAGAAGAAGGGCACCCTGTCCATCGCCACCACCCACACCCAGGCGCGCTATGCGCTGCCGCCGGTGATCGGTGGCTTCATCAAGCAATACCCCGATGTCTCTCTGCACATGCACCAGGGCACCCCGATGCAGATCGCGGAAATGGCCGCTGACGGCACTGTCGACTTCGCTATCGCTACCGAAGCGCTGGAGCTCTTCGGCGATCTGGTGATGATGCCGTGCTATCGCTGGAACCGCTGCGTTATCGTTCCCCAGAGCCACCCGCTGGCCAAGCTGCCCAAGCTGACCCTCGAAGCGCTGGCTGAACATCCAATCGTGACCTACGTGTTCGGCTTCACCGGGCGCTCCAAATTGGACGAGGCCTTCAGCCATCGCGGCCTGACGCCCAAGGTGGTCTTCACCGCGGCCGACGCCGACGTTATCAAGACTTACGTTCGCCTGGGGCTGGGCGTGGGCATCGTGGCCAAGATGGCGGTGGACGCCAAGCTCGACAGCGACCTGGTGGTACTGGATGCCAGCGAACTGTTCGAAGCCAGCGTGACCAAGATCGGTTTCCGCCGTGGCACTTTCCTGCGCGGATTCATGTGCGACTTCATCGAGAAGTTTGCCCCGCACCTGACCCGCGACGTCCAGGCCAAGGCCGTGCAGTGCCACAACAAGGCCGAGCTGGATGAGCTGTTCCATGACGTGGAACTGCCGACTTACTAATTCATTTGGCAACGAAAAAAGCCCGGCGGATGCCGGGCTTTTTTATGGGCGGTGCCAATCAATCATGAGGCTTGCGCTGTTGGGTTTCGCTGCGCTCTACCACAACCTACCGGCACGCCGAGAGCTCTCGTAGGTTGGGCTGCAAGCTACGACGATTGATCGGGGGCGGAGGCTTGCAGCACATCACGGACGAAGGCGAGGAACACGGTGTAGACCTGCTCGCGTCCGTCGTCGTGACGCACCACGAAGAAGGGCGCGGTATCCACGCCGTAATGCTGTGCTGCCATCCAGCCAGCGCTGCCCGGGTTGCGCTCGTCGGCCACGAGGATGCGGTCGATCCGCCCCAGGTTGCCGTCGCGCTCCAGGCGTTCCATCACATCCCGGCATTTGCGGCAGTCCTGGCCATCGGCCAGGACTTTCTTCACCAGGGTGATGCGCATGGCTCAAGCCTTGCTGATCAGGTTGCCGGCGTGCAGGCCGCATTCCTTCTGGGTGGCTTCTTCCCACCACCAGCGGCCTTCGCGTTCGTGCTGGTTCGGCAGCACCGGGCGGGTGCAGGGTTCGCAGCCGATGCTGATGAAGCCGCGCTCGTGCAGCGGGTTGTAGGGAATCTCCAGCATGCGGATATAGGCCCAGACTTCCTCGCTGGTCATCTGCGCCAGCGGGTTGAACTTGTACAGCGGCTTGTCCGGGGTGGAGAAGGCGCCGTCCACTTCCAATACCGCCACCTGGGAACGGGTGCCCGGGCTCTGGTCGCGGCGCTGGCCGGTGGCCCAGGCAGTCACGGTGGAGAGCTTGCGACGGAGCGGTTCGATCTTGCGGATGCCGCAGCATTCGCCGTGACCGTCCTTGAAGAAGCTGAACAGGCCCTTTTCCTTGACGAAGGGTTCCAGCAGACGCGGGTCCGGCGACAGCACCTCGATGGCGATGCCGTAGTGTTCGCGCACCTGCTCGATGAAGCGGTAGGTTTCCGGGTGCAGGCGGCCGGTATCCAGGCTGAACACCTTGACGTTCTTGTTCAGTTTCCAGGCTATGTCCACCAGCACCACGTCTTCGGCGCCGCTGAAGGAAATCCACAGTTCGTCGCCGAAATGCTCGAAGGCGAGCTTGAGGATGTCCTGGGGGGACTTGCTGGCATAGCTCGCCGCCAGTTCGGCGACGTCGAAGGGTTGGCTCATCAGGCAGGCTTCCTTATAGGAGTTGGCGCTGGGCGCGCTCTATGGCGCGCATCTTAACAAAGGGCGGATATGCCCCTAAATAACCATGAGGAAGTACCACTGCTGCGTTTGGGTATAAGCCTCGCGTTGCGTGGTCCCGGGCGAGCCGCTAGAGTGCCGCCTCCAATCAAAAAAGCCATGCGGGGAATTTGCTCGTGGAAATCGCCTGTCTCGACCTTGAAGGTGTACTGGTTCCGGAAATCTGGATCGCCTTCGCGGAAAAAACCGGAATCGAAGCGCTGAAGGCGACCACCCGGGACATCCCGGACTACGACGTGCTGATGAAACAGCGTCTTCGCATCCTCGACGAGCATGGCCTGAAGCTGTCCGACATCCAGGAAGTAATCGCCACCCTGAAGCCCCTGGACGGCGCGGTCGAGTTCGTCGACTGGCTGCGTGAGCGCTTCCAGGTCGTCATCCTTTCCGACACCTTCTACGAATTCTCCCAGCCGCTGATGCGCCAACTGGGCTTCCCGACGCTGCTTTGCCACCGTCTGATCACCGACGACACCGATCGTGTGGTGGACTACCAACTGCGCCAGAAGGACCCGAAGCGCCAGTCCGTGCTCGCCTTCAAGAGCCTCTACTACCGCGTGATCGCCGCTGGCGACTCCTACAACGACACCACCATGCTCAGCGAGGCCCATGCCGGCATCCTGTTCCATGCCCCGGAAAACGTGATCCGCGAATTCCCGCAGTTCCCGGCGGTGCATACCTACGAAGACCTCAAGCGCGAGTTCATCAAGGCCTCCAGCCGCCAGCTGAGCCTCTGAGCCTCCCGCCCATGAAAAAGCCCGCGAAAGCGGGCATTTTCATTTTTGTTGGCAGAAGGGATCTATGAATCCTTGTGGGGGCGAATTCATTCGCTAAGGGCAGCGAAGCTGCCCCAGGTTGTTAAAGGGGCAGACCTTCGGCCTGCATAGCGATTGAAATCGCCCCCACAGGTGAACGGTTCACTTCCCCATCCCCTCCAGCGCCTGCATCAGCACCTTCACCTTGGTGATGGACTCCCGGTACTCCTCCTGCCAGTCGGAGTCGGCGACTATGCCGCCGCCGCCCCAGCAACTGGCCTGGCCGTCCTTCACCAGCACCGTGCGGATCGCGATCGAACTGTCGAGCTCACCACGCACGTCCAGGTAGAGGAGGGAGCCGCAGTAGATCGAGCGGCGGTTGGGCTCCAGTTCGTCGATGATCTGCATGGCGCGGATCTTCGGCGCGCCGGTAATGGAGCCGCCCGGAAAGCTGCCGGTAATCAGGTCCAGCGCGTCCTTGTCGTCGGCCAGGCGGCCGGTGATGGCGCTCACCAGGTGATGCACGTTGGGGTAGCTTTCCAGCGCGAACAGCTCGGGCACCCGCACCGAGCCAATGGCGCAGCTGCGCCCCAGGTCATTGCGCAGCAGGTCCACGATCATCAGGTTCTCGGCGCGGTCCTTGCGGCTGGCCAGCAGCTCATCGGCCTGGGCGCGATCTTCTTCGGGCGTGCGGCCGCGTGGGCGGGTGCCCTTGATCGGGCGGGTTTCCACCTGGCCCTGGCTGACCTTGATGAAGCGTTCCGGCGACAGACTGAGAATGGCGCCACCGTCATCCAGTGCCTGGTAGCCGGCGAAGGGGGTCGGGCAGGCCGTGCGCAGGGCCTGGTAAGCGGTCCAGGGGTCTCCCTCGCAGGGCGCCTGGAAGCGCTGGGTGAAATTCACCTGGTAGCAATCGCCCGCCTGGATGTACGCCTGCACCCGCTCGATGGCGCTGCGGTAGCGCTCTTCCGTCAAGTTGGCGCTGAACGGTGCCCGCAGGCGGAAGGGGGCGGACGAAGGCTGCGCCGGCTCGCTGAACAGGGCGATCAGGCGTGCGCGCTCGGCTTCTCCGAGGCTGGGGTGGAACACCAGTTGGCTGGTGCGCAATTGGTGGTCGCTGACCAGCGCCCAGGCATAGAGGCCCAGTCGAGCATCCGGCAGTTGCAGGTCGTCGATGGCCTGTTCCGGCAACTGTTCCACCCGGCGGCCGAAGTCATAGGCCAGGTAACCGATCAGTCCGCCGACGAACGGCAGCTCGATTCCCGCAGGAAGACCGGCTTCGCCGAGGCTGGCCAGAGCCTTCCGCAGGCGCTGGGCGAAGTCGTTGGCCGATTCGCCCGGTGTTGCTGCAAATGCTGCCAATGGCCAGGCGCTGAATAGGTCATAGCGTCCACGCTCGGCCACCGGGCGGCCAGCGTCCAGCAGCACGGCGCCAGGCGCCTGGCGGATGCGGACGAAGCGTTCGCAGGGAGATTCCTGATAGGGAAGTGCGTGTAAATGACAGTCAGGCATGGGGGCGGCAGGGGCTGAATGCAGGAGCGGATTCTAGTCTGCCTGTAGTGGCGATCCTAGAGCCTTTTCTGACGTTTACGTAGGAAAAACATTCTGATACTTATGTACCAATCCCACGGAGATGTACCTCCGAACCACAACGATAACGACACAGGGATTCAGGCAGTGGACGCAGTTCTCAACCCCGCAGCCGGTAGCCGCCAGCGCTCCAAGCTCGTAACACCCCAGGCATCCGCCGATTACCTGCCCAGGTCCCAGGTTCAAGCCGCCTTGGCCGCCCATCCCCATGCTCGCCTGTTGCTGTTCTCGGCCCCCGCCGGGTTTGGCAAGACCACCGCCCTCGCGGCCCTGGCCGAGCAGCGCCGCACTACCGGGAGCGCAGTGGCCTGGTTCTCCCTGGAGGCCGAGGACGACGACCCCGCGCGTTTTTTCCTGCAACTGCTCAAGACCCTCGGCGAAGCCGTGCCCGGCCTCGGCAATTACGCCCGTGGCTATCTGCAGAACACCATGCAGGTGCCGGTCAACGCCGTGCTGGAAAGCCTGCTGGTGGACCTTGCCCAGCACAACGCTCCGCTTCTGCTGGTGCTGGACGACCTGCACCTGCTGAAAGACGCGGAACTCTTTTCCGCCCTCGGCCGCCTGGTGCGCCTGGCTCCGGCCAGCTTCACCCTGGCGGTCGGCAGCCGCTCCCTGCCGCCGCTGAACCTGGCCACCCTGCGTGCCAAGGGCTGGCTGCTGGAAGTCGGCCTCGACGAGCTGCGCCTGTCGGTCGAGGAAACCCGCGACTATATGGCCCGCACCGGCCTGCAACTGGATGATGCCGTGCTGACGGCACTTCACAGCCATACCGAAGGGTGGGCGATTGGCGTGCAGCTGGCGAGCCTCTGGCTGCGCCACCAGCCCCAGGCCAGCGAGCAGATGGAATGCCTGGGCAGCGACCAGGCCACCGTGGGCCAGTACTTGCTGGCCAGCGTCTTCGAACACCTGCCGGCCGATCTGCAGGACGCCCTGTTGGCCCTGGGCATCGCCAGCCAGCTCAGCGGCGACCTGGCCAACGCCCTGACCGGTCGCCACGACGGCCAGGCGCTGCTGGAACGGCTGGAAACCATGCAACTGTTCCTCGTGCCGCTGGATCGCGAGCGCCAGTGGTACCGCTTCCACCATCTGTTCGCGGACTTCCTGCGCAGCCGGCTCAAGGCCCGTGATCCGGAGCGCCTGAAGCAGCTGCACTTCAACGCCAGCCTCTGGTTCACCAACCACCACATGCAGAACCTCGCCATCGAGCACGCCAGCCTCGCCGAGGACCCCGAGATGCTGGCGGCGCTGGTGGACGGCTGCGGCCTGGAACTGATCAACCGTGGTCAGCTGAACAAGATCTATCGCTGGCGGCAGAAGGTGCCGGACGAAATCGCCGAGCGTTATCCGACCCTCGTCCTGGCCGATGTCTGGAACCGTGCCACCGAGATGGCCTTGCCCGAAGCCAACCAGATGCTCGACGAGGTGCTGGCGCGCTGGGGCGGCGCCCGTGCCGAGACCCAGCTCAGCGACAAGTACCTGGCCACCCTGGCGGTGAAGGCCGCCCTTGCCCTGCAAAAGGACGACCTCGAACTCTGCGTGACCATTGCGCGGAGGGTCGAGGCCCAGCTCGGGCGTAACCAGGCCTTCCTCGAAGTGGCCATCCTGGTGATCGGTGCCATGGCGCTGGTGACCCTTGCCCAGCCGGATCAGGCGCGGCGCCTGCTGGCCCTGGCGCAGCAGCGCAACCACTTCCTCGAAGGCCGCTACCTGGACATGCAACTGGCCAACGTGGAAATCCTCCTCGCCCTGGAGCAGGGCCAGGTGAAGCAGGCGCAGATGCTCTTCGACCAGATGCGCTCCCAGGTCATGCCGCACCTGGCCGACAAGTCCCGCGCCATGGCGCTACCGGTCATAGTCGAGGCCCTGATCGCCTATCAGCAAGGGCGTCTCGACGGACTGGAAGAGCGCCTTGGTGCGGCCCTGACCCATATCGACGTCATCCGACCGATCGACATCTATGCCCAGGGCATGCTGTTCCTCGCACGCATCCAGCGCATGCAGGACAAACCCAAGGAAGCCCAGGCCACCCTGGTGCTGATGCAGAATCTCGCCGCGCGCAACCAATCCTGGCGCTTCTACGCCCGGGCGGTGGCCGACGAGATTTCGCTGATGCTCCAGGAACCCGGCACCGACCGCGTCAAGCGGGCCGAGCAGCGCTTCAAGGGCGTGGACTGGAACAAGCTGGCCAGTGGTAGCACCCACCAAGGCGCCAACTCGGCACTCTGGGTACAGGGCCTGATTCGGGTGCGACTTCAGCAAGCCCGTGGCCACTTCAGCGAGGCCCTGCACGAAATCACTCAACTGCGCAGCAAGCTCCAGCCCAACTGGCACGGCCTGCAGCGCCTGCGCCTGGACCTGCTGGCAGCCCTCAGCTACCAGCGCCTGGGCTACCAGGAGCGGGCTCACAGCCTGTTGGTGCAATGCCTGCTCAGCGCCGAGCGCGAAGGTGTGCGCAGCCTGTTCATCGAGGAGGGCGAGGCGATTCGGCAATTGCTCCAGCTGCTAGAGTCGGCCGAACGCCAGCCCGCGCTGCAAGGATTCATCCGCGACCTGCTGGCCTCCTGGCCGGGACAAGACGCGCGCAAATCCCTGGATGTGCTCGAAGAGGGCCTCACCGACCGCGAGCGCGAAGTCGTCTGCCTGGCTGCCAAGGGGCTTTCCAACGAAGAGATCGGTCAGCAGCTGGCCCTGGCGCTGGGGACCGTCAAATGGCACCTGCACAACATCTACGAAAAGCTCAAGGTGCGTAACCGGACCCAGGCGATCCGGCGTGCCCGCGAGCTGGGGCTGCTCGAACCATGACCGACCTCTGCCTGTCACGTCCGCACCAGATTCCCCTGCTGCGCACCAAGCTGTTCCCGGCCGACGCCGGTGGCCGTCCGGTGTTGCCGCGTCGTGCCCTGATCGAGCGCCTGAAGCTCGCCCGCCAGCGCCGTGTGCTGGTCCTCAGCGCCCCGGCCGGGTTCGGCAAAAGCACCGTGCTCAGCTTGTTCCGCCAGCAGCTGCAAGCCGATGGCGCGCATGTTGCCTGGCTCTCCTGCGACGAGGCCGACAGCGAGCCGCTGCGCCTGCTGCAATACCTGGTCGCCGCCGTGGATGCCGCCTTGCCCGGTTTCGGTGGCAACACCGTCGGGCTGCTGCAAGGCGAGGTGAACTGGCCAATCGAAGCGGTGATCGACGCCTTCGTCGGCGACCTCAAGCGCATCGACCGCGACCTCTACCTGATGCTCGATGACTTCCATCGCATCCGCCACGTCGCCCTGGACCAGGGCGCGCGCTACCTGATCGAGAACCTGCCGGCCAACGTCCACCTGGTCAGCAGCACCCGCTTCACGCCGCGCATGCTGTTCAGCGAATCGGAGTCCCTGCTGCTGAAGGCGGAAGACCTGCGCCTGACCCTCGAAGAGACCGAGGCGTACTTCCGTGAAGTACGCCAGCTGCCGCTATCGGGCAGCGAGGTACGCCTGCTGCACGCCCGTACCGAGGGCTGGATCACCGCGCTGCACCTGGCGAGCCTGGCGCTGGCCCGGCACCCGGACCGCGCGGCTTTCCTCGCCAGCCTGAGCGGTACCGAGCGCAATATCGCCGACTACCTGACCGAGGATGTGCTCGACAGCCTGCCGCCGCCGCTGCAGCAATTCCTCGAACAGACCTCGGTGCTCGACGATTTCTGCGCCGACCTCTGCAACGCCCTGACCGGGCGCCGCGACGGCCTCGACATGCTGATGCGGTTGCAGCGTGAGCAGCTCT
This sequence comes from Pseudomonas sp. BN411, assembly GCF_029871235.1. Taxonomy (GTDB): domain Bacteria; phylum Pseudomonadota; class Gammaproteobacteria; order Pseudomonadales; family Pseudomonadaceae; genus Metapseudomonas. The sequence goes on from NZ_SSOM01000084.1 coordinate 110,788, forward strand.
TCATCATTCCCCTGGACGAGCAGGGCGAGTGGTTCCGCTATCACCACCTGTTCGCCGAATTCCTCCAGGGTCGGCTGGCGCGCCAGACCGACACGGCGACCCTGCTGCACGCCGCCGCCCGCTGGTGCGAAGCCCACGACATGCCGGACCGCGCCATCAAGTACGCCCTGCGTGGCCGCGACTTCGCCTTCGCCGCGCAAATGCTGGAGCGCCAGGGCGCGCGCCTGATTGCTGGCAACCGCGTGTACGGCATTCTTTCGATGCTCAAGGAAGTGCCTGCCGAGGTTATCCGCGAACATCCGGTGTTCCAGATCTTCTATGCCTGGCAGTTGGCTTTCGAGCAGCGTTTCGCCGAGTCCGAGGCGCTGATCGAGGAAGTCAGCGCGCGTCTGCTGCAAGGGCGCGGCAAGGTGATCCACTTCGGCCTCGGCGAACTGCTGGCGGCCTCCCAGGTGCTCAAGGCTCTGGTGATGCTTTACCAGGACAAGCTCGAAGCCTGCCTGAAGGTCGCGCGCCAGTGGCTCGCCATGGTGCCGGACAACCAGCCGGTGTTCCGCGCCAGCCTGGCCTGCGTGCAGGCGGCGGCCTATGCGCTGATGGGCGAATTCGGCGAGGCCGCCAAGGCCATCGCCGTTGCCCGCGACAACCTCAAACTGGTGGACAGCGAATACCTGCACGTCATGACCAGCCTGATCGAGGCGCTGATCTGCAAGGAAAGCGGCGAGCTGGAACGCGGCCGCGCCATCGCCGAGACCGCCCGCGCGCGGGTGGAGCGAGTGTTCGGCCGGCGCAGCCGGGTAGGCGGACCGCTGGCCCTGGCTTATGCCGACCTCTTGTACGAGCAGGACCGCCACGCGGCGATCCTCGCCGAGCTGCCGCTCGCTACGACCTGGCGTGATGTGGCGACCCCGGTGGAACTGATCAGCCGCGGCCAGTTGGTGATGGCGCGGGCACGCTTTTTCGCCGGGGAACCGGAGCAAGCGCTGGTCCAGCTCGACGAATGGTTGGCCGGCCTGCAGGGCGCGGGCTATGAACGGGTCTTCGCCCACGGCATGGCGTGCAAGGTGCAGTTCCTGCTCTGGTTGCGCCGGCCCAACGAAGCCGAGCGCATCTGCCTGCAGCTGCAGCAGCACCTGTCCGTGCTGCCCCTGGCGCGTTACTCCGACGCTCACACTGCGCTGGCCCTCACCGAAGCGCGTCTGGCGCTGACCGAGCGCCGCCCCGAACGGGCACAGGCCAGCCTGGAGAATTGCCTGGCGCGGCAGCAGGACGAGCACCAGCGTGACCGTCGCCTGCGCCTGTCGCTGTTACTTTCTGTGGCGTACTGGCGCAAAGGTAACAGCGAGAAGGCCTTCAACCTGTTCCAGAACACCCTGGAGGAAGCCTGGAATCGCGGCTATCGCCGGCTGTTCCAGGACGATGCGCTGTGGCTATTGCCGCTCTGGGATGCCTGGCGCACCGCCGAACCCAAGCGCGCCGGCGCCTGGCAAGGGGTGGCCGAGAGCCTGCGCGAACAGTGCCGCCGGCTCTCCGTTGATCCCGAAACTTTCGATGAAAATCAAGATGTTAGCCACCGTGAGCGGGAAATCCTGCGCTACGTCGCGGCCGGTCTTTCCAACCGCGATATTGCCCAGGCGGTGCACCTGTCGGAGGCCACCATCAAGTGGCACCTGCACAACCTGTTCGCCAAGCTCGGGGTGCGTAGCCGTACCCAGGCGGTACTGAAAGGCAAGAGCATGGGCCTGCTGAGCGAGGCCTGAGGTGGGGAGCCCACCTGCCCTCCATCCCTTGGATGGGCTGGCAGCGGGGGAGGGGCTCAGTAGTTTTGTTCCCAGGTCGAGAAGCATGGTGCTTCACGAATCCTCGCCGGATGCACTTAGGGAAGCAGTGTCCGGCCAGGAGATCGGCGTGAGCCGGTCCAACTGCCGATGACAGGAGTCGACGGCAGGCCCTGGGGCAACCCACCTGTGAACTTTGGAGATAAAAAGAATGAAAAGCTTCAAACAACTGGCTCTGGCCGCAGCTGTACTCGCCGCTCCGTTCATGGCCCAGGCCGACCTCAAGGCCATGGACGACTCCGCTCTGTCCGGTGTGACCGGTCAGGACGGCATCAGCATCTCCGGTAGCTTCAACGGCAGCATCGGCAGCGTCGTCTACACCGACTCCGAAACCAGCGGTGGCACCACCACCAACGGTACGCTGCGTCTGGAAACCATCTCCTTCACCGGCTTCGACATTCTCGACAGCGACCCGCTGAAGATCGACGTGATCGACGGTGGCGCTGGTGGCAACGACAAGCTGCAGATCAGCCTGCCGGCCATCACCGGACAGCTGTCGGTCGGCGCTATCCGCGTCGGCGACTCCAGCGCCGCCAGCATCGGTTCCCTGGCCATCAACAACATGAACATGTCCGGCTCCACCATCAAGGTCTGGGGCCACTGATAGACGCGTTCATCCTGTAAGCCGGAAAGCCTCGCCGACTCTGTCGACGGGGCCTTTCCCCGAAAAAGAGTCGAGTAGTCGGAACGGCAATGATCGAAATCCTGGTTGGCAGTTTGCTCGGTCTGTTCGGCTTCACCCAGGCGGTGGACACCAAACCGCAACCACAAGGCGCGGTGAACATCAGCCAGCCCCTCTCGCCCAACGGCCCGTATCGCGAAACGGCTGTGGTCGAGCCGATGAGCCAGTTGCAGTTCCGCAACGTCATTCGCCAGGCCTACGACTACAGCTGCGGTTCCGCCGCGCTGACCTCGCTGCTGGACTATTACCTGGGCCGCAACCTGGAAGAACGCCAGGTGATGGAGGGCCTGCTGCGCTATGGCGAAGCCGACAAGATCGTCGAGCGCCGTGGCTTTTCGCTGCTGGACATGAAGCGCTTCGTCGGCGCCCTGGGCTACAAGAGCGGCGGCTTCCGTGCCGAATTCTCCGACCTCGACGCCCTGGAGCATCCGGCCATCGTTCCGATCCACTACGGCGGCTTCAAGCATTTCGTGGTGGTGCGCGACGTCTACAACGACCACGTGTTCGTCGCGGACCCCGCACTGGGCAACATCAGTTTCACCCGTGCCCGTTTCGAAGAGATCTGGGACCAGAACGTCCTCTTCGTGATCTTCCCCACGGGCAATGAACCACAGAACGCCATGGCCCTCACCGAGCGCGACCTGCGCCTGGTGGACGATCGCATCGTCAGCCTGCTGGCGTTCCAGGAGTTTCCGCAGATCACCAAATTCACCCAGAACGAAATCGACGAACTGGGTTCGGGGGGCGACATCCGCTACATCCGCCGCAAGTGACACCCGCTCATAACAAGAAAGACCTGGGGATTGCACCATGGGACCAAGGGAATACGCATGGCTGGCCATGCTGGTGCTTTGTACCAGTCTGCCGCTGCACGCCGAGGAGACCTCGGTGGACGACGCGCGTGACGCGCTGAGCAAGAAGGATGACGACGCCGACAGCGCCAAGGCGCTGGAAGAGGTGTTCCAGGCCTCCGAGAAGAGCTACACCCTGCTGAAGAAAGGGGAGCGTACGCTCACCTACGGCTTCGACTATTCGCTGGTACGCGACACCCAGATCGAAACCTTCCGTACTGGCCAGAACGTCTACAGCGTGCTCAGCCAGAGCGAGGCCCAGCACACCTTCACCAACTCCTTCACCTTCGACTACGGGGTGTGGGACAACCTGACCTTCAGTGTGCGTCTGCCGTTCGTGGCCAAGTACGACACCGAGCGCGACCTGAACGTCTACAGCCTGGGCGATATCTCCGCGTCGTTGCGCTGGCAACCCTGGGCGTCCACCCGCGGCCGCCCGGTCACCACACTGTTCGCCACCCTCGGCCTGCCCACCGGCGAGAGTCCCTACGACATCAACTCGGAGAACGACCTCTCCACCGGCAACGGCTATTACAGCCTCGGCGTGGGCGCCAACATGTCCTACGTGATCGACCCGGTCGTGCTGTTCGGCTCGGTGGGTTACACCTACAACATGCCGGTGCACGACATCCACCAGATGCGCGGCGGGCGCATCCTGCAGGACGTGGAGCCGGGCGACACCCTCAACTTCAGCATGGGCTTCGCCTACGCGCTGTCCTACGACGTGTCCCTGGCCACCTCCTACCAGATGGCCTACACGACCAAGCCGACCTACGAGTTCGGCGACGTGAACCTGGAAGGGACCGAGCAGACCAGTTCGATCATGAACTTCTCCCTCGGCCTGCGAACGTCGCCGGACTACATCGTCAACATCAACGCCGGCTTCGGCATGACCGAGGATTCGCCCGACGTACTCCTGGGGCTTTCCGTTCCCCTCGACATCAAAGGCCTCAAGGCCCAGTAACCGACGAGCGAACACCTCATGAGCATGCATCTTTCGCCGCTTGCGCGGGCGATCGCCGGGGTCGGTCTGTGCTGGGCGGGGCTGGCCCAGGCCCAATTGGCCAACGACCTGACCATCGGCAACCCCAAGGCCATGGCCATGGCCAACGCCATCACCGCCGATTCCTCGGGGATCGACGCCGTGCACTACAACCCGGCCGCCCTGACCAAACTCAAGGGCCGCCAGACCACGGTGAAGTTCCTCACCGGGGTGATGGACATCCGCGCCAAGTTCGAAGCTCCCGAGGACTACGGCTTCCTCGGCTTCGACGACGACCCCGTGGCCAACTCCAGCAGCCGCACCCTGACCCCGGCCATGTACTTGCCCGGCATGGGCGGCATGACCGAGGTGCCGGTGCTGTTCGCACCGCTGGCGGGCCTGTCGATCAATCCGCCAGGTTCCAAGTTCACCTTCGCCACCAACGTCTACGCGCCCATGGCCCTGGGTTACTCGCGGGATTCCGACAGCGATCCGGCACGCTACCAGGGGCGTGAAGTCGCCTTGCAGCGCATCACCTACTTCTCGCCCTCGGTGGGCTACCAGGTGAACGATGAGTTGGCCGTGGGCCTGTCCGTCGGCTTCTCCCACCAGGCCATGGCGCTCAACCAGGACTTCCGCAACCCGGGCTTCCTCACCGGCCTGACGCGGCTGTTCAACGAGTTCCTCTGCCTGCCGGGGCTGGGCGAGGTCGTCTCCGGGATCATCAACGTCTGCGGCGGCAAGATCGGCCCCTTCGACACCCTGGCCAACATGGACCTGGACCTGCAGCAGTCGCTGTCGCCGACCTGGAACATTGGCGTGCTCTGGGAACCCACCGACTGGTTCGCCTGGGGCGCCACCTACCAGAGCGAGGCGCGCATGCACCTGCAGGGCAAGTACCGGGTGGACTACAGCAAGCAATGGCAGGGCTTCTGGTCCGGCATGCAGTCTTCGCTGTTCGGTCAGGTGTTGAGCCCGCTGTTCCCCCTCGGCAACGTCGACGAGGAAGTCGGCAACGCGTCCCTGGACATGACCTACCCGGACAACTTCTCCACCGGGATCAAGCTCACGCCCTTCGAGCGCTGGCAGTTCAACCTCGACCTGAAGTGGAGCGGCTACAGCGACTGGAACGAATTCGAGATCGAGTTCGACCGCGAACTGGACCTGCTGCGCATCGCCAAGAACTTCGGTGGCGGCAAGGCCACCAGCAACAGCATCATCCTCGACCGTGGCTACCGCGATACCTGGAGCTGGGCACTGGGCATGCAGTACCAGTGGACCGACCGCCTTGCCGTGCGCGCCGGCTACGAGTGGCGCCCGTCGGCCATCCCCGACGACAAGGCCGACGTGCTGGCACCGATCGGCGACGCGCACCTGTACGGACTTGGCCTGGGTTACCGCTGGGACAAGGACACCAACATCGACATCGGCTTCAACTACTTCACCACCAAGCAGAGCACCAAGGCCAACACCAGTTGCAGCCTCAACTGCACCGGCATCGACAACCTGGTCTACAACCCCTATGCCGGGCAGAACGTCGAGACCTCGGTAAAGGCTTACATCCTGGCCCTGACCTACCAGACGACCTTCTGATGAAAGCACCCATCCTGCTCCTCGCCCTGACCCTCGCCGGCGCCGCCCATGCCAGCAGCGGCCGCTACCTGACCTGGATCGACGACCAGGGCCGGGTGCACAACACCTTCGTCGATGGCCGCTACAGCGAGCAGCAGCGCCAGGCCGCCAGGCGCATCGTCCAGAGCGACCAGGCGCGCCTCAAGGATGGCGATGGCACGCTCTGGCCCGGCAATGCCAAGGCTGGCGAGAGCAAGCGGCGCTACTTCACCTGGGTGGATGCCAGCGGCAACCTGCAGAACAGCTTCTACGCGGCAGGGCAGGTGGACTCGGGGCAACGCAATTTCGTCCTGCCCAACGGCCAGCGCTCGGAAGAGTACGTCGACTCCGACGTGCTCGAAGGCCGTGGCTATTCGCGCCCGGAGCAGGGCCCGGCCTATTTCACCTGGGTCGACGAACAAGGCCGCACACACAACTCGCCAGTGCCCGCGCGCGGCAAGGACAACGGCGACGATGAAGAGCGGCCGGGCCCCATTGCCTACACCGAGGCGCGTGAAATGGAGTTCCAGCGCAAGGCGGCGCTGTTGCCATCCCTGGACGGCCAGCCCAGCGCCGCCATGAAGGCGTTGCTGGAAGGCAGCGAAGAGCAGGGCGAGGCGCTCTACCAGAGCCTGGTGGACCGCTGCTGCGGCCAGCTCCCGGATGACGCCTTCACCGAGGTTTCGGTCGAAGAGCCGCGCTTTGAGGAGCTGAACAACCTGTCCCCCAGTTTCGATTTCCCCATGGGCCGCAGTTACTACAGCGCGCTCAAACTGCCGCGCTCGCAACACAGCTACGGCCTGCGCATCCGCAGTTTCGCCAATCGTCAGGTGGTCTACCCGTCGCTGCTGTTCCTCGACGAAGCCAAGCGCCCGACACGCCTGGTGAGCGACGCCGTGTACCAGCTCCATGGCGAAACCTGGTACCGCTACGCCTTCATCGAAGGCACGGTGCAGGTCCGCGCCAACCAGGGCGAGCGCTACGTGCTGCTGCTGACCACCGATGAGGACCGCAGCCTGCAGACCCTGGACAACAAACCCTTCAAGCGCCCCCTGCAGGACCTCGCCCTGAGCGAGGCGGGGATGCAGGTGCACGAGCATGCCGACCAGGGCTCCTTCGAACTGGCCATTGTGAAATGACCATGCAATGTCCTTCATTTGTGGGGGCGAATTCATTCGCTAAGGGCAGCGCAGCTGCCCCAGCTCTTCCGGGCAGGCCTTCGGCCTGCTCAGCGATTGAAATCGCCCTCACCCCCGGCCCCTCTCCCTCAGGGAGAGGGGCCGGGGGTGAGGGAGGGCGGTGAAACCTTCGCAGGGTGTCTTGATCGCGCGCTATGCTGGCAGCCCCAGCGACCCGAAGCGGATTCCTGCCATGTCCGATACCCGCGCGCTTTTCACCCGCCAATCCGACGCCTACCGCGCCAATCGCCCCACCTACGATCCCGCCCTGATCGCCTGGCTCAGCCAGCAGGCGCCGGACCAGTCCCTGGCCTGGGATTGCGGTTGCGGCACCGGTCAGGCCACCACTGATCTTGCCAGGCACTTCCAGCAAGTCGTCGGCACCGATGTCAGCGCCCAGCAGCTGGCTCAGGCCGAGCCTGCACCCAACATCGACTACCGCTGTGAGCCGGCGGAACAGACCTCGCTGGCCGCTGGCAGCGTGTCCCTGACCCTGGTGGCCCAGGCGCTGCACTGGTTCGACCTGGATCGCTTCTATGCCGAAGTGCGCCGCGTGAGCCGGCCGGGTGGATTGCTGGCGGTGATCTCCTACAACCGCTCGACCATCGCGCCGGAGGTGGATGCGCTGGTCGATCACCTCTATAGCGACATCCTTGGCAGCTACTGGGCGGAGGAGCGCAAGCACGTGGAGCAGGGCTATCGCACCCTGCCGTTCCCCTTCGAGCGCATCGAGGTGCCGCCCTTCACCCTGGATGCCGACTGGGACCTGGCGCGCCTGCTGGGTTACCTGGAAAGCTGGTCGGCCTTGGGGACCTACAAATCTGCCCATGGCACCGACCCCCTGGACCCGTTGCGTGAACGCTTCCAGCAGGCCTGGGGCGACCCGGCCAGCACCCGCCGGGTGAGCTGGCCGCTGACGGTGAATCTGGGGAGGGTTTCCTGAAGTCGGGCCATTCCTTTGTGGGGGCATGATCTTCTGTAGGGGCGAATTCATTCGCCAAGCAGGCCGAAGGTCTGCCCTGGGGACTCCCAGAGGGGCGGCTTCGCCACCCTTGGCGAATGAATTCGCCCCTACAAGGATTCCCCGTCAGCTTCATCCTCAAACCGGCAAGCTCGCATCCCTCCCGTTATGCGAGGTGAAGTCCACCGACCGGTCCACCATGTTGATCGCAGCCACCAACTGTTCGGGCTGCGAGCGGGCTGAGGCCATGGTCCACTGGTCATAGCGGTCATTGCCGATGCGCACCATGCGGATGTGCGTGGTGCGGTCGGCGTCGACCACCGGGTCCGGGTCGAAGAAGCCCAGCTTGCGCCGCAGCTTCTCCAGGTCGGCGGGGTCGCCGGTGAGGAACAGCCAGCCCGGGCCGACGTGGTGGGACTCAGCGTATTCCCTGAGGATCTCCGGCGTGTCCAGTTCCGGCTGCAGGGTGATGGAGTACATGAAGACATTCTTCCCGGCCCGGTCGCCCAACAGCTTCTGGGTGCCGCGCAGGTTTGCGGTCATGGTGGGGCAGAGGCCGCCGCACATCGTGTACATCATGTTGAAGGCCACCACCTTGTCACGCATGAGGTCGTCGTAGAGCTTCACCCGTTTGCCCAGGTGCGTGTAGAGCGTGAGGTTGGGGAAGTAGCGGGCGCCGAAGCTGTCGCCCTCGGCGTACTCGGGCTCCGGGGCGGCCCAGTTGCGGCCCACCAGGCCGGTGCCCAGCGCGGCCAGGCCCGCGGCAGCCATACCGGCGCCGAACAGCAGGTTTCTGCGAGTGTTCATCTGGCATCTCCAGTAACGATCAAGGGTTGGCTGTGATCAGCTGACGCCGCACCCGGCTGGCGGTTCGGGCGGCGTGTCGTCCTCGATGTCCCAGCGCAACATCATGCCGTGGTCCTCGTGGATCACGTTGTGGCAGTGCATGACGTACTTGCCGGTGAAATCGCGGAAGCGCAGGAACACCCTGACCGCCTCATTCTTGCCGAGCACATAGACGTCCTTGCGCCCTCGTTCGTGTTCCGGAATGGCCACCGGCACACCGTTGACCGTCTTGCTGAGGATGCGGCCTTCCTCGAAGTGGATATGCACCGGGTGCTGCCAGCCGCCGCTTTCGTTGACCAGCTCCCAGATCTCGCACTCGCCCTTGTCGATCTTCGCGCTGGTGTCGAGGATGTTCTCCGGCTTGCCATTGACCGCCCATTCGCCGCCCTTGCGATCGAACACCCAGCGGCGCACCTTGGCCCGTGCGATTTCCTCATCGCACAGTGGGCGCAGCGGCCGCAGCACGTCGGGCACCTGGCTGAGGTCCTGTTCCGGCGGGTCGCGATCCACCAGCAGCTTGAGCACCTTGGTGCCGGAACCATCCACCTTGTCCGGGCCCTTGGTGGTCTCCTGGATCAGACGGTTGGTGAGGAACAGCTCGGTGTCGACGGGGTACTTGGAGAAATCCACCACCAGGTCCGCGCGTTCGGCGACGCCCAGGTGCACCTTGCCCATGTTGCGGATAGGTGCGGGCAGCAGGTTGCCGTCGTTGGCGATGTAGGTGAAGGTCTGCGCCTTGCCCTTGCTGTCATTCAGGTAGAACTCGTAGAAGCGCGACGGGCCGGCGTTGAGCAGGCGCAGGCGGTATTTGCGGCGGGCCACCCGCAGCACCGGTTCGATCTTGCCGTTGACCAGGATCTTGTCGCCCAGGGTGCCGTCGGGGCTGAAGCGGTCGAAGACGAGCTGGCCCCTCGCGTCGAAGCGCATGTCGTTGAAGCTCAGCATGTAGTCATACGGGTAGCTGGGCAGGCGCAGGGCCTCGGGGCTCGGGTCCTTCTCGTTACCCGAGTCCAGATGGTCGAAGAGGACGTAGAAACCGAACATCCCGCGCACCACGTTCTGCGAGGTGGCCTGCCAGGTGTGGTCGTGGAACCACAGGGTGCCGAGGGCTTCGCGGTAGTCGCCGATGCCGTTCTGCATCTCGTCCAGGCCGGCGTAGACGTTGGGGTAGAAGTGGTCCTTGTACTCGCCCTTGTAGTCCAGGGTCAGGCCTTGCTTGTTGGCGCTGAAGAAGTCACCCGGAAAGCCGTCACTTTCCGAAGGGCAGTGCAGGTTGTGCAGGTGCACCGAGATGTAGGGGACGCCGACGCCGACATGATCCTTGGGCAGCTTGCAGTGGAAGCGGCAGAGCACCGGCTGGCCATAGCGGGCGAAGATGATCGGGCTGAAGCTGTCTGGCGTGGAGTCGGCGGCACGGTAGCTCCAGACCTTGATTTCCGGCAGGTCGGGGTGAGCCTTCCAGGGTCGTTCCACCACGTTGATTTCATACAGGGTCGGGTTGGTGCCCAGCTGGTCGTAGCGCTGGTGCGGCTTGCGCCCGCATTCGCCGTGTTCTGCGTCGGCGGTTGCGGTAGGCGGGACCACCTGGACGCCATCGGCGCCATGCAAGTCGCTGACCGGGTTCAGCGGGCTCATCTGGTTGGGAAGGAATTCCTTCCAGGGCGTGGTTCTCGGGCTGGTGACTTCCGAGGTGTCGCTATCCTTGGCCTGGCTGTCGCGTTCCGTGAGCAGCAAGGGCAGGGCGCTGGCGGCAGCGGACCATTTGAGGAAAACGCGGCGGTTGGTGCTGGCGAGGGTCTGTTCTGATTGATGGTTCGCGTCGTCGGTGTTATTCCGAGCGACAAGCGAGATTCCCCTGGAATTCAAGCGAAAGATCTTCACGGCTGCGGTCCTCCACAGCTTGATGGACAGTGAGATTTCGATCGCTCTGACTGCTCCTGGAGCACCTCGCACCGGTTGGCCTTATTGGCTCTGTAGTGATTGCCGGTCGAAGCCTGTACTGCGCTCTAGAAACAGGTTGAAACAAACTTATAGGAGGCGATTGCCGGGTGCCATCATTCATCCAGGTGAAAACCGCCCCTGGCGGACTGACGGCCAAAGAAGCGTCATGAACGGCAAGAAAATACAGATGGATTAATGACTTGGCACTCTAGTGCGAACGGTTTTGGGATTTGCTGGAAAATTGACGTTGTGTGGGAGGAAGCATGCACCAGGTTTCACGGTTCGCGGTGGTCGAGGGGCTGGATGCGGAACGCCAATTGTTGGAACGCATCCAGCAGGGCGAACAGGAGTGCGGATTGCTGCTGTGGCGACCACAGGAGGCGGCGCTGGTCATGCCGCAACGAATGAGCCGCCTGGCGGGGTTCGCAGAGGCCGAGGCCGAATGCCGGGCACTGGGCTGGCCAGTGGCCCTGCGCGACAGCGGCGGCGAACCCGTACCGCAATCGCCCGCCGTGCTGAATGTGGCGCTGGCCTACGCCTTGCCGCCTCGCGAGAGCGAAATGACCCGTATCGAGAATGCCTATCTGCGGCTCTGCCATCCGATGCTGGACTGGCTGGCCGGCATGGGGCTGGAGGGCGGGCTGGGTGAAGTGGACGGCGCCTTCTGTGACGGTCGCTACAACGTCACCCTGGCGTCGCGAAAACTGGTCGGCACCGCACAACGCTGGCGCCGCCGCCGCGGCGATAGCCGCCATGTGGTACTGGCCCACGCCGCGGTGCTGATGGAAAACCAGCGCGAGCCCATGGTCGAGGTGGTGAATGCGTTCTATCAGGGATGCGGCCTCGATGCCCGTGTGCGCGCCAGCAGCCATATCGCCCTGGATGAATGCGTAGGGCAGGTGTGGAGCCGCCTGGACCCGCTGCGCGAGTGCTATCGCCGGACGTTGGCGGAGGCGGGGTTGGAGTTGGCGTGAATGGGGCGGGTGGCCGGACCTTTGGTCGATAAATGGAATTGATTCACATCTGTGAGCAAATATCGCTTGACCAAAAAATGAGAATCATTATTATTCACCTCACTGGCCTCGCGGCCAGCTGGATAAGCTGACAAGCCCAGATTTCGGACTCATCAGATTATCTCCTCATCAGGCTAATCACGGTTATTGACCCGGCAAATTGCCGGGTCTTTTTTTGCCTGCGATTTGTGCCGGGCTACCGAGAAACCTTTGTAGGGGCGCCGTAGGTTGGTCCGAGGAACGAGGCCCAACAGCGGACTTCCGGCAATCGTTGGGTTTCGCTGCGCTCTACACCAACCTACGGGAGGTTTGCGTGAGGCGTCGCACTCATTTTGGGGAGCGAACTCATTCGCCAGGCGGGACGTGTCCCGCCGTAGGTTGGTCCGAGGAACGAGGCCCAAC